>NZ_CP014862.1:0-1200000 GCF_002214585.1 Thermococcus profundus
GTTCCTGCTCAAGGGCATCGTTTCCAACCTCCGAAAAGCCCGCGGAGATAACGACCGCGCCCTTGATGAGAGGACCGATTTCATCTATGAGGGACGGCACTATTTTAGCCGGAACCGCGATTATGGCGGCGTCAACTGGCTCATCTAGCTTTTCATGTATTTCAAAGCTCCTTTCTGCAACCTCGACGGTTCCCCCCTTGGGGTTCACGGGAATTATTTTCCCATCAAATCCCCCTTCGACGATGTTTCTCAGGATCTCGTAGGCTATCGCGCCCTCCTTAAAGGATCCGAAGACGGCAACGCTCTTGGGGTAGAAAAAGAACGACAGATCTCCACTCATCTCCTCCACCTCCACAGTATCCCAGCCATCAGCGCTACAACGGCGATTATGGGAATCCAAATCCTAGCGGGAGAGGTTTTTTCAACAGCCATCTCCACGGTTCTCCCATCTCCCAGAACCTTCCCCCCGTAAACCCGTGAAAAGCTGAAGGGGAGCTCCAGCTTAGCCTTCCACTCCTTCTTAAGGGGTTCTTCCTCGTACTTCACCTGGGGAACGAGGTAGCCCGAGACCTCAGTGAGGTTTCCGTTAATGGAGTACGTGACGTTCTCGGCACCGGGCATCGAGGGGAGGGCATCAGTACAGTTGAAGGTTGCGTTGAAAAAGACCCTCCCCGCTTCGGGTCGATAGTCGAGGCTTATGCTCAGGGGTCTGCACTCTTTAATGGGGCTTTCGCAGGGAATGAAGCCGAACATGGGGAGGAAGGTGGCGTTCTCCCATATAAACACGCGCCCCGCGGTGTCCTCCGGATTCGGGAACGCGTAGAGGGGCGTGGAGTTCTGCGGCAGGATGAGGATTATCCTCCTGAACAGGAAGGAATAGACCTTCCCACCGAGGACGAAATCCAGGGGTCCGGAGTAAGGGCACTCCATACCCCTCTTTCCCTCAACGACAAAGGGCCTTACGTAAAAGCTCACCCGAGCACTCCAGTTTCCGGTAACCTCGACTGGTCCAGACGACGGCAGGATCACAGTAAAGTTTTCGTATCTCCGCCTCATGTCGTTCAGGAGGTTTAAGTAAACAAGATCCCTGACGAAGGCTTCAAAGTCACCATTTTTCAGAGTTTTCATGTAAACGGGATTTGTAAGCTTGACGGAGACGTCAACCCTGCCCGTCCCATCGTCAAGGACATGGAGCATCATCACGGCATCAAAAACGTCCTGCGGAGGATTCTCAGCGCTAACCCCCGGAGGGGCCATTAGGACGACCGCAAGAACCACCGCCAGGATCAACAGGATCCCCCTTCCCATCACAGCCCCCCTTCAGCGTTGCCGTCATCTCACAAAAACCTTGTGGTCGAAAGCCTTAAAGGGGAGAAGGCCCATTCTTAGCTTTAGGTGGGCCCATGAAGTTTGGTATCGTCGCCAGGAGGGACAGGGAGGCCGCGCTCAAGCTCGCCTACAGGGTATATGACTTTCTAAAGGTCAGCGGCTACGACGTAATAGTTGACAGGGAGACCTTCCTCCATCTGAGGGAGTTCGACGAGGGCGACGTCCTCGATCTGGAGGACTTTGACGTCGACTTCATAATAGCTATAGGGGGAGACGGAACGATACTGAGGATAGAGCACAGGACGAAGAAGGACTTCCCGATACTCGGGGTCAACATGGGCACCCTCGGCTTCCTCACCGAAGTGGAGCCCCACGAGACGTTCTTTGCCCTCAGCAGGCTCCTCGAGGGCGAGTACAGGATCGATGAGAGGATGAAGCTGAGAACGTACCTCGACGGCGAGAACTCGGTTCCGGATGCCCTCAACGAGGATGCGATTCTAACGGGGATCCCCGGAAAAATAGTGCACCTCAAGTACTACGTTGACGGCGGCCTAGCCGACGAGATGCGATCCGATGGGCTGGTGATCTCAACGCCGACTGGATCAACCGGCTATGCTCTCTCAGCGGGGGGACCCTTCGTTGATCCGCGGCTTGAGCTCTTTGTGATTGCCCCGCTGAACCCCATACCCCTTGGCTCGATGCCGATGGTAGTCCCATCTTCAAGCGAGATTGAAGTGCTCGCCCTTCCGCCGGAGAGGGATCTGATCCTGGCCGTTGACGGCCAGTTCTACACCAGGTTGAGCCCCGACACGGAGATAAAGGTCAAGAAATCGCCGAGGAAAGCGAGATTTGTGCGCTTCTCAAACGAGGTTTACCCCAAGTACACCATCCGGCTCAAGAGGAGGTTCTAGCAGTTTTCGGCTTGAGGCCAAGGTAGCTCATCAGGATCATCCCGATAACCAGGGGGAGCCAGAAGGATATTATCCTGTCAACTATGCTAGACGTTACCGCCATCTCCCTCGTGACTCCGAGAACAACGTAGGCACCGGAGGTCGTAGCCTCTATGAGACCAGCTCCCCCGGGTATGACGCTGATCAGCCCCACGGCAGTGGCTATCATCTGCACAGCCATGACGTCGAGGAAGCTTATATGATAGCCGAGGCTGAGGAAAACCAGGTAATTCCTGAGCACCACGAAGAACCAAGTAATGAACGAGTACAACGTCGAAAGGGCAAAGGCCCTCCTGTCGCGAATGACGATCTTAAGGGCCCCAGTAAAGTGGGGTATGTTCACGTCCACGGCCCTGTTGAACTTCTCCTCGTACTTCTTGACCCTCGAGGGTATCAGGCGGAGTAGTATTCCGAAGAGCCAGTAAAGGGTCTTTTTCATCCTGCGCTCGCTGGTTATTATCAGGGTCGCCACTCCCGTGAGGGCAGCCAGAACAAGGGTCAGAACCAGAACCACAGCAAATAGACTCGTGACGCCCTTGGTGTAGACGTAGCCGGCCGAAAAGAGGAGCATCGCCATAACAGGGAGAAGGTCGAGAACCCTGTCAGCCGTAACCGTCGCGAAGATCTGGCCGTAGGTTGAACTGGAACGCTTCACGAGGTAGTAAACCCTAGCGGCCTCACCTCCGCCCCTAGCGCCGGGGGTTATGTTGTTGAAGAGCACTCCTATGAACAGGGCCGCGAGCGTATCCCTGAACCGGACTTCAAGCCCGAGGCTCTCTATCAAAACGTGCCACCGGAGGGCCCACGTGAGGAAGCCCCCGAAGTAAGCCAGAAACGCCAGGAGGAGCATCACAACGTCGCTTCTCTTCAGTACCTCAGCGACGCCCTCCGCTCCAGCCCACCAGACGAGCAGGGCTATAACCACAACGGCAGCCATAAACGGAAGGAGCTTCCTCCAGTCCATCCTCACCCCTTCCTGAACCTCGCTATGAAGAAGCCCTGCGTCAGATGCCTGTTGGGATAGAACCTCTGGACGTCATCAACGCCGATACCGTGGGAGCCTATGAAAACGCTCTGCTCCTCGAGCTTTAACCCTTTTCCTAGCATGTACTTCACGTTGGCCTCGTTCTCCTCGTAGCTCAGCGTGCAGGTTGAGTAAACCAGAACGCCGCCCCTCCTCAGGGACTTTATGGCGGCGTTTATGAAGTGCCGCTGGTATCTTGCAGTGGCCTCTATCTCCTTCGGCGTCCTGCTCTCCCAGAGCTTCGGCCTTATCCCGAGGGCCGTGCAGGGGGCATCGAGGAGGATTTTGTCGGCCTCGATTCCGAGCTCCGGGAGCTTCCTTGAATCCATATGAATTAATTTGACGTTCTTCACGCCGAGCCTCTCAAGCTCCATCTCCATCTTCTTCAGCCTGTTCTTTGACTTGTCCAGCGCTATTATCTCGCCCCTGTTCTGCATCAGCTGGGCGATGTGGGAAGTCTTTCCTCCAGGCGCCGCCGCCATGTCGATGATCAGCTCCTCCTCACTCGGCTCAAGAACGCGGGCGACAACCATCGATGGCAAACTCTGGGCGTAGAAGAGTCCCTCCTTAAAGCTCTCCAGCTCGCTCAAACTCGGCAGCTTGAACTTCGGCAGGGTCACCTCGACGGCCAGGCCCCTCGTTGAAATCACCATCTCCTTGGCGCTCATCCTCGCTATTCCGATTCCAACCAAGAGTCCCCTTGGATCCCTGATTTCAACCTCGTCCCCGGGCTTTATCCTCTTGTCCGCCTGAAGAACCCCCGGGGCGTAGAGCATGGCCCCCTGGTAGACGCTCTCAGCGGCGAACTTGTTTGCCCTCACCACGGGCAGGCCTGGCTCGTAGTCATCGTCGAAGTTCGGGCCTTCCCTCTCGAAGTAAATCCCCTCCCCGAGGTAGGGGCTCCTCTTCGGCTTCAGGCCCTCCTTTCTCAGGATGCTCATGAGCTTTGAGCGGCTCGTCTTGAGGGTGTTCACCCTTATGTAGTACTTCTCCACCGGAGTTCTCAGCGAGGCCATTATCTCCTCCGCCTCGCTTCCAAAGAGCCTCCCATAATACTCACGCAGTTCCGGCGGAAACGCTTCTTCGTAGCCCATGGCGACACCTCAGAGGTCAAAGATTTCAAAGCGCTTTCCGAGGTCTATGAGCCTCATTATCCCCTGCTTTAGAGCCTTTGCCGATCCAAAGTTAGCCTCGAACTGGAATACCCTCTCTTCGCTTTCCTCGATCTTCTTCAGTATTTCCGTCGGGGAAACCCTTCCGTCCCTCCTCCAGTTGTAGAGATCGTTGAGGAAGTTCTCGCTTCCGTAGATGAAGCTACGCGGGAATATCTCCAGGAAGAGCCCCACGAAGTTCTCGCTTACCTTCTCCTTGGGAACTGCAACGACGAAATAGTAGCTCTCAGGCGTCGCGCCGACCTCGATCCCGGGCTTTATCTCGAAGGCAGGATGAGGATAGCTCATCTGCCTCCACTCGCCGTTCAGAAAGATGTACGCACCGAAGACCTCCTCAACGTCCTCGACTTTGAAGCCGAGTGGGCCCAATTCCTTCTTGAGTTCATCGTTGAGCGTGAAGATGTCCGTCCAGATACGATTGAGGAACTCGTGCATCTCTCCAACGTTAACCCCCATGGTCTCACCCGAGGTGGAACAGGGAGAAAGAGTTTAAAAAGTTGCCCGATGGATCACGGAACTTCAAGGAGTGCCCCTTCCTCCTCCAGGTCGGGGGATTTGACAACGAGGATCTTACCATCGTCCTGAACCCTGAGCACCCTTGTGAACGCCTCCTCCAGCAACGAGAGGTACCTCGCGTTGCCTGTCTCTCTGTTAAAGAAATAGAACGTCCTTCTGAGAGGAGTTCCCAAAAATACCGCGGCCAAGTTGGCCACCGTGAGTATGAAGTTCGGGTCGTTGTTGTAGAGTGATACCAGCCTCTCCGGATTCAGAATCAGCGTAACCACGTCGCTGTTCTTCGAGTAGTACTCCCTCAGAGTATAGACGAACCTGCTGAGGAATATCCCAGGATCCTTATGGGGGTTAACCTTTAGGATAACCCTGCCCCAAGAGAAACTGCCCCCGACCTTGATGTGCGCCACGTCTCCAGGAATATCAGTTCCAGAGAGATGGAGGGTCCTAACCAAGGATGCCGCGGAATCCAAAGTGTCGACTAGGAGAAGCCGTTCCCACCCATAGAACTCCCCAATGGACAACAAGAGAGTATGGTACGGTGAGAGTGACGTGTGCTCAATCAGGACGCTCTCCCCTTCCCGTATCTTCCCGAGGTAGTCCCGGAACCTCATACCTCCCCACCCCACAACTTCACCGGCTCGACCTCTCCCCTCCTCACACGGAGAACGTAATCCGAGTCCTGCTCGAGCCCTTTGATCAGATACTCCGAGGCCACGCCTACGTTAAGGAACAGGATGCTGACTTTGTCAAACAAAGGTAGATACTTCCTGGTGATTGCCTCAAAATAGCTCTCAAGCTTGGAACGGTCATCAAGGAAGGGGAAGACGAACTTCTCCAGCCCCAGGACTATCGCGTGGTTCCTGCTCTCATCCGGGACGTTTCTTACGAGTCTCGAATAGACCGCAATGTGGTACTCGAAGTCGTCTACCACGTCAATGGTCCCAAGAACGTTCCCAACACTGGCGGAGCCCTTAACCTTCACCACAGGAGCACTGGAAACGTCGAGGGAAACACCCGCAAACTTAAGGTTCTGAACGAATAAGTGGAGAGTGTCAAATATATCCACTATAAACGGGTTTATGCCCCTCTTCTTCCAGCCCTCGACGATCCTCGCGAAAACCCTCTCAGGATGATCGGTGGGGCCGTACTCCAAAAGAGCGATAGCAGTTTCTTTTTCAATCAGAACATCAATGGGATCAACCAAGTCTCACCACCTAGGTTAAATTGTGATTCTACACTAAAATATGTTTCGATTAATTCCAATACACCGACGACGCTCATATGGTCTAACAAAGAACTGTTATGAGAGTTCGTACTTCCATCGAAAAGCGACAAGCACCCGTTCTAGCGCCCTCTATTAATCTGGAAAAGAATTGGCGATGAAAGTGAAAATAACCATATCCCCACAGACGTCGTTAACGTCCCACGGTCTTCACCACTAATCCGCTTCGAGCCCCTCTACCCTTCTCCTCCAGTTCCCAGGCTTCCTGAAGTCCTTCTCGGTGTAGAGGCCTTCCTTTTTGAGTATTCCCCTCGCGGCCAGGATGCCCGTCGCGGCCGCGTTGACGATGTCCCTGCTCAAGCCGGCTCCGTCCCCGGCGGCGAAGATTCCCTCTATGCTGGTTTCAAGGTTCTCATTGACCTCGGCGCGCATCGCGTAGTACTTGATCTCGGGGGCGTAGAGCAACGTGTGGTCGCTGGCAACGCCCGGGAGAACCCTGTCGAGCTTCTCAAGGCCCTCTATTATGTTGGTGACAATGCGGTGCGGGAGGGCCATAGCAATGTCCCCAGGGGTAACGTGCTTCAGGGTCGGCTCAACGTCGCTCCTCCTTATCCGCGTCCACGTGCTCCTCCTTCCGCGCCTCAGGTCGCCGAGCCTCTGGATGAGGGGCTTTCCGCCGCCTATCGTCGTTGCCAGCTGTGCTATGCTCCTCCCGTAGGCCGTTGTGTCCTCAACCGGCTCTGTAAGCTCTATCCTGCTCAGGAAGGCGAAGTTGGTGTTGTTGCTCTTCTTCTCGTGCATGGAGTGGCCGTTAACACCGACGTAGCCGTCGTAGCGCTCCTCAACTACGAAGCCGTTCGGGTTGGTGCAGAAGGTTCTCACGAAGTCGTCGTAGGTGTCGGTGTAGATGTGGAACTTGGGGTCGTGGTTTATGCTCGTTATCGGCTCCATTACTATGGCTGGAACCTCAACGCGGACGCCGACGTCGATCGGCCCGTGTCTGGCCTTCAGCCCGATCCTCTGGGCAACGTCGTGGAACCAGTCGGCCCCTCCCCTTCCGGGGGCGACGATGATGTATCTAGTGTTGATTTCAAAGACGTCCCTCCCCTTCCTGACCTTGACCCAGCCCTTCCCGAACTCAAGGGCCTTCGTCCAGAGGAGGAACTCGACTCCTTTGCCCTCAAGATGCCTTTTTATGTCGCCTATAACTTCCGGCGTTCTGTCCGAGCCTATGTGCCTCTGGATTATGGGGATGAACTTCACCCCAGCCTGGGCCGCCCTCTGCTCCCAGTAGCGAACCTGCTCGGGATCACCCTTGAAGAGGTTCTTCGGGGATTTGTGCCTCAGAAAAATCTGATCAACCTCCCAGACGAGCTGCCAGGCGTAGTTCTCGTCGTTGGTCAGTTCGCTCAGATCGCCGCCTATGTCCGGGCGGAGGTTTATCGTGCCGTCGCTCAATCCACCCGCGCCGCCGACGCCGCTCATTATGTGGCAGGGCTGGCAGCCTATACAGTAGCCGAGCTCGTACATGGGGCAGGTGCGCTGGTCAACGTCCCCGCCTTCATCGATCACCAGAACCCTAAAATCGCTCTTTTCCGCGAGTTCGTAGGCCGCAAAAAGCCCCGCCGGACCGGCTCCAATAATCACAACGTCGTATGCCTTTCCAGAACCGTTCGCCTGAACCATATTTCCCTTGCCGATGTCTATGGCTTCACCCTTAAAAAGTTTTTGGCTTGATTATGTTGAAAATCCTGGAATTTATCATTGTTTTAGGCTTATACATGTAGAAAAAGTGCCGAAACATTTAAACATGTTCGAATATTAGAAGGGTATTAGTGAGGGCAATGGAAGGCGTTTCAGGTGTCCCCAAGGCAAAAGCTACCAAAGCCAAAAAGATCCATCTCATCCACAGCAAAAGACGCCTCCTGATGGTCCAGAGGAGGGAGGAGCTGAGCTACAACATCCGCTACATCTCCAAAGTTCCGGTGGGCCTCGTGATGGACAGGGAGTTTCTGACTCTCCATCCAGGGGATCCCCTTTCCAAACTCGTTCAGGATCTAAAGGGAGAAGAAAGCTCCGCAGTTGTCGTTGATTCAGAAGGAAAGCTTCTGGGCTTTGTAACAATGAAAGATCTGCTCAACTTCTTTTCACCACCGAAGAGGTACTCCGTTGTCGGGGTTAACCTCCTCAAAAAATACTCAATTAACAGGGCCTCCAGAGTCGGGGACATCATGGTAAAAAAGCCGATAACGATTCACGTTAATGAGAACCTTGGAAGGGCTATTCAAATAATGCTGGAAACGGGAAAACATCACCTCCCTGTGGTCGACGACAAAAACCGTGTTCACGGCGTCCTTGAGATCAAGGACATTATCCGGCTCATACGCATAGTGTCGTACTGATGGCTTTGCGGAGTCAAATAACAGACGGGGGATGACAATAATGGACGTGTTCCTTGAGCTCGCGCTGATACTAATAGTCGCTAAGCTGTTTGGATACCTCACCGTTCGCCTTGGCTTTCCAGCGGCCCTCGGTCAGCTCATTGGGGGTATGCTCATAGGCCCCTCCATCCTGGGCATCGTCTCCTACGACGAGGGCGTCAGGCTCCTCGCAGAGCTCGGCGTTGTCATGCTCCTGTTTTTAGCCGGCCTTGAGACCGACGTGGAGGAGTTCAAGCACGTTGGAATCCCGGCTTTCATAGTCGCATCAATGGGCGTCCTCATCCCATTTATTCTCGGATACCTCGGTGCGCTCGTCTGGGGCTATCCACACGTTCAGGCCCTCTTTCTCGGCGGCGTTCTCACCGCGACGAGCGTTGGATTGACGACCAGCATTCTAATGGAGATGAAGAAGCTCAGGACGAGAGTCGGGACGACGATTTTAGCCGCTGCCGTCGTTGACGACGTCCTCGGCATAATCGTTCTGACGATCTTGGTGGGAATAAACACGCGCGGGAGCGTCTACGCCAAGGATCTCCTCATAATCCTCGGAGAAGTAGCCGTTTACTTCCTCCTTGGACTCCTCGTCGGAACCCCGGCAGTTAAAGAGGCCCTGAAAGCCTCGGAAAAGATAACCCTGCCCGAGACGGTAACGGCCATGGCCATAGCCATCATGCTCATCTTCGCCTATTTGGCAGAGCAGTTCCAGATAGCGGGGATAACCGGGGCATATTTGGCAGGAATACTCGTGGCGACTACTGAAGAGGCCAGGAAAGTTACCGATAAAACTGTAACAATAGGCTACTCCCTCTTCATCCCGATATTCCTCGTGAGCATCGGAATAGAAAGCGACGTCAGGATCCTCACCACAGCCGGAACCTTCGCCCTAGTTTACGCTCTGCTCGCCATAATCGGCAAGATAATAGGCTGTGGTCTAGGTGCGGTTTTCGCGAAGTTTAAGCCTATTGAGGCCCTCCAGGTCGGTGTCGGCATGGTTCCGAGGATGGAGGTTGCCCTCATCATGGCCAACGTCGCCCTCCAGGAGCGGGTCTTCAACAGGGGCACCTTTGCGATTCCCGTCACAATGGTGGTGGTAACAACGATCGTAACGCCGTTCCTTCTGAAGTGGGCGTTTTCGAAGGAGTAGGGGCGATAACATGGAGATACTGCTCCTGATAGCTATAATGCTCGCAACCGCGAAGGTAATGGGGTACCTCTTTGAAAAAATTGGTCAGCCCGTTGTTCTGGGTCAGATATTCGGGGGCCTTTTGATAGGCGTCTTCTTTGACACGAACCCCGTAATCGGCCAGTTCTCTAACCTAGGAGTTCTGCTTCTCCTCTTCATAGCCGGGCTTGAGAGCGAGCTTGAGGAGTTCAGGAGGGTTGGAAAGCAGAGCGTCTTTGTGGCCGGAATCGGCGTCATCGTTGCATTTCTCCTCGGGTTCGGAGTTGCGTACTTCTTCGTCCCGTTCCATGAGGCGGTCCTTTACGGTGCTATGATGACGCCGACGAGCGTGAGCATAACCGTAAAGGTGCTCATGGAGCTGAGGAAGCTGAACACGCGCGAGGGGACGACGATTTTGGCTGCCGCAGTTGTTGATGACGTCCTTGGAATCCTCGTGCTCACCGTTGCCATCTCTATAATTGGAGGAGGTTCCATCAACTACTCCAGTCTTGCGGAGGTGGTGGTCTCAGTCTCCCTTCTCCTGTTCTTCTTTATCTACTTCGGCCCAGGGATGGCGGATAAAACCTTCCGCTACATCTCAAAAATCGACCTCCCAGAGAGCGAGACCGCCTTCGCCCTCGTCTTCCTGATAGTCTTCGCCTACCTCGCGGAGCATCTCAATTTGGCCTCAATACTTGGGGCTTACCTTACCGGCCTTGCACTCGGGCAGATTCCAAAGAAGAAGGCGATAATGGATCACATGAACGTCCTCGGCTACTCACTCTTCATACCGCTCTTCTTCGTCGAGGTCGGCATGAGGATAGAACTGTCCTACATACTCCACGCGGGCCTTTTCGCGGTTCTTTACACCACTGCGGCGGTCGTTAGCAAGATAATCGGCTGCGGACTCGGAGCAAAACTGGGCGGCTTCGACTGGGCCGCTTCCCTCAGGATAGGGGTGGGGATGATACCGAGGATGGGTGTCGAGCTGGCAATGCTAGCGGTCGCGATGTCGAGTGGAATAATAGGTGGGGATGCCCTCACAGTGGCGATTCTCATGGTCTTCACGACGACGATAATAACGCCGCCTCTCCTCAAGGTGCTCTACTCAAGATAGCATAGCTTTTTAAATCCCCGGCCGTCAGCCCCTAACATGAGCCTAATAACCACGGTGCTGAGTTCCGCACTGCTGATGCTCATCATGATAGACCCGAGCGATAAGATACTTCTGGTCAGCTTCCTCCGAGAGGACTTCGGGATAGAGGACATAAAAGCCCTTATAATCCGGGCCAACCTCATCGGATTCCTTCTCCTGGCCAGCTTTGCCGTTGCAGGCCAGATAATCCTCCAGGAGATATTTCACATCGATATAAACGCTCTGAAGGTTGCGGGAGGCTTTGTTCTGTTCAAGATAGGTCTTGAGGCCCTGGAAGGCGGAGGAATGTTCACCCTCAAGAGGGAGAGGGACATCCTCGCTTTAGCGGCCGTTCCAGTTGCAATGCCCCTCATAGCGGGCCCCGCCGCGATAACCGCTGTGATAACCCTGACGGCAGAGTACGGGTATCTGGTTTCCCTTTCGGCAACCGCGATAGCGATAGCCCTGGTTGCAGTCTCAATGTTCATAGCCCTCTACATGATGAAATCCGTGAACAAGACCTTCCTCAGTGTGACCATCAGGATAATAGGCCTCTTCATCATGGCAATAGGTGCCCAGATGATGGTTGAGGGGGTCGTCGGCATCTACCTCCTCATGGTGTCCACAGCTTAGGCTGTCGGATCGACAACTTCAGCTGGGCTAACCTTTTAACCCCTTCCGCTTTTCCCGGAGAGGAGGGTTCAAAATGAAAGTCAGGCTTGAGAAGGTTAAGGGAACGCGAGACTTGCTCCCCGAGGAGATGGCGAAGAGGAGATGGGTCTTCGAGAGAATAAGGGAGGTCTTTGAGAGGTATAACTTTCACGAGGTTCTCACACCGACTTTTGAGTATACGAAGCTCTTCCAGCTGAGGAGCGGCGAGGAGGTCGTTGAGCAGCTCTACGCCTTCGACGACAAGGGGGGAAGAAACCTCTCGCTCCGCCCGGACATGACATCAAGCGTTGCAAGGCTGTACGTTAACCAGTTCCAGAACGCGCCTAAGCCGATCAAGTGGTACTACATGGCAAACATGTTCCGCTATGAGGAGCCCCAGAGCGGCCGTTATAGGGAGTTCTGGCAGGCCGGTGTGGAGCTCCTGGGAAGCGATAAGGTGGAGGCAGACGCGGAGGTCATAGCCCTCTTCGTCGAGAGCTACCTCGCCGTTGGCCTTGAGGACTTTACGGTCAACATCGGAGACAGGGTTCTTCTGGATGAGTTTGCAAGGATGCTCGGCGTCGAGGACGACGTTGGTTTAATGAGGCTCATAGACAAGAAGGACAAGATGAGCAGGGAGGACTTTATAGGGGCCCTCAAGGAGTTCGGACTTAACGATGAGGGCGTTGAGAAGGTTCTATCTCTAATCGAGATAAAGGGCATTCCCGGGGAAGTTCTCCCGAAGGCGGAGGAGCTCTTCACGAGCGGAGAAGCGAAGGATGAAATAGCGAGGCTCTACGAGCTCGTAGATTTGCTAGATGCCTACGGTGTCTCCAAGTGGGTAAGGATAGACCTCGGCATAGCGCGCGGTTTCGACTACTATACGAGCATAGTCTTCGAGGCCATAGCTCCCAACGATCTGGGCATAGGCTCGATAGGCGGCGGAGGAAGGTACGACAACCTCATAGAGGTCTTCGGCGGGAAGCCGACTCCCGCTACCGGCTTCGCCATAGGGATTGAACGGCTGATCCCCATCCTAGAGCGGAAGGGCCTCCTGCCGGAGGTAAAGCTCAGGCCGGACGTCTACGTCATCCCCATAGGCGGCGACAGGGAAGTAAAGAAGGCCGCCATAGAGATAGTTCAAGGCCTCAGGGAAGCAATGGTTGGGGCGGACATCGAGCTCACGGGCAGGAAGCTCAGGAAGGCCCTTGACTACGCCGGAAGACTCGGAGTCCCATACGTCGTTCTCATCGGCAAGAAAGACCTTGAAGCAGGAAGGATAACCCTAAGGGACATGAAGACCGGCGAGCAGAGGAACATTGAGAAGGAGAGAGCTGTTGAGGAGATTCTGGGAATACTTGGAGTCTGAATCACCTCCCAACTTTGAATTCCCCAGCCTTTCTTTTCATTCTCCAGGCCTCTAACTTTCTCAAGAAAGGGCACTTCGAGCGCCACCGTAGGTAGAGATCTTTAAACCTTCTCCCCATCCCGACCACCAATGTTTTATTAATGGAGAAGTTTAAGCCCCTAACGGCTTGCGGGATGATGAGTCTGGAGCCCCCTGAAAGGTGAGGAGGTTTCGCGGGGCTGACCGTTTCTTCTCTTTTTGAAAAAAGTGTTCAATAAACAAACTCCCCTTAACTTCCATCCCGCCACCAGCCGGGGAAACGTTAAAACATCTTTTCCCTATGCGTCCAAAGAGGATCATCACTCGGGGCGGAGGCAATGATAAAAGACCGCCTTTGTAGGGAGTACATAGAGGAGATCGAGAGGCTGGAGAGATCGATCAGAGAGCTCGAAGAGGAGATAATCGAGCTCAGGATGCAGGTCAGAAAGAAAACCGAGGAAGTGACGAGCCTGAGCATAGAAAACACAAGCCTGAGGCACAGGGTAGAACTCCTTGAACGCAGGGAGAAGCAGATAATAGAACTCCTGAAAAAGATGAAGATCCCCCTAGTCTTGATCGACGAGGACGAGTTTGAGGATCTGGACATATCTGAATGAGCTCAGCGGTAGTACCCTCCGGGTATCCTCCTGCGCATCTCCTCAAGCCTCTTTTTCAGCTTCTCGTTCAGGCCGAGGGCCACAAGAACCGTGACGGCCAGGATCACCTGAGAGCCAGGCGAGCACCAGCTCACCAGGGCGTAAAGGCCGAGAATTCCAGCAAGGGGGATTCCCATCCATGCCCAGGCCTTGAGCCACCCCGGTATATAATCCTTCATCTTCACCGCCGCGTAGGCCTCTATTATTCCGCCAAACAGTATGAATGCCGATACAGCCCCATCCAAGAGGCCCACCGGATTGAGTCCCAGCCAGCTGAGGAGAGACACTATTATGCTGATAGACGCCGCCAAACTCAGGGAAACAAATACGCCGTACCCCCTAGGGAGTCTCATCAGCTCCCCGATAATTCTCCCTGTCACCTCTCCTATCGGCACCATGCTCGTCATAGCCGCTAGGAACAGGGAGAAGTTGAAGGCGTAAAGCATCGAGGGACCCAGGTTCTCCCTTATTGCTAGGGGAAGATCCTCAAACAGGAGAACCGAACCGCTCGTCGTCGATGAGGGTTCAATCGTTATCATGGCAACCACCAGAACCAGACCTCCCAGCGCCATGAGGGTGTCCAGGAAAGCGCCAGCGGCCACTATCCTTGTCCCTGAAACGTTCCTGGGAAGGATGGCTCCCAGAACCAGATAGAACCCCATCCCAACGCCGAGGGAGTAAGCGGCCTGTGAGGCCATCTCCAGCGCCATCCTAAGGGTTACCCCCTTCCAGACGAGGATGCCGCTCAGAGTATCAGCCAGGGCCGCCTGCCCTACGTTGTGGTACATGCCCCATACTACAGCAGACATCGCCACGAAAAACAGCACAAACGATGCCACCATAAAGTCGGCAATCCACCGCGTTCCCCCCACCAGAATAAGGAGGAGAAAGATCAGAAAAGCGAGCCCCATACCCATGTTCCAGAGCATACCCCTAGGGATGCCTCCCAGGATTATCGAGCTTAGGGTCCAGCCTCCGACGATTGAGTAGTAGCCCAGGAGGAGCACGTCAAAGATCAGGAAGAGCAAGGCAAAGGAAGGTTTCCCATATTCTCTGTCGAAGTATTCCACGAGCTCGTACCTCTTCCTCTTGGTGGTCTCAACGGCCACGGCCAGAATTCCGGTCAGCACGACAACCGATGCAAGGTATACCGCGAGTCCGCCCAGCCCGTACTTTATCACCATTGCCGGGAACTTCCACACGTTTCCCAGGCCAACCATGAACGCCGCCACAACAAGGGTTAGATAGGGAAAGCCCAGCCTCCTAGACATAGGGCATCAACTTACACAAAAGCAAGATTAACCGAGTTATATAATTTTTGGTAGTTTGAAGTTTTTCAGCTTAACCAATACCCTGAGTCTTCCGGGAATGAGCTAACAGCAGTTAATGGGTTTTCTGGTTGATGTATATGGACAATATTACATTCTGCCACGCCGATAACTGTACATATGTCTCTTAGATATTGCTCAAAATATCAATTGGCCAATTGTAAGATTTTTATTGCAGAATCGTATCATTATAAACTTAGTTATGAAACGTATATTCTGATTGCTGTTTCTGATGTGGATTCACCTTTAGAATTAATATTATTTCAAAAAGTTTCATCATTATGATTCAATATTTAACGAAAGTTCTTACTGTGTAATCTACCGTAAATTTTAGTTATTTGAATGCGAAAGGCTTAAATACGTCATGTACCATAACACAATGTTCGATTGCCATGTACATTAGTGTACTATAACCCAGCAACTTAACTGAGAGGATTGCTATAATCTGTTTTCATTCCCGGAGGGTCGGAATATGCGAAGATCGCGGGTTGAAGTCGTGGCCGATATACTGAGGGCCACAAACGGTGTGGGTGCCACCAAGACTCAGATAGTCTACCGGGCCAACCTCAACTTCAAACTCGCCAGCAGGTATCTGCGGCATCTTCTTGAGAAGGGCTACATTGAAGAGGCTGAAAGGGACGGAAAAAAGATATACTTGGCAACTCAAAAGGGGCAGGCATTTCTGAGAAGGCTTTTTGAGCTTACCCAAGACTTTGATGGGCTGATATAAGGAGGTTTTTCTTTCCCTCTCCTTAAATTTCATGCTTTTTTAAGGACCTCTCTATACTATTGAATTCACTGAGAACATTGTTACGAAACTACTGTTAGTAACTTCTATTAGTAACAACTTTTCTTTTAGCTTAAATAATCATTCATATTTAACTCCATATTGAGGCCCCACAAGGGGACCCCTCTACATATGGAGGTATGAAAAATGAAAGCCGGATTGATTGCCCTGTTCGTTATAGGGCTTGTTGCGGTAGGAGTCGGCGCCCAGACCTGGGCTCAGTTCAGCGACACGGAGACGAGCAGTGGGAACACCATAACTGCTGGAACACTTATCCTCGACGTTGGGGACTCTTTCTCCGTTACAACGTCCACTGATGGAGACGGCGTTGCTCCAGGTGACTCCGGAACAAAATCCATCACCGTTCAGAACATAGGCAGTGTTAATGGCCACCTCTACGTGACAATAAAGAACGTTCAGGTGACTGACAATCCTCAGGATGTTGATCCTGCAGGAACATGGGATATAAGAGACGCAGTTATACTCACTATTTATGACACCTCCGGAAATGCCGTTACAACCGACACCCTAAGAAACCTTGAAAACCAGCAGCTTGACCTTGGAGATCTCGACCCCGACGATGGACAGGTTCAGATCCAGGTTGGTTGGCAGATTGACTCCAACGCCGACAACGGAATCCAGGGCGACAGCGTTAGCTTCGACATGGAATTCTATCTCGAGCAGAGCTGACCTCCTTCCTTAACTTTCCTTTTAGGGGGTACCAGAGATGAGAAGCGTTGCACTGGCTTTCATTCTCGTCGGCCTCGTCTTTGCAGGGATGGGCTACGGTACATGGGCTGTCTACCGGGACACGGAAACCAGCAGCGGGAACTCCATACAGCTTGGGACTCTCGATTTAGTGCTTACTGATGGAGTACCAGATGCTGATGGACAGTGGGTTATAACAAACGCAGTTCCGGGCTCTACTGCCACGGGGGACATAAGAATTATAAACAATGGTTCAGTCGAAGCAGACCACGTCGAAATCGGGCTTGAGCTTGTGTGCTGGGAAGACGACGATGGGAACCTTGAAAATGGTCAGGAATTCGGACCTAGACCGGATGAGGTTGATGGGGTCGGGAACCTTCCCGAAGAGATTAAAGTCACGACACAGTATTATGCGGCGTGGACTGGCGAGAGGAGGCAGTTGGATAACAATGCTGACATAGGAGACATAGTCGAGACCCTTTACCTTAATTTACCAGCGCCTCCGGCAGTTAATGGAGACGTCAACGACGCAATTTGGAACCAGAAATATGGTCAGTTTGATATGAACCTCCAGATTGTGGACACCGGCACAGACCAGAACTACTGGCAGGGTGACGTCTGCGAGATCATAGTACATGTCGCGCTAGCCCAAGCTCCGGGACAGCAGGTCTTCACTGAACCGTTTGGATTCACAGAACACCCTGCAAATGAATTACCAACATGAATTACCGAATGACGGAGCCCGAGGCCGATGAGAGCCTCAACACTCTTTCTTTTATTGGCGATGCTGGAGCTTTCCATAATATGGATCGTGAGCTATGGCTCAACCTCACCTCCCGTGGTAGACACCCCAGTGAACGTCTCCAATCAGAGCCCTCACACTCCACCCACCCCTTTCGACCCTGCCGTGGGTCTTGTGGATAAAATCATGAAGATAGGCCTGACAGTCTCCCTCACGGGAGTAATGGTGTACTCAATCGCCGGCCTGGTGGTGAGATGATGAAGAAGCTCCTGATGTTGTTGCTCGGACTCAGCCTGTTTGCCGTTTACATTTCAAACGCGAGCTTCGCCTATTTCAGTGACAGTGAGATGGTGGAAGTGTCCATCCAGGCCGGTGAATGGGGGCAGGGGGTCAGCGTACTCTACCCCTGCCCCTATCTTTTGATATACTGCCGCTCAGGCGGTGGTGGAAGCGATTTCACGGGCTTGAACTTCACTCCCTTCGGGGCGGAGAGGCTTGACCCATCAAAGGTTCAGAACATCTTTGCGCAGGAGAACTATTCCATCGGCGTCCCTTCTGATGGCTCCTCCGTCCAGTGCCATAATGAGGTGTGCATCGGCTACCTCGGGAACATCTGGCTCTACCCGGAGTCGAACGTGACCCTAGAGAGGGTCAGGATATCCTGGACGGGGGGAGGGAGACTCAGAGCTTTCTGGGTCGGCAACTACAAAGTCGGAGGGACAAACCAGACGTCCACTGCGGAGTTCCATGTTGGGAAGGAACTCAGGGGAGGCTGTCTCTACCCTGTGACCTTTAAGTTCCGCGGCATCGGCCTTCAGGACGAGTATGAGTTCACCATAACGTTCTTCTTCTCTAACGGGCACTCCAGGACTATACACTTCAGGCTGGGTGATGGCGATTGAAGCTGAGGGCAGTGATCCTACTGCTCCTGATAAGCCCATTCTTCCTCTTCCTCCCCCACATCGGGAACCTAATGCCAATGGTGGTTCTCAGCGGCTCGATGGAGCCCCTCTTTAACCCTGGAGACATGGTCATCCTGGAGGAGATAAACGGGAGCCAAGTCAGCGTTGGGGACGTCGTGGCCTTCCATCCCCCAAACTCCAAACCTGGAACCTTCGTGACCCATCGGGTAATTGAGATAGTCCACCAGAACGGCACGGCCTTCATCAGGACGAAGGGCGACAACAACGAAGATCCCGACGGCTTTTTGACGCCCGTCGAAAACGTCCGCGGGAGGGTGATCTTTTCCATTCCCTACCTGGGCTACCTCACGAAGTACAACTCGAACAGAAAAATCAGGATGCTGGTTTATCTAGCGTTCACCCTCCTTCCCGGAATTGGTTTGGTCCTCTCGGAACTCCCGAACCTCATCTACTACTCCCCGAGGCTCGACTCCCTCCTCTCAAAGCTCTCCGCCTATCACTCCCGGAGGAGGGAGAGGATAATTTGGAAGCGCTTCCTTCTGGTCTCTCTGGGGCTTCTGGTACTGTTCACCTTCCTTCTGAGGCCCCAGGTTTCGGCTATGGATGGAAAGCTCGTGAACTCCGGTTCAATGGACGTGGTCGTTCTGACTGAGGGGGTCAAGGACTACGAGGTTCTCCACCCAGGGGATGAGTTTGAGGGCCAATACACCCTTGTCCTCGGAAAAGTACTTCCCGTCCTCTGGATCGTTAAGTTATACGAGATCAATCCTTTTATACTACGAGTGCTAAATATAGCGATGGCAACATGGGGGGCGCTCCTGCTTCACCCCCTCTGGCTGTCGGTGGAACCAAAGTTCAAGCTCGTTAGGAGGAGGAACAAGTATGCCCTCAGGCGTTTATAGGCTCCTGATGTCAATAAAGAAGAACTGGATAATCATTTTTGTGGTCTTCCTCCTGCTGGGGCTGTTCTCATATCATCAGTACTCGGCGATCCCCACGAAATACGTCCGCACGGGAGCGAGGACTGTAAACCTCTACACTTGGAACGGAGACCTTTGGGGAGAGGGAATAGTGACGGAAGACAACCCGCTATGGCCGAAGGGAGAGAGGGTTTCCCTTCCGATATACCCGATGTCCATCTCGAAGGAGGCCGAGGTGGGTTTTTCATTCAACGTATCCGGAAATAGAGTCAACCTCACGTTCAGCAGAGAGCTCAGGGTTCTTTACTACATCTCCTACGACAAGAAGAGGATAGTGACCGAGACTTACTCCCTTTCAAAGAACGTCAGCTCCGGGAGGGGCTTTGAAGAAAGGCTCATTGTCAACATCAGCGACATCTCCCAGAGGATTAAAGATCTGAGCTCCTACCTTCGTCTTCCGAGGCAGGAAAGTGGGATAGAGGTTGTTGGTGTTGTTACATATTCCGGAACCGTCGATGGGAAGAATGTAGCAGGCAACCAGACCTTCAAGGGCTCGATAGAACTCCCCTTCGAGGGATTCTATACGATACTGGGCGACTCTCAAAACAGGACTATAACAACCACAGAGACGCACAAGACCGAGGTCTACACCCACTCAAGGAAAAGGGTTTTCTACCTCCTGGGACTGGTTCTCTCAGGTGCAGTGGCCCTCACAGCGCTTGGAGTGGGGTTGGGCTTTAGACCGGACGAAGGGACCCTGAACAGACTGGAGCTCGAGGCCGAAGCCTCCAAGTTCTCCAAATGGATAAGCAGGGGGAAACTTGAGGACTTCACTCCAGTGGCAAAGGTCCGCATGTCCTCACTCTCGGACCTTGTCAACGCGGCCATAGACATGAACGCAAGGGCGATCCACGATGAGGAAAAGGGGGTCTACTTTGTAGTCCATGAAGGTGTCTTCTACTATTTCAAGGTTGGTGGCGAAGACAGGAAAAAGGATGAGCCTTCACTCCAGAAGGATTCGGGGAAACCTTAATTAACTCCCCCTTCTTTTTAGGTTCAGCTAAAGGGGTGGTAGTTATGAGCATGGACATGACGACCAGAATGTTCAAGGAGGAAGGCTGGATAAGGAAGCAGTGCCCCAAGTGCGGCAAGTTCTTCTGGACGCTCGACCCGGACAGAGAAACCTGCGGAGACCCTCCGTGTGACGAGTACCAGTTCATAGGAAAGCCCGGAATTCCGAGAAAGTACACCCTCGACGAGATGCGCGAGAAGTTCCTGAGCTTCTTCGAAAGGCACGGCCACGGCAGAGTCAAGCGCTTCCCGGTTCTCCCGCGCTGGAGGGACGATGTACTCCTCGTTGGAGCTTCGATCATGGACTTCCAGCCCTGGGTCATAAGCGGCGAGGCAGACCCGCCGGCGAACCCTCTCACCATAAGCCAGCCCTCAATCCGCTTTACCGACATCGACAACGTCGGGATAACCGGGAGACACTTCACGATATTCGAGATGATGGCGCATCACGCCTTCAACTACCCTGGCAAGCCGATCTACTGGATGGACGAGACGGTGGAGTTAGCTTTCGAGTTCTTCACAAAGGAGCTCGGCATGAAGGCGGAGGACATAACCTTCAAGGAGAACCCATGGGCGGGAGGAGGAAACGCCGGGCCGGCGTTCGAGGTGCTCTACCGCGGGCTTGAGGTGGCAACGCTCGTCTTCATGCAGTACAAGAAGGCCCCAAAAGATGCCGACCCTAGCCAGGTCGTCGAGATAAAGGGCGACTTCTACGTCCCGATGGAGACAAGGGTGGTTGATACGGGCTACGGCCTTGAACGCCTGGTTTGGATGAGTCAGGGCACTCCAACGGCCTACGACGCGGTTCTCGGCTACGTAGTCGAGCCGCTAAAGAGGATGGCCGGGATAGAGAAGATAGACGAGCGCATTCTCATGGAGAACTCCAGATTGGCTGGAATGTTCGACATCGAGGACATGGGCGACCTGCGCTACCTGAGGGAGCAGGTGGCAAAGCGCGTGGGAATAAGCGTCGAGGAGCTTGAGAAGGCGGTTAGGCCATATGAACTCATCTACGCCATAGCCGACCACACAAAGGCCCTAACCTTCATGCTAGCTGACGGGGTTATCCCGTCCAACGTTAAGGCCGGTTACCTTGCGCGCCTGCTGATAAGGAAGAGCATAAGGCACCTCCGCGAGCTCGGCCTCGAAATCCCGCTCTCCGAGATAGTCGCAATGCACATAAAGGAGCTCTCGCCAACCTTCCCCGAGTTCAAGGAGATGGAGGACGTCATCCTCGACATAATCAACGTCGAGGAGAAGCGCTACCAGGATACCCTTAGGAGGGGAAGCGACCTCGTGAAGAGGGAGATAGCCAAGCTCAAGAAGGCCGGGAAGAACGAGATACCGCTTGAGAAGCTCATCCTCTTCTACGAGAGCCACGGCCTTACTCCAGAGATAGTCAGGGAAGTGGCAGAGAAGGAAGGAGTTAAAGTCGAGATTCCAGACAACTTCTACACCCTGGTGGCCAAAGAGGCTGAGAAGACCGAAAAGAAGGCGGCCGCTGAATACGTGGTGGACTTTGAGCTGGTTAAAGACTTCCCCGACACGAGGACGCTCTACTACGAGGATCCCTTCATGAAGGAGTTCGACGCGAAAGTCCTGAAGGTCATAGACGGCTGGGTTGTCCTCAACCAGACGGCGTTCTATCCTGAAGGCGGAGGTCAGCCGTACGACACCGGAGTTCTGGAAGTTGACGGTGAGGAAGTTAAGGTCACGAACGTCCAGAAGATAGGAAAGGTCATCCTCCACAAGGTGGAGAGGCCGGAGCTCTTCAGGGAAGGGGCTAAGGTCCACGGAAGGCTCGATTGGGGCAGGAGGATACAGCACATGCGCCACCACACCGGAACCCACGTCCTCATGGGTGCGCTCGTCCGCGTTTTAGGAAAGCACGTCTGGCAGGCGGGAAGCCAGCTCCACACAGACTGGGCCCGTTTGGACATCTCCCACTACAAGCGCATAACCGAGGAGGAACTGAGGGAGATTGAGAGGCTAGCCAACAGGGTCGTCATGGAAAACAGGAAGGTCACATGGGAGTGGCTGCCCAGGACGGAAGCGGAGATGAAGTACGGCTTCCGCCTGTATCAAGGTGGTGTCGTTCCGGGAAGGGTCATCAGGGTTCTGAAGATAGAGGACTGGGACGTTCAGGCCTGCGGTGGAACTCATTTGCCGAACACCGGCTTGATTGGCCCGATTAAGATACTCAGAACCGAGAGGATACAGGATGGGGTTGAGAGAATTATTTTCGCGGCCGGTGAGGCGGCGATCAACTGGATGCAAGAGACCGAGAGGATACTCAAGAAGACGAGCGAAGTCTTCCGCGTCCCGCCTGAGAAGGTGCCTGAGACGGCGGAGAGGTTCTTCAACGAGTGGAAGGAAGCCAGGAAAGAAGTCGAGAAGCTCAGGAAGGAGCTGGCAAAGCTTCTTGTCTACGAACTTCAGGAGAATGTTGAGAAGGTTGACGATGTTGAGTTCATAGGAAAAGTAGTGGAAGGAACCATCGACGACCTCAGGGAAGCGGCCAACAGGCTCAGGAAGGAGAAGCGCGTCATCGTTCTAATAAGCAGGGAGGGCCACTTTGTGGTGGCAGTTGGAGAGGGCATCGAGCTAAAAGCCGGGGAGCTGGCGAAGGTGATAACGAGCGTCGCCGGCGGTGGCGGCGGCGGAAGGAAAGAATTAGCGCAGGGCAGGATAAAGAACCCGCTCAAGGCGGAGGAAGCGATTGAGGAAGTTAAAAAACAGATAGTCAAAAAAGATTAATTCCTATTCACTTAGTTTTCTTTGATCTTTTTTAGCTATTTTTTGATTAACATGTGTTGAGAATCTCCTCAATTCTTCTCCATATGTTGGGATTGCTAAGATCGCATATAGGAGTAGCGTGAATTCTAGGAATGCAAAACAGGATGGTGGAGGTGAAGATTGTTTCCATTTTTGATAATATCCAATCATCACAATGAGAGAAATACCAAGTACTTCAGCAAAGTCAACATTAAGTTCATTAAACTTTGAACGTCCCACTTGTAAGAATACATAAACTGTGTAAAGGATAATGATAATATCCAAGATGGACCTTGGACTCCAGGTAAACCTGCATCTATTTAGATTCTGGACGAGGTATGCAATGCCAAGGATTGCCCCAGTTGAAATACTTAATAGCAACAAACCTGACCTATATAGTTTTACCTTGTTGGCCCCTACTTTTTGCGCTTCATCTTCTATTTTTATTCCAAATGCAGGGAGCATCACTATAAAAAGTAAAGTGAGAGCATGACTTAGCCCATTGTATACTAGCGCTATTAACAATACAACACTTAAAGCAGCCATTCCAATATCAAGTGTAGATTGAGTATCCACCACAATCCCAAACAATTTTTGAACGTTTCTTAAGCATGATCTCCAATTAAATTGAGAGTATATCAATATCAATAACACAACAAAGAGAAGTATATACACTGTTATCAATTTCCCAAGACCAATATTTTGGGGATTCGCACTGACTATGTACAAACTGGCCCAAAACATGGTTAAACCTGCCAGTATCCCCAAGGATACTAACACCTGCATCGTGGCGACATCATTATACTCTTCTTTGGAGAGTCTAACGCTTGCAATGTAATATACACTAGAGCTAAACAACATAAGAAATGCGATTTCAATGAAAAATACTACCACGGTTTTTGAAACCTTTTCAATAATATCTTCTACAATTTTACTGTTTAATAAACTTCCAGATAGAACAGAAATAATGGCTATTAATATTCCGACATCAAGACTTTTTTCTTTGTTCATAATTAGAAGTAAGTACTAAATGTTTTTTAAACCTTTCATTTCATGCACATTTAGGTGTCCAAAAATCAAAGTCAAAACTCTAACAAAGCAAATCATCGAGCTTTCCTCGGAGCTCGGTCTTCAGGCCGTTCCCGAATACAGAACTCCCGACGGCACGCGGATAGACATCGCGATTCTCAACGGGGAGGAAAAGCTCCTCGCGATTGAGCTGGAGGCTTCCTTCAAGTGGTTTCCGCAGAGGCTCCTCTACGACGTCGTTAAGGCCTACAGGGCAGGCTTCACGGAGCTGTGGGTTGTCTCGAACTTCAACTCAAAGCCGGGGTGGGTAAAGAACTACTCCACGGAGATAGGGGTGGAAACGAGAATAGTTAAAGAGAACGAAGTCCTGGAGGAACTGACAACCAGGCTCTTGCAGCAGACGAAGAAAAAAGAAGGACACTACTTAGATTTCCTCGGGGCCAATGTCAGGGTGTAGTCATCGCGCCAGAATGGCATTTTCTCAAGGTGTATGCTGACTTCGGCGCTTCCCTTTTTGTAGTAGAGGGACTTAACGAGATCGTCCGGAACCCTGAAGTGAACGTACATCGTTCCGCCCTCATTAACCGTGGTCTTGAACTCGTCCGTGCCCTTGTACTGCTCCCCGTTGTAGTCCACGAGGTAGCTCGTCCCCTTCGGGAAGGTTATCTTCATCTCGAAGCCCTTGACCTTGGGGTTCACGTCCATCTCGAAAAGGCCCCAGCCGTCCTTCTCGACGAAGACGACGCTCCTGTTGTCGAGGTAGAAGACCTCGTGGTAGGTAACACTGGCCGGTGGAAGGTGAGCCGTTTTGATCGCGTAGCCGAACAGCGCTAGGGTAACGATTGCCATCACTAACAGAGCCTTGTTCATGCCCATCCCCCTAATTTTAACGGCCATCCGGTACTTAACCCTTTTGTGTAGGTGGTTACTTTTTTCCTGGAAAGATCAGCTCGAGCTTGAAGGATGAGACACCAGTGTACCTCCAGAAAGACGTTTAAACTCCAGATGCATAACACTTACGGTGATACCCATGGGGAAGCTTAAGGAGCCTATTATAGCGATAAACTTCAAGACCTACATCGAGGCAACGGGAAAGAGGGCCCTCGAGATAGCGAAGGCGGCCGAGAAGGTCTCCAAAGAGACAGGGATAACCTTCGTGGTCGCCCCTCAACTGGCAGACCTGAGGATGATAGCGGAGAGCGTTGAGATCCCTGTCTTCGCCCAGCACATCGACCCGATAAAGCCCGGAAGCCACACCGGCCACGTCCTCCCGGAGGCGGTTAAAGAGGCTGGGGCCATTGGGACACTCCTCAACCACTCCGAGAACAGAATGATCCTAGCCGACCTTGAGGCGGCGATAAGAAGGGCGGAGGAAGTCGGGCTTATGACCATGGTCTGCTCCAACAATCCAGCCGTTTCGGCGGCTGTCGCTGCCCTCGGCCCGGACTACGTTGCCGTCGAGCCGCCGGAGCTCATAGGAACAGGAATTCCAGTGAGCAAGGCCCAGCCGGAAGTAGTCACCAACACCGTCGAGCTCGTGAAGAAGGTAAACCCAGACGTTGGCGTCCTGACTGGTGCAGGCATAAGCACCGGCGAGGACGTCAAGAAGGCCCTTGAGCTCGGAAGCGTTGGAGTTCTTCTCGCAAGCGGCGTTACCAAGGCCAAAGATCCTGAGAAGGCGATAAGAGACCTCGTCTCGCTGATAATCTGAACCATTCGCTTTGCCCTATCCCTTTTTTTCACCGTTCATCTTTTAAGCCCCAGTCCCAACGCCGTACGGTGAAGGGAATGGCGATTTACTTCATAGGTCTGGGTCTTTACGACGAAAAGGATGTAACGCTCAAGGGGCTCGAAGCGGCGAAGAAGTGCGAGGAAGTTTTTGCGGAGTTTTACACCTCCCTACTAGCCGGAACGACAATTGAGAAGATTGAGGAGCTGATAGGAAAGCCCATAAAGCGGCTGAGCAGGGAGGACGTCGAGCTGAACTTCGAGAGAATCGTGCTGAGAGAGGCAAAGGATAAGGATGTCGCCTTTCTAACCGCAGGAGATCCCATGGTGGCGACGACGCACGCAGACCTCAGGATAAGGGCGAAGAAAGCTGGAATCGAGAGCTACGTCATTCATGCCCCCAGTATTTATTCGGCAGTTGCCATCACCGGTCTTCAGATCTACAAGTTCGGCAAGAGCGCGACCGTTGCATATCCGGAGAAGAACTGGTTCCCAACGAGCCACTACGACGTGATAAGGGAGAACAAGGAGAGGAGCCTCCATACCCTTCTCTTCCTCGACATCAAGGCGGATCAGAACAGGTATATGACGGCCAACGAGGCGATGGAGATCCTCCTCCAGGTCGAGGAGATGAAGGGGCAAGGAGTCTTCACGCCCGAGACTCTAGTGGTAGTTCTCGCGAGGGCCGGCTCGCTCAACCCAACTCTCAAGGCCGGCTACGTCAGGGACATGCTCAAGGAGGACTTCGGAAGGCAGCCCCACGTCCTAATAGTTCCCGGAAGGCTCCACATAGTCGAAGCCGAGTACCTTGTCGAGTTTGCTGGGGCCCCAAAGGAGATCCTGGAGGAGGTCTAGCGAAAGCTTTATATCGTCTTTTCGTTTCTTCACTTCGGGCGGGCCCGTGGTCTAGACGGTTATGACGCCACCCTTACAAGGTGGAGGTCCGGGGTTCGAATCCCCGCGGGCCCACCATTCAAACTTCGCCTGCGCGAAGTTTGATCAAGGCTCGTGGTTCCTTCCAGAATTGCCCTTCCATAAGGATTTTCATTCTAAAAAGCTCTCCCGAGTCAAGATTCCACAAGTACTAGCTTTTTTACAAGGAGTTTCTCGCATTGATGCCCTTCGGGCATCGATTAAAGAGTAAACTCATAAAGAGCAATTCCACTGAAAGTAGAATTCATAAACTCAATACAGCGTTCAAAAGAGAAAATCCTCTTAAAACGACCCTCATGAACAAGAACCACGAACTTTGATCAAACTTTTGCTTGGCAAAAGTTTGCTGTTGTGGTGCGGGGGCGGGGATTTGAACCCCGGAACCCCTGCGGGACGGGACCCTGAATCCCGCGCCTTTGACCAGGCTCGGCAACCCCCGCAGTGGATCAAAAGGGAGGAATGAAGCGGCGTTTATAAACTTAACGTTCGAGCCTCTTGACACCCTCGGGTGTCCCGACGAGCACTACATCGGCTATGTCCGCGAAGATCCCGTTCTCAACGACGCCCGGGATGGTGTTGAGCTCTATCTCCATGTCGAGGGGATCGTCTATCCTCTCGAATCTGGCATCGAGGATGAAGTTGCCGTTGTCTGTTACAACCGGTCCGTCCTTCTTGGCGGCAAACCTGAGCTCCGCCGTGGCGTTGAAGACTTCAAGTTCCTCCGCTATCGCTCTCCAGGCCGCTGGAATGACCTCTATCGGAACGGGCATCTTTTGGCCGAGTCTCTCCACGAGCTTGCCCTCATCGACCAGCACGAGGAAGGTTCCAGCGCGGTACTCGATTATTTTCTCCATTGTAAGGGCCGCGCCGCGCCCCTTTATGAGATTGAGGTCGGGATCGACTTCGTCCGCTCCGTCAACGGCTATATCGATGGCATCCACCTCATCGAGCGATGCTATGGGAATTCCAGACTCTATGGCCAGGATCCGGGATTGGTGTGAAGTGGGCACCCCGTATACCTCGAGCTCCTCCTCCATCACCTTCTTTCCGAGTAGTCTGATGAAATACGAAGTCGTAGATCCGGTTCCGAGGCCGACCACCATGTCGTCCTCCACGAATGAAAGAGCCTCACGAGCAACGGCCTTCTTGAGTTCCTCAACGTTCATTCTCCCACCTCAAGTCTTGTTCATCATTTGAGACAGCAGACTCTGATTGTTGTACGGCACCGGCTTGAAGTCTATCCCCACTGTATAGACGAGCATCGTGAAG
The DNA here is from genome assembly GCF_002214585.1 of Thermococcus profundus. Taxonomy (NCBI): domain Archaea; kingdom Methanobacteriati; phylum Methanobacteriota; class Thermococci; order Thermococcales; family Thermococcaceae; genus Thermococcus; species Thermococcus profundus. The sequence continues at coordinate 27,856 of NZ_CP014862.1, forward strand.
TACAGCCAGAACAAAAACCAGCCCCAGAATGCCTTCCTAAGCACTGCGGCCCTGAACTGACCTCCTTCTAGACCCTGAAGATCCTCCGGAAGGTTGTCCTTGAGCACCATTTTAACGAAGACGTCCGTTATGAGGAACATCAGAGCACCGATTATCCACGCCGCCCTGGTCTGTATCGACAGAGCGCCGCTGACGACACCGCAGATGGTTCCCCAGAGGTAAACCGTGAGTGCAAACTTGTGTTCAGGTCTCACATCTCCCACCTACCTTTTCCTTCTCTTGACGTTTCCCTTAAAACCTTGCCGGAATTTAAGGGTTTCGAGTGTGTCCACCGAAGGGAAGTGAGATTTCCAAAAGCACAATAGTGAACATAGAAAACCACAAAAGATAAAAGCCTTGAAGTCCAAAAGGGCTGTAGACAAACGTGTTGACGCTGGTGAATCAAATCAAAGAACGGAGGTGTAACTCTTGGAGGGCCGCTCCATCGTTTTTGCATCTGGAAAAGGTGGTACCGGAAAAACAACGACCGTTGCTAACTTGGGTGTGGCACTGGCCCAGTTTGGAAAGGAAGTGATTTTGATTGACGCCGATATAACCATGGCGAACCTCAGCCTCGTCCTTGGAATGGAGGACATACCGATAACCCTCCACGACGTCCTGGCGAGGGAGGCGGATCTCAAGGACGCGATATACGAGGGGCCAGCGGGGGTTAAGGTCATACCCGGTGGACTAAGCCTCGAGAAGATAAAGAAGGCCAAGCCGGAGAGGCTCAGGGAGGTCATAAGGGAGATAAGCCAGATGGCGGATTTTATCCTGATAGACGCACCCGCAGGTCTTGAGATGACATCGGTTACCGCCCTGCTCATTGGTAAGGAGCTGATTATAGTCACCAACCCGGAGATCTCCGCGATTACTGACTCCCTCAAGACCAAGCTGATAGCCGAGAAGCTTGGAACCCTCCCACTCGGCGCGATCCTCAACAGGGTCACCAACGAGAAGACCGAGCTCACTCAGGAGGAGATCGAGGCAATACTGGAGGTTCCAGTTCTCGCGGTCATCCCCGAGGATCCCGAGGTGAAGAGAGCCTCCGCCTACGGTGTTCCGCTCGTGATAAAGAACCCGACGAGCCCCGCAGCCATCGCCGTCAAGCAGCTGGCGGCGAAACTGGCAGGAATAAAGTGGCAGCCGCCCGAGCCAGAGAGCCCGATAAAGAGGGTCTTCAAAGCTCTCTTCGGAGGAAAGAGGTGATAGAAATGGCAGGGGCGGCAGTTTACGCCATCGTCATCCTCCTAGTGTTCCTCAACCTGGTGCTCCTGATGCTCTATCTCTCAGCCAAAAAGAACCCCTACTACGTCGTCTACGACGAGGAGACCAAGTCCGCCCTGAAAAGGCGTGTTAGCAACCTCAAAGAGGAGCTCGAGGAAGAGCTAGTCGATTTTGACGTTGAGGAGTGGGAGAAAGAGCTCGAGGAGAGCATTGAGGAAGAGGTCAGGAACCTCTGACCATACCCATTTTTCTGCTTTCTCCCCTCTCACGGCCAATGGGACAATTCTGGGCAGTTAAATTTTTAAGTTACAATTTGTTCTCATAAGTGGAGGTGGGGCGCATGACGGTTAGGGTGGCGTATCCTGACGGGTTCCTCGTAGTTGAGGGATCCCGGGTGTACCTCTTCAGGAAGAGGCTCTACAGCGCCCCACTTGAGGAGATACTGAGGGCGGCCCACGGTGATGACTCCCTCCTGCATCCGGCACTGAAGGAGGTCTCCAGGGACGTTGCGGCACTTGTGGAAAGGGGCCTGCTACAGCCATCCTTCGAATATTTCGGCGGTGTCCTCAGGCAGAAAGCGAACGCATGACCACTTTTCTGAAATTTTTCTGTAATTAAAAGGGAAACGGTCAGGGGCCGATTAGGTCATCACGGCTCAGCCACCTACCCTCACATCATCCCGTTAAAGGTGCTCCCTTATCCACAGCGGGATTATGCCGATCTTTGGAAATACCATGACAGCCTTGGCATCGACGGCGTAAGCGGGGACGCAGGGAAGCCCCCCATGCGGGGTGGGGTAAAGGCGGTACTCCCCCCAGTCGGGGGCGGGGTTGTTATCGCCCCACGTTACAAAGCACTTCTCGGTCTTTCCCCCCAGTTCAACGGTCTTGACCGCGTGAACCCGGTGAATTATCGGATAGGTGTACATTGGGGCATTGTACACTATAACATCGCCAACGTGGATGTCGTTGGGATCAACTCCCCTGAGGAGAACAACGTCCCCGCGGTACATGACCGGCTCCATAGAGCCGCTTATAACGATGACAAGAGGTGAACTGGTGCCCATCACAAATTTGAGACCGTAGTTGAGGATCATGACGATTAAGAGAGCTGTTAGCAACCACGCCACATCCTTCTTCCAGGTGTCATCATTCATCTCAGGCCCTCCATCAGAGTGCTCAGCTTTGAAGGGATAGCGCCTATGGCGGTGCACGTTTCAAGGCTCACCCTCTTTCCCGTGATGTCCATATGATACCTTGCGATCTTAAAAGTTTCCTTCGGGAGGCCGTGCCTTCCGAGTCCTATCAGAAGGAGAAAGCTCTCCCCTTTCAAAGCCCTTTCGGCGAGCTCACGTGGGGTTACTTCCTTTTTCTCCTCGGGCTTTCTGGTAGTCGCCACTACGGTGCCAAACTGGGCCGGAAAACCCTTGGAGGGGAAGTCAAGGAGGTGGAAGTGGTTCCTCTCGGCTAGTTCGAGGAGGTATTTTCCGCTCTCTCCAATCGTGGTATGCCGGGATATCTCCTCGGCCACGTCCATGGGCCTGCCCTCCATGGGAAAACCAACCAGAGCAAGGTGAAAGCCGAAGGCGTACGCCACTGGCCCTGCCCTGGCTATTGCTCTGAGATGAGCCTCGTGAAGTTTCCTGGGATCGTAGGTGTTGTAGAGGGCGATCGTCAGCATGCTCCCACCCACGAAGAGTTCCTGAGAACCCTTATAAACTGTTGTCCGATATAAATGGTAATAGTGATGAGCATGGCCTCGCATGATGACATCATCATCCTCGTCTCAAAGGGGCTCTTTGAAGAGGCAGTAAACCTCGCCTCCGAGATGGGGGATCCCCTTGAACAGGCGGATTCGTTCATCGACATAGCCCTAGGGGCCAAGGGCTCCCACCCCGAGCTGGTTCAGGATCTCCTCGCAAAAGCCTTGAAGCTCTCCAAAAAGGTCAAAGATCCCCAGGACAAGGTTTACCTGAAATCAAGGCTGGCCTACGCCCACGCGGTACTCGGAAACCCCGAACTGGCCTCAGAGCTCTTTGACTCCGCCGCGGAGGAGATCGCCAAGATAAAAAGCGATGGGGAAAGGGCCGTTGCCACGGCAGTGCTGGCCTACCACCTGGCGCTTGCAGGGTTTAAAGACGAGGGTCTGGATACGTTCAACGAAGCCTTCGACATGGCGATTTCAGCGGAGATGGACTACAGGAAGAAGCTTGACATTATAACAGAGATAGCAAACCTCCTCGAAGCGGCTGGCGACGAACTCAACTCCTCCGATGCGGTAGGGTTTTACGAGATAGCCTACGACATATTCGACAAGCTCAGGATAAGCCAGAGGGCGGCGGATCTCGAAAAGAAGGTCGAACTTGCCAAGACAACCTACCACCACGGAACCCCTGAGATCCGGAGCGCGCTCCTGGAGGGCCGCTATCAGTTCGCGGTGAAGACTGTTGAAAAAACCCTAAAAGACCCGCAGGACAGGTTCATAGCGATCCTCGAAATAGCCCACTGGATGAAGAAAATGGGTGCCCTGGAATACCTGGAGGTTCTGGAGGAAGCGTTCCACCTGCTTGAGCGCATAGGACTCTCAGACAGCAACGTCCAGAGGGCGGCCGCGATACTCACTGAGATGGGGGAGCTTGAAAGGGCCCTCCGTTTTGCAGTGGACATCAAGGATCCCGAAAAGAAGGATGAGGCTCTGGCGGCGGTGGCCCTGAAGCTCGCCGAAAGGAAGGATTTTACGGAGGCAAGGGGCGTTGCAGGCCTTATATCCGATCCCATGCTCAAAGCGAGGTTATCAGAAGAAATAGCCAGGATGGAAGAGAGGGCCCGGCTTGAGTTTTAGACGGTGATTGGTATGGAAGGATACCGCATCTTCGATGCCCATTCAGACCTCCCAACCCTGATCTGGGAGGAGCGCGGAAAGGGTAAAACGAGGGTTCTGGAGTCCGGTTTTGAGCGGTTCTTCAGAGGCTATGTGAAGGCGAGGGTAGCCTCGATATGGACCCCCACAGACAAGAGGCCCATTGCCCTGAGGTACGCCCTGGAAGCCATTACCCGGCTCCACAGAGACGTTAACGAGAGCGAAAGATTCGAAATAGTGACGAGAGGGGAGGCAATGGAGAGGGCCATAGACGAGGACATGGTTGCACTCTGGATAGGGATGGAGGGAGGGGAGCCTATAGAGAGTCTGGACGTCCTCGAGGTCTTCTACAGCCTTGGACTGCGCGTTCTAACACTGACGTGGAGCCTGAGAAACCAGATAGGGGACGGGGTCTTTGAAAGAACCGGAGGCGGACTGACGAACTTCGGAGTCGAAGTCGTGGGAAAGGCGGAGGAGCTCGGAATACTCCTCGACCTCAGCCACATAAACGAAGCCGGATTCTGGGATACCTTAGAGGTAACGTCATTCCCAGTGATAGCCTCCCACTCCAACGCGAGAAAGCTCTGCGACAACAGGAGAAACCTAACGGATGAGCAGATAAAGGCCATAGCAGAGAGGGACGGCGTTATAGGGGCCGTTGCGATACCCTACTTCGTCGACAGGGAGAAGCCAACCCTGGAGAGGTACGTTGAGCACATAGAATACATGGTAGACATGGCCGGATACGAGCACGTCGGCCTCGGATTCGACTTCGTCTACTACCTGCCTGGATGGAGCGGAAAGAGCGTGGAAGGATTCGAGGACGAGTCAAAGATACCCGCACTGCTTAACCTGCTCTCCGAAAGATTCAGCGAAAGGGAAATCCGTGCCATAACCTTCGACAACATGGCCAGGGTCTTCAAATCGGTGATAGGGTAGCTAGACCTCCTCAAAGGGGCTCCTGTGCTCAACGGCCAGACCATTGGAAGTGAACTTCGCTAGGAACAGGCCAGTTTCATGTTTTGTTCTCCTCATTTTGAGAACCTGGACGGCCCTTACCATCCTCCTCTCAAGGAGGAAGTAGTGGAGCATTATGACCCCGCTCGCGAGGTAGTGCTCCTCAGTGTACCTGTTCATGTCGGTCATCTCTGCTATGAGATAGGCTGTAACCCCCAGATCCTCCAGACCCCTAACAAAGCGGGCCAGCTCGGCCTTTTTCTCAACGGGGTTCTCAATGGAGAACTCTATAGCAGTCAGGGGATCGATGACAAGGCGGGAAATGTTTTCGTCCTCCGCCATCTCCCTTATCCTGAACAGAACGCTCTTCCAGGTTGGCACGTGGGTTGATTCCCTCCAGAGAACGGGACCGAGGTCAAAGAGGAGGAGCTTTTTAGACCCAACGTATACCTGAACGGAGGGATCGAAGCGCATCATATCCTTAACGGCCTCGTTGGGATCCTGGATCAGGGAGACGTAGGCGACCTTCTCCCCTCTTCTCGCCCCCTCGAGTAGAAAGTGCATCCCCATAGTGGTCTTTCCGCTTCCGGGGGGACCTGTGAGAAGATAGACCTTACCGGGTATAAGGCCGCCTTCTATCAGATCATCGAGGCCCTTCACCCCGGTGGATATCCGCTCAATCGTAAGGGTTTTCATATCAACGCGCCCCCACACATCACACACCACTTACTAATCAGTATTAGCCCTAAAGTAATTATTAACCTTTTGCTCACAAAGTTTTTAACTGCCCCGAGCAACACTACCCGGTGCCAAAAGTTGGAGGGCGGGATCTACTTCTTGACATCAAGGGAGGCCAGAAGGCTTCTTCTAACCAGAGGTCCCGTTCGAATCAACCTCGATCTCCGGAAGACGAACAGAACCTGGGAAGTGGAGATGAGGGACGACGGTGCCCTCTTCCCAGACGGCACCCTCGTTGAGAGGTGCATCATCGAGAGGATTGCCGGGGACGAGGGCTCGGTCTACTTCGTCAAAAACGGTGGGGTTTACAAAGCGGCGATAGCCACTGATGCGGGTTTTTACAAGCTCGTCCCGACGATACCCCCAACCATAGAGATAAACGGCATCAGGATGCACCGCACGAAGGAAGTGAACCCCCTCCAGGATACGAGGAACAAGGTAAACACCGTGATGCCGAAGGAAGGTGAAACTGTTCTCGACACATGCATGGGGCTGGGCTACACTGCGATAGAGGCCTCCAGGAGAGGTGCCTACGTAATAACCATCGAAAAAGACCTCCACGTTATTGAACTCGCCCGCATAAACCCCTGGAGCAGGGAGCTGTTTACTGGAGGGAAGGTTCAGGTTATCCAGGGGGATGCCTTTGAGGTCGTTAAGAAGTTCAATGACGAGAGCTTTGACGCCGTAATTCACGATCCGCCGCGCTTTTCCCTGGCCGGCCACCTGTACTCGGAGGAGTTTTACCGCGAGCTTTTCAGGATCTTGAAGCCAGGGGGAAGGCTCTTCCACTACGTCGGCAACCCCGGAAAGAGGTACAGGAGAAAAGACCTTCAGAAGGGAGTGATGGAGCGGCTTAGAAAGGCCGGCTTCGTTGGTGTCAGAAGGGTCGAGGAAGCCCTCGGGATTGTGGCGAAAAAGCCAAAATATGGAGCAAAAACGGGAGGGCGGGATTAAATCCCGCCGACTTCCTCCATCTCCTCAAATGCTTCCAGGTTGGTGTAGTAGTCCATGAGCTCGTTGATCTCCCTTCTCAGCTTGAAGCTCTTGGCTATCGCTATCCCAAAGCCGATTATTGAGGGCCAGATAAGGTAGAGGAGCAGCGTTGCGTCGCTTATCGGGATGGGCCTCGGGTTTGTGAAGCGGTTGAAGTTCCATATCATCAGCGCTATCATCAGCCAGGCCGTTGAGAAGTTCGTAAGTCCGCTCCCGCTCTCTCCAAGCTTGAACCCCGGAATGACGTCCTTAGTGAGCGGCGGGAAGAGGTTGCTCCCCATGAAACCCAGCTGATCCTCGAAGACGTGGAGCCACTGGCCTATCATCGAAGCCAGTGCTAGATCAGTCGCGTGGCTGTAGCCGAAGAGTTTGGCGAAGAGGAAGACAAAGATTCCTATTATCACTCCCATCGTCATCGAGTGGCTGAAGCCGTGGTGCCAGGGCAGGAAGCGGTCCTTAACTACCGTCTTCCCCCGGTGCTTCGTCCTCCTGAAGGCTATCTCCGGACCTGAGAAGGAGTCTATCCTCGTGGGCTTCGGGTAGGTCTTGATAAAGGGAACGTTCACCTTCGCTATTCCATACTTCCTGTACTCCGGCGGTTCTCCGCCTATGGCGATGCCGCCTGGAGTGACTATCGGGCCCATCTCCACCCTGACTTCCCTCTTTGGGGGATCCAGATGAACTACGAATCTCCTGTAAACGTCCCCGGGCAGGCGGATGTTGTGTATCTTGACTATTTTCTCGCCCTCCTCGTAGGCCGTTTCTATTGCCTCGGCTATAGTGTCTGCGATTCTCTGAGGATGGGGAGCGTCGCTGACGACGAACCTCAGCGAGCCGTCTGGATCAACGTCCACGTATCCAAACACGAGAATTTCCTTACCTTCCTCAATCTGGCCGAACTCCTCCTCAAAGAACCTGTAATCGTCTCCAAAAGCGTCCACGACTATCTTTCCCGTTCCATCACTGAGCGTGAAGATTATGCTGTTGTACTCCTCCTTAACGGTTCTAACCGTGCCGTCTTTCTCGATGATCTCGTACGATATAGTTCCAGATCCTTTTGTGAGTATCTCCTCGACCTTTCCCTCGATGGCGAAGAACTGGTAGCGGTTCTTCTCGCTGAGATCCTTTATTCTAACGAGCTTCGGAGCGTAGTGCTTCTTCTCGTCCCATGGGGCGGGATCGATCTCGTAGTCCCTCCTCGCGAAGAACTTGCCGAACTTGAAGTCCACGAAGTCGGGGAAATACGCCGAAGCCGCCGCTATGACTGGAATCAGGATCCCCATTCTTATGTCGGCGACCAATGAGGGGAAGAAAGTTGCAACGGCGAGACCTGATATGTAGTGAGTGAACCCCCTCATACCGCATCACCCCAGTCCGAGGAGGTGCATGAAAGCACCCGTATGTCCAGTCATGCTTACAAGCACTGGAAGGATGAGACCTCCAAGGCAGTAGCTTCTCCTGGTGTTGAACGCGGCCGCCATAAGGCCTATCACCGTCGAGACGAAGAGCACCACCACTCCCATCCAGCCTGTAAGCAGGTAGGAGATCACAACGAGCACTGCCGCGACGAAGTAGGAGACCTTCTTGATGTGCATGACGTTGAAGCTTCTGGCTATCACTACTGAGAGGGCGTAGGTGAACAGGAAGCTTATTCCAGCGGCGAGCAGAATGACGCCGATAGCGGCTATGTACTCGGAGTAGCTCTTGGGAGTGTATATGGAGCTCACCAGCCACGCCCCAGCTCCCCTCGTGAGCCTCAGGTTCGGCAGGAAGAGGAGCGAAAAGGCACCCACGTAGTAGAGAACCCTGTTCACACCCTGGCTGATGATGAAGGCGTCGTCACCGCGCTGGCTCGTCATGTGGCCTGCTACCAGCGCTCCCATACCTCCCGTGATTATCGGGTAGACCGCGGCTATTGTCCCTCCGAGGGCACCTCCAAAGCTGGCCTTCAGGGTGTTGTAGATGCTGCTCTCAATCATATCCTCCGGCTTCTGCGGTAGCATCGGGGGGTTTGAGAGGATGTTGAGTATGACCCACGACATTCCGAAGAACCCTATGAACATAGGTGTGAGCCTCGTGTAAGCGCTCGTCGTTGGGAGTACGCTGGTGTTCATGACTATGAACCCGAGTATTCCGGAGATGAAGAACACGAGGATTCCGCCGAGTATCTGCCTCCACGCCAGCCACAGCCTCTCTTTCACCGTTCTCCCCCTGTCCCCCTCCTTTGGCCACTCGCTCATGAACATGAAGAGCACTATTGCCGTCAGGAAGTACGTGATGTACGGACTCGTTGCCTGGTATATCGGCGGGAGGACCTTGGGGAAAATGAAGAGCATTCCAAGGACGAGAATGAGCGTTCCTGAAACGGCTCCGATGAGGTAGAGCAGCACCGCTTCGTGTCCCCTGCCAAGGAGGAGGTAGCGCTGGGTCGGGAAGAGGAGGAAGACTGCACTCTCATCCGCCACACTGAAGTAGACGCTGGATATGGCGCTGACGTAGGAGTAAGCCACTATGGCCCCAAGACCAAAGAAAGGAAAGGCCTCAACCGGCATCTTCTCCCCGACCCCAAAGACTGCCACCAGTAAGGCTATAATGTTGTAGATATGAAAACCGGGGATCCAGGATATCAGCGAGCCGAAGAGCACCCCAGCGAAGGACCAGATTAAAATATCTGAAAGGGGAAGCATGGGCATCACCTCACCTGGATGGCATCGGCGGTGTACGGTATGACCTCAACCGCACCCCTGTACTCCGAAACGTAGCCCCCTACCTTGACCCTCTGCCCCTCGCTGAAGGTGAGGTCTCCGGCGACGCTCTTTGGAATAAAGATCACCAGCTCGCCGCTTCCGTCGTCTATCGTGAGCTTGATGAAGCTCTTTCCGTTATAGACGTCCTTGATGGTGCCCTCTACGACAACGGTCCTGCCTTTGAGGTCAAGAGTGACGGCTCCAGTCTTGTAAGACTCCGCTGGTACGGCCTCGACGACGGTGAGGGAGATTACTTTCTTCCTGTCGGCGTCGTAGGTTATCCTTATCCTGCTGCCGGTTCCAGCCTCGAACGGGTTCGGAAGGAGCTCGCGGCTGATCGAGAGAGTGGCGTTTCCTGTGTCGTCACTGACAGCGATATAATAGCCGCTCTTGTAGGCTACCCCCTCCCAAACGACCGTGAGGTTCACCTGGCCGGTGGCAGATGAAAGCTCCGAAACGGTGACTTCTTTTGCGGTTTCAGTGGCTCCTCCCTGTGATGGCACTCCCTCGACCTTCACCGCCTCTGTATTGTACACAACGAGCTCCGGCGCACCCCTGTATTCTTCCACGTAGCCCGCCGTGTACACCACAGCGCCTTCGGTGATGTTCAATCCCGCACCGCTCGGTATGAAGACCGTTACCTTTCCACTGCCATCGTCAAGGGTCAGTTTGAGGTTGTTTCCAACGGTCGAAACTTTAACAGCCGTCGCGTTGAGGGCTATGACTTCACCCTTCAGGTCGAGCGTAACGTCTCCAGTCCTGTAGAGCTTCGGCTGAACTGCATTCGCAACTTCAAGGGAAGTCGCACTGCCCGAGAGCGGATCAACGACGATCCTGAGGATGCTTCCGGTGGCCGCTTCAATCGGGTTCGGGAGAAGCTCCTTCGTCGCCGTTACGGTCGTGCTTCCGGTGTCGTCGTGAACCGCGAGGTAGTACTCACCGTTCTCGTAGGAGATCGAGTCCCAGGCAACCGTCAGGAGGAGCGGTTCAACGGCACTCTTAAGGTCTGAAACGGTGCCCTCAACGGGTCCGGTCTGCTCGATCTTCCCGATCGCCTCGGGATGGAAGACGACAACCTCCGGCTCGCCGCGGTAGAGCTCAACGTAGCCGCCTATCTCGACCAGGTCGCCCTCCTGCGGGACGTAGGTCAGCTCGTCGGCGGTGGTTCTCGGCACGAACACCGGGAGGTTGCCAAGGGTTATCTTGAGGTTGCCGCTGAGGTTCGCGACGTCTGTGACCCTGCCGGCAACGACTATCACCCTGCCGACCATCTCAGGGGTAACGCTGTCCGGACGCATCTGGACCGGAGGAACCGCCGTTTGTACCGTTAAGGACTCTCCCTTGAGGTGATCCGGATCTCTGACGAGAGCCCTGATGACCAGAACGCTTCCATCGCCAGCTTCGAGCGGGTTGAGGGCCATCAGAGCGTCCCTTGAGATCGAGACCGTGACATTATCGACGTTCAGGTAGTAGGTTCCGTTGGCGTAGGTGAGGCCCTGGAGTGTGCCGATGAAATCGACGAGCTTTCCTGTGTAGCCTTCAAGCTCGGAAGCTTTAACCTTCGGAAGCTGAACCTCCGATGGGCTGACCGGCCTTCCTAGGGCCTTTATTCCCTCTCCCGTGTAGACGACTATTTCCGGACTGCCGCGGTACTCGTCGAGGTAGCCGGCAACTTCAACACCGAGACCTTCCTTGAGGCCAGAGAGCGTCTCGTTGGACAGCTCCCTGAGAGTGGCCGATGGTATGAAGACGTCAATCCTTCCGGTTCCATCGCTGATTACCAGCTTGAGGTTTGAACCGACCTTCTGAACCTCCTCAACGTTGGCCCTGACTGCAACTATCGTGCCCTTCATATCGGGCGTCAGGACTCCCACGGGCAGGAACTCAGTATTAACGGGTTTGACCGCTTTGAGGTATGCTCCAACGAGCCTGCCGTCGTCGCCCATCTTTCCGGCGGCCTTGACAAGGCTTCCGCTCGCTACCTCGAACGGGTTGAGGCTGGCCAGAACTTCCCTAGGAACGAGCACTTCAAGGTAGTTGACGCCATCCGTTAAAGTGATGACGTAGCGGCCGTTCTCATATGATATGCCGGTGAGGTTGCCCTGGACTGACATGACCATTCCAACGTAGCCCGAGGCCTCAGCTAGAGGAACGAGCGGCGCGCTCTCTATCGGCGTTACGTTAAACTGCTCAAGGGACCTGACGACGATTTCAGGGGAGGTTCCCTTGTAGAGGTAGACGATGCCGGGCGCGTAAACGGTGTCCCCGACTTTTACTGAGACGTTGTTTTTGATGAGGAGGACTCTCGGTATGAGGACCGTAACTGGGGCGAGTCCGGTATCCACGGTTAAGAGATAGCCAGAGCTGACGTTGGAGAGAGCTGTAACGATGCCCTGCACGGCAACGTAGGTGTTGCTCATGTTTTCAGTTAGCTCCTTAACCGTCTCGGGATTCTCGGAGTAGAGCTTACTGTTGAACTTGAGTCCCTCAAGGTACTGGAGCATGGCGTATGTGTAGGTCTCCCTAACGCGCAGCTGCACCTCAGCAGTGACGTTGTCCCCGGGGAATGGAACCATCCCCCTCTCGATCATCTCATCAGCGAGCGGTGAGTAGACCCTAACGTCCATCTGCCCCGTTCCATCGTCTATCGTAAACGTCAGAGAGAGCTTGCCGCCTGATTCGGAGACGTAGGGAACGCTCGCGACAGTTCCGCTGAGCCTTACAACCGCGTAGTTCATCATGTAGTTGCCCGTGACTTCCTTCACGTCCATGAGAGGGGCCTGTGCACCCTGAGCGACAACTAGCAGAACCGCGACCCCAATCACTGACAGCAGAAGCGAAAGATACTTCAGTCTCGATACGTCGAGCTTCTTTTGCTCTTTTAAACCGTGATAATATAGCTTTTTCTCTTCCTTCTCGCCGGCCATAAGCGTACCTCCGATTATTTAACGTAGCAGGTTGGTTGATGGATGACCCTTTTAACATTTTCGTGTCGAAGGAATCCAAAGGTGGGCAGAAATGGGCAGGATTCAACATGACTTCATGACATCGTAAACGTCCCAAACTGGCCCCCAGGCAAAAGTGAATAGAGCAGTAACCACGCCTCGGCGAGAAAGTCGAAAAAAGCAAAAAATATGGTATCAGGAGAGTAGCTCAACGCACTCCGGCCTGTAGGGGATTATCTCTATCGTCCCCCTGTATTCCGTTATGTAGCCGCTTATCCTGACTGAGACACCGTTTGTGAGGCCGTCTTTTATATCCTGCGGCAGGTCGTAGGCAACCGAGCCTGGTATGAATATCGTCACGTTGCCCGTTGAGTCAGCCAGAACGAACTTGAGGTTTGAGCCTATGGTCTGGAAGTTCGTGACGTTGCCCTCCACAACGGCGGTCGTCCCAATACGATCGAAGGTGACCTCCGAAGTGTGGAGCAGTGGGGAAGGCTCCGCCTCGACGATGGACACGTTTAGCACCGTCAAAGCCCCAGCGTCAACGGTGAGATCAAGAAGACTGCCCGTGCCCGCCTTGGAAGGATTTGGGATAATGGACCTTTCAACGGTCAGGTTAACGGTTCCGGTGTCATCCCCGACCTCCATCAGGTAGTTGGGCTTCGAGTAGTAGAGCCTGAACCAGACCACCCTAAGATGAACCTCCCCGCTTGCCGAAGAAAGCTCAGCGACGGTAATTGCTGACGGGGCAGCAGTGGTGGTTGTTGTCGTAGTGGTGGTAGTTGTGGTGGTCGGGGGAGTCGTCGTTGTAGTTTCCACCGGGCTCGTTGTGGTAGTGGTCGTGGTAGTTGTAGTGGTCTCCATCGGGCTTGTTGTGGTGGTTGTAGCGGTGGTTGTTGTCGTAGTGGTGGTTTCCACTTGGCTCGAGGTTGTGGTTGCAGTCGTAGTGGCGGACCCGCTGGTCGTAGTAGTGGTTGGAACGGTCGTGGTCGTAGTGGTGGCCACGGCTGTGGTTGAAGGGCTCGACGTTGTGGTTACATGGCTTGAAGTGGTCGTTTCGGAGGGAGTTGTAGAGGTTGTCGACGTGGTTGAAAGGGCCGTCGTCTGGGTTGTCGTTGAAGAGGGGCTCGAGGTAGTGGTTTCGCTTCCACCTCCCCCAATACAGCCGAGGGAGAGGACCAAAAGGCCAAGAACAAACAGCACCAGTAGCTTCTTCCCGTGGATGTTGGATCACCTTTATCAAGATACACCAACGTGTATATAGGCCTTTCTCTAAAAGAATAGAAAAGATCAGGATTTCAAGATCTCCTCAACGTCAAAGCCTTCCTCATACTTCTTCAGCTTCCTCTCGAAGAACTCCACGAAGAGCTTGTACCTCTTTGCCCTGTGCTTCGGCTTCCCCCGTATACTGTGGCCGTGAGCTCCCCTCTTGAATATCGCAATGTAGGCCTCCTTGCCCATGTCCCTGAGCACGTTGTAGAACATCAGACTTTGGTCGAGCGGGCAGCGGTAGTCCTCAAGCGAGTGGATGAGGAGGAGCGGAGCCTTAACGTTCTTCGCGTAGAAGAGAGGGCTTAACTTCCTGTAGTTCTCGTTTTCAAGCGGGTTTGCTCCAATAACCTCAACGTCGTACCAGAGGCCGATATCGGAGAACGCGTGGCTGGTGAGCCAGTAGCTTATGCCGTTCTCGCTTATTCCAGCTTTGAAGAGGTCGCTCTGAGTTACCGCCCAGTTGGTCATAAAGCCGCCGTAGCTTATGCCCGTTATTCCGACCCTCTCACGATCCGCTTGAGGCTCGAGCTTGAGGAACTCCTCTATTCCGGTCATTATGTCCTCGAAATCTTCCAAGCCAGTCCTTTCGAGAACTCTCAAGGCAAAGTCCTCATCGTAGCCGTCGCTCCCACGCGGGTTCACGAAGAGCACATAATATCCCTTGCTCGCCATCAGCTGCATCTCGTACTTGAAGTAGTGGCCGTACATTCCCTTCGGCCCGCCGTGGACGAAGACTATTACCGGAGCCTTCTCGTCATCTTTTAGTTCGGGCTTGATGTACCAGCCGTCTATCTCGAGGTCCTTGCTCTTAAACCTGAAGGGTCTCGGCTCAAAGGTCTTCAGCTTTTCAAAGATAGGCCCGTTGTAGTCGGTCAGCTGCTTCAGCTCGCCGTCGTAGAGGTACAGCTCCCTTAAGCGTGTGGCCGTCTCGATGAGGAGGGCAACTCTGCCATCGTGAACGTCGAAGCCCATTATCCAGTGGTCTCCCACGATGATGGGTTTAGCTTCTCCATCCCAGAGATAGAGGTTCACCCTGCCGGCATCAGGAACGGTGAAGTAGACCTTACCGTTATCGAGCTTCGCACTTCCGGTGTCAAGCGGGCCTTCGTAGACTGGTTTGAGTTCACCGTCCCAGAGGTAAAGCCAGTCGTGCTCGCTCATGAACTTCTTCTCCCTCTTCCCGCGGAGGAGGATGGTTTTTCCGTCGGAGTCAACTGCCTCAAAGGATACCCTCTCGAAGAGCTTTTCCTCCTCACAGTCCTTCCAGAGGTAGATGTCCCAGAACTTGAAGAGGGCCGGCTTGCTTCCCTCCCTGTGCGGGACGTTGACAACAATGGTATCGCCGTGCCATATGCCACTGGAAAAGCGCGGCTTCTCGAACTCCTCAAGGATTTCTTCACTTTCAGTGTCGAGTATCCAGAAGGTTGTTTTCTCGCCATCGAGGAAGCCCATGTTGTCGAACCATACTGGAACGTCGTCATCAAATACAAAGTCCTCGTCGTCCCTCCTCTTGAAGCCCACAACGAGGAGTCTCCTCGAGTCGTCGTTCCACTGGACCGAGCGGATGTTTTTTGCCGAGAGGACTTTCTTCGCGCTGAGGGTTCCCAAGTCGGCAACCCATATCTCGCTCTCCTTCTTCTCCTCGTTGGAGCGTATGAAGGCGAGCTTTTTGTCATCGGGAGAAATCCTCGGCATCGAGGCGTTCTCGATAAAACTCCTGGCGCCGGTTTCAAGGTCTTCAACAACGATGGTGCTCTCGTACTTGTCCTCCTTCACGTTGACCTTCGTCAGAACGTAGGCAACTTTGCTTCCCCTTACCCTCGGGTCGCCGAGGTAGGCAAACTTAGAAAAGGTCTCCTCATTCCATTCGATACTGCTCATAACGGTATCACCCAACTCATAGAGAGGCTTAAAAGTATTTAAGGCTAACCCCTCGGAGGTGGGAACATGAGGGAAACCACAGCCGTGGCAGTGATATTCACGACCGGCATAGTCTTTGCACTCCTATTCAAAACATACTGGGGGGTAGTTTTCTCAGCACTGGGGATACCCTCGTACCTGGCTTACGTTGCCAGGGAGCAGAACATCCTCGCGAAGTCCAGGCTCTACGACAGGGATCTGTTTCTGATGACGGGTATAGCGATAGCCGTGATTCTCGGGTTCGACTACCTCTGGGATCCCAGGGCAGGATTGATAGTCCTAGCGGTAGCGGTTCCGCTCCTAGCGCTCTACGCAGACAGGCTAAAGACTGGAAAGAACGCGCAGAAGTCCTGAGACCTTCCCCGTATTCTTGTAAACCCGCACTTCTTTCTTCATCCGCTCCAGAAAATCCACATCGATCCCAAACTTCTCTCTGACGCGCTTGGAGATGGTGTTATCGCTGAGGAAGATCATGGCCACAGCTGAGGTCAGGTTCTTCGGCTTCCTCCAGTTGGCCTTCTCGAAGTCTATGAGGAAAATCCGATCGCCCACTATTATGTGCTTCCCGCCCTGGATCTGACCATGGTCGAGTCCCAATCGGTCGAGAAGGGCAGTTTTCTCCACTATTTCAAAGAGGTGGCGTTTTTTTAGATCCGCGTGGAGGATAATCTCGCCCTCCGCGAACTCCCGGATGATGTACTCAAGGCTCCCGAACTTCCCGTACGCAACGAGGGGGGGCGTTATTCCAAACGGCTCCAAGGCCCTTATTATATCCGCTTCCCTTGCGAAGTTCGACCTCGGGGAATCCGGTCTCTGGAGCTTAATTATGACGTTTTTTTCACCCATTTTTGCCCTAAACACCACGCTGGTAGTCCCTTTCGAGAGCGGGGAGAGTTCACCGACCCCAATCCGCTCCAGATCCTTCGAAAACTCCTCCAACACTGCCCCTGGTATCAGGTGTTCGAACATAGGCCTCGATAAGCTTAAATACCCCCTCGAATAAAATACTTTTGGTGATAGCCAATGGTGACGGCTTTTATTTTGATGGTTACGGCCGCTGGAAAGGAAAGGGAAGTCATGGAGAAGCTTCTGGCCATGCCGGAAGTTAAGGAGGCCTACGTGGTCTACGGGGAGTACGACCTCGTCGTTAAGGTTGAGACCGAGACGCTCAAAGACTTTGACCAGTTCATCACAGAAAAGATAAGGCGCATGCCCGAGATCCAGATGACATCAACGATGATAGCCATCTGAGGTTCTTTCTCACGGCTCCTTTCTCTTTCCAAGTTTCAGTCCGATTCTTCGTGAAATGATAGAAAAGGGATTAAGCCGTCATTTGCCACGGAGGCTTATGTCGAGCTTTATGGGGCTGTTGCCCTCGTTCCTGATGACAACATTCCAAGAACCCTCGGGGAGCTTCACGGTCTCCTTAACCTCCGTAACGTTCTCTTTCTCAAAAATCTCCCGTGATCCGTCAGGGGAGGCTATCAGGAGGGTAAACGGGCCGCTTCCGGAGACCTTAACCTCCAAGTCCACCGATCCCCTAAAGGAGTACCTGAGCTCCTTATGCGGTCCGATCATCTTGCCCTTTGAGTAAACGAAGTTTCCTCCCCCCATGCATCCGGCTACGAGGACCACAAGGAGCAAGCTGACTAAAAGGACGACACTCCCTCGACTCATTCCCACTCCCCCACTCATAACTAACTATCCTCGCAGTAAAAATGACCACAGGGAATTATAAATTTATCCCAAAGCCATTATCATAAAGGTGAGGGAAGGAATAAAGCCGATAAAACAGATGCCAGCGCTCACTTGTTCATCATCAGCCGTATCCTCTCGGCGGCGTCTTTGGCCTTATCTGAGATGTTGCTGAGGGTTCTGGCAACGTTCAGTATGTAGGTTCCATCGCCCCACGTGAGCTCGTCTTCCCTCTCAAAAACGGTTCTCATGAGTTCCGTGTCAAGGCCGTCTATCCTGCTCTCGACGCCCTCTATCTCGTGGATTATTTTGTACTCCTTTTCGATCTCCGATTCGGAGAAGCCGCTCTCGATCACCCGGTCCATCTGCACTATCGCCTCGTAGACGAGCTTTGCCGCCTTAATGCTCTCCGTCCCCATATTCAGTACGATCTCCTTGATCTCGAGGGGGATCGCCCTCGGGCGCTTTATCAGGAGCCACTTTGCAGTGTCCTCTGCCGCATCCGCCACCTTATCCTGCATGTGGAGGTATATGAGAACGTCCTCCCTCGCGACGGCCATCATGAGCCTCGAGCTTAGAGAATCCCTTATCTCCTCTTTTATCCTGTCGGCAACGTCTTCAAGCCTATCTACCTCAACTGCGAGCTTCTTCATCTTCTCATAGTCGCCCTCGTACCAGGCCCGGAGGGCCCTCTCAAGGGTCTCAACGGTCTGGATGACCACTTCCGCGTGCTTTATCAAGGGTTTAAACGGACTCTTCGCAAAGAGTTTGGTCCACACCTGCATGGTATCACCCCACGAACATGAGGACTTCGAATATGATCGCGCTTATTACGGCCGCGACCGGAACCGTAACGAACCAGGAGATTATTATGTCCCTAACGATATCCTTGTTTATTGCCTTTACTCCCCTGGCGAGCCCAACGCCTATGACGGCACCAACGACAACGTGGGTTGTCGAGATTGGAAGCCCCAGCCAGCTCGCCACTAGCACAACGGTGGCGGCGGAGAAATCTATGGTGAAGCCGCGCGTGTTGGTAAGTTCGGTTATTTTCTTGCCGACGGTCTCCATGACGCGGTAGCCGTAGGTGGCAACTCCAACCGCTATGCCAAGGCCGCCCATTGCCAGGATCCATCTTGGAACAGGAACCTTCATCCCGGTCATCCCCATAGTGGCCACGGCGTAAACTGCCGCGACTGGACCTATCGCGTTTGCAACGTCGTTGGCACCGTGGGCAAGGGCTACGTAGCCAGATGTTATGACCTGGGCTTTCTTGAATATGGCCTCAACCCCAATGAACGGGTCGCTACTTGGGAAGCGGAGCCTTACGAGGAAGTAGGTTATCGCAAAAATCACAATCCCCACGGGAATTCCGTAATGAACTATCCCCACTCTGAGGTCCTTCCCGTGGAGAACCTTCATGTAGAACATGGTCCCAATGACGACGAAGGCCAGCCCTATCCAGAAGGGGGACCATATTCTCGCACTTCTAACGGGGTCTCTCCGCTCGAAGATGCTCTTCGTGAACGTCTTGAAGACTAGGTAGGCGATTATGGCGCCGATTATTGGGGAGAGTATCCAGCTGAGGACGACCTGGGTCATCCGGGTCCAGTTGACTATTGACGCTCCAGCGTAGACTATTCCATAACCCACTATCCCACCGATGATCGAATGAGTGGTCGACACGGGAAGGCCGAACTTCGTCGCTATGACCAGCCAGAGGGTCGCGGCCAGCAGAGCGGCCACTGAACCGTATATCAGAACGTTCGGATCCGCTATCTTGGCGGGGTCTATGATCCCTTTCCGTATAGTCTCGGTAACGCTCTTTCCAAAGAAGTAGGCACCTGTGAACTCAAGGACTCCAGCTATCACGACAGCCTGCTTCGGAGTTATTGCCTTGGCACCAACCGCGGTGCTCATCGAATTAGCCGCGTCGTTGGCACCTATTGCCCAGGCCATTGAAAAGCCCACTGCTATCGTCACCAGCAACCATGGGTCCATCAGCCTCACCGGAGAAGGCTGAGGGGGCATCTATAAATATCTTGCCGCAGTAAAATATAGTCAGCAATATAGGACATATAGGGATACATAGAAAATATAGCGGGCAAAGGAAGGATCAGCCCCTAACTACCTGGGTTCCGGTCTTCCCTTCGAGGGCCTCAACAGCCCTATCGAGGGAGGCTATAACAGCCCTTTCCCCGCCCCACTCGACGAACCTTATCGCCGCTAGAACCTTCGGCCCCATGCTACCCTTCTTGAAGTGACCCTCCTCATAATAGCGCTTCAGATCCTCAACTGTCACCTCGCCAAGCCACTTCTCGTCGGGTTTCCCGTAGTTCACCGCCGCACCGTTCACGTCGGTCAGGATCATGAAGATATCCGCGTTGACCTCCTCCGCAAGCCTCTCGCCCGCGAGGTCTTTGTCTATCACAGCCTCAACGCCCTTAAGCTGGCCTCCCTCCTCGATGACTGGAACGCCTCCACCACCGCTTGCTATCACTATGAACCCCTTTTCCACGAGGTCAACTATGACGGGAGCCTCCACGTGTCCCTTCGGGTCGGGGCTCGGAACAACGCGCCTCCATCCCCTTCCAGCGTCCTCTATCACCGTCCAGCCCTTCTCCTTCGCAAGCCTTTTCGCCGTTTCCTCGTCGTAGAAGGGACCTACCGGCTTGCTCGGGTTCTGGAAAGCTGGGTCGTTTTTGTCAACGATGGTCTGGGTAACAATGGTTGCAACGGGCTTTTCAACGCCCCTCCTCCTGAGCTCGTTTGCTATGGCCTGCTGGATCATGTAACCGATCTGCCCCTGGGTCATGGCCCCGGCAACGTCCATCGGCTGAGCCGGAATTCCATGGACGCTCTGCCCGGCGTCCATGTGGAGGAGC
This sequence comes from Thermococcus profundus, assembly GCF_002214585.1. Taxonomy (NCBI): domain Archaea; kingdom Methanobacteriati; phylum Methanobacteriota; class Thermococci; order Thermococcales; family Thermococcaceae; genus Thermococcus; species Thermococcus profundus. Next base: position 48,133 of record NZ_CP014862.1, read on the forward strand.
AGGGCACCGACCTGCGGTCCGTTGCCGTGGGTAATGACAACCTCGTAATCGTTATCGAGTATTATGTCAACGATCTGCTTAGCGGTCTTCCGGACGTTCTCCATCTGCTCATCATAGGTCCCCTTCTGTCCTCGCTGGAGTATGGCGTTTCCGCCGAGCGCTATAACCACCCTTTTCTTCATTAACCTCACCTCCCGATGAACAGCTCAGTTTAAGGGCATAAAAACGTTCGTTAGGTGCCTGAGGTGTTCATTAGAAAAAGGTTCGGTGTAGCCCACACCAGTTTTGCAAATGTAAAGGAGAAGGGCGTTCACAGGTACCATTCAGAGAAATTCCCCAATCCCAGTTTCTCAAGGGTTCTCATAACGCCCAGGGCAATACCTTCGACCTCTATTCCGCCCGGGAGTTTGTAGGCGTCGCCGACGACGTAGACGTTCTCAACCGGAAATTCCTCAACGGCCTGTCCGCTGGCGACCCTGTTGACGGGGTTCCCGTCGAGATAGGTCTGGATGAGCAGAATCTCTCCCTCTTTGTCAAGGTTTGGGAAGATTCTGTAGATGTCGTCAATTCCCTTCTTCTGCTCCGCCTTAACGTTCCGGCTCTGGAGCGCGTGGTGGAGCATTATCAGCGCGTAACCTTCTGGAGCGAGTTCAGGGCTTATCGAGGTCGGCTCGTTGTAGCCGTTTATCCTCTCCGTGTCGAGGGTGAAGACAACGGTGTTGCCCACCCTTGATCCACCTCTCAGGGCGACGTTGTATTTTATCCCCTCGCTCGGCTTCAGGGAATCCACTTTTTTGAGGTAGTCGCGGTCGAAGTTTTCTCTGCCTATCAGCCCCACGGTCTCCTTGATTCCGATGTTGGAAATCAGCACGTCGTACGGAAACTCCTCGCTGTCGGCCGTTAGGACCTTCTTTGCCTCGGCATCAATTTCAACGACCTTCTTCCGCGTCAGAATCTTTCCACCGTTCTCCACTACAATTCTCGCAAGCTCATCGGTTAGCGCCTTACAGCCGCCCTTCACCAGCCCAGGGCCGCCCCACTTCAGGGCCGCTTTGATCTCCCTAGCCAGCTCTCCCGCTGGAACGTCGAGGACGCTGTCGGCCCAGCCGAGGAAGCTCTTTATGAAGAGATCCGTGAACTCGTTGTCCCCTATCCTCCCCCGGATCCATTCCCTCCCGCTCATCTCTGCCTCTTCTCCCCTCGGAAGCTTGTTTCTCTTTACGTCCGCGAGGAGCTTCATAGCCCTGGCCTTTTCCCTCCAGCCAAGGTACTTCCAGCCGTCGCGGTAGTGGAGGAGCCTGCCCTCGTAGAATATTATCCCCTTTGGATCCGAGTTCACTATCGTGACGTTCGCACCGAGGAGTTCGAGTAGGTGCGCCAGTGGCCCGTTCTCTCCGTGAGGAACCATGTGGAAGGCTCCCGTCGAGAGCCCAAAGCCCTTATATTCCAGATTGGTGAAGCGGCCGCCTGTATAGGGTGCCTTCTCAAGAACCGTGACATCGTAACCGTTCTTGGCCAGAAAGCCAGCCGTCAAAAGTCCACCGATTCCAGAGCCGATTACCACTGCCCTCATTCTACCACCTGGAAGGTCAAAGGATGGGAGAAATATAAGGGTATCGAGAGGTAAAAATATTCAGAGCCTCCACTCCACCCCAAGGGCCTCGCTGTAGGCATCGAGCACCCTCTCGAGGTACTCCTTTGCGGTACCTACTTTATCTATCTTGAACTTCCCGGCCCAGTGTTCGTTTCCGAACTCCTCGCTTCCCCTCGCAACGAGGTCGATGACGCGCATGCTGTCCCAGAACACCGGCGTGTAGCCTGCTTTCTTCGCGAACTCTATGAGCCTCTTTATCTGCTTCCTTGCGTGCTCCTCCATGTCGACGTTCTCACCGTAGGCCTCCATGAAGAGCGCCTTGAGGACTGGCTTCATCCAGCCGCGGTGGAAGCGGCACCAGCCGACGTTGTCGTACCAGAACTCCCAGAGGGCGCTCGCGATAATCTTCTGGGCAAGCTCCTCGGGCTCAAGGAAGACGCCGAATTGATAGAAAGTCCAGTAGCGGCCCTGTATCGGGAGCGGGATGTAGTTTCCAATCGCCCAGTACATCGTCGGCGTCATCTCACCGTCCTCGCCGAGCGGGGTGAAAACTGCGTAGTCCTTGAAGCTTTCCCCGTACTTAAGCCTGTCCTTGAACTTCTCGTCGAGGATGACGCTCGCCTTCCTCTTTCCGAGGCCGATTATCTTGGCTATCTCGTTTTCTCCAAAAGCTACTCTATGGGCAAGCTCGGCAACCAGCTTAGCGTTCTTCTCGCTCGCTTCGACGGGCCTCTCAATGAGGGCTTCCTTCGTGAAGTCGGGCTTGTCGCTCAGTCCAACCTCCTCCGGCTTGAGTATGCCGCGGTGGACAAGCTCAAGAACCCACGCCGCAGTTCCGCCGAACTCTATGGCGTCGAAGCCCATCGCATCAACCGCTGGGACGCTTATATCACTGGCACGGAGGGTTATCACGCCGCTGAGAGGGCCGTTGGCCTCCCTCGGCTCATACTCGATGTGGTGGCCGTTGGCGTACTTCTTGCATACGACAGGACAGGGCTCACCGCAGTTCGTCCAGTTCTTGGTCTCTATCGCCTCTTTGTTGAAGGGCTCCCAGTAGTGCTTCATTATAGCCTCGTGGATCTTTATGCGCTCCTCCTTCTCGATGTATGGCATCCCCCAGTTGAGGATCGGAACAAAATCGCCCTCGGCAGGGTAGTTTCCTCCGAAGGTTCCGCCGGTCTTCAGTTTTGGGTTGTACTTGTACTTGACGGTCTTTTCCGCTATGACGTCGTTGTATGGCTTCTTGTGGACGCCCTCAACGATCCCCTTGGCGGTTCTGAAGGAGGAGATGTCCTCGCCAGGGAAGGCTCTCTTCCTCGGCTTTCCGCCGAAGATTATGCCGACGACGTTGTGTGCTCTGAGGAGGACGCTTCCGGAGCCTCCACGAGCGGCCCAGTCCTCGCTTCCCTCGACACGCTTGCCCCTCCTAAGGGTCTGAGAGAATATCGCTCCATAGTTGCTGTTCAGTGCGGCCGGCCCCACGACGGCAACGCGGTATTCAAAGTCGAATCTCTCACCGAAGGTGTCTATGAGGTACTGGGTAAGGGCGTAGACACCTTCTTCACCTTTGTAATCCCGCCATATCTCAATGAGCTTCTCAAGCTCAATCTCATGGAGCTCGACGTTTACATTAGAACCGTCGTTGTAGAGGATGACCACAACCGGCTTTTCTGCTTTGCCCTCAAAGGTCACAAAGTCAACTCCGACGTTCTTGAAGGCGTAGGCGGCACCGCCCATGGCGGAAGGAAACAGCGTTCCGTAGAGCGGCGAGCGGAAGAAGAACATGAGCCTGTGCGCTCCAGGAAGGATCGAACCCGAGAAGGGCCCCATACCCATGATCACGACGTTCCTGGGATCATACGGGTCTACACTGTGAGTGCCGAGGTTCTCGTGGATTTCAATACCGTAGTCGATGACACCGTAAACATCCCCCTTCTCAATTTCTTCGCTTTGGACTTTTCTCTCATCGAGCCTGAGGTGCAACACCGTGAACTTCATACCTATCCCCCCATGTATCACTCCGAGTGTTAGGTCTTTGTTGAAGAATATTTAAGGCTTCCGATCGGATCCTGCCTATTAAATAGGCGAAGGGGGTATAAAGCAGTTACCGTTTTAGGAGCCTTCACAAAAATCGAAGGGAGAAAGAGGGCATCACTCGATCTTCTCGAACCTGTCCTCAAGCCTCTTCAGAACGCCCGGAAGGGTCGTGTACTCCATGTCCTCGAGCGGGAGCCTGTGCGGCTCGAAGGGACCGTGTCTGCGAATGTACTCGGCTATCTCAACGGCCTTCTGCCTGGCACCGTCGAAAGCTGGATCGTCGAAGAGGTCAACCGGACCAACGAGCTTTCCTTCGGGGCTGATCTGCCAGCCGAGAGCCACAACCCTCGGCGGGCCGTCAAACCTTGTCGGGTTGGCCTGGTGCATCGGGACGGGCATCACTGGACCGTTGTGTGAACCCCTCATCCAGCCGCTGACGAGGTGCGGGAAGGCGAAGGGCTCAAGAACCTCACCGAGGGCGGGAAGACCGCTCTGGGCCCTGACTATCGCTACCGGATCGTCTTTTCCAACGTATTCGCCGGCTATCTCGTAGAGCTTCTCGGTGCTTACTACCGCAACCGGCTCGTCCTTGGCTATCTTGTGGCCCTCCTTGGGGTAGACCCTCTTGATGACGTACCTACTCTTGGCGCCGATGAGCGCAAGGAGGTCGTAGACTTCCTCCGGGGTGTTGAGGATGACGCGCTTGTGCTTGAGGATGTCCCAGACCTCAAAGCGGAAGCCCATGTGCATGTTCGGATCGATGACAAGGCCGGCGGTGTTGAACGGGTCCGCAAACATCCTGAATATGGGCAGATTGAACGCTCCAGGCTCGGTCTTGTCCATGTGGAAGGTAACGATCGGCTCGCTCTTCCTGAGGGTTATCTCCATCTCGGCAACTCCCGGTCCCATTCCCCTCACGTTGCCGCTGAAGGCATCCTTGAGAAGGTCCTGGCCGGCACCGTAGAGGCCAAGCTCCTTGGCGACCTTGGTCGCCTCTTCAAAGGCCTTCCAAGCGAGGCCGTGCACCTCCGGGCTGTCAACGCCCTTCTTGTGGGTCATGATGAGCTGAAGGTCATCGCCGCAGGTGGCGACGTAGAAGTCGATGAGGGTTCCCTCCTCAACGGCCTTTGAAAGAACTTCCTCGGCGGTCTCTACCAGCTGGGGATGAACCCTTGAGTGCCCCGGCCAACCGCCGATGTCCGCCTTGATAACACTGATGGTAACTTTATCTCCAACTGCCATGGCAACCACCGGTACCCTTAACCACTTTCATGCTTATAAAACGTTAATATCACCGTCGATGATACACAAAAAGGAGTCAAAATTCGATGGTTCTAACGCGGGAGAAGGAAAAAGAAAGACTCACTCACAAATATCGGTCCAGCCAAACTCCTCCTTTGCGACTTTGATGAGGTTTTTGAGCTCTTCCCTCTTGATGTTGACACTTGAGCTCGCTCCGACGAGGGCGATGATGCCGTGAACCTCCTCCTGTATCTGGATGACATCGTCATGAACCTTGAGAACCCTGAGCTCCCTCCTGGCGGTCTCATCCTCGCTTATCCTGAACTTGTCCTTTCCGATAACGACGGGCTCCTCCATGGCAGACACCCCGTAACATTTTTGTAAGTGGAAGTTAATAAAACTTCCGCTAGCACAAAGCTTATAAACCTCCCGTTGCTAAGCTAAAGCCGGACGGGGGCGTGGTGTAGCCTGGTCCATCATCGCGGGCTCCAGAGGTATGAGGACTTGCGGGTTTGCTGATAGGGGATGAGCCTTTGGAGCTCTGACCCGGAGAAACCCGCGGACCGGGGTTCAAATCCCCGCGCCCCCACCATTACAGCCCTTTCTTACGAAAGCGCTGGCGGAAAGCTGGTATGCTTTTTAGATATGCCTGTTTTTGAAGGGTTTACTAACCAATCTGATGATTTAGCAGGATTTTCTCCCCATATAGTGCCCGAAGGGCACTAAAAAAAGAAAGTCAAAATCACAATTGGCTGAGAGATTTAGAGTTAAACCCGCGTGAGGTTGTCTTTTTAAGAGCATACGCTCATCAAAGGGCAAGTTTAAACAGAGGGGCAATTTTTGGTCAAGCTTTTCCTAAAAGCTTGCTGGCGAAAAGTTTTATCAAAGAAGGAATGTCCTTTTAAACTGTCGAGTTTTAGTATTCTCCTACTTCATTGGCAGTTTTCAAGGGGTTTGCTCGCAATATAACGCCCGAAGGGGCGTTAAAAAGAAGAAAACCCGCACTCCTCTGCGCATCTATCAAGAGAATCTAACCGCATCAAGCCAATTCTCGAGGACATTCGAACTTTTGGTAAAGCTTTTTCCAAAAGCTTCCTGCGCGACGTTGAAGCTTTGCTTCAACGCACGGAACGACAGCCCCGTTGAGTTTGATCAAGTTTGTGGTTCGTTCTAGCCCACAATTTCAGCCAATTTCAAATCTCTTAGGCAATTGCCGATAGGTTTATAACCCAAGAGCGATAGTTTTGAACATGCTGGAGAAGGAAAAGGAAGCCCTAGCAAGGAGAATAGCGGGAGAGATAACCCTCTCCTCCGATCCAGGAAAGACCATGAGGAAGTGGCGTGAGATCTTTGGGATAAGCCAGACGGAGCTCGCCGAACACCTCGGCGTTTCTTCTTCGGTCATAAGCGACTATGAGGGCGGGCGGAGAAAGAGCCCAGGGGCAGCTACCATCAAGAAATTCGTTGAGGCCCTCCTTGAGATAGACGAAGAGAGGGGCGGAAACGTCATAAAAGCGTTCAGCAGAACCATAGGTGTAGAACTGCCGACCTCAGCGATACTCGACATTAGAGAATTCGCGATCCCCATCACAATCGCGGAGCTGGTAAACGCCGTTAAAGGTGAGGTAGCGGCCAGTAAGGAGGCACTCAACAGACGCATTTACGGCTACACCGTGGTCGACAGCATACAGGCCATACTTGAGATGTCGTCCGAGGAGTTCCTAAGGCTCTACGGCTGGACCACTGAGAGGGCACTCGTGTTCACGAAGGTAAGCACCGGAAGGAGCCCGATGATAGCCGTCCGCGTCCAGGGACTCAAGCCCGCCGTCGTTGTCCTCCATGGCGTCAAGAAGCTCGACGAGCTGGCCGTTAAGCTGGCTGAGAAGGAGAAGATACCCCTTGTGATCTCCCACGCCGAAAACGAGACCGAGCTGATAAACAGCCTCAGGGCACTCGTGGAAAAAACGGAGAAGGAATCTTAATCGAGCTTTTTCTTTCTCCACACGCCCTCCTCCGCTAGCTTAGCTAACCTGTTCTTCATATGGAGCAGAACGTCGCCCAGCGTTTTTCCGTTGTCGTACTCCTCGACGATCTTCAGCAGTTCATCCCTGCTGTAGTCCTTCATCTCCCTCGCGAGCTCGGTCATCTTCGGGTAAGCCCTAACGATGTTGTCCACTATCGTTATGTCGGCCATCCTAGCGCTCCTTGAGAGGGGGTTGAGGTCGATGGTTATCACGAACTTGCCCATAGCCACGAGGGCCTCCGTCCTGTCTCCGTCCTCGAGAGGTACCACAACGACATCGGCCTTCCATATTCCCTCCTCGTCGACCTTTCCGCGCTCGTGTTCCAGTCCCGGAATCCTCTTCGTTGGGTTTATTCCAAGGAGCTCAATATCCGGGTCGTACTTCCTGAGCTCTTCGGCGATGGCTTTAACGCGCTCCTCCGTGCGGTAGAAGAGGTTTATCTCAAGCTTTGCGCCGAGGGCTTTGGCAAGCTCTATCGTCTCCTTCGGGACGAGGGCCGCAACGTTGCCGTTAACAGAGATGACGGGATGTCTGGCGAGGAGCAATTTTGCAACTGCCGCCCTCATGGCCCTTTCAGCCGGCTCTATCGTCTTCTCTCCGATTATATAGTCGAAGGCCTCCCCACGTCCATGGGCTATTAAACCGGCCTTTGCGGTCATTCCCTTTTCCATTCCCTCAATTATCTTCTCCCGGTAATACAGGCTCCAGTAGCGGGGATGACTCTTCGGAATCTTCACCATGATATCACCTCCCTCAATTCTACGAGCACTTTCCTAAAAACCTTGCCAAGATACGTCCGACCACACCAGCTCCCGAAAAAAGGCCTATTCTGCCATGTTTCGGCTGAAAAAAGGTTCTAAACCTTTGGTTTAAAAAATGCCTATAAACTTTGAGTTCAAAACTTAAAGTGAACAAGATTGTTCACATGAACAGGGTGATGCACTATGGGATATAAGATAACCGCGAAGGCGGACCTGAGCCCCATCGACTACTTCGTAGAGGTGGAGGCGCCGCATGTGGCGAAAGCATGGAAACCGGGCCAATTTGTAGTTTTTATCGTCCATGAGAAGGGCGAGAGGGTCCCTATGTCGGTCTACAAGGCTGAGAACGGAAGAATTGGGATGTTCATAAGGAAGCTCGGGAAGACGAGCCTTCAGCTCTACTACGAATACAGCGTTGGTGATGAACTCTGGAGCTTTGTGGGGCCGTTGGGTAAGCCCATCAAGGTAAAGAACTACGGAAACGTTGTCTTTGCTTCCGACGCCGTCTGCGGACAGGCGGAGAACTACGCAACGCTCAAGGCCATGAAAGAGGCCGGAAACTACACGATCTCAATACAGAGCTTTGAAAACAAGGCCAACGTCTATCCGGAGGAGTTTCTTGCCAAGCCCGTTGCAGATGAGCACTACATCACAACCGACGATGGAAGCGTCGGTATAAAGGGCAACTACCTCGACGTTGTCAAAGAGCTCATCGAGAAGGACAGGGTGGACATAATCTTTGCGGGCGGGAAGCTGGGAACCCTCGCGAAGCTCGCCGAACTAACAAGACCCTACGGGATTCCAACGATAACCACCGTCAGGCAGATAATGGTCGACGGAACCGGGATGTGCGGCTCGTGTAGAATTCTCTATGGAAACGAGATAAAGTTCGCCTGCAGGGACGGACCGATGTTCGACGCCCACAAGGTCGACTGGGCGGACGTTCTGAAGAGGGCGGAGCGTTTCAAGGAGCAGGAGCAGCTGGCTAAGGAACGCTATCTCGAAGAGCTCCGCGCCAGGGGGGTGATCTGAATGCCGAAACTCATCAAGGAGAGGGTTCCCACTCCGGAGAGGCCGCCGGAGGAGAGGGTCAGGGATTTCAACGAGGTAAACCTCGGCTACACCTTCGAGCTGGCAAAGCAGGAAGCTGAGCGCTGTTTGCAGTGTCCAGTGGAGTATGCCCCGTGTATCAAAGGCTGTCCCGTCCACATCAACATACCCGCATTCATTGCCAAGATAAAGGAGGGGGATGTTAAAGGAGCTCTCAGAATAATCTGGAACGACAACACCCTGCCGGCCATCACTGGAAGGGTCTGCCCGCAGGAGGACCAGTGCGAGGGAGCGTGCGTCGTTGGAAAGGTCGGGACGGCCGTTAATATAGGAAAGCTTGAGCGCTTCGTCGCGGATTACGCCAGGGAACATGGCATAGAGGATGAACTCCTCCAGGAGTTCGCGAGGGAGTGCAGTGAAAAGAAAGGGAAGGTGGCAGTGGTCGGTGCCGGGCCAGCCGGGCTCACCTGCGCGGGAGAGCTCGCCAAGATGGGCTACAGAGTTACGATTTTTGAAGCCCTTCACAAGCCGGGGGGAGTTCTCGCCTACGGCATTCCCGAGTTCCGCCTTCCGAAGGAGATACTCGACCACGAGCTGGACAAACTCAAGCGTCTCGGCGTCGAGATAAAAACGGACCACCTCGTCGGGAGAACGGTAACCATCGAGGAACTCCTCGGGGAGTACGATGCGGTCTTCATAGGCACCGGAGCGGGAACGCCAAGGCTCCTCAACATACCGGGAATACTGCTGGGCAGGATTTACTCCGCGAACGAGTTCCTCACCAGGGTCAACCTCATGAAGGCCTATGAGTTCCCAGAGTACGACACGCCGATTCACGTGGGAGAGAAGGTCGTGGTTATCGGAGCGGGCAACACGGCCATGGATGCAGCACGTTCGGCCCTGAGGCTCGGCGCCGATGTCACGATAGCCTACCGCCGCGGTAGAGAGGACATGACCGCTCGTATAGAGGAGATCCACCACGCTGAAGAGGAGGGAGTTAAGTTCGAGTTCTTCCTCAACCCCGTCGAGTTCATAGGCGACGAGAACGGCAGGGTCAAGGCTGTGAAGTTCGAGAAGATGAGACCCCTGGAAGAGAGGGACAGAAAAGGAAAGCGCAAGATAGTCGGAACGGGTGAGTACGTCACGCTTGAGGCCACGACCGTCATCATAGCCATTGGCCTCGAACCCAACAAGATAATCACCGAAACACCCGGCCTCAAGACGAACCCCAACGGCACTTTGGTGGTTGACGAGAACCTCATGACGAGCATTCCGGGTGTCTTCGCCGGTGGCGACGCGATTAGGGGTGAGGCGACGGTTATCCTTGCCATGGGCGATGGAAAGAGGGCCGCCAAAGCCATCTGCGACTACATAGAGAAGAAGGCTAAAGCCGAAGCTTAAGCTTTTTACCATTCCCTTTTTCTTGAGCCCACAAGAAAGGCGTGTTTCAGTATGTCCATGAACTCGGCATTGATAAAGACTTTCGTGAACTCCATGGTCTCATTCTCATCGAGCCATTCAACATCGTCCGGCACCCCTTCAGTCCAGAGGTAAACGAGTTCGTCTCCATCCCTGGCAAGGAGGAGAGTGAAGACGTTAACCCCCAGCTCCCTCGCCAGTTTGACCTCTCTGGAGACGAGGGAGGTGAACTTGCCCAGAACCGCCACGGCAACCAAAGCTTCGGCCTCCTTTATCTTCCCGCTCGTGTCCCGGAGACCGTAATCCGATGGCACGAGAACGTTCGTTGAGCCAAGTTTTTCCTCTATTATCTCAAGGATCGCCTTTTCTGTCACCGTTTTGTAGAGAAACGTGGGCTCGCTAAGGTAAACAAAGGGGCCCTTTTTACCCCGCTTCTTTCTCAGGAAACCTATCATTGAACCACCTCAGGTGGGGATAATCTCCTCATCGTTCAGGAGGGATGACACTCATCATCGGTTAACCCCACTAACGGAGGGAGCTTATTAAGGTTTAGCCCCACATTGAGCGCAGTTTGGAACCTTCAACGTACTTGAGCGAGGGGAGCTCGTAAAATCGTTCTATCTCCCCCTCACCGTAGATCCGGTAGAACTCGTACATTCGTCCAAAGTTCTCAAAACGCCGTATTTTGAAGACACAATCCTCCTTGGGCACGTTGAAGGCAACCGGGCACCTGCCGTTCAAGACGACGTTCTTTCTGTCCGGCATCATATAGCCGGCGTAGCCAAGCTTTATAGCGCTGGTGTTAAAGGCTGGAATTCCTATCGGCGGGAACCAGTCGTAGATCTCCCACTTGCCCTCCTCGGGGTAATAAACCGTCAAGAAAGCATGACCAGGAACGTGGGTGAGGAAGTACCTTGCTTTGATACCGTACTGCTCGTTTATCTTTGAGATCAATGCATAGGCAACAACGTGCCAGTCGTCACAGTCACCGCAGTGGGTTACGACGTAGCGGGGATCCTTGGTCGGGCCGCCGGCACAGTACTTCGCCCGCTCAACCATCACCTCGTAGGCCGTCGCCCGGAGGTATAGAACGTATGCGTCTCTTGGAACATCCTTCTTCTCAATCCGCTCCTCAGCCTCGCTGATGACCGAGTCCAAGAACTCCTGAACGACCTTTGATCTCAATATCTCGGGCAGTTTCTCGCGCGGGAAGCCAGTGTAACTCCAGTAGGGATAAGCGTATGCCGGTTTGTTGAGATCCATGTCATACGTCTCTAGGGGTATGTTATCGATGACCTTCTCGTTCACGAAGCCCAGTGCGTCGAGATATATTCCAGTTGCATCGTAGAACCAGCTTACGAAGCGGGTCGTTAGATCCTCCCACTGTGGCCCAACGACTGGAACCTCCCTTAACCTACCCGTGTGGTGACCGATAAGGCTCGTGACCATGAAGAGGGATATTATAAGAGCTGCAGCGGCTTTGTACACTCCCATACCATACACTCTTTTCCGTGAAGGTTTAAAATTTTTGTCAGCAAGATAGTGACGGTGATCACCACGCGCGTAATCCCCCTCGCCTCCGAGAGTCTTGGTGTGAGGAGTTTAGCAACCTTCGTGGAAGCCAGCGGAATAAGGATACTCATCGATCCTGGCGTCGCCCTCGGTCCCAGGAGATACGGTCTCTCACCTGCGGAAATTGAACTAAAGACGCTCCAACAGATGAGGAAAAAGCTCCAGGGTTACGCTCGAAGGGCCGACGTGATAACGATATCCCACTACCACTACGACCACCACACTCCCTTCTTTGAGGGCCTATATGAGAGCTCCAGCGAGGAGTACGCGAGAGAGGTTTACACCGGAAAGCTCCTCTTCATCAAGCATCCGAGAGAGAACATAAACTTCAGCCAGAGGAAGAGGGCGTGGGTCTTCCTCAAGAACGCCGAATCGATAGCGAAAAAGATAGAGTACGCGGACGGAAGGAGCTTTGACCTCGGAGGAATCACCCTAGAGTTCTCGCCGGCAGTGCCCCACGGTAGCGAAGGTAGCAAGCTCGGCTTTGTGGTCATGGTTCTCATTGACGATGGCTCCAAAAGGATAATCCACGCGAGCGACATCCAGCTCCTCAACAGGAAAGCGGTTGAGTGGATAATCGAGAAGAATCCAGATCTTCTCATAACCGGTGGGCCACCAACATACCTCGGCCCGAGGGCTGAAGGAGCCTGGGAGACTGGTCTCAAGAACCTCAACGAGATAATCCGCGAGACCGATGCGGAGGTAATCCTCGACCACCACATAGTCCGGGATAAACGCTATCCAAGGTTCTTTGACGGGCTTGAGAAGAAGCCAAAAACGTTCGCAGGGTACCTCAAGGTTGAGGATAGACCCCTTGAGGCATACAGGAGGGAACTTCACAGGATAGAGAAGGGCGAAAGGGCTGAGCTGCCCTTCAGGCTGGATTAAGAAACCCTTAAAATCAAGTTGTGGGAATTCAAGTTCAGGTGACTCAAAATGCGCGACTTCTACATAGCCCACGAGGACGATATTAGGGCCGGAAAAACTACCGACGTCTACTTCATCAGGACGAAGAAAATCCTCGAAGAGAAAGACATTCACAAAAAGGTCTTCGCCGACGTTACCACCACGAGCCTCCCGCACGGATGGAAGTGGGGTGTTCTAGCGGGGGTAGAAGAAGTTGCAAAGCTCCTCGAAGGTCTCCCGGTGAACGTCTACGCGATGCCCGAAGGAACGATATTCCACCCCTATGAGCCCGTTCTCCAGATAGAAGGTTACTACAAGGAGTTCGGAATCTATGAGACCGCCCTGCTCGGCATGCTCAGCCAGGCGAGCGGTATAGCCACCGCCGCACTCAGAACCAAGATAGCGGCGAGATTCAAGCCCGTCTACTCCTTCGGGATAAGGCACATGCACCCCGCGATAGCCCCTATGATAGATAGGGCAGCCTTCATCGGTGGATGCGACGGCGTCTCCGGCGTCCTCGGGGCAGAGATGATGGGAGAGAAGCCCGTTGGGACGATGCCCCACGCGCTCATCCTGACAGTTGGCGACCAGGTGAAGGCCTGGAAGTACTACGACGAAGTGATGCCCCCGGAGGTTCCGAGGACGGCACTGGTTGATACACTCTGCGATGAGAAGTTTGAAGCCTTGATGGCTGCCGAGACCCTTGGAGAGAGGCTCAACGCGGTAAGACTTGACACACCGAGTTCTAGAAGGGGCAACTTCAGGAGGATCGTGGAGGAGGTGCGCTGGGAACTGGACTTGAGGGGCTATAACCACGTCAAAATCCTACTCAGCGGCGGATTGGATGAGGATAGCATAAAAGAACTCGCGGACGTTGCGGATGCATTCGGGGTAGGGGGCAGCATAGCGAGTGCAAAACCGGTTGATTTCTCCCTTGACATAGTTGAGGTGGAAGGAAAGCCAATAACGAAGCGCGGCAAGCTGAGCGGGAGGAAGCAGATATACCGTTGCGAAAACGGTCACTACCACCGCGTTCCGGCTGATAAGAAGCTTGAGAAGTGCCCTGTCTGCGGTGCGAAAGTAGAGCCCCTTCTGAGGCCGCTCATCGAGAACGGTGAGATAGTCGCAGACCTACCAAAGGCACGGGAGATCCGGGAGTACGTACTGGAGCAGGCGGAGAAGTTCAGATTAAGCCTTGATTGAGCTTTTCTTAAAATTTTGTGTCCGCGGAGAACCAAACGCTCAAAGGAAGAAAAAGAAGGAATTCAAGCCTCCTCAAGGGTGATAGCGCCGACCGGGCAGGCCTCGGCGGCCTCCTGGGCGCACTCGAGGTCAGTGGTGTCGACTATCGGGTGGGCCTTTCCGTCGTCGCCCATCTCGAAAACGTCCGGGCAGAGGCTTGCACAGATGGCATCTCCAATGCAGGTGTCCTGGTCAACCGTAACCTTCCAAGCCATGGAACATCACCGGGATTAAATGAACGAGGGGGAATATAAAGTTTTCGTCGGGAAAAAAGAGAACCCAGAGGCAACATCCGTTGAAAAGGGAAGCAATAGAAACTTCGGTGTACATAAAAAATCAGAATGGGTCAGTAGAGACCCAGCTTCTTCTTGTACTCCTCGCTCACCATGTCCGGGCTCCACGGAGGGTCGAAAGTGAGCTCGATCTCAGCGTCCTTCACACCCGGTATCTCGAGTATCTTGTCCTCAACGGCGCGAAGGATCCACATCGTCATTGGGCAACCTGGAGTTGTCATCGTCATCTTGACGTAGACCGTGTTGTCGGGTCTTACCTCAAGCTCGTATATCAAGCCGAGGTTGACAACGTCGATGCCTATCTCAGGATCTACGACCTCTTTGAGCTTCTCAAGGACGAGCTCCTTGGTAAGCTGGACGTTCTCTCCTGTTTCTTTAACCTCTCTCTCCCTGTTGACGGTTATCAGCCCAACGCCCTCGAGCTTTCCTATCTCTGAGTGGAGCTTTATGAGGACGTTGTCAATGTCGGGTGTATCCTTGGCCAGCGTGACCGTTACGTTCCCCTTCTCATCGACCTCGACTGAACGGATGAACTTCTCATCTACCACAGACTTGACAACACTCTCAACCTCTTCCTTCGTGACCACTATTCACCACCTGGCCGGTGTTGGGAAAGACAAATTTAAACCTTTTGGGTCAGAAATGGGTAGCTAGCGGGAGAGAATGTCCATTATCAGCCTTTCGGCCATTTGGGGGGTTAAGGCTCTCGCCCTCGTCTCCCTCAGGACCCGCTGTACGGCGAGCCTCTTTGTCGAAGGGGCTTTTCTGAAGAGCTCCCACAGGAGTGGACAGCCGAACTTAAGGTCGTACTCTCCGCCGATTATCCTTATTACCTCCCCCTTGTCGAGGGCTAGAAACGCCGGGAGGTTGAGGGGCACCAATCCATCCTTTTCATATATCGAGATGAGACCGGAACTCAGCAGATCACCGCTCGCGAGGACTTTTATTCCGCTTTCCCTTGCGTACCTCTCAACGGCACCCATCACAAGGGAGTGACAGCGGCCGCAGATGGGAGCACCCTTCTCGATCTGGGAGCGTACTACCTCCATGTAGCCGGGGACATCAACGAGAACCGCCCCCGCTTCCCGAACCCTTTCCAGAACACGTTCACTCATCTGGGGCAACCTTGCAGTCACCGGGATAACGTCAAAACCGGCCCATCGGAGTATCTTAAGCGCCGCCGTGCTGTCCGAACCGGCGGAGAAGGCTAGGGCTACCTTAACATCCAGAGGGGAGCGGTCGAAATCCTTCCCACTCAGCCTGTACTCAAGGAGATCCCCAAGCCGGGAGTAGCTCCGCTCTCCGATCAGAGCCCTAACCCTTTCAAGGGCTTCGCGGTTGTATTCAAGGCGGTAGCGCTTTACGAAGTCATTCCCCACTGGCTCGATCATCGGTCTTGGTTCCGGATGGAGGCTTATTAAACTTCCGTTTCCGGTGGAAAACCTTAAAAAAGGGCCTTTCCAACGTAATTCAAAGATCAGTTTTCTGGAGGTGCTTGAAATGAAGGAGATAATGGAGAGGGTTAGGGAGAAGACGAGCATCCCCGTTTATGAGAGGACCATAGAGAACGTCCTGAGCGCGATTCAGGCGAGCGGGGACGTGTGGAAGATCGTAGACCTAAGCGAGGAACCCCTGCCGCTCGTCGTTGCCGTCGTAACTACGCTTAGCGAGCTTGGCCACGTTGCTTTCAAAGACGGGAACGTCATCCTCACAGAGAGCGGCAGAAAGCTGGTGGAGAAGTACGGGATAGGCGAGAGGAAGGATTACACCTGCTCCCACTGCAAAGGCAAGACCGTCGAGCTCTCCGCCTTCAGCGACCTCTTAGAGGAGTTCAAGGAGATAGTAAAGGACAGACCCGAGCCTGCCCACCAGTTCGACCAGGCCTACGTCACCCCCGAGACCACTGTTGCCAGGGTGGCCCTCATGCACACCCGCGGGGATCTGGAGAACAAGGAGGTCTTCGTACTCGGAGACGACGACCTGACCAGCGTGGCCCTCATGCTGAGCGGCCTTCCGAAGAGGATAGCCGTTCTCGACATCGATGAGAGGCTCACGAAGTTCATCGAGAAGACCGCGGAGGAGATCGGCTATGAGAACATCGAGATATTCACCTTTGACCTCAGGAAGCCGCTCCCTGATTATGCCCTCCACAAGTTCGACACGTTCATAACGGATCCTCCTGAAACTGTTCACGCCATCCGCTCCTTCGTCGGAAGGGGAATAGCTACCCTCAAGGGGCCCGGTTGCGCCGGCTACTTCGGGATAACGAGGAGGGAAAGCTCACTAGATAAGTGGAGGGAGATGCAGAAGGTCCTTATCAACGAGTTCGGCGTTGTTATAACTGACATCATAAGGAACTTCAACGAGTACGTCAACTGGGGCTACGTCGAGGAGACCAGGGCTTGGAGGCTTCTCCCGGTCAAGGTGAAGCCAAGCTACAACTGGTACAAGAGCTACATGTTCAGGATCCAGACCCTCGAAGGTTCCAAGGGCTTCGAGGAAGAGATAACCGTCGGTCGGGAGCTCTACGACGACGAGGAGAGCTCGACCACCTGAGCCGAGTTCAGCACAGTTTTAGAGGGCCAAAAAAGGCCCTCATCATCTCCTTCTCCTGTTCTCCAGCAGGATCACCGCGTAAAACGCCCCGAGGAGTCCGGCGATAAGTCCTGCGATGGCAACGTACTGCCTTCCCCTCCCCATCCAAGGGCTCTCGGCATGGAATCCCCCCTCGGCAACGGCACCTATGACGAGGGGGTTCTTTGAAGGGTAGATGTAAACCAGGCCATCAAGGCCCACAGTTGAGACTGCCCCCGTGGCATTCCCGATGTACCGTCCATTCTTGATCTGCACTATCGTGGCGTTTTCCATCCTGAACTCCCCGTCTCTTTCTTTGGGCGCGGGAATCTCGGCGTAGATGGCTTTTCTGAGGAAATTCCAGCCACGGGTGTAAAGGGGAGTGTTTACGAGGCCGGCCCTTTCAAGCGCCCAGAGGACAGTTGCGGTGGACTTTATTCCCGAAGGGGCGCCCGCTGTGTAGCCCCAGCCCCCATCCGGCCCCTGCCTTTCTCCGAGGATGTAGAGCGTCTCATTAAGGGCCGCCTCCCTGCCGAACTCCTTGAAGACCATAAGTGCGTAGGCGTAGTAGTACGTCGGTGAGTCGTTGGCGATGCTCGATTCGAGGTACCTCAGGATTGGGGCGTAATCCACGCTGACGTTGAGGGAGCGGAGAACCCAAACCACGTACTCGGTGTTATAAAAGTCCCCCCAGCTGGTTCCGTTGATGTGTGAGAGCAGGTAGCTCACTTCCCCATCATAAGGAGCCCCAGTTTTAGACTTGATGCGGGCTATCTCCGCTATCTGCCACGGCTTCAGGGAACTGTATGTGGAAGAATTTGGAAGCTCCACGTCCATTCCACAGGAAAGGAAGTAGCTAGCGTAAACCACTTTTTCCCACTCAAAATGCAGCTGGGGCTGGATCTTGGAGACATAGGGGCAGGCTATAGATTTCAGACTCTCAAATCCCCAGACTTTTGACGCCTCCATCAGATCCACAGGGTTGTAGCGAAGCGTCCCCCAGAAACCGAAGTGCTCCATTCTAACTAGCGCATCGTGGTACTTCTCATCGCCGGTGGCGTAGAGGAGGAGCGCGGCTTCTAGGGGGTTCCTAACGGCGATATTCCCGGGAACACTGGGGTCCTTGCCGAGGTATGCAAGTGCGAAGTACTTGAACGGACCAGGTTCGGCGGTTTTCAGAAGTCCTCCATCGTGCAGGGCCATCGATGCAAAGGCGATCTCTTCATCTGACTTCGGCTGATGTGAGGAGAGCCACGCCCTTCCCCTCTCAACGGCTTTCTTGACCTGATCTTTAAACTTCGGCAGCTTTGGATCGACGTATTTACTGTCAAGGAACTCCTGAAGGGCGGTAACGGCCACGGCAGTCCCGAGGTAGTCCTCCCATGAGCCGTCTGAATTCTGCTTGAAGATAAGCCAGTAGGCTGCGCCGTTTATTGTATCAAAGTACCTGCCGCGGGCCACACTCTCCCCCCGGATGAGGGCCATCAGGGCGAGACCGGTGAACTTTGCCTCGTGCTCCGCTCCGTAGACCCTCCCCCATGAATCGAAGGGCGTCTTAAGCTGGAGTAGCCATTCACACCCCTCGAGGACGCGGCCATAGTCTCCGACTTTGTAAAGGGCCAGAACAGCAAAGGAAGTCTCGGGAACGGTTGGGGTGTACACATACGGCATGTTTTCAAACTCAGAGGCGCCAGCCGGCACGGAGGATGAAAGGATTACCAGAAGGACGATGAGAGCGAGGGCTCTTGATTTCATCTGCATCACCTCAAAAGAAGAAGGGGAAGGGAAGTTAAAAGACTTCACCCGTAGTAAACCTTGGCGTCGAGCTGGTAGTTGGCGCTCCAGTAGTAGGTGTCGTAGGCGTAGACCACGAAGTACCAGGTTCCAGGAGCTGGATTGCTGTACTCGACGTGCTCGCTCGAGCCGTAGTTCTCCGACCTGTCAACGAGGTTCTGGTTGTTGTCGTAGAGGTAGAGGTCAAGGTCGTCGTAGCTGCTTCCGGTGAGGTCGCCGGTTATCTTGGTGGCGCCGCTGTTGACGGTCATCTGGTGGACGTTGTAGTCGTGGTAGCTGACGGTTCCGGTGAAGGTCTTCTCGTCAACGCTCGGCTGGCTTCCTCCGTTGTCACCGCCGTTGTCTCCACCATTGTTTCCACCGTTGTCGCCGCTTCCGGGCTGGCCAAGGCTTCCGTCGCTTACCACGTCAACCTGGTAGTTGGCGCTTCCGCTGTAGCTGACGACCTTTATCGTCCAAGTGCCGTCAGTCGGGTTGTAGTAGCCAACCTTTTCGAAGCCGTAGTAGGAGGTGTAGGAGTAGTCAACCTGGTTGCCGTTCGGGTCGTAGAGGTAGAGGTCAATGTCACTCTTGGCGTTGTCCCAGTAGAGGGTGGCGGTGACGAAGGAAGCTCCGCTTATCGTGAACTGGTGGCTCTCGGTTCCCTTGTCGGCAACGTAGCCGGTGAAGGTGAGCTTGGAGTAGCTGTCGTAGTGGGCAGCCTTGTATGCGTTAACCCTACCGGCACCGTAGGCGATGTCCGCTATCTCGTCGGGCTTGACTATGTCGGCGGTTTCGATGAGGGCCTTCTTAACCTGGTCTGGTGTCCAGTCCGGGTGGGCCTGGAGGATGAGGGCTGAGATTCCAGCGACGTGCGGGGTGGCCATCGAGGTTCCCGGGGCGGCAACGTAGTAGTCTCCGATAGTGACGTCTGTGAGCTTGGTTCCGCTGGCGCGAGCGGCTATAATCCAGTTGCCGGGAGCGACAACCTCTGGCTTAAGCCTTCCGTCGGCGGTCGGTCCCCTGCTGGAGAAGTCGGTTATAACGTCGTTCTTGTCGACGGCACCGACGGTTATGACCTTACTAGCAGCTGCCGGTGAGCCGACTGTGTACTTGTCGGGACCGCTGTTTCCAGCGGCTACGCAGACGACTATTCCAGCATCCCAGGCGTTGTTGACGGCCTGGCTGAGGGAGTCAGTACCATCGGAACTCTGGCTTGAGCCGAGGGAGAGGTTGATGACCTTTATTCCGTACTTGTCCTTGTTCTGAACCGCCCAGTCAACACCGTTGATGATGTCTGAGATGCTACCGCTTCCCTCTCCGCTGAGAACCTTTATACCAACGAGCTTGGCACCTGGGGCCATACCCTTGTACTTGCCGTTGCTGGCCTTTCCGGTTCCGGCCGCTATGCTGGCGACGTGGGTTCCGTGGCCGTTGTCATCGTAGGGAGTGCTCTTTCCGTTGACGAAGTCCACCCATCCGATAACCTTTCCCTGGAGATCCGGGTGGGAGGCGTCGATACCGGTGTCGATGATGCCGATTGTTATTCCTGAGCCGTCGTAACCGAGGTTCCACATGTTGGTTGCCATGACCTGGGCTGCGGACTCGTCGAGGCCCTCGGTGTCAACGTTTATCTGAACTTTGTAGTCCTCCTGGACAAACTGTATCCCCGAGATGCCAGCGTTACCAAAGCCAGAGATCTCCATAAGCTCGCTGGCGGGCATTTTAACGGCAAGTGCAGGGATCACATGGTAGTTGTACTTGATTTTGAATCCCCTGGCTTTTAGGAAGTGCAAAGCGCGATTCTTTGCCCCCTGGTCGTGGAACATTATGATAACCGCAACCTCCTGGTTCGAGTCAAGATGCTGCACCTTCTTGAAGAGGCTCGGACTAAGCAGTCCATAGTCCTTGGGCCCGTAGGCGGAAACTGGATGGGGAACAGGGACTGCGGCCACTGTCCCAGCCAATATGGCCACTACAAACACTGCAATTAAGGCCCCATACGCCTTCTTCATCTTTTATTCACCTTTGAATATTTTTTTAGATCCGGGAACATTTCCCATCATTTCTGTCCCAATATGAGCACTTGAGAATTTTTAAGTATTTTCGTGTGGAGTTGAAATCAGAATATCCTTTGATAGAGGTCACCAAAATGCCAGCCCAAATAAAGAAGACAAAGGATATATTTTTGCCCCTACGGAAACAATAGTGAATACAACAGGAAACAGCGATTCAAAATCATGTAACCAAAAAAACACAGGCTCCCGCCACCAATCAGTGACTAAACAGAGGTCGTAGTAAGTTCTAAATTCAAACTAAAGTTCAATAAACAATTCGATATTCGGTCGAAATGCACAAAACTAGACAGCCTGAGAGTGAACAGAAGTGCGCAGTTCAATTCCAGAGTATTATGCACTCCTGTGGCACATTTTCCACTATCCTCACATTCTTCCCGGCTTTGTATATCTTGAGCCCCTTCTTTCTCAGACAATCGGCGTCTATCATGAGGAGAACGACATCCCTTCCGTGTCTCATTCCCGTTTCCAACGCTTCAATCCGGTCGGTACTCAAGTGAACGTACTGGCGTTTCATTGGCTTCAGACCTTCCCTTAGAATCGACTGCAGGTTTCTCCTTGGCGTTCCGTGATACAGAATGCGGCTTTCAGTATCCTCTTCGTGATCCAAGCTGACGGGATAGCTGTGGCCGTAGCGGGCCCTAATTCTCGCCCCTCTAATTTCGTAGCGACCCTTTGGATCGTTCTCAACGATTTCCCTGACGAATTCTTCGGTGACATATGGATAAACAGTTTTCAGTGCAGTGACAAGTCCGTGGAGAGAAACGAACCCTTCCACGTCCGGTTTGAGTCCAAACTCCTCCGGCGAGTGCCTCAGGATATAGGCCATCAGCTTGCTTACCCTCGTCCTCTTTGATCCCATAGTAAAAAGTTGGGGAGAAAAGCTAAAAACCTCACGGAAGCTCCACCAGAGCCCACACCGGCCTGTGGTCTGAAACCTCCACGTCACAAAGGCAGCCGTAGTCTTTAATTTCAGCCGGCCAGTTCTTCTTAAGCAGGATGTAGTCTATGTTCTCTTTGTCCCTGACGCCGTTCCTCTCCCAGAGGAAGGTGTAAGGCGGCCTCTGCTCAAATGCATCCCTGTACTCGCGGGTGAGTATCTCTATCGCTTTCTCGTCCGGCTCGGCGTTCGTGTCGCCGAGTATTATCTCCGCTATGGGTCCGCTCTCCGCGAACTTGAGGAGCTCCTCGGCCTGCATCGCCCTCTCCTCTTCGCTCAAACCCATATGGACGTTCACGAGGGTGAGACCCAACTCCTCGAAGCTAACCTTCTGGGCTGGCCTGGCCTGACCGACGCTCTTGAGGTTGAGCTCGCCCTCCGTCTTCATGTGCCAGTGGGAGAAGACCGCTATTCCGTAGGTGCCCTCCACTGCAGGCTTGTACTCGTAAACGTAGCCGAGGTAGGCCGAGAGCATGAGCGGGACGTCCTGGTAGCCGTTGCCTATCATCCCACCGACGACCTCCTGGGACGCCCAGATGTCAGGTTTCTGTTCTTTTAGGAGATTAACAAGCTCGTAGCCGTTGAACTTCCCGTCGTAAGGCCCGAAACCCTGGTGGACGTTGTAGGTCCAGATGAGAACCTCTTTTTTGGCCGGTTCGTAGACCGGAGAGGCGTTGAAGATGGCTAGGACGATTATAGAGGCCAGGAGGAGGCCCCCGAGGGAAGCCGCTATCTCCCTTACGCTTGGAACCCTGATCTCCACCGACTTTCCATAGGCGCTCATGGCGTAGACTACGGATGCCGCAAGGATGAGGGCCTCAAGCCTGTCCTCCATGAAAGCTAAACCGATGTCCCTGCCCACATAGGCCCCGAGGGCAAGGGTCGCGACCAGGAAGAGATAGACCGCTCCGATGACTCCTCCCCTGCTGCCCTTGGAGCTTTCGACGAGAGCTATTGAAGATGCCAGCGCAAGCGGGAGGCCGATTAAAGCGGCCGGCCTTACGAAGAGCGCCGCAGAGCCAAGGATCAGCAGGAGTGCGGCTATGCCAGGCTTTTTGCCCAGATATGGGCCGAGGAGGATAGCCAGTGCGACGACGAACGAGAAGCCGACGAACTGTGGGAGGTAGTAGACGGTAACTCCTGAGTAGCGCATGATCGCGTTGGGATATATGAGCCCCAGCTCAATCAGTGCCGCGAATGCGTAGAGGCCGAAGCCGGGCTTCTTGAACGTCCCGGGCTCCTTCCAGAGGGCGTAGGCTCCAAGGAATATTAGGGCGGCGAGGATAATCCTGGTGTGGGGAAAGTCAATAGGCTCGCCACCAACGGCAAGGACGCGGAGGGTTAAGTCGGCCACGAGGCCAAATGCGAGGTACTTAGCGTCGAGTTCCTTAACGAGGGCCAGGGCTATTGGAATCGTGAACGCAGCTATCAGGTGGGTGTATTCGGTGGCGTCCGTGAGCAGCGCCGCCAGGGCGTACGCAGCCATTATGGCCGCACCGGTCTTCCGGCTCATCCTGCCAACGAGGAAGGCCGCTATGATAAATAGCACTATTCCAAGCCCAGACGGGAAGTTCATGCCGTAGAAGAAGGTCTTTTCAAGGCTGGAGTATGCACCGGCCACAAAGACCCTCAGAGAGGATGCCAAGAGTATTCCAGTACCAGTCCCGAGCAGGATTCTATCCCCTTCACTGATCTTCATACCATCACCTAAAACCCAGGTTGTTGGGAAGACACTTAAACTTTGTTGATGTTTCAACTGCCAAGAGGAACGAGGAGAAAAAAAGTAAGACAAACACCCAAATTACCTCAGCGGAACCTCCTCTGCGCCATCTCGGCCGCGACGGTTATCGGGTCGATGGTCGGGCTTATCGGCGGTGCGTAGGCGGTCTCAAGGTAAGCAACGTCCTCAACCGTTGCACCTTTCTGCGCTAGGGCGGAGAGCGTCATTATCCTACCCCATACGCGCTCGCCGCCGACTATCTGGCCGCCGATAAGCCTCCTGTCGGACTTTCTAAAGATCAGCTTGACGGTTATGGGCTTTCCTCCGGGGTAGTACTCAGGCTTTGTAGAGCCCCTGAACTTTCCAACGACGACATCTATTCCTTCCTTCTTTGCCCTCTCTTCGGTGATTCCGAAGGTGCCGATTTCGAGCCCAAACAGCTCGGTTATGGCCGTGTTGAAGACGGGCCTGAAGGAGACGTCCTTCCCCGCTATGTGCTCCGCCGCCACTTTTGCCATCCTCACCGCTGAAGTTCCGAGCTGGCTGAGCGTTCTCTTTCCTGTTACCGCATCTATGACCTCAGCACAGTCGCCTATCGCGTAGATATCCGGGTCACTCGTCTGGAGGTGTTCGTTAACGACTATTCCGCGGTTCACTTCTAGGCCCGCCTGCCTGGCAAGGTCAGTGTTTGCCCTAACGCCGGTGGCAACGAGAACGAGATCAGCAGGAATTTCATCATCGCCTATTTTAACTGCCTTAACCGGGCTTCCAACTATCTCGCTAACGCCTACTCCAAAGCGGAATGAAACGCCGTGGCTTTCCATCTCGGCCTGGACTAGCTTTGCCGTGTCCTTGTCCAGCATGGTTGGCATTAGACGGTCCATCAGCTCGACGACGAGGACTTCCATGCCGAGCTTGACAAAGGCCTCGGCACCCTCAAGACCTATAAGCCCAGCGCCGATAACTATGGCTCTCTTCGGCTTCCTCTCCGCTATGTAGGATTTAATTCTGCGCACGTCGTCGAGGCTCTTGAGGGTGAAAACTCCTTTGTTCTCAACTCCCTTAATCGGCGGAACGAAGGCCTTTGAACCTACGGCCAGAACAAGCTTATCGTAGGAAACCTCACCCTTATCCGTGATTACGACATTCCTCCCGAGGTCTATGGCTTTAACCTCCGTTTCCAGCATCATCTCAATCTTCTGCTTCTCGTAGAACTCTTTCGGGAAGACGATAACATCCTCGGGCTTCTCAATCGTGCCGCTTATGACGTGGGGGAGAGCACAGGGTGAATACTGCATCGTTGGTTCCTTTCCTATAACTGTAATCTCTGCCTTTCTGTCGAGCTTGCGCATGAAGAGGGCGAAGTTGCTTCCGGCAGTACCAGAACCAACAACTACGATTTTCATAGACACCACCGGAGGGAGAAGGAAGGGGAGGTATAAAAGGGTTGGCTTGAAAACTACAGGTGAATCTTGAAAAGAATCCTGAATTGTTTTGCGAAGGCTACAAGTTTTGTCGGGAACTTTAACTTCAGCAATATGGGTGGAAAAGAGCTGAAAACCTCACGGCTCCACAACGGTTCCATTATGCTTTCCCTTCACGACGTCGAAGAGGTGGTAAGCGTCCTTCTTGCCAACGATGTAGGTCTTTATCCGGCCCCTCTGGATGAACTTTGCAGCTAGGGCATCGACGACGCCGCTTCCGCCGGCCTTGCTCTCGGCCTCCATGGCTATATCAACCAGCTCTTCAGGCGTTATTCTGTCGAGCTTCCTCGCATTCTGGTTCTTTCTGGGATCTGAATCGTAAACACCATCCACGTTCGTCACAACGACGAGAAGATCCGCCTGAAGGTATTCAGCTAAGAGAGCAGCCACAGCATCAGTGGTGTGGCCGGGGTGGGTTCCGCCCATTATCGGTATCTTCTTGAGCTGGATGACCTCCCACGCCTTCCTGAAGTCCTGGACGACGAATGGGTAGGCTTTTTCGCCAAGGGCAGCGATGAGAAGCATCGCGTTTGCCCTCGTGATGTGGATTCCTATGTAGTCCTTGAATGTCTCGTTGGGCGTGAAAGTCTTAGCCGCGTGGATGTACTTCCTGGCGACTTTTCCACCGCCGACGACAACCGCTACCTCGTGATCCTCGCTTATCTTGACGAGCTCGTACGCTATCGCTTTGATGAAATCGATGTCCGGGTCTTCAGGGACGAGAACCGAACCGCCTATATCGAAGACTATCCTCATGATGACCCTCACTGTGCTAATCGGATTGATTTATAACCTTTTTCTTGACTGAAAGATGGCAAACTCTGACGACCGTTCCCTCTAACCAAACCTTTATATATCCGGTCTCAATAACTACTCCCGGCGGCGGGCTAGGCCGGGGGGTTCGGCGTCCCCTGCAACCGGAAACCGTCGATATGCCGGGGCCGAAGCCCGGGGGGCGGTTCCCAAAACCGCGCCCGGAAGCCGGGGTGCAACGGTGATCCCTCGTCCCGGGGGGCCGGCGGTGGGCGGGGTCCGGCTGGAGGGCCGGGCTAACGCCCTTTGCCCGCCGAACCCCGCCAGGCCCGGAAGGGAGCAGCGGTAGGCGGGACGTGCGGCGCTCCCGGGGTAGCGGGGGTGAGCGAGCCCCGGTGGAAGGGCGCGGCGGAGGGTTCCCACCCCCGGGCGCGCCCGCCGCCACTAGAGAACTTTTTCTAACAAAGCCTGATGCGTGGAAAGCAAAACCTTATTAGCGGAGTTGCTCCTTTTGCTCCAGAGGTGTTCATATGGCGAGCCTTAAGGTCGAGCTTTTCGGAATCAAGTTCGAGAACCCGCTCATTTTGGCATCCGGGATAAACGACAAGACCCCCGAGCAGTGGATAAGGGCCCACGAGGAAGGTGCGGGCGGAGTAGTGACTAAATCAATTGGAATCGAACCGAGGAAGGGCTACGACAACCCCACGATAGTAGAACTCCCCTACGGCCTGATAAACGCGATGGGCCTACCGAATCCGGGCTGGAAGCGCTTCATTGAGATGGTTGAAGGTCACACTTTCGACTTCCCGGTCATCGTGTCCATATTTGGTGGAACGCCTGAGGAGTTCGCCTTTCTCGCGGAGAAGCTGAGCGGTGTTGCTGATGCATTCGAGCTCAACCTATCCTGTCCGCACGCTAAGGGCTACGGCATGGAGATAGGCCAAAAGCCAGAGAACGTATATGAGGTCGTCAAGGCCGTCAAAGATGCTACCGACAGGCCTGTCATAGCCAAGCTCACACCAAACATCGACGACATAACCAAACTCGGTTTAGCAGCTGAGAAAGCTGGTGCCGATGCGGTCTCGGCCATAAACACGCTGAAGGCAATCGCCATAGACGTCTACGCCAGAAAGCCAATACTGAGCAATAGAGTCGGAGGCTACTCCGGACCGGGTGTTAAGCCCGTAGCTTTGAGGGCAGTTTACGACCTTGCGAAAACCCTTGACATTCCCGTAATTGGTATCGGGGGAATAACAACCTGGCAGGACGCGGTTGAGTTCCTTTTGGCCGGTGCCTCAGCTTTACAGATTGGAACCGCTGTCTCTCTCGGCGGCTGGAAGGTCTTCAGGGAGATAAGCGAGGGGATAGAACGCTACCTTAAGGGAGAGGGCTTTTCGAGCGTGGGAGAGATAGTAGGTCTGGCGCTGGAGTGAGCGAAAGAGTTATCTAGTAGAAAAGCCTACTATACTATGGTGAACTACTATGCCTCTGACGAAGGTTACCCGCAACTACCAGATAACGATTCCGGCTGAGATAAGAAGGGTTCTTGAGATAAAGGAAGGGGAGTACCTTGATGTCGAACTCAGGGGAGACGAGATAGTGATTAGAAAGGCCCAACTTGAGTGGCCAACTCTCGACCTTGGAAGAGACTTCACCCCAAAGGAGATAGAAGTAAACACTAGAAAAGCACTCATGGAGGCTTCCAAATGGGAAGAGTAGCCGTCATTGACACGAACGTTGTCCTCTACTCCATTAATCCCAGCTCCAAAAGATACGAAGAGGCAAGAGGACTAATAAACTCCCTTGATAAAGCTGTGTTGCCAGCTATCGTCGTGTACGAGCTTATCTGGAACCTAGCAGTGGCTGGAGTTTCGCCTAAAGAAGCAGAGAAAACCGTCTCAAGAATCCTCCTAAATGAGCGGGTTACCATTGTCGATGACAGAAAGTATCTCCTCCAAGCTTTTGGCCTCTTTGGAGACCTCAACCTGAAACATTATAATGACTCCGTGATACTGGCAATAGCAAAAGAAACCGGAGCCCTAGCGACCTATGACAAAAAGCTTAGAAAGAGGGCCCGAAAACTCGGCATTAAACTGCTCCCGGAGGTAGAAGAATGAAGCGCGCGGTAGTTCTCTTCAGCGGGGGGCTTGACAGTACTGCCTGCCTTTACTGGGCGAAGAAGAACTACGATGAGGTCATAATGCTCACGGCCAATTATGGTAGCAACGAGGAGAGGGTAACTAACAGGGTGGCAGAGTTCTTTTCTAAGGAGTTAAACGTCCCTCTCAAGATAGTCAAACTGGACTTCCTCGAGGAGTTCTCCAAGTTGAGAGGAACGACGCTCGTCGGCGGGGAGACTCCGAAGGTTACCGGAGAAGAGCTTGAGGACATGGACGTTGCGCAGAAAACCGCCAAGAGCGTCTGGGTTCCAGCTAGAAACGTCGTCCTCATAAGCGCTGCTGCCTCGCTCCTCGATGCGCTGGGTGGTGGAGACATAATAGTCGGCTTCAACGCCGAGGAAGGGGCCACTTTTCCAGACAACACTCCGGAATTCGTCGAAAAGATGAACGAGATGCTCAGGTACGGCACGATGGCCGAGGTGAAGGTCGTTGCACCGCTCATAGATCTGGACAAAAAGGGCATTGCAAGGCTTTTGAAGGAGCTGAACGCTAAGTACGAGTACTCCAACTCCTGCTACATGCCGAAGGGCTTCACCGAGGACGGAAAGCCGATTCACTGCGGCGAGTGCGAGAGTTGCGTGAGGCGCCACCGCGGACTGATGGAGGCCCTTGGAGAGGACAGGACGGTTTATGCAGTGGAGCCTAAGATTTAGACCCCTCTCTCAGCAGTTCGATTATTGACTCCTCGATGCCAGCGCACTCAACTTCCCTGGGGTCTTTACCTTTTCTAATCAGCTCGACGGCCCTTGTGAGATCGTTCTCCACGGTTTCGTCCTCAAAGATGAAACGGACCTTTTTGAGAAGCTTAACCGCTTTCCCCACTGGGTTGGCTATGACCTTTCCTCCGTAGAGAACCACGAGGGAGTCTATTTTTGGGAGATTGTCGAAGACGTGGGAGACTACAACAACGCTTATGCCGCGCTCCTTCTGAACGGTCTGTATTCCCTCCATTATCTCAGTCTTGGCAATGATGTCCACGTTGCTGAAGGGCTCGTCTAGAAACACCACACGCGGATACCCTGCGAAGGCCACGGCAACGAGGAAGCGCCTCTTGTAACCCATTGAAAGCTCTCCAAACCGCCTTTTTCTTACGGATTCCAGGCCAAAGAGTTCAATTAAATCCTCCGTGTTGTCTTCCCCCCTGTACTCAGCGACCTCCATTAAATACTCCCCAACCTTAAGCCTCGGGTGGAGCACGGGCCTCTCAAAGGCGAAGCCAGCCTTCTGAAGGGGATATTCGGGGAGAGGCTTTCCCTCTATCCTCACCTCGCCGGAGTCCGACCTTATGAGCTTGGCAATGATCTTTATGAGGGTGCTCTTCCCACTACCGTTTGGGCCAAGTATGTACGAGATGCCCTCCGTAAGTGTGAAGGTAACGCTGTCGAGGGCTTTAACAGCGCTTTTTTCCCGTCCGTAGGTTTTACTCAAGTCCGAGACCT
The DNA here is from genome assembly GCF_002214585.1 of Thermococcus profundus. Taxonomy (NCBI): domain Archaea; kingdom Methanobacteriati; phylum Methanobacteriota; class Thermococci; order Thermococcales; family Thermococcaceae; genus Thermococcus; species Thermococcus profundus. The sequence goes on from NZ_CP014862.1 coordinate 77,211, forward strand.
CTAAAAGCTGACGCAACGGCAACACCTCCGACGAGACCGAGAAGGAGGAACTTCACAACAGTGCCCTGCCCTATCTCAGGTTCAATCCTTACGTAAACGTCTTTGTCTATTGGCCCGATGTAATCAAAGTAAACCCCCCTTAAGACAACGTGCACTTCTCCAGGCTCTTTTAGGATCCCGTCTGCAGTTACCACCTCACCCCTGGGTGTAAATTCTACCTTATAGAGCCCCGACGTGTCTAAGGGGATGCTTTCTCCTATGGCCCTGCACTGATCCGGGATATGGAGGTTTACAGGTTCCCACTCCCTTGAAACACCCTCCAAACTCGAACTGTACGTGAGGACAAACACCAGAGAAAGGAGTGCGTATGAGATCAAAAATATCTTAAATAGACCCATTCTCATCCCAAATCCCTCCTTTCAAAGACCACATATGCTCCAATAAGAAGGAGGGGCAACAAAATCGTTCCAGAGAGAGCATAGGGAGACAGACGGGTTTTGAAGTCCAAGAATATCCAGAAAAAGACGTTGTTGTAGGGCATGAAAAGCTGTCCCACATTTTTCTCTGTCATTGACAGTAGAACAACCCCTACAAGGGCAAGGATCGCGGAGGCGTGGTCGCGAAGGAGTGAAAGGGCGAACATTGCCACGGCCACACCCCACAGTGCGGCACTGAAGAGCACTACCACTAGAGCCGCCACCCCCCTCGTGCCCGGATCAACGGTGTATGTGCTGAACATGAACTTCAGGAGGGGAGCAAGAACGACGGAAAGATACGCCGAGTAAACAATAAGAACCTTTGAGTATTCAATCAGGGCCCTTCCCCTTGACCCGGCCAGCACTACCACGTTGACTATGTCCCCGCTTGAGAGTGCCCTGCCGAAGGTGTAAACAGCGAAAGTTCCCGTTAGAAAGAACACTGCCAAAAGACCCCATTGGAGGGTCTCCGAAAACGCCTTCAGCTGGACTTCCGAGAGCTTTGAAAATAATAAAGCCGAGTCCGAGGAGAACCGAGACAGAAGATCCTGGGAAAGATTGCAGGGTACGATCTTCTCAAATGAGGCGAGTCCGCTGGGAGAGTAGGAGGTTATCTTATTCCACATTAAGAGGTACACAATCGAAGGGGTAAGGATTATAAGGAGGATAACACCGGAATCCTCCCTCAGCCTGCTTCCGAGCCACTTCATCTCCTCACTCTCCACAGGATTATTCCGGCTATCACTAAGATGAGGGCACCGGCCAAGTACCCTGTCGGGTTATCCTCATCAAACCTACTCCCGACCCGGGCTCCGAGCAGCCTTGCCGTTTTTTCTGACTTGACAATGCCCCCAAAAACTTCCACGGAGCCGTTCAAAATCCCGAGGGGATCACCGGGATAAATGGCATGAACTCCAATGACATAATGGTGGTAAAAATCCGCATCGATTATAGGAACCACCTGAGAATCAAAACGTATGCATTTCATCACAGTTGCATTCACCTCAGAACAAGAGTAGATCACAGTGTCCCTCCCCTTCACCGAATAAGAGGGACCAAAAGCCATATCAGCGAGAGAGCCGTTATATGGAACGTTTTTCCACAGAACTTCATCGGCATCTTTTTTAACAACTGCTTTTTCATTGAAGTGATAAGTGTACTTAAACTGATCATCACAAACATAAAATGGGAAGAACGCTGTATTGTTGTTAAGGACAAAAGAGTTTGTATTCCTGTCAACAGTAAACGTCTTCTCCAAGGTCATGTTTACGGTAACATTCCTCCCATATGCCCGAGTTATTAAGTATTCTATTTTTATTACACATCTCTCCTGTGTTCGGCCTATCACACTCACGTTAGTTATTAAAGCATGGTAGCCAATACTTCCTAGGAGATATCCACTCCCGTTCCACTCCACAAGGCTCGTGCCTATACTATACATCGCCTTAGGGTGATCAGCCTCGCTTTTGTTCACCGCGACTCCGTAGTGAGCACTTTGAGTAACCAAACTCAAGGAGACCACAAGTAAACCAATGAAAAAGAGGGAAAAGACACGAGATGACCACATTTTCATCACCACTCTTATTCGGTTGGCACATCTGTGTAGGCTGGAATGGATGTTGTGATTAAAAAACTTTTCCATGTTGTATTTACATGTTCCTGACAATAGTAAAACCCTCAGAAGACACCGCAAGATTTATAAATTAGCTCCGGCCTTTTATCTTTGGACGTGGGGCGGTAGCTCAGCCTGGGAGAGCGCCGGACTGAAGATCCGGGTGTCGGGGGTTCAAATCCCCCTCGCCCCACCACGTTCTTGAATGGCAGCGCGGTGGTAGTCTAGCCTGGTCTAGGACACCGGCCTTCCAAGCCGGTGACCCGGGTTCAAATCCCGGCCACCGCACCATTCAGCCCTTTGCTCCGCAAAGCGCTGGCGGAAAATTCTTAACTGTATCTTCCGGAGCATTCTCTTAGTGAATGCCCTTCTCATACTTCCGGGTTTTCAGTGATTCTCCCGCTCCAATTGGAAGTTTTAACGAGGTTTAATCACACTATAACCCCCAAAGGGCGTTAAAAAGAAAGAAAACCCGCACTCCTCTGCTCATTTAATAATAGAATCCTCCATTATCGACCAATCTCACAAGAACATTCAAGCTTTTGGTGAAGCTTTTCCTAAAAGCTTCAGCGCCGCTTTCACTGTCGTTCAACCGTCCTCAACGGATGGCGGAAAATAACGTACTCTTCTAAAAATTCAAGATCTTTAAGGGTCTACTCGCTATTTTTCATTCCAAAGCCGTTGCCCTTAACAAGGCATCCAAAGACGAGAAATGAGGGCAACTTAACTAGAAATCAACACAACGATAAGCCAACTACCGCTGAAGTTAAAAAGCCGCGTCTCCCAGCTCCCCCGGTGGTGGGAATGAAAATCCACTACGAGTGCTTCTCCTGCGCCGCCAACCAGTGTCAGAGGATAGTTGAGATGGGAACTGACGATCCCGAGCTGAGGAAGAAAGGGGTAATTGAGGCCGCAAAGCTGATGGCGAACATCAACGAAAACTCCGTTCCAGCCGTCTTCGGAAGTGAGGTCTTCCTCGGCGTTTATAGAGCGATAAACAACGATGACCCCTTCAGGGAGTACAAGAAGCTCTCCAACAGGCTCGCGGAAAAGGTCGTGAAAGACCTTGAAAAGGAGGGGATAAGCCTCAAAACGGCCCTAAAGCTCGCCATCATCGGAAACGTGATAGACTTTGCGGTCGGCTATTCTCCAGAGAGGATCGAGGAGGACGTTAGGGCAATGCTAAACGAGGATCTCCACGTCGACCACTCGGAGGAGCTCTTTGAAGCCATCAAAAACGCGGAGACCCTCCTATACCTCACGGACAACTGTGGAGAAATATACTTCGACAGGCTCTTCATAAGGAGGATCAAAGAGGAATTTCCACACCTTAAAATCTACATAGCCGGCAAAGAAGGTCCGATAATAAACGATGCAACCGTTGAAGACCTGAAGAATGCCGGCTTTGAGGAGCTTGGAGAGGTTATCTCAACGGGCACGAGGATCGTAGGGGTTCCGCTCGAGGGGGTTTCAGAGGATTTCAAGGCCGTCTTTGAGAGCGCCGACGTGATAATAGCCAAGGGTCAGGGCAACTTCGAGACGCTGAGTGAGATAAAGGACAAGAGGGTCTTCTACCTGCTCAAGGCCAAGTGCAGGCCAATAGCGAGGGAGCTGGGAGTGCCGCATGGGAGTATGGTTTGCCTGCGGGCTAGGTAGGCCTTTTCTCCCCCTCCGGGAACTTCCAGTTCTTTGTTATTTTCGTCACGTTCCTCACAAGGGCCTTTTCTTGGGGGTGCTTTGATACGAGCTCCTCAAGGAAAGAAATAAGCTCGTCGTAGGCGGGTTTATCTATCGGGAAGGGCACCCCGTCCTTCCCTCCCACGGCGTAGGAGAACTTGAACGGATCAGGCGGGTGAGTTACCGGGTCCTTCCAGCTCGGATGAACGTCGTAGACCAGCTCAAGAACCAGCGAGAGCGCCCTGAGCGTGCTTGGCCCGAGGCCCTTCAAAAGCAGAAACTCCTCGTAGTTAGAAACGCTCAGCTCTCTCGCGAACTCTAAGGCCCGTTTATTGAGCTCGAACCTCCCGAGGCTCTCGTAGCGCTCTATCACATCCTTCTCCCACGGCTCCCTCGGCTTGTAGTACACCAGCGGCCGGTAGCCCTTTGCTATTGCCCTCAGGCTTTCAAGCTCCCTCTCGATTTTAGTTGGCTTTTCCTGTACCACGTCGAGGAGCGTCCTCTGGAACTCCTTCGCTTCCTTCGAGACGGTGTTGAGGGCGAACTCCCTCTGCAGACCGGCGATGGCCTTGTGGGGGTCGAGCGTGAATGTCTCGGCATCAAACCAGTGGAAACGCCTTGCCATCCTCTCCCTTTCGTTCATACCCTGCTGTATAACCGCCCAGTTGCCCTCTTCATCCAGAAAGAAGACGTGATGGTAGAGCTGGTAGCCAGTCTGGAGTGCTACCGTGTCAACCTTCGCAACGAGCCGGGAAGTCCTCACGTAGGGCTCGGGGTCTAGGTCGTAGAGTCCTGCTATTCTCCTCAGCTCCTCTGGAGTTGCCCTGCTCTTCTTCCCCTTCCCGCCGGCCGCTTTAACACCGAGCTCCTCCCTCCAGAGGGCGTCCTTTATCATTCCAGCGGTTACGGTAGTAGAGCCAGAGGAGTCCCAATCCATGCCTATAACGTTGTTGAGTGCCTGGAACCAGATAGGGTCGGAGAGCCTCTCCAGAAGACCCTTCGTGCCGTACTCATCCACCGCGAGAAGGAGGACTAAGCGCGTTAGTTTCCTCATCCTTTGTGCGAGCCAATGTGGGACATGCCCGCCGTGGAGGGGTAAATCAGCGACGTTCCTCATTGGACCATACTTACAATTCCAGCGTTTTAACATTTACCAAAATGCCCAAACAAGGACGTTAATGTTGCCAAATGAACGCATGTCCTCGATGGAAAGTCTTTTATCCCCTCGTTTCGATATCCGTCTGCAGGTTTAAGGTTGCGGAGGGTTAAAGATGGGAGTCGAAAAGGTTCCGAAGTACGACATACCCACGAAGAAGGTTGATTACGTTTTTATCGAGCTCGACAAGATGAAGCCTCACGAGCAGCTCGTTCAGAAGGAGCTTGAAGCTTTTATCGAGAGCGTTACCGGCTCCGGGATCTTCTGGAAGCCTATGCTCCTCGCGAAGGTTCCGGGAGAGGACACCTACCTCATAGTTGACGGCCACCACCGCTGGGCCGGCCTTCAGAAGCTCGGCGCCAAGAGGGCTCCATCAGTTATTCTCGACTACTTCAGCGACGATGTGAAAGTTTACACCTGGTATCCTGCGTTCAAGGGCGACCTCAACGAGGTCATCGAGAGGCTCAGGAAAGAAGGCCTCGAGGTCATCGAGGATCCAGAGGCCGAGGAGAAGGCCGAGAGGGGTGAGATAGCCTTCGCACTCGTCGGCGAGAAGAGCTTCGCCATACCCGGCGGCCTCGACGAGCAGAAGAAGGTCAGCAAGGTCCTCGACGAAATGAGCGTTGAAGGCAGGATTGAGCTCATCTACTACGGTCTCAAGGAAGATGCTAGAGAGGACATGGGCAAGGGCGAGATCGACTACGTCTTCATCAGGAAGGCCCCGACCAAGGAAGAAGTTATGGAGCTCGTCAAGCGCGGAGAGGTTTACTCTCCAAAGACCACGAGACACGTCCTCCCGTTCAACCCGGACAAGATCGACGTGAAGCTCGAGGAGCTGTTTTAATTCCAGTATTCTTCTTGTTTTTTAGAAACTTTTATCTTGTACTGTCATGAGCAGTTCAATGGAGGCAATGTCCATGAGTATATCTTGGGTTGCTTCTACTACGAATATACTTTGGATTGTAAGTGATTTGGAACAGTACAAGGCTTGGTTAAGCAAGTTTCATGGGATAAACCTAGAGAACAATCAAAGTCTTGCTGACAATATTTTTCTTGGATATAAGTTCTTTTTTGATGTAGGATTTAGAGCTCTTATCGAAGACTTGGACTCTTATCCTTGGTTCAATGGAAACGATGAAATTTTCATGAGAGCTTGGACCCGAGGTGTTTATTTAGATGAAATCCCTAACAGCTCGGAATATGTTGTTTTTCTTAAAAACTTGTGGTATAAGAACTTAGAAAAGGTGCTATTGGCCAAAAATTGGGAATCTCTTGAGAAAAGGTTAAAATACTTCCGAAAAAACGTCCTGTCGAGATTTTTTAAAGTGCTTGAATGTTGTATAACACCGAAGTCTCCATTTACTCGGGACCAACTATACCGTTTGTGGGCTATGGACGATGCTCTTGTTAGATATGTAGATTCCCAAATGGGTCATCCCAAAGCATACATTGATATTCTGATCCCAACTACAAGTAAATATTACAGGAATAACAAAAATTACTTGGTCTCAGTTTTTCAAGGCTATGTTTATACCCTCCAATATTTGTGGTATTCAATACTCGATAAGGAACAATTTCTGAGGATTCCACATCTAAATGAAATGCATATTGCAGATAAAGTGTTTGGAAAGGAAGTATTAAGAGAATTAGGTGGATGGCTACCAGAAGAGGAGTTTAAAATAAGGCAGACTGAATTTGAGCGTTATATAAAATGGAAAAGCCTAGATCGTTTTTTTGGAATTTTGAATATGCATCTTGTTAGGAAGCTTGAAAAAGAGTACGGGATCCGAATTAGTCCCTCTAATGGAGAGATATTTGAACTGCATTGTAAATGTAACCCCCGAGAGATCCTTAAAAAGTTCTATTCCACACCATTCCCTGAGCCCAATTTCATGAGTCTTAGCAATAATCCAGATAAAACTATGAACTATGAAGATTGGAAGAAGTATTTAAATGTAAAATTTCTATGGTATCCCTTGGATGTTCTTAGCTCTGGAGCTGGTGGTACATTTAATGGAGCAGCTGCGCTTATATACCTTCTTTCAGGTATTTGTGAATTTAAGAAAGAGCATGGGATTAAGGATCCTACTCGAGTCCTACGAATAAAACACAGAGAATATTTTGAAGATAAATTGATTGGTCATAGGATATCATACGCTCTCTTGGTAGAGGCCTTCGGAGAACTTTACTCTCATCCCGGCTGGATTGTTTTTTATGACGTGGGGACTGATTTTTCAGGTACAGGAGGTTCTTGGTATTATTCTGTAGAAGAGGTAATTAAGAAGTATCATCAAATGCTGAAAATCGACGAAATTATTGTGCCTGAAATGATTTTTAGAAAGTATCTAGTTGATGAATCGATACGTGAAGTTTCAAAGGAGCATCTTCAAATAGAAGAACTGAAAAAGAAGGTCTTAAGTTGTGAAAATCTGCTTAAAGGAACAGAAGAAGCCCTATCTGTATGCAGAGGATTACTCCCGGAGCTCATTGTCTATCTTCTAATAAATTCTGAGGAACTACCCATCAAAACTCTGAAAAACGTAAAATGGCGCGCTAAGGTCCGAGGAGAAGAAATAGACGTATTGGCAATCGATGAGATAGGGAGACCCCATGTTTTTGAATGTAAGTTTGATGTCCACAAAGAAGAGTTTGAGTCGATAGTACAACAGTTAGAGAGAAAAAAGATGGCTATAAGAGATGCATACAAAAAACTGCCTGTTCTCTATTTGATCTTTCTTTTCAACAAAAACAATTATGATTTAACACCCCTCACTAAACATGACATCAATGTTATAACATTGGAGAGAGAGCTTAGAAAGTATTTAGGCATTGGAACTATTGATAAGCTGTTGAATATGAACAAAACATCCCTTGATTGAAATATCTGGTAACAACTTATTTTAATCCCATCTTTCCTACTCTTAATGCCCGATGACGATGGATCAACCGGCTGAGCCGTGATGACCAGTCCAGGAATCCGAGGGCTGCATATGCACCTACATAACCACTTACAAAAAAGGTACTTATATTCGCTCACCGTCGGTTCTTACGGTGGAAGCATGACCCCAGTCAAGGCGATACTCTCAATGCTGGCCCAAGCTCAGTTTGAGACCTCAGGCTCACCGAGTTCCCCCACCCCCCACTTTGGGTACTTCAACATAGTGGGCTCCCGGGAGGCCGTTCCAGAGAGGGACGCCCTTTTGATTACGAGGCCGGGCGAGAGAGACCCTCCGGGTTGGGACGTCATTCTGGTGAGCACCGTCCCCGGCTTCATCGGCCCCCGGGAGCTCCCGAAGCTCCTTCACGAGATACTGGAGAGGCTCAGGGAGAATCCCAACAAAGCTGTAGTCCTGGAGTGCCCCGAGTACCTGGCAGTCTACAACGGGTTCGAGAGCTTTCTGAAGTTCCTCCACACGCTCAGGGATTACATCCTCATGAGCGGGGGAAGGCTCTATTTGATCACCGACCCCGCCTCCTGGGACGAGCGTCAGTTCGCCCTCCTGAAGAGGATCGAAGGTTAATCCACCTATCGAGCCTGACGGGATTCCTTCTGATCTCCCTCAGCGTGAGAACGTAGAGGTTTCTCCCATCCACAGAGCGCTTTATCCTAACCTCCCCTTTCTCCTCCAGGAGGTGGAGGGCGTCCTTCACAAAACCCGGCTTGAGGCCCAGCTCTCTAACCTTCTCCCAGAACGGTTCGGCGAGGGAATGCTTAGATGCTACTCGAACCAGCTCCCTGGCCAGCTCCAGTTTTCGGTCACCCCTGGCCACGGCGTATGCCTTCGAGAGAGCCTTTAAGTTCCCCACGACCCGGCACCGTTAACAGTTGGCACAGGGTATATAAAACGATTTTCCGGACGGTGCAAACTTAAATAGTGCAAACCTTTTAAACTCTTAGGAGTATACAGGGTACAGGCGGTAAGAATGGGAAAGGTTAAGGGCCCCCTCATCCTCCTAGTCATGCTTCTCCTGCTGGCATCTTCTTCCCTGGTCTCAGCCGGCGGAAGCGAGAAAAAGGTCTACGTGGCCAAGTTCGAGGGAGTTATAACGAGCTATTCCGCCGACCAGTTCTCCAGGTACATAGACGCCGCGGAGAGGGGAAACGCAGAGGCCCTCATAATAGAGATCGACACCCCAGGAGGAAGCGGGGAGGCTATGCAGGAGATAATCCAGAGGATAAAGGAATCCACCGTTCCGGTTATCATCTACGTCTATCCCCCAGGAGCGATAGCAGCCTCAGCCGGAACCTACATCGCCCTCGGATCCCATCTTGTAGCGATGGCCCCATCGACCAGCATCGGCGCCTGCGAACCCATCATGGGCTACTCAGCCAACGGAAGCATAGTAAAGGCTCCGGAGAAGATCCGGAACTTCTACATTGCATACATCAAGAGCCTCGCCGAAGCCAGCGGGAGGAACATGACCGCGGCAGAGAAGTTCATAACGGAGGATCTCAGCCTGACGCCGGAGGAGGCCATGAAGGCCCACGTCATCGAAATTACTGCCTACGACGTTAACGATCTCCTCAAAAAGGCGAACGGGATGAAGACCAAGATCCCGGTCAAGGGAAGGGGCTACGTTACTCTCAACTTCACGGACGTTAAGATCGTGACGCTCGAGCCGTCCTTCAAGGACGAGGTGGTGCGCTACATCTCGGATCCGACCGTAGCGTACGTTCTCATAAACATAGGAATCCTCGGCCTCATATTCGGCTTCCTAACGCCGGGATGGCACGTTCCGGAAACAGTCGGGGCGATACTCCTAGTGCTCGGCCTCATAGGTCTCGGCTACTTCGGCTACAACGCGGCAGGCTTGATTCTGGTATTCCTCTCGATAATATTCTTCATAGCGGAGGCTCTGACTCCAACTTTCGGCCTCTTCACGGTGGCGGGGGTTGTAACGATGGTCATAGGGGGAATCCTGCTCTTCGGGGGCGGCAACGAGTACCTCATTCAGACCTCAACTTTCTCGACCCTAAGGATCATCATAATAGTCATCACGCTCCTTCTCGGCCTGTTCTTCGCCTTCGGAGTTGCTGCGGTCGTGAGGGACAGAAGAAGAAAAGCCCAAACCGGAAAAGAGGAGATGATAGGCGAGGTCGGGAAGGTGGTTCAGGAGCTCAATCCCGAGGGAATGATAAAGATCAGGGGCGAACTCTGGAAGGCCGAGAGCAAAACCCGGGAACCGATAAAGGTCGGGGAAAACGTCCGGGTCGTTGGAATGAGGGGATTGACTCTCATAGTCGTAAAGGAGGGGGCCAGCCCCGATGAAGGAAAGGAGGTGTGATGTATGGCAGGCATAGGAACGATTGTTTTGGGAATAGTTTTGCTTTTTGTTTTGACGATTCTGGCAAGCGCGATAAAGATAGTGAAGGAATATGAAAGGGCAGTGATCTTCAGGCTCGGTAGGGTAGTTGGAGCAAGGGGGCCGGGACTGTTCTTCATCATACCTATCTTCGAAAAGGCGTACATAGTTGACCTGCGCACCCGCGTCCTCGACGTTCCGGTTCAGGAGACCATAACGAAAGATAACGTTCCGGTCAAGGTGAACGCGGTAGTGTACTTCCGCGTAGTCGATCCAGTCAAGGCCGTTACGCAGGTGGCCAACTACATAATGGCGACCAGCCAGATAGCACAGACAACGCTGAGGAGCGTTATAGGTCAGGCCCACCTCGATGAGCTCCTGAGCGAAAGGGAGAAGCTCAACATGGAGCTTCAGAAGATCATCGACGAGGCAACCGATCCCTGGGGAATTAAAGTCTCTACCGTCGAGATAAAGGACGTTGAACTGCCAGCTGGAATGCAGAGGGCGATGGCTAAGCAGGCCGAGGCCGAGCGTGAGAGGAGGGCGAGGATAACGCTGGCAGAGGCAGAGAGACAGGCGGCAGAGAAGCTTAGAGAGGCCGCTGAGATCATCAGCGAGCACCCAATGGCCCTCCAGCTTAGAACCCTTCAGACAATAAGCGACGTGGCCAGCGACAAGAGCAACGTTATCGTCCTGCCGCTCCCGATGGAGATGCTCAAGCTCTTCAAGAGCTTTGCAGAGGCGGGAGAAGCCGTTAAAAAGCTCACCAAAGAGAAAGGGGCCTCCGAGTGAGGCCGCTACTTTTTTAAACTCTTTTCTGTCAATCTGAGCTGTCAGATTTGGAATGATTTAAACGGGTGTGTTGATCATGGACGAGAGGGAGGCGCTCATAGAGAAGATGTTCAAGGCAGGGGCCGTTCTCTTTGGGCACTTCGTCCTGGCCTCCGGGAAGGAGAGCAGTTATTACATCAACGTCAAGAGGGTAATAACCCATCCAGAGGCCTTAAGGCTGATAGCGAGGCTAATGGCAAAAAAGGCCATGGAGATGGGGATAGAGTTCAGCAGGGTAGCCGGTCCCGAACTCGGTGCCGTTCCAATAGCGACGGCGCTCTCGCTTGAAACCAACAGATCCCTCGTCGTAGTGCGAAAAAAACCCAAGGGATACGGGACGAACAGCCAGATTGAAGGGGAAGTGGAGGAAGGTGATAAAATCCTCCTCGTGGAGGACGTCACAACAACCGGGGGGAGTGTTTTAAAGGCCGCAGAAGTCCTGGAATCGCTGGGAGCGGAGATAGCGGGGATAGCAGTGGTCGTTGACCGTGAAGAGGGGGCAGAGGAGAGAATAACGTCGAAAGGCTACAAATTCCTTCCAATACTCCGGGTTTCGGAGCTCCTGGCCAAGAAACCTACTCCCAGTGGAGATAGGGATTGAGAAACTCCCTGACCGTCCGGAAGAGAGACTGAAAAAAGCCCTCTTGCTTTTCTACTTTCCGCCCAAACATCCACTTTACGAGGTTCTCGCCTGCCTCCTGGATGTCGACAGAGGCCCTGCACTTTGGGTATGCCTCAACGACGGGCAATCCCTCGTTCAGGGCCATTGGGACCCTCTCGTCGAGGGCAACCACGCCAAGAACGGGAACCCCGATGGACCCTTCAACTAGCTCGATAACACCACCAATCTCGGCCCTAGCCTCCCTGACCTTGTTGAGTATCACGCCGACTTTAAGACCGAACTCGTCCCCTATGGCCTTCAGCTTGACGACCTCGTTCTCTATCATCCTCTCGACGGAGTATATGGGTGACCGTTCAAGCTCGACTATTATGAGCTGGTAATCAACAAGGTTGAACGTCGAGAGGGTATCGAAGGGTATTCCAACTGGGGAATCCACTATGATGATATCGTACCGCTTTTTGAACTCCCAGACCACCCTCGCCAGCTGGCGGTGATCCAAGTTGAGAACATCGTAGAGGTTAGGACTGCCAGGGACGATGTAGACTCCAGTCCGCTCATCATGGTAGACGGCTTTGAACGGGTTAAGGGAGGGATCCTTCAGAACATCGTGGAGGCTTATTCTAGGAAGGTACAGCCCAAAATGGAAGCCCAGCTTGGGAAGGTAGAGGTCACCGTCAACGGTCAGAACGTCCCTCTGAAGGCGCTTCCTAAAATAGACGGCTAGGTTAGAGGTCATGGTGGTCTTTCCAGCGCCCCCTCTACCTGTAATGACAATGCCGGGCGTTCGCATCCCCCCGGGTTCTGATTTAAACTCCGAAGAAATGATACCGCACGGGCAAAATAAAATTGGCGATCAAACGAAATCCTCAAGGGTCTTGGCCTTCACCATGATGTGGGCTTTCTCGGTCCCGTAGAACACCTCAACCAGACCGTCTGACTCAAGGGCTTTAACAGTCGAGAGCAGCGTTGGCATAGGGGTATCAAGCTCAGAACTCAAGTGCTGAAGTGCCACCGCCTTCTTTTTAGTCGCCAAGACTTTGTACACAAAATCCTTGCTCCTTCCGAACATCGGGAGAGCACCAAAGGGAGTACGTACTCAACATAAATAAACTTTATTGACCAAAAATCGTCACCGTGACGATGGCAATAGTTTATAAACTTTTCCCGTCAAAAAGGGCCGATGTCTGTGGAAGGAAGGGTGGAAAAACTCGACGAGAACGGGCTCGGAGTCTTAAAAGCCGGTAGAAAAAAGGTGCTGGTGCCGTTCACGGCCCCGGGGGACAGGGTTAGGGTGAAGAAAACACGCAGAAAGAAGCGGAAAATAATAGCCGAAGAATTCGAGGTACTCGAGGCCAGCCCGATAAGGGGAAGCCCCAAGTGCCAATATTTCGGCCGCTGCGGCGGCTGTCTCCTTCAGCACCTGCCCTACGAAGAACAGATTAAGTTCAAGGAGTCAAAACTAGAGGCAATACTTGGTTTAGAGATCGATGTGGCTCCATCTCCAAGGATATTCGGGCATAGAAATCGCATAGATGTTGTCATTTCGACAAGAGGTATTGGGTTTAGGAGATACGGAACGTGGTGGGACGCCGTTGATATCGATGAATGCCCAGTCTTCGGCCAGTCCTCCGGCAGGGTTCTCAAATCCCTCAGGGAGTTCATAGAGGACAAAAAGCCGAGCCTCTACGAGATAAGGAAAAACCAGGGGTTCCTGAGGTACATCGTGATGAGGGAGGGCAAGTTCACGGGGGAGCTTATGGTGAACCTCGTGACCTCCGAGGGTGAGCTTCCCCAGGACTTCCCGGAGTACTTCGACTACGCTGACTCTATCTACTGGAGCGTTAACAGAACCCCAAGCGACGTCTCCTATGGGGATGTGGAGAGGTTCTGGAAGTCGGAGTTCATAAGAGAACGGCTGGACGACGTTATATACTTAATCCACCCGAACAGCTTCTTCCAGACCAACAGTTATCAAGCGGTAAACCTGGTGAAGGCCGTCGCAAGGCTGGTGGAGGGAGAGAGAGTTCTCGACCTCTACGCTGGCGTCGGAACGTTTGGGATTTATCTTGCAAAGAGGGGCTTCAAAGTGGAGGGGATTGAAATAAACCCCTTCGCCGTTGAGATGGCACAGAGAAACGCGGAACTGAACGGGGTGGAGGCTGAATTCCGCATGGGGGCTGATAAGGATGTTGAGTCCCTGAAGGGGTACGACACAGTGGTTATAGACCCGCCCCGGGCAGGTCTCCACCCCAAACTCGTGAGGGGACTTCTCCGCGATGGTCCGGAGAACATTGTCTACGTGTCCTGCAACCCCAAGACCCTCGCCAGGGATCTTGGTGAACTCAAAAAGGCCTACTCAGTGGAGTCCGCAGTGGGGTTTGACATGTTCCCCCATACACCTCACGTGGAGGTTGTAGTTGAATTAAAACGTCAACAATCCCTTTGAAGAACCGCTAAGTTAATAAATCATAACACCATAGTTCGAGATTAGTTGGAGGTGAGTGAATTGCTTGATGAAAGGGACAGGATCATAATTGAAATGCTGACCAAGGATGCCAGGACGCCTTTCACTGAGATAGCGAAGGTTCTGGGCATAAGCGAGACCGCAGTCAGAAAGCGCGTGAGGGCCCTGGAGGAATCCGGGGTTATAAAGCAGTACACCATCCTCATAGATCCGTCCAAGCTCGGATACAACCTCGTGAGCCTCACAGGGGTGGACACCCTCCCCGAGAAGATATTCGAGGTCGCGAGCAAGCTGAAGGAGTTCGAGTTCGTAAGGAACGTCTACCTGACCAGCGGCGACCACATGATAATGGCAGAGGTATGGGCCAAGAACGGGGAGGACCTCTCCGACATAATCTCGAACAAAATCGGCAAGATCGATGGCGTTACCAAGGTCTGCCCCGCGATAATACTCGAGAGGCTCAAGTGAGCCCCGAGCAGCTTTCTTCTTTTAAATTTCCGTCCACTATACGGAACGTTCTATCGCAGAGGGGACACATGATCTCGGGGAAGTGTGTAACGGCTATCACCGTCCTGCCCTCTTCCTTGAACTTTCGAAGGAGGCCAATGAACTGAACCCTGGATTCATAATCGAGGGAAACCAGGGGCTCATCAAGCAGTAGCAGGTCGGGGTCGCCCAAGAGGGTGCACACTATCTCGGCCTTTCTCACGTTGCCGTGGGACAGCTCCTCAACGGGCTTGTCAAGGTACTCCTTGAGTCCCAGGGCCTCAATGAGATCCAGATCGACATTTCTAACCCCGAGTATTCTCCCAAAGACGTCGAGGTTCTCCCTCACCGTGAGCTTGGGGTAAAGGGCAGGCCTCTGGCCGAGTATCCCGACTGTCCTTGCGTTCACCATGACCTCCCCGGAGTACTCAACGAGCCCGGCTATGGCGTTGAGGAGGGTTGTCTTCCCTGTTCCGTTCTTGCCGACTATGCAGAGAAACTCCCCCCTCTTCACGCGAAGGTTGATCCCCCTGAGAACTGGAACGCCGCCGTAGGATTTCGTGAGCCCTCTGACTATCACAGCGTACTCCATTCCTTAACCCTCCTGTAGAGCAGGACGTTGATGAGGGCCAAGAGGACTATGGTGAGAACCAGATAACCCAGATAGTCCCAGAAAAGGCCCGGGTTAACTTTCCGAAACATAAACGCCCTCAGAAGGACCCCTGAATAGTATGTCGGAAGCAGGTGGTCCAGCCTTTGAAACGCGGAAGGAAAGAATCCAGCCGGATACAGCAAACCGGACATGAGAGCCAGAAAACCGGCAGTTATCTGGAGAAGCGATTTTGAGTGTCCCTCGAAGCGGAAGGCAAAGACAAAACACAGGCCGATTAGGGAGAGATAAAGGGTAGTCAGGAGGAGGACCAGAAGAACCCACCAGCTAAGCCCCACGTCACTTCCAGCGTAGTCGTAGACGAGCTTGGCCATGCCAGCTTGAACGAGGATTATTCCCTCCCCCACAAGGACCTTCGCAGTGAAGTTGAGGGGGAGCGAGGAGTAGAGTTTCAGCCTGGGCAGAACACCACGCTCCTCTATCGCGGTGCTCGGGATGAGCTCCATACCCACTAGAACCGAGAGCATAACGAGAACCCCTGGAAAGAAGAACTCGGGAAGGGATGCGTGCCTGTTAAGGGGGCGCGCCTCTATTTGGGTGGCCCCCATCCTTATCCTGAGTATTTCCAAGAGGTTCTCGGAAATGGCCGCGACGGGCGTCATAGAATCATCGTAGTAGACCACGTAGCTCGCGTTTGTGAAGTCCCTGTAGTTTTTTATCTCGATGACCACGTAGTACTCCTCCCTCTGGAGCTTCCTGACAGCCGAGTCCACGGAGGGCTCGAGGTTAGGGGAAGAAAAAGTCCTGGCTATCGCCATTATGGCGTTCACCTGGGCCTGGCTGAGGTTTTTATCGTCTATGACCACGGCAATGGGGGTATCAGTTGGAATGGCCTCCTGGTAGGTTGTAAAAACAAGGCCAAAGAAGAGGGGGAGTCCGAATATCATGAAGAGAAGGGCCTTTCTCTTTGATGTGAGCTTTATCTCCTTGAGTATAAGGGGAAACAGCTTTGACACCAGGACCACCTTCAGAGGGAAAAGAAGAAATGGAATAAAAAGCTAACTCAGCCTTCTATGGTCATGTTGTTCAGTTGCTCTTGTATTCGCTTTTGAGCCTCTTGGGCTATCTGGTTAGCCTCCGCCCGCTGGGTGGAGGTGTATCCCCCGTACCCAGTGGCTACCTCTAGTACATCCTCGATCTCCTTCTTGGTAACCGTCAGCTCCTGAACCACGTACTTGCCGTCCGCCTTGATCTTGATCTTCCCGATGATGCCCCGAAGCTTTTCAACGAGGGCTTTCTCCCTCGGATTCATATCACCCAACTGACCGAGGGACAGGGTGGTGTTGGCGAGGGTTAAGAGAGCATCGGCGTTCTTAACGATGTTTTTGGCAGAAGCCTCGTCGACGGCCTTGAGAACGGTCTTTACGGTGTACTCATCCCCGCTTATCTTGAGCTTGAAGGAGCCGTAATCGACTTTGCCGATGACACTGAGGATCTGGGCCTCCTCACTGCTGGAGGGCTTGATGTCACCAAGGTGACCCGTGAGGTAATCCACGTCGTAGACCAGCACGAGGTTGCCCGAGCCGACCTTGTCAACCACGTCCTTGTACTTCTCGGCCCACTTGCCTTTTCCGTTCTTGAGGTCTATGATGTCTTCAACGAGGGTGAGGCTTGATCCCATAACAACGTAGTCCTTGCCTATTGCCATGGAGAATTCATCGTCGTAGTATATGGTGGCGTCCTTGTAGGTCGTTCTCTTAACCTCGCTCTCGGAAGTCAGGTTCTCCACCTTCTTCTTTATCTCAGACGTATCGAAGTTCCCCTCAACGTATACGGCGACTTTTGGGCTTTCGTAATCGGATTTGGGAATGCTCGTAACGGAGAACACAACCCTCGAAACGTCCTCTGGATCGATACCCAAGTCCTCCTTCAGATCGGACCTCATCTCAACGTAAGCGTCGTAGACGGACTTACCTTCCTCATAGGGGGTCTCCTTCATCAGATCCTTCAGGTCGCTCAGCGTTGAGGCGTCAAAAACCCCGGCCACCACGGCGTCCTCTGGGACGAGCTTGAGCCAGTCTGCCCCTCCGGAGGACTGAGTGCATCCGCTTATCGAAACGGTGCCAAGAACTACTACAAACACCATAAGTAGTGCAAAGAGCCTTGTACCCTTTACGCCCATCTTACTCACCTCTGTTCTAACGCAGCATTTCAAACATTGTATCTGATAATGACCACTATTTATATTTTTCCCCGGCCGCAAGGTTATTATTCCTTCCCCACAAACATCGGTAGGTGATAGGATGAAAGTTGGAGTGGTCTTTGGTGTTAGCGAGCTGGCCGATCCTTCGGCCTTCGAAAAGAAAGCCTCGGATTTTCTAACTGCCCTCGCAAGGGAGTTTGAAATCATGGGGGGAGTCTTCGTATCGAAAAAGGCAGACTTCAAGGGGATAAAGGAAGAGGTAGACTTCAACGAGGCAGACGTCCTCCTCATCTACCCCCTAACGGGTGGCACCGAGAACGGCCTAAAAGAGTTCGCAGTTTACAGAAAGCCCGTTGTGATCTACGGGGATCCGTTCAACAACTCGATAGCGGCGGGCATAGAGCTCAGGGAGTACTTCAGGGAGCGCCTCCTTCCGGCAGTGCTCGTCAACAGCATGGAAGAGCTGAAGGCGGCCCTGCTGGGCTATGAAGACATGATGGAGATCTTCGAGAAGTTTTTGAGGGTGAGGCTCGGTCTCATAGGCAGGGTCTCGCCCTGGTTGATCAACGAGCGCTTTGAACTCCCCTACGTCCACATAAGCCTCAAGAAGTTCTACGAGTACTACGGTGGGGTAACCGAGGAAGAAGGATGGAAGGCCGTCGAGGACGTAGTTTCAAGGGCCAAGGAGATAAGGGAGCCAGACAGGAAAGAGCTCACAAAGGCCGGGAAAGTCTACGTGGCCCTGAAGAGAATCGTTGAGGACTACAAGCTGGACGGCTTCACGATAGGGTGCTTCGACCTCATAGGGAAGATAAACACGACCCCCTGCCTCGCCCTGGCCATGTTCAACGCGGAAGGAATTCCCGCCGCGTGCGAGGGCGAGCTGAACTCTCTTCTCGGCATGGTCATAGCGAGGCGCTTTTTCAACAAGCCTGCTTTCATGGGAAACATAGCGGACTACGGGGAAGATTACGTTATCCTCGCCCACTGCACTGCACCGTTAATAGGACGCTACATCCTCAGAACGCACTTCGAGAGCGGAACCGGCGTCGGTGTAGCCGTTGAACTGCCGAAGGGTAGAGCGAGCCTCCTTAAGATAAGGGGGAGGAAAGCCGTGGTGGCCGGCGTAGAAGTTGTGGGGATAGAGAAGAGCGAGCAACGGTGCAGGACACAGCTGAAGCTCCGTATCGAGGAAGCCGGCGACTTCATTGACGGAACGATAGGGAACCATCACCTCCTAATCTACGCGGACAGCGAGGAGCTGGCAGACTTGCTCAGCGAACTCGGGTTTGAGGTGATGCTCTACTGAGCCTTCTTGCTTTCCTTTTTATTAAAAAACCAAGAAGAGACCATCAGAAAACAAAAAAGAAAGAATTCAGGCCTTCTTCCCAAGGAGTTTTATGCCCAGCACTGAGGCAAGCCCTATGCCCACCGGGATTGGGTTCAGAGTAGCTGAGAGAATGCCCACCGTGGCGAGGAGCCCCCTGAGTTCTTTTCTTATATGAACGCCGAACCAGCCGGTCAGGCTTATGGCCAGGATGTACATCACGAGCAGTGTCGCCCCGAAGTCATAAGCCACGATCAGCACTGTCTTCGCAGTCCACTCATGCACGGTTATCAGGAACATCTCCGGGTGGGTGAAGTAGATGTACGGGCCTATGTATCCCGCCAAGGCGTACTTCACCGCGTTCATTGCGGTCTTCCAGAAGTCTCCGCCGGCCAGCGTTGAACCGGCGTAACTGGCCAGGGCCACCGGTGGGGTAACGTCCGCCAGTATTCCAAAGTAGAACACGAAGAAGTGGGCGGCTAAAAGCGCTATCGGTGTTCCAAAGCCCGGAACGGGGAGGTTGTATGGCTCCAAGTTTTGAACGGCGTTGTATATTGCCGGCGCCGCAACCAGGGAGGTTATGATGTAGTTGGCGGTCGTTGGAACACCCATTCCAAGGATCAGGCTAAAGATCATCGTCAGGATCAGGAGGAGCCACAGGTTGCCAGCTGTTAGGTCGACGAGACGGTAGCCGAGGCTGGTAACGAGGCCCGTCATTGTCAGAACACCCTGTATCAGTCCGGCGCTCGCGGCCGCCAGCATAACCGCCACGCTCGTCGTTCCAGCGTCTATCATCGACTGGTACGTGGCCTCGTACATCTTCCTTCCTCCCTCGCTCTTTGAGATGTAGCCGACGATGAGGGAGAACACTATGCCCATGACGCCGCTCATCAGGAGAATCTGCTCCTTTGACATGCCCAGGTACTTCGTGAGGGCCACGAACAGAATGAACAGGAGGCTTATGTAGAGCTTCTCGTTTAGCTCCGCAAACTCCGTTGCAAAGGCAATCCCCACGAGAACGGCCGCCATGAGGAAGAGCACCCCTGCCACTGGAGTGGACATGGACCTTCCCGTGAACATGAGGAGCGTTGTTAGGAGAACCACTGCAACGTAGAAGCCTTCATGACCCTTTATCTCGTCCTTCGATATCCAGGCAACCCAGATGGCCACACCGAGGGATGAAACAGCCGATACGTGGGGCGGAATTCCCCACACGAGGGCGACTGTGATGACCACTATAGGAAGCAGGATGTAGAGCTTCCTAACGAAGTAGCTCAGCGGGGCGAAGTGTTCAGTTGGCATACCCTTGAGGCCGAGCCTCTTGGTCTCAAGGTCTATGAAGAGGTAAACCCCAGCGTAGTAAACCAAGGCTGGGATCACCGCCGCTATGATGAGCTTGTTGTAGGGAACGCCGAGAAGCTCGGCCATGATGAACGCCGCGGCACCCATGATTGGCGGCATGAGCTGGCCGCCGGTTGAGGCAACGGGCTCGACTGCTCCAGCTATCTCAGGCGGATATCCAGCCTTCTTCATCAGGGGTATTGTGAACGTTCCAGTTGTAAGGACGTTGGCTACGCTCGAGCCGCTGACGGTTCCCATGAGTCCGCTGGATACAACGGCGGACTTTGCCGGGCCTCCGGGCCGTTTCCCGAAGAGCGTTATCATGAACTCCGTTATGTAGTCGCTTATGCCTATCTTCAGCAGGAACGCCCCAAAGAACACGAAGGCAAAGACGTAAGCGGTCATAACGGAGAACGGGATCCCAAAGATGCCCTCCTCAAAGTAGAGCTGCTGCGTGAAGCGGATCCAGTCGAAGTTCAGATCCCTGATTCCGTAGATGAGGAAGACCAAGACGACCGTCGGGAGGACCCATCCTAGGACCCTCCTCGTGGCCTCAAGCACGAGGATTATCGCGAGAACACCGAAGATCACATCCTGCTGGTAGACGTCGGCAAACACAGAGTACCGAGGGTAAACGACGAAGAGGTAGAGTGAAGCAACAACTCCAAGGATGGCCAGGAGGTAATCATACACCGGCACCTTTTTGAAGCCCTTCTCGGTTTTCCTGAACGGATACAGCAGGTACGTCATCAGGAGTATCATCGCCAGCACGAACGCCTCGTTCTGTTTTGGCTGGAAGAAAGTTTTGAGTATCCCTATTTTTATGCCCATCCTAGCAAACATGTCGTAGAGGGTGTAGTTGAAGGTGAAGATAAAGAGAATCTCGTATATACCGATGAGGATTGCGGCGGTCTTAACCACAAGATCCAGCCATGGGGGGAGCTTTCGTGTGCGTTCTATAACAACCTTCTCCTTTTCCCCGGCACCCTCAACTCCAACTTCGCTCACTTTAACACCTCCCAACTATTTTCTGGATGAGGAAGCATCTTTCAACCCTGAAGCTGACCAGGGTATCACCGGCAGGCTTGAGGGCCAGTCTACCGTTCACGTATATCCTGGCCCTGTTAAGGGGGATGAACCAGAAATCAAGGCTTTTCCCAAGCGGGATGTTTATCTCCTTAAAATAAAATCCGTTCCTTATTGTTTGGAAGTCCTCGGGAAGGCCGGCACCAAAGTCCTTCCACCACATCTGCCTAGCGTATATCCCGCTGGAGTTCACCTCGAGAACTTCTATAACTTCACTCCTCTCAACACTGTGGATGTAATCTATCGTTACATTGAGATCGCCGAGGGGATAAACCCTCTCGGAACTGCCGTCGCTTATGCTCAGGCAGTAAGACGGGAACAGAAAACCCAGACCAGCAACGGCGAACAGAAAAAAGAAAAGAAACTTTCTCAACGGCCTCACCCGTTCACGGCTTAAGGTTGTCCGGTACGGTGATTCCCTTCTCCTCGTAGTACTTGATGGCCCCTGGGTGGAGCGGGATGCTCATACCGTCGAGGGCAGTGTCGAGGCTTATGTACTTGGTCTTGGCGTGTACTTTGTGGAGCTCGTCGAGGTTGTCGAAGAGTATCTTGGTCATCTTGTAAACGAGGTCGTCCGGAAGGTCGGCGCTGACGGCGAGCATCGCCTTAACGGCAACCGTCGGGGTGTCCTCCTTCATGCCGTTGTAGGTGTCCTTGGGGAGAACCTGCCTGACGTAGAATATGTAGCCCTGATCCTTGAGCTTGGCCAGGATATCGTCCGGAATTGGGAGAACCCTGACCGGAGTCTGAACGGCTATCTGGTTGACCGCAGGGGTCGGGGCTCCGGACACTATAACAGCGGCGTCGATCTGGCCGAGCTTGAGGCTCTGGGCGGCCTCACTGAACTTCTGGTTGATCTTGTCTATGCTGTCCCAGACGCCCGCAGCCTTGAGGATCTGCTCGGCGGCAACGGCAGTACCGCTTCCGGGGGCGCCTATGGCAACCCTCTTGCCCTTGAGATCCTGGAGGCTCTTGATGTCACTGTTCGCCCTCACAACGAACTGAACGGTCTCTGGGTAGAGGGCGGCAACGCCGCGGAGCTTCTTAACGGCCTTACCGTCAAACATGTATATGCCCTTGTACGCGTAATAGGCAACGTCGTTCTGGAGTATAACGGCCTGGGCTTTACCCTCTCCAATCGCCTTGGCGTTGGTGACGCTGGCCCCGCTCGTCACTGCCTTGGCGCTGACCCCGTTCTTATTCAGTATCTCGGCGTACTTGGACCCAAGCGGGAAGTAAACACCGCTCGTGCCTCCGGTGTATATGGTTATCGTTCCACTATAGGTGCCGGTTGAGCTGGAGCTGCTGGAAGTGCTCTTGGTGGTCTGGCCCCCACTAGTGGTGGTTGGTGGAGCCCCACTAGTGGACGTCTTTTCACCACCGCCGCCTATACAGCCCGCGGCCACGGCCGCAAACACCAACACAACTATCAAACCAACTGCAGTCCACTTCATTGTCTATACCCCCAAACATGTCGTCCGAACAACTAAACAGTACATTACAATCAAATTCTGTGAGTCAGGGCATTTATATACTTTACGTTTACCAACAGGTAAACCAAAAATCTTCCCCGTAATCCTCTGGTTTTCAAAAGAATATCGGCCATATTAAGTCCTAGTTTGGAGCGAACTTCGAACGTATGTAGAGAGAATGCCACGGACGTTAGTTTTTTGCCATTCTTGTGTCTAAACCAGCCCAAATTCCCAAACGTTTAAAAGAGAATTTGGCTACCCTTACCTGAAAAATCCCCGGAGGCAAGGGAATGATACTCCAGGTTGCACTTGATCTGACTGATATAGATCAGGCTCTTTCTATAGCCGAGAAGGCCGCACGCGGAGGGGCCCACTGGCTCGAAGTAGGGACACCGCTCATTAAAAAGGAGGGCATGCGCGCGGTCGAGCTCATGAAGCGCCGCTTCCCGGACAGGAAGATCGTCGCCGACCTAAAGACGATGGACACGGGCGCCCTCGAAGTCGAGATGGCCGCGAGGCACGGTGCGGACGTGGTCTCGATTCTCGGAGTTGCCGACGACAAAACCATACTGGACGCCGTCGAAGTGGCGAGGCGCTACGGCATAAGGGTCATGGTCGACCTCATAGGCGTCAAGGACAAAGTGAAGCGCGCCAAAGAGCTTGAGAGGATGGGAGTTCACTACATCCTCGTCCACACTGGAATAGACGAGCAGGTTCAGGGCAAGAGCCCGTTGGAGGATCTCGAAAAAGTTGTCAAAGCTGTAAAGGTTCCAGTGGCGGTAGCGGGCGGCCTCAACCTTGAAACGATACCCAAGGTTATAGAGCTCGGAGCCACGATAATCATAGTTGGCGGAGCCATAACCAAGGCCGAGAACCCGGAGAAGATAACGAGGCAGATCATAGACCTCTTCTGGGGAGAGTACATGATGACAATAAAGAAGGCCATGGTTGACATCCTCGACCACATAAAGGGCGTCGCAGAGGGACTCAAGCTGGAGCAGGTCCGCGGCTTCGTCGATGCCATGATAGGCGCCAACAAGATCTTCATCTACGGCGCCGGAAGGAGCGGTTTAGTTGGAAAAGCCTTCGCAATGAGGCTCATGCACCTCGACTTCAACGTCTACGTGGTTGGCGAGACAATAACACCAGCCTTCGAGCCGGGGGATCTGCTCGTAGCCATCAGCGGCTCAGGCGAGACGAAGAGCATCGTCGATGCGGCGCAGATAGCGAGGGCAGAAGGAGGCAAAGTGGTGGCGATAACCTCCTACGCCAACTCAACCCTCGGAAAGCTCGCCGATGTCGTCCTGGAGATCCCCGGAAGGACGAAGAGCGACGTCCCAACCGACTACATAGCCCGTCAGATGCTCACAAAGTACAAGTGGATAGCCCCGATGGGAACCCTCTTCGAGGACTCCACGATGATACTCCTAGACGGCATCATAGCACTCCTCATGGCCACCTTCCAGAAGACGGAGAAGGACATGAAGAGGAAGCACGCAACGCTGGAATGAGCAGTTAAACTCCAACGTTTTTAAACTCCCCCTCCATTTTTTTGTTCGGTGGAAAAAATGCCAGTGCTCGTTCTTCTTCGACACGGTGAGAGCCTCTGGAACAAGCTAAACCTTTTCACCGGCTGGGTTGACGTTCCTCTCAGCGAGAAGGGAATTAAAGAGGCGTTAAAAGCGGGAGAGCTCTTGAGAGGATTGAGATTTGACGTCATCTTCACTTCTGAGCTGGTAAGGGCCATCCAGACCGCGATGCTGGCGATGGCGGAGAGCGGGAGGGTCCCAGTGATACTCCACGAGGGCAGGATGGGTGAATGGGGGCGGATACACGGTGAGGACGGGAAGGACTTCATACCCGTAATCAAGAGCTGGCACCTCAACGAGCGCTACTACGGCGAGCTCCAGGGATGGAACAAGGACCGAGCAAGGGAAGTCTTTGGAGAGGAGCGGGTCTATCTCTGGAGGAGGAGCTACGACATCGCCCCACCGGGAGGGGAGAGCCTCAAGGACACTGCAGAGAGAACTGTGCCGTTCTTCAGGGAGAGGATCCTTCCGGCTCTAGAAGAGGGAAAGAACGTCCTCGTCTCCGCCCATGGGAACAGCCTCAGGTCAGTGGTGATGCACATAGAGGGGCTCACGAAGGAGGAAATCCTACGATTCAACATCCCCACAGGCGTGCCGCTCGTCTATGACTACGCCAATGGAGAGCTCGTAAGAAGGGGATACCTCACAGAAAAAGGCTACGACAAGGATTTGGGGATCTAAGAAAGAGTTGAGGAGGACTCCAAGTCATTCCATTTAAATCCCCTGCCAACACTGCCATGAAAGGTTTATTAAGAGATCCGCCCATCATAGACCTTGGGGACTAGAGTGATAGGGTTCACCCACGTTTTCGCTGGAATAGGCGGGGCCGGCTCCAACGTCGTGGATGGAATAACCTCCGACGTTGTTAAGGTCAGGATAAACCCCGGCCTGTACCTTCTGCGTACTGAAGCCTACACGACCAAAATGAGATCCTTCTTCTCGTCTTTACCAGAGAACTCTATCCTGTGGATCGTCACGGAGGACAAGCCGGTTAACGCCGAGATACTCAGGCTCATAGCCGAAAGCTCCCCCGAAGGCACGACCAGGCTCGCCTACGTATTCACGCCGTATAGAGAACTGGTAAAGGAAAAGAAACCCGAATGGGCGAGCTTGTTTGACACGGTGTTCTACGACTCCCTCTGGGAATTCCTCGACGAGAAAAAGCCCCTCAGCGAGGCGTACCGAGAAGCCTCTGGAGTAATAGCCAGGGCCCTTACAAGCCTGCACTTCAACCTCGAGGGGCAGATGCTCATAAACATCGACTACGCCGACTTCTTCGCGGTCGTCAAAGGAGGCAACGTCGGCATCCTCCGCCTCCTTAGGAAGGTGAACTTCGACTGGCACTGGGGCATCTGGGACAGGGGGATAGTGATGACGCTTGTCCGGGAGGACGTGGAACTCAAAGCGGCCCATTCGGTTCTCAAAAAGTTCCATGACCTCCTGAGGGAAAAGGACATAATCTGGGGAATGACCACCGAGAAGGGAACGCCTAACAGAATGGAGATCCTGGCACTGCTGGTGAAGAGATGGGGGGATGATGGCGGTGCGGGTGAAAGCGGTACTGTTTGACATAGACCACACGCTCCTGACGGAGATGCCACTAATCCAGCTCTTCCTTCCCCAGGTCTACGAAAAACTGTCAAAGAGGCTGGGAATAAACAAGGAAGAAGCCAGAAAGCGCTTTCTGGACGAGATATTCACCAGGAGAGAAACCTACGAGTGGCACGACTGGAACTTCTTCTTCAGGCTCTTCGGGCTGGACATGAGGTACGAGGAAATATTGAAGAGGTATCCACACAAGCTCCGGGTTTATCCAGACACGATCCCCACACTGGAGTGGCTGAAGGGGATGGGAATAAAGCTTGGGGTGGTGACCAGCGGGCCGGAGTACCAGAGGCTGAAGCTCAAGCTGGCGGGACTGGATGGGTACTTCGACTCAATAGTCACCAGGGACGACGTCGGGGTGATAAAACCGGATCCAAAGATATTCATCCGGGCCCTTGAGGAGCTGGAAGTTAAGCCCGGTGAGGCCCTCATGGTGGGGGATTCCCTCTGGCAAGACGTATACGGGGGAAAGAACGTGGGGATGAAAACCGTCTGGATATCCCGCGATGGAGAAACCGATTTCCATATGGCGGATTTCAGGATAAGGACACTTCACGAGCTCAGAAAAATAGTGGTGGTGGTTGAATGAGCGGAAGGCCCATCTTCGAAGGAGAAGGCGTCTTCGTCAAGTATGAGGAGAAGAAGGTGAAGCTTGAAAACGGCCACGAGCTCACCCACAGGAGCGAAGAGCCAACGGAGCTCTGGTGGAGGCTCAAGGAAGCAGTGAAGGGCAAAAAAGTGAGAATCGTGGCGTATGAAGTGGAGGACGGGGAATGATAGCCCACCTGATAAACACGGACGTCGGGAAGAGGGGAGTTCTTCCCCTTTACCTCGATTATAGAAGGGAGAAATTCAGCTTCCTCCGGGATTCAGCAACCCTCTTCCTCGACAACCTTGACCGGGTTCTCATCGTGACGGGCTTTCCCATTCCCCCCGGAATGATCCCGGAAACAGACGGACCGCCTGGGGCTCTCGCAGTTGCCAAAGCGGTCCGCAGGCTAGGCGGAAAAGCCGAAATTTTAACCTATCCAGAGGTCAAAAAGGCCCTGGAACCATTCGGAGTGGAGTTCGCAGAAGATCCGGATCCATACAATTACTCGCTTATAATAGGCGTCGAAACGCCGGGGAGGGGCATCGACGGAAGGGCCCGCTCCATGAGCGGGAGAATCATAGAGAGGGAACTCTTCGACGGAATCTTCCTTGAGGCCCGGGAAGCCGGCGTCCCCACCATCGGGATAGGCGATGGGGGAAACGAGGCAGGGATGGGCAGGATCAGGGATCTCGTGAGCAGGCACATTCCCCTCGGCGAGAGGATAGCGAGTATGGTGGAAACGGATGAACTGGTTCTCTCCGCGGTCTCGAACTGGGGAGCCTACGGGCTCTTGGGCCAGGCGTCAATTGAAGTAGGAAAGGACCTGCTGGAAGGCTGGGACGAAAGGACTGTGGTAACGGCGATGACTGAGGCGGGGCTTATAGACGGGGTCACCAGGAGGGTCGAAGCGAGCGTCGATGGAATCTCGCTCAACCTTCACATCAGGATGGTTGAACTTTTAAAGGGAATCGTGAGTGAGGCGATAGGGTGAGCGGATGAGGCTCGAAGAGTTCATAGAAGATCCAGGGAGCATAAGGCTCATAGAAAAAACGAGGGAGTTCGCAAGGAGCTTCTTTGAGAGGGAAGGAACCCACGGCTTTTCGCACGTGGAAAGGGTCTTCAACCTCTGCCTCCACATAGGGAAAGAAGAAGGCGCCGATCTGGAGGTTCTGGCATTAGCGGCTCTCCTCCACGACATAGCGAGGCCCCTGGAGGACTCCGGGAAGGTGGAGGATCACGCGGCGGAAGGAGCAAGGATCGCCAGGAGGTTCCTGAGGAGCATGGGCTACCCGGAAGAAAAGACTGAAGAAGTTGCCCACGCAATAGAGGCCCACCGCTTTTCCAGGGGGCCCGAACCGGGGACGCTGGAGGGAAAGATACTAAGCGACGCCGATAAGCTCGACGCGATAGGGGCTGTGGGAATAGCCAGGGTCTTCATGTACTCAGGGGAGCACGGACGGGACATCGAAGCCTCGTTGAAGCATTTTGAGGAGAAGATCCTTAAGCTGAAGGATCTGATGTACACGGACACCGCCAGAAGGCTAGCAGAGGGGAGACACCGCTTTACAGAGGAGTTCATCGGGAGGATACGGAGGGAGATCGAGGGAGAACTTTGAGGAGAGGTGCTTTTTCTTTCATCATTTTCCGGCCATAATAAGGTTTTTAAATGCCTCCTAGAATTTAGTTTAACCCGTTCATGGTCATTCTGAGGAGGTGAGAGAATGAAGGCGCCGATCTGTGAGGTGTGTCTGAAAACTGACGATATTCTCTGCCCCGCTGACGAGAAGAAGCTCCAGGAAGGGATTATTTCAGAGCTCGACGTTAAGGTCTCAAGGCTCCTGTACAAGATTCTGGGGGACGTTGACATAGAGCTCAAGAAGGCCGTCGAGGCAGGGGATCTAATCGTTATAATCGTCGGAAAGGGTGACGTGCCGGTGGTCATAGGAAAGGGCGGAAAGAACATAAAGACCCTCGTCAAAGAGCTCGGCAAGAGGGTCAGGGTCATCGAGGGGATAGAGAACGAGACTCCCGAGGAGATAAAGAAGCTCGCAACGGACCTCTTCTATCCGGCGACGGTCTTTGGAGTGAACATCGTCTACAAGCCAGGAGGCGGACACTACTACAAGATCCTCATCCCTGCTAGGGAGAGGAAGAGGCTCCCGGAGAAGCCCGAGCTCCTAGAGAGCATAGTGGGCCAGGTGGTCGGGTCGGAGGTCAAGGTCTCTTTTATCTGATCCCGCTTTCCCTAATTCCTATAACTTTAAAAGCAAACCCGCGCGCTTTCTCCGGAGGGAGGTTCATGCTGAGAACTCACTATTCGGACGAGATAACCGAAGAGCTCAACGGCCAGCGCGTTAAAGTGGCCGGCTGGGTCTGGGAGGTCAAAGACCTCGGCGGGATAAAGTTCCTCTGGATAAGGGACAGGGAAGGGATAGTCCAGGTAACCGCCCCGAAGAAGAAGGTCGATCCGGAGATATTCAAGCTCATCCCAAAGCTCAACTCGGAGGACGTTGTGGCTGTTGAAGGCATCGTCAACTTCACGCCCAAGGCGAAGCTCGGCTTTGAGATCCTGCCTGAGAAGCTCGAAGTCCTCAACAGGGCCGAGAGCCCGCTCCCGCTAGATCCCACAGGAAAGGTCAAAGCGGAGCTGGACACCAGATTAGACAACCGGTTCATGGATCTCAGAAGGCCGGAGGTAATGGCGATATTCAAAATACGCTCGAGCGTCTTCAAAGCAGTCAGAGACTTCTTCCACAGCGAGGGCTTCATCGAGATCCACACTCCAAAAATCATCGCAACAGCAACCGAGGGCGGAACCGAGCTCTTCCCGATGAAGTACTTCGAGAAGGACGCCTTTTTAGCTCAAAGCCCACAGCTCTACAAGCAGATAATGATGGCGAGCGGCCTAGATAGGGTTTACGAGATAGCCCCGATTTTCAGGGCTGAGGAGCACAACACCACGCGCCATTTAAACGAGGCCTGGAGCATAGACAGCGAGATGGCCTTCATCGAGAACGAGGAGGAGGTAATGGGGCTCCTCGAGCGCCTGGTGGCCCACGCAGTAAACTACGTCCGCGAGCACAACGCGAAGGAGCTTGAGATACTCAACTTCGAGCTGGAGGAGGCGAAGGTTCCCTTCCCGCGCGTGAGCTACGACAAAGCCCTCGAGATCCTCTCAGACCTCGGAAAGGAGATTCCCTGGGGCGAGGACATAGACACCGAGGGGGAGAGACTCCTCGGGAAGTACATGATGGAGAACGAGAACGCTCCCCTATACTTCCTCTACCAGTACCCGAGCGAGGCCAAGCCATTCTACATCATGAAGTACGACGACAAGCCGGAGATAAGCCGCGCCTTCGACCTGGAGTAC
The DNA here is from genome assembly GCF_002214585.1 of Thermococcus profundus. Lineage (NCBI taxonomy): Archaea > Methanobacteriati > Methanobacteriota > Thermococci > Thermococcales > Thermococcaceae > Thermococcus > Thermococcus profundus. The sequence continues at coordinate 107,034 of NZ_CP014862.1, forward strand.
AGGGGGGTAGAGATAAGCTCAGGAGGCCAGAGGGAGCACCGTCATGATGTACTGGTCGAGCAGATAAAGGAGAAGGGACTCAATCCAGCCAGCTTCGAGTTCTACCTGAGAACCTTCCGCTACGGCATGCCCCCGCACGGAGGCTTCGGCCTCGGCGCCGAGAGGCTGATAAAGCAGATGCTCGACCTCGGCAACATCCGCGAGGTCATCCTGTTCCCGAGGGACAGGAGAAGGCTGACCCCATGATCACAAGGCCTTTATACTTTTTCCTCGTTTTTTATTCCAACACTGATCGGAGGCTGGTGAGGATGCTAAAAACAAGGTCCGGAATAAAGGTTCTTGCAGTTCTGCTCGTTTTTATTCTGATCCCGCTTTACCTGCCGCAGGCTTCGGCTGAAAGCACCGAAAAGGCCGAGATCTCTCCAATAGTCCTCGGCCTCGGGGACAGCGTCCAGATAGCCAACTACACCATCCAGTTCTACGACGTGAGTACCAACTGGACGCTCGTGACCATAAGGGTATCCTACCCCGGCGGAGCCCAGCTGCTCTTCCTCAAGGAGGGCCAGACCGGGTACTTCCCATCAGAGGACGCGGAGGTATTCGAAGTCCTCCTCAACTCGATAGACGGGGAGAACGGAAAGGTAACCCTCTCCATAGACTCCCCCCTGAGGAAGGTCAGGGAAGACCTCCAGATGACCCCCGGCGAGACTGTAGTCTTAAACAAAAACGTCCTCGTTCACCTGTTCTCCTCCTGGGAGAACGGGGCTGAGATAGGGGTCAAGCTTCCCCCGCTGACGGAGCTCAAAATGTTCAACCTGAGCCGGGGGGAGTCGAAGAGTTTCGACTACCAGCTAACCCCCGAACTCATGTACATGAACTACCTGCGCGTCGAACTCAAGAGCGCCACGAGGGACGCGGCGGTTCTCAACGTATATCTCCCGAGCCTCAACGCCGAGAACCTTACCCTGAAGGAGATCCCAGCCGGAAACGGATCAAAGCCTGTCGTGGAAAAGCCGACGGTCTACTCAGAGGTTTACAGGGGATACCTCTACACGGGTGAGACGGCAAAAATCGAAACAGAGAAAGGAGAGGTATCAATAAAGATCAAAGGCTTTTCAATCAGCTCAACCAGTGGAATAAGAATCACGTTCAACCTAAAGTTCAGTGCGGTAAACGGGAGCAGCATTTCCAAGGACGTTACCCTCTCACCGGAGCACGCCGCCAGTAAAGTTGACGGAATGCCCGTAATGCTCGCCACCTACGGTGTGGATCCGGGGCGCGGAAGGGTTCTTATAGGCTTATACGCCCCTATGGACTCGACGGTCTCAATACCCCCGAGACCCGCCAACGTCAGCGTTTCGGTGAGCGCCGTTCCCGAAAAACTGATGGTCGGCGATGAGGTCGCGGTCTACATAAACGTTGAGAACAATGGATGGGGAAGCGCCCACAACCTCGTTATAGCCGCCCCAGTCCCGGGAGGCTTTGAGCTCGTTGGAAACGAAACCGGATGGTCCGTAGGCGATCTGGATCCGTACTCAACCGTTCCCGCCATGGTCTACGTTCTCAGGGCAGCTACCCCGGGAGAGTTCAAAATATCCGGGATAACGGCGACTTACTACATGGAAAACGGTGAAAGAGCCCAGGTGAACTCCAGTCCCGTTACGGTCGATGTCTACGCCGTCCCCGAACTCAAGGTTACAGTTCTCGGCTCAAACTCGACATCTAACGGATGGAGCTCATACGTTCACGCAGAAAACGGAAGCTCCATAGAGGTTCTCTTCAACATCACCGCCCTTGGGGACTCCCCTGAGTTCCAGTACATCACCGACGCGGTTGTTCACGTTAACTATCCAAGCGACGTCGTAGGGCCAGCGTTGATAAAGCTCGGGAACCTAAAGGCCGGTGAAAACATCGTGAAAAACCTCCAGATCCGGACCTTAAGCGAGGGGCACTTCCCGATCAAGGCATCGCTGACCTATAAGGACCCCCTGGGGAGAGAGCACGAGCTCGACCTTGGAACGGTCCTCGTCATCGACACCGTGCCGCCAAAGGTCATAGTAAAGAAAGAAACGATCCACGTCTATCCAAGTGAGGAGGAACTCCCGAGGTTCGTCAACGAGACTCTTAAGAACTCAACGAACGCTACCGGACTGGCGAAGAGCATCTACGGAGTCGTTAACGCGTACCTTCCGAAGGAAACCAACTACTGGAAGATAATCGCCGTTCTACTGGCGGTTCTGGTTCTAGTTCTCGCCTACCTAACCTACGGTTACTACCAGGAGGTCCAGACGTTCAGGAAGTTCCTCCTCAAGAAGAGGAAGAGCAGACCTGGAGGACTGCCGAAGAAGTGGAAGAAGGACGAACTTGAGGTCCTGCTCAGGGAGATCCGCCTGGAGGTCGTGAGGGAGAACCTGCCAGCGGAGGGCGGGAGGCCTTCGGAGAGGAAGGGCTGATTCCCCTCTTCCAAAATTTTTAAAGACCCGCTCCAAAGCGCTTCCGGTGGGGAAAATGGGGATCTTCAAGTACAAACAGGTCGTTGTATCAAGAAAGGACCTCAAGCTGAGCAGGGGTAAATTTGCCGTCCAGGTGGCTCATGGAGCCGTTACCGCCGCTCTAAAAGCCCAGAAGGAGAAGCCGGAGTGGTTCAAGGCGTGGTTCCACGAGGGGCAGAAGAAGGTCGTCGTCAAAGCCGAGAATCTTGAGGAGCTCTTCAAGCTCAAGGCCGAGGCGGAGAAACTTGGCCTCCCAACGGCACTCATAAAGGACGCCGGCTTGACGGAGATTCCACCGGGCACGGTAACTGTTTTAGCTATTGGCCCGGGTCCCGAGGAGATAGTCGACAAGGTCACGGGGCACCTCAAGCTGGTGTGAGGCGGAATTCTTTAATATTCCTCAACGTTTTTTTACATGGTGAGTGAGATGCGGTTAAAGAAACTCATCGTCAAGAACTTCAAGAGCCTGCGAGACTGTGAGGTTGAGCTTGGAAAGTTCAACGTTCTAATCGGAGCCAACGCCTCTGGAAAAACAAATCTAATCGAGGTTTTCAAACTCCTTAGGAAAATCTACGTTGAAAAGGACACTAACCCCTTCCTCGAATGGTGGGGCTACAACAACGTCGTTTGGGGCGGAAAGGAAGAGCTCCCGATAACCGTGGGGATGCTCTTCGATGTTGATGGTTATGAGGTGTACTTTGAGACGACCTTTACCGGAACGGGAGGAAGCTTTAGGATTCTGAGAGAGGTGATGGACGCCAGGGAGTACGTAATCATTGAGAAAATTGGGTCAATAGTTAATATCAAACACTCCGAGGGCCTGATTAGGAGGATTAACGAATTCCCTGACCATGCAAAGTACATTGCAGAAAACCATCATATCAACGAGTTAGATCCAATTCGACAAGACCTGAAGAACCTAAAACAGATGATCTCTCAACCTTTTAGCCTACAGGGAATGCCCCAAGAACACAGTGTTATCTCATTAATAGCCCCATTAACTCCGCAGACGATGATGCTAAACACTCTTTTTGTAGATAGCCCAGTGCGACTAACTCTTGTTGGTGTCCCTGAGAATTATACTTTCGTCGCGACTCCTTTTATGGGAGATGAGGATAATTTGGAAGTGTCTCTTTTGTCAAGATTTGTGATTAATTTTATAGATTTCCTAAACTCAATAACCCTTAGAAGACTTTCTTCGTCTGTTAAAACTCCCCAGCTACCCCGTAAAGAAACCCTTTTGGTGGAGGACGCCTCGAACCTCATCCCAGTCCTCTATAACATCTGGCTCCGTGAGGGAAAGTTACCCGCTGAGATAGCCGAACCACTCTCAATTGCCTTTCCGGACACCAGGGTCTTCTTCCAGCTCACGGAAGACGGAAGGGTGATGATGAAGGTCTTTGAGGGCGAACTCGAACTAGCGCCCCCGGGAATATCCGACGGATTCTACAAGACCCTTGCAATTCTTACAGCTACATACCTTAAACCTCCCCTCCTTATCATCGACGAGGTGGAGAACTCACTGCATCCTGAGACCCTCGAACTGCTCCTTGATACCCTGAAGGAAAGCGAGAGCCAGGTGATAATAACCACCCACTCACCGGTTGTGGTTGACATGACTGACCCTAAGGATGTGATCTTCGTTGAAAAGATTCACGGAGAAACTGAATTCAAGAGAATTCCCAACCCAGAGGAGATTAAAAAGATGCTTCAGGAGAAAGGGCTGGCTTTCAGCGAGGGATGGCTCTACGGGGAGATCTTCAAAGAGTGAAAATAAGCGGTGAATGTCGATGTCATCAGGTTCAAAGGAGATTGTTTTAATCGTGGAGGATGCTTATGGGGGAGAGTTCTTCAAAAGGGTTCTAAAGAGACTCAACGAGTTGGGGATGCTGAGTCGCAACGTTCGCCTTAAACGGCTTTCGGGTAGAAAGAATCCAATTCACGTTCCATATCTTTGCAATTCGAAGTTAGATAGAATGATACTAGCAGCTAGTACGTCGTCCCCTGATACGATTATAGTGGTCTACGATGGTGATGGTCCTAGTACATATCACAAAAGGTTCAATGATGCCAAAAGTCACATCCCCAAGAACATTAAAACATCTGTTAGGGTGTTTCTTTTTGAATACGAGATTGAAGAGTGGATATGCAGGAGTCTGGGCATAACGTGGGATACCAAGCCCTCCGACGAACTCAAAAGAAAAATAAGATACAAGAAATCACTGCTTCCCACGTATGCGGACAAGCTGGACTTTGACAAACTTAAACGGAACTGCAAATCCTTTAGAAAATTCCTGGAGATTCTGGAGGAATAAATATGGACTACCGCGAGTTCTTCTCCCAATTTAGAAATCTCAGCGAGAAACCTGGGATAGGTGGGAGGATAAAAACACAGCCGGAAGATTTTGTAGTTATCGAAGATCCCATTCCATCGATCTTTGAGGGAAGGAAGCACGCGATATTCCTCCTCAAAAAGAGGAACTGGGACACGATGGCTGCCGTCAAAGAGATAGCCAAGAGGGCGGGAATAAGGCACCGCGATATAGGCTTTGCAGGGACGAAGGACAGGCATGCCGTTACCTATCAGTACATAAGCGTTCCAGCGGAAGCTAAGGAGAGGGTTAAGGGGCTCCAAATAAAGGACATCGAGCTCCGCTTCGTTTCCTCTGGGAGGTTCATCAAGCTCGGCCACCTAATCGGCAACCGGTTCAGGATAATCGTCCGCGACGTCGGTAAGGACTCCTTCGAGAGAACCAGGGAGATAGTGAAGGAGCTCCGCGAAAAGGGCGGTTTCCCCAACTACTTCGGCTACCAGCGCTTTGGGGAGAGAAGGGTCACGAACCACCTCATCGGAAAGCTCCTCCTTCAGGGGGACTTTGAAAACGCTGCCAGACTCTTCCTCGGCGCCCATGAGGGCGGAATGGAAGGGGACGAGGCGAGAAAGAACTTCTGGGAAACTGGGGACGTTGACAGGGCTTTGAAGGAGTTCCCGAACTTCCTCAGGTATGAAAGGACGCTCCTGCACAAATACAAGGAGACCGGCAGCTGGAGGAGGGCCTTTCTCAGCCTTCCCCTTCCGGTAATGCGCATCTTCATCCACGCCTACCAGAGCTACCTCTTCAACCTCTACATATCAAGGAGGATCGAGGAGGGAATTCTCCTCAAAGAAGCCCTTGTTGGGGACATCGTTGTCCAGATGAAGGGAGGAATCCCCTACCGCGACAGAACCTACCGCGTCACCGAGACCAATGTTGATTTCGTGAACGAGAAGATAATGAGAAACGAGGCCATGGTGTCCGGCCCATTGTTTGGGTTCTCAATGAGGCATGCGAAAGGCCTGCCCGGAAGGCTTGAAGGGGAGATCCTCGACGCTGAGGGGATCTCACTTGAGGCCTTCAAGCGGCTCCCGAAGCCGATGGCTGAGCCCGGCGGGAGGAGGGAACTGTTAATAAAGCCCCTCGGGCTCACTTACGGCTACGTCCCTGAAACGGGAATGTGGTTCCGCTTCTTCCTCCCAAAGGGGGTCTACGCCACTAGTGTGCTGAGGGAGATAATGAAAGACCACTGATACGGAAAGGTTTAAAAAAGGAATCCGCCTTCCTACCTTGACAATCGGATGAACGATGAGGTTTCGGAGGGATGAAAGATGGCGAAGCCGAGCTACGTGAAGTTTGAGGTTCCCCAGGAGCTTGCTGAGAAGGCCCTTGAGGCCGTCGAGCTTGCTCGCGACACCGGAAGGATAAGGAAGGGCACCAACGAGACCACCAAGGCCGTTGAGAGGGGCCAGGCCAAGCTCGTTATCATAGCTGAGGACGTTGACCCGGAGGAGATAGTTGCCCACCTTCCGCCTCTCTGCGAGGAGAAGGAGATCCCGTACATATACGTTCCGAGCAAGAAGGAGCTTGGAGCGGCCGCCGGGCTTGAGGTTCCGGCCGCGAGCGTTGCCATCATCGAGCCCGGTAAGGGCCGCGAGCTCGTTGAGGACATCGCCATGAAGGTCAAGGAGCTCATGAAGTGAGCTCCTTTTCCTCACCTTCACTCACGGAAAGGTTTAAGTTGATCTCTGCGAGTTTTAAGGGGTGTGAGAAATGAGCGACGAAGGATACCCGGCTGAGGTTATCGAGATAGTCGCCAGGGCCGGCGTCACAGGTGGCGTTACTCAGGTCAAGGTTCGCGTTCTTGAGGGCCGCGACAAGGGCCGCGTCATCAGGAGGAACGTTAAGGGGCCGGTCCGCGTCGGCGACATAGTCATACTCAGGGAAACCGAGCGTGAGGCCAGGGAGATCAGGAGAAGGAGGTAATGCTCATGGCGAGGTGGAACGTCTGCTCCTACTGCGGAAGGGAGTTTGAGCCGGGAACGGGCAAGATGTACGTCAGGAACGACGGCAGGGTCCTGTTCTTCTGCTCAAGCAAGTGCGAGAAGCTCTACTTCATGGGCAGGAACCCCAGGAAGCTCAAGTGGACCAAGGCCTTCCAAGAAGCTAGACTCCAGAGGGCCAAGAAGAGGAAGTGAATTTTCTCTATATTTTTTAATCTAATTCAATGTTCTTTTTAATGTGCTTCAATACCAAACGAATGTCATAAAAGATCCGTCTACTACCTACAGTTTGTTATATAACGGATTACTTCTATCTACCCATTTTCCATCAAAACATAGAGAAACAAAATATGTGCCCGTCTATTCTGACTTTACCGGCATTTATCACAGATTAGGCTCTAGTGCGGAGAAAACGAAAATGAGCTCTCCCACTTCAAATTTCAATTGGAGGATTACTCATCCTCAAAAAGAAAGTAGAGTCCTCAAGAGATTAAATTTAAATATACATAAATTCAAAAAATTTATAAATAGTGATAGTATTAATGATAATGGGCACGATAGTGCCCAGGAGTGGATGGCCATGTGGAAAAAGCCAGCAAGCCTCCTCGGAATACTGGTCTTAGCGGCGGCAATAACAATACCAGCAGTCGGGGCAGCAACTCCCACAGAAGATGCAGTAATGCACATCCAGAACCAGACATGGAGCGGTGTAAATAGCATGACCCTAGTTGCATCCCTCCGCCCACTTGTAGGTTCAAAGACCATAGGGCCAATCTATAAGTCCATACCCTGGGACGGCCTCGACGTTATAAGCGCGGCCATACTTGTTCACGGAGTACCATACGACCTCAGGGGACAGTCAGGGCAGAAGTTTATGGTCGTCTACAAGATCGGAGCAACAGACTATGGAAGGGGAATTTACAGGGAGATCAACGAGCCCATGGCTAAAGGATATGAAAAGTTCGGGGTTCAACTGAGGAAACATTACTTCACAGCAGGTGGAGAAGCCACAGAAGCGTACAAAGTCATCTTCATAGTAACTGCATCAAGCGAACAGGAAGCTGAGCAGAAAGTTGAAACTTCTTTAGGAGCATCAGTTCCGATACTCGATGATCTGCTCAGTTTCGAAGCAGGAGTTGATTACTCAGTAACCAACGTTTACAAGACCTTCTACTCAGAAACCTACGGCGTTGAAGTGACGTTCTACAGGCACGTGTACTACGCAGAGCTCGAATTCAACGGAACGCTCACAAGGACTCTTTACGAGAAATGTCCACTTGGGTACTGCCCGCTCTCATCAAAGCCCACCCCCTCAGTTGAGATGAAAGCTTCTCTCGGCCCAGAATCATCCTACTACCGCACCTACTACCGTGACTTCGACGTTGGAACTGATGGCATGCTTTACTTTGTAGGGCCAGATGAAGTTTATGGACTCGGTGACTATACAATGCCATTAAACTTTGAGGAGGTGAACGGATGAAGCGATTTTTCTTCCTTTTCATTTTTGTTATCTTCGCCATGTCCAATTATGTCTCCGCCCAAGTAAACGTGTACCCCCTAACAGAGGATTTCAAGATGATCCCCTATCCCATTCCCCCATGCAGCCAGATTGGCAAAATCACCGAACTGTACTACAAGGTCAACGACACTTACTGGATAGCCGTTGCAGGCCCGATAAAGGTCGAATGTCCAGGGGTGAATAACATATCCGTTGAAATACTCGGGATCAAAAACGTCACTGTCCCTCAGTACAATCTGACATTGACACTGATAAACGCCACCGTCAAAACAGAACAGAAGGAATATGAGCCATTAGGTCTCGTCACGAGAAACATAACGATCGAATACAAAAGATATAACGAGACTTATGAGCTAGTGACTGTAAAAATCGAGAACATGAAAATGTACTGGAGCTACGCTCTCCAGGACTACGTCTACCCCAACCTTACCCCTGAGTACTACGGGTTCCCCTCAAACATCACAATAAACCTGCTCATAAACAGAAAAACCGGAGAAGGCTATCTCCTCGATAACGGGATAAAGAAATACGTTGGAGTCACCCCCTTATGGAACCCCGCCCTAAATCCATCGGAGTACCCCAAACTCGTCCTCAGGAACCTGAGAAACCTCATCAACCAGATCAAAGCAAACCCCTGGATCGTTGAAAACGTCGTCCAGAAGGCAAAACTCTCCAATAACATAAGTGAATCCAACAGCCTCCTGAATTCCCTAGCCCTTAACTTCACGGAGCAGGTCATGAGCCTGCAAGTTACATATCTTGGGAGGAAAATGTACTTAGAGAACTCCGGAAGCCTCCCGTGCTTTATGCTCCCGATAGATGGAACATACCTTATAAGAACCTATCAAACCGGATGGCAATACCTTCCATCCAAGATAGACAACATGTCCCCAGACAAGTACGTGGAGAAAGTCCTGACGGATTATTTGAAGACCAGAAATGACGAGGAGCTCAAAAGGCTCATACTCCTGGGTGTATTTCACGAGAAAGTTTATCTGCCCATTCTCGTGGATTTCGATGACGTCCACAACAAGGTCACTGCCATTGATTTCACCCTCCCCCCCAGCGAGAAATCACACCTCTTAGTTCTGCCGCTACCCAAAAAGTACGCGGAGGCGTTTAACGCCACATACCTCATGCTGAACTTCGTGGGGCCTCACACCATGACCGTCAAATACGATCCAAGCTTATACACCCCCAAGGAAGTCACGTCAGAGTGGATAAAAGAAGGAGCCTGCATGGGCCCCATAAAGTCCACCCTCATGAACGGCTTTATGAACGCCTTCCTTGAGTTTGAGGAAAGTGGTATGAACATCACGGCTCTGGACAAAATATACGAGAACGTGCAGAAAAATTTGGAATTGTGCGGCTTCAACGCGACATCCGCCACCACTGATAACTCCACTCAGCCAAAAAACCCCTTGCTCACGGTATCCACAACCTCCAACTCCCAGTCCCCTGCCGTTTCGGGTTCTTCCATCTCACGCAAAAAGAACAGGGAAGGAATCTGCGGTCCCGCATTCCTGGTTCCACTGGCGTTAATCCCAGTCTGGATGTGGAGGAAGAGAAAATGAGTTCTTATATGCTTTTATCTTTGGAGTTTCAAGAGGATAATCTCACCGCCCTCTCATAAAATCGGAGCATCTACCTTAAGGAGGTCGAAAGATGAAAGCCCTAATGAAAAACGCGTTTTCAGACTATCTCCACGTTGAGATACTGGCGGTCATTCTGGCGTCAGTAATGGTCGCAGCGGTTACATCCTACATAGCGGCGGATTCCGTCTACAAGGCGTCGATCATCGGAGGCTCCGTAACTCCCCTACTTGGAGCCCCCGGCCATCTCTCAGGGCAGGTTCAGGAGAAGGCGCCGGACTACTATGCCTCCCAGTATCTCACGATGAAGGAGAAGATAGCGGGCCTCTTCGGGGCCCTCGTATGGTCGAACTCCAGCCTGCTCTCGTCCGTTTACGTCGTGGCCGTGATGATAGCCCTCTTCCCCCTGATGTACAGGACGAGGTCTTCCTTCGTTCCCCTGCTCTTCAGGGAGAGAGCCTCACCGGCGAAGACGGCTTTAATCGGACTCACGGTCTCTTTCATCATCTTCCTGCCCCTGGCGTTCTCCGCCCTCTTTCCCATCGGGGTGGTCTCGCTCAAATGGCTCTCCGGAATAAGCCAGCACTCCCTCCTCCTTCTCTCCTCAATCCTCATCTCCCTCCTCCTGACGGCAACGCTCGCTGTCTACTCAACATACATCCTGTGGGGCAGGCTCGACCTCTCCATAGTCTTCACCCTCCTCCTGGCTTTCCTCCTCTCCGGAAAGCTCGGCTTTGAGTGGTGGACGGTGTGGATCTACCTCGGAACCTCCGCGGGCCTCATCGCAATCATGCTTTACTCCTTCCATAGGAGGTGGATGAGCGTATGAACTGGTCAAAAACCCTCACGGCAGTGGTGGTGCTCTCGCTCCTGCTTTCAGCTTCGGTCGCCGTCCTCGGAATCCCGTACTGGAGTCCCCTGAAGTCCTCTATGCACGCTGAAATACGGCTCGACCAGGCAGATCAGCTCCTGAAGTTCGGCAGGGCCGTTGACAAAAACGTTACCTACTCCTTCGACGTTTTCTGGCCCCTTAAAGCGGGAAAAACCGAGTTGAACGTGAACCTCGCCAACCTGGCCTGCCCGGAGAACGCTAACTACATCATCAAAATCGTCACAATGAACGGCAGAGTTTTCCAAGGATCTGGGCCAGTGAGCTTCGAGTTCAACAGGAAGGATCCGTTCCTCTACCTTCACGTCACAGTGAACATACCAAACTCCTGCGGGGTTCTTCCAAGCAGAAACGGCCCGGAGGTGGTTGTGGATGCCCGCTCGTGAGCTCGCCAGCGTTAAAGACCTCACAGTGAAGTTCCGCTACAACATCGCCCTCGACGGGATAACCCTCGATTTAAAGGGCAACAGGGTTCTCCTTCTCGGCTCCAACGGTTCCGGAAAGACCACCTTAATGAGAGTCCTATCGGGAATTCTCAGACCAACCGAAGGCTCGGTGAAGGTTCTCGGGCTCGATCCTTTCAAAAATCCTTCCAAGCTCTACTCCCGGATGCTCTACGTGAGGGACGTTGAGGACATCCCCTACATGATGAGGGTTTCAAGCGTCATCGACTATCTCTCCGATCTCTACGGCCCGGAACCCGTCAAAAATGCCGTTGAAACGCTTGGACTTGAAGAGCACGCCTTCAAGCGTGTTGGAGAGTTATCAAAGGGTCTCAGGAGGAGGGTGGCGATGATAGAGCCGCTGGCTTCTAACAGGAAGCTCATCCTAATGGACGAACCCTTCAGCGGCCTAGACGCAACGAGCAGGATAATCATAGCGAAGGCCCTCAACGACCTACCCAAGAAAACAGGCCTCGTTATCGCCAGCCACATACCGCTGAACCTTGGAATAGACCAGATGGTCGTTCTCGAAGGTGGAAAACTCACTTATTCTGGTCCATACAAAGAGGAGGTCGCGGGGAAATACCTAGCCTGGATGGAGTTTGACTCCAAAAAACCTATTAACCATCCCGCCGATTAACTTTTGGTGTTGCCAATGGCCGACAAGCAGATAGAAAGAACCCTCGTTATTCTAAAGCCCGATGCCGTCGTCAGGGGCCTCATGGGGGAAATCATCAGCCGTTTTGAGAAGCGCGGCCTCAAGATCGTAGGAATGAAGATGATTTGGATAACGAGAGAACTCGCCGAGAAGCACTACGAGGAGCACAGGGGCAAGCCCTTCTTCGAGCCGCTCATCGACTACATCACAAAGGCCCCGAGCGTCGTCATGGTTGTCGAAGGCCGCTACGCCATAAGTGTCGTCAGGAAGATGGCAGGCGCAACCGATCCGAAGGACGCCGAGCCTGGAAGCATACGCGGCGACTACGGCCTCGACATAGGCGATTCAATATACAACGTTGTCCACGCCAGCGACAGTCCTGAGAGCGCCGAGAGGGAGATAAACCTCTACTTCAAGCCGGAAGAGCTCTTTGAGTACTGCAAGGCAGCAGACTGGTTCTACCACACCCACGCTAGGGCAAAGAAGGAATACATGGACGATATGGACTGTCTTGAACGTTAATCTATGACAATGGCCTTCCGGTCCTTCTCTTTAACTTTCCTTCTGTAAAACTCCGCGTATTCGTCCATGACCTCGCCACATTCTTTTGGAAGATTTTTCCTGGTTCTCCTTACGTTATAACTACCCTGGAGCATTATCAGCACAAAAGCCAAGGCCGGAATCAAGAGCAACGCCAGTAGCCCTGGCTCCATAAAAACGCCGACGATACCCGGGAGAAACGCGAATCCGTAGCCGAGAACCTTGTTCCATACACCTGAGGATGAAGCGGTTAACATGCACTCCACGACCTCTCTCCATTGCGGAAACTCCTCTGGAAGCTTTCCGCCGACTATTATTGTATAGCCAACCTTGTAAACACTGTAGCTGGTTCTATCACTCAGGCAGTTAAAACCTTCTCTTCTGGCGAGTTCTCCCAGTTCCCCTCCGCAGGGGGCGGCATTAAGGCTCTGGAATGGGTTCCGGATGGAGAGGAAGATCAGTATGGCCAGCACGGCGAAGCCAAGAAGCATAAAACCCGGCCCCGCCGTTGCCATAAGGCCGATGTTCATTCCAAATATCGCCCAGAGGGAGAGTCCCGCGCTCAAATATTCGTCCACGCTGAGGGCACCCTTCGAGCGGAACCAGATGTATGCCACGGCCACAATGATTGCCAGTGCAGTATCTAGGCCGATTGAGAACCTGCTCTGGACAAAGTTCCCGATGGGCGTTGAAACCACAGCAACGGCCCCAAGTATGCCAAAATTACCGTAGAACTGAAGCGAGAGCAGGTATGTGAAGAACGGCATCAGTACCGCCACCTCAATTTCTCCTGCCCTTCCTCTGAATCTCCCATAGAGGAGTGCAATTAAGAGACCCAAGCTAGTACCAATGAGGAACCCTATCATCACACCACCGGGTGGAATTACTACGGGAATTTTTAATACTTGCGCCGAACCCTTTAAAAGCCCACGCCGGATTTTGGTTCAGGTGAGAGAAATGGTGAAGAGGATTAGGCAGCCTATCATCGCGGTTCTCGGTCACGTGGACCACGGCAAGACCACATTGCTTGACAGGATCAGAAGAACGAAGGTCGCCGCCAAAGAAGCCGGAGGAATAACCCAGCACATAGGCGCGACCGAGGTTCCGATAGATACCGTTAAGACGCTGGCAGGGCCTCTCATCAAGCTCTGGAAGGGCGAGATAAAGCTCCCCGGCCTGCTCTTCATCGACACCCCTGGCCACGAGGCCTTTACAAGTCTAAGGGCTAGGGGAGGAAGTCTCGCCGACCTCGCAGTTCTCATCGTTGACATCAACGAGGGCTTCCAGCCGCAGACGATAGAGAGCATCGAGATACTCAGGAAGAACAGGACGCCCTTCATAGTGGCAGCCAACAAGATAGACAGGATAAAGGGCTGGAAGGTCGAGGAGGACGAGCCCTTCCTCGTCAACATCAAGAAGCAGGATCAGCGCGCTGTTCAGGAGCTCGAAACCAAGCTCTGGGAGCTCATCGGGAAGTTCTACGAAATGGGCTTCAACGCCAACCGCTTCGACCGCGTTCAGGACTTCACGAGGGAACTTGCTATAGTTCCTATCTCCGCTAAGTACGGCATCGGTGTTCCAGAACTGCTGGTTCTCATAGCCGGTCTTTCGCAGAAATACCTCGAACAGAAGCTCAAGATAGAGGTTGAGGGGCCAGCGCGCGGCACAATCCTCGAAGTTCGCGAGGAACTCGGCCTCGGAACCACGATAGACGTCATCATCTACGACGGAACCCTCAGAAAAGACGACACGATAGTCGTCGGTGGAAAGGACAAGGCGATAGTCACAAAAATCCGCGCCCTGCTCAAGCCCAAGCCCCTCGACGAGATACGTGATCCCCGTTTCCGCTTCGACCAAGTGGATGAGGTCGTTGCGGCGGCAGGTATCAAGATAGCCGCGCCCGGCCTGGAGGAGGCGTTAGCTGGTTCACCGGTTATAGCAGCCCGCTCCGAGGAGGAGATAGAGAGGGCTAAGGAAGAAATCCTCAGTCAGATACAGAGCGTCGTCATAAGCACCGGAAAGGTCGGTGTCATTGTCAAGGCCGACACCCTCGGAAGCCTTGAGGCCCTCAGCAAAGAGCTCGGGGAGAAGAACATCCCGATAAGGAAGGCCGATGTAGGAAATATCAGCAAGACCGACGTCATGGAGGCCCTAAGCGTTAAGGAGGAGGAGCCAAAGTACGGGGTTATCCTCGGCTTCAACGTCAAGGTCAACGAAGACGCTGAGGAAGTTGCAAAAGCCAAGGGCGTGCCCATCTTCGCCGGCAACATCATCTACAAGCTCATCGAGGACTACGAGGCCTGGGTCAAGGAGGAGGAAGAGAAGAGGAAGCGCGAGCTCCTCAAGAACGTCACCTTCCCGGGAGTCATCAGGCTCTATCCGGATGAGCGCTACGTCTTCAGGAGGAGCCACCCGGCCATAGTCGGCATTGAGGTCGTGGAGGGAAGGATAAGGCCCGGCGTCACTCTCATCAAGCAGAACGGCCAGAAGGTCGGCGTCATCAAGTCCATCAAGAACAAGAACGACTTCGTCCAGGAGGCGAAGAAGGGTGATGCGGTGGCGATAGCCATCGAAGGAGCGATAGTCGGCAGGCACATACACCCAGGCGAGACCCTCTACGTTGATTTAAGCAAGAACGACGTCATAATCCTCGCCAAGCAACTCAAGAACGAGCTCGACGAGACAGACATAAAAGCCCTGAAGATGACGGCGAAGGTGAAGGCGCAGCAAGACCCGTTCTGGAGGGCCGTCTGATCCTTTCTATTTCTTTACATCGACATAAGTCCTATCTCGTTGAAAATCTTCTTCACGTCCTTTGTTTTTATGACCCGGGGGTATGAGGAAGTAACTCTACGTGAGACCATTCGAAAAATGAGCTCCTCAAGCGTTTTGGATCCATACTTTTCGGAAAGCCACAGCGCATGTACAGGAGATCCTCTCATCACTTCATCCCATGCCTTTACCGTTGCTTCCCATACTATTCCGAGATGTTCTATGTGTTTCTGGCTCTTCCTAAGTTTGGAGTTTATATCCTGAAGTTCTTTGATAGTTGTCTGTTCAGGGTCAATTTTGGTGCAACTCTCGATGAGCCCCTTCAGATTCTCTACTTCCCCAAGAACGGCTTTCCTGAAGAGCTTTGTCAAAAAGAAGTTGTCTTTATTGCTCTCCATCAGGTACTTTGCGGGCATGTATGCGAAGATGTTAATGTTGCCGTTGAGTATCATTTGACTCACTTCAATCAGCCGTTGGAATTCTTTAATGAGGTACTCTCTGAAGGTTTCCTCTGAAATTTCAAGGATTCCTTTCTTGTAACTCCATATTGGCAAGCGGGGGATATTCAAAAAGAATTCATTATCCGGCCTTTGTCCTTCAGGGTAATACACAACGTGAAGTTCTAGGCTTCCACAGTGAATTTGGCCACAAATTCTTCTCCGTATCAAAGTTGGCATAAAGTCTCTCACATCATAAGGAACAGCTACATTTGTGAAGTCCTCGAGCCTGAACATCGGAAGCCAGTTGTATACCCAAGGTTGTTTGAGTCCAAGGTTAATTAACTCATCGGCGTACTCATAGATAAAATCCAAGAAATTGACGCGTTTGAGATGCATCTCCTCTCGGTACTTGTCCACGAGCTCCAGAATTTTCCATTTGTTTTCACGGAGATCTCTAATGAAGTCTTGCCATTCCCTTCTAACTTCTTTGACTTCAAAGGCATGTATCGTTATATCAATGTCCCTTGCCCCTGATGTCCTCAAAACACTTCCCGAGAGGTGGATTTCTCTGATTTTGAAAGGAAGATGATCTCTATTGACATACTCAACTATCTCAATAAGCTCTTCGATCTTTCCCTTAAGCTTCTGAGCCTTTATTAAGTCAAAAACAGTCGGCATAAGTTCATCCCTAACTATCCGCTCTGATAGTATTGCGTCTGAAGACTACTATAAAAACGTAACCCTATGCATACTCCAGCCTTTCTAGGAGCTTTTCGGCATCTTCAAATTTTTCCGCCTTTATGAGGCGGATGATTGTGAAGTACAGCCCGAGGAGTTCGAGGTTCTCCTCTGGCTTTTTGATGAGGGCTTCAACCTTAATTTCAAGCTCTTTCCTTATCCCATCAACTGCCTCCTTGGGGTAGTGGGCGTACTTTAAGCCCCTCAGCAAGCCGAGGAGCTTTGCGGCCTCCTTGGAGAGGTCTGGGGAAGTTTCTCTGGGGGCTTTTGAGGGGCGGAGCTTTTGGGCATTCTTCCCGCTGATCTCCTCCAAGAACTGCCGGAACTCTTCCAGTTCCGGCTCGATGTCGATGCCTGCGTTTCTAAGAACGACGAAGGGGTCATCCGTATCTTTGTGTATTGCCCGCCCAAGCACTTCGAGGTTTTCCTCAGTTACCTCTGGAAGCAACTTGTCCACGATTTTGAACGTCTTTTCAATGCCTTCTCCATTACTTCTGCCGTTTTTCTCTCGTCTGTAGTTAGTCCTCTTTTTGCGGCTATGTTCGCAAGCGCCCTCGCAAGCCTCTTATAATTTTGCTTTATGTATGTGTAGTCATCCCTTGTTGTGTACAACGCATTTAGGAGCTCCTCCACTACTTTTGCCGATTTAATGTTATGAACCCCCCGTATGATGCGCCATTGCGACTGCGAGGAACGCGTGGAGTAGAGGATAATGCACAGTGATTATTTTTTCTTCCGGCGTTGCCTCACGTACATATTTTTTTGTAACCTGCTTCTTGTGTTGCGTCAGGGGTTCCTGTGCGCGGATCATGGCCGAGGATCGTCATTATTTTACTGACGTCTTGGTCTGGAGTCGCACGGCTGAGCAGGTAGTAGAGGCCCTTTCCATGCCTTTGTACTACGACAGATACTTTTTTCCGCAGGCTTTTTGGCACCTTTGTTTCCTCTTTTTTCTTCTCTTTCTTTCTGAAGATGAACATCCCGGCGAGCGGCAGGAGCGACAAGAACACCACCCTCTAAACTTAAATCTTTGAGGAGATAAGCCTTTTCCTTACCTGTAGGCCCTCTCGCGCCGCTCAACCTTAAAGATGACCACCCTCATGTTCTCATCATCAACCTCGTAGAGAATCCTGAAACTGCCAACCCTGATCCTGTAAGTGCGTCCTCACCCCTAATCTTCTTGTAAGGGTAGGAAAAGGGATTCTGAGAAAGCGCTAGAATTATCCCCTTGAGCTTTCTCCTGTGGGCCGGCTCAAGGTTCTTAACCTGCTTCGCGGCTTTACGAGTAAAAACGACCTCGTACATGCTCAGTCCTCGAAGAGCTCTTCAAAGCGAACGAACTCGCCCCTCTTAACCTCTTCGCGCATCTTCTTGAGTTCTTCTCTCTCCTTCTTGCTCAACGACTCGTAACCGAGGAAGTTGTCTATTTTCGCGTTGAGCTGAATGAGAAGGTGCTCAATCCTCTCAAGCCTCTCAACAACCTCACTCATGCAACCACCGGATTAAACTCGCTCCCGAATTAAATAAACTTTGTCCCGCTAACTCGATACTACAATTCATCAAAATCCTCCAAATCCCAAACCAAAAACCCCTCCTCCCTAAGCTCCGCCTTTCCTTCAATCCTTTTGGCAACTAGCCCGTAGTTTTTCTTCCAGTCCTCCAATGCGACAAGCTCCGCCTTCCTCTCCAAACCCTTCAAAATTCCCCTCGCCTCTCTCTCGCTCAAATCCTTCCACTTCACTTCAACAAAGAGTGCCTTCCTCTCCCGCTCGTTGAGAGCAACGATGTCAATCTCCTCGCCCTTATACCACCACCTACCAATCTTGGTAAAGGGGAACCCCGTCAGCCTGAAGAAGACCTCGGGGGTTCTCACGAGCCTCTCGAAGACATAACCCATGTAGGCGTTAAAGTCCTCCGCTGAGCGCTCCCAAACTCTTTCTCCAAGGCCGGCCTCGAGGTAGCTCTTGTTCGGGAGAACGTAGCGGAACCAGAAGGTGAAGTAGTTGTCCTTAATCGAGTAAAGCCCCCGCTTGCTCATTGCTTTCAAGGTCGCCGTTACGGGGACTTCGCGCTCGACTATCCCGAGCCTCTGAAGAACCGTCAGGTACTTTGAGACGAGGCTCTTATCGAGTCCGGTGGCGTTCACTATCTCCCCAAAGCGGTTCCTTCCGCCTGCTATCGCCTGCAGTATCGCGAAGTAGTTTGCCGGTTCGCGGAGCTCCTCCCGGAGCAGGAACTCCGCCTCCTCGTAGAGGAAGGCACCCTTCGAGAGGACTTTCTCAACCACGTTCTCATCAAAGCCCTTCCTCGGATCGAACTGGAGCAGATACGCCGGGATTCCCCCAACAACGCCCCACGTCTTTACGAGATCTTCGGCAGTGTAGCCCGGCAGGAACTCCCCCAGGTAAAAGAACGGGATCTCGGTCAGCCGCCACTGTCCGGTTCTCCTTCCATAGAGGGGGCTTTTATAGACTAAAACCTCACTCTCCATCGCCGAAACGCTTGAACCACAGAGGACGAGCATTATTCTGGTCTTCGACAGCTTCAGATCCCAGGCCTTCTGGAGGAGGGAGGAAACCGGGCGGTAGTGCTCGACCAACAGGGGGAACTCGTCTATTATCAGGATCACCCTCTCATTTCCAATCCTGTCGGCAAACGCCATGAGGAGCTCATCTATGTCATTAAAGGCTACCTTTCCAAAAAGTTCGTCCCCCAGAAACTCCGCCAAAAGTCTCTGGAGCTCCCTCAGGTTCTCGCGGTAGGGTTTTTCCGTTACGAGGAAGTAGACGTGAGGTTTATCCCTTGCAAAGTACAGAAGCAACTCTGTTTTTCCTATCCTTCTCCTGCCGTAGATCACGAGAAACTCAGCCCTGTCGCTGGAGTATGCCCTCTCAAGGAACTCAAGTTCGGCCCTCCTGTCTATGAACTTTTGTCTACTCATGAGTATAATACTTGAGTTTCAACTATTTAAAAATTACGGCTCTCCGGATTGCTAAACCTTTCTTATGAGCTTCATCACCGCCTCAACGTGGGGCGTGTGGGGGAACATATCGATGAGAACGGCATCCTCAACGCGGTAGGCCTTGCTCAGGTGTTTCTCGTAGTCGAGCTTGAAGGCCTTTGGGTTGCAGGAGACGTAAACAACGTTCTCAACCCCACTCTTGGCGATGAGTTCAGCCGCTTCTTTTAACCCTTTACGCGGGGGATCGACTATAACAGTGTCGTACTCGCCTATTGGTGTTTCCTCAGCCCTTCCAACTTCGAACCCCGCTTCCACTCCGTTGAGCTCGGCGTTTCTCTTAGCCATCTCAACCGCGAACGGATTCAGCTCGACGCCGTCAACACTGGAGTCCCTCTTCGCCAGCCAGACTCCGAACGTTCCAACACCCGAGTACAGGTCAAGAACATTTTTCCCCTCCGTAAAGTCTTCAACAGCTTTCAGAAGTAGGGGTAAAGCGTAGCTGTTGGTCTGGAAGAAGGAATTGGGGTGAATCAAGTAAGTAACGTCCCCAATTCTCTCGCGGATGTACGGCTCTCCAGCTATTAGCTGGGCGTTGCCGCGCGGGTCGTCCCTCTCGTCCACCTTAAAACTCCAGTAGAGCGAGTCCGCGAAGGAGAAGTAGTCCTCAAACGCCTCTAGAACTTCCTTTGAGGGCTTGACGTGGGCGATGAGGTTAACCATGACATCTCCGGTAAACTTGCCCTCCCTCACCTGGAGGTAGTGAACCTCACCGGTTTTCTTCTTCTGGTTCCAGGGCCTAAGACCCATCTCGCGGAGGAAGCCCTTTAGGGCACTCAGATATTCAATAGTCTTCTTCGAGAAGACAGGGCACCCGCTAAGGTTCACCACCTCGAGAGGATTCCCGTACTTCTTCAGCCCGATTCCAGAGGTTGTCACTATGAAGTTGCTCACGTTCCTAAAGCCCCAGATTTTAGGTGAACCCCTGATCTCGGCGCTTATTCCTGTTATCCGCCCGAAAATTTCTGCCTTAATGCGAAGCTGCTCCTTGTACTTCAACCCCTGCCAGAGGCAGCCACCGCAGGTTCCAAAGTGAGGACACCTCGGAGAAGCCCTCAGGGGCGACTCCTCAAGAAGGACAAAATCGATCGCGATCTTTCTTCCGAAACGGCGTTTTGTCCCCTTAACCCTGACAACGTCTCCAGGGTAAGCGAAGGGAACGTAGAGCTCTTTATTTTCCTCTTTCAGTATTCCAAGACCGTCGTCGCTTATCCCCGTGATCTCACCCGTGCCCTTCATATACAGTGGTTTGAACTCACCTTTAAGAGGTTTCCCTGCCTCAAACGAAAACCATTTATACCTCCTTTGAGTAGTAACGGCGGTGATTGCTGTGGAGAGGAGACAGCTTAAGTGCCCCCTCTGCGGGGGAACTGACTTTCAGGTCGAGGAGGGTAAGCTCGACAGCAAGTGGGGCTTCACGGCCCATAAGGTAAAGATCGTCATCTGCAAGAACTGTGGCTACGTCATGCTGTTCTACGAGGGAAGGACGATTTGGGACTTCGACTGAGGGCAAATCCTTAAACCTCTCTTCCAATTTTCTCCGGTGGTGGGGGGTGAAGCCGAAGGTATTCATCACGCGCAGGATTCCGGATAACGGGATCAAGATGCTGAGGGAGCACTTTGAGGTTGAGATCTGGGAGGACGAGCATGAGATACCTAGGGAAGTCCTGCTTGAGAAAGTCAGGAACGTAGATGCTCTCGTCACAATGTTGAGCGAGAAAATTGATGCCGAAGTCTTCGATGCCGCATCGAGGCTGAGGATAGTGGCCAACTACGCCGTCGGCTACGACAACATAGACATCGAGGAAGCAACCAAACGCGGAATCTACGTCACTAACACGCCAGATGTCCTCACCAACGCGACAGCGGACTTTGCCTGGACACTCCTCTTAGCCACCGCGAGAAGGCTCGTTGAGGCGGACAGCTTCGTCCGCTCTGGAGAATGGAAGAGGAGAGGCGTAGCCTGGCACCCGCTCATGTACCTCGGCCACGATGTCTACGGCAAGACGATTGGAATAGTCGGCTTTGGAAGGATAGGTCAGGCTATAGCGAGAAGGGCAAAGGGCTTCGGCATGAGAATTCTATACAACGCCCGCTCAAGAAAGCCAGAGGTTGAGAAGGAGCTCGGGGCGGAGTTCAGACCCCTTGAAGAGCTCTTAAAGGAGAGTGACTTCGTCCTCCTTGCCGTTCCACTCACGAAGGAGACATACCACATGATAAACGAGGAGAGGCTTAGGCTGATGAAGCCAACGGCAATTCTGGTCAACATCGCACGTGGCAAGGTGGTTGATACCAAAGCGCTGATAAAGGCCCTCGAAGAGGGATGGATAGCCGGTGCCGGTCTGGACGTCTTCGAGGAGGAGCCCTATTACAACGAGGAGCTCTTCAGCCTGAAAAACGTCGTTCTGGCTCCACACATAGGGAGCGCAACCTACGGCGCCAGGGAGGGAATGGCCGAGCTCGTCGCTAGGAACCTCATAGCCTTCAAGAACGGCGAAATACCGCCAACGCTGGTGAACCGGGAGGTCTTGAACGTCAGGAAGCCCGGCTTTGAGTGAGGTTTATATCTTTCCATTCCAATTCTCTAAGCGATGATGATCGTTGAGGGTTCTTGAACTGAAACGTAACGATCAGGTGGTAGTATGAGGTGTCTGGTTGTGGGTCACGTTGTCAGGGACATCGTGAGGAAGGGGGGAAGAACGTTCGAGAGACTTGGCGGAGGAGCATACTACTCGGCCCTGGCCCTCTCCCGCTTCTGCGATGTTGAGATACTGACATCTTTCTCGGAACTCCCTGAAAGCTGGCTTTCGGAGCTTGAGTCAATTGGAAAGTTGAGGTTAGTACCCGCAGAGGGGACAACCACCTACGAGCTGACCTATCTTGACGGGAACAGGCGAAAGCTTAGACTGCTAGAACGCGCCTCCCCAATCGAAAGTCTCCCGGGCGGGAGTTACGACGCAGTCCTTATCAATCCCGTCGCTGGGGAGGTGAGCTCAGAACTCGTGAGAAGGGCAGTGAAGAGGTTCCCCTCCGTGGCGGCAGACCTCCAGGGCTTCATACGGAGTACAGAACCTGGGGAAGTGGGATACAAACCCTACGACGGTTCATCCCTTGAAGGTTTGAAAGTTCTCCACGCGGACGTTTCCGAGTTTGATTACATTGAAAACTTCTCTCCGGACGCGGTTGAGGCACTCCTGCTCTCGAACGGGCCTGAGGCGGGAAGGGCTTTCCTGCGGGGATGGGAGTACTCCTTCCAGCCGGTTCGGGTTGAAGTTGATGAGTCAACCGGAGCGGGAGACGTTTTCCTGGGGGCCTTCACGGGATTCTACCTCAGATGCCCGTTCATTCAGTCCCTAAAGAGGGCGACTGCATTCACTTCCCTCTTCCTAGAGCGCAGGGGCGTGGACTTCTCGATGGATGAAGTTGGGGAACTCGCGAGGAAGGTCGAAGTGAAAAGGGTATAAACCCCAAGCCGTACTCCCTCCACCGATGATGAAACGTCAGCACGCTGAACGCTGATGAGAAGGGACTTCCATGAGGTGGTGCTTATGGACAGGTACGTTCTCCTCGTTAAGGCTCCGAAAGGGGCCGACACATCTTCCTTCAGAGAGGAAGCGAAGGAGCTAGCTGAGAAGCACGGTTTCAAGGCTGAGCTTCACAGGTGCATAGGCCTAACGGTCGACGCCGTGATAATCCACAACAACGGCCTCGTTCTGATAAAGCGGAAGAACGAACCCTTCAAAGACCACTACGCCCTTCCGGGAGGCTTTGTTGAGTACGGGGAGACCGTTGAGGAGGCCCTCGTCCGCGAAGCTAAGGAGGAGACTGGCCTTGACGTGAGGCCCGTAAAGCTGGTTGGTGTCTACTCAAGGCCCAACAGGGATCCAAGGGGACACACGATAACTGTTGCGTTCCTCTGCATAGGCGAAGGGGAACTGAAGGCTGGCGACGATGCCAAAGACGTCTTTGTGTTTCCAGTGGAAGAGGCCCTGAAGCTTCCGCTGGCCTTTGATCACGGGGAAATCCTGAGGGATGCCCTCACACTGAGGTGAGAACGTGAAGCTGGAATATCCTGTCTTTGGAAGAATAGTGGTTGATGGCAGGGAGTACGAGCACGACATCGTGATCTACCCAAGTGGAAAGGTGGAGAGGAGAAAGAAGGAGATAAGCAAGGGAAAGCACGGGACGAGCCACAAGATTGATCCAGAGGAACTGAGGGAGTACGTTACAGAGGATTTTGACGTCCTCATCGTGGGCACTGGGATGTACGGAAGGCTCTCGCTCCTCCCAGAGAGCAAGAAACTCGTAGAAGGAAAGGAAGTCGTTGAACTGCCAACAGGTGAGGCGGTTAAGCTCTTCAACGAACTTCAAGGGAGAAAGAAGGTTCTTGGAATCTTCCACGTTACATGCTGACTAGGAAGCTCATCAAGAGCCACCCTCACCCAATTGAAAGGCTACTCCCAATCCAGGGTAGAGAGACGGGGGCTATCAAAAGGCAGGAGTCAGAACTATACCCCTTACATTCCTCTCCTGCAATCTCCCGTCAAAAAAAGAAGAGAAGGAATCATTCCTTGCGTCTTTTGAGGGCCATCCATGGGGGCAAAAGCAACAGAAACGTTCCTATGCCGCAGATGCCCTTCCCTTCAACAGTTGCTTCGGGAGATGACTCAGAGGATCCAGTGGTAGTTAATGGCGTAAGAGGAGACGTCGTGGTTGTAGTTATAGAGGGTGTTGAAGAGGTTGAAGAACCTGTAGGGGTAGTTGTAGTGGTCTCCGCTGAGCTCGTTGTTGTGCTTGATGAAGCACTGGTTGTTGAATGAAGGGCCGTCGTGGTGGTTGTAGTCGTCCCAATGGGAGATGAAGTCGCCGTGGTCGTAGTTGTCACAGTGGTGGTTGTAGCAACTGGAGGGGATGTTGTAGTGGTTTCCACCGAGCTTGTCGTGGCGGTTGTTGAGGAGGTAGTAGTGATAGACGGGGCTGATATCCTCCCACCTTCCCAGGGATACATCAGGGGATACTTATCCACCTCCCCGCCACTGGGTATGGCATAAGGCGAGTCCCCCACACCGTTCCCATCGGAGTCCTCTCCAGAGTAATCCGACCAGTAATTGCCTAGATACGAGGGGCCCAGACTTTCTCCGAGGTATTCATATGTCATTTCCTCGGGGGAGTTCCAGGTATTGTCACCTTCTGCCCCGTTTGAGGTGCCGCTCACAATGTTGTTCAGATATATAACGTTGTTCCGGGAGTCGTGGATAAGGATGCCCTCCGTGTTTTCAAGGAAGTCATTTTCAAATATCACGTTAGCGTCGGAATGTGAATCGATAATAATCGCCCGATCCGCGCCGGTAATGATGTTACCCCTAACAACGTTCCCCTTGGAGAGATGGAGGTACAGGCCGGTACCAGTACGGGTCACCAAGTTGTTCTCGATTGTGCTCGAATCCATCCCAGTGCCGAAAATTCCCGCTACAGTGTCACAGATCCTGTTATCAAATACACGCACATTGGAGGCGGAGACAATGCGGATTCCGTAGTAGTTCCCGCTCAAAATGCATGAACTTACGTTGACATCCGAGGCCAGGACATACACCCCAGCCATAGCCGAGCCCGACGCCCCGCTTATGGTGAAGCCCGAGATCATTACGTCACTGACGGTAACTTTAAAAACCGGCTTTGAAGGATCAGCCGCTTCCACAGTGGTAGCTGCGGGGTCTGCCTCAGAAACAATATGCACTTTTTTGTCAACAATCACGTTCTCGACGTAAGTTCCAGGCGAGATTACTATCTCATCCCCATCGGACGCCCCATCAACCGCTTCCTGAATGGTTGGGTAGTCTCCAGGAACGTGTATCACACTGGAATGGGTGCTTGCGAGGGGTACATGAACACAAAGGCTGATCGCAATTACTGAAAATAAGAAAACACCAAAAACCAGGCTGCGGTTCCTCATCCCGACCACCCCATGAAGCCCCAGAATGTACTTCAAAAAAGATGTAAAGCGGATTTGGAACATACAAATTTGTGAAAATCATCGGGGCTTTTGTCAACTATACTATGGTTTTTCCCTTTTAAGCTTTCCGTAAATCATGTTAAAAGACAAAGTTAAAATTTAAATAGTTCAGAGAAATCCATCCCTACTTTTTAATTTTACTTCTTTTTTCAGCTCGAAGCATATGATCCCTGGAATACCCTCAAGTCGATCACGTTTCTCTCCACCCCAAGTCGAGGGTCCCTTCTCTATCTGCTGAGCTGGAAGGACCTTATTCTGGAAAGAACGCCGAATTCGTTGAGTGAATTACTCAATAAAGCTAAAATAGTTGAGTCAAGAGGGATTGCGGGGTTTTCTGGTAGCCCCGCCGGGATTCGAACCCGGGTCGCGGGATCCAAAGTCCCGCATGCTTGGCCGCTACACCACGGGGCTGCCCATAGAAAGAGCAGAAGGGGAACTTATAAAGTTTAGCAAACCACCGACGCGCTAGGGTCACATGGCTTTGCTAGAATGCGAACTCCCCCACGGAGAACTCATCCATGATCCTCTCGAAGTCGTTCTCCGGAGCGTAGGTGAAGCCGCACTTAGGGCACTTCAAAACTCCGTTCTCCCCGTGTAAAGGAGAGAAGCAGACAGGACAGCGGTACTCTTCACGGTGAAGCTTATCATAGACCTCATCGCGCATGACGACGAGGTTGAGCTCGCTCTCCCAATCCTCGTGGAGCATGCCCCAGTAGGGGGTCTCAACGGGATAGAAATCCTCAAGAACGAGGGCGTTTATCCCTATCCCCCGTACTCCGGGCGGAAGCTTTCCAGTCGGTTCTATCGAGACGACGTACTGGTCGTAGAACTCGATGTGCTCCGCCCTAATCGTCAACCCCCTAGAAAGTCTTGAGCGGAGTGGAATGAGCTGGAGAAACAGGCTTTCCCTCTCAACGTCCCAACTTGCGCTTATTGAAACGCTCCCCTTCGTGAAGAACTGGGTTATGAAGTGCTCGTCCTTCTCCTCACCGGTAAGATGAAATCCCAGCTTACCCATGGCCCGGAAGACGAAGTTGGGCCTCGGGAGCTTCTGGTGGTTGATCAGATACTCCCCTACCCAGCCCGCCAAGGGCATCGAATAGCCCACGAATGCCTGTCTCTGGACGCGCAGGTATGCAACGCTGGGGAGGAGCTTGAACTGGTGTGACATCAATGGAAAAACGGCGTCATGATATATATGCTTAACGGGATTCGAACCGAAGGGAGAGAAAAGTCAAGGGGTATTCATGAGCCAAAGAACTCATCCAAACTTATGCCCCTCCGCTTCTTCTTTTTGGGCTTTTCGTCCCCCTTCTCCTCAACCGTCCCGGCAGTCTTGCTTGATGTCTGCCCCTTCTTAGCGGCAGCTTCAAAATTGGTCAGGGTTTTGACCTTCTTTTCGGGGCGCTTTTGTTTCGGTCCTGCCTTTCCTTTATGAGAACCAGACCTGCCCTTTTCACGGGACTTCCCGTTCTTCCCATTGAACTCGTCGAGGTAGCCATTCCTCCCGTTGGACTTTCCTGTTCTCTCCTTGATCATCCTCTCGCAAACGTCCGCCGAGAAGCCCATCAGCGTTCTCTGCCTCTCGGGGAAGACGTTCTCGAAGAGGGTCTTTATGTCCTTCTCGGTCATGCAGATCCTCTGTCTCGTGTAGTCCAGAACGTTGTACTTCGTTACGAGCATCTTAGCGGTGGGAAGGTACTTCTCTATGGCCCCTTTGCTGACTGTTAAGACTATCTTTCCGCCGCATTTGGGGCACTTGCCCGTGAGCGGTGGCCTGCGGTACTTCGTGTTGCACTTGACGCAACGGAACTCCTGCCTCGTGAAGCTCCTCAGGTTGCCCCTCAGGTCTGGGATTATGTGGGAGTTGAGGATGGTCTCGGCAACGTGGTGCTCGTCAACTGCCCTTATCCTCTCGGCCAGGGCGAGCTGTCTGGCGACCTTCTCCTCCATGTCACCGAGCTGTTTGTACAGGCTCATCTTCGGACCGAGGCCGATGTCGTCCGTGTCGTGGGTGAACTTTATCCCCTCGTACATCTCCGGTTTGCCGAGCCTGTTCTCGACGCGCTCTATGAACTTGATCTCCTTCGGTGATTTGAGCTCGTAAGTTGCTTTATAAAACTCAAGAGGATAATAACGGACGACGTCCATGTTGTGGACCTCACTGTCAACTTCTCTCGGGTCCAAGCGGGTTGTAACAACGAGAGGAGCGTCCATCTTTCCGCCGCGCTTTTCTGGAAGGTAGTACTTGCTGAAGTTGAGGAGGGCATCTAGGAGGAGCATAACGGCGTCTTCGTCGCCGTCGCATTGATGTGTTACAATATTTTCATTTATTAGAACATTATGATACTTTTTAGCATTTAAAGAGAACACAAAGTCCTCTTTTGGAGTGATGTATTCAACACGCCTGACTTTCACCAGCCAGCCGTTTTCTACTGAGTACCTGTCGCGGGCTGGAGATTTCTCTGAGTGGAGTGAATATACCGAGTTCTTGCGCTTGCTAACAAAGCCAATATCCCTAAAGAACCTGTGATAGTGCTTACCTGCAATGTTAAGAGCATAGACTTTTGAAACCGGAGCTTTAGTTCCGCGTTCAAGGTGGTATAATCTTCCACGAGCGTTGCCTCTATTGGCGTTACTGTCAAGAGTATAATAACCGCGAATGCCAAACTTGGAAAGCAACAGAGTTTCAATGTCCTCCAGGAGGGCCTTGTTAACGCTATACGCCACTACGCGAGGCACAGATTTAAGGGCACTTCCGTCTCCTTCAAAGTACGCCTTTAGCAATTCTGCTACGGCTTCACGGGGCAGAGTGAAAACCAGAGAGGGAACACGCTTGCTGTACGCGTTCTTTCCAGCTTTAAGGACTTCCGTAAACAGAAGGTAGAGAACACGTGAGCCTACTGTAACCTTCTCGCCCCTCTCGTAGATACCAAAGCCATCTCCAAAAGCCTCTCTAATTGCTCTCTTGAGGTCTTCCCTGACCTCATTATCTGCTATCGAGAAGCTCAGCTGATATACGCTTTTACTCTCCCTAGCGTAGCCTTCAGCAAGATAGTACCCAACGACACGAAGGAGAGGCTTAATGGGCACGAAACGCTTGATCCGGACTTTATCGCGCTTGAATCCAAGCCAGCAGGAAGGTACTTCCTCAATGGATATTCCCTTCTCCCTGAGAACCCTGAGGAGTACACTCAAAGGTATGGAATCTCTGCGCAGGTAGTCCTCTTTTACGTCAGCCCTAACCGAATGAAGCCAGCTGGCTATTCCACGAACCATTATCCGGTCGTGTAAGTGAGCAAACTCCTCCTTAGAGAATTCCTTTAGAAGGTCAAGATACTCCAAGCTTATTTCGGGAAGCTTCAGATTAGGCACGAGAATCTTATCTCCTTCCCTGACTTCAAAGGCCCTTTTCTCAACGAATTTGCCGTTTTCGTAGACGAGCACCGGATGGTCAACCGTCGTCTCAAAGCTTCTGCCGAGCTCAAGCTCAAACCTTATCATATGATCGGTTGATGGGGCCTTTATAACGTCCTCTACATCAGTAAGAACGACCTTTCCGCTCTCAGGGTCAAAGGAATAAACCTTAACGTCCACTTTCGGCTTCTTCCTCACGTAGGCCATGTTCTCATACCGCTCGTCTTCAAATAGGTCGTAGAGTTCTCTAAGGGTTATCCTCTGAGGAAGGCCGTTGATCTGGACTAATATCCGCGTATCACCTGGGAAGCAGTTCCTCCTCTTCGCCGCATGATAATACGGATGGGCATAGCCCACGAGAACGTCGGAAAAGCCTATTATCCTTCCGATGATTCCAGCGGAGGTGTGGGGGGCCAAGCCGATAACGAGATGGCCAACCAAATCCTCCATCTTCTCGGCGTTGTAGAAGCGCGGGAGGCCATAGAACTTCTCGAGGAGATCATCGATGAAGTTGGCAACCTTGAGGAGGTACCTGCCGGCTTCGTAGGGCAGGATAACGTCCTGAACCTTGAGCTCGAGTATCTGGTCGTCCCGCTCAAGGGGCTTGCCCTCGAAGTCGTGGGTGTAGCCGAGCTCCCTCAGCTTCTCAACGCTCGTACCAATCTCCTTTGGCTTGAAGTGAGTTATCGGGGCGTCGGTTGCATCGAAACGGATGGTTCCATCTTTAAAGACGTAGACGTCGTTTTTAACGCGGAGGAGGCCCTTCTCAAGCGGCTCGGCCATCTTGTAGCCGGACGTCATTCCCTGTACTCCCTTCAGCCTGTCAATGCCGTAGACTTTGACGTTCTCCATCGCCGCCCTCAGAAGCTCCGAGGGCTTTATCGTTCTCCTCGCGTAGGGGGACAGCTCGGAGCCGCACTTTGGACAGCGGAAATCGAAGTTCTCAGCCTCGCCCTCCGTGTAGTCAACGTTGCATTTGTGGCAGTGCCACAGGAGCTCTTTCCGAGTGCCGCAGCGGGGGCAGATGTGCTCCGGCCCAACGTGACCGCAGTTAGGACACTTAAAGAACGCGATCTCCACGCTGGTTACCTTCCCCTCCTCGGCGGCCTTCTTGATGTCCCTGCTCGAACCGCCGGCAAGGCCTATCGGGAAGAGAACCTGAACGGGGGGCTTCATCTTCCTCTCCTTGGCCTTCTCCGGCCTCCCCATTCTAGCTCCTATCCAGCTTATTCCCCTGTCGCGGAGCTTTATCCTGCTGTTCTCGTTGATGATGTCTATAACCGTGTAGAACGGCTTCGCCCTGAACTCCCACTCCAGGTTGCCGAGGGGAACGAGGAGGGCGGCGCTCCAGGGATAGTCAACCACTATAACCTTTCTCCGATCCTCGGTCCTCTCAATCCTGTGGGGAAGGCCGAGGAGTTCAAGGTAGCGTTTAATCGTCTTGTCGTTCTCAAGGACTACCTTCCTGGCAAAGCGGTTCTTCCTGGACTCGTCCCACTCTATCTGAGCATTTACAAGGGCCTTCTGGAGCTCCTCAACTTCCTCGGGCTTGAGGGTGTTCCAGTAGAGGGTGTAATAGGGGTGGAAGGGAATATCTAGGACTTTCGAGAGGTGAATCGCGGTCTCAACGTCGGGTTTAACGCGCAGGGGATCCCTAAGGAGATCCCACAGGAAATCGGGGTCAACCTCAAGATATTCAGCCGCTTCCTCAACGGCATCCCTATCGTTCTCGGCGAAGGGCTGGAGTTCGACCTCGTAGAGATCCCCAACTGCATGAACGAGTTCCTGAATCCACCATTCCTCGGCGTAGTTAGCCGGTAGGAGGGTCTGGTTGTTCTCAACGAAGTCTCCGAAGTTGACCAGTGCGTCGCCGACGTAGAGGATCTCCTCCAGTTCATTCCGCACATTCAGGGCAGTCTCGTAGTCATCTACCCTTATCACGCTCCCGTTCTTGAGCCTGACTATGGGGCCCTCAATTGTAGTTGCAGGCGTCACGATGCAGCCCTTACCTGGCCTCTCGGTCTTCATCTGAGTCCCTATGGCTATGAACTCGTCGAGAATGAGCATGGTGGCGGGATTAACGCTCCAGGTGGCAAAGCCTGAAACGCGGGAGCGGCCGTAGCGGAGACGGAAGCCGCCGTTCGTCGAAGGTTCAGCGAAGAGCGGCCTTCCTCCGATTATCTCCTTTGTGTACTTCTTGTTGGGGGCGATGTTGGCCCTGAACTTCTCATAGAGTTCGTAGTAGAAGCCCTTCTCGACTTTCTCTTTCTCCTCAGCGGCACTTTCCGTCCCGGCCTCTTCCGCTTTAGATTCTTCCTTTTTATCCCCACTTCCCTTACCCTTCTCCTTTGCCTCAACAAACTCCTTTATCCAGTCCCAGCCCTCAATACCCATCTTGTCGATGTACTTGATGAGCTTCTTTGCTTTCTGGAGAACGCCCTCTGCAAGAACGAGGATGGCACCGCCACGGAGGTGGTTGGTCTCAACACCGGGGATATTCCTGTGGGAGACCTCAACTTTGTCAGTCTCCTCACCGGTTATCTCAATGGGGATGTTCCTCATGGCGAGCCTTACCTCGTCCGCCTCAGGATGGTACTGCAACCTAGTAACCGCGCGGTGGTAGAGATCAACCTCCTCAACCATGCGCTCTATGTGCTTCTCACTCGGTTTGAAGCGGTCAAGGCCAAGTTTTTTCCTAACGTAGTCGCCAACGAGAACGCTGAGGGCCTGCGCGGTTCCACCGGAGCTCCTGATGGGACCTGCGTAGTAGAGAGCCAGATACTCACTCCCATCAGCCCACTCATTGCGCTTGATTTTAACGTCGGCAATACCTTCAAGGGGAGCAGAAACTATGCCCTCCGTAAGGATCGCAAGGGCGGTTCTGACGGACTGCTCAGCGTACTTCTCCTTGCTACCCAAATCGCCGAACCTGCCATCTATTATCTCATCAACGATCTTAAGGGCCGCAAGCTCCTTTCCGTACTCCTTGACGAGCACCCGTATTCTCTCCGCGACCCCGGGCGGCCCAACGAGACTCTCAACACGGCCCGCCATGTCAGTTGCCTGCGGAACTTCCACATCGAGGCTCGGATCCTTGCCCTGGGCCCTCGCTTTCCTCGCTATCTCATAGGCCCGGTCTATCTCGCGCTGGAGTGATTCGAAGTAGGCCTTCATTTCAGGGGAATAAAGTTCCTCGGACATCTCAAACCCCCTCGCAGAACTGGTCAAACCTCACCACCGCACGGAGGCGGGCGGTCTCAACGTCGATTATCGGAACGACGGCAGGTGTGGGCTGTATGTTAACCATCTTCTGGAACTCGGTCTGGGCCTGCCAGGTGCCGGTATTTATCAAAAACACCCCGTTGTAGACTTTATGCTGGAGAACGTGAACGTGACCCGCCTGAAAGAGGTCCGGAACGTTCTCAATAACCAGGAGGTCCTCGGGATCTGGGGCAATCGGAACCTTTTCGCCGAAGGTCGGCGCCAGGTGGCGGAGCTTCAAAAGATTGATCATGGCTTCAGCAGGGCGGTGGTGGCTCCTGTTTGGGATCTCAGTGACGACGTCCTCTATTCCCCTCCCATGAGCGATGAGGAAGTCCCTGCCATGGAGCCTTATCACGGCAGGATTGCTTATTATCGTCGTGTTCTTGAGTTTGAATAGGGGCCTCGCGTACTCCTCATAGAAACCGGGCTGTGGAAGGGCCGTTCTAGCCGCATCGTGGTTGCCCGGACCTATGAATGTGTGAATATGCTTGGGAACGTTGCGGAGAAGGTTGTAGAGGGCCTCGTACTGATCAAATATATCGGGTATCTTAAGCTCATCGTACTGGCCGGGGTAGATTCCAACCCCATCCACCACATCGCCGGCTATTATGAGGTACTTAACCCTGCTCACGAGCTCCGCATGAACCTCGTTCTCAACGTCCCCGTTGAGCCACTCAAGGAACTTCACAAAAGCCTCTTCACAGAACTTGTTGCTGCCAACGTGGATGTCGCTCAGCAGGATGGCGTACACCTTCTCTTTCAGCGGGGGCTTTCTGCGGCGGAATCTTGGAACGTCGGGGATGTACAGCCTGTCCGCGAAGATTATGCCCCTACCGGAGTACCTCCCAGTGACCGCTATGACGGAATCGTGCATTATCTCCATCACGAGCTTCGCGTCCTCTCGCTCGCGGTTTATGAAGACCTTTATTCTTCCCGTGGAATCCTCAAGCTCCAAGACAAAGCCCTTGGCGGTTTCCTTTTTCTCGTTGACCATTCCAACGATGGTGACGTCTGTGTTCGGCTGGACGTAACTCAGCTTTCCTATGTCTATAATGCCCCCTATCTCGGGGTTCTCGCGGAAGATGTTCCTCATCCTCCTGAGCCTGGAGCGGAAGTGAGCGCGGTAAGCCTCGACCAGAAACTCCCCCTCTTTCCCCGCGGCATTCTTGGCCTTTGGCGGCGAGAACTTGAAGTTCTTTACGTCAAAGACAACCTCCGCATCCTCAGGGATCTCAACGGCCCGGTAGTGAAAGCCCTCCTTCGGGGAAACGACAACATCCTCGTAAACCGAATAGCTCTTCTTTTCCTCTGGAATCTCCTCTTCAACGTACGCTATAGGCACTCCATAGTCCCCATAAACCACCTTCGGTTTGATACCGTTCCCGTTTTCTTCAGCGGAGCCGTTGCCGTTGGGCTCGTATTCGGTCTCCCCCCCAATTTCCACCGGAAATACGTCCTCTTCGCGGATCCCTTCAACGAGGGTTTCCCCATCCCCACCAGCTTCCTCGACTACAGAAGGGCCAGAAGTTCCAGTGGAAATCAAGCTCTCCCCCTCAGAAGAAAGGCCAGCTACTCCCCCTTTTGAGCCAGAAAACTGTTGAGAAATCCCCTGCTCCACGGCATTTCCAGTGGAAACAAAACTTTCCGACTCCGGAGATGGTTCATCCAGGGAAGAACTCCCTGAAGATTTTGAAGGCTCAGCAGGCTCGTGTTCCTGTGGAGAAACACCCTGGTTGTCTTCTTGTTCTTCGGCGACATCTGGGGGAGTCTCCCCCAAGGAAGGGGCCTCGTTTCCAGTGGAAAC
The DNA here is from genome assembly GCF_002214585.1 of Thermococcus profundus. Classification (NCBI taxonomy): domain Archaea; kingdom Methanobacteriati; phylum Methanobacteriota; class Thermococci; order Thermococcales; family Thermococcaceae; genus Thermococcus; species Thermococcus profundus. The sequence continues at coordinate 140,952 of NZ_CP014862.1, forward strand.
CAGACCCTTGGATGCGAGGAACTCCTCCGCAATGGCAGAGGTCACAACGAAGGATCCTCTGGCTTTGACGAATTTTATGAGTTCCGCGAGCGTGAAGTCCTTCCGGTAGTGGGGTTCAAGGAGGTAGTACGCGGGGGGTGTTATGAGGTAGTTGTTCTTGATTAGATCCTCCACCAGCATCAGATCAGCCTCCTCTGGCGGGAGAGGTTAACGGTGAGGAGCGGTCTGAGCTGGTCATCCTGGCTGAATATCTTCTTAACCTTGTGGGGAGTCACGTTGAGCCTTATCTCTTTAGTCCTTCCATAGCGGCCTTTACTGACCACCTTGGCGTTGATTATGCCGAGCATGTCGAGCTCGTTTATGAGATCGCTAACCCTGCGCTGGGTTAAGGGGTCAAGGTCTATGTAGTCGCACAGGGATTTGTAGACCGAGTAAACGTCGCCGGTGTTTGCAGGAAGCTCCCCGTTCTCATCAAGTAGGACGATAGAATGTAGGAGAACCTTGGAATGCAGGGGAAGTGTCTTTATCACTTCTTCCATGGTATCCTGCTCAATCTTTTCCTGAGCCAGCCATACATGCCGCTCCGTGACTTTGCTGGCACCTTCGCGCTCGGCTATCTCTCCCGCCACACGGAGGAGATCCAGGGCGCGTCTGGCATCGCCATGCTCCCTCGCGGCTAGAGCGGCACAGAGGGGGACAACTGCATCGTCGAGGACGCCCTCGTTGAAGGCATCCTCGGCACGCTGCATTAGGATATCCTTGAGCTGAGTGGCATCGTAAGGCGGGAATACGACCTCTTCCTCACTCAGACTGGACAGAACGCGCGCGTCCAGGTACTCCTTGAACTTCAGATCGTTTGAGATACCGATTATGCTGACCTTGGCCTTTCCGAGTTCCGTGTTTATTCTTGTCAGGGAATACAGTATATCATCACCGCTCTTCTTCACGAGCTTGTCTATCTCGTCGAGGACTATTATGACGAAGCGCTCCCTGGCGTCGATGACCTCCCGCAGGCGAGCGTACACCTCATCTGTCGGCCAGCCTACGAGAGGCACCTCGATCCCGCTCTCCTCCTTGAAGTAGTTGACGATGTTAGCAAGAACGCGGTACTGGGTGTCAACTATCTCACAGTTTATGTAGATAACTTCCACTGGAACCCGGTACTTTTCGGATATCCTCTTCAGCTCCTCGGTAACGAACTTTATGGTGACGGTCTTACCTGTTCCGGTCTTTCCATACACAAAGACGTTGGAAGGTGTCTCGCCCCTGAGAACAGGGACAAGTATGTGGGCAAGCTCTTCAATCTGTTCCCTCCTGTGGGGAAGCTCTTTAGGGGTATAGCTGTGTCTGAGAACCTCTTTATTTTTGAAGATCTTCTTTGCGTGAAGGTACCTCTCGAATATTGAACCCAGGTAGTCGTTCATAGCCACCACCGATTTGAGTTCCAGTGGAAATGAAACTCCCCCATGCACATGCAGGCACACATACATGCCGAATAGTGAAAGATCATCACGATCCCATGCAGTTCGGCGAGAGTTATGTTACATATATCCCAGCGGTTGATACGTAGAGGACGGGTATTTCCACTTGAAGCACCGGTCACAGTGGAAAGCAAACCATGATTGCAGTGAAGGGTTTATATCGTTTGTTGGACAGGAAGTTGTCCAAAGGGGCCCTTTGTTTCCAGTGGATAGACAGGGTTCCAGAGGAAACGGCGAGAAGGCAAAGAACATTAATGTTCATTAGACTTTACGTTCGTAAAAGATGAAGACGGGGGAGATTCCGTTTCCACTGAAAGAAGAATGAACATCTATGGACATGAAAATCCGTACTGTAAGGTACAGATAAGCACATTTGAGGTAAACAAAACAACTTAAAATTTCTGAAATGTTATACAAAATCTGCCCCCCTGGGGGTTTTGTTTCCACTGGAAGCGAGCTATGGAAACACCTTAGTTGCATATTGAACTTTGGTGAAAACACTCCCACTTTTTCATCGTTTTTCTTTTTTTATTTCTTTCTATGAACAATGATCAATATTTGGGATAAAATAGGGCCTATAAATGAACATATGATAGAATAAATCAAAATTTTGTGAACGTCTCTAAAGTTTACATTTGAAAATCCCATTATAATTATCGGATTTGCATAGTCCAGCCTGCCTACCCCGTCCTTTTCCCTATCCTGGTTCCAGTGGAAATGAAACTCTGGGGGGTCTTTTAGATGGTCATCGAAATGGAGTTTTGTTTCCACTGGAAGTATCGGTTCTCTGGGGTACTGATGAGTTCCTCAGTGAGGTTTTTAAGTCATGTTGGGCAGTATCGATCATGCTTCCAGTGATGGTGGTCAGGAAACTCCTCCGAATGAGGGCCAAGATAAGCAGGAACCGGGTTCTTCAGATAGCCAGTGCCGTTGTTATCCTCGCTCTCCTGTTTGCCGTGTTGTTCATGTACTCCGAGGGGGTGGACTTCTACACTGCCCTATACTGGGCGGTCATAACGATGGCTACCATCGGCTACGGAGACGTAACCCCAGCGACGCCGTTGGGGCGAGCCGTGGCCATGGTTGCCGCAGTGGCGGGAATCTCAACGTTTACTGCCCTCGTTTCGGTGCTGGCAGAGTTTTTTATTTCATCTTCGCTGAGGAGGATGATGGGTATGCACAGGGTTAGGTATTCTGGCCATTACATCATAATCGGGCAGGGTAGCACAGTACCCAGCTGTGTTGGGGAGCTCCTCTCAGCCATCTCGAGAGGGGAAGCTGATACAAAGCCCATAGTCGTTGTTTTTCCCGACGAGGCCGAGCGAAAAAAGGTCCAGCTTCCAGAGGAAATCGAGGTCTTGGTAGGCGATCCGACGAGCGAGGAGACATTGAAGCGGGCGAGAGTTGAAACTGCTTCCCATGTCATTCTGGCGCTTGAAGACGATTCCAAGGCGGTGTTCACGACTCTCATGGTTAAGCGGCTCTCCAAGGCCAAGGTTCTTGTGGAGGCTCTGCGGGAAGAGAGCGTTGATCTTCTGAAACAGGCGGGCGCCGATAGGGTCATACTTAGCAGGAGTTTCGCCGGGAGGCTCCTTGCGAGCTCCGTATTTGAGCCGGAGGCGGTGGACGTTGTGGATGATGTCACCACTTCCCTGGGCAGATACGACATTTCAGTAATCCTCCGGGAGGATCTGTGGGGGAAGTCTTATCTGGAGGCCTTGCGCGAGCTCAGAAAAAGCGGGTACTCTTTGATTGGGTACTACCTGAATGGTCCCGTTCTGAACCCTGGTCTCGATGAGCCGATTCCCCACGGTGCTAAGCTGATCGTGATAAAGCCCTCTGCCTCTTGACGTGTTCATGTCCGTTGTGCTTTCCGTTTTCGTTTTTCGACTCTGTTTGGGGCTTTTTATCGGTCTTGATTCAATCTGCTGTCTTCTTTCGAACCCTGAGAAAAGTATATAACCCTCCAGATTTACCCCCTCCAAGGGTATGCATCAGTGGTGATGGTTATGGCCAGGAAGAAGAAGGATGAAATTAAAGAGCTCGAGGAGTTTGAGGAGCTCGAGGTCGTTGAGAGCGAACCCGTGACTGCACGCTCATCAAAGGAAAAAACTGCAAAAAACCTTGAAGATCTTCCCGGTGTCGGTCCAGCAACGGCCGAAAAGCTTCGCGAGGCTGGTTATGATACAATAGAGGCAATAGCCGTTGCGTCGCCCCTTGAGCTCAAGGAGATAGCGGGAATAAGCGAGGGAGCCGCCCTCAAGATAATCCAGGCTGCCAGGGAAGCGGCTAACATAGGAACCTTCATGCGCGCCGATGAGTACATGAAGAAGAGGACGGCTATAGGAAAGATCTCCACTGGAAGCAAGAGCCTCGACAAGCTTCTCGGTGGAGGAATCGAGACGCAGGCTATCACGGAAGTATTCGGAGAGTTCGGATCTGGTAAGACTCAACTCGCCCACACCTTGGCTGTAATGGTCCAGAAGCCCCCCGAAGAGGGTGGCCTCGGCGGTTCCGTCATCTGGATCGACACGGAGAACACGTTCAGGCCGGAAAGGATTAAGCAGATCGCCGAGAACCGCGGCCTCGATCCAGAGGAGGTTCTCAAGAACATCTACGTTGCGAGGGCCTTCAACAGCAACCATCAGATGCTCCTCGTTGAGAGGGCAGAGGAGATAATCAAGGAGAGGGCCGAGAGCGACAGGCCGGTTAAGCTCCTCATCGTTGACTCCCTCATGGCCCACTTCAGGAGTGAGTACGTGGGAAGGGGCACCTTAGCTGAGAGGCAGCAGAAGCTCGCGAAGCACCTCGCCGACCTCCATAGATTGGCTGACCTCTACGACATAGCGGTCTTCGTTACCAACCAGGTTCAGGCGAAGCCCGATGCATTCTTTGGCGACCCAACGAGGCCCGTCGGTGGCCACATCCTAGCACACAGCGCCACGCTTAGGATATACCTCAGAAAGGGCAAGGCCGGGAAGAGGGTGGCCAGGCTGATAGACAGCCCGCATCTGCCTGAAGGTGAGGCCGTCTTCAGGATAACCGAGAAGGGGGCGGAGGATTAACCTTTTTAATCCCCCCTCCAACTTTTCTCCATGCACAAGGATAAGGTCGTTGTTTCAGTCAACCCATCGCGCGAGGAGCTTATCAGGATAGTTGATTCGGGCCTTCTGAGCGAGGCCATAATCACGGTCTTCGCCCGCTGTAGGGTTCACTACGACGGCAGGGCCAAGAGCGAGCTAGGTCCGGGTGACAGGGTGATCGTAATCAAACCTGACGGTTCTTTCCTCATCCACCAGAGCAAGAAGAGGGAGCCCGTAAACTGGCAGCCGCCGGGAAGCAGGGTACGGCTTGAACTCAGGGAAAACCCCGTTCTCGTGTCTATTAGGAGAAAACCCAGGGAGACCCTTGAGGTCGAGCTTGAGGAGGTTTACATGGTTTCCCTCTTCCGCGCCGAGGACTACGAGGAGCTGGCACTAACCGGAAGCGAGGCAGAAATGGCCGAACTCATCTTTGAAAGACCAGAACTCATCGAACCCGGGTTCAAACCCCTCTTCCGGGAAAAGCAGATAAAGCACGGCATAGTTGACATCCTGGGCAGGGATTCCAGTGGTAATCTCGTTGTCCTTGAGCTGAAGCGCAGGAGAGCCGAACTTCACGCGGTAAGCCAGCTGAAGCGCTACGTCGAGGCTTTGAGGGAGGAGCACGGCAATGGGGTTAGGGGCATCCTCGTGGCCCCTTCATTGACCTCTGGGGCCAAGAGGCTCCTAGAAGAAGAGGGTTTGGAGTTCAGGAAGCTGGAGCCCCCTAAGAGGGATCGGAAAAGCAGGGGAAGACAGACCACACTGGTTTAGCCCATCCCCATCTCGTGGGGCATCATCTCCCTCACTTTCACAACCACCGTTGAGTTCCGCTTTTCAATTGAGACGACCCTTCCGAGGCCGAGGAGCTTTACCCTGGCCCTGCAAACGGTGATCTCCCTCTCGTCGCTTTCCTCCCAGGGTATCCTCGTGTCCATCTCTTCAGCCTTCACGAGCTCGGCTATTAGTCCCTCTGATCCAGCTCTTACGTCGCTGAAAGGCTCGTAGGTTAAGAAGAGGATGCCTGGGCCGTTTAGGGCCTTCTCTACGGCCAGGACGTTCCTTGCGCTTCTAACTTCTACGGTTCTGTATGGGTTCCTCATAAGCTCGTCCAGAACGCGCCGGGCTATTCCGGCCAGCAGTACCGCCTCCATGCTCTCACCTCACAGGTAGATGCTTTCGTACTGTTTCTGGGCCCTCTGTCTGGCCTGCTCCATCTGCTCGTGCATCTTCCTGAGCTGTTCCTCTATGGCCCTGGCTTCTTGGAGGAGAGGCTCGGTGCTGAACTCAAGGCCAGTGAGCTTCTTGACGACCTCCAAAACGTTTGCCGCCGCCCGTGGATCCGGCCTGTCTCCGAAGGTCTCCCCCAGCAGCACGCAGGACTTGATGCCTGCCTTTGCTGTCTCCCACAGCAGCTTCCCGCTCATCCCCATTATCGACCCGTACTGGAGTATCTTAACCCCGTTGCTTTGGAGCTCTTTGTTGAGCTCTTCCGTGGCTCCGACCCCCCACACTTCCATCTTCTCCTTGAAGAACCCAATGCCTATGCCCCCCATGGATATAGCCCTGGCAGTTCCGGCATTGAGGAGGTACCTTGTCAGCTCCTTGGCTATCTCGTTGACGAGGGTAGGCGGGACGTAAACGTCTGCCACCGCCACTATGATGTTGTCCTTACCGTAGAAGCGGAGAGGCGGATTGGGCTTCCCCTCCAGTATCATTGCCATCGGCGGGAGGAACGGGCTCTCCACGTAGCCTATCATGTCCATGCCGAGCTCCTTTGCCAGAAAGTTGGCCGCTATGTGTCCCACGAGGCCGACCCCGGGGTAGCCCTCTATGAGGATGGGGTTATCCACCTCTGGAAGAACGAGCTGGACGGGTTTTTCGTTCTCCATCCTCTCACCCCTATGCAATTTAGTTCCTAAAGGTTATCAAATTTTCGGAGCTGTCTTTCCACTGGAAAGGCAACCCTTAAATAACTCGGACGCTATTTTTACAGGGTGATGTCTATGGTGAAGATCGGTATCATCGGCGGTTCAGGCGTTTACGGCGTCTTCGAGCCGAAGGAGACCGTCAAGGTGCACACCCCCTACGGAAGACCCTCGGCTCCAGTGGAAATCGGGGAGATAGAGGGCGTTGAGGTTGCCTTCATCCCGAGGCACGGCAAGCACCACGAGTTCCCGCCACATGAAGTTCCATACCGGGCCAATATCTGGGCGCTTAAGGAGCTCGGCGTCGAGAGGGTTATCGGAATTACAGCCGTAGGCTCCCTCCGTGAGGAGTACAAGCCCGGTGATATAGTCATAACCGACCAGTTCATAGATTTCACAAAGAAGCGCGACTACACATTCTACAACGGGCCGCGCGTTGCCCACGTTTCCATGGCCGATCCCTTCTGCCCGGAGATGCGGAGGATATTCTACGAGACTGCCAAAGAGCTCGGCTTCCCAGTCCACGAGAAGGGCACCTACGTCTGCATTGAAGGTCCACGCTTCTCAACGAGGGCGGAGAGCTTTATGTTCCGTCAGTACGCCCACATCATTGGAATGACCCTCGTCCCTGAGATAAACCTCGCGCGCGAGCTCGGAATGTGCTACGCCAACATAGCGACGGTTACCGACTACGACGTCTGGGCAGACAAGCCGGTAGATGCCCAGGAAGTCCTCAAGGTCATGGCTGAGAACAACTACAAGGTGCAGGAGCTCCTCAAGAGGGCCGTCCCGAGGATTCCGGAGGAGAGGAAGTGCGGCTGCGCCGATGTCCTCAAGACGATGTTCGTCTGATTTCGTTGTCTTTTTCTTGTCTGTTTTTTGTAGATTTTGCATTTGTGTTGACATCCCAGACGTAAAACACTTAAGCGGCCTCTTTAATTTTCATTGGTGATCTCAAATGAGGCGCGCTGTAATTGTATTCGCTGCGCTGGTGGTTTTTGTTCTTCTGGGTTCGGGCTTCGTCTCTGCCTATGAGTTCCAGGCCTACGGAAAGGTTACCAGGGTCATCGACGGCGACACCGTTTGGTTCTACTCCTACTACGGCTACCGCGCAGGGGAGAGCTTCAAAGTCCGCTTTGCCGACATAAACGCGCCGGAGATCTACACGCAGGAGGGGCAGGAGTCGAAGGCCGCTCTTCAGTGGCTCTTTGACAACTACGGCTACTACGTCTACCTCGACGTCGATGACGTTTACGAGACCGACCACTACGGAAGGGTGGTTGCGGTCGTCTACCTACCGTTCTGGGACTACGGCTACGCCCTCAACGTAAACGAATGGCTCGTGGAGAGCGGCTATGCCTCCATCTGGAACCACTACAACGAGTTCAACCCCTACTCCTGGAGCCTCTGGGTTCCGATTTGAACCTATTTCCATTTTATACTTCGAAGGTGATTTTCCCCGGAGACTTTGAGGAAAGCTGACCTGTGCTCATTAAAACTAACCGTTATTTGGGCTTGTTTTTGTTTGTATCACGTTTTAAGAGGTTTTAATTGCTTTTTTTGGACTTTGTGGTCCCTTAATATACAAAAGACGTGTTTTGTCGGATTTTGAAGTCTAAAGTAACCCCGAGTTATTTTGTATTATTTGTTACGTTTTTAAGAATTCATTGTAACGAAAATTTTTCGAAAAAACGGACAAAGCATGCAACGAGCTAGAAATCATAAGTATCCCGTGGAAAACGTTCTTTTTCTGCTTTTGTCTATTCATAATCGAGTTTTCTCCGTTTAAATTCCTCTATTTTCTCTGGGAGTCTTGTGGACATTTGTGTTCATGCTCTTAAAGGGGAAATGAAATTTTTGATATCTCTGCTTTTGCCTCTGAGAGGGTTGCAAATCAGGGCGGCTCTGGGCCCTTTTGAGGCCCCTTTGGGAAAAGGCTTATAAAATTGGGGACCTCTTATTATTTCATCTGGCAAAAGAAGGAAAAATCTGCCCTGTTGCAATAAGACTCTAGGAGAATTGAAAGTGAGGAATTGTGGGTAGTTGTAAACGGCGTAGCTTTGTTGCAATAAGACTCTAGGAGAATTGAAAGTCTTAAGCTTCCCAGAGTCGTTAGTGAACTTTATGTTTACGTTGCAATAAGACTCTAGGAGAATTGAAAGTCTTAAAGAGAACTACGCTCTCGCCCTCGAATTCTTTACGTTGCAATAAGACTCTAGGAGAATTGAAAGTCATGTTCACGAAGTTGTAAGCGTGCCTACTAACAGTTGCAATAAGACTCTAGGAGAATTGAAAGCGAGCCATCTCTTTTCAATGCCCCTATCTTCGACACCGTTGCAATAAGACTCTAGGAGAATTGAAAGTGAAGCCTGTATTTCCGAGGAAGCTCCTTTCTAATGGCCAGTTGCAATAAGACTCTAGGAGAATTGAAAGAAGCGTTTCCGAGGGTTATGGATTTTGCTACTGTCTTAGTTGCAATAAGACTCTAGGAGAATTGAAAGTTACCGGGTCGTCGGCCCTCCCCTCGGCATTCTTCAAGTTGCAATAAGACTCTAGGAGAATTGAAAGTCATGCTCCCGGAGGAGTATTAGAGGTGATGAAAATGAGTTGCAATAAGACTCTAGGAGAATTGAAAGGCAGAGGGTAGACGGTAGAAATACAGAGCTTAGTAGTTGCAATAAGACTCTAGGAGAATTGAAAGCTTTTGCTTAGCCCTCTTCCGCTGCTTCTTTCCTTTCTGGTTGCAATAAGACTCTAGGAGAATTGAAAGCTTTTGCTTAGCCCTCTTCCGCTGCTTCTTTCCTTTCTGGTTGCAATAAGACTCTAGGAGAATTGAAAGACTCCTCTTTTTCCGATGTAGCAAATACGCGATTATCGTTGCAATAAGACTCTAGGAGAATTGAAAGTTATCAGCCACAAGAACGCGAAAAAGAACACTCCCGTTGCAATAAGACTCTAGGAGAATTGAAAGCCAGTTCCTCCATCTTCTTCCTGACAACCTCCACCTGTTGCAATAAGACTCTAGGAGAATTGAAAGGTCGCGTGGGAACTCGACGACTTGCGTGTTTCTATCGTTGCAATAAGACTCTAGGAGAATTGAAAGATTGCGAGGCCGACCGTGCTGGTTATTGGGATCTCGGTTGCAATAAGACTCTAGGAGAATTGAAAGTCCTGTCGGCAGTTTCCAGCCCGAAGCGCTCCGCTATGTTGCAATAAGACTCTAGGAGAATTGAAAGATTGTAGTGAGCGCATTGATCTTCTTCGGGACCTTGTGTTGCAATAAGACTCTAGGAGAATTGAAAGCAAGGATGGGGCAGAATGAGCACAGGGACAAAAGACTTGTTGCAATAAGACTCTAGGAGAATTGAAAGATTGTAGTGAGCGCATTGATCTTCTTCGGGACCTTGTGTTGCAATAAGACTCTAGGAGAATTGAAAGTGACCTTGTAATAAACCACGTCGCCGAATTTGCTCGGAGTTGCAATAAGACTCTAGGAGAATTGAAAGTCGGACTCTTCATCATAGTCGGCATGGTGGCCTTCGGCGTTGCAATAAGACTCTAGGAGAATTGAAAGCTTTCTCAGCCTCAAGAGCCTTCAGTGTCGCCGTTTTGTTGCAATAAGACTCTAGGAGAATTGAAAGACGTCTTTCGCGCCCTTTTTGAGGCCGCGCTTATAAGGTTGCAATAAATTAGACATGAAAAATAGAGGCCAATTGTGGGTTAAGGGTGGGATCTGGAGTTCTGCTTTTCTTGATGACATGGGAGGGGCGGGGGGGTCCCCTGAAAACCTTTTTAACTTCCACCGGAAACAAAGCTTTTCAAAGGGGTTAAGGTGGTGCTCATGAGCATTCTCATCAAAAACGGCCTGGTTGTCTACGGCGAGGATCTAAACGTGGTTAATGCGGATGTCCTCATAGAGGGCAACAGGATAGCCAAAGTGGCGAAGAACATCAGGGAGGGCGCCGACACGGTGATCGACGCGAGCGGCAGGGTGGTTTCTCCCGGCTTCGTGAACCTCCACACGCACTCTCCGATGGGCCTTCTTCGCGGTCTTGCCGACGACCTGCCCCTTATGGAGTGGCTTGAGAAGCACATCTGGCCTAGAGAAGCTAAACTGACGAGGGAAGCCATTAAGGCCGGCGCCTATCTCGGGGCCCTTGAGATGATAAAGACCGGCACCACGGCCTTCCTGGACATGTACTTCCACATGGACGCCGTCGGGGAAGCCGTTCTGGAATCCGGCCTGAGGGGATATCTGGGATACGGTATGATAGACCTAGGTGACCCTGAGAGGACCGAAAAGGAAGTGAAAGAGGCCCTGCGCGAGATGAGGGAAATAGAAAAGCTTGAATCAGACAGGATCCAGTTCGTTTTTGGACCGCATGCACCGTACACCTGCTCCCTTGCCCTGCTTAAAGAGGTGAGAAAACTCGCGGACGAGCACGGGAAGCTCATAACGATACACGTGAGCGAGACCATGAGTGAGGTCGGTAGAATCCAGGAGCGCTACGGAAAAAGTCCTGTGGTTCTCCTCGACGACATAGGCTTCCTTGGTAAGGACGTCATCATCGCCCACGGCGTCTGGCTCGACAGCAGGGACGTTCAAATACTGGCGAGAAACGGCGTCACCGTCGCCCACAATCCAGGCTCAAACATGAAGCTCGCCAGCGGCGTCATGCCGATAGGGAAGCTCCTCAACGCCGGCGTTAACATCGGCCTCGGCACTGACGGGAGCGCCAGCAACAACAACCTTGACATGCTTGAGGAGATGAAGCTGGCCGCGCTCCTCCACAAGGTTCACAACCTAGACCCCACGATAGCCGATGCAAGCACTGTTTTCAGGATGGCCACGCAGAACGGGGCCAGGGCCCTCAACCTGAAGGCGGGGGTAATAAAGGAGGGCTACCTAGCTGACATCGCGGTGATAGACTTCAACCGGCCCCACTTAAGGCCGATCAACAACGTGGTGAGCCATCTGGTTTATTCTGCCAACGGGAACGACGTGGAGACGACGATAGTGGACGGGAGGATCCTGATGCTCGATGGCGAAGTGCTCACCCTCGACGAGGAGAAAGTACTTGAGAAAGCGGAGAAAGTCGTGGAAAGCCTCCTCTGAGAACTTTGGGAAAACGGGGGTTCATCCCCCGAAGTACTCCTGAACGAGCTCCTTCGCGGAGGGCTTGTGTAGTTCGAGAACCTCTATTTTTTCTATAACGTTTCCCTCCCTGAGCTTGAGTTTGACCTTGCCCCCGTAGACCTGGAGGTCATCGAGCATGCCGTATACCGCGTCCTCGGCTTCCAGGGGTGTTTTGAACTTCATAATGTACTCCTCACCTTCCGAAAGGATGAGCTTGATCCAGTACTCGTTTTTCCTCTTGAAGGGCCTCGTCACCTTCGGCTTGAAGTTCTCAATGACTATTTCCACGGGACCACCTCCGCGTTTAATGATCTTCAGCCTCTCTAAACCTTTTAGGCTTTGAATTTTTAAGGGTTCCCATCCCTAAAACGGAAGGTTGAGACCTAGTTCCATACTCTTCTCGATTATTTTTTCCAGTGGAACCACCGCGCTCCTCGCCCCCACCTTTTGGACGGTCAGATAAGCCAGCAGCATTCCGAGCTTCGCCGAATCCCTGAGCCGCCATCCCTTCAGGACGCCGTAGATGACCCCGGCCGCGAAGGAATCCCCCGCTCCCGTCGAATCGACGACCTTCGCGCTCAGGCCCCTTATCTCTTCAACGTTCCCTTTGACGTCTCTAATGATGGCCCCTCCTCCGTTGAGGGTTATCACAAGGTTTTTGGAGCTGCACAGGTTCGGATCAAGGGAGCCGAACTTCCTCCTGTACTCGTCCTCGTTCATGAGCAGATAATCTATCTCCCCTTCCACGTCCTTTGGGAGCTCTGCCTCCCCTATGTCCACCGAAACGAGTATCCCTTCCTCTTTGGCTATTGAAACGGCCTTCCTGATGGTCTCCACTGGGTTGGAGGATAGGTGTATGAGCCTAGCCTTTTTTATGTACTCCCTATCAAGGGTTTTGAACCTGTTGGCCCCGGGGTACTTCACTATCCTCTTGTCCTCGCCGTGGATCATCGCGACTGCCACTCCCGAGGGCTCGTCCACGACCTTTATCCCAGAAGTGTCCACCCCTATGATTTGGAAATACCTTATGTGGGCCTCCCCTATCTCGTCCCTTCCAACTGCTCCTATAAACCCAGTTTTCAGCCCCATGTGGGCGAGCCAGGTTATAGTGTTTCCAGCCGCGCCGCCCAGGCCGAAGACCGCATTTTTCGCGTTCACCTTCTCGTGGAACTCTGGGAAGTGGTCGATGAGCATTATGATGTCGTAGTTGAGGTTTCCGATCCCCACGACGTCCAGCTCCATGTTCCCTCACCTTTTTGGCTGTTAGGGGTAGTCGTTTATCTATTTTGCGATCTTCAAGTGAAGGGCTCTTTTTTCCAAACGTCTTTCATATAAATCCCGAGCACCACAAATTATTTAAAGTGGGTTAGGCTAGCCAAAACGGAAACTGAGCCTGTTTTCAATATCATGGGGGGCCGATCATGGAGGACGTCATCAAGCGCATTGTTGATGCGGAAAAGGAGGCAGAGGCGCGGATTGAGGCTGCAAAGGGCGAGGCTAAAAAGATCGTTGAGGAAGCTAAGGCAGAAGCTAAAGTTATTGAGAACGAGATCCTTGAGAAGGCCAGGAAAGATGGAGAGGAGCTAGTTGAAAGGGCCAGAAAAGAGGGGGAGGAAGAGGCCAGGAGGATCCTTGAGGATGGGGAGAAAGAAATAGAGGACATGAAGGTCAAAGCCACCCAGAACTTTGAGAAAGCTGTTTCCGCCGCTATAGAACTTGTGAGAGGGAGTTGAGCATGTTCAAGCCCGCTCCTATGCTGAAGGTCGAGCTCATAACCCTCGAGAGGTACAGGGACAGGTTGCTCACCTATCTACATGAGGCCGGAGTCCTTGAGATAAGGGAGGTCAACGTTGGAATAGCCCAGCGCGACGCCCCCAACGAGTTCTACAGGAAGGCCGCCTCCTACGCCATAACCATATCCAGGATGGCCGAGTTCCTGAAGGCCCACCTTCCAAAGAAGGGCGGTGGGCTGAGGGAGTTCATATTTCCGCCTGAACCAAAGAAGAGGGAGTACCCCTATAGGAGCATTGAGGAGCTCATAAAGGACACCGAGAGGTTCCTTGGGGAAGTGGAGCCGGTCATCCGTTCCGTCGAGGCGAAGATAAACTCGATAAACACCGAGATAGAGAGGATAAAGTCCGACATTGAGACCCTTGAGTTACTCTCACCCTTCAGCATAGACTCGTCTTACCTGAGGCACTCCGGAACCGCGGTCGTCCTCGTTGGGAGTGTGGAGAGGGTTAAGTTCCCGGCCCTTAAGGAGGAGCTTGAGAAGTCCCTCGGGGGCAGGATAGTTATAGTCCCCAAGGAGCTCAAGGACAGCGTTGTTATGGCGGTAGTCTTCCTCTCCAGGGACTACGAGAAGGTAAACCCTGTTCTGGCTAAGTACTCCTTTGAGAGGCTTGAGGTTCCAGAAGGGGAGGGAACGCCCTCAGAACTTCTTGCGGAGTACAGGAGGATGCTCTCCAAAAAATTGGAGGAGCTTGAGGGGGCTCACAAGGAGGCCGCTGAGGTAGCTGAGAAGTACTACGAGGACGTCCGCTTCTACCTTGAGCTCATGGAGAACGAGCGCAACAAGGCCAACGCCCTGGGCATGCTCGCTAGGACTAACATGACCTTTGCCCTTACCGGGTGGGTTCCAAAAGAGGATGCTAAGAAGGTTGAGGATGGGGTTAAGGAGATCACCGGCGGAAAGGTCTACATAAACTTCAGGGAGCCAAGCCCGGAGGAGCTCGACGAGATACCAATAAAGCTCAGGAACCCTGGATGGGCCAGACCCTTCGAGATGCTCACGGAGATGTACGGCATGCCCAAGTACAACGAGATAGATCCCACGCCCATAATAGCGTTCACCTATTCGTTCTTCTTCGGCTTCATGCTCACCGACTTCCTCTACGGTCTCATAGTCGGCATCGTCGCGGCTTTACTCGTCAAGGGGCACAAGAAGTTCGACGACGGCACCTACAAGTTCTCCTACACGCTCCTCTGGAGCTCGTTCTTCACGATGCTCATGGGAGCCCTCTTCGGCAGCTTCTTCGGCAACGCCCTCGACATCGTGGGTGCAAGTCTAACCGGGAACCCGAACTTCGCAATGTGGCGCATAACCGACCCGCTCAAGGATCCGATGTTCGTGCTCATACTGGCGCTGGCGATAGGCCTCGCCCACCTCTTCGTGGGCTACACGCTGGGCTTCATAGTCAAGTGGAAGAACGGGGAGAAGAAGGGAGCGCTCTTCGACCAGCTGTCATGGATGCTCATCATACTAGCCATAGTGCTCTTCGCAACGGGAAAGGACGTTCCAGCGTTCATGAGCGGTGCCAAGGCCCTCTTTGGGGTGGGCATAGTGCTCTTCGCAATAGGTGAGGTCGTGAACAACGGAGGCCTTGCCGCGCTCCTAATAATCTCGGACTTCTTCGGCTTCGTCGGAACGTGGCTCAGCTACGCCCGTTTAATGGCCCTTGCACTGGCAACCAGCGGAATAGCGATGGTCATCAACGTCCTGGTTCAGATGATCTGGGGCATCAAGTTCCTCTACATAGGCCCGATACTGGGTGTGATATTGTTCTTCGGTGGCCAGCTGTTTTCAACGGCCATAAACGCCCTCGGAGCCTTCGTTCACTCTCTCCGTCTTCAGTACGTTGAGTTTTTTGGGACGTTCTACTCAGGTGATGGCAAGCCCTTCGAGCCCTTCAGGGCTAGGAGGGAAGTTTCAAAACTTAAGGTCGAAACCGGAACTGAATGAGGAGGTGTTTGAAGTATGGAACCGATAGTTTACGTATCCCTCGGAGCGGCACTCGCCGCGGGTCTTGCCGGAGCCGCCTCGGCTTTCGGTGTAGGTGTTGCAGGTGCAGCGGCTGCAGGAGCAGTGGCAGAGGACGAGAAGAACTTCAAGAACGCCCTCATCCTTGAGGGTCTGCCAATGACCCAGAGCATCTACGGGCTCATCACACTGTTCCTCATCCTGATGAGCTCGGGAATCATCGGCGGTAGCTTCAAGTTCGAACACGACCTCATCAAGAGCGCCATCCTCATGGGCGCTGGTCTTACCGTTGGCCTCACCGGCCTCTCGGCTATCCCGCAGGGTATCATCTCTGGTGCCAGCATCGGTGCCGTAGCCAAGAACCCGAAGACCTTCACCCAGGGCATCATCTTCGCCGCTATGGCCGAGACCATGGCCATCTTCGGTCTCGTCGGTGCCCTCATCATGATAGCCACCGGCGTTGGCCTCTGAGCCTCTACTTTCCCTTTCCATTCAGACAACGGAGGAAGGAAGATGGAGGGTGCAGAACTCATCATCCAGGAGATCCATAAGGAGGCCGAGCAGAAGGTTCAGTATATCCTCAACGAGGCCAGGGAAGAGGCTGAGAAGATCAAGGAGGAGGCGAAGAAGAGGGCGGAGGCCCAGGCTGAGTGGATCCTCAGGAAGGCCAAAACCCAGGCTGACGTTGAGAAGCAGAGGATAATAGCCAACGCGCGGCTTGAAGTTAGGAAGAAGAAGCTCGCGGTGCAGGAGAGCCTCATAAGGGAAGTCCTGAGCGCGCTGGAGGAGAGGCTCGCCAACCTTCCGGAGGATGAGTACTTCGACGTCCTCGTAAAGCTCGTCAGGGAGGCTGTTGAGGAACTCGGCGTCGGCTCCGTCGTCATCCGCTCCAACGAGAGAACCCTGAAGATCATTGAGTCCAGACTCGACGAGCTCTCAAAGGCGGTGGGGGCTGAAATTGATCTCGGCGAGCCGGTGGATGTCATCGGCGGTGTCATCGTTGAGGGCAGGGACGGAAGGGTTAGGGTTGACAACACCTTTGACGCTAGGATAGAGAGGATGGGCAACGAGCTGAGGGCCGAGATAGCCAAGGCTCTCTTCGGGTGAGGGAGATGGGAGCAGAGACGACCGTGACGGCCATACTAGACACGACCCTGGGGGTCATATTCACCTGGCTGGGCTGGAAGACCTACAAGATACTCTGGAAGTACACTCCCTACTCCTACCCGAACGCGAGGATAAACGCAATGGAGGCGAAGCTCCTCAGTGAACAGCGGTTCAACGAGCTGGCCGAGAGCAGGACCCTTCAGAACTTCATAGTCAACCTTGAGGACACTGACTACAAGGCCCATCTCACCTCGGTCCCGGAGGATCCAGTTGAGGTGGAGAAGGCCTTTGAGAGAGCCCTGGCAGCTACGTACCTCCTGATGAAGGAGATCCTCCCCGACAGGGTTAGCGGATTCTTCCGCCTGCTCCTCGAGGAGTGGGACGTCAGGAACATAGCCAACGTTGTTAAGGCCAAGGTCATGGGAGAACCCGCCGTTGACTACGTTATCGACATTGGGACTATGGTTCCCAAGGTCAGGGCAATGGCAGAGGCAAAGACGATGGAGGAAATCCTCGTTATACTCGAAGGCACTCCATACGAGGAATTCTACCAGAAGCTTCTCCTCGGTGAGATCGGTGTCAGTGAGTTTGAGACGGCGCTCTACCGGGTCTACTACTCAAAACTGCTCAACTACGCCATGGAGCGCAAAGACGAGGAGAGAGCGATCCTCGAGGAGTTCGTCAGGACGAAGATAGACATAAGGAACATAATGACCCTGCTGAGGGCCAAGAGGGCGGGCCTTTCCGGCGAGGCTATAAAACCCCACCTGATACCCGGCGGAAGCGTCAGGCTCGACACTGCTTTGAACGTTGACGATCTGGGCATGGCGCTGGCTGAGCTCGACTCCACGAAGTACGGCAGGGCCCTCAGGGATGTCCGTGAGAGGATAGAGAGGGATCTCAGCCTCGTCGAGGTCGTTCTCAGGGATCATCTGATGAAGAGAATGGGCGAGCTCACGAGGTTCTACCCGCTCAGCGTGGCCACGCCCCTAGCGTACGTAATGAAGAAGGAGCGCGAGATCAGGAAGCTTAAGGCCATCGCAAAGCTGATAGCCGATGGTGTTGAGCCCGAGAGGATCAAGGCCATCATAACGGGGGAGGAGTCGTCATGAAGATCGCTGTTATGGGAGACCCCGATACCGCCCTCGGCTTCAGGCTGGCAGGTGTTCACGAGGTTTATTCCTTTGGATCTACCCCTCTCGAACTTGAGAGGGCCAACAACAAGCTCAGGGAGCTTATAGAGAGGGATGATGTCGGCATAATCCTCATAACCGAGGGGTTAGCTCAGAGTATGGACATTCCGGAAGTGAAGTTTCCGATCATCCTTCAGGTGCCGGACAAGTCCGGTTCGAGGTTTGGAGAGGCCCAGCTGAGGGAGATAGTTAGAAGGGCCATAGGTGTTGAGCTGAAGAGGTGAGGCAAGATGGGAAAGATAATCCGTGTTACGGGACCCCTCGTCGTTGCAGACGAGATGAAAGGTTCCAAGATGTATGAGGTCGTTCGCGTCGGCGAAATGGGTCTCATAGGAGAAATCATCCGCCTTGAGGGGGACAGGGCAGTCATCCAGGTTTACGAGGAAACCGCTGGTATAAAGCCAGGTGAACCGGTTGAGGGAACCGGTGCCTCGCTCAGCGTCGAGCTCGGTCCGGGACTGCTTACCGCCATGTACGACGGTATTCAGAGGCCGCTCAACGTTCTTAGGGATTTGAGCGGTGACTTCATAGCCAGGGGTCTTACCGCCCCGGCACTCCCGAGGGATAAGAAGTGGCACTTCACGCCGAAGGTCAAGGTCGGAGACAAGGTTGTAGGTGGAGACATCCTCGGCGTAGTTCCCGAGACCAGCATCATCGAGCACAGAATCCTCGTCCCGCCTTGGGTTGAAGGTGAGATAGTTGAAATAGCGGAAGAAGGTGACTACACCATTGAAGAGGTTATCGCCAAGGTCAAGAAGCCAGACGGGAGCATAGAGGAGCTCAAGATGTACCACCGCTGGCCGGTCCGTGTCAAGAGGCCTTACAAGAACAAGCTCCCGCCTGAGGTTCCGCTCATCACAGGCCAGAGGACAATCGACACCTTCTTCAGCCAGGCCAAGGGTGGAACCGCGGCCATTCCAGGTCCGTTCGGTTCCGGTAAGACCGTCACCCAGCACCAGCTCGCCAAGTGGAGCGACGCACAGGTCGTCGTTTACATCGGTTGCGGTGAGCGCGGTAACGAGATGACCGACGTCCTTGAGGAGTTCCCGAAGCTTAAGGACCCGAAGACCGGAAAGCCGCTCATGGAGAGAACGGTTCTCATAGCGAACACATCGAACATGCCGGTAGCTGCTCGTGAGGCGTCCATCTACACCGGAATCACCATAGCGGAGTACTTCCGCGATCAGGGCTACGATGTGGCCCTTATGGCAGACTCCACCTCGAGATGGGCAGAAGCTTTACGTGAGATATCCGGCCGTCTTGAGGAGATGCCCGGTGAGGAAGGCTACCCGGCATACCTTGCCTCAAAGATAGCGGAGTTCTATGAGAGGGCGGGTCGTGTAATCACCCTCGGAAGCGACGAGAGGATCGGCAGTGTCTCGGTCATAGGTGCCGTTTCACCGCCCGGTGGTGACTTCAGCGAGCCGGTCGTTCAGAACACCCTCCGTGTCGTCAAGGTCTTCTGGGCTCTCGATGCTGACTTGGCAAGGAGAAGGCACTTCCCGGCAATCAACTGGCTGAGAAGCTACTCCCTTTACGTTGACGCCATCCAGGGCTGGTGGCACAAGAACGTTGACCCAGAGTGGAGGAAGATGCGCGACCAAGCCATGGCCCTCCTCCAGAAGGAAGCGGAACTCCAGGAGATAGTCCGTATCGTCGGTCCGGATGCTCTGCCCGACAGGGAGAAGGCGATACTCATTGTTACCAGGATGATACGTGAGGACTACCTGCAGCAGGATGCATTCGACGAGGTTGATACCTACTGCCCGCCGAAGAAGCAGGTCACTATGATGCGCGTTATCCTCAACTTCTACGAGAAGACCATGGAGGCCGTCGACAGGGGGATACCTGTTGACGAGATAGCGAAGCTCCCTGTCAGGGAGAAGATAGGCCGTATGAAGTACGAACCCGACGTCGAGAAGGTTAGGGCGCTCATAGACGAGACAAACGAGCAGTTTGAGGAGCTCTTTAAGAAGTACGGAGCGTGATCCTCATGCCGGGAATGGAGTACTCAACCGTTAGCAAGATTTACGGTCCGCTCATGATCGTCCAGGGCGTTAAAGGAGTAGCGTACGGTGAGGTCGTCGAGATAGAGACTGAGAGCGGCGAGAAGAGGAAGGGCCAGGTCCTTGAGGCCAGGGAGGACATGGCCATCGTGCAGGTCTTCGAGGGAACCCGCGATCTGGACGTCAAGACAACGCGCGTCCGCTTCACCGGCGAGACCCTCAAGGTTCCGGTCAGCATGGACATGCTTGGAAGGATATTCAACGGTATCGGAAAGCCGATAGACGGCGGCCCGGAGATCATCCCAGAGGACAGAAGGGATGTCCACGGTGCTCCCCTCAACCCCGTTGCCCGTGCCTACCCGAGGGACTTCATCCAGACAGGTGTAAGCGCGATAGACGGGATGAACACCCTCATCCGCGGTCAGAAGCTCCCGATATTCAGCGGTTCAGGTCTTCCGCACAACATGCTCGCGGCCCAGATAGCCAGGCAGGCTAAGGTCCTCGGTGAGGAGGAGCAGTTCGCGGTGGTCTTCGCGGCAATGGGTATCACCTACGAAGAAGCCAACTTCTTCAAGAAGAGCTTCGAGGAGACTGGTGCAATAGAGAGGGCAGTGCTGTTCCTCAACTTAGCGGACGACCCGGCCATCGAGCGTATCATCACCCCGCGTATGGCCCTCACCGTCGCCGAGTACCTCGCCTTCGACTACGACATGCAGGTGCTCGTTATCCTCACGGATATGACCAACTACGCCGAGGCTTTACGTGAGATTTCAGCGGCTAGAGAAGAGGTCCCCGGAAGGCGCGGTTATCCTGGTTACATGTACACTGACCTCGCTACTATCTACGAGCGCGCCGGCCGTGTTAGAGGCAGGAAGGGTTCGATAACCCAGGTGCCCATCCTGACGATGCCCGATGACGACATCACCCACCCGATTCCCGATCTGACCGGCTACATCACCGAGGGACAGATAGTCCTCAGCAGGGAGCTGCACAGGAAGGGTATCTACCCGCCAATAGACGTTCTCCCGTCCCTCAGCCGTCTGATGAAGGACGGCATCGGTAAGGGAATGACCAGAGAAGACCACCCGCAGCTCAGCCAGCAGCTCTATGCAGCGTACGCCGAAGGAAGGTCGCTCAGAGACCTTGTCGCCGTTGTCGGTGAGGAAGCCCTGAGCGAGACGGACAGGAAGTACCTCAAGTTCGCGGACAGGTTTGAGAGGGAGTTCGTCGCCCAGAGATACGACGAGGACAGGAGCATCTTCGAGACCCTCGACCTCGGCTGGGAGCTGTTAGCGGAGCTTCCAGAGAGCGAGCTCAAGCGTGTCAGGAAGGAGTACATCCTCAAGTACCACCCGAAGTACAGGAAGAGGGGCGAGTGAGCCCCTTCAAAATTTTAGGTGGTCGAGATGGCAGAGCTGCTCAACGTGAAGCCCACCAGGATGGAGCTCCTGAACCTCAAGAGGCGCATCACTCTGGCCAAGAAAGGACACAAGCTCCTCAAGGACAAGCAAGATGCGTTAGTCATGGAGTTCTTCACCATCTACGATGAGGCCCTCCAGCTCAGGGAGGAGCTCAACAAGAAGATGGAAGCTGCATTCGAGACCCTGACCAAGGCCCAGCTTGAGGTGGGAACCATCCCTCTCAGGGAGGCTGCCCTCTCCGTTAAGCCCAACAGAGAAGTAGAGATCCGCCAGAGGAACGTGATGGGCGTTCCCGTTCCCCTCATTGAGGCAGAGAGTTTCAAGAGGAGTGCGGGGGAGAGGGGCTACGCCTTCGTCTCCACTAGCCCCCTCGTGGATATCAGCGCCGAGAAGTTCGAGGAAGTTCTCGACCTTGTGGTTAGGTTGGCTGAAGTTGAGGAAACCCTCAAGAGGCTTGCCAAAGAGATAGAGGTTACGAAGAGGCGCGTCAATGCGCTGGAGTACATCATCATCCCGCGCATGGAGGCGACGGTCAAGTTCATAAAGCAGCGCCTCGACGAGATGGAGCGCGAGAACTTCTTCAGGCTGAAGAGAGTCAAGGCCCTCATCGAGGCCCGGAGCGGGGGCTGATTTCGTTTTTTGGGTTTCTCCATTTTCTAAACGTTTGTGTAGGTAGTTATGTAGGCGAATCGCTTAAATATACCTCTTTCTTAAAATTACTTCGGTGGTATTCATGGGGGAGTATTTCATAGAGCCGGGCCTTGATCCTCGGAAGGACCACGTCCTCTACCGCGATGAGGAGCATATGGTTGTTTACCTCGGCACTCAGGAGGGCGGTGAGGACGTTGATGTGAACTCCTACCTCATCGTTAGCAGGGGCAAGGGAATACTCATAGATCCTGGGGGGTACAAGATATTTTCAAAGGTTCTGGCAAACGCATCAAAGTACGTTGATCCCAGGGACATAGAGTACGTCTACATATGCCACCAGGATCCGGACGTCGCGGGCAGTCTGCCTCTCTGGAGGGAAATCAGCAACGCCAAGATAATTACCCACTGGCTCTGGACGAGGTTTCTGCCTCACTTCGGCTTTGAGGATTCTGGGAGCGTAACCCACGAGCTCCCGGATGAGGGGGAGACCATGAACTTCGGTGCGACGACCCTTGAGTTCATTCCCGCTCACTTCCTTCACAGCCCGGGGCACTTCACCATCTACGACAGGAGGAGCAGGTTCCTCTTCAGTGGGGACATAGGAATAGCCCTTCTGGATGAGCCGTATCTCGTCGTTGAAAGCATGGAAAAGCACATCCAGGCTATGAAGCCGGTTCACGAGAGGCTTATGGCCAGCAGCAGGGCCATTAAGGCATGGCTCGACAGGGTGCGGGGTCTTGACATCGAGGCTATCCTGCCCCAGCACGGCGCAATAATTCCGAAGAAACATGTACCGAGGTTCTTTGACTTCCTTGAGAATCTGAAGTGCGGGGTTGACTTCCTCCGCTGAGGTGGTACCATGGACATCAGGGGCCTTGAAAAAGCCTCCAGTGCTCTCTCCCAGTCCGTCAGGATCAAGACGTCAAGTAAGGAGTCGAGCCGGATAATAGATGAGCTGGCCGAGCAGATAAGCGGGCAGTTCCTTGAGAACAACGATGTCATAATAGAGAACATTGAAAAACTGTCCCAAGTCATGCACGAGCTTGAGAGATTTCAGAGGGAGTTTCTCCCATTCTTTCAGAGATTTGAGGTTTTTGCCAGGGACTTCAACACACTGGTTGAGAACCTCGAGTACGTTTCGAGGATAAGCGACTCGATAGCGACTGTTGCCAAACAGACGAACTTGGTTGCTTTGAACGCTTCCATTGAGGCCGCCAGGGCTGGAGACGCCGGTAGGGGCTTTGCCGTTGTCGCAGAGGAGATACGGAAAATGGCGGTCCAAACGATGAACCTCGCGAAGGAGATCAAGGAGTTCAACAACAAGGTCATGAGCCAGCTCAACACCCTTCGGGGGGCCCTCGACGTTATGGACAGGATAAAGGAGGGCACTGAGATACTTGGGAAGGACATAGGGGTCATAGTTGAGCTCAGCAACGTTCTGAGCGAGATCTCAAAGGAGCAGGAGGAGATCGTCAACGACATAAAGAGACTCAAGGGAATTGCGGTTGCACTCAGGAAGTTCTCTGAAATGCAGGATAAGTACAACAAGGAGCTGGCGTCCCTCCTGAGGGTGTTGGCGAGTGAGTATGCAAAGGAGAACAGGGGCGATTGAGATGAGCGGGAAGCTCTTTTATGAGGATCCATATCTGCGGGAGACTACAACCCGCGTTTTGGAAGTTAAAGACCTGGGAAGCGGAATGGTCTCTCTCAAACTGGAGGAGACCATCTTCTATCCAGAGGGAGGAGGCCAGCCATCTGACAGGGGTACGATCGAGGGGGATGGCTTCAGGATAACCGTCGAAAGGGTGGAAGAAACTGATGGTATATGGCACTCTGGGAGGCTTGAGGGGAGGCTCCCCAAGGAGGGGGATCGGGTCAGGTTGACGCTTGACTGGGAGTGGAGATACGAGAACATGAAGAACCACACCGGTCAGCACATCCTCTCAGCGGTCCTCAAAAAGCTCTACGACTTAGAAACCACTGGATTCCAGATATTCGATGGCTACAACAAGATAGAGGTCAACGGGAAGGTTGACTGGGAGATGATCACCAGGGCGGAGATCGAGGCCAACCGCGTGGTCTCCGAGGGTATTCCGATAACTGTCGAGGAGTACAAGTACCTGCCCGACGACGTGGTTTCTATACTAAGGAAGCACGTCAGCAAGGTGAAGGACAGGGTGAGGATAGTCAAGATCGGCGACGTTGACGTGACCCCCTGCGGGGGAACCCACGTGCGGAACACGAGTGAGGTAGGGCCCATAAAGGTGGTGAACTTCTACAAAAAGAGTAGGGATCTTTGGAGGATAGAGTTCGTCTGCGGAAACAGGGCCATCAGGTACCTCAACGAGATCCTGGACGATTACTGGAGAAGCCTTGACGAGATGAGAAACAAGAACAGACCCCTGGTTGAGCGCGTGAAGGAGCTTAAGGCCGAGGTTGATGGTCTTGAAAACGAGAGGGATTCTCTAAGGAGGGAGCTCTGGCGGTGGAAGGCTGAAGCCCTACTCAAGGATGCGGAGGAAGTTAACGGAGTTAAAGTGGTCTCCCACGTTGAAGCCGCCCCCATGAAGGATGCCCAGGCCTTCGTGGTGTACCTCGTTGACAAGAACCCCGGAACCGTCGCGGCTGTTGCGGGAGAGAACTACATAATTCTGGCCAAGAACGAGGGCGTTGAAGGGATATCCATGAACGAGATCCTGAGGGACGTCCTGGCCGAGACCGGTGGGGGCGGAGGCGGAAGCGAGGTACTTGCCAGGGGAGGGGGGTTTGAGCGTCCTCCTGAGGAAGTTCTGGAGGTGGCGCTGGAAAAACTAAAGAATGCGCTCTCCTGACCTTTAGATGTTTTCGATTGAAAACCTGTCCTCTATCTCCCTGTTTATCAGCACGAATGCGAGGGCGAAGAATCCGAGTGCCAATGTTATCGGGATGACCTCCCACCAGTAGAGCGTTGCCTTTGGGTTCTCTATGACGACTGAGGCCATTAGGGTTCCCCAGTTGAATCCAGGTGCGGCCCTGAAGAACCCCAGAATGGAAACCAGGGCGACTACCCTCGGTACGAGGAGCGTTAGCTGGTAGATGCTGTAAGGAAGGACTGCCCTGAGAACGTGGTTTTTCAGTATCCACCATTTGCTACCCCCGAGGCTCACCGCGGATTCAATGTACTCCTTCTTCATCTCGGTCGCCACCATGACCTTAACGTTCCTCGATATCTTTCCTGAGAGCAGGAACCCAAGGATGGCCACGAAGAGCGTCATGGAAATGTCCAGGATGCCGTCGGGGCCCACTTCGCCTTTCACGGGTACGAGGGCTATCATCACAGGTACGAGGGGCGTTATCGCTGAGATCTTCGATACCGCGTCTGAGAAAAACCCGGTTGTTCCGCTGAGGCCGCCGCTTATCCCCAGCAGGGTTCCGAGGAAAGTTGCCAGCAGGCTGGTTGTGATCACGAGAATCATGGTCTCCCTGAGGCCCCACAGGAAGCCGACCCACAGATCCCTTCTTTTTACATCGGTACCCAGGAGGCCGTGGACCTTCCCGACTACTGTCACCGTTGGTTCCGCCCGAGAGGTTACTGTGATCGTGTACTTTCCTGTGTTTGGCACGATCTTCCCGCTCTCGTTCTTAAAGAACACGGGTTTCAGGGCGTCTCCGAAGAGAATGTCCGTCTCTGTTACTTCAATTCCGTTTGCTTCCCCGATTTTCATGAGCGTTGATACCTTTGTTCTAAGCGACAGCTCCTCCATTATGAGCGAGTTGTAGAGGACGTATTCCTTTCCGTCCGGCGTTTTGATCGTGATCCTTACCCTCTCGAACCTGCTCTGATTGAACCTTATCTTTATGTCCTCCGGGGAGTGGGAGTAGTGGAAGTCGTACTCGAAAACGTGCTTTCTTCCGTTCTCCTCCACTGGTCTGAGGGTTTCGCTGGGCGGCTGGTTGGCCCCGAAGAGGTTTACCCACTCGGGCGGCGCGAGCTTGGGGTTCTTGATCCAGTAGTTTCCGTTGTACCAGTTGTTTACGTCCTCCTTGTTGACGAAGTGAGGGGCTACCGCGGCGCCCAGGAGGTAGGCCGTCACAATGATTAACGCAACGGTGAGCTTTATAGATGGCCTTTGGATCTTCATAAGCCCGTCTCCCTCCCGCTGCGTGGGTCCAGCTTCACGTAGAGGCTCTCCATTACGACGGCGGTTATGAAGTAGAGGACCATCATGATGAACGTCGAGAAGAATATGCACTCGGGACAGTAGTGGAACTTAATGCCCTCCGGCCCTTCCCTCACGACGTTGAGCGAGACTCCCAGTAGCCATCCGACACCGCGGATGTCGAAGAGGAGCTCAACCAGGAAAACGCTGGCTAGAATATCGAGGAAGTTGTAGGTAGTAAACGTGAGGAACGAGGGAAAGCTGATCCTGAGGAGCTTTCTCATTATCCTCCTGTCGGGCAGTCCGCGGGCTTTGTCGTACATGACGTGGGGGCTCTCGCTCTCGAACCTGATGAAGTTGCGGACGTTGAAGGCGTACTCCCATACCAGGCTTAGGACGAGGGTGGCAACCGGGAGGATCATTCCCACGAGGTAGGCTATTGCCGTCGAGTCGCCGTTTAGCAGTGCGTCCTTCAGGTGCCTCTCGAAGTCCGCGGGAAGGAAAGGCAGCTTCCAGTAGAAGATGTATATGAAGAGTATCGCCAGGAACCACGGTGGGATTCCCGAGAACAGCGGGGCCATAACTGTTATCACCTTGTCCAGCTTGCCCCTTTTGTAGCCCGCCCTCAGACCCAGGTAGAGGCCGAGGGGAACCACTATCGCCCCTGTGAGGAGGATGAGTAACAGGGTTTTGAGGATGTACGTGTAGAGATCGTTCCCGTACCTGTCCTTTTCATGGGGATGCGTGAGGAACCGGGAGGTGAAGTTGAAGTATTTCTTTACAAGCTTCCACCTGTCGTCGACTCCGAGGGCTTTTTCCGTCATTTTCCTAGCCTTATCTTCGATGTTCCCGCTGGCGCCCCGGGCTTTGAGCATCTTGAGGTTATTTAGGAACACCTTGTCGTTGTTGTAGACCTTTGCCCTTGCCTCCCCTTCGGCCACTAGATATCCAAAAACCAGGAGAACAATGATGAGGATGGCGAGGTTCTTGATGATTATTCCAATGTACCTGTGCCATTTTACGGGCATCAGTCCTCCCCATTTTACAATGTTGTAAATCTTTTAAAAGGATTACGCTCAGGTTTTGGAACTTTTATGTTACTAGATGATTCAGGAATTAAAAACTGAAGAGAAGTCATCGGCTACAATGGTGCTGTAAAATGTTACAGTAGTTATAACGCGATTATAAAGACAATCCCAGTCTTTTGAAAACGAGTTCCTTCTGTTCATCGGGAACGTGGGGCCTTTTCAGCTCTTCCTCCGCCCTCTCCCTGCTCATTAGTCCGTAGCGTACCAGCGCCGCTATTCTCCTGTGCTCGAAGGAGTGCCCGTGCTTTTCCCAGTACCTCTCAAGCGCGGGGCCGAGAACGAGGCAGTTCGTCGTGTAGCCGGGAAGCTGTGGGAACTCGAATGGAAGCTTTCCCAGAATTTCAAGCCTTTCTTTCTCTGACATTAGCGAGAGCAGCCTTATCTGGGTTATCCCCCCGCTCATCTGCCTGTAAGGATGGTGCCCGAAGGGGAGTTCGTGGCCTGTGATTATGTATCTGTAGCCGTTTCTCAGCGCGTATTTTCTCAGCTTTTCCATGGTCCTTCGAGAGCAGGCCCTGCACGGGCTTTGGGCCTTAAGGAGGGCCTCGCGGAAGATGTCTGAGTAGTCGTAGCGGAGGATTTTGAAGGGCACGTCCAGGTACCGGGCTATTCTCTCGGCGTTCTCTATGGCTTCCTCTGCCATGAGTCCGTGGTCTATCATGACAGCCTCCAGCTCGGGGATCTTGTAAACCTCTTTGGCGAGATATAGTGCTACCACACTGTCCTTTCCCCCGGAGTATGCCAGAACTGCCTCCTCAACGGTTTTCATGAGTTCATCGAGTTCTTCCCGTATCTTCTCCCGATTGAAGGGGTGTTTCAGATAGACCTGGCACTCACGGCATATCGGCCTTCCGTCGATTATGTCTATCTTCGCCGTCCTTTCATCGTGGATGCAGAGTGAGCACTTGAGCATGTTTTGCAGTTCCCGGAGGGGTTTAAAAGATTGCCTCTGGGTTTCATTCCTTTCTTCTTAGGTGTTCTATGGGCTTTTTGGCTATTTTCTTGGACTTTTTAATTCCCTCTTCGGCCTTTCTTTTTCCGCTTAGGGTGGTGAAGAAGAGAACCACCGGAGCCTCGTTCTTGAGGATTACCCCTTCGTTGTCCCTGGAAACGAGCCACGCGAACACCGCTCCAAAGAGAAAGCCGCCTATCCACAGATAGATGATGAAGCTTCCCGCAGTGGTCGTTGGTCCGGCGGTGGCTGACAGGATCCTGTACGCGGTTGCAAAGCTGAGGACGAAAATGCCCTCCATAAGCAGGGAGAAGGCCGAGGCAATCCCTACCACAGAGAGCAGTCTGTCCCCCTCGGAGTATCTCTTCAAGATGTTGCGGTCGTGGAGGGCGTAGACCGCCGTTTTTGAAACGTTGGATCCGCTTCTGAACGAAAGAAAGCCGAATACTGCTCCTAGCAGGGTGGAGCTTTTCAGCCTCCAGAACGCCCAGATCCCGATCAGAAGCCACACTGCGGTGTGTACTTTCTCCCAGCTTTTCTTCTCGTTTTCAGGGATCTCCACCCGCAGGGCCTTCCTCCACACCGCGCTTCCAGCCCTCATTATAGTTCCCATTACCTTTACCGCAGCGCTTATCCCGAGGAACATGGTGAGCAGGATCGCGGCCAAAAGTTTCTCCAGTATCATTGCCACCCCTTTGTGTTAGGGTCTTAGATTTTAATAAACTCTTCCTCGATCCAGTTCGCTATGGCCACGAACGCAAGGGCCAGCAGGCCAATGGAAACTCCGATGGGAAGCACCTGCCACCAGAGGAACTGGTACTCAGCGTTGTAAACGATGGTCTGGCTCATTAGACCGCTCCAGTTGAAGCCTGGGAGAATGTTGAAGAAGCCCAGGAGGGTTAGGAACGCCACGACCCCTGGAACCGCGAGGGCTAGCTGTTCGAGGGAGTACGGTATCAGAACCCGGGACACATGTTTTCTGATTATCCAGACCAGTGTTCCACCCAGGGCTTTGGAGGACTCGGCGTAGCCCTTTCTGAGCTCCTCTTTGACTATAGCCCTGATGTTCCTCGAGACGTTTCCAGCCAGAAGGGTTCCTATTATGAGCGAGACGAGGAGGGAGTTTATCTTTATCATGTACGTGTTGTTTTCGAGGCTCACCCTTCCAAGCCACACGACGGAGGCCATGGCGAGGGGGAGAACTGGCAGCACCGTCAGGAAGCGGGAGATCAGATTGATACCGTCCCCCAGCTTCCCGGAGATCCCGCCGAGCGTTCCGAGGATGAGGCCCAGCCCCACGGAGATCAGGGCGGCCTCCAGTGCTATTACCAGGGTTTCCCTCATCCCTCCGATGAAGCCGACCCAGACGTCCCTCCCAAGGGTGTCCGTTCCGAGGTAGCCATAGCTCTTCCCTGCGATGAATATCCTGACCGTTTCATTTGGATTGAGGCTGGGTGTACCTCCGTAGATGATCCGCGTTAGGGGAGAGTCCTCTGCCTTCACTTTTATCTCGTACTTTCCATAGACCGGCTCTGGGTCTGTGATGCACTCCTTTACCGGCTTGGAGAAAACCGCGTTCAGGATGGTCTTCTCGAAGAGGGACTGCCCCCTCATGTTTGTCCTGCACCTCTCCGCTGTTATCTTCTCCAGCGTCAGATAGTTCCTTCCGAGGTGTACCACGTAGTTCTGCAGGCTTGGGGATCCCTTGAAGAGGAGGAAAGACTCGTTGAGGGGAGTTTTCAGTTCAATCTCTATGGATTTAGTGGTGTTTATGAAGACGACGATGTCCTTGGGGGCGCTCCGGTAGTGGAAGTCGTAGGTGAAGACATAGCTCCCGTTAAGATACCTCCCCTCCATCCATCCGGAGGGAGGCAGGTTCTTCAGTCTCCCGTACCACTCCGGCGGCATCCCTCTGGGATTTTTGTCCCAGTAGGCGAGGTTGCCCCAGTTCTTGATGTCCTCCCCTTTCAGCGTGTAGGGGCCTATTATTGATGCCAGAGTGTAAAAGAGCACTATAGCAACCGCC
This sequence comes from Thermococcus profundus, assembly GCF_002214585.1. Lineage (NCBI taxonomy): Archaea > Methanobacteriati > Methanobacteriota > Thermococci > Thermococcales > Thermococcaceae > Thermococcus > Thermococcus profundus. The sequence goes on from NZ_CP014862.1 coordinate 170,921, forward strand.
GCTTTGATCTTCCACGGGATCCCTGGAGGTTTACTCATGAACCTCCCTCCTTGGGTCGAGGTGGAGGTAGAGGGCCTCAAGAACCGTTGAGTTTATGAAGTAGAGGAAGGCCATCACAAAGGCCACGAAGAAAACCTCGTTTCCATGGAACTGGAATTCAGGTATCGTCGGAATCCCAAACTCGTTGTTTTCGTACGTGACCGTTACTGCCTGAGTCAGAACCCACCCGATACCAGGAACATCGAAGAGCTTCTCCACTGCCATGGCGTTTATCATGAGGTTGAGGAAGTTGTAGCTTGTGAAGGTTAGAAAAGAGGGGAGGACGGTTCTCAAGAGCTTCTTCATTATCCTCCTGTCCGGAAGCCCTTTGAGGAGATCCGCGAAGAAGTGATCCTCGTTGGATTCCCTCTTAACGAGGTTTCGGACGTTGAATGCGTAGACCACGACGTTGGAGAGGGTTAGGGCCAGCACTGGTATGAGGAGGGCACCTAGGTACGTGAGAATAGTAACTCCACCGTGCCGCTTGGCCTCTATGATGTAGCTGGAGTAGTTTATGGAACCTATGTCCCACTTCCACCAGAGGGTCCACAGGAACAGGAGCGACCAGAACCAGGCGGGAACACCTGAAAACAGGGGGGCCAAAGTTGAAAGAATTCTGTCCGACCATCCACCTCTGTACCCGGCTCGAAGACCCCAGTATAGGCCGAATACGAATACCAGCGCCATTGTGAGTGTCAGAAGTGCGAGGGTGAATCCCACCTCCCTAAGGGCATAATCCCTCCTCCGGCCCGTGAACGAGTTCCAGACGAAATGGAAATACCTATCAACGCGGGATTCCAGGGTTTCCTTCTTTTGGGGGGCCATCGTAAGGTTGTCCAGTTCCGAAGGGAGGTCGATGGTGGAGTTCTCCTCTTTAGGAGCTTCCATCGCCGAGATCTTCTCCTCTGCCTCGGCCACGACGGCGGCTGTGAGGAGGAGTGAGATGATTATGAGTGCTAGGTTGGTAGCTATGCTCCTCAGGAGCCTCATAATCCTCCCTGCTGTGGTGTCTCAAAAATTTCTTATAAACTTTCTGGGTAATTTATGCATCAAGGGAAATTATAAAAATTGGAACTTAAAGTTTTGTTTTCTCCCTCTTCACTGCGGGCGCGACGTCCCTTCCAACACGTTTTGCGCTGAACAGCGTCAGCGGATCCATCGTTCTGTACACTGCCAGCTGACAGCCGCTTATCCTCACGTCGATGTACTCCTTGGCCTCCATCGCTGCCTTGAGGAAATCCCTCACACTCTCGGCCCTCTCAAAGTCCAACCCTGCCCTCTTCAGCCTCTCGACGTTGAGCTCGTGGATAGTCAGCGGCTGGAGCATCATCTCGTCAACACTTAGGGAGGCGGCAAGTTCCGCTATTTTTGGGATGTCCTCGTCGTTTATCCCCGGCATGAAGATCGTCCTCACGACCGAGCGGACTGACTTGTCCCCTCCAACTATTCGGAGAGCATTGACAACGGCCTCGAACGTGTCGGCGTTGGTTATCTTCAGGTGCTTCTCCCTGCTCGCGGCGTCAAGGCTTATCATCACGAGGTCGAAGTCGAGCTTCCTCCACAGCTCCTCGGTCAGTAGGGATCCGTTGGTCTGGAGGTCTAACCTTGCATTCGGAAACCTCTCGCGGAGCATCCTGTTAACCTCGACTATGCGCGGGCTTATGAGCGGCTCCCCATACTGGGAGACGGTTATCGCGTAAGGGTTTTCCCAGCCGTAGTAGCCCGGCTTCGGGGCCTTTCCGAGCTTTACCGCTACATTGGAGTAGCAGAAGATGCAGTCGTGGTTGCAGGCAGGAGTCAGCTCGTAGCTCGGATGATGAACGGGGTTTGGATTGCTCAGATCGAGCCCCTGACAGCCCTGACAGTGGGTTGGGAACTTCAGATCCATCACGAACTCCTTAAGGACCCTCGCCTCCCTGTTCTCGAGTATCTGGGGCTCGACCCCCATGCTCCTCGCGAAGTCTTCCCACCTCATCTTTATCCCCATTTTCTCACCGCCCTCCACTCGGAAAACCCTTTTAAAAGGTTGGCTGGACTAATCTGCCCATAGCTCTTTTGAGAACAGTGACGAAAAACGTTAAAATACGCTGAAAGCTACAACCTCACAGGGGATAATTATGGGGAAGGTCATTACGGTCTCTGTGCCCGATTGGGTCGATGAGAGGAAGTTCCGGGAGGCATTCCTGCGGGCGCTGTTGGAAAGCTCACCGGAGAAGGTGAGTATCGATGAGTTGAGGAAGCTCATGGGAATCTCTGAAACGGAGGAGAGCATTGAAATACCCGCGGAAATCGGGAGGATCCGTGAAAAAGACAAAAGGCGGTTGGAATGGTTGTCGTAGATACAAACGTGGTCATTGATCGGATTAGAAATAAGGAGGGCATAACCGAGGCAATAACCGGGGTTACCTTTGTTGAATTCCCTCAGATCGCCAGGTATTCGCGCTTTAATGGGGAGGTTCTATTTCCTACCCTCGACGACTTTCTCTTGGCTCACCAACTTCAGGAGAGGCTCCTTAAAAGGGGCGAACCTCGTGGATTCGCTGATCTCTTAATCGCGGCAATCTGCATAAATCGCGGGGAAGAACTGATAACACGCGATTCTGACTTTATAGCGATAGCTGAGGTCTCAAATCTGAAGCTGATTCTCTTAGAAAAGTGATGCCAAAGTTAGAGAGGTGAGTTGGATGTTCCTCTACACTGAAAACTTCGACGAACAGAAGGGGAAGGCGATGGAGGGCCTGATGAAGGCGCTCGAAGAGGACAAGGTCGATCATGACATAATCCCGCTCCTGGAGAAGATAAACGCACTTCCCAACTACTTCACGACCTCCTCCTGCTCGGGAAGGATTTCAGTTATGGAGATGCCGTACTTCGGGGACAAGGTGAACTCCGTCTGGCTCGGCAAGTGGCACAGGGAAGTGAGCGTTGAGGAAGTCCTTGAGGCCGTTGGAAAGCATCGCTCTGGCCAGCTCTGGTTTTTGGTCAGAAGTCCGATCCTCCACGTTGGAGCTAGAACTCTCGAAGATGCCGTGAAGCTGTTAAACCTCGCGATAGACCTCGGCTTCAAGTACTCCAACATAAAGAGCGTGAGCCACAAGAAGCTGGTAGTTGAGATACGCTCAACTGAGAGGATGGACGTTCCGCTTGGGGAGAACGGAGTTCTCTGGGTCGATGAGGCCTACATTGAGAGAATCGTTAAAATCGCGAACGCACAGGTCAGAAGGTTTAAGGGAAAGCTGAAGAGGCTTGAAGAGGAGATTAAAAGGCTATCAGAACTTTAAAAATTGTTTCAGTTCTTCAAACTCTTCAAGCAGATAAAAGGCAGTTATACCGGCCCTTCTACTGTTTTTGATCATAACTCTATCGTTTGAAACAAGAACGCTGCCGGTAAGTATGGCAGTTGCTATATAGTAGGCATCAACAGCCCTAGGGTGGATGTTCTCCGCAACATAAACTGCTAGATTAAACAGTTCACCTTCGCTCTTGACGTTAAACTCTTCTATGAGTGAGAGCAGGATTTGGTAATCAATTTTAATGCCGAGTCGTCTTGCTATGGAGAGAACCTCCACTATGAAAATCCTTGGAACGTAAACGGGTTTTCCTTCGATGGTTCTAAAGAACTCAATCGCTAGATTTCGACGCTCTGGATTTCTCTCGAAAAGTGCATCTATCAAAACGTTCGCATCAACCACTATCATCTTCTGTCCTCCTCAAGGAGCTTTGAGGGGTTTTGGAATTTTGGAAGGGTTTTGCCGAGCTCTTCAAGCCTCTGAATGAAGTTCTTTGTGAGGACTTTCTCTTTAACGACTATGACAACCTTCTCTTTGTCCTTGAGGTGGGGCTTTTTGAGGGGTTTAAAAACACCGTTCTCGTAAACTGCCTCTATCTCCTCCATCATACCACCATCATGAATTGGGGTTTTGGAACTTAAAAACGTCGTGTAGTCATAAAGTCAAATATTCCAACCTTCACACTTCAAATCCCTTGAACCTCCAGAGGAGAAGTGCCCCAAAGACCGACCAGAAAAGCGAAATCAGGAAAGCTTCTCCCCCTCCCTCAGTCATCAGCCTGGCCGCGCTCACCGTTGGGAGAAGGTTCATCAGGGCAGCGAGCTTTTCCGGGAGAACTCTGGCAGGATAGTAAACCGGTGGAAAGACCGTTAGGACCGTAACGGTTAGGTTAGAGAGTCTCATAATGGTGAGCGGCTCCTTTGTCTTGACTCCCATGAGAAAGCCCATCCCGATACCCCAGAGCCAGAGCGAGACTATTCCAAACAGCATCTTCGGTACCTCTTCCAATCCAAGGTGCCATGAGAGGAGGAACATTAGAAGCAGGACGTAAGGAAAGGCTGGAGTGCTCATGCCGATGGATATCCCCAGGGCCTTCCTCCAGTTTTCTCCGGGAAGGGACATTATTATGTCGTAGAACTTCGAGCGGGCCTTCATTCCAACCAGCTCGATGGAGAGGTCAGCTATCCCGACGCCGGCTATGAAGCTCACGATCGCTCCCGCGAGCGCCCTGTCAAGGAACCTCCCGCCGCTCACGACGTAGACGATGAAGATGAACGAGAGTGGCTGAAGGGCAAAGCTCACCAGCGCGAACTTTCCTTTGGTTAGAGCCCTCGCGTAGTACTCAACCAGCGCCATCATCGATACCACCGACCAGGAAGACGTCCTCTATCGTTACCCCCTCCCTCCTGAAGGGCACCCGAAGCTCCTCAAGCTTCCCGATGATTTCCTTCTCCTCCGCTTTGGAGCGCGCGTAGATGTAGGCCTTCCTTCCGGCCCTCCTCAGGGTAAAACCCTCAAGTGAAACGTCCTCAAAGGCGACGATCTTCGAGGTGAACTTCCTCAGATAGTCCCGCGCTATCTCCTCAGGCTTGCCGTCGGCAACTACCTTCCCCGCTTTGAGTAGGAGCACCCGGTCGCAGACGCTCGATATCTCGTTGAGGTAGTGGCTTGTGAGGATTATCGTGGCTTCTTCGGCCCTTTCTCTAAGCATCTCCCACAGCTTGAGCCTGTTCTGGACGTCGAGGCCGACGGTAGGTTCATCAAGGAAGTAGAGCGGAACCTCCGCCGAGAGAACCATAGCTAGAAGGGCCCTCCTGACCATGCCGCCAGAGAGGGTTGAAAAGAGCTCATCAGCATAGGTTATCCCGAAGGCTTCCATTGCTTCATCAGCCTTCTTCATGGCTTCCCTCTTTGAGAGACCGCGCATCCGGAGGTAGTGGTAGACGTAATCTCTCGGCGTGAGCGTGTAGAAGTGGGCCCTGACGTCCTGGGGCAGGAGTGCAAAGAGCTCCCTGGCTTTCTCGGGTTCTCTCCCGAAGAGCTCAACGTTGCCAGAGTCCGGTCTCAAAAGCCCCGTTAGGATTCTAATCAGGGTCGTCTTCCCAGCGCCGTTGGGACCGATTATTCCTACTATTCCGGGCCCCTCTATAGAGAAGGAAACGCCGTCAAGGGCGCGCTTTGAGTTGAAGGATTTTGAAAGGTTAGTTGCTTTGATCGGGAGCATACGTGGGGTTTAGATGAATCCAGATAAAAAAGTTTTTTTTTCAAAAAATTTTGAAATTCACTTTTAGCCGCATTCCCCCAAAGTCACGTTGGCTTCTGCCTCAAGCCTTCCCCTCCATACCGGCTTGCTTGTATCTACCTTTACGTCCCTTGTGTCGTAGAGGACGAGGAGCGTGTACGTTCCATTCTCCGTAGTCCAGAACTGAGTGTTGAGGGTGAAGGTTTTCTCTAGGGAATCCCCTGCCTTTAAAACTGCTACATCTTGATCCTTCAGGGGGAGATAGGTCGGCTCTGGCCCCCGGTACTCCAGCTCACTTCCATTTTCGTCGTAGAGCTTGAAATGGAGCGTAATCATGCTTATGGGCTTGAGGACAAGTACCGTGTTGTTTCCGACGTTGGTTATTACAACAGTGACTTTGAACCACCCGGAGGCGCAGTCCGGGGCTTTGAGCTCCAGCGAGAGGTTCCCGAAGGGTGAAGCGTCTTCCGGGAAAGTGATCCCTCCGCTTGAGGAGGTCGTCATGCTGCTAGTGTTTTCAGTACTCGAAGTTGTGGGAGAGGTCCCCTTCTCCTCAATGCAGCCTGAGGAAAGAACAGCCAAAATGATGATAAAAGCCGCAAGGGCCTTCTTCTTCAAGAAGATCCCTCCTATCCAAATCTCCCGTTTTGGGATTCGTGGGGTGTCTTTAGTTTCGTAAACTTTCCGTCAATACCTGTAACTGACATTTTTGAAGACCTCATCCTTGGATGAATACCCAACCACGACGGGCTTTCCGTCGAGTTTTGTCTTTGTGGACCTCAGGTAGTACCATTCATTTGGCACCCACACGGTAACGAACACTGCCCTGTCGCTTATGGTGAGAGCGACCATGCTTTCGGGGACGCCTTTGACGCTCCCCCTGAAGGAGTAGATGGGTCTGTCCGTGGCTCCCGGGGCTAGAGTGCTGGTGTCACGGGTTAAGACCAGCTCGAACTTTCTTCCCCTTATCTCGAGAGTTACCGATCCAGTCTCGGCTTTCGCTAGGAGATCGTCTAAATCAACAGCGTAGAGAGAATACCCCTTAAGTCCCTTTGTAGTTGCTTGAAAGCTCAGGTCAGATGTCAATCCTGGTATCTCCGAGGGGTTTACTGTAAGCGGATATATGTCGCCGTGCTGTTGAGGGCTACCGGAGTTAATACTGAGGACCGCGGGGGCCATGAGAAGGGCTGTAAAAACCAGAACTATGGTTATCTTTTTTAGCATCTATATCCCCCCTTGAGGAATGTTGTATAATCATTGTCATTAATGGCATATCAACTTTTCGGTTTCTCAATATTGAACTTGACCGTAGAAAACAATGCTTACGTTTAGCTGGAGCAGGTTGGGGAGATCTGAGAAGAATTGAGATAAGCCGTAGATAAGAGATAAAAGAGCGAAAATTAGGGATTAGAGACTTCAGTCGAGGTCGCTTCCGAAGTCGTTGCTTCCTCCGCCCTCGCCGCCCTTGTCCTTCTCGAGCTTGCTGGCGGCGATGACGTCGTCGATTCTGAGGATCATTATAGCTGCTTCGCTGGCGCTCTTGATGGCCTGCTTGGTCACCCTGACCGGAGCTATAACTCCGCGCTCCATCATGTCGGCTGGCTCGCCCTCGAAGACGTCGACACCGACGGTCGGTCCCTTCTCCTTGTGGGCGGCGATGACCTTCACGAGGGTCTCGATCGGGTCGAGACCGGCGTTCTCGGCGAGCGTCCTCGGGATGACCTTGAGGGCCTCTGCGAAGTTCTCTATGGCGAGAGCCTCCTTGCCGCCGACCTCCTTGGCGTACTCGTCGAGCTTGATGCTGAGCTCGATCTCCGGAGCACCGCCAGCTGCCACGATCTTGCCGTCCTCGACGATGTCCTTGACGACCTTGACGGCATCCTCGAGGGCCCTCTCAACCTCGTCAACGACGTGCTCGGTACCGCCGCGGATGAGTATGGTTACCGCCTTCGGGTTCTTGCAGCCCTCAACGAAGATCATGTTCTCGCCAGCTACTTTCCTCTGCTCGACGAGCTCGGCCTCACCGAGGTCCTCCGGGGTGAGGTCGCGGACGTTGGTGACGATCTTGGCTCCGGTGGCCTTGGCGAGCTTCTCCATGTCGCTCTTCTTGACCCTTCTAACGGCCATTATGCCGTACTTGGCGAGGTAGTGCTGGGCAAGGTCATCAATACCCTTCTGGACGAACACGACGTTAGCTCCAACCTCCTTGATCTTGTCGACCATCTCGCGGAGCATCCTCTCCTCCTGCTCGAGGAAGGCCTGGAGCTGGTCCGGGCTGGTGATCCTGATCTCGGCGTCGGTTTCGGTCTCCTTAACCTCAAGGGCCTCGTTGATGAGGGCGATCTTAGCCCCCTCGACCCTCTTGGGCATGCCTGGGTGGACGACCTCCTTGTCGATGACGACACCCTTGATGAGCTGAGTGTCGCTGACGGCACCGCCTTCCTTCTTCTCGAACTTGATGTTGTCGAGGTCGACCTTGTAGCGGCCGTCGACCTTCTCGGCGACCTGCTTGACGGCCTCAACGGCTATCTCAGCCAGGTACTCCCTCTCCTCCTCGGCGGCCTTTCCGGTGATTGAGGTGACGGCGGCCTTCTTGAGGATCTCCTTGTCCTCCACGTCAACCTCCTTGGCTATCTCGTCGAGGATTTCCTGGGCCTTCTCTGCTGCGAGAGCGTATCCCTTGATGACGATGCTCGGGTGGATGTTCTGGTCGAGTAACTCCTCAGCCTTCCTGAGGAGCTCGCCAGCGATAACAACGGCAGTAGTAGTACCATCACCAGCCTCCTTGTCCTGAGTCTTAGCAACCTCAACCATCATCTTAGCAGCAGGGTGCTGGATGTCCATCTCGTCGAGTATTGTGGCACCGTCGTTGGTGATGACGATGTCGCCGAGGCTGTCGACGAGCATTTTGTCCATTCCCTTTGGACCGAGGGTGGTTCTAACGGTCTCGGCTATGATCCTAGCGGCAAGAATGTTGAGCCTCTGGGCGTCCCTACCAACGTACCTCTGAGTCCCCTCAGGCAGAATAACAACCGGCTGGCCTGCAAGCTGGGCCATCTCCCCTCACCCCCCTTTTCATCTTTTTTTAGGTGGGGAAATGTTTTAGTTACAATTAGTGTTTCCGGGGAATGGTTCCTTTGCTCTATTTATAAAGTTTTCGGTGGATGTACCTACTCTGAGAAATCGTTCACGTGGACCTTAATCCCAATTTCTGTTAGTTTTTCTTTGAGCTTTTCTACCTCTTCTCCGGGCCAGCAGTGCTCAGAGCACCATGCACCATCTCTTGGGCTGGTTAAAGGTGCGCCCACCAGAGGGTTAAGGACAACGTAAAAGTCCGTTCTTACATGTTTCAGACCCTCTTCTATCCACGGCCACTGCTCGAACCCTCTGGCCACTGGTATTCTGAGCTCCAAGGGGATACCATAATCAGAAACCAAGTCAAGACCTCTAAGGAAAAGCTCCCAGAGATGCTTCGAGGCTTCTTGAGGAAGTCCATAGAGCTCCTGGGGTGGGGCCTTCAGGTCGGTCGCTATGTGGTCAACGAATTCGGCTTTTAGGAGTCTCTCCATGGGGCCTACAAGAGTGAGGTTGGTGTTCAGGCTGATCGGGAGGAGTTCCTCGGATTCTGCGAGCAGGGATGAGAGCTCAGCCCACTGCATCAGGGGCTCGCCGCCGGTTATGTGGAAGTAGTCCACGAGGAATGAGCTTGAAGATAGCTCATCCAGTAATGTCACTCTATCGAGGGGGAGGCAATCCCTACCTTCCGCTACCCGCCAGTTGTGGCAGAATGGGCACTTCAGGTTGCAGCCGCAGAGCCAGAGGGTAAAGGTCACCTTTCCGTGTACATCGACCATGCTGACAGTCTTCCAGCCACTTGTGAGCATTGAATCACCTCCAAAAAAGGAATAAGGACATCAGGAAGAGTAGTGTCTCCTGCTCCAGAACTCCCTCTTTCTGTAGGGGTTCCAGTTCTTGAGTGGGCGGTAGTAGCCAATGATCCTACTCCAGATCTCAACGTCTTCGCTTCCGCAGTAAAGGCAAGCCGTGTGGAGTCCTGTTGAGGATCTTCCGCAGGCATTGCAGACAGTTATTGCCGGTGTGTAGCTCCAGTAGACGAGCTTGGTCCTTAGGAGCCTCTTTGTGAGCTTCGCTAGTGCTTCAGGATCGGGTTCCTCTCCGAGGAAGATGTGCATCATGACCCCACCGGTGAAGCTCCCCTGAACTTCTTCTTCGATCCTTATCCTGTCGGCTAGCTCAATCGGACCGTAGTAGGGGGCGATGCTCGTTGAGTATATGGGATTCTCAGGGTCGTCGAGGTAGTCCTTCAGCTCCGGGAACTCGCGCAGGTCCTTGATGGCGAGCTTTGCAGCGGCGCTCTCTCCTGGGACTTCCTCAACGTTCCACGGCGTTCCATTCTCCCTCATCCACTCCCTCGCTTTTTCAACCGCGAACTCCACCATTCTCTTCATCAGCTTCGCGGCCTTTGTCCACTCTGACCTTGAGCCTTCCCTCCACAGATCAGGCTCGTTGAGGTATATGGCGGCCGCCTCCGGGAGGCCGAGAATTCCGATGGTGTTGAAGTGGCTGGACGGGAACTCCTCCAGATAAGTGTGTATCATACTGTACATCTCGCGGTAGTTCGTTAGTAGCCTTACGTATCTCTCTCTGAACCAGTCTGTGGTTTTCCTGACGGTTTCGAGAAGGTTAGCGTACTCCTCCCAGAACTTATCGTCATCCCCTGCCTTCAGTGCCAGCCGTGGCAGGTTCACGGTTGTGACGTTCACTGAACCCGTTATATCTGGCATCGCCCAGAGGCCTCCAAAGCGCTGCCTCTCAAGCCGCTCCATGACCTCTTCCTCGGCGCTCTTGGAGGAAGCGCTGAATGCAAAGGCGAACTCCCTCTTGTCTATGTTTATCCTGCAACACATCGAGTAGCTCGCATCTGGATCAACTACGTTTGTGTTGAGCCAGTAGAAGCTCCCCCTCTTAGCCGCCGTGTTGAAAACTGCCTCGAACACCTCAGGATCGTTCCAGAGCATCTTGGCGGTTCCCATTATTGTTGGTATCGGGAATGTGAATGGCTGACCCTTCGCATCCCCTTCCCTGAGTACATCGATTAAAGCCAAGAAGAACTCCTTGGCTTCCCTCTCGTAATCTCCGAGCGGTTCCACTTCCCTCCCATCATAAACCGCCATATCCCCGGTGAGCATCTCCTTGGGGGCATCAAGCGTCACCGTGAAGTTGGTGAACGGCGTCTGCATCCCGACCCTGCTCGGGTAGTTGAGATTGTAGACGAGCCTCTGAACCTGCTGGCGTATCTTCTCCCTGCTTAGGCCGTCCCTTCTTATGAAAGGTCCCGCGTACCACTCAACGCTAGACAGGGCTTGGGCGCCGCTAAAGTAGTGCTGCATAGTGATTAAATAGTTCGCTATGTGGTCAACGTATGTGTCGAAGTGCCTCGCTGGCCTTGACGTTATTGTGGGCGTTCTCAGACCCTTCTTTAACATCCTCGATGTGCTGTGGCCGGTACAGTATGGTATGTAGATGCTGTAAGGGAGTTTATGAATGTAGATGTCACCTGAGAAATGTGCTTTTCTCCCATTCTCCGGAACTAGAGTGACGCTCTCCTTCAGGGCTTCTTCCATAACGTAGGCAAAGAACCCCGTTGGACCAGGGTAGCGATTGGCGTTTTCAAGTACATCCAGGCTTTCCCAGCCTGCGTATTCACGGATAATATCTTTTTTAACGGTCTCCATTTTCAACACCTGGATAATTTATCCAATTGGAATGAACGAGAGTGTGGTTATAACTGTTGCCATTGGATGAATGGTCACCTCTGCAAAAACAATGTCTTTATATGGATAAATTGTTCACTAAGTTCAGTTAATTACTGTTTGTTGTGCAACTTAAAATGACCAAGAGATATTCTTATCAGACAAATTACGCCAAAATTTTGGTATCTATTCAATATTGATTCTAAATATTTTGGCGAAATGTCCCTAGTTTATAAAGCATAGCTTTTTAACCCCTCTTCTGAGATAGGCCCGGTGGTCAAGAATGAGTGAAATGAAATTCGAATGGGAAAATGCACTCAAAGAGAAAGACTGTGAGAAGCTCCTTGAGCTCTTTGACGATTACTTTGACTCCATAGAGGACGAGGAGACCCTCAGGAAGGAGCTGGAGAGGGTGAAAGAGGTTGCCGTTGAGTGCGAAGACCCCTACGACCTGGCCCATGAGATAGCCCACGTCTACGCGTACCTCGACGATATCGATGGAGGTATAGAGCTCTACAAGAAACTCGTCGAGCTGAAGAAAGACGATCCGGAGGAATATGCAACGGCGCTATACTACCTCGCCGACGCATACGAGCACTTTGGAATGCCCGAGAAGGCTATAGAGACATATCAGAAGCTCCTCCAGCATGAAGAGAACGTCCTGAAGAACGAGAAGGAGATAGGCCTTACCCTTGCCAACTTGGCCGTCAACTACGACGAGCTTGGAGAGACTGAGAAGGCGGTAGAGCTGATGGAGCGCGCTAGGGAGATTTTTGAGCGCCTTAACGACGAGAAGAACCATATGATAAGCCTCCTTGATCTTGCCCACTTTAAGTACGAGCTGGGCGAATACGACGAGGCCGAGGCCCTGATAAAAGAAGTCCTCAGGAGCCCGAGGGACGACGAGGTTGAGATAAACGCCAGGCTTATTGAGGCCGAGATATGGGCGGGCAGGGAAGAGTACGGGAGGGCGTTTAAGGCGCTCCGCGATGCCCTGATAAAGGCGATAAACGTGAACGACGACATCTTTGGGCTGGTTTTTGATACCCTCGTTGACTTCATCGAGGGGCTCTTCAATGAGGGCTCCTACAACGTCGTTGCGGAGAACATGAAGGCCTTTAAGGAGCTCTTTGAGGACGATACCGCGTACTTTTTCGAGGCAATAGCAGAGTTAGCACGCTGGAAGGCTGGAGATGGGGAGGCAAAGAAGCGCTTCGACGAGCTCTACGCTAAGATCGAGAACGAGGAGCTAAGGGAGATCCTTGACGAGTGGAAGAGGCCGAAGCTGACTCTGGAGCTGGGCTTTTAATGCTCCTTCTTTTTACTATTATCTCCTGTTTTCCAGCAACTTGGTGACTTTTAGATGGGGATCCTGAAAAGCCAGAAGATTTTTGTATGCTTCAAAATGTGGAAAAACTGTTGTAGAGGGCAAAAGCCCTCAGATCCTCGAGACGGTCTCAACTTCGGCGCTCTCGACGTTCTCAACCTCACGGAAGATGTCGGCGACAGCGTCGTAGGAGTAGCCCTCTTCGTCCCTCCCGAGGACGTAGAACTTGAGGGCAACGAGGCCGAAGGCTATGGGTTCTCTCTCGACCTTCGCAAGGCCGTACTTCTCAGGGATGACTGCCTTGAGCTTCTCCTCGAGCTCGTCGAGGTTGACATCAGGGTCAGTCGGCATGACCTTTATAACACCAACTAAGTTGAAGTCGCTCATCTTTTCCACCTCCAGACTAATTCACGGCCCCTCCCATCCGCACTTGGGGCACTTGTAGGGGACGCTTAGGACCCTGCAGGATTCGCAGCGCCAGATTATCTCCTCTCCGCAGTTCGGGCAGACGAAGTGAGTGGCGTGCTCCCTAGGGGTTATCTCCTTTCCGCATGATGTGCATACGGGTATCTCGAACTTCATCTCCACTGCGAACACCTCCAAGAAAGGTGTGGTTTTTACCCACTGCTCACCGTTCCGGGATAGCTTTTATAAATCTTTCGAAGGGCTCAGGAAACCTCGCGTCATCACAAAATCAGAAAGGAGAACGCCAATCATCGCTCCTGCCCTCAGATCTCCTCCTTTATCGAAACGAAGGAGACCATAGTTACAGTCTGACCCACGCCCTTTATCTCCCTCAGCTTGTCTATGACGATCCTTCCTATCTCCTCCGAGTTCCTGGCACGGACCTTTATTAGCAGATCCCACTCACCCGTTATTATGTGCACCTCGTAGACTCCATCGAGGGTTGCCACCTTTTTGGCGACCTCCCTCTGGTTGACACCTGATTCCGGGTCGTATCTGGCCAGGATGAACGCTGTTGTTCCGAGGTCGAGCTTTTTGTAGTTTGGCTTTATTGTGAACTTCTCTATCACGCCCTCGTCAACAAGCTTCCTTATCCTGTAGTGGACGGTTGTCCTGGGGATCTTAAGCTTCTTGCTCAGAGCCGCTATGTTCTCCCTTGCGTTTTTTCTCAGCTCTTCAAGCAGTCTCATGTCGATTTCATCAAGCTGTCCCGACATTTGGGATCCCGTCCCTGTCACCTGTCCAATTTTAATTTCTGTATTTTGGTTGTCTTCTGTTATTTAAGGTTTTCTTTTAGCCATGTGGCAAAGGCTTTCAGTGCCAAACCCCTGTGGGATATTCTGTTCTTCTCCTCCGTTGTCATTTCGGCAAAGGTTCTGTTGAATCCCACCGGTTTGAACACAGGATCAAAGCCAAAGCCCCCGCTTCCCCTGGGCTCCAGGGTTATCTCGCCGTCAACCCTGCCGGTGAAGAGGTGGAGCTCGCCGTCCCAGTAGGCTATAACGCTCCTGAAGTGGGCCCCTCTGTTCCCTGCCCCTTCCATCAGCTTGAGGATGCCGTCTATCCCGAGCGTTTTGTAGACGTATGCTGAGTACACCCCCGGAAAGCCCTTCAGGTGGTCGATGAAGAGGCCGGAGTCATCTAGGAAGAAAGGCCCGTCCACCCTCTCCGAGAGCCACTTTGCCCCGTACTCGGCCACCTCTTCTAGGGTATCTGCCTGTATCTCCGGATACGGGAGACGTAGCTGGTAGACCTCAACTCCAAGGGGCTTGAAGTACTTCCTTGCCTCTTCGACCTTCCCGGGGTTGGACGTTACAAAAGCTATCCTCATTTTTGACACCTGAAAACTGGGGGAGAAAAGGGCTAAAAAACTTGCCCTCAGTCGATTTTGTAGCCGATCTTTTCAACGAGCTCGCGTCTCTCCGCCTTCTGTTCTTCCGTTTCAATCTTGTTGGCTGCTTTTCCGTCAACTACTCCGAGAACACTCCTCCCGAGTTCGGTTTCCGCGACTATCACCTGGAATGGGTTCTCGCTGGCTCCATACACCATTGCAACGGCGGGGTGGTTTTTCACCGTGTTGAGGACGTTTATTGGAAAGGCGCCTTTCATGAGGATAACGAAAACATGTCCGGCCCCTATCTTAACCGCGTTTTTGGCGGCGAGCTCTTCTAGCTCCTTATCGTTGCCGGTGAAGCGCGTGAGCTGGGGTTTTGCCTCGTTCATCGCTATGCCGAACTTTATCCCCGGGACCGCCGTTAAGAGGGCCTTTGCCAGATCGTCAACGGTGAATATCGAGAAGTTGCCCTGGCCGATTATTACCTCGGCCCCCTCGGGCTTCTCAATGTCGACTACCTCTATCTTCACCATCTCAACCACCGATAAAGATTTAATGTTTGTCGATTTTAACCTTTTCGTGAAGGCTATGTCCGATGTTAATTGGGATGAAATAGAGTTCCTGGCCGATATTCTGAACAGGCATCCAATTGAAAGCCTTCGGAGAATAGCCGAGATCGAGGGCATTGATTACTACCGCCTCAAGCGCATTTACGATAAGTACTATGGGAAGTACGTCACCGTTAATGCCATGTACAACATAAAGAGAATTGGGTTGAGAAGCTACATAGCTTTTCTCTCCGTTCCAAAAGAACGGCTTAGGGAGACCGCCATCAAACTCCGGAAGAACCCTTTTTTCTCCATGTGGACGCTCTTTTTGGGTTCAAAAACGGCATCTCCGCGATACTTCACGTTCCCAAAGAGCAGGTTGGTCTTCTGGATCGGGTTATGGAGAAGTACTCCGACGACTACGAGTACTATGAGGTGAGGGGGTATCCTCCCTCCGGGGACGACAACTTCGGAGAGTGGGATCTCCCCTACTCCTACGCCCTCCTTATGGACATACTCAAGTGGGATGCCAGAACGCCTTTGGTGGAGATATCGAGGCGCCTCGGAAAGAGCAGGCCTACGATAAGGTACATGATTGACAGGCTGATAAAGAGGGATATCCTTACCGGGTATGTAACCGCCATTGAATCTGAGGGATACGACAGGGGGGTCATTGGAATAACGGGCGAACTTAACGAGGAGGTTTTGACCAAGTTCAAGGAGTACGAGGTTAACGTGGGGGTGCTCGTTGGGGGTGGCTATCTAATAGAGTGGTACTTCTCATCTGAGGACGACCTCGCCGAGAAGCTCCTCGAGTTCAGCGACTATGTGGACCGGCTTGGGATAGAATATTTCGACGTCTTGGCAGATCTGGATGAGATGTACCCGGGTCAGAGGTTCTCTAGAATGGTTAGGAAAGATGGAAAGGGCTATCACTCAATACTGGACTTCTGAGATTCGGATGAGAAGACCAGCGGGCAGTACTCGATTCCGTTAAGGTCTCCCGTCACTTGGTATTCGATAGCCCTGCAGTCGTGGCACAGGTAGCGGAACGGGCAGCTTGAACATCCTTCCACGCTGTCCTTCGTTAGGGTCCAGAACTTCCGGATTTTCCTGGTTTTGTTAACCGTCCACTTCAGCCCCTTATCCCTTACGTCCCCGGCGGCGAAGTTTCTGAGGAGCGGGCAGGGGGTAATGTAACCGTCCCCCGTGACGGCCACCGTACCAGCCAGACAGTCGTGGTACTTCACGCTCGTCGGGTTTTTGTTTCTCCTCAGCTCTATCAGGTTGAAACTGAGATCCCTGGCAGATCTGGGGTATAGGACGTCGAGGTATATCTCGAGTTCGCTGTCTCCCTTAACTTTCCTGATGAACATTTTGGCCTCTTCGAGCCTCTCGGGAGGTACCATGATAAGCAGTCCCTTGACCCACAGCTTCATTGAGGCTGTGATGATCTTCTCCTCGTCGTACTCCATCTCGGCTATGTAATTGATCCCGTCCAGGGGTTCTACTTCCTCCAGATCCTCAAAGAGAACGGTTGCGTTTACGTTTGGAATGCCAAAGCTGAGGGCGATCTGGGCGGCGTACTGAAGCTCTTCGATCCTGTCGTAGCTGTTTATCCAAACCTCTTTTCCCCCCATGACCTTGAACTCCCTCAGTACCGTCCTTATTTCATCGAAAGTCAGCTTCTCCCTCCTGAGGATGAACCTGTTGTTTCCGATGCAACCGATTGACCTGGGTATCCCGTGAACCTCGTCGAACCTGCCCTTTCCGGCTCCAAGCTGCAGGATAAGCCTCTCAATCTTTCCCGTGTGCTCAACTTCTGTCCAGGGAGGTTTTCCCACCGAGATGGTTTTATCCTCGGCGCGGAGCTTCGCAAGCTCGGCGCCCCTTACATCAACCCTGGTTACCTCGGCCATTGAACTCACCAGAAATGAATCAACCCGCATTGTATATATACTTTTTCTATGCGGATTTTAAGTACTACTAAAAATGGTTACAAAAACATGGAAAACTATGTTCTGTGGTAACCCTCTGGGACCAGCCTGTCCCCCTCTATCCAGAATGCACCCTCATCTGTGACCTCCTTCTTCCACACGGGCACCCTGTGTTTGACCTCGTCAACGGCCCATCTGCACGCATCGAAGGCTTCTCCTCTGTGTTTTCCGCCGGCAATGACCAGTATGGTATCCTCCCCCACTTCAAGCTCTCCTACCCTGTGCCAGATTAAGATGTCCAGTATTGGGAACCTTTCAAGGGCCTCCTTCCGTATCCTCTCCATTTCCTCCTCCGCCATCTCCCTGTACGCTTCGTAGATTAGCTTCCTCACCTTTCTCCCCCTGTTTTCATTGCGGACTTTTCCTAGGAATACAACGTATCCCCCTGCCTCTGGAACTGATACGAGCTCCACGGCTTTTTCGATGTTAAAAGGTCCCTCGAGAACCATCACCTTCTTGAGCTCCATGCCACCACCTTAACCCATTCTCCGGGTGACTTAATAGCTTTCCGGAAGGTTTTTGAAAACGATCGCCCCAAGTGGTAGAGGTGATCACATGCGCAGGGTAGCCCTTGCTCTGGTCTTCGTCATGCTCCTCGCTCTCTTTGCCTCCGGCTGTATCTCAGGGGGCCATGGAGAATCCGGGGGCAGTACGACCACAGCGTCTTCCCATTCCCCGAGTTCGTCCATCACTTCTCCAACCACCTCTTCGGTCACAACTCAAACCTCAACAACCCCTTGGACAACAACGCAGGAGGTCACTTCCACCACTTCCACCTTCCGTCCCTCCCCGGCTGAAGACGTTATGGGGATTCTGGATTCGATTTCCAGTTACAGAGCTGAGATCCTGACCACGTTGAACTCATCCGTCTCAGTTACTAGTGGTGGTTCCGTCAGGGTGGAGAACGTCTCCGTTTTTTCAAACACGTCCGCTTTCTTTGACCTCGATGATGGTGAGATGGACGTTAACATGAGCATCCTGACGTATCCAGCTGGAGGGAACACGACGGTCAGGATAGTGCTCATAGGGGACGATGCTTTTGTGAACTCCATGGGGACGTGGAGGCATTTGAAGAGGGGTTCAGACGGCTTTGATGCCGTTTTCAGTGTTTTCAAGTACAACCCTCTGTCGCTGGTGGGCAACGCCCTTAGTTCGGGGCTCTGCAACGTCACAGGCTCGGAGGGGAGTTTTAAGGTTGAGTGCTCCGGTGTCGAGGAGGACTTTCTCAACCTGATAAAAACGACGGTTGGGGCCCCTCAAAACTCTAAGGTCTCGGTATCCTCTCCCAGAATCTCACTTGAGATATCCGGCGGGAGGATCATCTCCGGTGAGCTGGTCGTTGGCTTTGAGATCTCAAAGAACCCCGGGGAGGAATCGTGGTTCCTGAACCAGGTGGGAACGGTGAGGGAGGAGTTCAAGATACTGGGGATAAACGAAGACCTCGACCTCTCCCCCCCAGAGGGAGGTTAGAGGTCTACGATCTCAAAGGTGTTGTATGCCAAATCCACTATCAGAAGTTTGTTGAACAGGGGCTCTCCAATGCCCGTGAGGAGCTTGAGAACTTCCATGACCTGAATTGAACCAACAACTCCTGCCGTTGCCCCAACTATGGGGAACTTTCCTTTTTTCTCCCCCGAAACGTTTGGGAATATCTCCCTCAACCGCTTTGTCTTTCCCGGAACTATCGTAGTGACCTGTCCGTAGGTCTTCTCAACCGCACCGTGTACAAGGGCCTTTCCAGTTTCGTGGACGAAGTCGTCCAGCAGGAATCTGGTCTTAAAGTTGTCCAGGCAGTCAACGATGACATCTGCGTCTCCGAGTACATCCTCCACGTTGTCATCTCCGAGCTTCCCAACGTACGGGATTATCTCAACATCCGAGTTGAACTTCCTCAGCTTCCAGGCTGCGGAGAGCGGCTTTGGCATTCTGCCCACGTCTTCCTCCCAGTGGAGGATCTGCCTGTTGAGGTTGCTCATCTCCGGGGTTTCGGAATCTACGAGGATTATCCTCCCCACCCCTGCTGCCGTTAGGTAATATGCAACGGGAGATCCGAGTCCCCCCACTCCAACGACGGCCACTGTGGCCTTCTTTAGCTTTTCCTGTCCCTCCGTTCCCCACATCATAATCTGCCTATCGTACCTTTCCGTCTCCCATTTGCCCAGCATTCCATCACCCTTTGAGTGTAGCCTCCTCCTTTTATCACCTTTTTGGGGCACTAAAAAGCCCATTAAAGGATCGAGGGAATCATCAATGAAGCAAAATTGCTATATACCCCTAAATCCAAATCGAGAGGGGGTGAAGGGGATGGACGTTGCCAAGTACATTGACCACACGAACCTTAAGCCCTACGCCACTAAAGAAGACATAATAAAGCTCTGTGATGAGGCGATTCACTACGGATTCTACGCAGTCTGCGTTAATCCCTACCGCGTTAAGCTCGCCAAGGAATACCTAAATCAAAAGAACGCCGACGTTAAGGTCGCGAGCGTCATCGGCTTCCCTCTCGGGGCAACCCCGACGGAAGTAAAGGTCTTCGAGGCGAAGAAAGCTCTAGAAGACGGTGCAGATGAGCTCGACATGGTAATCAACATAGGCGCCCTGAAGGATAAAGACTACGAGTACGTCAAGAACGACATAGCCGAGGTCGTAAGGGTTGCCCATGAGAAGGGAGCAAAGGTCAAGGTCATCATAGAGACCTGCTACCTGACGGAGGAGGAGAAGGTCAAGGCCTGCGAGCTTGCAAAGGAAGCCGGGGCTGATTTCGTGAAGACTTCAACCGGCTTCGGGACCGGTGGTGCAACGGTTGAGGACGTTAGGCTGATGAGGAAGGTCGTCGGCCCGGAGATGGGCGTCAAGGCTGCCGGGGGGATAAGAACCTACGAGCAGGCGCTGGCAATGATCGAGGCCGGCGCCACGAGGATCGGTACGTCGAGCGGGGTGAAGATAGTGGAGGGGGCTAAGGATGCCGAGTGAGGAGGAGATCCTGGAGATCATTGAACGGGCGTCTCAGGAGCTTAAAGATGAAGGCCTCTCCCCGGACATACTCCTTGCAGGGCCGGGCTTTGTGGAGCATGCGGGTCATCTCGTTGATGTCCTTGGACTCTCCGTTTACGTGGTGAAGGAGCTGGAGTTCGACGCGGTCATAGCCGACTCCAGGTACCTCGGGCAGATGAGGAAGGCTTCAAAGAGGCTCTCCATAGAACCCCTGCTGGTTGAGGAAAAGGTTTGGGAAGAGATCGAAAAGCTCTGATCACGCCCTTCTCTCTATTGGACTCGGCCATTTTTCCATTTTCCTGGCACCCACAACCAGGGCTGTCGCCAGGAGGACGCCGGTTGTGACTGAGGCCACTAGGGGTGCCAGTGTCTCAGCGACTCCATCAACCGTTAGTCCCTTGAGGAAATGGTAGTAGGCCCACTCCCCGCTCACGAGGGCTGTTCCCCCGATTATGGAGCCCAGAAGCAGCATCGAGAATTCATCCCGCTTCCGTCCCACCCACCCGGTTAGGATTCCGGAAAGCGTGGAGAGGAGCAGCAGGAGGAGCACTCCCTCAGGATTGGGGTTCATTACGTACTCTCCCATTGCGAGCCCCATGGCAGCTGCGACTCCGGCCAGCTCCCCGAAGGAGAGGGAAAAGAAGAACAGGCCAGTGTAACCCAGCGTTAGGAATGACCCGTTCTGGATGTTCTTTCTCGCCTCAACGTAGAGAACCATCGTTATGATCGCGGACGTGACGATTATCGGGATTATATGATCCATTTTGAGGTTGAACTTCTTCCTGTTTTTGAAAACGAAGACTGTGTAGGCTGTGAGCATCAGCAGTGAAACTGCCTTCAGGGCTTCGGCTTCTATTCCCATTCCGATCCCAAAAAAGTATCTTCCCTCGCTTTAAATTTTTTCTGTTTTTCTGAAAAAAGAAGGAGAAAGACATCACTGAAGGGCGGCCTTGAGGGCCTCCTCGAATATCTCCATGGCAACGTCGATCTCTTCCTTGGTGACGATGAGCGGCGGGATGAAGCGTATGCTGTTGTCGCCGCAGCCGAGGAGGACGAGACCGCGCTTTGCAGCCTCTCCGACGATCCTGTCCCTCAGCTCGGGGTACTTCTCCTTGCCCTCCTTCGTCTTGACGATCTCGACTGCTTGAGCCAGTCCAAGACCCCTGGCGTCGCCGATGACTTCATAGCGCTCCTTGAACTCCTCAAGGTACTTGTGGAGGTAGTCTCCAACCTCCTGAACGTGCGGGAGGAGCTCCTTGACGATCTCGACGACCTCTATTCCTGCCGCTATCGCGACCGGGTTTCCTCCGAAGGTGGTGGCGTGTCTTCCGGGCTTGTCAAAGCTTATCTCCTTCCTGTGGACAACACCGGCCAGCGGAAGGCCGCCGCCTATGGCCTTTCCGAACTGGATGAGGTCCGGTGCAACGTCGAAGTGCTCGATGGCCCAGAACCTTCCAGTCCTTCCTATGCCCATCTGGACCTCATCGTCGGCCAGGAGGATTCCGTACTCGTCGGCGAACTTCCTGAGGGCCTTGAAGAAGCCCTTCGGCGGGACGACGTAACCTCCTTCACCCTGTATCGGCTCGAAGAATATCGCGCCAACCTCGTGGGGCGGAACGTGCTTGAAGACGTACTCCTCTATGAAGTCGAGAACCCTGTTGGTGAGCTCGTCAGGCTCCTCGTAGCCGTCTATTCCCCAGAGGTTCCTGTAGGGGTTCGGGTAGGGTATGTGGGTAACTCCAGGCATCGTCGGGAAGAATCCGTCCTGCTGGACCCACTTGCTCGCGGTGAGGCTGAGAACGGCCTGGGTCCTTCCGTGGAAGGCGTGGTAGAAGGCTAGGAACTGCTTTCTTCCGGTTCCGTACTTGACGAGCTTCATTGCTGCCTCGTTGGCCTCGGCTCCGCTGTTGCCGTAGACGACCTTCTTCTCGAAGTCTCCGGGGGCAAGCTCAATGAGCTTCTCAGCCAAAACGACGGCGTTCTCGTAGAAGAAGTCGGTCAGCGAGTAGTGGGTGAACTTCTCGGCCTGCTTCTTTATCGCCTCAACAACGCGCGGGTGAGAGTGGCCCACGTTTATGACGCCGACACCGCTTGCGAAGTCGTAGAAGACGTTTCCATCGACGTCGTAGACCCTTATGCCCTCGCCGTGGTCGATGACTATCGGGAGGTTCTCCGGATCCTGGGTTGTCGTCGCGAGGTACTTGAAGTTCCTCTCGATAACCTCCTTGGCCTTCTTTCCCGGGAGTTCTTTAACACTCGGTCTAACCACCATGCGCATCACCGGGGGAATCTCACCCTTCACCTATATAAGTCTGTGTTCATCGATGAACATTTTTGACCGAAGATTTTTCGAGAAACATCCATGGCCGAGCGAACCAAGCGGTTGTAAAGGTGTGGGAAAAGAAAGGACGGAGTTACTCCCCGTTCTTCTCCTTCCACTCGTCGAGTAGCTCCTTAGCTGAGTTGGCGGCTATCGCTCCCTGACCGACTGCCACCGCTATCTGCTTGAAGACGTTGGTTATGTCCCCAGCGGCGAAGATGCCTGGGACCTTGGTGCGCATGTACATGTCAACTGGTATGTAGCCGTACTCGTCGGTTATGCCGAGGTGCTTGACGAAGTCCGTCTTTGGCTCGTAGCCGATGAAAATGAAGACTCCATCGACCTTCATCTCTGTCTCTTCGCCGGTCTTGACGTTCTTCAGCTTAACACCCTCGACCTTGTCCTTTCCGATTATCTCGGTGACGACCGTGTCGAGTATCGCGGGAATGCCGCTCTCCTTAAAGCGGTCCTGGAGTATCTTGTCGGCCCTGAACTCCTGCCTCCTGTGGACGAGGGTAACGTCAACGCCTATGCTCTTGAGGTAGAGGGCCTCCTGAAGGGCGGTGTTTCCTCCACCTACAACTATGACCTTCTTGCCCTTGAAGAGCGGGCCGTCGCAGGTGGCGCAGTAGGAAACGCCCTTTCCTGTGAGCTCCTCCTCGCCTGGAACCTTGAGCTTCCTCGGTGCGGCGCCTACGGCTATGATTATCGCCCTTCCCTTGTATTCCTTTCCGTTTGCCGTTTTCACGGTGAACTTGCACGGCCCCTCGTAGTATGCGCACTCTGCTGGCTCAATCCTCTCAACCTCGTCGAAGACGACCTCAACGCCGAGCTTCTTGACCTGCTCGTGCATCCTGTTGGTGAGGTCGGATCCGCTTATCCCCTCCGGGAATCCCGGGTAGTTCTCAATGAGGTCGGTCAGTGCCATGTTTCCTCCCAGATCCTTGCTTATGATCAATGTTTCAAGGCCGTAGCGGGCCGCATATATGGCCGCTGTGAAGCCCGCTGGGCCGGCTCCGATGATGAGCACATCCCAGGTCTTCTTCTCGTACTCTCCCCCGCGTGAGAATCCCCCAAGGCTGAACATTTTCTCACCTCCAGTTACGAAGTCCGTGGACACTTAAAAAACATTGCGGGTCATCCGTGTGTAATCAGGGTTAAAAAAATGGGGAATCAGATGAGCTTTACACTCCCGTCCAGTATCAGGTGGAGAGTGTAGCCGCTGAACGCGGAGAACCCGAGGAACAGGCCTTCCCCCGTGCTTATGTGGAGGCCGTATGGACCCAGGAGGAAGGCCAGAAAGCCGTATATCGTTGCGAATAGGAGGGAGTGAACAACCCCCCTGTGGCGCGGCATCACTGCTGTAAACCCATACCAGCCCACAACGGCCCCTACTGCTCCAACTCCCCAAGCGGCGGTTTGGCTCATCCAGGGCTGGCTTAGGTGGATTCTCTCCGCGGCCCACATGTAGACTGCACTTCCCAGGAGCACTGCCACTATCGGCTTGGTTCCGCGGTGAATGAGAGCATTCGGGTGATCCATGTCTGGCAGATCCGCCCCTAGGACGTAGAGGGCGTAGCCCAGTACCATTGCCATCGAGGTTAGCTTGAACGGTATCCCCGCGTAGTCAGCGAGGATCCCAGCGAGGGCCACCGCCAGGGGATAAGTGATTATCCCGGAGAGGACGTGGGCATCGTAGTTCGGCAAGCCTCACTCCTCCCCGCCTTTCTCCTCCAGGAACTTCCTGACGTAGTGAGGTACCTTGTAGTTCCCTCCTGGGTCTCCCACGAGGAATCCTATAGTTACCAGCCTGTTCAGGGCCTCGTAAACCTGATTGGCCGGCTTCTTCAGCTCCTTTGCAACGCTTATGTAGCTGACCGGTCCGCCGTTGAATTTCTCAACGATGACCTCTATGAGGTCGCGGTAGTCCTTCGGAACCCTCCTTATGTACTCCTCGAGGCTCTTGGGCTCTTCGAGTATTGTCGTTACCACGAGCTCATCTATCGGGTCGAAGGCTCTCTTCGCTGCCTCACTGAGGACGTAGTGGAGAAGCCTCAAAATCTGTCTCGGGTTGCCCTTCGCTAGGTCGTGAATAAGTCTTATCGCCTCGTCTGTGAACGGGTAGATCGGGTCGTCGGTGTCCTTCACCCTGACGCGGTTGAGCCTCTTCTTCACGAGCTCGAAGGTCTCCTCCACGCTCATCGGCCTCAGCTTGAACTCGTAGTGGAGCCTCATGAAGAAGGCCGGAAATATCTCCGTGTACTCCTTGTAAGCTTCCGGAATGCAGGCGAAGGCCACCACACAGCCGGGCGGCATCGTGCTTATCACGTGCCTCAGCATCTCGAAGAACTGTATCTTCTCCCTCTCACCGGCCCCCTGCATGTTCTCAAGCTCATCGAGGAGGAGCGCGGAGTACGGATGCTTCTTGAACTGCTCCACGAGGAGTTCGGCTATGTCCCTGCTCTTGTACTCGTTAGTATCGCTCAGCATCTTCTCAAGCCTGTCGATGAAGCCGAGCTTCCTGCTCAGATTTTCCAGGAAGATGTTCGTTCTGCTCCTCGGAGGCTTTAGGGCGTAGAAGATGTCCCTCGTCAGCTTGAGGATGTCGTTGGTGTCGACCTTTATGTATATCGCCTTCCCGCCTTCCCGCTCTATCGCCTTCGCAATGCTCTTCAGCCTCTGGGTCTTTCCCATTCCGAGGGGTCCGACGATGCTCATCGCTATCGAGCTCTTGTTTCCTATGACCTCGGAGAGTATCATTGAGAGCTTCATGTCGACCTCTTGGTAAACGTGGATGGCCTCGACGTCTTCTATTCCCTCGCTCGCGAGCTGTTCGAAGGGGTTCCTTGATAGGCCGTAGATATCGTACGTTTGAACGGGATAAACTTTAAGTTCCTCGTTCTCCATTTAACCCACCCGGGTTAATTTGTCGGTTGGAATATAAAAGTTTGTCCACTGGTGAGCCGAGATGGTGGTTTTGGTGATTACTTGTCCACCCGGAAGGGAGGGGGACGCGATACTGGAACTGGAGTGGGCCCTTAAAAGGGTTCGCGTTCGAGGGACGGACTGGAGGGGGGTTTTAACCGCTGAGACCCCCATGTCAAAGGAAGACGCCATCAAAAACCTCCTCTCCTTTGAGACCCAGGCACTCCAGAGGGTCGTCCCGCTGGATACGATCGTTTCCGCGGACTACGATGCCATCAGGGAGGAGGTACTCAAGCTGATGAAAGGAAAAGAGGGCGCCTTTGCTGTCAGAGCCAGGGTGAGGGGCAACAAGAGGCTGAGCGCGAGGGAGCTTGAGATAAAGCTTGGCTCAGAGATAGTGGAGGCGTTTGGCCTTCCCGTGAACCTGAGCGATCCCGATTGGACCGTGGTGGTAGAGGTCTTCGGGAAGAAGGCCTACGTTGGCGCCCTTGGAAGGAGAGAGATGATGAAGTTTGAGGTGAAGGAGTGAGTTGTCATAGCGGCGCTTGGGGGTCTCTAAGTTTTCCCCCACGACATCTCATTGAGCTCGTTTACACGCTTTTTAGCCTCTTTATACTCCCCCTCGCTCAGGATTCCAGCTATGTGTCTTAATGCATCGGTGTTTTCCTTTCTCTCATTTAACAGCTCCCTGAAGAGATCGTCAAATGAGTTATTGCCTTTGATGCGGAGAAGCTCGCTGTAGACATCATCGGGAGCTGTAATAGTTTTTACCACCGATACCACTCATGCATTGAATTCGTGTATCATATTTAGGCACTGCTCTCTCCAAAAGCTTCTTTAAATAAAATTTTGAGCACATACTTCCTGATGAGTATGATGGAGCTAATTGAAATTGATCCCAGGAAGATGGAAGGAAAACCGGTCATTAAGGGTACGCGAATCCCGGTTTACTTTATACTCTAACTCCTAGCAAACGGATGGAGCTTTGATGACATCCTAAAGAACTACCCTCAGCTGACTAAAGAAGATATACTAGCTGCGAAGACACAATAAGAATAGGAAAGACGTGAAATCAGAGATACCTCTCCTTCACCCAGCGGACGAAATATTCTGGGTTCAGCTCCTCGCCGATGGCCTTCTTTAGGAGCTCCTTCGGCGGGTAGATGCTTCCCCAGCGGTGTATCTTCTCCCTCAGCCAGGCCTTTATCGGTTCGAACTCAGCTTTGGCTATCTTCTCCTCGAAGTCCGGGATGTCGCGCTTGATGTGGTAGTAGTACTGGGCCGCCAGGAGGGTTCCCATGCTGTAGGTCGGGAAGTAGCCGATGGTCCCGTGAGCCCAGTGGATGTCCTGAAGGATTCCCTCGGCGTAGGTCTTCGGCCTTATTCCGAGGAGCCTCTCCATCTCCTCGTTCCAGAGCTCTGGGAGATCCTTCGCCTTGACGCCCTCGTTGAGCATCATCCTCTCGAGCTTGAAGCGCAGGAGAATGTGGAAGTTGTAGGTCACAACGTCCGCCTCGGTCCTTATGAAGTCCGGGCGAACCATGTTGAAGTAGAGGTACACATCCTCGGGGGTGTAGTTTGCCATGAACGGGAGGTTCTCCTTGAGAACCGGATAAATAAGCCCGGCGAACTCCCTTGAGCGGCCGATTATGTTCTCCCAGAAGCGGCTCTGGCTCTCGTGGATTCCTAGGGAGACGCCGCCGGCTATCGGGCTGAACATGAACCTCTCATCCTGCTGGAGCTCGTAGAGCGCATGCCCGAACTCGTGGACGGTGCTCAGTATCGTCCTCCTGAAGTCGTAGCCCTCGTATCTGGTGGTTATCCTGACGTCCCTTATTCCGAACTCGGTCGTGAACGGGTGGGCTGAGACGTCAAGCCTTGAGCGGATCCCGAGCGGGAAGCCGAACTTTTCGAGGATCCAGAGGTTAACGCGCTCCATCCGCTCCTTTTCGTACTTCTCCTTTTCGAGCGGGTGCTCCCTGGGGACTTTGCCCTCTTCCATGATCCTCTCCACGAGAGGCTTAAGCTCCCTCTCGAGCTTGTCGAACATCCGCTCGACTTCTTTGGTGGTGGTACCTTCCTCGAACATGTCGAGGAGGGCATCGTAGGGTTCATTCTCATAGCCGAGGTAGTCTGCGGCCCTCTTTGCCAGATCAATGATCTTGTCAAGCCACGGCTCGAACTTGGAGAAGTCATCACTCCTCTTGGCTTCTTCCCAGGCCTTGGTGGCCTGACTGGTTACCTCGCTCATCTCGCGCAGGAACTCGGGAGGGAACGAGCGGCTTATCCTTATCGAGCGGTCGAGAACGCGAACAACCCCGCGCTCGTATTCGTTGAGGTCCTCGATTCCTTTGGCCTTCTCAACGAGCTCCACAAACTCCGGCTTGAGCAGGAACTCCTGGGAAAGGACGGAAAGCTCTCCCTGGGCCACTGAACGCTCAAGAACTCCTTCCCTCGGCATGTTGACCTCCATGTCCCAGCCGAGGACGCTCTGGGCGTGGTTTATTGCCCATATTCTCCTGTATTTTTCGAGGATAGCCTTTATGGTTTCGTTCTGAAAAACGCTCTCCATTTTGATCACCCCGTATCTTCTGAAAATTTTTCGGAGTCGGGGCTTTTAACCTTTTCGACGGTCATCTAAACGTGAGGGTAAAAACTGATTACTCGACCGGAAACGGCTTAAATGGGTACTCTCAAGGTTCCGCTGGTGGGTGAGGATCATGGAGTTCGATCTCGTTGTGCTGGGCCACGTCTCTATCGATCACATTAGATTTCCCGGCAGGGATGAGATAGTCCTTCCTGGAGGTGCCGCGGCGGCGGTGGCTACTTCTGCAGCCCTAGCCGGTGCCAGGGTTGGGCTAGTGACCAAGGTCGGCGAGGACTTCCCTGAGGAGTGGCTTGGGAAGCTCTCTTCAGTGCTGGACGTTAGGGGAGTTCAAATCCTTCCGGGAAAGACGATCCACATCCACATGATCTACCACGAGGACGGGAGCGTGGATGCGCCGGTTGACATGGGCGTCGCTAGGAGGATGGGCGAAACCCCTATCCCTGAGGAGTACCTCAACGCCAGAATTTTTCACATAGCCCCGATTCCACCGGAGGAGCAGTTGAAGGCCTTGAAAAGGCTCGAAGGGAAGAGGATAAGCCTCGACTTCAATCCAACCTACATGGAGGACTACAGGAAAAGAACAAGTCTCATGAGGGAGGTGGTCTCGAGGGCTGAGATCATCTTCCCCAACGAGAGGGAGGCGCTCACGATAACGGAGGCAAAGACTGTTGAGGAGGCCGCGGAGAGGCTGTACGAATGGGGAGCGGAGATGGTCGTGATAACGCGCGGTGAGAGAGGTGTTCTGATCTACGATGGCTCTTTTCAGGAGTTTCCTGCCCTTCAGATAAGCCCCGAAGAAATCGTCGACCCCACCGGAGCTGGGGATGCGTTCGCGGGCGGCTTTCTCGCTGGCTATTCAAAGGGGATGAAGGTGGAAGAAAGCGTCAGGCTCGGCCTTGAGAGGGCGAGGGAAGTCCTGAAGAAATGGGGGAGCTGGAGCCTCTAACTTTCTCCCGCGAGCTTTGTGAAAGCGTAGAGCGCTAGTATTATCCCGACGGCAACGGCGGTTATTTCAAACCTGGGGAGAAATGGGGAGATTCCCACCATGAGAAGGTAAGTGGGTATGCTCAGGGACGCCGCGAGGGTGAGCACCGCGTAGTGCTCAAGGGGGGCTCTCTCCCTGTCCATCTGCCCGGTCTCAACCGCGAGGAGGGCTAGGATCATTACCCCCAGCCCGTAAAGGCCCCCGACCTCCTTGTAGACCAGGAGTGCTCCGACCCCTATCATGTACAGCATCCCTATGAAGTGCCAGTGGATCCCCATCAAACCAAGGGGCAGGAGAAGGAGGCTCCAGTTGCTCACTGTGTAGAGCATGTACGTGACTGGGACGAGGGGGATGAGGGAATAAAAGCGCCTCTTCGGCATTTTCATATCTTCACCACCTCTGCTATCGCCGCCTTGAGGGGCTTTTTAACGTCCCAGTCGATTATAAGGCCATAGCCCGCCATCTTTTTCAGCAGTGCCTTTCTCTTCAGCTCCAGAAACTTCCTGGCCAGCTCCTCCTCCCTCGTTTTTGGCTCGAAGAGGCTGTACGGGTTGGGGGTAACCACTACAACGCGGTAGCCGTAGGCCGCCATGGTCTTCAGTGCTTCTCTGCTCTCCTCTGTGAGAAGGGTGGAGAAGTAGATGATCTGGGCCCTGGGAGGGAAGCGGGAGTGTATGAGGTGCTCAACCTGGTATGCTATCATGTTGTTCTTGTCGGGCTTCGCGGTGCTGAGGAAGTCTATGCACTTGAAGAAGTGCCTCTTTCCGTAATCCACCCTGACCCACAGGGGAACGGACTCCGCTAGAAGCAGTCCAAAGCTCGTGCCGTTGTTGAGGGCGTTGAGCATCAGTGAGGCCGCCGATCTGACCAGGTAGTCGAAGACGTCCTCCCCCTTGTAGGATGCGTCGACGACGAATATGACGTCCACCTTCCTTTCGCTCTCGTACTCGTTGGCCATGATCTTGCCTGTTCTCGCGGTGGCCTTCCAGTTGATTATCTTAAGCGGATCCCCTGGCTGGTACTCCCTTATCGCGTGGAACTCAACGCCCTCACCCACCCTCGGGGATGGGAGGGGCCCGGCGGTTATCTTGGTTCCCCTCGTGGAGTACGGGGTTGGAACGTCCTCGATAATGGGCATGCCTATAAGCTCCGTGTAGTGCTCGATGAAGCGGTCGAGCTTGAAGAACCCGAAGGGATCGCGGTAGCTCACCCAGACCCCGTTGAACTCGTGTATTCCTCGCTTCACGATCACCTTGTACTTTATCTCCCTTTCTTCGCCTCCCGCTAGTGAAAGGACGTGTTCTTTGCTCCCCTCCACTATCTCAAGATCCTCTGGAAGGTCTTCGACGACCTTGAGGCTGGGTATCCTGATGTTCGACTTTATCCTCAGGACTATCTCCGCGGTTTCACCCTCCAGCATCCTTTCGTGGGGTATCCTCCGGGACACTTCGATCCTTATCTCCGGCCTGAAGAAGAAGATGGAAACGAAGAAGACCCAGATGAACGGGAGTACTAAATAGGCCAGCTCCCAGCGCAGGAGGGCGAACGCTGTAACCAGGATTATCCACATTGCCAGGAGGGTCTCCGCGGCCCTTTCTGTGAGTTCTGGCCTCATCTCAACCTTTCCCGAGCTCACGCTTTCCCCTCACTCAAATTTTGGCACGGGAACCCTTTCGAGGAGCTTCTTCATTATGGCCTCCTGGGAGACCCTTGTGTACCAGAGCTCGCGCTTGAGTATGAGCCTGTGGCTCAGCGCTGGAATAGCAACCGCTTTTACGTCGTCCGGGATAACGTAGTCCCTGCCGTCTAGGGCGGCGTAGGCTCTGGAGAGCTTGAGAAGGGCGAGGGAACCCCTCGGCGACGCGCCGACTTCGATGTCCTTCTTGTCCTCCCTCGTGGCCGTCACGATGTCCGTTATGTACTCCAGGATGGCGTCGCTGACGTAAACGTCCTCAATCGCCCTCTGCATCTCCACGACTTCCTCGGGGGTCGTTACTGGTGTTATGTCAACTTCTTCCTTTTTCCTCTCCATCCTTCTTCTGAGGATCTCGATCTCCTCATCTTTGCTTGGATATCCGACGCGGAGCCTCACAAGGAACCTGTCGAGCTGGGCCTCTGGGAGCGGGTAGGTTCCCTCCTGTTCTATCGGGTTCTGGGTGGCTATGACGACGAAGGGTTTGGGAAGCCCGTAGGTTCTTCCTTCGATTGTGACCTGCCTCTCCTGCATCGCCTCAAGCAGTGCCGATTGGGTCTTCGGGGGGGCGCGGTTCACCTCGTCCGCGAGGAGAACGTTGGTGAAAACTGGTCCCTTCCTGAACTCGAACTCCAACGTTTTCTGGTTGAAGATCGAAACGCCGAGTATGTCGCTGGGGAGCAGGTCTGGGGTGAACTGAACGCGCGTGAACTGAACCCCAAGCGCCTTCGCGAAGCTCTTTGCCATGAGGGTCTTGGCGAGTCCCGGGAGATCCTCCAGGAGGACGTGTCCGTTGGCCATGATCGTCGTCAGTATAAGCTTGAGAACCTCCTCCTTTCCGACTATTGCCTTCTTAACTTCGTTTAGCACCTCGTTACCCTTAAGGCTGACTTCCTCCACCTTCATTTATATCCTCCTCCACTATTTCTAGGGCCCTTTCAAGGTTGTCTAGGAAGTCCCCACCCTTCCTCAGTTCCAGGAGGGCCCTGTTGGGCTCTCTATGGAGCCTCTGGTAGACCTCCGCCGGGTTCTCGGAGAGGGTCATGTAGATCTCTATTATGCCGTCCTCGATGAGGGATCTTGAGACGGCACCTTTGCGGGCTTTCCTTATCATGTTCAACGATCTCTCAAACTCGCTCTTCCTTTGGATTCTCTCCTCTCTCTGGGGGAGTGTGTAACTGATCCTGAGCTCCTGTCCGAAGAGGTAGAAGATAGTCACCACCGAGAGGAAGACCACGGAAATCCAGCGAAGGACGTAGGCTCCAAAGAATATCCCCGCCAGCGCTGGGATTGAGGCCAGGGCCAGAAACGTCTTACTGACCTTCATTGAAGCCACCCCTCAGCTCTTTGTATGCACTTAGGGCCCTCTCCGCGTCCTCCCACGTGACCTTTTCGGGTGCGTACTTGGCCTTCTCGAAAAGCTTGGTCAGTGTCACGAAGGCCTCCCTTTTGTACCTCACGTGCTCTGCGTGCTCCCAGTGCGTCCAGCTTTCTTTGTACGGAAGACCGAGGTATTCAAGCCAGAGGACGGCGTTTTTGTATATGCCAACGACGGCCTCCTTTGGATTCGAGAACATCTCCAGGCCGGTTTCGTTGAGCTTCGTGTCGAACGCTTCCGCCCTCTTCCTTATCGCCTCCCTCTTCCTCCTCTTCACTGCATCGCGGTAGTACCTCACCGTCATCAATGCCACTCCTGCGACGAAGGCCAGGCCGGCGGCGTACCCTATCCAGACTAGGTTTCCCCCGCCGGCCCCTCCGGTTATGTTGTGGGTGGGGGAGAGGTTGGCGGACTGGGGTATCCCTATCTGCCCGGTGCCGTTGGTGGTGTTGTTCGTTAGGTTCGGGATAAACGGCCCGCTGGAGGGCCGGCTTTTTTCTATGAAGTAGATAGATACTACCGCGAGAAGCGCGAAAGCCACCCCGCGTGCTATGTGGGAGGCAAGGCTCTCTTTGTAGAGGTCCTTTCTCCTCAGCTTAATGTCCCTCCAGCTCAGGAAGAGAACGATGAAGAAGAGGATCGAGATTATTACCGCTAGGGATATGATTGTGCCCCATACGGAGGGGCTTGATCCCCCGTGTTTACCCTCGCTTGACCTTACAGTGTAGTTCAGGGACAGGGTCATTAGGGTTAAGAGTATCAGCATGATTGTAAGCGTCTTTGCTCTAATGGACATCTCTATCGATCTCTAGTTGGTTCGGGTCTTAAAAAATTTTACCATGAAGTAAATGAACTATGCCCGAAAGGTTAAAACCCCGGTGGAGCATCTGGGAGGGGTGATGGTCATGGAGAGAATGCCGAGGCTCTACGTTGAGGTTCCCCGCGAGGAGTGTATCAGAGAGGGAAAAGCAGTTGAGGACTGTGTGGTCATCTATGGGAACACTGAAATCTGGCTGGCTAGGGGGGAGGCCATCCCGGATTTTGTGGGGGAGGATGCCGAGTTCCTGAAGAAAGAAGTCTACGACCGCTTCTACCTCTACGTCGACAGGCTTGAGGGAAAGGTGCTCGCCGACGCGATCCTCGTTCTCCCCGATGGAAGGACAAGGATATACCTGAAGAAAGGCGACGAACTTCTTCTCCTGCCGGTGGAGGGCTTCACCAAGACGTTGATAGCGAACGTGGGGAACAGGGTCAGAACCGGTGATGCCTTCGCCGCCGTGACGACCAGGAAGGGGGAGGTTCACTACCTCAAACCGCCCAGAACTGGTACGGTGGTCTTCATCGACGAGATAACCAACAGGCCGCACTACGTTTACTACCTCCTTCCTGAGGAGTGATTCACTCTCCTCTTCTTTTCTTGACGTTTGAGAATTCGGTACCAAAAGCGTTATAAGGGGCCGCATGTAGGGGGCATGAAAGCAATTTTGGAGTTGAAGGAAATGAAAGTTGAGGTTGGAGATTTTGTTATGTTCAACTACACCGGCAGATACGAGAACGGTGAAGTCTTTGACACGTCCTACGAGGACGTCGCCAGGGAGAACGACATCTTTGTTGAAGAGAGGGAGTACGGGCCGATAGGTGTTACCATCGGAGAGGGAGAGATAATCCCCGGTATAGAAGAGGCCCTCCTGGGTATGGAGGTAGGTGAGAAGAAAACCGTTACGGTTCCCCCAGAGAAGGGCTATGGAATGCCCAGGGATGAGCTTGTGGTTCCGATTCCAATTGATCAGTTCACGTCCGCCGGTTTAGAACCCATTGAGGGAATGTACGTCATGACCGACTCAGGGATAGCGAAGATAAAGGCCGTCGAGGGGGACGTTGTCACCCTTGACTTTAACCATCCGCTTGCCGGAAAAACGGCGGTTTTTGAGATAGAGGTTGTGGAGATTAAAAAGAAGGCCGAGGAGGCCTGATTTCTTTTCTTCCTTTAGAAGCCGATGCTCATTAGCTTCGTTCCCTGGAAGACCGCTGCCGCCATCACCACGAGCAGTACCGCGTACTTTGCCCCCGCTGAAAACTTGCCCTCCCTGATAACCCCAATTCCGAGGCCGGAAACTATGGCCTGTATTATGACAAAGCCGAAGAGTATGTTGATGACCGTTGGTATATCCGCCGCCGCTGGGCCCTGGATCATCTGATACATTATCTTTCCGACGATTCCCACGATGGCCGGCCCCACGAAGCCGCTGGTGATTATGAAGAACATCATCTGCATTCCAGTTGAAGCTTTCCTCTCCTTCCTTATCCTGAGTATCTCCCTTACATCGTTGGCAACGTAGACCAGAACGTCGCTCATTGGTGCTCCCCTTTCCAGGGCCTCGATTATTATCATGAGGGAGCGGTAGATGACCGGCGACTTCCTGTTCCTCACCGCCATTGCCTTCAGGGCCTCGACCGTGGAGCGGCCCCTCCGTATCTCGTTTACAACTCTCTTGAACTCGTCCGTCAGCGCCCCAAACTTCGCCGTCGTCAGGTCTTCGAGGGCCTCTGAGAATGATATTCCCGCCCTTAGGGAGCTTGCCAGGTAAAAGAACGCATCGGGGAGGTTCGTCTCCATCTCTTCGGTTTTCTTTGAGATCCTCCAGTAGGGATAGGCGAAGGCCATTCCTAGAAAAACAGTGAGCAGAGTCGCCAGCCCGTACTTGAGGGGGGCCACTATCATAACCGCGGCTCCGAGGATCACCGCCATCAGTATCGACACGAGGAGGTACTCTATGGCGAGGAACTCTATTCCGGCCGAGTAAATGAATATCTCGTACCTCTTCACCCATTTCTCCGGGAGTATTCTCTCCAACAGCTTGGTAAGCAGGAGGCCTACCCTCTGAGATCTTTGCTTTTTCTCCATTACAACTCCCCCCTCACTTGGGCTCACTGCGCTTGATCATCACGACTATTATCACGGACAGCATTGGAAACGCAAACAGGAGTATGGTTGCCAGTGCACTGGGGGACATGGCAAGTCCGCCGCCTCCCCCCGCGGCGCTGAAGGAAGATCCTGCTAGGATGGCAACGATGAACATCGTAGGCATGACTATGCTCATGAACATGTAGATGAAGGCTATACCGTTGACCTTCTGAACGTATTCGACAAGCTTCATCCTGTACTCGAATGCGAAATCCTCCGCCATCTTGTAGAGTATCTCCGCCAGGTTGCCACCGAACTTGATGGCCCTTAGTATCTGCTTGACCACTCTGCTGACGCTCTCCGAGGCCATTCTCTCCTCGAACTTCTCCAGTGCCTCTTCAAAGGAGGAGCCGGTCCTCATGTCCCTTACTATGAGCTCAAACTCCTCTGAGGCGACGCCGTAGTCTGCCTTAGAGACCGACACCAGGGCCTCGGCTATACCAACTCCCGCGCTCAGGAGGGAAGCGATGTGACGCAGCACGTAGGGAAGGGCCTTCTCTACTTCAGTCACTCTCCGCCTCCAGACTATCTTTGGGTAGTTCCTCATGTAGAGGAACCCGCCTATGAACCCCAGGAAGCCCACCATCGTGCTGGTTAACATGTCCATCTCCATTAGAATCGCTATTAGGAAGCTGAACACGGCCACGAAGATGGCGGTTACCACCATCAGCGCCACGTACTTTTCTTTGGACATTCTCATGTTGGCCCTGTAGAGGTCGTAGTCGAGGCCTTTTATTAAATGGGTCAGCGATTGGATCGGCCCCTTGAACCTTGATAGGAACGCCTCCGCCAGCCTATCCCCGAACGAAGATTGGATCTCCTTTCTCCTCCACTCCACGATCTCGTCGAGCTCTCTTTCCTTTTCAGTTTGCTGGGTTTCTTCGATCTCCTTCTGGAGTTCTTTCAGTGATTTGAGCCTCTCCTGGATGCTCTTGCCTTGGGGGATCCTCCGTACAGGGCGCTCGGTCACCTCTATTGTTGTGCCGCCGAGCCTTTCAAGGAAATTGAGGAAAGATTCCATGAGACCCATCCTTTGACCCCCTCACGTTATATTCCTGATCTGCTCCTGAACCTGCGGGGAGCTCTCCCTCTCTATCTTCTCCAGCAGACCGTCCTCATCGATGTAGAACATCTTTATGTAGTGCCCCACGTCGTCTATGCTCCTTATGCCCTTCTCTATCATCCACTCCAGCACTATCTTTCTCTTCTCCCTCTCTATCTCCAGCTCGCTCACGCTCATTCCCGTGTGTCTTGAGAGTTCGTTGAGAACCCTGCTGGGTACCTCCGTCGGCAGGAGTTCGTCTTTGGCAGGATCGTATTTGTAGAGCTTGTTGAGCTGTATGTTCTCACCCTCGACACCGGAGATCTCCGCTATCTCCGTGACCCTTCTGACGGTTCCCTTTTTCCTGCTGTGGAAGCGAACCTGCATCAGGATTATGTCAAGGGCGGGGATCATTATCCTGGGGACGTTCATCGGCGGACTTTCAAGCCTGACTATGGTCTCACGGGCGCTGTTGGAGTGGATCGTGCCCATACAGTTTGAGAGGAGTATACCGTTGGCAACGTAGTTGTGATCCTCGTCGACGGTTAGGTCGTACAGATACTCTATCCCCGCTTCCTCCGGTGCAATCTCCTCAACCTCAACGACCCTGTCCCAGTAAACGTCCCCCTCAGCTATCAGCTCAAGTCTCTTTGCCTTCACCCAGGCATCCTCGTCCCCCACGTCCTCCGCTACCTTTTGGAGGGCGAGGGCTATCCCTCTGAGTGCCGAGCGCC
Source organism: Thermococcus profundus (assembly GCF_002214585.1). Classification (NCBI taxonomy): domain Archaea; kingdom Methanobacteriati; phylum Methanobacteriota; class Thermococci; order Thermococcales; family Thermococcaceae; genus Thermococcus; species Thermococcus profundus. The sequence continues at coordinate 207,580 of NZ_CP014862.1, forward strand.
TTATCTCGGAGGTTCTGCCTTTCTCGACGTGCCTTATCAGGCTCTCCGTGACTTTTTCTCCAGCATAGTTCGAGGCCAGTTTTGAAAGCTCAGCAACCGTCAGGTTCAATCTGACACGCAATGGCTTTATCATCTCGGGGGATATCGGAACCCTGTAGGTGTGCCTTCCACGGTACGGCCGCTTCTCCCGGAGGATTCTCCTCAGCTTCTCCCTCTTCCGTGAATGGGAAAGCGGTATTAGTGACTCGAACTTTCTCAGATCTTCAACACCTCTGACGATTACCCTGAATATGGTGCCCTCTTTGAAGCCCCTGTTCTTCACCCGGGAAACTGTGCTTATTATCCCGAGCCTCTGGAAGGCGTACCAGATTTTTCTGGCGGCGCTTTCGCTCTTCGTGGTAATGATCACCGCCGGCCCGTTCTCGTCAACTGAGCCATCGGCATCGAAGAGGCCGGCTATAAAGTACCTCATCAGGTCGTCGTTGGTGAGAACGATGTCCGGTACATCCCACACCGCTGATTTCTTGCCCTTGGGGATTCCAAATATCCTAGACAGCACCTCGCTGAATATCCTGGAGCCGTAGGTTACCACCTTGCTCGTTCCGTGGTCTCTTATCCGAGGTTCTGACTCCGGCAGGAACTTCGAGATCGCGGATGTGAACGCGTTCATATAGCTGGGATCATCAAAGGTGACGGAGAGGTAGTAGCCGTTCGAAGAGAGGTAGCCATCTCCGAGTATCACCCCGGCTGTGTAGGCGAGGCTGTTTCCAACCTCCCGGACGAGTTTTACCGGCTTTGAGTTCTTGGAGAGGAGGTATTCAGCGTTCTTTGGAGGCATGCCTCTGTTTGGGACTTTCTTCATCCCGTTCCCGTTTGGGACAAGGTAGTAATCGCTTATTCCAGCGTAGACTTCGTCGGGAATTATGGCCCGACCCTGGGGAGCCTTCGGGGGCCTCATCATCACCGCGACCCTATCACCGGGCCTGACCTTCTCCGCCTCTTTCCTCACTACATCACCGTCGCTGAAGACGAAGAAGGGGTGGGTTTTCGTCAGGATGACCTCGTTGCCAGTTCTTGTTCTTATCCGCATCAGCTTTTCGCCCTTTCTTACCTTCCTGCGCCACACCGCTGTGACCGTGTGTTTCCCGGCCTTCAAGTCCGGCCCAACGCTAACCACCTCAAAGCGGTCTTCTGGCTCGAGCTCTATATACTCCAGGTCCTTGTAGGTCTTTATTCTGTCCGAGTACTTGCTGAATAGTTCTTCAACGACGTCGCCTATCAGGACGAACTTTCCATCGGAGAGCTGTATTACCGAGAAGTCGTAGAGGGCGCCATTATGCCCCGTGTTCATTGCCGTGAACATCGTCCTTGCCTCTGGACCACGGACCTCACCGACTATGATCCTGTCCGGACGCATACGGAGGGTGTTCTTGACGAGATCGTCCATCGTGACCTCTCCCTTCCCCTCAAGGTTGGGGGGTCTTGTCTCGAGCCTTACCCAGTGCTCCACCGGGAGCTGGAGCTCGGCCGTGTCCTCAATTGAGATGACGCGCTCGCTTGGGGGAATGAACATTGCGAGGGAGTTCAGAGTTGTGGTCTTACCGGAACCGGTACCTCCCGCGACGAGTATGTTGGCGGGCTTTACTCCGAGGCCGTCCACGAGGATCCAGAGGAAGGCAGCTACGTCCGTGTTCATGGTGCCGTATTTTATGAGGTCTATTATCGTGAGCGGATCTCGCTTGAACTTACGGATGGTTATCGTCGGTCCGTCAAGGCTTATCGGCGGGATTGTGGCGTTTACACGGCTTCCATCTGGGAGACGGGCATCCAAGAGGGGGCTCTGCTGATCGATCCTCCTGCCGACCTCCCTCGCTATCCTCTCGATGATGTTGAGTACCTCCCTCTCCTCCTTGAACACGATGTTGGTCTTGCACATGTAGAACCTTCTGTGCCAGACGTAGACTGGCTTCCCGGTACCTATCACCATGATCTCCTCTAGGTTGTCGTCGCGGACGAGGGGGTCAAGGAGGCCGTAACCGAGCATGTTTTGGACTATAAGGTTTGCGAGGAGCTCCAGCCTGCCTTCAGAGAAGTTCGGGGCGGCCTCTTTAAGCATCCTCTTGACTTCCCTTAGGAATATCTTTCTCCGCTCCTCGTAGTTGGGGATGAGCGTTGGATCTATCTGGATTTCCGTTATGGCCCTCTCCCTCACCTGCCTCACGAGGGTTTCCTCTTCCTTGGAGAGCTTCGGAAGTCTGAGCTCGTATATCGGAACGGGTTCGCCCTTTACCTTGAGTATCCTTACGTTTCCATAGGCGTCGAGAACCTTTGCCCTTCCGCCGTAGGACATCTCCTCGGGTTTCGTCTCGCCAATGATGCTCTGGAGGCCCAGTGAAGACCTGGGCTTTGGGAGGGGAAGCGGTGCCTTTGCCGGGGGTTTGGGGGCCGCGGTTGGGGCCGCTGGAGCTGCGGCTTTTGCTCCCCCACCGAGTATCTGGCCGAGAAGATCGACCCCCGTGGATCTGAGAGGTTGCTTCTCCTCGGGCTTGGTAGTTGCTTTCTTCTTGGGTATTGCTCCTTTAAGGGGCCCGGATTTCTTTGGCTGGACTGCTTCGGGGCCCTTTTTCTCCTCCTGTGCCGCCAGGATTTCCTCCAGCGGGTTTGAGGGTTTCTTCGGTAGGGGCGCTTTAGGGGTCTCGGGTTCCTCCTCTTTTCCAAGTATCTCGTCCAGGGGAGATTTTCCTCCACTCACAAACGGAAGGGGGGTTTCCTCCTTCTTCTCCTCCCTTTCCCTTCCGAAAACACTCGCTAGAGGATCGCTCTTTCCACCCAATATCTCATCTATCCAGGATCCGGAGAGGTTTTTTTTCTTCTTCTCCTCCGCCACAAATCTCACCCGGCGTAATTATCCCATCTCACGCTGTATTTTATCTCGAAGCTGTTTACTCCCTCCCCCATGTAGACGACCCAGATGCGGAAATCCAGCGGGTATTTCTTTATCGTAGGAGTTTCTGGAAGTTCGGGCATCGTGGGTCCGGATATTAGCCTGTTGGTGAGCTTAAACAGGCCGCTGTCTTTTCTCTGGGGGATGTCGGCACCGCTGGGAGCTGGGTTCTCAAGGCCGCGGTATCCCAGGATGAAGTTCATATACTCGCTGAAGTTCATGGAGTATGTGGGCTCGTATCCGTAGCTCGTTGCGTTGTAGAATATCACCGGCTCCGACACGGCGAAGAATAGTGGGAATTCCCTGTTGAGCGTGCTGTTGTCGTCCTGGGTGTCGGGGACGTCCGTGAGCTCCATCTTGATAGTTCCTTCATATTTGAGCATCTTTACGTAGCCGTCCATTGAGGGCATTATCTCGTTGAAGCGAACCACGAGGGGGTAGTTGAGGAGCTGCGGATAGACTACCCCGCAGATCGGCTGGCTGAGATCCTCGACGACGTTTATCCTCCCGCCTGTTAGGGTTCCGTTTTCGTAGTTCTGAGACTCAATACCTGCGTCTCCACTGCAGGAGTCCCGGTAGTCTTTCAGTGAGAGGGTGTAGTGGTGTTCCTGAGTTATTCTAAAGGCCACCTTAACGGTCTCGTAGGGGTACACCCAGAAGCCGACACGGTAGTTGAGGGTGTTCTTGGAGAGATCCTGGGGGAGAACGTGAACTATCTCGCCGCTTGTCTCGTTCCTGAACCCGACCATCGCCTCGTCGTTGTTCATGCGGTAGACCTGAAAGTCATAGAATGGGTTGACCACGACGAATTTGGGATATGGGGCGAGGTTGATGAGGGTGACGTTGACGTCAAGAATCAGCTCCCCCCTCACCCCTATGTTATTGTAGTCCTGGCCGGGCAGGGGGTAGTTCTCGGCCAGAGCCGGGAGGGATAAGAACAACAATGAAATCATGAGGAAAGGAAAGAAGCGAGCTGAAGCCATTGTTCTCACCCCTAGGTCTTTTCCTCAACTATCTCCCCTATGTAGACCGTGTTCAGGTGCGTGAGGACGTCTGGGACGTAAACGGATGGTACCTCCACAATAACGAGGAAAGGAACTCCGTTCGGAACGTTCTGAAGCTGGAGGGTTTTTTCCAGGGCCAGAAGGTTGTCGCCGTAGTTTTTAAGCTGCTTCAGGGCCTCTTCCGATCCCTGTATCTTGCCCGAGGATATTGCCTTCATGATCTCGCCGAGGTCGACGGAGTAATAGTACGATGCTGATGATGAGTCTGTGTAGCTCTGGCTCGAGCTTGATGAGCTGCTCGAACTTCCTCCGGTTGAGACGGTGGTATCGCCGGCGTTGGCCGAGTTCTGGGAGCTTGAGCTGGATGAGCTGCTCGAACTTGAGCTGCTGGAGCTGCTGCTGCCCTGCTGTTCGTTCAGGTTTATTATCCCGGCGTCGGCAGGCAACAGAACAGTATCAACGTACCCGAAGTCGGCTATTTGGAGGTACCGCTTTCCTGTGAGGTTCTGAGCGAATATCATAACTTTAGCCCCTGGCTCGAGGAACCCTCCGACCACCCTGTCCCTGGTGAGGAGGAGCGCCATCTTGACGAACTTAACCTCATCGACGCGGTATCCCATCAGCTTGGTGTAGTTCATGATGCTTCCTATAACGGCCTTCGCCTGCTCCTTGGTGTAGATCCTCTTTGCTCTATTGAACTCGAGAACAACGTAGTCACCGCTTATTGAGTCGACTTTGTAGTCGTAGTATTCTCTCCAGAGCTGGAGGAGGTACGGGGTCGGGTCGGTACCGTTCACATCGGCGACGGAGTTCGCGCTCTCGACCTGGTCTATGAGGGATTCCTTCACCTGGAGGGCGTGGCTCCTTACTTCGTCAGGCAGGGGCTGGGAGAGGAGGGGCTGGAATGCCAGCTCTATCTCTTCCTTCTTCTTTTCTTTTGCCTGGTTAAGAATTCTAAGCTCCTCCTGCTTTCTCTTCTCCTCGAGCTCCTGCTGGTACTTCTGGTAAACCTGCTGATACGCGGACTTAATATCTATCGCCCTCACCTGATCCACCGATGATGCCGTCACTATCTCCCTCTTGAGTTCGTTGTACTTCGCGGCTCCATAGCTGGTGTTCATAATAGGGCCCTTAAAATACGCGTTGAGCTCGTTGAGCTTGCTCTGCTTGGCTTTTGTGAGCTCATCAGCCTTTTTATTTGAGTACCAGGAGTATGCGGCAAAAGAGGCTATTAGAATGATGATAACGAGAATCGAGGCGCCTATGATGATCCTCTTTCTCCTCTCACGCTCCCTAATATTGCTGAGACGTCTTACGCGGCGTGGGGGTCTTGCCTTGGGTGAAGGTCCAGGGGTAGGAGTCGGGGGAGCCTCGGGCTCGGCACTCGTTGCCTTACCCAGCTCTCTCAATCTTCGAATTTTGGCTTCTATATCCTCAGCCACCGTTAACACCACCGTAGGGGTTATCGTAATACCCTTTCTTTAAGTCAATTAGCTTTTTGAACTTCAATCTTTATTTAGATTTCGGTGAGAGAAATGGAAAAACTAGAGATTCGCGTTGTGGAAATCCGGGGAAAATGTCCTGTCTTTCGGGTGGGGGACAGGATAGTGATCGAAGGACCGGCGATAAACCTCAAAGAGACCGATGCCGTGTGCACCCACGCCTTTGCTTCCTTCCTCCCCTACATAGTTGCCCTCCGAAAGGGTATTAAGCCGAGTGAGTTAGGCCTCGGTGGGCGGGATAAGGCCTACGTTCAGTGCCTCGATCCCGGGCCGCCCTACACGGACGGCGGGACTGTGATCTTTGAGATAACGGTGGTGCGAGATGAAGGCGAGAAAGGCATGGCGAGTGGTGAGGGAGGTAGTGGATGAGGCTGACATCGTCGTTGAGGTAGTTGATGCTCGTGATCCAATTGGAACGAGGAACAGGAAGCTCGAGAGGCTGATCCAAGAAGAAGGAAAGCCCCTGCTCATAGTCATGAACAAGGCTGACCTAGTCCCCAAGGAGTGGGCTGAAGAATACAAACGGAAGAGCGAGATCCCGGTCGTTTTCATCTCCGCTAGGGAGAGGAAGGGAACGGGAATACTAAGGAGGGAGATCAAAAAGCTCGCAAAACCTTTCCTCGACGAGAAAGAACGGGTTAAGGTGGCCCTCATAGGCTACCCGAACGTCGGCAAAAGCACGATAATCAACACCCTGAAGGGAAGGAAAGCCGTAAAAACTGCACCGATTCCGGGCTACACGAAGGGAAAGCAGTTGATAAGGCTGAGCAAGAAAATATGGCTTCTAGACAGCCCTGGTGTTATTCCGATAGATGATTTCGACGAGCTGGTCATCAGGGGCGGCTTTCCCGCTGACAAGATAGAAGAACCCGTAAAACCGGCGGTAAAGCTCATCGGGAGAATCCTCGAAACTAGGAAAGAGGCCATAACGGAGAAGTTTGGGATAGAGGAGTTCGAGAGCGAGGAGGACATCCTGAGGAGGATAGGCGAGAGAAGGGGCCTTATAAAGGCGGGCGGTGAGGTTGACATAGAGGAAACGGCCAGATGGTTCCTCCGCGAATGGCAGACCGGAAGGTTCACTCTCTTTGGGAACGAGGAGGAAAAGAAGAGGGATTTCCTCTGGGACTTTGAGGACATCCTCGACGGAATAGAAAAGGACCTCCTTCTCGACCCTAGGAGGATTCTGTGGAAGTACGGAGACGAGCTGAGGGCGAAGTTCGACGGCCAGAAACGCGTTGGAATCCGGGAGATTGAGGGCTTCACCGTTGGCATAGCAACTGGCTTCAAGAAGTGCGACGGGGGGATAAAGCTCTTGGAGGAGCTGACCGGGAAGCACGTTCTGGCGAGCGAGTGCTTTGGGAAGAAGTGGAAAGGTGTAGTGGCGGTGATGGAGTGATGAGACTCTTACTCACAACCTCCCAGGGAATTGAAGACCTAGCCGCAAGAGAGATCACCTCGCTGATGGAGGGGCTTGGAGTTCCGTTTCGAGTGGAGGAGAAGCCCTTAGGTGTTGAGGGAAGACTGCTCCTTGAGGCTGGTGAAGCCTATTACACCGATGAGAAGGGCAGAAAGAGGGAGCTGAGCATAGCAACCTACCTCAACGAGAACTCGAGGCTCCTCCACAGGGTTATCCAGGAGATAGCAAGAGAGAGGTTTGAGGGAATTGAAGAGGAAGAACCTGAAACTGCCCTCAGGAGGATAGAGGACTTCGTTTCAGGGCTTCCGGTGGAAAGGTACGTCAAGACGAGTGAGCCCTTTGCAGTGAGGCCCTTCAGGAAAGGCGAACACAGGATAACGAGCCTCGACATCTCAAGAACCGTTGGAAAGGCCATCTTTGAGAGATTGGAACGCTTCGGGACTCCAAAGGTGAACCTCGACCACCCGGCGGTGATATTCAGGGCGGAGCTTGTTGGGGACGTCTTCTTCGTCGGAATAGACACCACTGGTGACAGTTCACTCCACAAGAGGCCCTGGCGCGTCTACGACCACCCTGCGCACCTGAAGGCGAGCATAGCCAACGCACTCATAGAGCTGGCAGAGCCAGACGGAGGGCCCTTTATGGACCCCTTCTGCGGGAGCGGGACTATTCCGATAGAGCTCGCCCTCAGAGGGTACCAGGGAAGGATAATCTGCCTGGAGAAGTACCGCAGGCACCTGCGGGGGGCCGAGATGAACGCCCTGGTAGCCGGAGTTCATGATAGGATGGAGTTCGTCCTCGGAGATGCGACGAGGCTGAGCGAATACGTTGAGAGCGTAGACTTCGCCGTTAGCAACCTTCCCTACGGCCTGAAGATAGGGCGGAAGAGCATGATACCCGGGCTCTACCGGGGGTTCTTCAGCGAGCTCGCCAAAGTCCTCGAGAAGCGTGGAGTTTTCATAACGACCGAAAAGAGGGCAATAGAGGAGGCCATAGCCGAGAACGGGTTCGAAATAGCTCACCACCGGCTCATCGGCCACGGAGGACTGATGGTGCATACCTATGTAGTCAAGTGATTCCTTTGCGAACTTGTAGGAAATCGTAATTCCTGGAGTGACTCAGCACAGTATAGATCCCTCGCTTAAAACGTCGAACTCCACCTTTCCTATCCCCTCTATCCACGCCTCCACGTGGTCTCCGTGCCTGAGCGGGCCGACGCCGGCCGGCGTTCCTGTGGCTATTATATCCCCCGGTTCCAGCGTCATCACCGAGCTTATGTACTCTATCAGCTCCGGGACTTTAAATACCATCTCGCTCGTCCTTCCAAGCTGTCTCAGCTCTCCATTAACCTTGAGGCCGATTTCAAGGTCATCTATCTTTAACTCGCGCTTATCAACGACCCTAGGCCCGACGGGGGCGAAGGTATCGAAGCCCTTCGCTATCGTCCAGGGAAGGCCCTTTTTCCTTGCCTCTGCCTGGAGATCGCGAGCGGTAATGTCGAGCATTATGGTGTAGCCTATGACGTAGTCCATCGCCTTCTCAGCAGGAACGCGCTTTGTCCTCTTTCCTATGATGACAGCCAGTTCGACCTCGTGGTCAACGCGCTTGCTCATCCTGGGAAGGATTATCGGGTCTCCAGGGCCTATTAGGGCGCTCGGCGGCTTGAGGAAGAAGACCGGCTTCTCTGGAACGTCGCTTTTCATTTCCTTTGCGTGCTCCTCGTAGTTTTTGGCCAGCGCTACTATCTTGCTCGGCCTGAGTTCGTAAAAGCCGTCGCGGAAGGGGAGGCGGAGCATTTCTGCAGCACCGTCAGTCCTTGGCCTTCGAGGTATAAAACTTTAGTTGCGTCAAGCTGAAATAGAGAAAAAGGGAGTAAATCAGTCTACCTTCACTGCCACGTCGTTTACTCTTGATTCCCTGTTCACGTTTGCCATAACTTCCTCGGGGTCAATGACGATCTTAACCGGTTTGCCCGGCAGTTCAAGGCTTACTGTGGCAGTACCGTTCACCCAGATTCTCTCGTCCAAATATTCACCGTTTTCCAGGTAGATTCTGATCGGAACTGGCATCGTGAAGTTGTTGGCGTCGGTTATGGTGAAAGTTAGGTTATATCCGCCTCCGTTCTCCGAGATTTTCAGCTGGGTAACTTTGTAATCGGGCAGTGCAATACTGTTGATCCACTCATCAAAGAACCAGTCGAGGTCCTTGCCACTCGCTTTTTCGAAACTCTTTTGAATATCTGTGAGGGTGTACTCCTTTCCATGACACCGTTCGAGGAGGGTATGGATTCCTTTTGAAAACGTCTCATCGCCGAGGAGGTACTGAAGGGAGCGCAGGAAGAAGTTGACTTTCTGGTAAATAACCACGCTAACACTCATGTTGAGAGCATGTTGTCCTGTTTCCGTCAGCTTATAAGCCTCGTTGATACTAATCGTTCCGTATTTTTCGATGTTATCCTCTTGTCTTTTGAGATAAAGCTTCCCCCAGGGGGTAAACCTCTGAATGGCCAAGGTTTCAAAGTACGTGGCAAAGCCCTCGTTAAATGGGCTCTCCCCAACATAACCTGCAAACCAGAGGTGGGCAAGCTCATGGGGTAAGCTATTCGGTTTTCTTTCATATAGAATTCTGATATTGCTCCTTCCACCGATGATAATAATGCCCATTTCTGGTTCTGGTGCAAAGGAACGACTAAAGTCCGGGTTGAACACTATATAAGTGCTGTTAACGGGCCTAACCCCCGTAATGTTGTAGTATAAGCCTATCGCTTGTTTTATGAGGGCTATTGTCTTGTTCCACCCCTCCGGTACGTACTGACTGGAGGCCAGGTAAACGGTGACGTTGATGCCACTAACGCTGAACTTTTCCGAGACTATCTCACCCCTCCGGATGAACGAGCAGTGGAGGGAATCCATCAACCTATCGCCGGATATTCTTCCGGAGCCTGTAAGGACGCCGTAACCTGGGATCACTAAACTGTACCCTTCGGGCAGTGAATACGTGAGGTTTAACCCAAAGGACTTGGAGTTGGTGATGGAGAACCCCATAATTGGAGAGCCTGCATACTGCCAGAAATCGTCAAGGAACAGGGGATACTTTAGCGAATACGTGATTGTCCCTTTTATTGAACTCTTGGAAGAATCCACGGGGATCTCGTATACGATAAGGTAACTCGGCTTTATTCTGGTGCCGTAGACCTCTTCACTCCCGGCTCTGTACCCTTTTAGGCGTGATAGGTTCAGGGGAGTGCCTTCGATGCTCACGTTCAGGATTAAAGCCGTTGGGTCATCTGGGAGTCCCATTGCACCAAGGTAGAAGACGCTCTCGGACAGATTGCTGATGACGAAGTCATAACGACCGTGTATCCTCTTCCCGTCGTATTCTATCGTAAGATTGCCTTTCTCAATGACCGTTGGATTTAATGAAAGTTGAATTACCTTTGAAAATAATTCTGAGAAATTTACTGTCTTCAGGTTTGTTTGGTCTTGTGCTTCCCTTTGGGTATTCGTCGGAGCTGATGAGGTTGTTTGGGTTTCAGATTGCTCGTGAGGTTGCGACGTAGCTGAGGGTGTGCTCTTCTCCTGTGTTCCTCCGCCTATACACCCGCTGACGACAACAAGAAGGGCAACCAGAAGAGCAACTACTGCTTTTGTTTTCAACTTCGATCCCTCCGAGGGGTCTCTGTTCTAACTTTTACAAGTCAGAAAATAAAAATGTTTCGGGAATATGAAAACGTTTGAAGGAGGATACAGGGTAACTTTAATTTTTAAGTTTTCAGCGGTTCAGGAATCGCCTTGTCCCACTGCTCCTGAGCGAGCTCACCCGTGTACTTGAACTTCTCGACCTTCTTTTCCGCCTCTTTCCTCTTCTTCTGGTGCTCCTTGAGGAACTTCTGGACGCGCTCGATCAGCTCGCGCTTGCACTGGCCGCAGAGAAGCTCGCCGGATTTACAGGCTCTATAGCGCTCCATGAGCTTCTCGTCGTCCGGTTCGAAGAATATCTCGAACCACTTGAAGACGACGCACTTCTCAGGCTGACCTCCCTTCTCGCGCTGCTCCTTGGCGGTGGCCCTCCCTCCAGTGAGGGCGAACTTCCATATCTTTTTGCCAGCCTCCTCAGGATCGTCGGTGAGGTAAACGGCCGTCTCGGGCTTGCTCGCGCTCATCTTGCCGCCCATGCTCGTCAAACCGGGCACGAACTTGGAGTGTATTGCCGCGGTCTTGTAGTAGCCAAGACTCTCAGCGAAGTCCCTCTGGAGCCTCCAGTAGGGGTCCTGGTCAATAGCGGCAGGAATCAGACAGCGCTTCTTCTCGAAGAACGTTGGAGCCGCTTGTATGGCAGGGTAGAAAATCATTCCGATCTTGCTCTGGTCTGTGAAGCCGAACACCGCGCGGGCCATCGAGAAGTTTATCTTCTTAGCTATTGGAATGGCCATCTCGTATATCTTGGTAAATTCGCTGTTCTGGAAGATGAAGGTCTTGTCCGGGTCGAAGCCGACCGCTATGATGTCGAGGATGTTTTCATAGGCCCACCTCTTGGTGTCTTCAAAGCTCAGCTTCTCCTTGAATAGGAACTTCTCGTCGTCGGTTATCTGGATGTAGAGATTGACGCCGAACTTCTCCTGGAGCCACTTGGTCGCGAAGAACGGGATTATGTGGCCGATGTGCATCGGACCGCTCGGACCCCTCCCCGTGTAGAGGAAGAAGCCCTTCCCGTTTTCATAATCGGCCAGAACCTTGTCGTAGTCTCTGTGGGAGAAGAAAAACCTTCTCCTGAAGAATATAGGCAGCTCGCTCTTCGTGAGCTCTGCGGTCTTCTCTATAAGCTCGTCCGTCAGCGGGCTCGTCCCGAACTGTTCTATCAGCTTGTTGTAGTCCACGACACCCTCAACGTCCCATGGGGTAACCTTAAAGTCGTCCATTCAAACACCTCCGTTTCCAGTGGAAAGGAAACTCCAGACTAAGGCGGTGCAGAAGAGATGGACTTCACCAAGGCCAAAAACGACCACCGAGCATGAAGAAAGAAAGGGTGGGGAGATTTTAAAGTTTTTTGGTATGGCCTAAACTTTTTATCTGCAGTTTTCTCTAATCTTCTCCATGAATCCTGAAACAGAAGGCACTCTCCTCGCTTTCCTCGTTCTCCTTGCTCTAGGCCTTGAGTCGGCCGTTATAAAGGCCAATCCCTCCAATCCAATCGGGTTCATAACTTTGTCCATCTTCTTCGCGGCCCTTATCCTGTGGGTGGTTCTTTTAGCGACTGGAAAGTTCAGAGAAATTAGAAAAAAGCCCGGCGAGCTTAAGAAGGCCTTCCTCACTGGTCTCTTCGCCACCACCATTGCCTACTCCCTCTACTCGCTCGGAACCAGCATGAGCACGGCCACAAATTCGGCTATAATAACACGCCTTGAGGTGTTTTACTCCCTCGCCATCGGCTGGCTCTTCTTAAGGGAGAGGGTGAGTGGAAAAGCCTTAACCTCTTCTCTCCTGCTCTTCGGCGGGGTCTTCCTAGTACTCACGCAGGGAAAGTGGATAACGCCAAGGAAAGGTGACTTCCTGCTCCTCCTTACGCCCCTCTTCTGGCAACTGGGACATACTGTTGCAAAGTTCACCGACTACTCGCCGCTGACGATAGCTACACTCAGGAACACCTTTGGCTTTCTCCTCCTGCTCCCACTCGCGTTCCTGAGCGGAATTCGGCTAACCAAGCTCGCCGTTGCAGAAGGGGTCATAATAGCAACGACTCAAACCCTATGGTACGCCTCAATCTCAAGGATAAACCTCTCAAAGGCCACCGTGATACTCACCCCAGCTCCGGCCGTCACGATAGCGGTAGCTATAGCCTTCCTCGGGGAGAGTGTTGGGGTTTATCATTTACTCGGCTTCCTCCTTGTGGTCATCGGAACGCTTATGATAGCCTTTGAGGAAAGCGGAAAGAGGTGATACTATGAAGGTCGTCGTCCTCGGCTCAGGTTCCTACAGCGGGACTCCAAAGCCCCTCTGCACCTGCGAGAACTGCTCGAGGGCGAGGATAAACCCAGCGTTGAGGAGGACGCGCTTCTCTCTCTACATCGAGGGCGGAATCCTCGTTGATCCGAGTCCGGATTTACACTACCACCTTGAACGGCTGAACAAGAGGATTGAGAAAGTATTCATAACCCACGCCCACTTCGACCACATAGCAGGCTTTCCGGAGCTTCAGGTTTTCAGGGAAGTGGACGTCTACTCCCACAGACAGGCGGTCGAGATGGCGAGGCACCTCTCAGCGATTTTCCTCGGCGGAGCGTCTCCAGAAAACAGGGACTGGCGCTACCACGAGCTTGAATTTGGGAGGTGGTACGAGATTGAAGGGATGAGAGTCTATCACTTCAGAACTGTACACAAGTCAATCGAGAACTCCGGCGGCTTCGTCTTCGAGATCAGAGGAAAGAGAATAGCCGTAACCGGCGACACCGGGCCGGAGATACTGGAGGATAAGGATACCCTTAAGCTCATCGAGGGTGCTGACCTCCTCATAGCGGAAATGACCCACAGGGAGTCAATTCCCGGAACGCACCTCGGCGTGGAAGACGCCATTAAGCTGGCCGAACTTACGGACGCTTCCTACACTCTCTTCGCCCACATAAGCCACAGCAACTACACGCACGAGGTTCTTGAGAAAAGAGTAAGGGAGAGCGGAATAAGGGGGAAGGTGGCGAGGGACTTCACCTGGATTGAGGTTTAATTCTGGAACAACCAAAAACGGCTTAAGAGGAGCCATTCAAAAGGCACCGGTGGTGGGGATGAGGAAACTGGACTATGAAAAGGTCATCGAGATTCTGACGGGCTTCATCTCGGAGAAGGTTAATGAGGCAGGGGCAGATGGAGTCGTTTTGGGAATCAGCGGCGGGGTGGACAGCGCCACCGTTGCCTACCTCGCGGCAAAGGCCCTTGGGAAGGAGAAGGTTTTGGGATTGATAATGCCCTATTATGAAAACCGCGACGTTGATGATGCCAGGCTCGTCTGCGAGAGCCTTGGAATCGAGTACAAAATCATAAACATCCAACCCATAGTCGATGCCTTTGCCTCCCAGCTCGGCTTTCAACCGGACAGCCGCTCCCTCGGCAACATAATGGCAAGGACGAGGATGATACTCCTCTACGCCCACGCCAATCAGCTCAACTGCTTGGTCTTAGGAACGAGTAACAGGAGTGAATTTTTAGTCGGCTACTTTACAAAATGGGGTGATGGGGCGAGCGACTACGCACCGCTCATAAACCTCTACAAGACTGAGGTCTGGGAGATAGCGAAGCTCCTTGGCGTTCCGGAGAGGATAATTCAGAAGAAGCCCACAGCGGGCCTCTGGGAGGGGCAGACGGATGAAGACGAGCTCGGGATAAGCTACCGCCTGCTGGACGAGATACTCTGGCGGCTCGTTGACCTGGAGATGCCGAAGGACAGAATCGCGGGGGAGCTTGGGGTGGGCGTTGAGAAGGTCGAGCACGTCGAAAGGCTTGTGAGGGGAAGCGAGCACAAGAGAAGGCTTCCTTTGGGCCCTGAAGTCCTCTGAATTCTTCACCCGATCCTCTTTTCCAGATTTTGGACCCAAAGCTTTATATACTCTCCCGAGAACCGGTTTTGGGACTCTTCTGGAGTCTTTCCCGGAGAGCCCTGAAAGTTGAAAGAGTTGGTGTTGGATATGTATGGAGACAGATTTGGTGGATATGGACAGGAAGCCCCGGTTAAGGTTGGGGAGAGATACAGGGTTAGGATCGAGAGCCTTGGTAAGGGCGGTGACGGCATCGCCAAGATAAAGGGGTTCGTTATCTTCGTCCCGAACACCCAGGTCGGGGACGAGGTTGAGATAGTTATCAACTCCGTTAAGAGGAAGTTCGCCTTCGGCGAGGTCATCTGACGGTTTAATCTCACGACTCACGCCCTCTTGGGCTTTTAACATCTTTTTTGGAAACTTTTTTTAGGTCCTTTCTGAACTCTCTTCGGTGAAGGAGGATGAGAGTTACTGTAAGGTACTTCGCACGCTACCGGTCTCTTGTCGGGAAGGGCGAGGAAGAGGTAGAACTCCCCGATGGGGCAACTGTCATGGATCTGATAGAGCTCTTAAAGGAGAGGCACCCTGTTCTGAAGAACGAGGTCTTCGCCGAGGATGATGATTTAGCCGACGTCAACGTTTCAAGAAACGGCCGCTACGTCAGGTTCGATGAAATATTAAAAGACGGAGACATCGTTGCCCTGTTCCCGCCCGTTAGCGGGGGGTAAAAAATAAAGGGTCATTTTTTCTTCTTTTTCAATAGGAGCGGCAGGGCGGTTAGGGCGAGCAGCGATGCGGGGCCGCATATCCCTCCGGTGGAGGCATCGTCTTTTTTCTGCGGCGGGTCTGTTCTCTTATTGAGTGTTTTTGTCCCTGGGGAGGTTTTGTTTCCGGGGGATGATGACGTTGTCGTTAGGTTATCCTGGAGGGCACTCAGATTAACGCCCCCACACATCTCGGCTCCATTCTTGACGATTTGGTAAATCTCGTCCAGCTTCTCTGGTTTTATCTTGTTGTTAACTGCAAAGCTGAATATCATATTGGTCAGATTGTTCTGAACCTCGTTTTCTATGTAATCAACGCAGGAGTACGTTTTGTTCCACTCCTTCAGCTGGAGATCCTCCGGGGAGAAGAACGTGGGGTCGTAGCGCACGTGGAAGTATCCCTTTGCAAAATCAAACGCCGAGATTACCAGATAGCTCGCGTTCAGCATCCTCCGGTATTCCCCCGGAAGCGGAACAGTGAGCAGTTCTGAATCGTTCTGGTATTGGAAGGGCGGAAAGAGCACATCCGCGAGGGCATACATATCACCCACACCGTACTCCATTGGGGTGGGGGTGTAAATGACGAGAGCCTCTTTTATAGCTGGCTTTAGGGCGTTCCCGTCCCCAGTGGAGAGGTACCTCTTGAGCGAGTCGGTTGTGATGTTCTTCGGTATCCGGTCGAACCATTCTATGTGAACGGTGGTGGCTTTGAGGGGATCTAGGGGCCTTGATAGGCCTCCGTACTCGAGGGGATGGCCGTACCTCATGCTGAAATACAGGGGGGCCCCGAGATAGGCAGACTTGTCCTGGAACATCTGGGGGGTTACGTTTAACACGAAGTTCCAAACGAGCGTTGAGGCCGCCTCGGTGTCGTTTGAGAGCCGGACTTTCTGGACGAGATTCTCAATTATCCAGGGGTTCTTCTTCAGGGAGTCTATCGTTGACCTGGTTGAATCCAGGATCCTCCTCCAGAAATCTTGGGGGCTCTTTGCAAAGGGGACGAGAGGAAGGAAGCCCACGGGGGTCTTCTTGTCCCCGTCTATAAGGTAAGCTTCGCCGCTTTTCTTGTTCGCGAGGAACTTAACGACTATCCTGCTGGGGAGTGGGTAAGAGGCTCCGGTATCGTTCAAGATATCTCCAAAATCGAGTCCGAGGGTGGTGTTTGAAATCGAGACCTCGACTAACTCGTGAGTGGAGTTGTAGGAAGAATATGAGATAGTGATGTTCTCAGAACGTAGTTCTACTGGGATGGTGTATGGGGTATCAGTGTACACCTTCACGTGGATTGCCTTCACTGGAGAATTGTTCCCGAGATGGAAGTAATCCCTGAGGAACGAGGCAAGTTTTTCGTCGCTTTCGTTTTCTATCCCAGCGACTCTGACTTCGATTCCCGAGACGTTCCTGCACCCGGTGTAAAGGGGCCCCTTGAGCTCCCATAAAGTTCCGTTGATCACCGCGTACTCGACGAGATACCTATTGGGATACTGGAAGCAAGGTGGGGTAACGTACATCGAATATGTGAAGTTGCTCGTCAGCAGGTAGAGTGGCACCGGAGCGGTTATTTTCTCTCCGGCACTAACTTGTGGAACTACCATTCCAGAAATGAGGAAAAGGAACAGGAGGGACAAAGATGTCAGGGACTTGGGCTTCACGAGACCACCTCCAGGATTGATACTCACGAGGATAACAATCAATCTGCATTATTCTAGCATTAAGATTGTTTATATATTTTTCCATACTTTAAATAGTACATGATCTTAATCAACTCAGTGAAAATGTACGTTGGATTGCATTATCCGCCTAGTTTGGGTATAAATTTTTGATGAGAATGGAATTAACCCATCAAAACACGAATTGAAAATTATGAAAAACAAAATAACTTACTTTCTCTTCCTTATCAGCCTCACTAGGACAGCGAGTCCAATGATGGAAGACGGCCCGCAGATGGCGGAACCAGTCTCCGTCTTTGTGGTGGAGGTCATCTCGTTCTGAGGGGCATTAACGGCGGGGTTTGGTGCGGTATGGTTTCCGAAACCCCCCGTAACGTTCGGACCGCTTCCGGGGTTGAGGTGGCCCGTTCCAGGGGTGCCGTTCCCCTCTGTGGATGAGGCGTTGCCGTAAACCGGCGGACCCACCCAGCCGCACCTCACGAGGGTTGGGTTCTTGCTCTCGTCGTAGGGAATCCAGGCGTAAGTGCCGTTCTTGGTCTCATACCAGCCGATCTTTCCGTTGTAGCCGGCTTCTCCCCACTTGGCAATTCTGGTTATCTGGGCAACGTCCTCCTCAGTGAGACCGGTAATTATCCCCTTCTCAGTGAGGTACTCAAGGGCTTTCTCCAGGACTCTTTCAGCGTCGACTTTGCTAGGATCGTAGGCAGGCTTCTCCTCGGAGCCCGAGATTAAGTTGAACTTCGTGCAGTTTGCTCCAGTGGCTTTGAAGAACTCCTTCAGGGCATCGGAGAGCTCCTCTGGGTTTGGACCCGTTGCGGTGACCTCAGAAACGCCTGCCCTTATAACCTTTGATGGATCGACTCCATGCTCCCTCAGGCACTTTTTAAAGGCCTCGTTGGGCTTCCATGAGCAGGCCCCGTTCACGCATCCACAGCTCGTAAGCTTGAGGCAGTCGTACCACCTGGCGTAGAGGCAGGGACTCACTATTTTTCCTGCCTCATCCCTTGGAGCGCATATTTCCCCCGAACAGCCGCCCGTGGCGCAGTCGGAGTCGGAGGTGCACTCGCTTTTTGGGGTCTTTATCTTTACCGTAACGTTGCCCTTTTGAAGAACGTCGATACTCGACCCGTTTCGGATTATGGAGGTGGCGATCCACCCACGGCTGATGAGCTTCTGAATTGTCCCGTTTGTTATCACAACCGGGCCGGTGTAGCTCCAGTAGGCACCCATACGATGGATCAGCGGGATCTCAACCCTTACATGCGGGCCATCTTCACCGTTCCAAACCCTCACAACAAAAGTCTCGTTCTCTACTACCACGGTGGAAGGTACGCCGGCTGAGGGGTTGTACTCAACTCCCGGCTTGTTCATTACGATCTCAACTGCGTACTGGTCGTACGGGCTCATGCAGGCCTGAACTATGGGGAGGGCGAGCATGAGTATCACGATTGGAATGGTTAGATATGCCCTCATCCTCCTCACCATCCAAAAGTACGCGCTCGAAGTATATAACCCGTTCCACAGCTTCAAATGGAATTGAAGCGATCGCTCTCAAGGACTTTGATCGCTTTCTTGAACGCCATCTCAACTTCGGGATCGTCGAATCTGGGCTCTTCATCTCCGGCCACAATCTTCTCAAGAACCGCGATGGCATTGTCCCAGTTTTCCTCCAGGGTGCTTCCCCTGGGAATTGGGTTCCTGAGGACGTGCCAGTGATCGTCGCCTTCCCAGAAAACGGCTATCCTGGGTATGTAGTCGAGATCCATAAACGTGTTGTCGAGGGTGAGCTCTATTCTAAATCCTGGAATTTCTAGGTAGCCCTCTTCGCGGAGTTGCCTCTTCCAGTCCATCATTTTTATCCCATGGAAAGTTTGAACGGAGGTTTAAAAGTTAGCCCTTTTAGCTTTCGACCATTAGGATTATAAGAGGGAGCCGGAAATATCACCCGAGGTGATTGCTATGGAGAACCCGTTTGAGATAACTGGAGTGTACGCGAGAGAAATCCTCGACAGCAGGGGAAACCCAACGGTTGAGGTCGAGGTCTATACGCCGGTGAGCATGGGAAGGGCGGCAGTTCCGAGTGGAGCTTCCACCGGAACCCACGAGGCACTCGAACTCCGCGACGGCGGAAAGCGCTACCACGGAAAGGGCGTTAGAAGGGCTGTCGAGAACGTGAACAAGATAATAGCCCCCGAGATCATCGGAATGGACGTCACCTGGCAGAGGGACATTGATATGCTGATGCTCGAGCTAGACGGCACCGAGAACAAGAGCAACCTCGGGGCGAACGCCATCCTCGGCGTTTCTCTGGCAGTTGCCAAAGCCGCTGCCAACGCCCTCGGAATGCCGCTCTACCAGTACATAGGAGGAACCAACGCCTACGTCATGCCCGTCCCGATGAGCAACGTCATCAACGGCGGTGTTCACGCGGGCAACGAGCTCGACTTCCAGGAGTTCATGATAATGCCCGTTGGAGCTGACTCCTTCAGGGAAGGAATAAGGTGGGTTTCTGAAACTTATCACGTCCTCAAGGGCGTCATTGCCGAGAAGTACGGTAAGGATGCGGTCAACGTCGGTGACGAGGGCGGATTCGCTCCCCCGCTGAAGGAGCCGCACGAACCTCTCGAGCTCCTCATAAAGGCCATTGAAGAAGCCGGCTACAAGCCGGGCGACGAGATAGCCTTCGCGATGGACCCGGCCTCAAGCGAGTTCTTCCACCCGGACATAGGCAAGTACGTCGTCAACGGCAAGGAATACACCAGCGGCGAGCTCCTCGAGCTCTACAAGGAGCTCGTTAGCAGCTATCCGGTTGTCTCCATCGAGGATCCGTTCCACGAGGAGGACTGGGAAGGCTTCGTAATGATAACGAAGGAGCTCGGGAACAAGATACAGATCGTTGGAGACGATCTCTTCGTCACCAACCCGAAGAGGATAAGGAAGGGCATCGAGATGGGTGCCGCCAACGCTCTCCTCCTCAAGGTCAACCAGATAGGAACTCTGAGCGAGGCCATAGACGCAGCATACACCGCCTTCCGCGCTGGCTACGGCGTCGTCGTCTCCCACAGGAGCGGAGAGACGGAGGATGCAACCATTGCCGACCTCGCCGTTGCCCTCAATGCGGGCCAGATAAAGACCGGCGCCCCAGCCAGAAGCGACAGGAACGCCAAGTACAACCAGCTCATAAGGATAGAGGAGGAACTCGAGGGAATAGCCGTCTATCCTGGCAGGAAGTTCAGGAACCCGTTCCTTTGACGGGCTTTTTCCCTTCCTCCCCTTTTCTGGCTTTCTCCTTCAGCTCCAGCAGGCTCCTCTTCTTTTCCTCCAGTATCGAGATAATCCTGTCGAGGAGTTCGACGTAGCCGTCTATTGCTTCGACCGCTATCTCCTTTCTGTAGCCCATCTGCCTGAGCTTTTCCCTCAGCATCTCGTGGTACTGGACGGCCATATAGAGCGACTGAAGCGCGAGCTCGTTCGCTTCCCTCATGTAGTTCCAGCCCTTCTCCGTTAGGGAGTACTTCACGAGCTTTCTCCTGCCGTGGTACTCTTCCCTGGGCTCTATCAGCCCTTCCTCGACCATCTTGTTGAGCATCGTGTAGAGGTTGCCGTGGCTTGGCTTCCACATGCCCCTGCTGATCTTCTCTATCTCCTTCAGGATCTCGTAGCCGTGGGTCTCGCCTTTGAGGCCGATTATGAGGAGTATGAGGTTTCTCATGGGGACGGTGAACATAGTCCTCACGAGCGATTCCGACATAGTATCACCCCGAAAGGTTTATAAGATATGTCTGAACTAAACATATTTGATACACACATGTTTCATTTGGAGGTATTACGCTGACGTCTTTAAAAGGTTTGAGGTGGTCTAAATGGCCTGGAACGACTGGATAGCAAGGCACCCAAAGGTGGTGCTGGGGGTCTGGATGATTCTCATAGTCATCATGGCTCCCCTCGCCGGAAAGCTGAGCGAAGTTACCAACTACAGCGAGGAGCAGATGATCTCTCACAAAATAGAGTCCATCAGAGTGCAGGACATAATGACCGAGGAGTTTGCAGAGGCCCAGAACGAGAACATGACCTACCTTCTCCTCACCAACGTAAGTGTGAACGACGAGAACGCAAGGAAAGCTTATCTTGAGTTTAAAAAGCGCGTTGAGGGAAGGTACGCCGACAACGTCAGTTCTTATTATGACGCCATAGATCAGCTCTGGGACATGGACTACAACCTCACGCTGAACATAACCATAATGGCCGCCAACATAACCAGGATCCTCTATTCCACTGCAGTCCAGACGGAGGAGGGCTTCGGGCAGGTTCTTAATCTGACCTACTACCTGGCTAACACGACCGAGATGATCAAGAAGGGCCTCATCGGCGCTGCCCAGGGTTACCTCGCACTGGAGGATAACCTGACTTTTCTCTGGAACCAAACAGTTCTTCTCAGGGATGCCCTGAACCAGACGGATCGGGCCTACGTTGCCCTCCACAGGAACCTGAGCTCGACAAGCGAGACCCTTAAGGCCCTCAACTCAACGCTGGCTGAGATGAACGCTGGGCTATACGCCCTCAACTCAAGCTATGGGATGACCTACGTGGGGGTTATAGGTGTTCACAGGGCCCTCACCGCAATGGGGACGTACGATAGGGGCAATCTAACTCCGGCTGAAGCCCAGCTCATTGCCAACCAGACCAGGACGAGGCCTGAGTTCGTCTACGCGGTGTTTAACTCTCTCTACCCCGTATACGCGCAGGCCGGAAGTGCCGCAATAACCGACGCCCTCCTCGCCAACATCACGAAGGGGATAGTCCTCGCCGGAACCGCAGATGAGAGCCAGAAGCCCCTCATAGAAGCGTATGGGACGGCGTTCTACGCCGGAGTCGAGGCCTTCGACGCCAACGCTGGAAGCCCCTACGCCCTTCAG
This sequence comes from Thermococcus profundus, assembly GCF_002214585.1. Lineage (NCBI taxonomy): Archaea > Methanobacteriati > Methanobacteriota > Thermococci > Thermococcales > Thermococcaceae > Thermococcus > Thermococcus profundus. The sequence continues at coordinate 229,319 of NZ_CP014862.1, forward strand.
AGCATGAACACTGCTCAGCTCACTGGGACTGTTTCGAAGATAGCTTCCCAGGCCCTTCATGGCCTCCCCCAGGTCATAGCACAGGGCAACCAGGCGATAGAGGTTCCAGGACTCGGTGCTCTTGATTCAAATACCTTCTCCTCGATAGTTGAAGCGGCTGTTTCCCTCGGCCCGAACCCGGATCCTATGGCTGTTGAAAACGCCACCGTCCAGATCGGGCTTCAGCTAATGGCGAGCGTGCCCAACAATCCGCTGGCTGGTGTGCAGAACCCGGAGGATGTCCTTAGGCTCCTCCTCATAGCCGGCCCAACCAAGGAACTCGAAAAGAACCTCCTGCTTGCTGGGATGAGCGGGATGGCCAGCGGAACAGCGAGCCAGTTCGCCCCGGTTATCGCTGATGCGGTTCTCACCTACGACCCGAACGCGGAGGGGGTTCTCTCCACCAACGGGGCACTCCTCAAAAACGCCACGCTGTCCATCATCAAGGCCATGGCAGGTCAAATGGGCCCCCAGATGGATGAGAGTGTTTTTAGGGCGATCTACGAGAGCAACGGGGACGAGAGGGTTATCCAGGGGCTGGCAAAAGAGCTTCTGAAGGAAGGAATGATAGAGCAGCTCTCCTCCGGGGGTGTACCCAACACTGAGAAAACAGCGGAGGTAATCGTTGAGACGGTCTCAAAGGATCCGAGGGGTATAGTAAGCGGCGAGAGGCTTGAAGAGGCAACCGTTGAGGTAATGGCCGCGATTAGCGAGGGACAGGCGCAGGGGGGTGCGAACTTCAACGTCTCGGAAGTTGTGAAGGCCCTCTACGAGGGCGCCGACCCGAGGAATCTGGCTGAGAAACTCTTCCTCCAGGGCGCCAAAGAAAAGATGGGCCAGATGAACGACACGGCCGTTCCTGAGGAGTTCGAAGGCGTCTTCATGAACCTCACTGAGGTGATAGTAAGGAACTACCCGATGGGCGAGACGGAGCTTGAGGAGCTGGTGAAAGGCACCGTTCGCTCCATGATATCCAGCTACGCTAAGAGTAACCCCTACGGTATAGAGATAACCTTCAATGAATCGAAGCTCGTGGAGATAGCCTTCCGGTTCAAAGGGGATCCCGGTGCGATGACCAGGGATGACATCAAGCCCCTTGCCGAGGAGCTCTGGCCGGTTATCGAGGAGAAGGCTGGTACCTATCTGAGCATGCTCAAGAGCGAAGACAACACCACGATGCTGATAACCTTCGTTCCCTACGGAAGGCCCGGACCGAGCGACGATCTCTACAAGTACAGGGCGGAGAACGCCAGTAGGGTCAAGGAGGTAGCCCTGGAGGAGTTTGGTAAGTACTTCCCCAACGTTGTGGGCGCCCTCGGTGGAACCCCTGTCCAGATGCACGAGATGACAAAATATGGCCAGAGGGACAACCAGAATACAACGCGCGCGAGTGTGGTGATAGCGCTGATTGTGCTCTTCCTGCTCATGGGTATGGCGGTTCTGGCAACGTTCCTGCCGTTCACGGGCGTTGCAACCTCCGCCCTCACCGCGCTTGGAATAGCTTATCTCCTTGCCAAGGGTGGGATCATCGACGTGGGAAGCTGGGCTCAGATGCTGACGATAACCACCGCCCTCGGTCTCGGTATAGACTACTCGACCTACTACGTCCACCGCTTCAAGGAGTACCTGGCTGAAGGCTACGAGCATGAGAAGGCAGTTGCAGAAGCCCTCAAGAGGGCTAAGGACGCAGTCCTGGCGAGTGCCTTCACCGACATCATAGCCTTCGCCTCCTTCGTCCTCGCCTGGGAGTTCCCGATATTCCAGCAGATGGGCATAATAGCGCCGCTGGCAGTCATCTCGGTTCTGCTAGCAAGCCTTACCTTCATCCCAGCAATAACTGCCCTCATCGGCGACAAGAGCTGGTTCTGGTGGCCGAGACACCTAAAGCACATCAGAACAATGGACGTCCACGAGAGGAGCAGGATAGCCGAGTGGGTGATAAAGCACTCAAAGGTTGTTCTTCTGATAGCCCTCCTCGTAGCCGCACCGGCCACTTACACGTTCCTGACCTTCAAAGGAACTCACGACATGAGCCTCTTCCTCCCTGAGGGCAGCGACACCCTCACCTTTATGCAGCTGAGCGAAGAAAAGCTCGGGGCTTCCGTTATGTCCCCGAACTACATAATCCTCGAGTTCAACGGCAACGTTACTGGTGATGACCTTAAGCTGGTGGACGAGATAACGGCACACATCGCTTCAATGGATGGGGTAAAGGCTGTCTATTCACCCACGAGGCCCTACGGGGAACCGGTTAGCAACCTGACGCTTTCGGCGGTTAAAGCGCTCGGAGGGGGCAGGTTCATCTCAAGCAAGGGCGATAAGGTCATGATCCAGGTCGAGACGAAGTACAAGCCCACTGAGGAAGGAGCCAAAGAGCTCGTGAAGGAGTTCAGGGCCTACGTTAGGAAAGTTGCAAAGGAGAACCCAGAGGTTAAGGAAGGTCTCGTCGGAGGAGGAGCGGCGCTCTCGATGGATCTAGCGGACAGGATCAACGACATCTTCTGGCACAGGATAATCCCAGTGGCGTTGATCCTGATGTTCCTCTCGCTCATCCCCACACTCAAGGGTCTGCCTGCCGTAACGTCCACTATGATTACAATCTTTCTCGGCGTCATGACGAGCATCTGGGTCTCGACGTGGCTCTTCGGCAGGATATTCAACCAGGAGATCATGTGGTTCCTTCCGCTGATGGTCTTCGTCGTGCTGATGGGTGTCGGCATCGACTACAACAGCTTCTACCTCGTGAAGGCGAGGGACGAGTTCGAGCGCAGAAAGCCCGAGGAGGCTTTGATAGTCGCGGCCGGAACAATGGATACGCTAGTCATAGGACTGGCGCTTGTCCTTGCCAGCACCTACGGGGCGCTGATGCTCAGCTCAACTTGGGGAACGAGGGAAATAGGCTTTGCACTCTCCGCAGGAATCCTCCTGACGGCGACGATGGCGGTGTACTTCATAGGGCCGGCATTTATGAGCCTCTTCGGGGAGAAGGCCTGGTGGCCGCTGTTCAAGAACCAGAAGGAAGCCGAGAAGTGATCTCCTTCTTTTCCACATTTTTATCCCAAAAGGGTTATATTCCTGTGGTGCTGCTCTTCTCTAGAGGGTGAGAATGGAAAGGAAAAAGCTCAAGATTTACGTCCCCGGAATCAAATTCTCCTCGCAGGACCGGGGGGTTTCACCCCCCACGTCCTTGCCAACCCCCTCCCCCCGAACGTGGGGCTTTGCCCCACATAAACCGGGGAACTGCGTTTTCCAAGCCCTTCCTTCTCTTTTAAACACTGGAGGGGGCTACACCCCATACAACCCCCTTCTGAGGTGAGCTAAATGGTAAACGAAAAGAAGAAACTCAAAGTTTACGTCCCAGGAATCAAATTCCCCTCAATCTCGGTCACGGGGAACGCCTGTGCCCTGAACTGCGCCCATTGCGGGAGGCACTACCTAGAGGGAATGAGGAAGCCCGAGCGCGGGGAGATCTTGAACTACTGCCTTAAGCTCGCTGAGGAAGGCTACAACGGGTGTCTCCTGAGCGGCGGTATGGACGGACGGCTCAAAGTCCCCCTCGACTTCTACGCCGACGAGATAAGGGAAATTAAGAGGAGGACTAACCTCAAGCTCAACGCCCACGTGGGCTTCATCGACGAGAGCGACCTGGAGTGGGTTAAGTACGTCGATGCAGTTTCCCTCGACTTCGTGGGCGATGACGACGTGATAAAGCGCGTTTACAAGATAGACAAGACCGTCGATGATTATCTCAGGATTCTCGACCTTCTAACTGAGGCTGGCGTGAGAATTGCGCCCCACATAACCATCGGCCTCGATTTTGGAAAGATATGGTGGGAGTACCGGGCTATAGACCTCCTGGTTCAGTACCCGATAGACGTTCTCGTCCTCGATGTACTCATCCCAACGAAGGGAACTGAGATGGAGAACGTTCCAAAGCCGAGCGTTGAGGAAAGTCTCAAAGTCGTTAAGTACGCCCGTGAGGAGTTCGATGGTGAGCTGAGCATAGGTTGCATGCGGCCGCTCGGCAGGTGGAGGCTTGAGTTCGACAAGGGTGCGGTTGTGGCGGGGGTGGACAGGCTCACCAATCCTCCTAGGAAAGTAATCGAATGGGCAAAAACGGTGAGGGACGTGGAGATAATCTATGAGTGCTGCGTTATGTGATGGGTCTCCCCGAGTTCCCGAGGGCTTTGATGAACTCCACGTACGTCTGCTTTACCCTCCTGACCGATGAAACGCTCACCCACTCGTCGGCGGAGTGCCAGTTTGAGCCCTTCGGTCCAAAAACTATCGTGGGTGCCCCGAGGTATGTGCCGAAGTAGTTGAAGTCGCCCACGCTCCTTCCGTAGGTTTTTTCCGGGATTTCGCCCCACAGGGAGGAATAAACCTTCTCAAGAATAGAGACGAATCGATTGTTCTCTCTAACGGTGTAAGGGAGCATTTCGGGCGTTGGTCTTGGGAACCTCTCTATCTCTAGCTCCCCGCTTACCCCGACCCTTGTCGCGGCCTTTCTCAGCTCCCTGGTTACCCGCTCCCAGTCTTCCCCAACGACCACATGCCTGTCCACTATTGCTTCGGCCGATTCCGGGACGCTCAGGCCGTCCGCTTCCCCGTGGGCGTAGAGGGTGCAGTACGAGCCCGAACCCAGTCGTCTGTGTTTTTTAGTCTTTATCTTTGGAAGAAACGCCAGGAGCTTTGAGAGCTCTTCTATGGCGTTTATCCCGTTTTCGGGTCTTGCCGCGTGAGCTTTCTTCCCCCGGAGCTTCAGTTTTATCACGAACCTTCCCCTTGCCCCGAGCATCAGGCTCTCGTTCGTGGGTTCACCCACGAGGACTAAATCAGCGTCCCTGAGTTCTCCACTTTCTATGAGCCTCCAGGCTCCCCGGGAATATCCTTCCTCATCAACGACCGCCGTGAAGATTACTGTTGGCCGCTTCTTCTTTGGGATGTTTAGGATCTCCACAAAGGCCGTCATCATCGCGGCGAGGCCCCCTTTCATATCCGCACTCCCGAGACCGTAGAACTTATCCCCTTCCAGCTCGCCCCAGGGGTTCTTCCTCCATCCTCCCCCCAATCCAACGGTGTCCATGTGGCCGTTGAGGACGAGGGTTAGTTTCTTTCCTTTAACCTTGGAGATCACGTTGCTACCAAAACCCTCTATCTCCTGGTACTTTACGGGGAGTCCGTGTTCTTCGAGAAACGAGCCGATGAATTTTGAGATTTCCCCTTCACTACCAAAATGTGATGGAATTGAGACAAGTTTCTTCAATAACTCTATCTCCATGACACCCACCAATTGGAATTTTAGAACTTAAAGTTTAAATACTTTTCTAGACTTCTAAATGGTTTTTTTAAATAATTCTCAGTTAGTATCACTTAATCCCGGAAAATAGCCAATAGCAAAATGCACAGTTTGTAGTATTCCCAATGAACGATTGATATCTTTGGGTTAAACCCCGAAAATTGGAACCATCCTAATCAGGACCCTCTTCGTCCGGTGTAGACCGTTATTGAGAGGGATGGCTTTCTCAGGGTTCCGTTTACCCAGAACGAGTCTGAGGTTTCGAGGGCCCTTCCTAGCTCCTCGTTTTCTAGAAGCGTGTCAAGAATCAGCGACACGAACCCTTTGTGGGCTTCCGGTATGTAATAGTCCGCGTAAGCGGGAAATGTGGCCTGGAATATCGAAACAGAGCGATAACCCTCCGGTGGTGAATCCCTTTTCTCCGATCCCAGGAGTAGTGGATCCTGCTTTAGATTGGGGAATCTCCGCTGGATTTCGGAGGTTAAGTCCCCGACAAGCTTTCTTGCGTCGCCCTCCGTCATGTTGTAGTCTTCCCTCATGAACTCGCTTCTCCCCATGCTTCCTTCGCGTCTGACGTTTACCCTCCCATCCTTCCAGTAAACCGCATACACCTCAATTCGATCTATGTGAAGGGGTTTTGCCGATGAGTTCGCGGTGTAGACCGCCCAGTGGCGGTAGTAGGTTCCCAGATCCATCAGAGGAGGGTGCTGGTCTGCCACAAGGTACTTGCCCCCCACCCGTATCGCCGCCGTCAGGTGCCCGGTTTCGGAATCGTTGAAGCTTATCGCCAGGACGTAAACGGGGGAGTAGTTCATAGCTATGAGAAGGCCTGCTGTGAGAAGCGAGTAGTCGCCACATATGCCCTTTCCCTTGGACAGGAACTCTGAGGGAGGGATGAACTGGGGCTCGGCTCTTCCGTAGTCGTATGTTAGTCTTTTGTCCTCCCACTCAAGAATTTTCCATGCGGATTCGATCTGGTTTTTTCCTTTTAGGCTCCGGGATAGGTTCAGCAAAATTCCGCGCTCTTCTGGGTCGTTCAGGTACCTCTCAAAGTTCTTGGTCACTGGGTCGTTTATGCCGGTAAGAAACCGCGTCTCTTCTCTGAACTCGTAGAGCTTTTCAACAAACTCACCGGGGAGATACCTCCGCGAGAGCGCGCCGTCGTTGAAGGAAACGTCAAAAGTAACCCCGACGAGCAGCAGGATGATGATCCAAGTGAGAACTTCGAAGATCTTGAGGGCGCGCTTCATTTAAAAGCCTCAGAATTATTTTGGTGGTCCCGCGGCCCGGATTTGAACCGGGGACCTGCGGATCTACAGTCCGCCGCCACTCCCAGGCTAGGCTACCGCGGGACCCTACAGGCAACCCGTTCCATAGTCGCGAGGGCAGGTTTATAAATTTTTCCCCCAACGGGGTAGGGGGATGGGAATGGAGATAGTCATACACGAGCCCGTGAACCTGGCGATGCCCCTGGCGAAGGTGCTTGGTGAGACTATACGCAGAAACCGCCGCCTTCCCGACGGAAACGACCTCAGAGAGGTCTTAAAGGGGTTCGGCCTTGAAGAGATCTGCCTGGACCGCGGAATTGCAGTTTTTAGGGGCAGGACTGTGGTAGCTATGGCCTTCCCCCGGGATGAGCCCCTTGTTGTTGACGTTATCTCCTCCAGCGGTGAGCTGAGCGATGCCCTCGAGGTCGTGGCGTACCTCGACAGGAAGCTCAACGCCTTCATCGTCGAGATAGTTCCGGCGAACGACATCGAATACGAGGGCAACATAGGGTTGGAGCCCGTGATAATAGACGCCGAGAGCTTTGAGCTGAAGAGCAGTCCCGTTCTCGGGCACTTCGAGGAAGAAGAGGGCAGTCCTTTCCTCGTCATTGACCGTGAGACCTACGAGCACTGGAAGGAGAACGGAAACACCGATATCTGTCCGATCTGCGGCGGTGAGCTTGCTTGGAAGGGGGAGAGAGCTTACTGCCTGGATTGTGGGTACGGTGTCAAGGTGGTGAAAAAATGAGCTGCGTTATCAAATCCCAGCTTGTTAAGTACTCCAGAAAGGCCCACGAACGCGGGTTGACGGCCGCGTTTGGCGGAAACCTGAGCATCAGGAGGGGCAATCTGGTCTTCATAAAGGCCACCGGAGCGGTCATGGACGACATGGGCACAGGTCAGGTGGCGATCATCGATATGAATGGGAACCAGATCTCTGGGGTGAGGGCATCGAGCGAGTACAGGCTTCATCTCGCGGTCTACAGAAAGAGGCCTGATGTGAGGGCCATAGCCCATCTTCACCCGCCCTATTCGATAGTCGCTGCAACCGTCCTTCGGAGGGGAGATCTGCCGATAATAACCCCCGAGGCTGAGCTTTATTTGGGCAGGATTCCAGTAACGCCTTTCAGGCCAGCTGGGACCAGTGATCTTGCCGAAGTCGTTGCTGAAGCACTCAAGGACTCAGACGCGGTACTGATGGAAAAGCACGGCATAGTCACGGTGGGAAGAACCCTCAGGGAAGCGTTCTACAAGGCGGAGCTCGTTGAGGAGAGTGCAAAACTGTGGTATATGGAGCAGAAATGCTGAGACGAACGCAGGAAATGAGCGGGAAAAGAAAACGCTCACTTGACCTGCTCGAGGGCGCCGAGAACCTCCCAAATTATGGTTCTCGTGTGCATGGGCATGTTCGGATCCTCGCTTATCTCCTCAAGGATGGCTATGGCGTCGGCGGCCCTAACGGCCGGCTCCTTGCTCTCGTCGAGGAGGGTCTCGATGGCCTGTTCAGCGGCGCGCCTGATGTTCCTCGGAACAACGGTGTCCTGAACGACCTGCTCCTTGAGAACCTGCACAATTTGCTGGATTAGCTCGCTCATGTTCTCACCCCCTTTTCTTAAGAATCGTTACTAAAATCTCCCCGTGTATTTTAAACTTCCTTTCACTAAATAAGCTTTTCGGTCAATGTCGAAAAATGTCGGTTGGGACGGTCAGTACTCAACACCCCTCCTCGCGAGGATGCCCCTCTGGTAGGGGTGCTTCACCTCCCTCATCTCGGTCACGTAGTCGGCCAGCTCGAAGAGCTCCTCCGGGCAGTACCTTCCTGTCAGAACGAGCTCGGTGTTGGGGGCCTTGCTTTTGATGAGCTCTTTGACTTCATCAACCTCAAGCATCTTAAAGCCCAGGGCGACGCATACCTCGTCTAGTATTATGAGATCCCACTTTCCGCTCGAAGCCTCTTCCCTGGCCCTCTGCAGGGCCCTCTTTGCAGCCTCGATGTCATCTGGCTCCGGCTTTCCGTGGACAAACTTTGGGAGCCCTAGAGACTCTATCTCTGCTCCGCACTCTTCGATCTTTATCTGCTCTCCATAGACTTTTGGAGCCTTCATAAACTGTATTATCTTCACCGTTCCCCCAGATCCGAGCATTCTAACGGCTAGACCAAGTGCCGCGGTGGTCTTTCCCTTTCCGTCCCCGGTGTATATGTGGACCATGCCGAGCTTTTCTTTCCAGGACATTCATTTCACCTCTGGATAATGAATCCAGTGGCTTAAAAATCCTTCCTGCCGAATAGCTTAAATATCCAGAGGATCATACGTAATACCATGGTCGCGGTTATCTCGTGGGGTTACTTCATCAGAGATCTTATAGTGCTCCTCCTCTCCCTTGCGATAATAGTCGTTATGGCCTTAATAGGAAGAAATGCCAAGAATAACATGGGCTTCAAGTACTTCTCCAGGGTTTTTGATATGGTTATCCTAACTTTTGTTCTCGTTGCAATCGCCCAGACAATTGGGGTACTCCTCAGGACGACGATCCTTGGTTCGAATCAGACTTTCTATACAATCCGGTCGGTACTCCTTGTTATTGCTGCAATTTTCATTTTTCTCTCCTCCTTCCTGATTTATCTTCCCTTCGGCAGGGGCAGATACATGGTGGTCCCGCTCGCCACGGAGCCTGCTGAGAATCTGAAATACGGCGGCTACTGGGGCAGCCTGGACGAGGTCTACAAGGCTTTTGTCCTTCTCTCCAAGAGATACCGCCTCCCGGCCATGGCCGTCAGCCGCGAGCCCCCCGAAGTCTTTCGCGGAAAGCTCGGCCTCAAGCTGGTTCCTGTTCTCTGGATCTCAAAGGTGAATAAGGAAGGCTCCGTGAACCCCACTAGACTCCCATATCTCCTCAATTACCTCGAAGGCTTTCTTGAGGCGACCAACATGGACAAGGTCATCCTTATAGACTGCATCGAGTACCTGATACTTGAGAACGGCGAAGAGGCAATTCTGAAGTTCATAACATCCCTTAAGGATTTGACCTCAATCAACAGGGGAATCCTGCTGGTTGCCATTGACAAAAACGCCGTCGATAAGAGGGTGTTCAATTTCATAAAGTCGGAGTTCTCTGAAGTATCAGAGCTTATGAAGACACTGGCATCGTAGATGACGTTAAACGGGAAAATGGCAGAGCAAAGATGGGTGATCAAGTGTTCAAGTGTGCATCAAACTCCCTGCTCCCTCCGTAGTCGGCGTAGCTTCTATCGAGCCTCTTCGCCACGTAGGGCCCGTTCCTCCTGTAGCCGAACTTCCGGTAGTAGTTCCTAACCCCAACGCCGCTGATGACCAGCATCTTCTTGACGTCGAACTCCTCGCGAGCTATCCTCTCAGCTTCGGCCAGAAGCTCCCTCCCATATCCGCGGTGCTGCCACTCGTACTTCGGCTTTCCGCCTATCGGCACGAGTGGGCCGTAGACGTGAAGCTCCCGCACTATGGCAGAAGGACAGCAGTTTATCTCTCTCCGATGGGCCTTTTCGCTTGGAATCCTGAGACGGATGAAGCCAATCAGGATGTCGTTTTTAACGTCCTCAAAGCTGAGGAATATCTCCTTTCCTCCGGCTGCGTCGTAGTCCTCGCGGAGGAGCTTTATGTGATCCACTTCCGGCTGAATTCCAAACTTCTCCATCATGTGACCAACTTCCCTAAACCTAATCTCCCTCGGCCTTATCCCGCGCTTTATCAGTTCGTTGAAGACGAGCTGGCCGAGGTTTGAGTGCTTCACTCCGGCGACGATGAGCTTCGCAGGGATGTCGCGCTGTATCCTCATGACGCGGACCCACTTGGGGAAGAGCTTGTACGCCTCAACCAAAAGCTCAAGGGCCTCCTCCGTCGTGTAGGGCCGGTATTTGCCGGCCTTGTACCAGGCGTAGAGCGGGGCATCCGCCGTAACGAGGGTTGGGTAAATCTTCAGCATGTCCGGGCGGAAGCGGGAATCCTCGAAGATGGCCCTGAACGTGTAGAGGTCGCGCTCAAAGTTGCTTCCCGGCAGACCCGGCATTATGTGGTAGTTGATTTTCAAACCGGCGTCGCGCAGGAGCTGCGTTGTCTTGATTATCTCCTCGACGCCGTGACCCCTCTTCGTCCTCTCGTGGATGAAGTTAAATACAGTCTGAACGCCGAGCTCGACCCTCGTCGTCCCCAGTTTGAGCATCCTGTCTATCTGCCTCTCGAAGGCCCAGTCGGGTCTCGTCTCTATCGTGAGGCCGACCATCCTGACCTTCGCCCGTTCGTTCTTCCTCTGCTCATCTTCGAGGTAGTAGTACGGCTTCCTATGGGTCTTCTCCCACGCTTCCTTGAATGCCGGGTCTTCGTCGAAAACCGACTTATCTCCTTTCACTATGAGCCTCACGAGCTTGTCTTCGAGGTTTTCGATGTCTCTAAAGTGGGGAAAGTCGTTCATCGCCTTGAAGGCGCACTTAATATACCACTCCTGGTAATCGAGGTCAACGGCTGGAAAAGTTCCGCCCTGGATTATGACCTCGACCTTGTCTACATCGTGGCCGATATCGGTGAGCTGCTTTAGGCGACGCATCATGATTATATATGGATGGTAAGCGCTCTGCACTGCCCTCAGAGCGGAGGGCTCCTTTCCGGTGTAGCTCTGGGGAGAGCCGACGGAGGGACCACCGGGGCAGTAGATACATCTGCCGTGCGGACAGGGAAAGGGCTTCGTCATCATGGCAACAACTGCCACTCCGCTGATGGTTCGGGTTGGCTTCTTCTTAAGGAGCTCCCTGAAGCGATCGCGCTCTTCCTCAGGAATGGCCTTCAGGATGTCGGAATTGCCAGGAATCTTTGAAAGGTGATACTTGCGTGAGACGATGATTTTGTAACGGTTGAGCTCCTCCCTCTCCTTAATCTCGCCTGAGAGGACTGCTCCCGCTATCTCCTCGACGGCTTTCCTGAAGTTCTCACCGTTTTTCGTCTCGCCCATAACAACACCTCTTGAGCCTTGGTTATGGTGCGGTTTTAAAAGGGTTTGCTGGGCATATTCAGTTAGTGAATAATTCACCCAGTGAATAGGGCGGTGAAAAAATGGTCAGTCGTGACGAACTCGTATCATTCCTGGATGAATACCTCAACATCTCAGCCTATCCAGACAAGTCGAGCAACGGCCTCCAGGTGGAGGGGAAGGAAGAAGTTGAACGCGTCGCCTTCACGGTGGATACAACACTCAAAACAATAGAACGCGCAGCAAAGGCCAAAGCCGACATGATGATAGTCCACCACGGTATGATATGGGGCGGGATAAGCTACGTAACTGGGATACACTACAAGCGCCTGAAAGCGCTTCTCTCATCGGGCATTAACCTCTACGCGGCCCATCTTCCGCTCGATGCCCATCCTGAGGTGGGGAACAACGTAGAACTTCTGAGATTACTTGATCTCGAACCTAAGGGGCCTTTCGGCGAGTACCGGGGGCTTTCCATTGGCTTCTGGGGAGAGTTTGAAGAGCCGCAGCCGATAGAGAAAATTGCACAGATAATCGCGGAAAAGCTCGACACAACGGTTAAAACCTACGAGTTCGGGAAGCGCGAGATTAGAACCGTTGGAGCCATCAGCGGGGCAGGTGCCTTCGCCCTGGAGGAAGCTTGGAAGAAGGGGATCGACCTTCTCATAACCGGCGAGTTTGGCCATGCCGATTATTTAACCGCCCTTGACCTTCCGCAGAGCGTCCTCGTGGCTGGCCACTACAAGACGGAGACGCTCGGAGTTAAAGCACTGATGCCTCTCCTGGGAGAAAAGTTCGATCTGGAAGTGTTCTTCATCGACGAGCCGACTGGGCTATAACCTCTTTCCAGTTTCGTTTTTCTTGCGGGTTAGGGGATTCCCGAAGGGGTCTATGAGGCCGGCCCGGATGAGGGATGAGCTGATCTTCGGGCCCACCTTGCTTTTTATCACCTTTATCGTAACCACCTTGAGGGGGGGCAGTCCCTTCTCCTCCCTTGCCCTGTTGACGAGGACGGCGCCTTTATACGTTTCCTCACTGACGACGATGGCTTCAAGATCCTTCATGCTGTCTGCGAAGCCTATCGCGGTGTTTATCTTGATGACGCGGTAGTTTGAGTAGCCGTTGATCTCGATGAACTTTAGGAGGCACTCCAGCCGCCTCCAGTAGGGGAGGATCTTCTCGGCGTAGGGTTTGTCCTTTATCATCTCATCCGAGGTCAGGCCGATATACACGTACCTTCCAACATCAAAGGCTTTTCTGAGGAGGGCTTTGTGGCCGAGGTGGAGCCTGTCGAATGTACCTCCAACGACAACCTTTCTATACGGTTTTCTCCCCATATACAGCCCTCACAGAGGTTCAAACTCCCTGAGAAGGAGGGCTTTCTGTCTCTCGTCGAGCGCGTTCTCGTCCACGACGATTACCAGAGCCGCCCCAGTCGGCAGGATGTAGTCTTTGAGGTTAACTAGAAACTTGAAGATGGCTGGGAACTCGTTGTAGAGCATGAGGTATTCAAGGCAGTCTATAACCACGATCGACTCCGGGTTTTCTCGCACAAAGTTTATCGCCTGCTCCTGGATGACGTGGAGCTTGGTGGGGGGGACTCCACTGTCCGTGGCTTGGGTTATCCAGACCGTTGCCACAAAGTCCATCCCCTCGTAGAGGTGGGGGTTTCGGGTGAATGCGAGGGTGGGCATTTTGAGGGATCGAAGGAGCCCAAAAAGGTCTACCATCTTAGCCTTGGATCCAAAGACCAGGTAGGCCCCCTTGAATCTGCCGTCGGCTCCCTTTGGCGCTGATTCGTTACTCGGGATCTTTGGGGTTGGGATGTACCTCCTCTCCAGAACGATGACGTAGTGGACTATGGTGTATATAACCCCGAATATTGAAACCCCGTAAAGAATGGAGAGGATGGCCGAGTCGTAGGGAACCTCCGTGAAGTCGTCTATTATATCGATCGTCCTTCCGATGACTGCTATTGAGAGGAATATCGCCGCCTCCTGCACGAAGAATTTGAGCTCGGCGACGTACCTGTTCCACCGTTTGAGGAAAAATAGCCACACGTAGGCTATTACGGCGAACATTGAAATGTCGTATATGAGGCGTGAACTGGACACGATTAATCCCATACAACTTCGACCTCATCCGTTCTAAACTTCTGCTTCACTATGGTATCATGTATCTTAAACCTTACGCCACCACGGTACATCCTCAAACCCGTGTAGGCTATCATTGCGCCGTTATCGCGGCACAGATCGTATGGGGGGACGAAGAACCTTATCCCCCTGTCTTCGGTCATTATCCTGAGCATCTCGCGGAGGCGGTTGTTGGCCGCGACTCCACCTACGAGGACGACTTCAGTTTTTCCCGTGTGCGCCACGGCCCTCTCCGTGACCTCGACCAGGGCGGCGAAGGCCGTCTCCTGGAAGGAATAGGCCAGATCCTCAACGCGGTACTTGCCCGTGCGGTACTTCCTAACCGCTTCGGTGAGGACTCCCGAGAAGCTCAGGTCCATGCCCTTGACGGCATAGGGAAGCTCAATGTACCTCTCCCCCTTCAGCGCGAGCTTCTCTATCTTCGGCCCTCCCGGGAAGCCTATTCCGAGCTCCCTCGCGAAGGTGTCTATAGCGTTCCCAATGCCTATGTCAAGGGTCTCGCCGAAGACGCGGTAGCGGCCGCCTTCCAGGGCGAGAACCTGGGTGTTGCCGCCGCTAACGTACAGTCCTACTGGGTCTCTAACGCCGAACATCTTGGTTATCTCAACGTGAGCTATGCAGTGGTTAACACCGACTATCGGCTTGTTGTGCTTTATCGCGAGGGCCCTTGCGGCTGTTGCCACGACCCTCAGACACGGCCCTAAACCGGGCCCCTGGGAGAAGGCTATGACGTCAACATCATCGATGGTTATTCCAGCAGTTTCAAGGGCCTTTTTCAGGAGGAGCTTGAGAAGCCTCGCGTGGTGTTCGGCGGCTTCCTTTGGGTGAATACCGCCTTTTTCAGTCGTTAGGGTGTCGAATACGTTGGCGAGGACTTCTTTCTCAGTAACGATGCCGATGCCGAGAGTGTGGGCTGTTCCCTCAATGCCGAGCGCTATCATGTTGGAGGCCTTCTAAAAAGGTGTTAAAAAAGTTACTGGATGGAAACGTTGAAAGTGTAGTCAATCACCCAGCTGAGATAGATGTAGCCATCGTCCCCAACTTCCTGCCTATTATCACCGAGGACAAAAGAAAGCACTCTACCAACCTTTGTTTTCACAGCATCCGGATAGGGAAGGCCGTGCCAGCTCTTCCACTGGAACTTTTTCCCCTCGTAGTTGAAGACAACCACCGGCACAATTAAAACGCCTCCATTGCGCTCCTCCAGCCCTTCAGCGAGGGTTCCGTTGGAGGATAGGAGCACGAAGAGAGTCTGAGGAATCACATGATTCACGCTCTCAACGGTCACCGAGCCCATGTAGCGGAAGCTACCGGTTAAATTGTCGGGGAGATAATCGACGCTTCCATCACCATTTCCTTCAATTAATCTTCTTTGGAAGGAGTTTATGTCTGCAACACTCCAAAGGGAGCCGGAACCGTTCGTGGAAACTTCAATCATCCCCCCAGAAGGCTCTAGCACGTACTTAGCCCAACTCCCCCAGTTGTGTTCATCGGAATAGTTGTAGAAGATGGTAAACGTCCTGTTGTTTCCAAGGGCTCCATAAGGTACGGTGCCATTGAGTGAAAGAAGCCCCCTTGGAGGGGTCTGGTTGGAGACGTTGAAGAGGGAGTACCAGAGGTAAATCGTGATGTTCTTCAGGGCGAGGGACTCCTCATTAATAACGAACTCGAAATGGAGCAGATTTGGAACTCTTTTTCCAGGCTGATAGAAGATGCCGGGGAGATACTTCACATCCACGGAATCGCCGTTGGACTTTTTGTACTCCATTCCCATCGAAGACGCTTCAAGGAAGACATGAACTTCGTCAATAGAGGCAACAGTCGGCTGAACTAATTCTGCCCTTTTGTAAACGATGTACGAGTATCCCGCAAACCCGAGTACGATACCCACGACGATGACGAGGGCCAGCACCTTTTTCACAGTTCTCACCGCATACTTTTCGTTCTTGCATGACTTATAAACTTTCTGTAGTATTTATCACCTTCACTTTCAGAGAACTGCAGGTTTTTAAATCCTCTTTCCCAGGGGTTGAAGGTATGAAGGCCATCGGAGTTATCAGGACTTCAAGGCGAGAACGCCTCAGTAGAGATGAATTCGAGGAGCTCCTAAGGAGTGCGGGTTACGACGTTATTGAGATAGTTGAGCAGAACCGCGAGGAGCATCCGCGCTACAACATCGGGCCGGGAAAGCTGAAGGAGCTCAAGGCTCTAGTGGAGGAGCTGAAGCCTGATAAGGTTATCTTCGCAAACAGGCTGACCCCCAGCCAGGCCTACAACCTCTGGAAGGAGCTGAAGGTTGAGGTGATGGACCGCTGGCAGCTCGTTCTTGAGATATTCGAGAAGAGGGCCCACTCCAAGGAGGCCAAACTCCAGGTCGAGCTCGCCTCACTCCAGTACGAGGTTCCGCTCGTTAAGGAGGCGATAAGGAGAATAAAGCTCGGCGACAGGGCCGGTTTCAAGGGCATGGGCGAGTACCAGACCAGGCAGTACCTTAAGCACATTCGGTACAGGATGGGAAAGATAAGGAAGGAGCTGGAGAGGGTCAGGGCGGATCGAGAGGTTAAGAGGAAGCGCAGGGAGGAGCTGGGGTTCATTCTAATAGCCCTAGCCGGCTACACCAACGCTGGAAAGAGCACTCTTCTCAACGCCCTGGCGAGAGAGAACGTGGAGGCCAGGAATCAGATGTTCACAACCCTCGACACCACCACGAGGAGGTTTAAACTCGGGAGGAAAAGGGTCCTCGTCACAGATACCGTCGGCTTCATCGACAACCTTCCACCGTTCATTGTCGAGGCCTTCCACTCGACCCTTGAGGAGATAGTGAAGGCCGACGTCCTCCTTCTGGTTCTTGATTCAAGCGAACCCTGGGGGGAGATCAGGAGGAAGTTTCTGGCATCGCTGAGGGTTCTTAGGGAGCTCAAATCTCTGGATAAACCAATGGTGGTGGTTCTCAACAAGATTGACCTAACCAGTGAGGAGGACGTAAACGACAAAGCTGAGAGGATCCTTGAACTCTCGCGTGAGATGGCCCCCAACGTGAGGGCCGTTGTGAAGACCTCAGCTAAAATGGGCCTTCTGGACGACCTCTACTGTGCTCTGGAGGGGATAATCCCAGGCCTGCCTAAGTACCGGAGGTTCAGAATAACCATCCCGCCCGGCTCCGACGCTGGGAAGGTGCTCGGCCTGCTTGAGTCAATAGGTGAGGTTCTCAACGTTTCCTACGGGGAGGAAACGGTGGTCGATGCCCTCGTTCAGGTGGGAATGATAAAGGAGCTGACGAAGCTCGGCGTGGTGATAGAGCACCCCTTAGACGAGGCCGGCGAGGCTGAAGAGCCTGAAAACGATGAGTGAGATTATGACCGCCACAGTTGGAGTGGCCACCCAGCCGAAGAGTATGTCCTTTACGACGCTCCTATCCACGCCCTCTCCCGTTATGATGCCGACGCCGACGACTCCGCCGACTATGGCCTGGCTTGAGCTCACGGGGAGGCCCAAAACGTTGGCCAGACTCACGGAGATGGCGGAGCCGAACTGAGCTGAGAAAGCCGAAACCGGACCGAGGGATGTTATCTTCTTTCCGACGGTGTGCATAACTGCGTAGCTGAAGGTGAGAGCCCCCATGGCCAGGCTCAACGCCACGAGGATTCCAGCCGTTCTCGGCTCCAGGAAGCCCGCCCCGACTATTGGGCCTGAGGCGTTCGCTACCTCGTTGGTCCCGAAGTTGAAGGCCATGTAAGAGCCCCCCAGGATTGCGAGGGCCTTGTACAGCTTTTCGATCGTGGCTATGGTTTTGATCCTGGATATTACCCATCCGTAGAACTTGTATAGGATTATCGCAAAGATACCGGATAATACTGGGGAGAAGACCCACGCACCGGCTATCTTCGCCATCGTTTCCCAGTTCACCGGCGCGCCTATGCTGAGGCCCACTCCCAGAACGCCCCCTACTATGGCCTGGGTGGTGGAAACGGGGAGGCCTTTGACCGTGGCTATGGTGACCCACACGCCGGCGGAGAGGAGGGCTATAACGGCTAACTCAACCGTCAGGTATCCGGGGGGGACTATTCCCTTTCCCACGGTCTTCATGACCTTGTACCCCTTTAAATACGCCCCGAGGAGGGTGAATATTGCTATTGTGAGGGTTGCCTGGCGGAAGCTCAGTATCCCCGCTCCCACGGCAGTACCCATTGCATTTGCCGAGTCGTTGGAGCCTATGTTCCATGCGATATAGAATGCCACCGCAATCATTGCCAGTCCCAGCGCTTCCATTCCCCTCCCTCCGGCTATATAGTCTATATGGAGGTGGGTAGTCTATTTAAATTTTTTCGAAACTTCTTCGGGAAATCTTGATTTTGATTAACCATTGGCGCCCTCTTATGTTCACGATTACCCAAAGACACTTGCCGAGGGAAGCTTAAGCCAATACCGAAAGGCAAATAAATGTAACGGTTGAAGCAACATTGAAAAAACCTCAAGGAGGCAGGAAGTATGATCGAGATACGTTTTCACGGTAGAGGTGGACAGGGTGCTGTTACCGCTGCAAACATTCTAGCTTCAGCAGCCTTCAAGGAGGGCAAATACGTCCAGGCGTTCCCGTTCTTCGGTGTTGAGAGGCGTGGAGCGCCGGTTACTGCCTTCACCAGGATAGATGAGAAGCCCATCAGGATAAAGACCCAGATCTACGAGCCGGACGTTGTCGTCGTCCTCGACCCGAGCCTTCTCGACACCGTTGATGTCACGGCCGGTCTCAAGGACGGAGGAATCGTCATAATCAACACCGAGAAGAGCAAGGAAGAGGTACTTGAGAAGCTCAAGAAGAAGCCGGGCAAGCTGGCTATCGTTGACGCTACCGGCATAGCCCTCGACGTTCTTGGACTCCCGATCACCAACACGGCCATCCTCGGTGCGGTTGCAAAGGCCACCGGACTAGTCAAGCTTGAGAAAGTCCAGGAAGCCATTAAGGAGACCTTCTCGGGAGCCCTCGGGGAGAAGAACGCCAAGGCCGCCGAGGAGTCCTTCAACAAGACCGTTGTCTACGAGCTCTGATTTTGCTCTGATTCCTTGTTTCATCTTACCTTAAGGAGGGGAGGAGATTGAACACGCTGTTTGGTGAAAAGAAGGAAGGGGCCACCAAAATCGTCTTCACCAAGGTGGACGAGTACCCGGAGGCCCCAATAAGTCTGGGGACGACCCTCAGCAACTTCACCGGCGACTGGAGGACTTTCATTCCGATCATAAACGAGGACAAGTGCGTCAAGTGCTATATCTGCTGGAAGTTCTGCCCTGAGCCGGCCATCTACATCAAGGACGACGGCTACGTCGCGGTTGACTACGACTACTGTAAGGGTTGCGGTATCTGCGCCAACGAGTGCCCGACCAACGCCATAACGATGGAGAAGGAGGAGAAGTGAGGTGGTGAAGATGGAGTACAAGCCGATCAGAAAGGTCGTGAGCGGAAACTATGCGGCAGCCTACGCAGTGAAAGACGCCAGGGTTCAGGTGGTTGCCGCTTACCCGATCACCCCCCAGACCAGCATCATCGAAAAGATAGCCGAGTTCCTTGCCAACGGAGAGGTCGAGAACCTCCAGTACGTTCCGGTCGAGAGCGAGCACTCCGCAATGGCCGCCACCATCGGTGCATCTGCGACAGGCGCTAGGGCCTTCACGGCAACCTCTGCCCAGGGTCTAGCTTTGATGCACGAGATGCTCCACTGGGCGGCCGGTGCGAGGCTTCCCATAGTTATGGTCGACGTTAACAGGGCAATGGCTCCCCCGTGGAGCGTGTGGGACGATCAGACCGATTCACTCGCCCAGAGGGATACGGGCTGGATGCAGTTCTACGCCGAGAACAACCAGGAGGTTTACGACGGAGTTCTGATGGCATTCAAGATAGCGGAGACCGTCAACGTCCCGGCCATGGTCGTTGAGAGCGCCTTCATCCTGAGCCACACATACGACGTCGTCGAGATGATCCCGCAGGAGCTCGTCGACGAGTTCCTCCCGCCACGGAAGCCGCTCTACACCCTGACCAACTTCGACAACCCGATTTCGGTCGGCGCCCTCGCAACTCCCGCCGACTACTACGAGTTCCGCTACAAGCTCGCCAAGGCCCATGAGAAGGCCAAGAAGGTCATCAAGGAAGTCGGCAAAGAGTTTGGGGAGATGTTCGGAAGGGACTACAGCCAGATGATAGAGCTCTACAGAACCGACGATGCCGACTTCGTCTTCATGGGCATGGGTTCGCTCATGGGAACCGTCAAGCAGGCCGTTGACATTCTCAGGGAAGAGGGCTACAAGGTCGGAGCGGCGAAGGTCCGCTGGTTCAGGCCGTTCCCGAAGGAGGAGCTCTACGAGCTCGCCAAGAACGTCCAGGGCATAGCGGTCCTCGACAGGAACTTCTCCTTCGGCCAGGAGGGCATACTCTTCACAGAGGCCAAGGGGGCGCTCTACAACACCGGTGCCAAGCCGCTCATGAAGAACTACATAGTCGGACTCGGAGGCAGGGACTTCACGGTCAACGACGTCAGGAAGATCGCCGATAACATGAAGGCCGTTATCGAGAAGGGAGAGATCGATGTAGAGGTGGACTGGTACCACCTTAAGAGGTGAGAAAGATGGAGATTCCCGAGACCATTAAGAAGAAACTGACCCTTCCCGCGGACGAGCACTTTTACGCAGGACACACCGCTTGCCAAGGTTGCGGTGCTTCACTCGGACTCAGATACGTCCTCAAGGCCTACGGCAGGAAAACGATAGTAACCATTCCTGCCTGCTGTTCGACCATCATAGCCGGTGCCTGGCCCTACTCAACCCTCGACGCCAACCTCTTCCACACGGCCTTTGAGACCACAGGTGCCGTCATGGGCGGCATTGAGGCGGCCTTAAAGGCCATGGGGTACAAGGTCAAGGGCGAAGACGGTATCATGGTCGTCGGCTGGGCCGGCGACGGTGGTACAGCTGATATCGGTCTTCAGGCCCTTTCAGGGTTCCTTGAGAGGGGCCACGACGCGGTCTACATCATGTACGACAACGAGGCCTACATGAACACCGGAATCCAGAGGTCAGGTTCAACACCCTACGGAGCCTGGACAACAAACACCCCCGGTGGAAAGAGGCACTTTCTAGAAAAGCGGCACAAGAAGAAGGTCATAGACATCGTCATAGCCCACGAGATACCCTACGCGGCAACCGCCAGCGTCGCCTATCCGGAGGACTTCATAAGGAAGCTCAAGACGGCTCAGAAGACTCCGGGACCAAGCTTTATCCAGCTCTTCAGCCCGTGCCCGACCGGATGGAGGAGCCCGACCGACAAGAGCATCGAGATAGCCCGCCTAGCAGTCCAGACCGCCTACTTCCCGCTCTTCGAGTACAAGGACGGCAAGTACAAGATCAACATGCCCAACCCGAAGAAGGAGCCAAAGCCGATAGAGGAGTTCCTCAAGTACCAGGGCAGGTTCAAGTACATGACCAAGGAGGACATCGAGATCCTCCAGGCGTGGGTGAACCACGAGTGGGAGAAGCTTAAGAAGCTCGCCGAGGTCTTCGGCTGAGCCTTTCATTGTTACACTTTCGTGTCCACGCAAAGTTTAAGTTCGCGTTCCATAACTCACTAGAGGTGATACATATGGCTGAGAGCCCGTTTAAGGAGAACATTGAGAGGGTTGCTAAGGAATACAGCGAAAAGATGACCCCCGGTGCGATAGCGACCATTCCGGGGAGCAGCGTAATCAACAAGACCGGCTCCTGGAGAGTTTTCGTGCCGGAGTTCAACAGGGACAAGTGCACTAGGTGCTTCCTCTGCTACATATACTGCCCGGAGCCGGCCATCTACCTGGATGAGGAGAACTATCCGGTATTCGACTACGACTACTGTAAGGGCTGTGGCATCTGCGCCAATGAGTGCCCGGTTGATGCCATAGTTATGGTTAGGGAGACCAAGTGAGGTGGTGAAAGATGCCGATAAGAACCGTTATGAAGGCAAACGAGGCTGCCGCCTGGGCGGCCAAGCTGGCCAAGCCCAAGGTCATAGCGGCTTTCCCGATTACGCCGTCGACCCTCGTTCCCGAGAAGATAAGTGAGTTCGTGGCCAACGGAGAGCTCGACGCCGAGTTCATCAAGGTCGAGAGCGAGCACTCCGCTATCTCCGCCTGCGTTGGTGCTTCAGCCGCTGGAGTTAGGACCTTCACCGCAACAGCTTCACAGGGTCTCGCTTTGATGCACGAGGTTCTGTTCATAGCCGCTGGAATGCGCCTTCCGATAGTGGTTGCAGTCGGAAACCGCTCACTCAGTGCTCCGATCAACATCTGGAACGACTGGCAGGACAGCATAAGCGAGCGCGATACCGGCTGGCTCCAGTTCTACGCCGAGAACAACCAGGAGGCACTCGATCTCATCCTCATAGCCTTCAAGGTCGCCGAGAACGAGAAGGTTCTCCTCCCTGCAATGGTCGGCTTCGATGCCTTCATCCTGACCCACACTGTCGAGCCGGTTGAGATTCCAGATCAGGAGGTCGTTGACGAGTTCCTCGGCGAGTACGAGCCTAAGCATGCTTACCTCGACCCGGAGAGGCCGATAACGCAGGGCACCCTCGCCTTCCCGGCCCACTACATGGAGGCAAGGTACACGGTTTGGGAGGCCAATGAGAACGCCAAGAAGGTCATCGACGAGGTCTTTGAGGAGTTCGAGAAGAAGTTCGGAAGGAAGTACCGGAAGGTTGAGGAGTACCGCACCGAGGACGCCGAGATAGTCTTCGTCACCATGGGTTCCCTCGCCGGAACCGTAAAGGAGTACGTCGACCACCTCCGCGAGCAGGGAATCAAGGCCGGTGCAGCTAAGCTCACCGTTTACAGGCCCTTCCCGATTGAGGAGGTCAGGGAGCTCGCGAAGAAGGCGAAGGTCATAGCCCTCCTCGAGAAGAACGTTACCTTCAGCGTCGGCGGAGCCCTCTTCCAGGACTTCAGCAGGGCCCTCATAAACGAGAAGGAGAAGCCGATAATCCTTGACTTCATCCTCGGACTCGGCGGCAGGGACGTTACCTTCCAGAACCTCGACGAAGTCCTTGAGATAAGCAGGAAGGCCCTCAACGGCGAAAAGGTTGATGAGGTCAACTGGATAGGCCTCAGGAAGGAGATACTGTGAGGTGAGGAAGATGGCCGTTAGGAAACCCCCGATTACCACTCGCGAGTACTGGGCACCGGGCCACGCCGCCTGTGCCGGCTGTGGCTGTGCCACCGCTCTCAAGCTCGCCACCAAGGCCTTCAGCGAGGCCATGGAGGAGAAGTTCGGCGATCCCAATGCTTTCGCCATAGCCCAGGCCACAGGTTGTATGGAGGTCGTCAGCGCGGTCTTCCCGTACACTGCTTGGAGGGCTCCATGGGTTCACGTTGCCTTTGAGAACGCTGCGGCCGCGGCAAGCGGTGTTGAAGCGGCCTGGAAGAAGCTCGGCAGGAAGGGCAAGATACTGGCAATAGGTGGAGACGGTGGTACCGCCGACATAGGCCTCCAGGCCCTCTCAGGTATGCTCGAGAGGAGGCACAACGTCGTTTACCTCATGTACGACAACGAGGCCTACATGAACACCGGAATCCAGAGGAGTTCCTCGACACCCTACGGTGCTTGGACAACAACGAGCCCGCCCGGAAAGTACTCCATCGGTGAGGACAAGCCCAAGAAGTGGGTGGCTTTGATAGCGGCCGCCCACCAGATACCGTACGTTGCCACCGCGAGCATCGGCAACCCCTTCGACTTCGTCAAGAAGATGAAGAAGGCCGCCAAGGTCGACGGCCCGGCCTTCGTCCAGGTTCACTGCACCTGCCCGACCGGCTGGAAGAGCCCGCTCGAGAAGGGCGTCGAGATAGCTAGACTTGCCATTGAAACGGGTGTCTGGCCGCTCTTTGAGATAGAGAACGGCGACTTCTTCAACATCAAGATCCAGCCGCCCGGAGGAGGCGCTAAAGTAAAGCGCGAGGGCGGAAAGATAGTCGCCATCGAGTTCAAGAAGCCCATAGAGGAGTACCTCAAACTGCAGGGCAGGTTCAAGCACCTCTTCAAGAGACCGGAGGCAATAGACGAGATGCGCGAGCAGATCAAGGCCATGTGGAAGGTCCTCGGCGTCGAAGTCACCCTCCCGAAGCCGGAGGAGTGATTTCTCTCTTTTGCCTTTATCTTTAGCCTGCCTAATCAACGGCATCTTTAAACGCTATCGCAAGGCCCCTTACGCAGTTCTTTACCTCCTCGGTTACCTCCTTTTTGCTTCCGGGCTGGCATCCCAGGAGGACGAAGCGCGTCCATGGGAGCAACTCCTTGAGATGGCCGAGGGTGACCTTCAGCTGAAACCTGAACTCCTCGGGAACGTCTTCAAGCGCTTCCCAGGGGTCGGCGACAACAACCTTCCCAGGCTCACCACCGAACTCCAGAGGAGTCGCCACTATCACGAGCTCCGGCCGAAACCTCACGACTACACCGGCCTGGCTTTCTGGGACGCTGTGGCAGTTGAGGGGGAAAAAGTTGGGGTTCTCAACTGCCCTCAAAAGGGCCTCAGCTAGATACGCCCCGAAGCCGTAGTCGCCCATCTTCTCGTTGCCTATCCCCATCAGGACTACCCTGTGCAGGTTTCCGAGTATCTCCTTGACTTCCATTCCCCGCCCTCCAGCTTAGAAGACCTTATACCCTGAGCTTATGCTCTTCCTGAGCTCCTCCTCTGTAAGCTCGCGCTGGTGCTCCGGGATGTTCTTGGCGCGCCTCTCGTTCACAAGCTCGAGAACCATCTCGAGCGGGCCGTATTGGATTGCCTCGGCGGGACACATCTCGGCGCAGGCAGGCTCAAGCCCTTCCTCACGCCTCTCGGCACACATGTCGCACTTGGTTATCGCCTTCACCTTGAGGCTGTAGAACGGAACACCGTAAGGACAGACCTGCAGGCAGGCGAGGCAGCCTATGCACTTGTTCTCAGCTATCCTGACCGCTCCATCCTCGTCGCGGTAGATGGCGTGGGTGGGGCAGACCTTGATACAGGGAGCATCGTCGCAGTGCTTGCAGTTTATCGGGACGTACTGCTTGTTCTCTGTGACGTATATCCTGATGTACGGATTTCCGTTGTGTATGAAGTCGCAGACGGTCTGGCAGGTCTCGCACCCGATACAGGTGAGGTAGTCAACGTAGAGGTACTTCCTCTCCATCAGAGCTCACCCCTGAGCCACTTGTCGATGGAAACGGCAGTGTAAAGGCCATCCTTTATCGCCCTGCCGACTTTTGTGGGGCCGTTGGCAACATCTCCAGCGGCGAAGATGCCTTCAACGCTCGTCATGTGCCTCTCGTCCACAACGAGCCTGCCCCTCCTGTCCGTGGCGAGATAAGTTCCGTTGACGGGTGGAGTGGATACCATTCCTATGGCGAAGACGAGATAATCTACTGGAACCTGGAACTCCGAGCCGGGAATTGGAATTGGCCGCCTCCTTCCGGTTGCATCCGGTTCTCCGAGACGCGTCCTGAGGAGTTCGATGGCCTTTACCCGGCCGTTCTCACCGATGACGCTCTTCGGTGTCACAAGTTCGAACCACTTGACTCCCCTGTTGCGGAGTATGTTTATCTCGTAGGCACCTGCTGGAGCCTCTCTTATCGTCCTGCGGTAGAATATCTCGACATCGGCACCCAAGCGGTTGCATTCAAAGGCTACATCAACGGCCGTCAGTCCGGCCCCTATTATACCGACCTTCTTTCCGGCCAAATCGGGAACCTTCTCCTCTGGAACGTAGCCGAGCTTGTGACCCTTTATCCAGAAGAGCAGTTCAAGGGGTGAGAGTATACCCTCGAGATCATCACCGGGGATTCCTATCTTCCTGACGTTCCATATGCCGGTGGCTATTAAAACCGCATCGTACTTCTCCTTCAGCTCGCTCAGCCTGATCTTTCTCTCGTAGAACTCATCGCCCTCGTCTTCTCTTTCTCCTTCCATGACCTTGGTCCGGGGGTAGTACGTTACCTCGAACTCCTCCTCAAGCTCCTTAGCTCCAAAGCGAATCCTCTCGACCGGAATTCTAAACTCCGGAATGACGAAGAGCATCAATCCCCCGGGTTCCGGCATTTTATCGTAGATATCCACATCGTGCCCCTTACATACGAGATAGCCTGCGGCGGTGAGGCCAGCTGGTCCGGCCCCAACTATTGCTATCCTCTTTCCGGTCGGCTGTGGCTTCTTCTTGCAGAGAAAGGAGAATTTCATGCCCTTCATCTGGACCCCCCTCCGAAGAACTTGAGGTATTCTGTCGGGAACTCCTTCACGCGGTCGTGCTTGCATTTGTCGCACATAAAAACGACCTCTGGGTGGTCATAGAACTTTTCGAGCTTGTGGTACAGAAACTCCGCGGTTTTAACGGTGTAGTCAAGCTTCTTCCCGCAGACCTGACAGTGGGCGTACTCGAATTCGAGGTCTACCCTCATTGGGCGGCCCTCAATGGCGTTGGTCGGGCATATCTCATTGCACTCGAAGTTGCAATCCTTGCAGAGTTCGGGATGGAAAGATATAACCTTTTTATCGTCGTCCATTACGAATATTGCGTTATGGGGACAAACCTGGGCGCAGAGACCGCAGCCTATGCACTCCTTGGTTTTCAAGACGCCCTCTTCCACCTTGGGCTGTCCTTTCATACCCAGTAACCCCTTGATGCGTTCCATGATACCACCTCAAAAAAGGGAAGGGAGGGTCAGATACCGAGCTCCTTCCTCTTCTTCATGATGTGGTCGTACATCTTCTTCGCTGCCTTGTACGGGTCTGGCTCCACTATGAAAGCCGCCCCGACGATGTCGTAGAGGTCGTGGGTGAGTATCTTGACCACCTTCGGTCCGCCGAGAACCGGTGGAACAACGCCGAGGTGGGTCGTTATGCCGCTGGCGACGAAGTAGGTTCCTATTGAGACCGCCTTCTCGGTCATAGCTTCGGGGGCGGAGCCGACAACCGGGAGGGCATGAATAGGAACGTTCAGATCTCTGGCAACCATGTCAGCGAGCACGAGAATCCTGGTGCAGTCAACGCACGAACCCATGTTGAGTGCCGGCGGGATTCCCCACTCCTTGGCGAACTCCCTCAGGCCAGGACCGACGTTCTCCGTGTCAGCGTATTCGGGCAGGAATATTCCGTACTTCATTGCGGCAGTGGCCCAACAGCCTGTTCCCACGAGGAGGACATCCCTCTTCATGAGCTCATTCGCTATCTTTATGTGGTTGTGGTCCTGCTTTACCTTCGGGTTGTTGCATCCGACCAGTCCTGCGACGCCCTTTATCTTGCCCTCGATGATAGCGTCCTCGATCGGCTTGAGGGTTCCTCCGAAGTGCTTGAGTATTGCCTCGACACTGAAGCCGACGTAGCCTTCCATCTTCTCCTTCGGTATCTCAACCCTCTGCTTCGACCTGTTCGGGAAGTTCTCCACCGCGGTCTTCACTATCTCCTTTGCTATCTCGTCAGCTCTGCGCTCGTCGAACTTGATGTGTATAGCCCCTGGGAAGGTCGCTATCGGGCTCGTATCGATTATCTTGGTATGGAAGCACCTGGCAACGTCAACAGTTGCGGGCATTATACACTGGACGTCAACGACCATAGCCTCAACTGCACCGGTAACTATCGCCATCTCCTGCTGGAGGAAGTTGCCCGCTATGGGAATGCCGTGCCTCATGAGGACCTCGAGACCGGTACAGCACATTCCAACGACGTTTATTCCCTTGGCACCGTACTTCTGGGCCAGCTCTATGAGCTCTGGATCCTGGGCCGCTTCAACTATCTTCTCCGACAGAACGGGCTCATGGCCGTGGACGACTATGTTGACGTAGTCCTCCTTCAGAACCCCGAGGTTGGCCTCGGCCTTTATGACCTGGGGCGTTCCGAAGAGTATGTCCTGGAGTTCAGTGGCTATGAGGGAGCCGCCCCAGGCATCGCCGAGCGAGGTCTTAAGGCCATGGAGGAGTATGCTAACTGGGTCGTGGTCGGTGCCTATGTGGGTCCTGTGGAGGCTCTCGACTATTTCCCTGTCTATGCTCCTCGGGAGGATTCCGTTCTCAAACCAGGGCATTCCGGCCTTCTCTCCAGCCTTCTCAAACACCTCGTAGGTCTTGGGGTTGAGGTAGGCCTTCAGGAAGGCTATAGCTTCCTCGTCCTGCTTTCCAAAGTCGTTTAGGGCTACTTCAGCGACCTCCTTTGCTATCTCCCTTATCGTCCTGCCCTCAGTCTCTATTCCCAGCCTCTTTGCAACCGCCTTCAGCTTCTCAACGTCCCTCACCTGGTATGGGAGGGTGTTTGAAGCCATGTTGTCGAGCTCAAGGACGGGCTTTCCTTCCTTCTTGAACTTCTCGGCCATCTCGGCGGCTATGAGAAGGGTTAAAGCCACGTGCCTTCCGTGGTCGCTGTGTGCAGCCGCTCCGGCCGCTATCATCCTGAGGAGGTTCCTGGCAACGATGGTGTCTGCATCGGCACCGCAGACTCCCCTCTTTGGCTCACCGCCGAAGGGGTTTATCCTGCACGGGCCCATCATACAGTTCCTACAGCAGATTCCAAGGAGGCCGTAGCCACACTGGGGCTGCTGCTTTTCGAGCCTCTCCCAAACAGTCTCAATGCCCATTTCCTGGGCCCGTTCATACATCTGCTGTGTGGTCGGGTCTATGGAGACCTCCTTATAATTCTTCTTCATTTTGAATCACCTTCGTTTATGCGAATAACAACGGTCTGCATAGACCTGTAAAGGTCCCAACCGTTGTATTCCTCCTCAACCTCACCTTCCTTCAGCTTGACTATCTGCTCGGCCTTCTCCTTCCTGACCTTCGATACTATCTCGTCTATCGTTCCAAACTGGAGTGCTCCGGTCTTGCAGGCCTCAACACAGGCCGGCTCCCTCCCCTCGGCCCTTCTGTCCGGGCACATATCGCACTTGAACATCACACCGTTGAGGGCGTCGAACTCGGGAATACCAAAGGGACAGACGATGGCACACATCTTGCAGCCTATACACTTGTCCTCTGCCAGCATAACCGCGCCCTGCTCGTCGTGGTAGAGTGCCCCCGTCGGGCAGACCTCTACACAGGGCGCCCCGTCGCAGTGACGGCAGTTCATAGGGACGTTGTAGGCACCCATCGGGAGAATGTGTATTCTGGGCAGGGGGAGGGGATCCTCGAAGATGGCGGAGAAGAGGTCCTTGCTCTGTGAGTGCTCCACTGCACACGCTATTTCACAGTGTCGACAGCCAATGCACTTCGCTGGGTTGATGAAGATGGTAGGCTTTGAATCGGTGGACATGGGAAATCACCGTCTTCTTCTTGGAACATTGTTTTATAAATTCCTTTCTGTTTTAACATAAAACTTTGATATTTTACAAAGATATGGTTGGTGATTTTGGGAATTTATTACGATATACTCCATCTAAAATTCCAAAAAAGGACCGATATAGTCGATTACCCAAAAGTGTGAAACCAATGGTTATACATTCATGTACGTTAAATTTCATTAGTACATTTATCAACATCGTATCCAATATCTGCCCAAGTATGTTCCTACAAGACCAATACTGGAGTTCGAAGTTAAAACCTAAAAGCATTTATACGTCCGAATTCCAGTCAATAGAAGGTGTATCAGATATGTCAAAGCCGGTGAATCCCGAGAATGAGGAGAGGAGGAAAAAGCTGTTCAAAGTAGCGGAGGAGCTTCAGAAGAGGGCAAAAAAACAGGCCCCTGAGGAAGGTTTCAGGGTGGTCATAACCGGAAAAGGCGGCGTTGGAAAAACCACCACAACGGCCCTTCTGGCGAGGCTCCTCGCAAGGGACGGCTACAGAGTGCTGGCGGTCGACGAGGATCCCCAGATGAACCTTGCCCACGCCCTTGGGGTTCCCAAGGAGGTCAGGGATAAAATCGTTCCGCTGAACAGAAACCTCGACTACATAGAGGAGAAAACTGGAGCCAGGCCTGGAACGAACTGGGGTCTGTACTTCTCGTTAACCCCCGATGTGAGGGACGTGGTTGAGAGGTTCGGTGTCATCGGTCCCGACGGTGTGATGCTCCTCGTGATGGGCAGCGTCGTCCAAGCAGCGGCCGGATGCCTCTGTCCGGAGAACGCTCTTCTAGACGCTGTCGTCAAGTACATCAACCTCAGGAAGGGCGAGATAATCCTGATGGACACTCAGGCCGGACTGGAGCACTTTGGAAGGGCGCTTGCGAGGGGCTTCAAGCAGGCGGTCGTTCTTACCGAGCCGACGTACAACTCCGTTCAGGTGGCGGTTGATGCGGCGAAACTTGCCCGGCAGCTTGGAATCCCCTACGTGCACTTGGTAATAAACAAAGTCAAGAAGGAGAAACATGTGGAAAAGGTGGAGAGGATCTTGGATGAGCTAGGATTCAACGATTTCACGACAAAAACCATAATCCCCTACGATGAACTTGTGGAGGAGTACGACCCCGAGGTGGAGGCGATCCTCAAAAACCCCGAGTCCCCGACATACAAGAAGGCCCTTGAGCTGAAAGACATCCTGATCAAGTACTCCGGCTTTCTCTGATGTTGCCATCGTTCACACCGGCTTTTAATGTTTCTCCTTTTCTGAACTGGAGTTGGGACAATTCGAACCCATAGAACGGGTTGAGAAGCTTTAAAATTTAAAAATTGGGAGCTCAGCTCGCCCAAGCTACGAGCTTTCTAACCGCTTCCCTGAGCCTCCTCTCGTCCTCTTCCGTTGGGCGGCCCCTGCTCTCCACGGTGTCGACGAGGTCGAACTTGCTCCTGCTGATCAGTGTCTCGATCTTCTTTCCAGCGACACCGCCCCAGCCGAAGGCACCGACGATGAGAACGGGCTTTTCGTAGTTGGCCTTGTCTAGTATCTCGTAGAGGGTGTATCTCACCCTGGGATGTATCTCAGCCTCGTAGGTCGAGGCGCCGATTACCAAAGCCTCGGCACTCGGAACCTCTCCGAGGATGTCGCTTACAGCCGGGGCCTCCTTGTCAGTGAAGCGATACACAACCGGCTTCTTGCCGAGCTTCTTGAGCTCGTCAAGGACGATCTCCATCCTCTTCTCTACGAAGCCGTACATTGAGTCGTAGATGACGAGGACTTTGTCCTTCTCTGGAACACCAGCGCCCACAGCTTCGTAGAACTCGAATATCCTCTTTGGGTTCTTGCACCAGGCCAGGCCGTGTCCGGGGAGTATCATCTTGGCTTCCTCAACTATGCCGAGGCCTTTCAGTTTCTTGATGTTCTGGACGATGTACTTGTGGTAGTGGCCGATAACGGTGACGATGTACTTCGTTACATGGGGAAGGTACTCCTCTACGACCTTCTCATCGCTGTCGTCTATCGCCTCAGGGATTCCATAGCCGCCGCCGGCGTCGCAGGAGAATATCAGCCTGTCCTCCACAACGTAGGTTATCATTGTGTCCGGCCAGTGGAGCCACGGAACGGTTATGAAGCGGAAGGTCTTGCCCCCTATACTGAGCTCTTCGCCGTCCTTGACGACCTTGAAGTTCTTCACGACTTCGTCGCCGTAGAAACCCTGGAGCAGATTCCTGGCGAACTGGGTTCCTATTATCTGGGCCCTGTGGCCGTTCTCCTCAAGGAGCTTCGGAAGGGCACCGCTGTGGTCCGGCTCGGTGTGGTGCACGATTATGTGGGTTATCTCCTTCGGATCAACGATCTTCCTCAGGGCATCGAGAAATATGTCCGTGTATTCACCTTTGCTTGCATCGAAGAGAACCACTGCACCGTCCAGCTTCATCAGGTAGGAGTTATAGGTTATCCCCTCGGGTATCTCCCAGGTGGCCTCGAAGTACTTGATCCTGTCATCGTCGACCCTGATGATATACAGCTCTGGGTCAGTGCACAGCTGTTCAACCCTAACGGCGACCATTGACATCACCAATAGCGGTTCGAAAAGGATGGATAAAAAGGTTTTCATCAGAAGAGGAAGTTCTAAAATGAAACGACATCAAGTCAGATAGAGAACGGCCAGCGTTAGGACGTAGAGCAGCATGACGCTCCTGAAGACGCTCCATCCAAGGGCCTTGATGTCTTCGATTTTTGCGACGTAGTTCTCTTCTCTGAGGTTCTTCACCAGCCTCACCGTGGGCTCGATGAGGGCTATGATCAGATAAGGATTGTATGCCAGAACTCCAAATATTGGAAGCCATGCCATTAAAGGATATTTCTTGGGAAACTTCCTAAAGGCCAGTCTAGTCTCGACGTAGGCCGCTCCAATCGCCTCGTAGTAAGCCAGAAGGAGCCAGAAAGCGAAGACGTCATCGTTGAAAGGCCTTCCTGAAACTGCTGGGGCAAAGAGGGCTGGGACGGCCGGGAGAAGGTTTCCTAAGGCGTAGGTAACAGGATGCTTCCAGCCCTTGGCTCTGGAGAAAGCGAAGTGAAGGGCGAAGAGAATACCAACCACAGTCAGCGGGACGAAGGGGGGGTTATCTGTTGACGGTTCAAAAATCCGGCTCCCAAACCAGTAGAATGCGGGAAGGATGTACGCCAGGCCGTTTATTCCCAGGGCCGCTATCATGCCCTTCAAATTCCAGGCGCGGTAAGAGTCAAAGGCAAAATCGAAGGTGAAGAACGTTACCATGGCGACGATAAGACCAATAAGCCAACCCCGCCAGTCGGCGTGGGCAAGGATTAGGCCACCTACCATCGATAGGATTATCGTTCCTCCCGCTCCAGGCTCCCTCGGCACCTTGAAGATTCTCATCGCAACGCCTCCTTTTATGTTTTAACCACAGAAGTTAGAGAAGCGAACCTAAAAACCTTTACTGGACAGAGATGGGAACGAGGGAAAAAGAAAAGCCTGGAATTCAAGCGAAGGTAACGCTCCTGTCCTTGAGGGAGCGGTTGAGCAGGTCGGCGTGTTCCAGCGTAACCTGATACTCCGCGATCTTCTCGAGCTTGACCTCCTCGCCGTCAAGGATTATCTTGTTGACGTATACCTTGCCCTCGTCGAAGCCGACTGTGTAGACGAAGAGGTCCTTCTTGTCAAGGTATTCGCGGATCTTCTCGTCCTTGAGAGCCTCGCTGAGTCCTCCTGCCGCGAATATCCTGACGTGGACTACAAAGGCCCCAGGAACGTCCTGCTCGGCAAACTGCCTGAGGGTCTCGACGAACACCTTCTTGGTCTCCTCTATTGGGGTCTCACCGCCGAACTGGAGAACGGTAACCTGCGGGGCGAACTCCTTGACGCGCTTGGCTACATCTGCCTCCTTACCCTCCTCCGCCAAGAAGTGGTAGGTCACACCTCCGCTTAGGGTTATGAAAGTGGCTTCGGTCGCGGTGGCTATGCTGGAGCAGATTACGTTCCTGCTTGCAACTACTGCCACCTTATTGAGCCCAAGGTCCGCGAGGGCCTTTCCGACCAGCCTTCCTGTGAGTGTCCTAAGATAGATCTCCTCCTCAAAGGTCGTCTTCGCCATCGGCATCACCTCCGCTACCCACTCTTGTGTGTTTGTTCTCGTTATTGTCCAACATCGTTGGTAAATATAACTTTTTTGGTTTCCCTAATGAACTTTTGTTGGCCGAACTGTGTCTTTGCTGAACAACTGACAAAAATGGCCTGGAAATCGGCCTGGGAATTGACGAAAATACACCTCAAAAATGGGAAGTTAACATAACGTCAATCACTGGAGGTGATATTGGTTTTTCTTCAATACATCACCATGGTTCGATGGATAAACTTATAACGTTCGAAAACAATATACCAATGAGGTGATTGTAATGCTGAGCGAGAGAATGCTCAAAGCTTTGAACGAGCAACTCAACAAGGAGCTGTTTTCTGCATACTTCTACATTGGTATAGCGGCCTACTTTAAGGATATGGGCTTCGACGGCTTCGCCACTTGGATGGAGGCCCAGGCAGAGGAGGAGCTTGGTCATGCGATGAGGTTCTACGACTACATCTTTGACCGGGGTGGGAAGGTCGAGCTCGAGAGAATTGAGAAGCCCAAACAGACCTTTGAGAGCCCGCTTAAGGCCTTTGAAGCGGTCTATCTCCACGAGGTTGGAGTTACACAGTCGATCTTCAAGCTCGTCGAGCTGGCGCAGGAAGAGAAGGACCACGCGACCAACCAGTTCCTCCAGTGGTTCGTTGAGGAGCAGGTTGAGGAGGAGGCCAGCACGAAGGCGATTGTTGACAAACTCAAAATCATCGGCGACAATCCTCAGGGCCTCTTCATGCTCGACAGGGAGCTCGGAGCCAGGGCACCAAAGCTGAGGGCATTGCTTACCCAGAGCGGAGAGTGATCCCTTTTCTTTTGATTTCAGTTCTTTGGCTGTATTGAAGTTCACGGTGTATCTCATGGAGGTAATCCTGACCGGCGGAACCGGCTTCATAGGCGGATTTCTGAGGGTCGAGCTCATCCAAATGGGACATGAGGTAGTGATCCCGACGAGGAGAGACATAGCCATCCCCGGTGTAAAAACTATCAGAGTTAATGGAGAGCCTGAAGAATACGGGAGGCTCGTTGAAGAGCTGAATCCAGATGCGGTAATAAACCTCCTCGGCGTTCTCAGAGGTGATTACCATAAAACCCATGTGGCCATCCCTAGGGAGATAGCCAGGGCTTGCAACTCATGCAGGTTAATCCATATGAGCGCCCTCGGTGCCGACGAGGACTCGGAAATCCCCTACTTCCGAACCAAAGCCCTCGGAGAGGAGGAAGTGAGAAAGGTTAAGAGCTACGCGATAGCTAGACCTTCCCTCGTCCTCGGGCCGGGTCAGAGGCTCTTCCACGATGCCCTTAAGTGGAGGGTCTTTCCAAATCTAAAAACCCCAGTCCAGCCAATAGACGTGAGGGATTTAGTGAAGATCATCGGGGAAATCCTCGAGAGGAATGAGAACCTTGAGGTGAACCTCTGCGGCGAAAAGGTGATAGCGCTGGGTGAACTCGTCAGCGAGGTCTTCTCGTCAGCTGGAAGGAGAGTGCTCATCCTTCCAGTTCCAGAGGGCCTTCTCCACCTCGCTGGGAAGTTCAGTCCAAGCGTTAAGATGGCCCTTAAGCCGAACACCTGCAAGCGAAACGATGCGCCTTCCTTTCTCAAACCTATCCCGCTCGAGGAGTCAATACGCTGGACGGCGGAGGGGTTGCGGTGAGGTACGACATAGCCAGCTACATCTACGAGCCGATAAACACGCTCCTCGAAGTCCCTACGGGGATACGGAAGGCGAGAAGGGAACTCATCAGGAGGGCCAGGGGTAAGGTTATTGAGCTGGGTGTTGGAACGGGCCTGAACCTTCCGTTCTATCCAGAAGGCGTTGAAGTCGTCGGGATAGATATCAGCGAGAAGATGCTCGAGAAGGCCAGGAAAAAGCGTTCGAAGGCGAAGGTTTCGCTTATGAAGGCCGATGCACGAAAGTTGCCCTTTCCGGATAACTCCTTTGACACTGCCGTTTCGACTTTCTTTCTCTGTGTTATCCCCGAGAAGGAGGTAGTTGTTAGGGAAATCCGGAGGGTTCTCAAGTCCGGCGGAGTTCTCCTTGCAATGGAGTGTTCTCCACCTGATAACCTCCTCTTCAGGGCGTTCCTAAATGGTCTCAGTGCGATAACGAGCAGAATAACTGGGACCAATTTCAGAACCGATATCGGGAAGCTCTTGGTGGAGAACGGGTTTTCAATAGCTAGGGAGAGAAAGCTCGCCAACGGGGCTGTAAGGGTTTTAACGGCCCTTTCTCAGAAGGAGGAGGAAGGCTATCCTGGGGAAGAACCAGCGGAGCTTCAACGTTGAGAACCCAGCGCTTTCAAATTCTCTCGCCAGCTCCTCCGGATGAGGAAACTTCCCTATGGACTCGACGAGATAGGTGTAGGCCTTTTTATTGCCCGTTATCAGCCCACCAACGAGAGGAACTACCCTCTCCGTGTAGAACCACGCGAGCTTTCCGAGAACAGAGGGATTCCGCGAAAATTCCAGAACAGCCAAGACTCCGCCTGGCTTTAAAACCCTGTAAAGCTCTTTAATGGCTCTTTTCCTGTCGGAAAAGTTCCTGACGCCGAAGGCAACTGTTATGAGATCAAAGCTCCCGTCGTCGAAGGGTATTTTCTCTGCGAATCCAGGAACGAGTTTCGCGAAGGGAACCTTCTTTTTGGCGACTTCAAGCATGTTCTCACTGCAGTCGAGGCCGTAGAAATCCCCACTGATGCCTTTCTCTCCGAGCTTCTTCCTGAGACAGCGGAGCATGTCCCCTGTTCCGCAGGCGACGTCAAGAACTTTGATTTTACCAGCCGGCGGGAGGGCCTTTAACGCCTCTTCGCAGGTTTTCCTCCTCCAGCAGCAGTCGAGGTCGAGGCTTATCAGCCTGTTGGCCAGGTCGTAACGACTGGCTATGCTGTTAAACAGCTCCCTTACCAAGCTCCTCCCTCCCGAGAACTTTCTTAACAAGAGCCGGCCTTCCCGAGAGGACGTAAACCCTGTCGGCAACCCTGAACAGTTCGTCCAGCTGGTGAGATACTATCAGGAAGGCATTTCCTCTTCCCTTCAGCTCCGAGATGAGAGCTAACAAAGCCTCGATCGAAGCCGTGTCGAGTCCCGTAAAGGGTTCATCGAGAACCGTAACGTCAGCGTCCATCAGGATGGCCCTTAAGATCGCCGCCTTCCTCCTGTTGCCGCCGCTCACTTCTTTTGGATAGAGGTCGAGATACCCTTTGAGACCGAGCCTCTCCGCCAGCTCCTCGGGCGAGCAGTCTCTCCCCCTAAACTTCAGCGGGAGGCAGACGTTCTCCCTTATCCTCTTCCAGGGGAGGAGGTAGTCCTCCTGGTAGGCGACGGCGAGGGTTCCCCTCAAGATCACCTCGCCGGAATCAGGTTTTTCCACACCGGCGATTATCTTCACGAGGGTGCTTTTTCCCGTCCCGTTCGGCCCGACTATTCCAACTACCTCCCCCCTTTTAACCTCGAGGCTAATCCCGCTGAGTATTAGTTCACCAAAGGACTTCCTGAGGTTCTTCACCAGTACCAGCGCCTCACCCACAGCTCAAGCCTCCTGAGGATCAACTGGTCGAGGGTTATCATGAGTACTATCAGCAGGAGCGCCCACGCGAAGACGCCATCCTTGAGCCCCAGATCGTAGGAGTAAACCAGCTGGTAGCCTATTCCCCCAGCGGAGCCAAAGGCCTCAGCAACGACGCTTATTCTTAAGGCAATTCCCAGCGCCACCCTGCTGGCTGATACCATCTCAGGAAGCGTTCCTGGGACTATGAAGTGCCAGTAGAGCTGGAGCTTTGAGGGCCTCGCCAGAACAACCAGCGGGCGGTATTTAGCCAGAAGGTTCTCGCTAGAGCTTATTCCGGCAGAGAGGAGCGCCGGAAAGGCCGCCATCGCCGTGACGAGGATTGGAGCTATCGGACTCGTAACACCGAATATCATGATGAAGATTATCGTCCAGACAAGGACCGAAACGCTCTGGAGGAAGACGTTTAAAGCCGAGAAGAAGGCCTTAAGCTCTCCCGAGTAAAGCGACAGGAGTATGGAAAGTCCGACGAGGGCAAAAGCGATGAGAAAGCCAGTAAAGCTGTGATAAAAGGTTAAAACTGTGGCGTTCAGGACTTCATTAACTCCAACGCGGGAGTAAAAGCTCAGCGTCTCACCTATGCTAGGTATTAAGGCCGGGTAGAGCTTTCCCAGCAGAACCCAGGAAGCCACTGCAAAAATGAAAAGGTAGAGCCAGCCACGTTTCATCTTTCAGCCCCTGTAGAAGATGTCCAGTTTCGATGGGTCTTTTTCGAGGTAGCCTCCGAGGTAGGCCAGCCTCCACTCGGACTTTATGCCCTCTATAAGGTCGTCGTCAAGCTCGTCGTCGTTGACCTCGACTCTGTCGTAGAGGATATCGAGGGTCTTGGCATCGAGGTGGTAGAGCTTTCCGAGTATCTCCTTGGTCTCGTCCTCGTTCTCCTCCCAGAACTTGGCACTCTTCTTTTGAGCTTTTACGAAGGCCTTAACGAGGTCTGGATGCTCATCGGCGAAGTCCTTCCTCACGACCCAGACGAGCATTACAGGCTCTCCTTCAACGATGTCCCTATCCTCCGCCTCATTCCAGAGGTCTTCGAAGGTCGCTATGACGCTTACATTGCTGGCTATAAGCTCGCTCACTATCGGCTCCCAGATGACGACGGCATCCACATCGTTGAGCGAGTCCTTTATCGAGCCGGGCGGGACGTTAACAACTGTATAGTCATCGGGCGTTAAGTTGTAGAGGACTTTCATGTAGGCCTGGAAGAGCTTGAAGGTTCCCGATGCCACAACCGCCCCGATCTTCTTCCCTCTGAGGTCTTCGGGCTTCATCTTCTTTCCGAGTATCGCCTGGTTCTGCATCATGTCAACTGCAACTATCTCTATCTCAGTCCCCCTCTGAGCAAGCTTTGCCGCCATCTCGGCAGGGATGACAGCAAAGTCCGTCTCGCCCTTCGCGAGGGCCGCTATTATGTCCGGCGTCTTCCCGAGGCGGAGAACCTGGACTCTAAAGCCGTTCTCCCTGTCGAAGCCCTTAGCCTCCATGATGTCGAGGGTGCTTATTCCTCCCATGAGCGTCGCGGCCCTAACTGTTGGGAGCTCAGTTGTCGTGCCTGTTGAGGCCTTTTCATTCGAGCCAACACATCCAGCGGTTAGGACGACCATTCCAACGAGTAGAAGGGCGAGCCATTTCCTCATTCAACCACCTCCGTAGAGCTTTACCAGGACGTCGGCTATGGCGGCAAGCGTTAGTATCAGCCCGATTGGGATGTTGAGGTTGAACGCCTTTGGCACGTTCTCAAGGTCCCTCCAGACGATGACGTTCTCGTAGATGATGAGCGCGCTCCCTATAAGCCAGCCAAGGGCGTAGATCCACCCAAGATTATAGAGCGGAATCGCCAGACCGAAGAAGGCTATTGCTATGAGATGGAAGATAAAAGCTATCTTGAGTGCTTTCTCAATGCCAAACCTTGCTGGTATACTTCCGACGCCGTGCTTTACGTCGAACTCGTAGTCCATTATCGCGTAGATCGTGTCAAATCCAGCCACCCAGAAGAGAACTCCAAAGAAGAACGCCCAGGGAACCCTTTCGAGGAGGACCAGCAGGTTGGCCTCGTCTCCGCCAGCCGCTATCGTCCCAGCGGTGACAGCTAAAGCGAGGGTAAGGCCTAGATGTAGGTGCGGAAAGCTGTGCTTCCTCTTCGCTCCTGAATAGCTCATGGCTATTATCCATGGAATCGGGCTTAAGACAGCGGTCCAGAAGTTGAGGAGGACGGCTGAAACGAAGTAGAGGCTCGAGCCGACAACGACAAGCCACCAGGCGTCGCTTATCCTAACGGCTCCCTTAATCAGCGGTCTGTTCCACGTCCTCGGGTTCTGGCTGTCTATGTCGAGGTCGGCAATGTTGTTGTAGGCCATCGTTGCCGTTCTGAGGCCGAGAAGGGCTAGACTCATCCAGATGATCTCCCAGAGGGTAACCTTAAAGCCGCTCAAAAATGCTCCGACGTAGGCATACGGTAAGCTGAAAAGGGTATGCTCTATCCTGACTAGCCTCATCAATGCATGGAACCTACTGGCTTTGCCCACCTCTCCGGGATCGAAGGCCATTTCACTCACCGAGGTACTTTTTGAAGAGTCCTTCAAGCCTTTTGAGCACTTGGGGGTCTTCCTCCACTTCCTCAACGACCCTCCCGTTCATTTCCTCCGGGAGTTTTCTGGTGGCATCTATACCGAGCTTGCTTCCGAGCGGCGGGTTTGGAACGGCCGGATCGAGGGCATCGGTGTGGGCGTTCGGGATAACTAAAACGTCCCTCTGCGGGTCAACGAAGGAAGCTATCGCCCAGATAACTTGGTTGATGTCGTGTGGGTTGATGTCCTCGCTGACGACCACTATAACCTTAGTAAGTGCGGCCTGTCCGGTTCCCCAGAGGGCATTGAGGACTTTCTTCCCATGCCCAGGGTAGCGCTTCTTTATAGAGACTATTGCGATACCTTGAAAGACGCCGTACTCCGGGAAGTTTACATCCACGACCTCCGGGAGGATCATTTTCATCATGGGAAGGAAGATCCTCTCGATAGCCTTTCCAATGACTGCATCCTCCAGTGGGGGCTTTCCGACGACTGAACCATAGTATATCGGGTCGTCGCGGTAGTAAACCCTCTCGGCGTGGAAAACAGGGTAAAGCTCGTTCCTCTCTGCTGGCTTGTCGTAGAAGCCGAAGTGGTCCCCGAAGGGACCCTCCTCGTGGAGCTCTTTAACATCAACGTAGCCCTCTATCACCGCTTCCGCGTTGGCCGGAACTAAAACTCCGTTGGGCAGGCGGTAGAGTTCGAGGCCCTTCCCGCGGACGAATCCAGCAAAGAGGAGCTTGTCGAGCGGGTAAGGAACCGGTGAGACCGCCGTTAATAGAGTCCCTATGTCCGAGCCGATGGCTATCGCCACGGGCATCTTTCCGCCGTTCTTCTCTATATAATCCCGCCATGCCTGACTTCCGCGCTTGTGTATCTGCCAGTGGAGAACAGCTCTCTCGCCGTCGAGGAGCATCACCCTGTAAACGCTTATCGAGTTCACTTCCTTTGGATCGGAGAAGCAGACGAGGGGATAGGTGAGATACCTTCCAGCGTCCCTAGGCCAGGTTTTAAAAGCGGGAATAAAGTCGAGCGGGTTGTCTTCAATAACGTTCTTCGTGAATTCAGCCTTCCTCACGACCTTTGGGAGATAAGCGCTCATCTCCTTCAGTCTTCCCAGGGAGGAGAGCTTATCGGAGAAGCCGAGCGGGAGGCCCTCGAAGAGCTTAAGCGGTCTCTCCCCTATCTCCTCAAGCCTCTCAACGCCGAGAGCATCTTTGAGCGTCTCAACGCCCGTGAAGAGGTTTCCAGCTATTCTCCACTCGGGATAGCCCTTAACCCTCTCGAAGAGAACGGCACCAGCCTTCGAGTACATAACCCTCCTCAGAAAGGCCGGTATCTCAAGCTCAGGTGATAGCTCTTCCTCTACTCTAATCAGCTCCCCCCGTTTCTCGAGCCAGCTTAAATATTCACGCATGTCCTTCATCGCTCAGACCTCCACCCTCGGCCTTAAAACCCTTTCACCGGCGCATTCTATAAGCTTCAGCTCCACCCCGTAGGCCTCGCTGAGGAGTCTCTCATCTATAACCTCCTCTGGCTTCCCATTGGCGATTATTCTACCACCTTTCATCAGCAGGACCCTGTCCGCGAAAAGCCCGGCTAGATTGGGATCGTGGAGAACCACGAGTGAGCCAACCCCTTCTTTTGTGAGCCTCTTCACCGTTTGAAGAACCAGAAGGGAATTTTTAAGGTCGAGGTTGCTCGTAGGTTCATCCAAAAGGAGGTATCTTGGCGAGGTCATTAAGGCCCTCGCAATGAGGAGTAACCTTATCTGTCCGCCGCTCAGCGAAGTGTAGGGCTTTTCAGCGTACTTTTCAAGGCCGAAGAGCCTCAAAAGTTCCATCGCCTTTTCCCTGTGCTTCTTACTCGGAGCGCCAAAGGGTCCGAGTTCCGGAGTGGCTCCGAGAAGAACAAAGTCAAGGGCCTTGAACGGGAACGTTGGAACGTGGTTCTGTGGCACAAAGCCGATGAGCTTAGCCTTTTCAGATGGAGAAAGCTCGGCAATGTTCTTCCCATCAACCTCAACCTTCCCCCTCTCCGACTTGAGAAGGCCAAAAAGGAGCTTGAGGAGGGTGCTCTTTCCTGCCCCGTTCGGGCCTATTATCGCAACTAACTCTCCCTTATCTAGTGTGAGGCTGACGTTTTCAACCGTGAAATCCCCGTAGGAGAAGTAGAGGCCTTCAGCCCTCAGCATTCCTCTCCAGCTCCCTCATCTTCTCCATGAAATCGAAGTTTCTTACTTTCTCCAGCTCGCCCCTCCTGAAGTGCTTTCCAAACCAGTCGTAGTAGAGGAGCGTCCTCCTCACGAAGGCCCTGACGTCCTCCTCCCGGTAAAGGCTCTTCCTCTCGAGCTTCTCACCCAAAGCAAGGTAAAACCTCTCCATCTTTCTTCTGTCCTCCTCGCTCAGCTTCTCCGGCTCTACTTCTCCCCCTATCAGCGTCCCGTAGAAGGGCGGAACCTCGAAGGCCTCTATCAAGGGCTGTGAATAGGCTATCCCGCCGTGCAGTCTGCCCATGAAGACAGAACCAGCGAGGTGCATCGCAACGAGGAAGAAGGCCTTGGGAACTTCTTCAAGCTTTTCCTTGTGCCTCTCAACCCACTCCATAAGGTCCCAGTGCGGGCCGTCTCGGTAAACCGGGGCGGCCATTATCACGAGGTCGTAGCCTTCTGGGGCAGGGTTATTTTCAACCCTCTTCACGTCAACCTCGTGTCCTTTTTCCCTTAGCAATGAAGCGGTGAGCTTCACAGCCTTCTCAGTTGAGCCGTATCTCGTTGTATAAACTATCAAAACCCTCACTCCCAGGCACCCCCGGTCTTTCTGAGGAGGTAAGCGAAGAACGGAACGCCAACGACGGTAGTTATTATTCCCACGGGTATGTCCCCGGGAAGAAGTCTGACTATGACATCCGCCAGAACCATGACCGTTATCCCCATCGAGATGGTAGCAAGAATAAGCTTTGAATGCTCCGGGCCGACGAGCATTCTGGCGGTGTGGGGGACGATTAAGCCCACCCATCCGATTATACCCGTGGAGGATATAACCAGAACCGTCAGCAGGGCGGAAAGGAAAACGAAGGTTCCTCTCCACAGCGGGACGTTCACTCCAAGGAGTTCCGCCTCATCACCCAGGCTCATGACGTTGAGCCTGAAGCGGAGGAAATAAAGGAGTATCGCGAGAACAACAACTCCAGGAAGAGAATAGTCAACGGTTCTCCAAGAGACGTTTGATAAACTGCCCATGAGCCAGACTACCAGACCTGAAAGGCTCTCGCTCGAGAGGAGAAGCTCTAGGAGAGCCAGAAGGGCGGAGAAAAGCGAGGTGACTATTATGCCAGCGAGAACCAGCGAGACCGTTGAGACCCTACCGTTGACCCTCGCGAGGGAATAAGCGATGAAAACCGCCAGAAGGCCGAAGACCAGTGCAACTGGAGCGATCCCAGCCATCGGGAGGAAGGAAACTGCTAGAGCGGCCCCGAGGGCAACCCCCGAGGAGACGCCGAGGATGTAGGTGTCCACCAGCGGGTTCCTGAA
Source organism: Thermococcus profundus (assembly GCF_002214585.1). Taxonomy (NCBI): domain Archaea; kingdom Methanobacteriati; phylum Methanobacteriota; class Thermococci; order Thermococcales; family Thermococcaceae; genus Thermococcus; species Thermococcus profundus. The sequence goes on from NZ_CP014862.1 coordinate 272,180, forward strand.
AACGGCCTGGAGAATCATCCCGCCCAGACCGAGGGCCATTCCGGCCGAGATTCCCATCAAAGTCCTCGGAAGCCTGATGTTCCAGATAATCCTTTTTCCAAGCTGGTCAAGGTGGAGAGGATTAGTCGGATAACTCCCCACGAAGATTCCGAGGAAAACTGCAACCACTGGAAAGATAAGCAGGAGGATAAGGCCCTTCCTCATCGCTCTACCCCGCAGAGCCTGTAGAGTTCCCTAGCTACCGGTTCCCAGTCAGGGTAAAGGTCCGGATAGATTACCTTTCCGAGCTGGTATATTCCGGGTATTATCCTTGGACTCCAGCGCATAAAACTGTTCCTGTCTATCGCCGAGCCGAGGATGTGGACTTCCCCACTATCTACGGCCTTTACCTTCCTCCACTCGCTTGAGTCAAGCATCTCGTCCCTGATTCTTTTCAGCTTTTCCTCGCTCGTGAGGACGCTGGTGAGCAGGATGAGAACGTCGGCCTCACTAAAGCGCTTTAGGAACTCTTCGAATGGTACAGGAATTACCTTTCTGTGTGTCGGGAGCTTCCCCATATACTCCGCCCCGGTCTTTTCTACTGCATCACTTAGAACGTTTGTCTGGGTAACGACGTTTATCCCGCGGTAGAGCATCACAACCTTTCTCCGCTCTTCCACGCCGCTGGAGATTTCTTTAATCCCCTCAAGGTGTCTCCTGTAGAATTCAAGGAGCGTTGAAGGGTCTCCATCGAGCAGGTCGGCGATTTTTTGAGTTATCGGGAAAAGGTCTTCCACCTTAACGATGTCGAAGAGGGCTAACTTTGCGTTGTGCCTCTCGGCGAAGGCCCTAAGCTCGTCTATGCTGTAGAGCGTGTCTATCTCGAAGTCCATTATGACCTCTGGTCTCAACTCTTCGAGAATGTCCCAGTATGTCAACTTCTCCCTCTGAAGGTATTTTCCCACTACCGGCCTGTCCCTGAAGTCTGGCAGGCAGTAGTCGAGCTTTATCTCCTCGTTGACTCCGGCTATTTTATCGCCTGCACCGACAAGCTTTGCTATCTCCACGAGCGATGCCGGGAAGATTACCGCCCTCAAGCTCTCACCCCGAAAAGAAAAATGGTCAGGAGAGGCTGTAGAACCTCTTGAGGAAGTCGTTGGCTTTGTCCTTCCAGTCCGGATAGTAGTCAGGGTAGATGGCCTTTCCTACCACCCAGATCCCGACGGCCATGCGCGGGCTCCAGCGGAGGAAGCTGTCCTTATCGAGTTCAGCTTTAAGGACGTAGACGTTGCCCTCGTTAACTGCCTTTATGCCCTTCCACGCCTCATCGTTCAGCATCTCGTTCTTAATTGCCTCAACTTTGTCGTAGGGAGTTACCGCACTCGTGAGCAGAATAAGGACATCTGCATCTTTGAACTGGGCTATGATCTTCTCCTTGTCGAGCGGGACTCTAACCGGGCTGTAGCCTTTGAAGGTGAAGTTGGCCATGTATTCTGCCCCAACCAGCCTAACCGCCTGGGCAAGAACGTCGTTGCCGTTGACGACGAAGTACTTGCCCATTATCGGCTGTATCATGACGACTTTCTTCCTCTTCTCAGTGGGTATCTTCTCGGCGATCTTCTTAACTTCGCTGACCTGCTCGTTGAAATAGCTGGTGAACTCTCTCGCCTTATCTTCTCTCCCAAAGACCTTTCCAAGGAGTTCTACTGCCCTTGGAATGTCCTCCAGTTTGTCCTCGCGGAGCATTATAACTGGGATTCCGTAGCTGGTCGACCTGCTCAGGAATTCGTCAACGTCGTAAAACTTCTTGAGGTAGAGGTTCACCATGAGGTCCGGCTTTAAAGCTAAAACCTTCTCCCAGTCGTCTATCTTGAGCCTCTTTCCTACTATTGTCTTGTTCTTGAGCTTGTCGGAGAGGAATGTATCGGCTTTAGCTTCAGCTGGTATTCCGACGACCTGGTTTTCTGCACCCAACAGCTGGACTATCTCAAGGGCAGAAGTGGACAGTATAGCAGCCCTCTGCACCGGGACCTTAAGGGTAACGCTCCGCCCTGCGAGGTCATTAACTGTTATCTCTTTGGGTGTCGCGGATGTTGTTTTCTCACTGCTTCCAGAGTTGCTCACACATCCGGCTGAGAGGACTGAGAGGAGTAAAACTGCTATGAGGATTATCCCGGCCTTCCTCATCTCCACCACCTCAAACCGGCTTTTCTTCACCAAAGGTTCCGATCGGGAGTTTTATTCCGAGTTGGGAGGCGAGCTTGAGGTAGGTTCCGGGCTGGTAGGGACAGGCGGGATCTTCAGCGAGTGGATCAACATGGTAGGCATAAGCCCTTGCCCTGCTCCCGCCGCAGACCTCTTTGAACTCGCAGGCTCCGCATCTTCCTTTGAACTCGGCCGACCGGAGCTTTCTCATAAGCTCTGAGTTCTGGTAGATATCCACGAGGCTCTTCTCCCCCACGTTTCCAGCCGGATAAGGTAGGAAGCCGCTTGGATACACATCGCCGCGGTAGGAGATGAAGACTATGCCCTTGCCGTCCCTCGTTCCCATAGTTTGAGCTTTTGCTTCTCCTCCCTCTCCGAGAAGCTCTACCAACCTCTTCTTGAGCCTGAAGTAGAGTTCTCCAGGCTTAAGAACCTCGTCCGGGTTTATCCCCTTCTCCTCGAGGGCCTTCCTCATTATGGCAACTCTCCTGAACATCGGCCCTTCGGTGGTTCTCACGAGAAGGTGTTTTGACGCCTCGTAGAGGAAGTGGGTAACGTCCTCCCACTCCTCTGGCCTCAGATCGCTCTCGAAGCTCCCCCTGCCAGTGGGAACTAGGTAGAAGACCTCCCAGATGTTCACGCCGAGGTCTTTGAGGAGCTTGACCATATCTGGGAGGCCATCAACGGTCTCGCGCATAACCACAGTGTTTACCTGAACGCTCACTTCTCTCTTCAGGAACTCCTTTATAGCCCAGACTGTCCTCTCCCACGTCCCTTCTATGCCCCTTATCGAATCGTGAACCTCCGGGAAGGGGCTGTCGAGGCTTATACTTACCGCTTTAACGCCGTGCCTGACTATCTCGTTTATCGTCTCCTCCGTGAGGAGTGGAGTAACCGCTGGAGCGAGACCGACGCGAATGCCTTTCTCCACGGCGTAATCGATAAGCTCGAAGATGTCCTTCCTCATTAGCGGGTCTCCACCGGTGAGGATGAGTATCGGGTAGGGCCTTCCAAAATCTGTGAGCGAGTCTATCAGCTTCTTTCCCTCTTCGGTTGTCAACTCTCCTGGAAGGGCCTGGAGGATGGCCTCAGCGCGGCAGTGCTTGCACTTGAGCTGGCATGCCTTTGTAGTCTCCCAGAATACGAGGATGGGCTTTCTGTCGTAGGGCCATTGGTTAGATTTCCCTCGGTGCATTTCGACCACCATCTTTTAGGTTACCAAAATAAACTTAGCACTGCCGAAATATAAACCTTTCCCTTGGAAGTTCGAAATTCAAAGGTAAAGAAAAAGAAGGGCTTAGTAGTAGCCTTTCGCTTCCTCGACCTTTCCGCCGAACATCCTGTAGACGTAGAGGGTGTAGGCCATGATGATCACTGCAAGTATTACTGAGACTCCCAGCACTGCCTGGAGTGTCAGCGGTGATGCGGCTAAATCATTGATGCTGAGCTTGAAGTTCGGGTCGGTCGTTGAGATGACCCAGTAGGGATACATGCTGTAGTAGACGAGATAAACAACCAGCGGGAAGGCCAGCCAGCTGATGTAGAAGCTGAGCTTCTCGTCCCCCTTCTTGATGAGGTAGCCGTCGAGCAGTCCTGCTATAAGGATTATCAGCGTCAGCGTCAGGCCGAGCGGCGTCAGTGCCCTTTCGAAGCGAAGAGGTGCCCAGATCTTCATGCCGACCACGACGAGCAGCAGGAAGACCACCGTGAGGATCCAGAAGTTGAATGCCTGCTTTCTCATCTGCTCCTGGAGCTTTCCGGTCGTCTTGTAGACCGCCCAGTTGGCCCCGTGCCACATCACCGCGAAGAGGACGAAGAGGCCGACTATCAGCGGGAACGGCCTAAAGAGCGTCAGGAGCGAGCCGTGGAAGCCGCTGGCATCTATCGGAATTCCCTCTATGAGATTGCCGACGATGACGCCGATGACGAGCGGTATGAGTGCACTGACGAGAGCGAAGAGCTTGTCCCAGAGGGCCTTGTTTCTGTTCCTGAACTCAAAGCCAACGGCCCTGAATATGAACAGGAACGCCAGCAACCAGACTGCGAGGTAGAACGTGCTGAAGAGCGTCGCGTAGAGGGCCGGCCACATTGCAAAGATTCCTGCACCCCAGGTGATGAACCAGACCTCGTTGCCGTCCCACACCGGGGCTATCGTGTTGATTAGTACGTCCCTGTCCTTCTGGTCCTTGACGAAAGCTAAAAGGCTTCCCAGTCCGAGGTCGAAGCCGTCGAATGCCAGGTACATTCCAAGGAGGAAAGCCGAGAAGTAATACCAGGCAGTCGCGTAGTCCATCACTGACCACCTCCCGCGGCGCTAACGGCTGGGGCGGGCTTGGCGGTTGGGTCGCCCTCAACGGGCTCGGGCCCCTCCCTGACGAGCTTCTTGACGAAGTGGAGCCAGATGTAGAACAGTATCGTGTAGACCACGACGAAGCCTATTAGGGTTATGAGAACGCTGGTTGCCGAGACGTTGGATGAGACGCCGGTGTTTACCGTAACCATTCCCCAGACCATCCAGGGCATCCTGCCGACTTCGTGGGTGAACCAGCCGGCTTCACCTGCGAACCACGGGAGCGGGAGGGTGTAAACGAGCACCTTGAGGAACCATCTAGAGTCGTAGAGCTTGCCGAGGAGCAGGAGGAGCACTCCAAGGCCGCCTATCAGGATGAAGAGCGTTCCAAGGCCGACCATGACGCGGTAGGCGTAGAACATGAATGCAACCGGAATGCTCTCCTCGAGAACCTCGACCATCTTCTCGTTTGCCTTCGGGTCGTTCGGATTAATTCCGTGGGCCCTCATAATCTGCTCGACGACCTCCTTCTTCACCTTCTCGTCTGCGTAGTTCGGGTTGTTGAGCACCTGCTGGTACCAGACGTACTCGGCCGCGTCGTGTAATCCGAGGACCTTAGCGTTCCAGTCTCCGAAGGCCAGCCAGCTCAACAGCTTAGGAATTCCTATGGCCGCTTTGACCTCCCGGTTCTTCTCGTCAACTATTCCGAAGACCAGCATAGGTGCGCCTTCCTCTGTCTTGTAGAGACCTTCGTCGGCCGCCAGCTTGGTTGGCTGGTACTTGGCTATGACGGCACCCTCCTCATGGCCGGTTGGGTAGAGCTGGATTATCGAGCTTATAGCGAGAACGACTATTCCTATAGCTACCGCGCTCCTTGCCACCTGAACGTGCCTCTTCTTGAGGAGGTAGTAGGCACCGACCGCGGCAACTATGTAAGCACCTGTGATTATGGCCGAGTTGATGGTGTGGGTGTACTGGCTAACCATCAGCGGGTTGAACACAGCTTTCATGAAGTCGGTCAGCTCGGCCCTCGGTCCAAGCGGAGTGTCCTTGATTATGTACGCGGATGGAACCTGCTGCCAGCTGTTTGCTATGAGAATCCAGAGGCCGGAGAGGCTTGAACCGATGAAGACGAAGAACGAGGCGAACCAGCTTATGACCCTCGGGAGCCTGTCCATGCCGAAGAGCAGAACGCCGATGAAGGTCGACTCCAGCGCGAAGGCGAAGAGACCCTCGAGCATCAGCGGCGGACCGAAGATTGAGCCAACGAACGTTGAGTAGTTTGCCCAGTTGGCACCGAACTCGAACTCCATGACTATTCCCGTTGGAACGCCGAGAACGAAGAACACTCCGAGCCACTTGCTGAAGAACTTCGCTGCCTTGTGCCACTGCTCCTCGTTGGTTATCGCCGCCATTGTCCAGAGGAGGAATACCATGAAGCCCATTCCTATGCTTGCCGGCACGAAGATCCAGTGGTAGCCTGCGGTTAAGGCGAACTGAATTCTAGACAGCAACACCGGATCCATTCCACGTCACCTCCAAGTTTGTCCCTCAAACTCAGGATACCGACTCCCAAACTTATAATGTTTTCGGGAAGTCGAATATTCTTCTGGTTAAAAAAATGAAAATTTTGATGGCGGAACTAACTTCCCGCCTTTGGCTTGCTGAAAAAACCGATTCCATGGGCCTCGGCTGCGTAGAGAGCGAAGCCGACAGTGAAGAGCATTCCTACCACAATCCATACAACGTTGTGCAGCAGGAATGCAAACAATACGAACAGCAGTGTCAAGAGTATGGCGACCAGTCCTATCGTTACCTCCTTCCCGGTTTCAGCTTTCACGGCCATGGTGCATCACCAGAAGTTGACTTGACCTTCGCTTCTTATATCGTTTTCGGCAGATAGCTATTCCAAACTGAAAGGGTACGATAATCAAAAGGGTTAAATACCCAAGTTTCCCAATTTTTTTAGACATGCCTAACGAGGAGGTGCAGTTATGGCGAAGGTTTTGATACTCGGCGGAGGAACCGCCGGACTGGTCGCTGGGAGGTATCTGACTGCTGAGGCAAAGAGACTTGGGATTGACGTTGACGTAACGATGGTCACCGCGAGCGAGAGGCACTACATGCCGCCGCTGTTCATGGAAGTGGCCTTGGGTTCAGCCGCTCCACATGAAACGTGGGCACCGATAAAGAACGCGGAAAAGGTCTATGGCTTCAAGGTCGACATCGATAAAGTTACGGACATAGACTTAGCTAACAGGCATGTAAAGACCGAGAGCGGAAAGGTCTACGACTACGACTACCTCTTCCTCGGCCTCGGTGTCAAGTACGTCTGGGACAAGTACAAGGGCATGAACGAGTACGGCTACCACAACTTCACGCTTGATGGGGCGGTTGAGCTCCACGAGAAGCTCTTCCAGTTCAAGGGAGGTAAGGTAGTCATCTACACTCCAGAGGGGCCACACCGCTGTGGAATCTACCCCTACGAGATGAGCCTCAACCTCAGGATGTACTTCGAGCACCGCGGAATAGAGGACGTCGAAATAACCGTCGTCCACCCTGATAAGGAGCCTGCCATCGGACTCGGACCCGACTTGATCCGGTTCTTCAGCAGGGAGATGGAGAAGGCTAGGGTTAAGTTCATACCAAACGAGGGTCACGTCGAGATAACGCCCAACAAAGTCGTCACCAAGAACGCAGAAGTCGAGTACGACCTCCTCATAAAGGTGCCGCCGATAGCGATACCGGATGTTATGGCCTTCATGGCCGACGATAAAGATCCAAGGTGGGCGAAGGTTAAGGGACCGGACTTCAGGTATCCTGACTACGATGAAGTTTACATCGTCAGCGAAGCTTCAATGCCACCACTTGGACTCCTTACCGCTGGCGTTCCGCTCCACAACGCGGCGATAGTTGCTTCAACTAGCATACTCCACAGGATACACGGTGGTTATCCGGTTGCCGAATACGCGCCGACCCTCTGTGTGGGACACGGCTATAACACCGGCTTCTCAGGAAACTGCGAGTACGAGTGGAAGGGCAACAAGTACAAGCGCGAGTGCTACCTGCTCTTCAAGAGCCCGCTCGTGAGGCTGATGAAGGATTCCTTCTACAGGGGCTGGCTCGACAGCCTGAGGTTGTGAGGTGGTGAAGATGAGCGAACTTAATCTCACTCCGGAAGAGATAGCGGCCGTTAAGGAGCTCGCCGAGGTTGCTCTAGCTCTCAAGAAGGGCGGGACCCTCGGCCTGCTCAAGGCCGTGACCGAGAACGGAGACAAACTCCTCGAGACCATAGCGGAGGAAAAGGCAGTTTTGAGACTCCTCGGTGTTGGAAACGCGGCCCTCGAACCCGTTAGAGAGCTTGAAACGAGCGAGGTCAGGGAGATAGAGTGGAACACCGAGGAACTCGTTAGGGCGCTCCTTAAGGCTTTGTCTAAGACGGATCCGAAGGAGATCCCGAGGGTTGGCATGACGGCTGCACTCGGTTATCTCAGAGATGAGGACGTTCAGAAGGGCCTCGGCTTCCTGCTGACCCTCGCCAAGAACCTCGGAGCGGCCATGAACGGCAAGCTCTGACCCTTTCATTCTTTATGGGGGTGAACTCGTGAGGATTCTCTTCACTTACATGGGAGCGCCCACAACTCCAGATGAAATAGGGGACTTCATCTTCCGCTTCCTCTACGATGTCAGGCACCACATAGGCCTCGACGTTCCAGGGGCTAGGGTAATAATCAAGGGAATAGCTAAGGCCAGGGCGAGGCAGGTTAAATCCCACTACGACGCGATAGGTGGTAAAAGCCCCCTCGTGGATTACATGCGCGAGATAGCTGAAGGGGTGAGCGAGAGAACAGGCTATGAGATAGAACTCGGTATGTGCTACTCAAGGCCACTCCTTGAAGAGATTGAAGGGCCCTTCGATTTGGTCTTCCCGATGTACCACGTCTATTCAAGCTCAACGACAGAGCGCTGTCTCGTTAAAATCCGTGAACTCTTTGGCGAAGTTCCCTATGTAAGAGAGTGGTATGAGAACGGGAAGTTCGTTGTGTGGGTCAGGGAGAACATCAGGGCTGGCCTTAAAGAGAGCGGCTTTGAGAACCCTTACGTTATCCTAAGTGTTCACAGCCTTCCGAAGAGGGTCATAGACGAGGGTGACCCCTACCTAGAGAGCCACCAGAAGCTTGCCAAAACCGTCATGGAGGCCTTTGACTCCCCCTGGGAGATCGCCTTCCAGAGCAAGTTCGGAAAAGGTGAATGGCTCGGCCCGGATGTTCCCGAGGTCCTTGAAAGGCTGAAGGGAGAGGGAGTTGAGGAGGTTCTAGTTTATCCGCTCAGCTTCCTGGTTGAGAACATCGAGACCCTCTACGAGCTGGATGTTGAGTATAAGGAGGTCGCCGATAAACTCGGTTTGAAGTACTACCGCGCCAGGTTGAATCACCGCAGTCCCCTGCTCATCGAGGCTATCTCGGAGGTGATTGAGAATGCATCCGGTTAAAACCCAAACCCGTGAGGTGAGCGATATGAGGAGCTTTGCCAACGCTTTCATAGCCTACATCATGGGCTTCGTCGGGGGAATTCCCCTTATACTAATGAAGGACACCGACGAGTTCACCAAGAAGCACGCGGCCTACTCCAGCGTCCTCGGATTTTTCGCCTGGCTGGCGTTCATGGCGGTCTGGCACATGCCCGTGAACAAGGTCTACCCCCACTTCGGGCCGGCTATCTACGTCGTTTACGCCTGGTTGATATATGCTCTCTTTGGAATTTACACCTACATGAGGGGCAGGCTTTACAGAATTCCCGGAATAGACGGTCTCGCCGAAAAGCTCATTAAGGGCCTCTCCAACGCCGTGTGAGGGATAACCATGAAAAAAGCCCTGGTAATCTTTCTTTTTGCTCTCATACTTTTATCGCCTGTTTTCGCCAGCTCTCCTGCTCGAGGCGACGAATTCATGGGGAAGTTTATTGGGGCGATAAACACTGGGAACTACTCCCTTATAGAGCCGTATATGAGCGACGAGCTTAAGGCGCAGTTCACGGAGGACTACTTCCAGAACCTCAGGGAACTAACGCTGAAAAACTACGGGAAACTGAAGGAGTTTACCTATGATGGCAACGAGACCCGGGGGGATTTGTTAAGGCTGAAATACACGGTCAATGCCGAAAAGGGCTCGTTCCCGGTTCTCATCGTCTACCGCAACGATGAACTCGTTGGTCTTGCCCTTGGACTAACTCCGAAGCCCAACCCCACGGGCATGCTCGCGGCCATGGGGGGTGCGCTAATCGCTTTAGTTGGTCTCTACCTGTGGAAGAGGAGGCTGAGCCTTTCGGAGCTTGCGTTGGGTTCCGGGCTGGCGCTGGTTCTTGCAATAATCCTTCCATTCTACTCCCTAACCGGAACTCTCCTCCTTTCAAGGGCTGTTTCCATTCCACTAGTATCTCTCCTCAGCGCTCTGACTATCGAGGCTGGAAAGTACTACCTGGCAAAAAACAGAGATGGCCTCTCCATTGGCCTCGGTCTCGGCATCGGTCAGTTCATCCTTCTTGGGATAGGAACGTTCGTTGCCACCAACTTCATAATGAAGCTCCCTGTCTCGTTCACCGGAGACGTTCTGCCTTTATTCCTTGAGGCCGTGATTTTCACTGCTTTCTATGCTTTGAGCACGGAGGTCTACTCAAAGAAGAGGGGCATGCTGCCTTTTACGGTTTTTGTGATATTTGAGTTTCTCTCGCTCTACCTCCTCGGTCTTGGGAGTGTCTACGGCTCACTGGTAATAGCTCTGGCCGGAGCCGCGTTAGCCTGGAAGCTCGGGGGTGAATAAATGGAGTCGCTGGATTCAAAGATGCTGGAATTCCTTGAGGGGAGCGTTGAACTGGCCCAGAAGGTCAGTGAATACGTCATAAAGAGCGGCGGAAAGAGGATAAGGCCGAGAATAGCTCTGGCCGTTTCGAGGGGCTTCGGCCTCGATGAGAGGGACGCCCTTGACCTGGCCGCTTCAATAGAGCTCATCCACACCGCCAGCCTAATCCACGACGACATAATAGACCTTGCCGAGAAGAGACGGAACAATCCGACCGTTGTGATGCGCTGGGGTCCTGAACTGGCTGTTCTGAGTGGAGACTTCCTATTCATAAGGGCTCTCCGGGTCATCGCTTCCAAGAAGCTTGAGATGGTCGACTACGTTGCCAAAGTGGTTGAGGATATGGTGAAGGCGGAGATACTCCAGGAAGCCGTTAGGGGAACCGTCCACCTCGACGTTGAAACATACTACAAAATCATCGATGGGAAGACCGGGAGGCTCTTCGGGGCTTCATTTGCCCTCCCCGCGTACTACCTTGGAAAACCGTTTTGGAGGGAGCTTGACAGTGCTGGAACGCTCGTAGGGAGGGCCTTCCAGATAGTTGACGACGTCCTTGACTACTTCCCCGGAACCGGAAAGGACCGCTTTAAGGATCTCCTGAACGGGAAAGCCACGCTCCCGCTCATCCTCTACACGGAACGCTACGGCTCTTCCCTAGTTGAAAAGACCCTCAGAGAACCCACCGAGGAAAACCTCCTTGAGCTCTTCGAAAGGATGAGGAGTTCGGGGGTATTCACAGAGGCCGTTGGGATTGCCAGGGATTTCGTTGAGGAGGCCCTTAGAACGATCTCGTCACTTCCGTTCGATTCAAAATCGGTTGTTGAACTTGTTTCCAGTTACTTCGGAGGTGCCTTCGCGAAGTTTGAAAACCTCTCGCCGTAGCCTATCATCTTTCGCACTTTGTATACAATTGTCAAAAAGGATTTCGTGTATGGACGAAAAAGCTTAAAAGGGTTCGTTAGACAAACCTAATAGATTTTTGGCCAGCGTGGGAGGGAAAGCTATGATAGGGCTTCTTGCGGCACTGGCTTACGTTGTTCCGCTCATCGGGGGGTTGATACTCTTCAAGCTGGACGAGAGAAAAGCGGATGTTGTCATGCTCTCATCGTTCATCTCGGCTTTAATTGCCCAGCTCGGCGTTGCCTACCTCTTCTTAACGGGGCATCAAGAGATGGTTCACATTCCCTACCTCACCACTAAAAACCTGGGTGAGGTCTACGGGATAATAATAGACCCGATGAGCGTTTTGATAGGCACCGTTGTTGCAGTTGCGGGCTTCATATTCATGTTCTACGGCGTCGAATACATGAGCGAGAGGAACGTCGGCCATCCGGGCGGAAAGGGGAGGGGTCTCTTCTACGCCTGGATGACCCTCTTTGAAGGTGCTACGCTTGGCTTCATCTACTCTTCGACCTTTCTCGGTCTGCTCATCTTCTTCGAGCTTATGGGCCTTGCCTGTTGGGGTGTCGTCAGCTATTATAACACTCCGAAGGGGAGAAGGGCGGGCTTCAAGGCCTTCATAATCCCAAATGTTGGGGCGATGATAGGCTTCTATACTGCCATCGGAATAGGCATAACCCAGCTCCACGATCTCAGCCTGTTCTCCCTCTCCCACGTTGCTCCCTCCGTTAAGCCCTGGCTGTTCATAGCTCTCCTCTTCGCTGGTTATACGAAGAGCGCCCAGTTTCCAACATACTCGTGGATTCCGGACGCTATGGAGGCTCCAACTCCAGCTTCAGCATTCCTCCACGGTGCGGCGATGGTGGAGATGGGTGTCTACCTAGTCGCCAGGGTTCTCCAGTTCATCGGCCACCTCCCGATCTGGGTCTTCTACTTCATGGCGATAATGGTCTCCCTAACGCTCCTAATTCCGATACTCAACTACCCTGTCCAGAAGGACGCGAAGAGACTTCTAGCATACTCAACGGTTGCTGAAGCGGGTATAATGTTCGTTGGACTGACCTTTGCATCCTTGGGCCTCGATATAGGCCTCAAAGCGGCGATGTTCCAGCTCACTACTCACGCCTTCGTGAAGGGTCTCGCCTTCCTCACCGCTGGAACTTTCACATACTCACTCGGAACGCTCGACATGACGAAGATAAGCGGACTGAAGGACGTCCTCCCGGTTAACGGCTTCTCCTGGGCGGTGGCTTTACTCGGTCTTGCCGGTCTTCCGCCTATGGGCATAGCCTTCAGCAAGGCGGAGCTTTTAACGGACCTGATCGCTCTTAAAACTACATCCCTGGCGTGGCTTCCGATAATAATGGTACTCACCGATTCGGCGGTGTTCCTGTGGGTGGGGATGAAATGGATTGGAAGGAACGTCTTTGGAAAGCCGAGCGTTGAAAAGGCCCCAACGCACTGGATCATCAACGCCTCACTGATAACCCTCATTCTCCTGACTCTGGTTTCCGCCATCCTGGCTTATCCGCTCGTTGAGGAGATAACGTTCTACGGGGTGGGAGCATGATGGCGCTCACGAGTTCATCCTTAATATCACTGGCACTGGCCTTCTTTGCCCTGGGTGCGGTAGCTCCTCTCTTCAGGCGGGACTTCCGGGTGAGCCTGCCCCCCGCTGTAATCGGATCCCTTCTCACGCTCTTCGTCGGGGCCTATGGTGTTTATCATGAAATTGAGGGAGAGATACTCTCCGGTCTCCTTCAGACGGAGGTTGGTATAGGGCCCCTGAACGGCTTTTTCATAGCCTTCCTAGGTCTTGTTGGCCTCTTCGTCTCCCTATACCTTCTGCACTACGACATGGAGCCTAGGCATATGACCTTCTCACTCGCCTACAACGGAACGCTAGCCTCGTCCCTGCTCTTCTTAGCGACGGACAACCTTGAGAAGCTCACGCTCTCCTACGAGCTTATGGCGGTCTTTACACTGGCGCTCTTCCTCTCAACGGTTCCTAAGAGGGGACGCGTAACTGCCAGGAACTACATCGTCCTTACCCAGATCTTCGGTATAATCCCCCTCCTGATAGCCACCAGCCTTGCTTACTCTGCCGTTGGAAGTCTTCACGGCCTCACTTTTGAGGCCCTCAGGGAGAACCTCGATAAACTGCCCGTTGGGGTCTGGCTTCTCTACGTTCTCTACCTCTTCCCTGCCTTGGTGAGGTCGGGTGTGTTCCCGTTCCATACATGGGTTCCTAGGGTTTACCGGAGGCTTCCCTCACCGCTCGTTCCAATCTTCATCGCCCTTGAGGGGAATGGGGTTTATCTCTCGCTCAGGGTGTTCTTCGAGACACTCCCTGTTTCCCAGGTTCTTGGCTACACCCTGGCGTTCCTGGGAACGGTCTCGGTCTTTGCCACCCTCTACTCCTTCAAGGAAATACGCCTGAAGACCAAGTTCGCCTACCACAGCGTCATGGACGTCGGCGTCTCCTACTTCGCCCTCGGTTCAGCCCTCATTCTTGGCGGAGAGTTTGGCACCGTGGCGTTGGTTGGTGCAATCCTTCACACCCTCTACCAGACCCTCTACAAGAGCGCCATCTTCTTCGGTCTGGGTGCGATAGAGCACTACGGCGAGGAGCCTAACATATGCTCCCTGAGGAAGCTCCTTAGGGGTCATGTGATAGCCCTCCTGATCTCGCTTTCGGCCTTTTCGATGGCTGGGGTACCCCCTCTGGCGGCCTTCGTGAGCAAATGGCTGATCTACGAGGCCTCCTTCGGAACGGCCAACGTCTACCTCTGGGCAATGGGACTGACGGTGGCTTTCCTCGGCCTCTTCCCGTTGGCATCGATCCTGCAGGTCAGACGCATCAACAGCCTCCTCTGCAAGAGGGAAGTGGAGAGGGATGAGATACCCCTATACATAAGGGCTGTAACTGGTGTAGTGGCCTTCTTCGGCTTCCTGGTGGCGGTCTTCCCGCTGATGGTCTTTCCCTGGCTCCAGCACATAGTTGTGGAACTCACCGGGCTGGAAATGGGGGGCCTTTCGGAGGCCTTCTTCACTGATCTGAATGCCGGCTTCGCGGTTTCCATCCTCTTCCTCTCGACTTACGCCGGCTGGAGGCTGGGCAGGATGCCAACGGATAGGGCCAGCGAACTTCTCCTCATCTTCTACAACATGGGCGATATCCTGCGCTTCACCACTGACTTCTTCCTGAAGGAGGTCAAGAAGGCGTATCTGAGATACCTCCTTCCGGTCGTTAAGGTCGTTCCGAAACACGAGCTTCCGCTGATTAAGGACTACGACGATGCTTTGGATTACCCAGTCAGACACCTCGACGAGGCCATGTTCATGCCATTAATAAGGCTCTTTGAGAGACTCGCCAGATGGGGCGGTGAGAGGAACCTCGATATGAACGCCCTGATAAGCGGGTTCGCGATAGCTCTGGCTCTGTTAATAGCCCTGCTGGGGGTGGTATCTTGAACATCGTTGATGTTTTTCAGGAGGTTCTCTATTTCGCGGCCGTCATCTATACCCTTGCCTTCGTCCTCTACGGAATAAGAGCCATAAAAGGGCCGACCACAGCCGACATCATCCTCGCGGTTGACTGTCTGTCCTTTGACATGGCGGCCTTCATGGTGATACTTGGAATATACTTCAAGTCCATCATGCTTGCGAGCGGCGCGATAATCCTTGCCCTCTGGGCATTCATGCTTGACATCTACTACACCAAGTACGTCCTTTACGGGGAGGTGGAGGTATGATCGAGCAGATCATATTCATAATAGGCTCAATCGCCATCCTCCTCGGGGCCATCTACGATCTCATAGCGGCCATAGGGCTTCTCCGCTTTGGGGACTTCTACATGAGGAGCCACGCGGCGACGGTGGGTACCATAGGGGGCGCCGCTTTGCCCGTCTTTGGAGCCGGACTGGTTGCCCTCGTCTATCAACCTCTCGGTGAGCAGAGGTTCTTCATGGCAGGCATAGCGTTCACAGTCGGCGTCCTAATCCTGCTCATAGCACCAACCGGATCGCACTCACTCGTCTCGGCAGTTTACTTTGGAAAGATTGGGAAGAAGCCCAAGTTAGTAGTTGATCACCTTGAGGGAGACCTTCCAAAGAGGAGCGACGTTGCCGAGCTGGTGAGGGAACACGAAGAGGTTCCTGGGGAGGAAGAAGAACCGAAGTTCACCTTCAGGAGGGTCTGAGATGCAGGAGTTTCACCTCGTAATCCTGGCTATAGTAGTCTCCTTCGGTTTCGTCTTCAGCTATCTGGCCATGAAGGAGCATGACCTCCTCAAGGCACTCGCCCTCAGCTCCGTCCAGTCAACTTTCTTCGCCCTTGGCTTCTACATCCTGGCCGCTCCGGACATAGTTCTGGCGTATCTAGCTATAGCAGTCGGCGCTTATACAGCTCTGGTCATCCTCGCGATAAGCAAAACGGAGAGGTATGAGGTGGGAGAATGAGGCGAGACGTTTACGTTGCCGTGTCCTTCCTGCTGGCTTTCCTGGTGATTTCATACGCGATAACGGTAAAGGACGTTCTTGGGATAGCCCAGAACCCCCTCAGGACCCTTGGCGAGTTCTACCTGAGTCATGCCTTCGCCCACGAGGGCCTGACGAGCCACAGCCCAGAGGTGGTAACCGCTATAGTCTGGAACTACCGTGGGTTCGATACCCTCTTTGAGACTTTTGTGTTCTTTCTGGCGATCATGGGGGCCTTAAGCGTGCTCAGACTAACCAAAGAGCAGGAAAAAAGTGTCCGCGACCTCGAAGCGAGAGAACCGCACAGGCAGATGGATCTCATAGTGAGGGCAACGGTGAAACTCGTCGTCATCATGATAGTCTCAATTTCGGCCTCAATAGCCCTCCACGGCCACCTAACACCTGGAGGCGGCTTTCAGGGAGGTTCGGCCATGGCTGTGGCTGCATTACTCCTCTTCGCGGCCTTCAGCAAGTTCACTCTGGAAAGGAAGGGATTAACATTGAGGCACACAGTCTCGGCATACGCCCTCGGTCTGGCGCTTATCCTGACAACGGTCCTCGTCCCGGTCTTCCTCTACGGCGGAAAAATCCTCCAGATAAACCTTCTTCCAGGGGAGACCGGTCTCTTCAACCTTGACGTCGGCGAGTACACCGCGGTCACCTTCGGATTCCTGACGGTGTTCTTAGTCCTCGGGATCTCCGAGTGGATATTCAAGAGCGTCCTACGGAGGGAGGTGCGGTGATCGCGAGCTTTCTCATCTTTTACATCACGATAACGCTCTTCGCAATGACTTTCCTTGGAATCTACGGCGTTGCAACCAGATCCAACCTCATCAAGAAGATCATCATGCTCAACGTGATGGGCGATGCGATAAACATGCTCTTCGTCCTCGTCGGGTACCGCCTAGTGTATCCCGTCTTTCCTCCGATATACGAGAAGCACCTAACGGTTGAGGAGTTCCTGGGCAGGGCAGTTGATCCCGTCCCGCAGGCGCTGGTGTTAACGGCGGTCGTCATAGGCATGGCCATGAACATACTCCTAACGACCTACGCGATCCAGTTTTACCGCCTCCACGGGACGGTTGACGCCCGTGATATGGCAGAGATAATGAGGGGGGAGAGGGAATGAACGTGAGGTTCTCTCCTGGGACGTTCTTCATAGCGCTCGCCGTTTATCTGTTTTACACGGGCTCGGTCAGCGAGTACGACCTGATAACGGGGAGCATCGTCGCCCTCATTATCTCGCTCATAGTCGGCCACTGGCTCATAGAGAACGACCTCAAGTTCTTTTCACCTAAAAGGTGGTTCTACGCGATAACTTACGGCCTCAGGTACTTCTTCATAGAAGAGACCAAAACGCATATCGACGTGGCCAAGAGGGTCTTCACTCTCAAGGCCAACCCCGGAATCGTTAGGATTCCACTTGAAGTTAAAAGTGACTACGGGAAGGTTCTCGTTGCCAACTCGATAACCAACACCCCCGGAACGGTAGTTGTGGACATCAGCGACGACGGGAAGTGGCTCTACGTCCACTGGATCGACGTGAGCACGCTCGATGATAAGGAGATCAAGGAGAACGTAGTTGCCTACTTCGAGGACTACGCGAAGAAGATATTCGACTGAGGTGAGAGCATGGAGGTTGGAATAGTCCCGGTCATACCGCTCGGCTTTGCCTTCTTCCTCCCCTTCATAGCCTTTGCAACAGGAAAGAACAGGAAGGTCGTAATAGCCTATGCCCTGACTGCTCAAACGGTAGCCCTAATCGCGGGAATAAAGCTCTTTAGGATGGTTTACTCCTCGAATGAGCCGTTAGTTTACGCTTTCGGAAACTGGATAGCGCCGATAGGCATCGTCTTTGAGGTTGACAGACTCTCAGCTACGCTGGTTTTGACTGCCACTTTCGGCTTCCTGATGGCTGGAATATACTCAGCTAAATTCATCAGGGAACACGGAATAGAGTTCTTCTACACCTTCCTCCTTGGCCTTGAGGCCGGAACCCTCGGGGCCTTCATGACGGGCGATGCCTTCAACTTCTTCGTCATGATGGAGGTTCTCGGCGCTTCCGCCTACGCGATAGTTGGCTTTTACAGGAACAGGAGCGAGAGCATCGAAGGGGCCTTCAAGTACGGGATAAGCGGTGCCGTTGCCACGAGTCTCTACTTCCTTGCCCTCGGCTTCGTGTACTCCTCCCTCGGGACGGTCAACATGGCTGATTTAAGCGCCAAGTTCCATAACATAAGCTTCCCGGTAACGGTGAAGGTCTTTGGAGACCCGACTTTGGCCCTCGGAATCTTCTTCGCCTTAACTATATCGATGGTTCTCGTAAAGAGCGCCATCTTCCCCGGCCACTACTGGCTCCCGGATGCATATCAGGGCGCTCCGATACCCGTTGGAGCTGTCCTGAGCGGCTTCGTTGAGGTCGTTGGAATATACGCCCTCATGAGGTTCCTCTACACGGTCTTCCAGGGAGTTTCGTTCTCGGGCTGGCTCTCGCTGGTCTTCTTCACGCTCGGAACCGCGACAGCTTTCCTCGGTTCCCTGATGATGCTTGTCCAGAGGGACGTTAAGAGGGTCATAGCTTATTCGACGATACTCCACATGGGCTACCTATTCATGACTCTCGGAGTTGGGACGGAGCTCGCTGTTCTGGCTATAAACTTCCACATCGTAAACCACGCCATAGCCAAGATGCTCCTCTTCTTCACCGTCGGAGCTTTCATCCACGAGACTGGGGAGACGACCATAGACGGGCTGGCTGGAGTTGGGAGGAAGATGCCGGTAACTACCTTCCTCTTTGGACTCGCAACACTCAGCCTCGTTGGAGTTCCACCTCTCAACGTCTTCTTCAGCAAGATGCTAATCTTTGACGCTGTGATACAGAAAAGCGTCTGGCTCGGCTCTGTGGTTATAATCACGAGTGCCATAGCGGCCTGGGCCTACTTCAGGGTTCTCGTTACTCTCTGGCGCGGGAAGCCAGTCGAGGGACACGGCCATGGGGGGCATGACGAACACGAAGGGAAAGAACACCCCGAGGACTCCCATGAAATGAAGGAAGACTGGATCCTCACATCGGTGAACCTAATCCTGGGTGCGTTGGTGGTTCTCTTCGGAATCCTTGCGCCGGTGTTAATAGACAGTTATTTCCACCAAGCGGCGGTTCAGGCCATGGACTATCAGAGCTACATTGAGGCCGTACTGAAGTGCGTGCAGGCGCTCTCTCCGGGGTGAAGCTGTGATAGATACGTCATTACCCCATCGGGAACCGTTTTGGTTCTTCACCTTTCGTTCATAACACCGAATTTAGAAAAAGATTAAAAATGTGCTACTAGAAAGACAATTGGTGATACCATGCTCACTCTCAACAGGCTTGTCGAGGAGAGGGATACGGAGGCCATTTTAGAGTACGCGAGGGAGTTCCACGGGCACGCATGCCCCTACCTCGCTCTTGGAATCAGAGCGTCGCTGGTGGCGATGGAGGAACTCGGCGTCGGCAGGCTCGACTACTCCGGAAGCGTTGACGAGTCGATCCTGGCGATAGTCGAGGTCAACAGCTGCTTTACCGACGGCGTCCAGGTAACAACGGGCTGCACACTCGGGAACAACTCTCTGATCTACCTCGACCTCGGAAAGACGGCTTTAACCCTCGTGAGGCGCTCGACGTGGGATGGTGTTAGGGTCTACGCCGATGCGGAAAAGCTTGCCAAGTACTACCCGCCCGGGGCCGTGGAGCTCTTCAACAAGGTCGTGAAGGAGCGTAAAGGAACTCCCGAGGAAAGGAAGCGCCTCTGGGAGCTGTGGGAAGAGGCCGCTATGGGGATGCTTCACCTTCCGAGGGAGGAGTTCAAAATCGAGCGCGTGAGGGTCCCACCGATAGAGCAGGCTCCAATATTTGGGAGCGTGCGCTGCTCCAATTGCGGAGAGCTCGTTATGGAAACTAGGGCAGTTTACGTGGATGGGAATCCCTACTGCCTCAACTGCGCTGGAGAAAAGTATCTGGGCGTCATCGGGCGCGGGATAGTTGAACTCAACGGGAGGATGAGGGTATGAAGAGGTTGATGTTCGTTCTGCTCGTACTGCTCGTGGTTTTTGTGAGCGGGTGTGTGGGCACCTCACCATCAGGGGAAACCGGAACAACATCTCAGAAATATCTGACCGTAAAGGACTCCCTTGGGAGAAGCGTTCAGGTTCCTCCCAACGTTCAGAGAGTAGTCGCCATCGGGCCTGGAGCGCTGAGGCTCGTCGTCTACCTAAACGCAAGCGACATGGTTGTTGGCGTTGAGGACTTTGAGAAGAAGTACCCCTACGGCAGGCCCTACATCCTTGCACATCCCGAGCTGAAAGACCTGCCGAGCGTGGGTTCAGGAGGTCCGGGCAAGCTTCCGGACGTTGAGTCCCTAATACGCCTCAAGCCGGACGTGATAATAGCGGTCTTCATAAGCGGGGAGCAGGCCGATGAGATTCAGGAGAAGACCGGGATCCCGGTTGTCGTCCTCAGCTACGGCGCGAGGAGCGGAATGGAGAACTTCAACGATCCAGAACTCATAGAGTCTATCCAGCTCGCCGGTAAAATCCTCCACAGGGAAGAGAGAGCGAAGGAGCTTGTTGACTTCCTCAACTCGGTCCAGGAGGACCTCGGAAAGAGGGCAAAGGGGGAGAAAAGCCCGCGGGTCTACGCCGGCGGGATAGGCCACAAGGGAGCCCACGGGATAGAGAGCACATACGGCGATTACGCTCCCTTTGAAGCCCTGAACCTCACCAACATAGCATCTTCCCTCGGTTCCGGGTGGAAGACCGTTGACAAGGAGTGGCTTCTCAGGGAAGATCCTGACTACCTCTTCATCGATGAGGGGGGCCTGAAGATAATCCTCGATGACTACGGAAAGAACCCGGACTTCTACAGGGCCCTAAGAGCCGTGAAGGGGGGCAGGGTGTACGGCTTACTTCCCTTCAACTTCTACAACACCAACCTCGGTACCGCTATAGCTGACACTTACTACATCGGAAAGGTCGTCTACCCAGACCGCTTCGCCGACGTTGACCCAGTGAAGAAGGCGGACGAGGTCTACACCTTCCTCGTTGGAAAGCCAGTCTACGAGGACATGGCGAACCAGTTCGGCGGCTTCGGAAGGATAGACCTCGAGAACGGAAGGGTTAAGTATTCCCTGCCGACTTCCCCGTGATGGCTATGGACTACGAGGGATACGTTGCCAGGAAGCTCTCCATTGGCCTTCTCTTGCTCCTTCTTACCCTCTTGGTTAGCCTCTACTCCCTCTCCCACGGTTCGTACTACCTGTCCATCCGGGAGGTTCTCGGTGCGCTCGTCGGGAGGGGGAGCGAGAGTGCTTCCCTTATCGTTTGGAAGGTTCGCCTGCCGCGCATAGTGGCCGGCCTCCTCGTTGGGGCGGCCCTGGCCGTGGCCGGCGCTGTGATGCAGGGCTTTCTAAGGAACCCCCTGGCGACCCCCTTCACGATGGGAGTCTCGCACGGGGCTATGTTCGGTGCTTCCTTCGCAATAATCCTAGGCGCGGGATACGCGGAAAGTACCGGCAGGATATCCCTTGGCAATCCCTACGCGGTGGTGCTTTTTGCCTTCATCGGTTCCATGGTTGCTGTGGGCGTAATACTTCTCCTGGCGAGGCTCAAGGGGCTCTCACCTGAGGCCATAATACTCGCGGGTGTTGCGATGAGCTCTTTCTTCGTGGCGCTGACGACCCTCGTCCAGTACTTTGCCGACGAGCTTCAGCTTGCCGCGATGGTCTACTGGAGCTTTGGAGACCTCGGGAGGGCCACGTGGCGGGAGAACGCCATAATGTTCATCGTGTTCACGCCAGTCTTCGTGTACTTCGTCGTGAAGAGGTGGGATCTCAACGCGTCGGCCGTTGGTGAGGAAGTTGCAAAAAGCGTTGGAGTCGACGTCGAGAGGGTTCGTTTGATATCCACGTTCCTGGCGGCCCTCATAACCGCCGTGAGCGTCGCCTTCGTCGGGGTGATAGGCTTCATAGGCCTTATAGCCCCCCACGCGATAAGGCTCGTTGCGGGAGGAGACTACCGATTCCTTATTCCCCTCTCTGCCCTCGCAGGTGCTCTCCTTCTCGTTACTGCAGACGCCGTCGCGAGGCTGATTATGGCTCCAATGATGCTCCCGGTTGGAGTAGTGACCTCCTTCCTCGGCGCCCCGACTTTCATATATCTCCTGATAAGGATGGAGGGGAGGAGATGAAGGCCATTAGGGCGAGGAACCTTCGCTACTCATACAACGGTGCCGAGGTTCTGAGGGGGCTTGACCTGGAGATAGGTGAGGGTGACTTCGTCGTGATCCTCGGGCCGAACGGCGCTGGAAAGAGCACCCTGCTGAAGTGCCTCTCAGGAATTCTCAAGTGCAGTGGAGTTGAGGTCTTTGAAAAGCCCATTGGAGAATACCAACGCGATGAACTTGCGAAGCTGATATCCTATGTACCCCAGAGGACGGAGCCCGGGTTTATGACGGTGTTTGATACGGTTCTCCTCGGCAGGAGGCCCTACATGGGATTGAGGCCTTCAAAACGGGACGTGGAAGCTGTGAGAAGCGCGCTGAAGAAGCTCGGGATAGAACACCTTGCCCTCAAGATCACGAACAGGCTGAGCGGCGGCGAGCTTCAGAAGGTTGGTGTGGCGAGGGCTCTGGCCCAGGAGCCGAAAATCCTCATGATGGACGAGCCGACCAACAACCTGGATATAAAAAGCCAGCTTGAGGTTATGAGGATAGCGAGGGAGTTCTCTTCGGAGGGGAACACTTCCATTCTGGTGATGCACGACGTTAACCTTGCACTCCGCTTTGCCGAAAGGTTCGTGTTCATGAAGAATGGGGAAATCGTTGCCGACGGAGGTACCGAGGTTCTCACTCCTGGCCTGTTCAAAAGAGTCTACGGGGTTGAGGTTGAGATCGCTGAGGTAAGGGGAGTTCCCGTTGTGGTGCCCCTCTAATTGCCCAGATGTGGGTAATGCTGTCAAATTTTGGGACAAAGCTTTTAAGTTCCTTCATTCAACCTAAGCCGGAGGTGTTAAGCATGACGATCAAAGCTCCCACACTCAACGTTCCCGGTCTCGGTGCGGACCCACTCGCCGAGAGAATAAAGGAGAAGCAGAGCAAATGGAAGTACAAGATAGCCGTCCTGAGCGGTAAGGGCGGCGTTGGGAAGAGCACAGTCGCGGTGAACCTCGCGGCGGCCCTCGCGAAGAAGGGCTATTTCGTGGGTGTCCTCGACGCGGACATACACGGCCCCAACGTGGCCAAAATGCTGGGCGTTGAGAAGGCCGACGTTCTGGCGGAGAGAATGGAAGATGGAAGGTTTGAGATGATCCCGCCAATGAACGACTTCATGGGGCAGACCACCCCAATTAAGGTCATGAGCATGGGGTTCCTCGTTCCCGAGGATCAGCCGATCATCTGGCGCGGTGCGCTCGTTACCAAGGCCATAAAGCAGCTCCTAGGCGACGTCAAGTGGGGGGAGCTCGACTTCATGATAATCGACTTCCCGCCTGGAACTGGCGACGAGATACTCACCGTAACCCAGACCCTCCAGCTCGACGCGGCTGTGATAGTCACTACCCCCCAGGAGGTTGCCCTCCTAGACACAGGCAAGGCCGTCAACATGATGAAGAAGATGAAAGTCCCGTACGTTGCGGTGATCGAGAACATGAGCTACCTCATCTGCCCGCACTGCGGCAACGAGATAGACCTCTTTGGAAAGGGCGGCGGAAGAAAGCTCGCCGAGAAGGAGGGCGTGGACTTCCTCGGAGAGATCCCCATCGACCTCAAGGCGAGGGAGGCGAGCGACGCTGGAATCCCGATAGTCCTCTACGAGGACACTGTCTCTGCGAAGGCTTTCATGGATATAGTCGACAGGCTCGTGAAGAAGCTCGAAGGGGACTCTCAGTGAGTTCCCCTTTGTTCAATCTGTGGGTGCATTAACTTTTTAACGTCTTTTTCCCAGACACCCTGGGGGATGGAATGGGCTGGGCAGTTAAATCCTCTGTTGTTTTGGCTTCGTTCGCCCTACTGCTTGGAGGTGTGGGCCTATCACCTGAACTCCTCCAAATGCAGGTCTCAGGTGTGGAAAGCGGAGCCTTTCCATTGAAAGCGGTTCTTCTCTTCGCGGGGGCGGTAATCATTACAATAATTGCCTTCATGCACTCCCTTGGAACGGGAGGGGAGTATTCAGAAGTCTTCTACCTCCTCGCAATCTCGCTGGTGGCCGTCTGGGTTGTCAATTCGAGTCCTCAGCCTCCCCAAGGTTTTGTCTCCAGCATCAACGATGCCCTTCTAAAACTGGGAATCCGGAATCTGAGTGTATCCAGTGAAACCGCGTTCGGAATCTACGTATACACCCTCCTCCTCCTTGTGAGCGGCCTCTTCTACACCGCCCCAAGGCACTCCAGGGATCTTGGCTTTCTGACGTTCGGCATGCTGTTTTCGATGCCGTTTTTCAGATCCCTGATATACCCGCCCAGCCAGGAGATATTCGGCCTGACTGCATTCGTGCTGTCTCTCAGCCTGGCCACTTCTCTTGTCTTTTCTCCAAACCCCATCATTGCGGCCCTCCAAACGTTCCTCCTGTCTCTTCTCACTCTGGTTGCAATAGCCGCCCAGCCATGGGCCATCGCACTTCCATTCGCCTTCATTCTGACTTTCCCGCGAAAGAAGAGAAACGCCGCTTACCTGACCCTGGTCGTTCTCGGTCTGTTTCTGCTGGGACGGGTAGGGTTTCTCCTGGAGTTTTCTCCTTTGCTTCCACCGCTTAGAACGGTTTTTCTTCAGGCCCTCCTCCCCCTCCTTCTCCTTGGGTATATCCTTATCTTTAAGGTGAAGCAGATTCGCATGGTGCTCAGAAACACGAAGGGGCCGACTCCCTTCCTGATCCTTCTCCTACTGGCGTACGGGGTTGGTATCTTTCTCAACCCCGAACTTGTACCCTACGAAGTCCTCATACTCACAGTTCTATCGGTCAGAATGGTCTACCACCTTAGGAACATAGAAAGCAGAAGGGTGAGGGAGCGGGTTCTCAGAACTTAATGGCTCCCATCAGGGTGCCCTTCAGTCTGGGCCCTATCTCCTTGATTATGCCCGGGGCTTGAGTTCCCTTCTTGAGTACGAGCAGCGTCTCCATGAGGCCGAGCTCTTCTATCCTCTTCACGTCCCGCCCGTGTCCCGTCTCTATGAGGGCCCTTTCAACGTTCTCACTGACCGTTCCGGTTATGAACAGCTTGTCGTGACCGTCCTCCAGCCAGCCCCTAATGCGCTTCAGCTGGGCATCGCTCAGTTTCACCTCAACTTCCCGAGCCCCGAACTCAACTTCGGTGACCTCAACCTCCAGCGGGTGGTAGTCTATCCACCCGAGCTCCCTTATGAGCTCCCTCACGGGTTTTTCCTCGAACGTCTTCTTTAAGTAGTAGAGTGGCAGGAGGGCATCTTTAGGCCTCGGCCTCAGGATGCCTATATCAACGTAGGCACCGTAGCCGACCTTTCCGAGGTCTATTAGTTTTCCCCTGTAAACTTTTCCTTCTTCAACCGAGCGGAGGCTCACTGGAATTTCGCCGAACTCCTCCCTGACGAGGTTCGCACTTATCTCCTCGTCCTCACCTTCAAGTGCTACCTTAACCCAGTTCTTGCTTACTGCTGAGAGCTTCCAACCGACGTCAAGATCACCAAGGAGGGCCTTGAGCTTTCTATCGAGCTTGGAAAAACCGCTCCTATCTCCATAAACCTTCTCAGGAATAATAAGCTCTTGCATTCCCACCATCCCCGAAGTTCATTAAGAGACCATTCATGCGACCGCTTCGGCGGCCTTTGACTTGGAAGTCTTCTTTGACTTCCTGGATTTGGACTTCGAGCTCTTCTTGGCTTTGGGCTTCTCCCTCAGTCCAAGCTCTATTTCGAGCTCTTCTATCCTCTTTTTGAGATCCTCCACTATGGCACTGTTGTCATGCTGCATGAGTATGTTGCCGCAGAGAGGACACTGGAACTCGTACTCCATGGCCTCATCAAAGGTCAGCCTCGGGTGTCCCGGTGTGCCGCACCAGTAGTATATCTCCCCTGATTCCTCTTCCAGCATCTCCCTGAGCTTTTTGAGCTCCTCCATTTTTCTTTCCCTGATGATCTCTGGGAGCCTCCTGAGGTCGAGGTTCCAGTAGTAATAGTACCATCCGGTCTCCTTGTCGCGTATCCTTTTGAAGTCAGCCAGTCCAAGGTCGTAGAGTGTGTAGAGGACTTTTCTGATGGTGTTTATTCGTATCTCTGTTATCTCGGCGAGCTCTTCGTCCGTTATGTCCTTCTTTTTCTGGAGAATCTTAACTACTTCGACTGCCTCTTCACCGCCAATTTCCATTGCGAGATCGATGAGCTCCTTGCTCATTCGTTTTTTTCCTGCCACTTGGACGACCTCCAAGAACCTATTTTATCGATAGCCCTAACGAGCACTCAATATAGTGTTATGAACAAAGCAGTATATATAGATTTTTGTCGAAACGACAACGTTAGTGTCTTATAGTGTTCATCAAAAAAACCCAGGAAAAGATTAAGGATTTCCCTACAAAAGAGATAAATCAAAAAAAGACCTTCGCATGGTGGTGGAGGCTATGGGACTTGAAGTCGTCAGGGGTGATATAACCCGCTTTCCAGCTGAAGCGATAGTCAACGCCGCCAACAAGTATCTTGAGCACGGTGGAGGGGTAGCCTACGCCATAGCAAAGGCCGCCGCCGGAAATCCGAGGGAGTACATCAGGATAAGCAAGAAAGCGATGCGCGAGCAGGTGGGAAAGGATTTCATCGAGCATGGTGAGGTCGTTGTAACTCCCGGGATGAGGCTCGAGGAGTACGGCATCCGCTACGTCATCCACACGGTCGGGCCATACTGCGGCGGGGTCTGGGACGATGAGAAGAAGGAGAAGCTGAGGAAGGCCATACTGGGGGCTCTCAGAAAAGCGGAGGAGCTCGGCGTTAAGAGCATAGCCTTTCCGGCGGTAAGTGCCGGCATCTATGGCTGTCCGCTCGAGGAGGTAGTAAAGACATTCAGGGAGGTCGTCGAGGAGTTTGAAAGGGAAGCGAAGGGCCTTGAGAAGGTCTACCTCGTGCTGTACTCGGAGGGGGACTATAAGAGGGCTTTGAGGGTTGTCCGAATGTGAGCTTAGGAACATATATAAGCATGTATCAACATACCTGTTAGAAATCTGACACTGTTACTGTGGGGGTGAGGACATGGAGGAACATTCCAAATTCCTTTTTCTGTTCAGACTTTCTTTGAGGATTCTCGCCTTTGGTTATCCCCTCTTTCTCACGGTGATGTACAACTTCTGGATCTTCACAAAGATCCCGTCCTGGACACTGATGATCTACGTAGCTTTAATGGGGGCGATTGAGCTGGCTGTTCTGCTCTTTAACGGGAGATTGGGAGGAACCATTCTGCCCAAAATTTATGTAGTGCTTACAATCATCTTTGAGTTCCCATCTGCGGTCGTGGGGCTTCTTACCGGCGGCTGGACTTATGGGTATGTCCCATTTTTAGTATGGGCGCTCCTGTGGTATTCCCCGGTGTTCTTGATCGCTTTTATCACAGCAAAATCTGACCATCAACACGGTAAATTTTAACTTTAATTTTAAAGACCTTGTCGCTCACGGCAAGAAATTGAAGGGGTAAACATTAATATACTTTGAAGGCGTAAGAATCTAGGCGGTGCCAATGGCGTGCGACGGTATTGAGAGAACCATCAAAAAAATCGCACTTAGCTTTACACTACTATTCCTCACAGGTTTCCTTCTCATTTACTACGAGATTCGAAGGCTAATATGCGCAACAACGAAACTCTGCTATGCCCCTTTCTTTGGATACTCCCAGATGGGAGGGCTGGACACGATAGTCGCGATCTTCGTAATCGGTACGATGCTCATCAGCATCGCCTCGTACTACTCCTCCTGTGGTGGGGAATAAGGGAAAGCATAACAATACCATTAGCACATCCATAAATTAAAGACTCGTGAGTTAGCTTTTTACATCTCCTTACAAACCTATTTTTGGGTGGTCATCATGCGCATCGAGGACGTTTACATCTGGGATATAAACGCTAAGTGGCTCGGGATTTCCCCGGTTCAGCTCATGGAGAACGCCGGCGCTGGGGTCGCGAGGACGATAGAGGAGCGGTTTGGTGATGGACTTAAGATCGCGGTCTTCTCCGGAACTGGAAACAACGGCGGAGATGGCTTCGTTGTCGCTCGGCACCTCAGCTTCGAGAACGACGTTACCCTCTTCCTCGTCGGCGACGAGGCGAAGATAAGGAGCGAGGAAGCGAAGCACAACTGGGAAATCCTAAAAGGACTTGACTTCGTGAAAATTCAGGTTCTTAAAGACTCATCCTACATTAAGTCCCTCGACCTTTCGGGCTTTGACGTCATAGTGGATGCACTCCTCGGGGCTGGAACGAGGGGTGAGCCGAGGGAGCCGATAAGAAGTGCCGTCGAGAAGATAAACGAGTACGCTGGAAAAGCAAAAATAGTGAGCGTTGACCTCCCAAGCGGCTATCCTAGTGGAATTCGCGTTAAGGCCGACTTTGCCGTTACCTTTCAGTGGGACAAGGAGGAATATCAAGGCTTTGAGCGCGTCATAGCGAAGATAGGGTATCCAAGGGAGCTCTACCACCTCGTTGGGCCCGGCGATGCCAAGTTCGCGCTCAGAAAGAAAGGCGAGCACAAGGGGCAGAACGGGAAGCTCCTCGTGATTGGCGGTAGCGAAGACTACTTTGGAGCGCCGTATCTCGCGGCGAAAGCAGCTTCCTACCTCGTCGATCTTGTGTACCTCGCGATGCCGGAGTATTCGGCGAGGAGGATAGGCGACCCGGACTTAATTCTGAGGCCCGTTGAGGGGAGAAACTTCACTCCTGAGCACGGGGATAGGGTTCTCGAACTGGCCCGAAATGTGGATGCGGTCATAATAGGCCCTGGAATCGGTCTGGCTGAGGAGGCCAAGGTCTTCGTGAGGGAATTCGTAAAGCGGTGTGAGAAGCCTCTAGTTGTTGATGCCGATGCCCTGAAAGCCCTCGTCGAAGATCCAGGTGTTCTTAAAGGCAAAACCTTCATCCTGACCCCCCACGCCGGCGAGTTCAGGATACTGTTCGGAGAGAAGCCCGAAGGAGATCTTGAAGAGAAAGCGAAGCTCGTCATGGAGAAAGCAAAGACTGTTGGGGGAACGATCCTGCTTAAAGGCCATTATGACATCATAAGCGACGGAAAAACCTGGAGGTACAACAAGACAGGCAACAGGGGCATGACGACCGGTGGAACGGGGGACGTTTTGGCGGGCATCGTTGGCGCCCTTCTTGCTCTCGGAAATTCACCACTGAGGGCCGCTTCGGTTGGGGCGTTCCTCAACGGGCTTGCGGGTGATATGGTGAAGGAAGAGACGGGGGAGAACTTTACCGCTCTGGAAGTGGTCAAAAAAGTTCCAAAGGCCGTGAGGTGGGTGGAGGAGTTCTGATTTTTATTCTCTTCCCTCAGAATGAAAAATGAGAAAGAAGCTATCACCCAACCCCCGCGTAGCTCCAGATGGAGTAGCCGTAATATCCGTTGGCCGGATCGTAGGGTGGGGCGGTCAGCTTGACCCAGCCGTCGTACTGGACGTAGCGGTCGACCCAGCCTCCTAGATTGCCGGTGTACTCGTGGATCGTGTAGCCGGCGAACTTGCTCCCGACGTTGACCCAGCGCTCAGTCCAGTCGCTTCCAAGATTGATATATGTTATGAGGCCCGGTTTGTCGCCGTAGCCCTCTCTTTCGAATATCAGCTCGTCGCTGTCGTAATAGAGTATCTTGGTACTGCCCCCAGCGAGGTGTTCATGTATCCAGATTAAGTTGTTGAGCCTGTCCTTGTTGAGCCATTCTTCATAATCGCGGTAGAATATAACCGGCTGGCCTTCGTAGGTGAGGATGAATGCGTAGGCCGGATACTTGTTCCAGATTATGTCCGTGTCGTGATTGGCGACGAAGGTAACCGCCTTAAATGGGTCGCGGGAGACGACGGTTCCCCCGTTCTGGAGTGCAGAGACTAGCGCGGGGATGTTATTGTTGTCGAAGGCCTCGTCCATCTTGTAGTAGAGCGGGAAGTCGAAGACTTTGGCATTGCTGTCGTAGGCCCAGCTGAGGAGGGCATCGACGTTCGTGTCCCAGTACTCACCTACGGCCCAGCCGCCCCACCAGCTCAGCCAGTCCTTGACGACCCAGGCTCCGTAGCCCTTGACATAGTCGAAGCGCCAGGCGTCAACGCCGATGCTTCTGAGGTAGGCAGCGTAGCTCTCGTCGCTCGCCCAGAGCCAGTACTGGTCCCAGCTCTTCTCGTGGGCTATGTCGGGGAAGCCTCCGAAGGTGCCCTCGTCGCAGCACTTGACCTCGTTGGGGTGGAAGTCCTCGTAGTTAGCAGTGTACTTTCCTGAAGCCACTTTGGAGAAGTCCGTCCAGGTGTAGTCCCCGACGAAGGGGTTCCACTCGAGGTCTCCGCCGGCGCGGTGGTTTATGACGATGTCGGCTATGACCTTTATGCCGTAGGAGTGGGCGGTGTTTATCATGTCAACAAGCTCCTGTTTTGAGCCGAAGCGCGTCTCGACGGTTCCCTTCTGGTAGTATTCGCCAAGATCGAAGAAATCGTAAGGATCGTAGCCCATTGATGAATTCCCGCTCATGCCCTTGCTGGCCGGGGGAATCCATATCGCCGATATCCCTGCGTCGTACCATTCGGGTATCTTGCTCCTGATGGTGTCCCACCATATTCCGCCACCTGGGACGTCCCAGTAGAACGCCTGCATTATGACGCCACCGTCTTCAAGGCTAGAGTATTTGGCTGCGCCGGCAGGAACCGCAGAGATCCCCAGCGCGACCAGAACCACAATCAGCACCGCGGCAGTTTTCCTAATTCCCATACGTCTTCACCCGCCAGTCTTGTCTACGTGGCTTGAAATGTACCGGTTGCCCAAGTGTATCACCGGTGGTGAAATATTTAAGGGTTGCCATCATTGTTCATTGAAGTTCATAACGGGACATTAAATACTAACTCAGAACTGCAACACAGTGTAACGATTGGCTCAAAAGGTAGGGGGAGGGCTACAATCTGATGAGATCCCTCACTTCCTTGGCCAGGTTACAAAGCTCGCAGCTCTGGAGGAAGACGAGCATGTTGAGAAGGTGGAAGAGCTCCACCTCGGTCAGCTCCACCTCGGCCTCGGAGACCCTCTTTATTATCGGCTGGGATCTAAGTTCTATCTCGTTGAGGACTTCCGCGGCGAGCTTCTTGAGTTTTTCTCTGTTTTTTATGTTAAATCCAGCCTTTTCAAGCACCTGTACGAGCTTCTCCGCCTCGACCTGGAGGTAGGACTGTCTGAACTCCTCAATGCTCTCGTCCGGTTCGACCTTAATGAGGAACATCCTGGCGGTTCTTGAGTAGACCCTCTCTCCCCCAGTGTCGTCTATCTCCTCCACTAACCCCACTCCTTCGAGCGCTTTTATGTGCCTGTAGACCGTCGTTCTGTCTTTGGAGAGGGCTTCGCTCAGCTCCTTTATCGTCATGGGCCTCTGTCTAAGGAGCTTCAGAATGGAAAATCTGGTGGGCTCGGAGAGCACCTTCACTGCCTCGGGGCTCGTGATTATCAGGACCTCGCGCATGTTGATTTACCTCTCTCAGTACTCCTCCAGCTTGTCCTGCGGGGTCTCCTCCTCCTCGACTATCCTCTTTCCGGCCGCCACCATGTCTATGCTGTGGACGACGCCGCCGAACTCCTCTATGGTCTGAACTATCTCATCGTAGTCGAGGTTGTCGCCGACGACGGTTATCTTGACGTTCTCCGTCTCCTTATCGATCTCAACGAGGGTTATGTTGACCCCTTCCACCCCCTCGAGTTCGCTGAGTCCCAGGGCGAGCTCCGTAACTATCGGCTGGTGGGGCTTGAGAACGTCCAATACGAGCAGTCTTATACCCTTACCCATAGCGCATCGCTTCCTCCTCTACCTCTTCAGTATCTCCCCCAACTTCCTGAGGAGGGCCATAACTTCCTCATCCCTGCCCATGCGGGCCATGGAGAGCCACTCTATTGCGTGGATTATATCTTCATTGGAGAAATCCTTTAATTTTTCTTCGTTCTCCTCTATCTCCTTGGAGATATCCGTCTTGTACTCGTGCTCCTTCTTGAGCAGCTCGTCCATCACGTTGAGCAGCTCTTCGTCGTTGAACTCATAACCCAGGGCCTTGAATATCTCCAGCTTCGTCTTGAGCCTGGAGCGGGCGAAGTAGCGCAGCTCCTCGTCGCCTAGGTAGAGGTTAATGTAGAAGGCATCCGCCGTTCTCCCGTAGTACTTCTCGACGAGGTTGCCCTTCATCTCCGTCCTCTTGACCTCAACTAATCCAGCCTCCTTGAGCTTCTCGATGTGGTGGTAGATCGTCTGGGGGGTCTTCCCCAGTATCTCGCTGAGCTGGGAGATTGTCATCTCCCTGTCCCTCAGGAGGGCCAGTATCCTCCTTCTGGTGTCCTCCAGCATGAGTTTAATAACTTCCGGGTCGGTAATCACTTTCACCTTCGCCATTGGCATCACCAATTTAAACGCTCTAACGATCCTTTGAGCGTTCGGTAATATAACTCTTTTGCCGCCCTTGGGGGAGCAACCTTTATATATGTAAAGTTCCCCTCCCCTTTAGAACCCCTGATGGACAAAATATCCATATTCGTGGGTGCATCCAGTAGGGGAGGAAGGCTTAAATACAAATTCCCGAAAAACCTTCGGAGGTGGTTGCCATGGCCGAGAACCTGGACTTCCTGTTTTACCCCAAGAGCGTCGCGGTCATCGGGGCATCGAACGTGCCCGGGAAGGTTGGAAACGCGATAATGCGTTCCATAACCCTCCGCTACGATGGAAAGGTCTACCCCGTCAACGTGAAGGGCGGCGAGATAGAGGTCAACGGAAAGAAGTTCCCGGTTTACAGGAGCGTTAAGGAGATTCCCGACGAGGTTGAGGTCGCCGTCATAGCCGTTCCGGCCAGGTTCGTGCCCGATGTCATAGACGAGTGCGGCGAGAAGGGGGTTAAGGCCGCCGTCGTAATTTCCGCCGGCTTCAAGGAGGCTGGAAGGGCAGATCTTGAAGAGGAGCTCGTTAAGAGGGCCAAGAAGTGGGGAATAAGGGTCGTCGGTCCGAACTGCCTCGGCGTCACCAACCTTGAGAACGGCTTCGACTGCAACTTCAATCCACCTGAGAGGCAGGCCAGGCCGCCCTTCGGAAAGGTCGCCTTCATGAGCCAGAGCGGCGCCTTTGGAGCTGCAATCCTCGACTGGGCCGCCCGCGAGAGGATAGGGATGAGCAAGTTCATAAGCCTCGGAAACATGGCTGATCTGGACGAGAGCGACTTCATGAGATATCTCGGCGACGATCCCAAGACCGGCGTCATAACCGGCTACATCGAGGGTGTTAAGGACGGCAGGAAGTTCTTCAACACTGCTAAGGAGGTAACCCTGAAGAAGCCCATCATAGTTCTCAAGAGCGGGAGGACTGAGGCAGGAGCTAAGGCCGCCGCTTCTCACACCGGTTCACTCGCCGGAGCTTACAAGATATACCAGGCGGCCTTCGAGCAGACCGGCGTTTTAGAGGCCAAAAGCATGAGACAGCTGTTCAACTACGCGAAAGCATTGGCGATGCAGAGCCCGGCAAAGGGCAACCGCGTGGCCATAGTTACGAACGGCGGTGGTGCCGGTGTTATGATGAGCGACGGCCTGCTCGAAAGGGGCATGAAGCTCGCAGAACTCAGCGATGAGACCAACGAGAAGTTCAGGAAGTCCATCGAGGAAGGAAAGCTCCCGGAGCACATGAGCTACAAGAACCCGATCGACATCATTGGAGACGCGCCGTCAAGCAGGTACGAGGTGGCAATGCGCTACGCACTGGAGGATCCAAACGTTGACCTGCTCGTCGTCATAGCCCTCTTCCAGAGTCCCGCTTTGGACGAGGGGATCGTTGAGGCCATGGAGAGGATGAAGGCCTACGGCAAGCCTATAGTCTTCGTCGCCCCGGGTGGGGACTACCCGCACAAGATGGCCAGGAACATCGAGATGAAGGGCGTCCCCGTCTATGAGACGGTGGAAGACGGCGTCGATGCAGTCTACGCCCTCGTCAAGTACGGTGAGTGGCTTAGGGAGAACGGGAGGCTCTGATGCCCCAGTAACTTATTTAACCTCTTTTGCCATTTTCTAAAATATGGGGCTCGGAAGGAAGGTTCGCTCCTTTGTCGAAGACTTCAAGGTTATCCTCGTTATTCTCTTCGTGCCCCTCATCATAGTGCTCTTTCGCTACGTTCTTTTTCTGTCTTACGCTCTTACTGGAGGTGCTCTCCTGGGGGTCGTTCTGATATTTTCCCTGCTCTTTGTTCTCGGCCTCCTCTTCAAACCTGCCAGTCTTCGCAGACGGGTATAACGGCATTTCCCTCTGAAAATCAGTTCTAAACCTTTGGTTTAAAACAAGCTGTTTAATACCTTCTCTTGCCAAACAAAAGCTTAAGAAAAGCGTTTTAAGCAGAAAGAGAAATCGAGAGTGAGAGGTGCTGAAAACGTTTCATCTGGAGGTGGTAGTTTGCCGTTCATAGTGGCGTTCCTCTTTGCGTACATCGCTTGGCTGGCCTTAACAGCGGGGAGCAAAGGACTACTGTGGAGCACAGAGGAACTCGTTGCTGGACTTATATTCGCGGCAACAATAGGTTACGCAACCAGAGACATCGTGGGCGAGGACTCCACGCGCTTCCTGAACCCTGTGAAATGGTTGCTTGGGATTGTCTACGCCCCAGTTCTATTCTGGGGAATGGTGAAGGCAAACTTCGACGTCGCTTACCGTGTCATAACCGGAAGGATAAGGCCGGGAATAGTCCGTGTCCCAGTTGACCTCGAGAATGACGCCCAGTACACCATAATGAGCAACTCGATAACCCTCACCCCAGGAACCCTTACGATAGACGCCTGCCCGGATGAAAAGGCCCTCTACGTTCACTGGATCAACATCCCGGAGGGACTTGAGAGTCCCGGAAGCTCGGAGCCGGTTGCAGGACCGTTTGAAAAATGGGCGAGGAGGCTGGGAAGATGATGGCCTTCTTCTACGCAACGGTTCTCGTTGGGATAGCGGGTCTTATCTCTGTGCTGAGGCTGATACTCGGCCCAACCGTTCCCGACAGGGTAGTTGGAGTTGATACACTCAACACCCTCGTTGTTGCCGGCATGGTTCTCCTTGGAGCGGCCTACGACAGGACGATATACATTGACATCGCGATAGTCTACGCCCTTCTGAGCTACATAGGAACTCTGGTGATAGCGAAGTACCTCCAGGGGGGACTGGCATGAACTACGTTGAGGCGCTCATCTACGTCTTCCTTGGAATAAGCGTTACGTTCAACCTCCTGGGGAGCTTCGCCCTCATCCGCTTCCCCGACGTTTATACAAGGCTCCACGGTGCAACTAAATGCACTACTTTTGGGACGATATTCGCGGTCTTCGCCGTCATAACCCACGCCCTCTACCAGCTTCACAAGACCGGCGACTCAAAGTACCTCCAAATGGCGCTTCACAGCGTTGTGGCTTTGATAGCCCTCCTCCTCACGAACCCAACGGGGGCGCACGCGATAGCCAAGGCTGCACATCTAAGCGGGGTCAAGCCTGCTAGGGCCGTTGTTGATGCCTACGAGGAAAAGCTCGGAGGTGGTTCCGAATGAACGCCGTTGACATGGACATGATCATACAGGCCATAATACTCACGGGGGTTCTCATCACGGCTTACCTCACGATACGCTACCGCGACCTCCTCTCAGCTGCCCTGGCTTCGGCAGCGATGAGCTTGCTCCTAAGCCTTGAGTTCTACACCCTACATGCTCCTGACGTTGCCATAGCCGAGGCCGCCGTTGGAGCAGGCGTTGTTACTGCCGTTGTTGTCTACGGCATCGCAAAAACGGAGAGATGGGAGCGTGAGGTACCATGAAGAGAACCCTCGCTTATCTTTCACTCCTGTTCATACTCGGCGCGCTCCTCTACATCGCGAACCCGGACTACGGTCTGAAGTTCGGGCCGGGCGGAGAAGACTGGCTGAAGTACCGCTACACCGACAACTACTACATAACCCACGGCGTTGAGGAAGTCGGCGGTACCAACATCGTTACCGACATAGTGTTCGACTACCGTGGCTACGATACCCTTGGAGAAGCGACCGTTCTCTTCACAGCCATAGCTGGGGCGGTGGCTCTTCTCAGGCCTTGGAGGAGGGATGAGGAATGACCTGCAGGCCGGGTGAAAACGGTGACATGGGGCTCATAGTCAGAACGATAGCGAGGACGACGATACCCCTGATAGGCATCTTCGGAGCCTACATAGTCTCCCACGGGCACCTGACGCCAGGTGGCGGCTTCCAGGGGGGAGCGACGATAGCTGGAGCGGGAATACTGTTCCTGATAGCCTTCGGACTCGGCGAGATGAAGAAGCACTACAGCAAGAGCCTCTACTCGGCCCTAGAAGGGATTGGAGGACTGGCCTTTCTCGGCGTGGCGATGCTCGGCATAGGGACTGCGTTCTTCTACAATACCCTCTGGCACAGCGGGCCGGTTCTCAATGGAAAACCGGGAACACTGCTCTCAGCCGGGTTCCTGCCGATAATGAACCTCGCCGTTGGATTGAAGGTCTTCACTGGCTTGGTGAGTGCCCTAGCGGCCATAGCCCTCTGGAGGAGGTGGAAGGAGTGATCCAGTTCCAGTTCATTGTCGCCTTCCTCATGATATCCCTTGGAATCTATGCGTTCCTAGCGAAGAGGAACCTGCTCAAGCTGATCTTGGCTTTGGACATCATAGACTCGGGGATTCACCTGCTACTCATCAGCCTCGGCTATAGAATGGAGCTCAACGAGCTCCCAACGGCGCCGATCTACACAGGCTACGAGACCCTCAAAAGCCCGATGGTTGGACCATTGCCGCAGGCGCTCGTCCTCACGAGCATAGTCATCGGCGTCTGTGTGCTTTCCCTAGCGGTTGCCCTGACGATAAACGCATACAGACACTACGGAACCCTTGATGTGAGAGCCCTGAGGAGGTTGAGGGGATGAACGGCGAGACAATCTTACCCTACCTCATAATCGTCCCGCTCTTTGGGGCGTTCTCGATGCCAATAGTCAGCCTGGCGGGGAGGAAGGCCAGGGAGGCATGGGCGGTCATAATCTCGGGAATAACCCTAATCGTTGGCTCCGCGGTCTTCTACACGGTCTACGAAAACGGCCCGATTCTCTACACTCTCGGCGCTAAGAGTCCCTTCGGCAAGGCTGACTTCCCGATAAGGATAGTCTGGGAGGTCGACCTGCTCTCTGCGTTGATGGTGCTCATGGTGACACTAGTGGCGTTCCTGGCGGTGGTCTATTCACTCGGGTACATGAAGCACGACACCGGTTTGGACAAGTACTACACCCTAATCCTGATCCTCGAGCTTGGAATGCTCGGCATAGCGATAACAGGAGATCTCTTCAACTTCTACGTCTTCCTTGAGATAATGAGCATAGCCAGCTACGCGCTGGTGGCTTTCAGGAACGACACCTGGGAGGGCATCGAGGCGGGCATAAAGTACATGTTCGTCGGCTCAATAGCGAGTAGCTTCGTGCTCCTCGGGATAGCCCTCCTCTACGGCCAGTACGGAACGCTGACGATGGGTTACCTCGCTGTCAAGCTGTCCCAGAACCCAACCGTAGTCGCCAAGGTCGCCTTAGCCTTCTTCATCGCGGGACTGCTCTTCAAGAGCGGTGCATCGCCGGTTCACATGTGGCTCGCCGATGCCCATCCTGCCGCTCCCAGCTCGATCTCTGCTATGCTCTCCGGCCTGGTCATCAAGATAGGCGGTGTCTACGCCCTAACGAGGATACTCTTCAGCATCTACGGAGCCAGTATAAGCATGAAGACGGTCGGCTGGGTGATCATAATCTTCGCCTGCCTTACGCTGATAATCGGCAACGCGATGGCGGTCATTCAGACCGACATGAAGAGGCTTTTGGCCTACTCCTCCGTCGGGCAGATAGGCTACATCCTCCTCGGCATTGGAATAGGCTTAGCGGCTTATGGAAGCAGAACCGGAGAGATCGCGCTGGCGGGAGCGGTCTACCACACCTTTAACCACGCCCTCATGAAGGCCCTCCTCTTCCTCATAGCCGGGGTCGTCATACACGAACTCGGGACGAGGAACCTCAACGAGCTGAGCGGTTTAGCGAAAACCATGCCCAAAACCACTTTCGCCTTCCTCATCGGCGCAGCGGCGATAATAGGAATGCCCCCGCTGAACGGCTTCGCGAGCAAGTGGCTCATCTACGAGAGCTCTGCTATCTTCAACCCCGTCGTTGGTGCGATAGCGATAATCGGCACTGCCTTCTGTACAGCGGCCTACGTCAGGGTTCTCTACACATTCTTCGGAAAGCCGAGTGGAAAGGCAATGAACGCTAGAGATCCGGAGGCGACAATGCTCTGGCCGATGATAATCCTAGTTTTAGCCATAATCGTCATGGGGCTCTTCCCGTGGCAGATAAGCGACAGAGTCATGATTCCAGCGGCCAAAGCCCTCGAAAACCAGCTTGGGTACGTAGCGACCATAATGGGGGTGGGATGATGTTCGGCTACTGGGATGCCCTCTACTTCGTCTTCGTCTTTATCATCGGGCTCATCCTGGCTTACCTCCTCGACCAATGGGCAAAGAGGAGCGGTATGGGGACGAGGGAAGTCGGGGACGGAACGAAGATATTCATCAGCGGCGAGGATCCAGAAAAGGTTATCCCGGGCTTCGAACACCTTGAGGGCCACTACACGGGAAGGAACGTCATGTGGGGCCTAACCTACGCCCTCAAGAACTTCTTCACCGTGCTCAGGAGAGACCACACCGGCCTGCTCACCGACTACGTGAGCTACCTAGTGATTACGACGGCCTTCGTGCTCGGTGTTCTGTTGATCTGGGGGTGAATGGAGATGGCAATAACCGTTCCCGCTAACCAAAATAACCAAAAATCGGATCCATCCGAGAGGGAGAGGCTAGAGAGGAGGATAGCCCAGCTCTGCCGCTTTATAGGGAGATCGCCCTGGGTCTTCCACGTAAACAGCGGCTCGTGTAACGGCTGCGACATTGAGATAATAGCGGCCTTAACTCCACGCTACGATGCGGAGCGCTTTGGGGTCAAGCTCGTTGGTTCGCCGAGGCACGCGGACATACTGGTCGTTACGGGGCCTGTAACCAACCAGAGCCTTGAGAGGGTGAAGCTCGTCTACGAGCAAACGCCTGAACCCAAAATTGTCATGGCCGTTGGGGCGTGTCCAACGGGCGGGGGCGTCTTCTACGAGAGTCCCTTCACGAACGCGCCGCTCGATAGGATTATCCCCGTTGACGTCTACGTCCCGGGCTGCCCGCCGAGGCCTGAGGCGATACTTCAGGGGGTCGTTTTAGCCCTGGAGAAGCTTGCTAAGATGATTAAAGGGGAAATCCCCGCGGAGGTGGATGAATGATGCCCGTTGATGAGGTTCACGATCCTGTTGCTGAAGAAGTTAGGGAGCCGACGAAGGCTGAGGAAGTAGCGAGGAAAATAGCCGAGCGCTTCCCGAGCGCGAGCGTTGAAGTGAAGACCAACAAATGGGGCAGACAGAGGGTCTGGGTGAGGGTTCCGAGGGAGGACTACAGGGCACTGATGAGGTTCGTCAAAGAACTCGACCCCGAGGCCCACTACTCGATAGGAATCGAGCAGGACTGGGGGGAGGAGCTGGGTTTTCTGGCTCACCTCGTACTCCACTACAGGGACGCCCCGGCGGTTTCACTCATCGTTGACGTCCACGCCCCTAAGGATGATCCTGTGATCCCCGACATCAGCGACGTCTTCCCTATAGCACTCCAGTTCGAGAGGGAGGGCATGGAGATGGTCGGACTCGACTTCGAGGGCGCCCCCGACAAGAGGAAGCTCTTCCTTCCAGATGATTTCCCCGAGGGCATTTACCCGCTCCGCCTCGATGATAAGGGCGTTTCTGATGAGATGGCGCACAACGCAGGCCATCCCTACTTGTTAGGGGGTGGGAAGAAATGACCGAAAAGGTCGAATACTGGGTCAAGATGCCCTTCGGCCCGATTCACCCTGGCCTTGAAGAGCCCGAGAAGTTCATACTCACCCTTGATGGTGAAAGGATAGTCGACGTGGATGTGAAGCTCGGCTACAACCTGCGCGGAATCCAGTGGATAGCCCTGAGGAGGAACTACATTCAAATAATGTACCTCGCCGAGAGGATGTGCGGGATATGCAGCTTCTCCCACAACCACACCTACACAAGGGCCGTTGAGGAAGCGGCTGGCATAGAAGTTCCGGAGAGGGCCGAGTACATAAGGGTCATCATCGGCGAGCTTGAGAGGATACACTCCCACCTCCTCAACCTCGGTGTTCTGGCCCACGACATAGGATACGATACGTTACTCCACCTAACATGGCTGGCAAGGGAGAAGGTCATGGACACACTTGAGGCAGTCTCCGGGAACCGTGTTAACTACTCGATGGTCACGATAGGCGGCGTGAGGAGGGACATAGACGAGAAGAAGAGGAAAGTCATCGAGGAGATGATAAAGTACTACAGGGAGGTCTTCCCGCAGATAGAGGATGCATTCCTCCACGATCCGACGATAGAGGCCCGTTTCAGGGACACAGCTGTTATAAGCAAGCGCGTTGCCCTGGAGCAGGGTGCCGT
The DNA here is from genome assembly GCF_002214585.1 of Thermococcus profundus. Lineage (NCBI taxonomy): Archaea > Methanobacteriati > Methanobacteriota > Thermococci > Thermococcales > Thermococcaceae > Thermococcus > Thermococcus profundus. The sequence continues at coordinate 312,648 of NZ_CP014862.1, forward strand.
CGGACCAACCGGAAGGGGAAGCGGGATAAGGGACGACGCCCGCTGGAGCGAGAGGCTTGGGGTTTACCCGGATCTCGGCATAAAGCCGGTCATGCCGCAGGACGTAACCGGGGAGAGGCCGAGGGGGGACGTCTTTGACAGGATGGCGGTCAGGATAGGCGAACTCTACCAGAGCCTCGAACTTATAGAGCATGCCCTTGATGCCATGCCGGCTGGGCCTGTAAAGGCCTTCCCGAAGGACAACGTCCTCTACGCCAAGCTTAGACTGATGGTTGACGGAGAGGGAATAGGCAGGTACGAGGCGCCGAGGGGAGAGCTGGTACACTACGTCCGCGGAAAGAAGGGAAGCGATAAGCCGCTCCGCTGGAAGCCGAGGGAGCCGACCTTCCCGAACCTCTTCTCGGTTGCTAGGGGAGTCATAGGCGACCAGGTGGCGGACTTCGTGGTTGCGGTTGCCTCAATAGACCCGTGCCTGAGCTGTACGGACAGGGTCGCCGTTGTGAAGGACGGGAAGAAGAGAGTTCTGACCGAGAAGGACCTCCTGAGGGAGTCGATAAAGAAGACGCGCGAGATAAACCCCGATATCAAGGGCGACCCGAGCCCGCTTGGAGTGGGGTGTGCGAGGTGATAGCATGGACGTGGTGAGCGGCATAGTCTACCCGGTCGCGGGCCTCCTCGGCCTCTACGCCTTCGTTTCGCTCGCTTCCCTCGTCTGGGAGGGGATAGACAGGAAGCTGGTCGCTAGGATGCAGAGGAGGATCGGCCCGCCTATACTCCAGCCGGTTTATGACTTCCTCAAGTTGGCCAGCAAGGAAACCATAATCCCGAACACCGCGAACTACATGTTCAGGGCTGCTCCAGTACTGGCTTTAGCTACCGCCATAGCGCTCTTAGCCTACACTCCAATGGGATTCACACCGATTTTGGCGAGCAAAGGAGATGTTATCGTCTTCATCTACCTCCTAACCCTCATCAGCTTCTTCAAGATGCTCGGTGCGATAAGCTCAGGGAACCCGTACGCCAAGATAGGTGCCGCGAGGGAAGCGACGATAATGGTCTCAAGAGAACCCGCGATGATGCTGGCGATATTCACCATAATGTGGCGCATAGGAAAGCTTGGCGTTGATAAGCCCTTCAGCATGGGAACCTTCTATCAGCACAACATCTGGGAGATAGGAACGCCTATGAGCTTCGTAGGAGCTGTGATACTCCTCTACGTCTTCGCCGTCTGGCTGGCGAGCGAGATAGAGGTCGGGTTCTTCAACATACCCGATGCCGAGGAGGAGATAGCGGAGGGACTCCTCGTCGAGTACAGCGGAAGGTATCTAGCCTTGCTCAAGCTGACGCACTCGATAAAGGCATTCATATCAGCCTCTCTCGTGGTGGCGATATTCTTCCCCTGGGGGATATCGGGCTACTTCGGGCTTACTGGCCTCTCAGCGAACGCTATAGACCTGCTCTTCCACACGCTTAAGGTCTTCGCCCTCCTCTTCGTCGTCCAGAGCATCTTTAGAGCAGTAACGGGAAGGCTGAAGATAACGCAAGCAGTGGACTTCCTCTGGAAGAACGTCTTCCTTGCCTCTCTGGTCGGCTCGCTTCTCATGGCGATGGAGGTGATAATGTGAAAACTCCAATCCTCGTCCCAGTGGTACTCAGGAACCTCTTCAAGAGGCCAGCGACCAACCGCTTTCCAGAGACGGAGCCGGTGCCAATTCCTGAGGACTTCAGGGGGATGATAACCTACAACGTGGACAAGTGCGTCGGCTGTAGGATGTGCGTCAACGTCTGCCCGGCTGGGGTCTTTGTATACTTGCCCGAGATAAGGAAAGTGGCCCTCTGGACCGCCCGTTGTATCTACTGCGGCCAGTGCGTTGACGTCTGCCCAACTGGGGCGCTCCAGCTCAGCAAGGACTTCCTCCTGGCAAGCTACGACAACTACGAAGACAGGTTTATTCCACTGAAGCCAGAGGAGGTCGAGGAGATAAAGAGGAAGCTCGAGGAGCAGAAGAAGGCGAAGGAGGCCGCGAAGAAGGAAAAGGCTTGACTTTTCTTTTATTCTTCAGTGATTCCCATTTTGATTGCCAGGGCCTTCAGGGCCTCATAGTGTCCCCTTTCAGCCTTTGCCAATTTTAGATAGACCTTCTTGAGCTCCTCGTTCTTGCACTCGTCAGCGAGCTTTCTATATATCGTCTCGGCCAGCTTCTCGCTCTCCATAGCTATTTTGAGGACATCCTCTAGGTCTTCGATCTTCCAGAACTTTCCGAGAACGTTGAGGGATTCAACATTCGCTATGTTGACTTCAGCCAGCTTGTCTCCATAGTTCTCGCGGTAGACCTTGTACAGCTCGTCGCCGTGTCTTTTTGACTCATCCCCAAGCCTCTTGAACGTGTCCACCACATCTTTGGGAAGGCCGAGTTCTCTGGCCCTCTTGGCCAGTATCCAGTAGGTTTCCGCCTCTTCATATTCCCCCTTTATCCAGTAGCTCAACAGCTCCCTCTCGTTCAGCTTCCTTATCTCGTTGAGGATTTCCACGACCATTTCAATCACCCAGCTTTTCATATTCGCCCTTCAGGGCCTCGTAGTGGTTCTTCTCAACCTCCGCGAGCTTGAGGTAGAGTTCTTTCAGCTTCTCGTCCTTCACCTTCTCGGCGAGAATCCTGTAAACCTTGTGGGCCGTCAGCTCGCTCTCCATCGCCGCCTCAAGAACTTCCTTTATCTGATCTGCCCTCTCGAACTTGCTGAGGACCGGAAGAACCTCCACTGGAGGAACGTCCGTCTTCGGTTCCCTTGAAAAGCTCTCCCTGAATATCTTCGTCAGCTCCTCGGCGTGTCTCTGGGAGTCCTTTGAGAGCTTTTCAAAGACCTTAACGATGCTCTCCCCCAAGCCAAGAGCTCTGGCTCTCTCGGCGAGTTCTTTGTAGAGCTTTGCTTCCTCCTTCTCCCCGCTTATCCAGTATGCGAGGGCTTCCTCGTAGCTCAGATTTTCCAGTTTTCCTATAACCTCATCAACTTCCATCATTTTGATCATCCCCCATCCATCCAACTGGCTCTACTTCTATCGCCGCCACACCGTACTTCTTCTCCTTCTCCTCGGAATAAAACCTTCGGTACACAGCAACGCCGTCATCGATGCTCTCAATACCGGGCAGGACGTTCTCTATGCCCTCCGATTCTAGCATCTCCCTGAAGGACGAGTAGACCCTCAGATCCTTGACGACGCACATGAGCTTGTTTTCGAAGATTATCGTGTCACCCGGCCTGATCTTCTGCCTCTTCTCGTCGTAGAGCCTTCCCTCGATTTTCTTTTCCCCCTCGGCTATCGCCTTCAGGTATTCCTCCTGGAGGCCCATTCTCCACGTTGCCATGGGATCACCTCACACCAGCGCTCTTATCAGGCTCGGACTTATCCGCAGGAGCGAGGCCAGCAGGCGGGGCTTCTTTGCAAGGGCCTTGAAGGTTCTGAGGTGGTCATCGAAGTCCGCGTGGTTCTCTATGACCTCCCTCGCCTCCTCGCTCCCGAGAACCTCAAAGACCCTCTCTATGCCCTCCTGGCTCATCCCTTTGAAGATCCTCCTGACCTTTAGGCCAAAGGCTATCTGCTTCTTTATCCCCGCGCAGGCCCTCTCGTACTCGCTCAGATCTCCTGACAGTATCGCCCTTGCGAGGTGGTGCGCGCAGAGGGCACCAAACACTATCCCCCCGGCGGTTGTGGGTTTTACCTGGAGGGCGGCGTCCCCAAGTAGCGCCACGTTTTCCCTTACCCACGGCTGCCTCCACCCGAGGCCCACCGAACCCGCCTTGAACTCGATTATTGAGGTCGGTTTCAGCCCCCTATCAGTCAGAAACCTCCTGAAGGATTCCAGGCTTCCGAATGTTCCGACCCTCGCAACGTCCCCGCTTACGGGCGTTACCCAGAAGAAGAACTCGGGGTTTACCTCTTTGTTTATCCAGACCTCCGTAAAGTCTTTATTAAATTCTCCCACAATCTCCGCTTCGTATCCTTTGAGGAACTCGGCCTCGCTTTTCGCCCCAATCCCCTTCGCCACTGTGCTCGCCACTCCGTCGGCCCCGACGTAGAAATCGGCCTCGATCTCGAATGTCTCGTTGAGGTGCTGGAGCTTTGCCCTCCCGTTTTTGAAGCCCAGAAAAGACGTGCCCATGAAGTAGTCAACGCCCCTCTTTACTGCCCTCTTCGCCAGTCCCGCTTCAAAGACCTTTCTGTCAACCACGTAGGCCTGGGGCGTCTCCCTCTCTATCTGGAAGCTCTGGATCTTGGAGTAGAACACCGCCCCGCGGAGCTCGTTCAGCACCGCCTCGCCCGGAAAATCGAGCTTCTCAAAGCTCTCGGCTCCTATGATTCCTGTGCAGGCTTTGCCCCCAAAGCTTCTCTTTTTCTCCACGACGGCGACGTCGAGTTTCCTACCGAGGAGCTGTGCAAGATAATTCCCTGCCGGCCCTCCCCCGATGATGAGAACGTCGTATCTCATGCTCACCCCTCTGAGGGTGTGGTTTTTTAAGCCTAAAAACCTAACCTCTCCGGTGGTTCTATGAAGGTGTTGGTTACGGGCTTCGAGCCTTTTGGCGGTGAAAAAATAAACCCTTCGTGGGAAGCGGTGAAGTCCCTCCCCGATGAGATAGAGGGTGCAGAGGTTTTGAAGCACCGGCTTCCCGTGACGTTCAGGGGCGTCAGGGAGATTCTCCCGAGGCTGATCGTGGAGACAAGACCTGACGTTGTAATCCTCACCGGCCAGGCCGGCGGAAGGCCCAACATAACCGTGGAGAGGGTTGCGATAAACGTTATGGACTCGACGATGCCCGACAACGAAGGATACAAGCCTGAGGACGAGCCCGTCTTCGAGGGCGCCCCCGCGGCCTACTTTTCAACGCTCCCCATAAAGGCAATCGTGAACGCCCTGCGGGAGGCGAGAATCCCGGCCGCGGTCTCGAACACCGCGGGAACCTACGTTTGCAACACCGCCATGTTTACGGCCCTTCACACGATAGCCGTCGCTGGAATGGAAACTAGGGCTGGCTTCGTGCACGTACCCTTCAGCCACGAGCAGGCCCTAGACAAGCCGAGGCCCTCTATGTCCATGGAAACGATAGAAAAAGCTGTCGAGATAGCCGTCAGAGCATCGATCAGAGTTCGTTGAAGTCGATCTCGTATGAAACCGACCCGTTGAAGCTCTGGGCTTCTTTGAACCTTGCTATGAGCGCGCTCAGGGATTCTATAAGCGCCCCCCTGATCTCTCCCATAATCTTCTCTGCGCTCTCCCTGGTTTGGAGTTCAAAGGACTTTTCCCTGAGCTCCGAGAGTTTAATGTCCTCCCCGTTTATTCTGATGATGGGATCCAGACCGTTGACAACGTTCCTGAGTTCCTCGTCGAACTCCAGCTCCCTGACGCGGACCCGGTATATCCCGGAGAGGAGGTCGTACTCCTTGTCGAAGACAACCCTCATCTTCATGTTACCACCATTTCCCTATGTGGGTTATCCCAAATAACCCTTTTGGTTTGAACGCCTGACTCTGACCATTCCAGTAACGTTTTAAAACCTCCCTGAGACCTCCACTTGAGAGGTGGTGGCTATTCTAATCCTCGGCCTTGACATAATAAGCGAGAACCCGAAGAGGTTTGCGGTGGTGAGCTGGTTCAACGGAATGCTTGAGAGAAAGGGGGAGTTCACCCTCTACCGCTTAATCCGCTTCATCCACGCTAAACGGCCGGACATAATTGCGGTTGACAGCGTTACCGAGCTTGGGGATGATCTCAGGAAGTTTTTGAGGGCCCTGCCCCCCGGAACTAAGCTGGTTCAGGTTACGGGCAGGCCTGGGGAGCAGAGAAGCCTTCAAAGCCTAGCCAGGGAGCAGGGCATAAGAACCGGTGACCGCTTCGATCCCTACGAAGAAGCTAAATTAGCCGCCCTTTTAGCGAGTAAAGGAGTTGGCTACGAGGTTCTGGCTTTTGAGGATGAGGTGGTGGTCAAGGTAACGCGTGGGCGGAGCCCTGGAAAGGGCGGCTGGAGCCAGGATAGGTACAGGAAAAGGGTGCACAACCTCGTCCGAGATAAAGTCAGGGAAATAGAAGAGCGCCTCAGGAGGGCTGGTATCCCCTTCGACCTCGAAACTGAGGAAAAGGACTACGGTCTGTCCAAAGGGGAGTTCCGCGTTTACGCTTCCCGGGAAGAGCTGGCAGGGCTCATAAAGCCGATGAAGGGGGGTGATGTGGAGGTCAGAATTCTGCCCGTCGAGAGGTCTGAACTCGGGTTTGCTCCCCTAACTGGTGAGGAGGCCATAAAAGAAAGGAGGAGCATTATAGTCGGAATAGATCCGGGGATAACCGTTGGAATAGCGGCTATAGACCTCAACGGCCGCATCGTCGCCCTCCACAGCGAGAGGAACATGCCGGTTGGGGAGGTCTTCAGGTTCGTGAGCGAGGTGGGGCACCCGATTATAGTTGCCACCGATGTTTCTCCGGCCCCGGGTTTCGTTGAAAAGATAGCCCGCTCCTTCAAGGCTCAGCTCTTCGCTCCCAGGGAGAGCCTCAGGGTTGAGGAGAAGAACGAGCTCCTCCGAGATCTTGGAATAACGGTCGACGACGACCATCAGCGCGATGCCCTCGCGGCTGCCTACAAGGCCTACCTTCGCCTGAAGCCCAAGCTAGAGCACATAGACGCCCGTCTGCGTGAGGCTGGCTTGAGCAAGAAGTCCGAGGAGGTTAAGGCCCTCGTCATCCAGGGCTACAACCTCGGTGAGGCCATGCAGAAGGTTTCTCTTAAGGGGAGGCGGAGGAAAGAAATGGAAGAACCTGGGGAAGAGCAGAGGGGCTTTGATGCCGAGCCCTACCTTAGGAGAATACGTGAGCTGGAGAGGAGGATAGAGTTCCTGGAGCGGGAGAACGAGGAGCTCAGGGAGATTATCAGGGAGCAGAGGAAGACCATCGGAAAGCTGGAGAGGAAGATAGCCGACTACGATGACGAGGTCAGGAGAAAGGTTCTGAGGGAGAGGGAGCTTGAGGCCAAAGTAAAGCGCATTGAACTCCTTGAGAAACAGCTCAAAGAGGCCAAGGCCGTAATCGAGAGGCTGAGCAGGGATTTGGTCCAGGTTAAGAGGATGAACGTGGTTGAGATACGCGGTTCGGCTGTCCCGCTCAAGGTTCTCAGGGTTCTCAGCTGGCGCGAGCTCCAGAGAATAGAGCGTGAGATCGGTCTCAGAAGGGGCGACGTGCTCTTCGTGGCCAATCCCGCCGGTGCAGGAAAGGCGATAGCAGAAGAGCTCGTTGAGAAGGGTATAAAGGCCATCATAACCGAGAAGCCGCTACCTGAGGTGGTTGCCAGCGTCTTCCGCGAGGCTCACGTTCCATTCTTTACTAGCGAAGAGCTCGACGTCAAGAGGGTCGACGAGTTTGCGGTCGTTGAGAGGGAGACACTTGAGACCGCCATAGAGAGGCTCTTGGCAAAGTGGGAGGAGGAAGACCGCGAGAGGGAGGCCGAGAAATTAGCCAGGTTGCTTGAGGAGTACAGGATCGAGAGAATCAAGGAGCTGGAGAGAAAGGCCAGGGAAGAGCTCGAAGAAGAAAAGCGGAAGAAGAGGGGTGGGAAGGATTTTAAGTTTTAACGACCAGCTGCCTTGGTGATGAAAATCTCGCGGGAGCGGTTGGTGATAATCGCTTCGACCTTAGTCATCTTCCTCGGCTTTTTGACCGCAGTCATCAACGGGAGGAGAGACCATATCTACCGCACTCTCGTTGCCATGATTAGCCTCTCAATACCGCTGATCCTTCCAAGGAGCCTTCCATATCCACCTAAAAAGCTCTGGCCGTTTCTATCACCAATCTACAATGAGGGAACGATGGCGATCCTTGCGGTTTTCATAGCAGTTCACGTCTCCCTTGTGAACGTGCCGTTTACCCACTGTGATCTCTTCCATCGAGACTGGAGGAACGCAGATACCATAAGCCACTTCTTAGGTGGTCTAACGGTCTGGCTGATCGTCGCTCAGATTTTATCGGGACTTGGTGGGATTGGCATTAGATTCTCCAAAAGGCAGGTTGTCCTTTACTCCTTCCTCGTCTTCTACGCGCTCTCGATAGGATGGGAAATCGCTGAAAAGCTGAGCGAGAGCGAGATAAGCTTCATTCATGAGAGCTTTGCCAACAAGCTCCGTGACCTCCTCATGGACACGCTGGGGGCTTTGTTTGCCCTCTGGATGATAGAAAGAAAGGGGTATCCCTTCAGCCTTGAGGAGGAATAGCGGCCGAGAGCGCCTCCTTCAATGCCCTCATGTACCTTGCCGTCTCTTCCGCGCCTTTCTCCGTTATTCTGACAGCTGTCCTTGGCCTATCGGCGATGACCTTGTAAACCTCCACGTAGCCAACCTTCTCAAGGGTCTTCAGGTGGGAGTCGAGGTTTCCGGGTGTTACCTCGAGCACTTCCAGGAGGTCTCTGAAGAGGGCCCTTTCCCTCGGCAGGAGGTAGAGCATTATGGCGAGCCTTATGGGGTTGCCGAGGACGTTGTTGGAGCTCAGCTCCTTGAGGGCTTCCATTTTATCACCGCTCGACGGCTTTGAAGGCGGAGTGGAGGTATAGAAGTATTGTTGCGGCAAATCCCAGTGAGACCACGAAGCCGGCCCAGACCATCGCTCCGCTTTTCATCCTCCACGCCAGCGGTATGGCTAGAGCTGGTATTAGAAACGCGGGAACCATCTCATTCTCGGCTTTGTAACATCTTCTCAGTATTCCCCACTGGCCAAGGAGTGAGACGCTGATAAAGCTCAAGAAGCCCACGGCAAGACCCGCCTCTTCGTTTACCCCCGGGTTTAATGATGGTACCAGAACCCACCCCAGCATCGCGCCAGCTATCCAGGCCCCCGTTATTTCCCAGCCGATCTTTTTTCTGGGATCCCTTTTGATCCCGGAGATGATCACTATCCTTTTCCAAACCTTTGACGTGAAGGCAACCACGAGGATCGTGGCAGTCGCCCAGTATGCGATGCTGAAAGCAGTTCCGCCGTGAAAGAACTTGAGTATAACGTAGAACAGGGTCAGAACAGCTAGAAACCCCGAAAAGTTCATGGCCGTGTATATTTTCTCAGCCGCTATCAGCTTTCCTTCCACCCTCTCAAGCACATTCTTGAGTTCCCTCACGTCTTCCATCTCAACCACCATTGGGAATTGGGAGCTCCCCTATTTATAGCGTGGAGTTTCTCTGGATTTCAGAGTGCCAACACGAGTAGGCTGACGATACTATTAAATACTCCGATGCATCATAACAGTTTGGTGAGACAGCGTGGAGCTTCTGAGTACGGGCATTCCCATCCTCGATGAGGCGTTGGGTGGGGGCCTTCTTGAGGACAGTAACCTCCTCATAGTCTACGATACTTACTCAAACGGCTGGGCCCTGGCCTTTGAGATGCTCAGGAACCGCATAGGTGAGGGGGACTTCGGTGTCATCATAAACTCAGTGATGCCATTCACTCCCCTCAAGATGGAGCTCGGGCTTATAGAGCTTGACATTGAAGAGGAGGGAAGAAAGAACAACCTTGCGATCGTGGACATCTTCTCCTCGTTCTACGGGATAGATTACCCACTGGACTTTGTGTACGTTGCTAAGAACATGGATACCAGTACTTTCATGCCAAAATACAGCTCCCTCTACAGACGTCTTCTCACGGAGCGGATCAAAGACAGACGTCCCATTGGGGTGGATTTCACTGTAGATGGCCTGGCGTTCTTATTTGGGGAGGATAACTTTATCAGGATGTTCCAGAACCTAATCGCCCTGAAGGAAAAGGCAAGGATCTCAGAGAAGAGAAAAAGGCCCATAAACATTTTTCTCCTGAACAGGGGCAGGGCCTCGGAAAGGCTCACGGCTTGGATGTCCGCTTATAGCCAGTACGTCATAGAGTTCTGCTCCTCCCCGAACTCTATGAGCGAGAGGATGGTGATCAGAAAGTCGCCCCTGCCTGGTTTCAGGCCCAGGGACGGCGGCTACAGCTTCCAAGTTGAGGGTGGAAGGATTTATATAGAGTAGCTATCCACCGGCCCGGGCCCTCATCAGAAACTTCAGGAACTTCCTCGTTTCCTCCGCTTTGCCTTCAATAAGAACCCTGTTAAGGGGTATCCCGTTTCTCTCGATCTTTCCCGCGAACCTCAGCTCTATCCCTGATCCACTCCTCAGCAGGATTTCCTCGAGCTCTTTGAGAGGGATTGGGGTTAAGATCTCGCGTTTCATTTTTAATGCCTGATAGGTATACCTTACAGCCATTTATAAATCGTCCTTCAGTAGACTTCACTCAACTCGGAAAGTCAGCCCCTTCTCCCTGGCCCTCTTCTCCACCTGGAGCCTGAACTGACAGGCCTTGCATATCTCGCCTGTGGTTGGCTGGCCGCATATTTTACAGCGGTTCAGCTCACTGGTCTTCTTTGTGTAGGTTTTCGCTATGAGCGGAAAGAGCTTGTCGTAGCTTCTCAGGATTTGATACTTCGTTCCTGGGTGCCTCTCCTCCATCTCGTTGAGCCAGTCCCTTATCTCGGCCCTGAAAGCCTCAACGGCGTAGGGGCACTCGCTTAAATCCACCTCTATGTTGTTCAGAACGGCGTAGAGGACTATCTCCTTCTCCGGAATCTCGCGGAGGGGTTTTATCCTCGGGACTAGCTCCGGGTGGATCTCCTCGTAGTATGGCCCGGTTCTCCCGAGTCTCGCTATGTCCCCCCTGAGTATGTTCATGATGAACATCTGAACCTCGTCGTCGAGGTTGTGTCCGACGGCGAGCTTGTCCGCTTCAACGTCTTTGGAGGCGTAGTTGAGGAGCCAGCGCCTCCACACGCCGCAGTAGGAGCAGGCCCCTACCCTTTCTCCCTTCTCGAAGCTCCCCATTATCTCAACAGTCTCGTCGAGCGTAAAGCCTATGTACTCTTTGAACGAGTATATTCTGTGCTCTATCCCGAGCTTTTTAGCGTTTCTCTTGGCTATCTCGACGCTTGGGGGCCTGTAGCCGGCTATTCCCTCGTCTATCGTTATTGCCACCAGCTCAAATGGAAACTTCTCGCGGAGCTTCGCCAAGAGGTGCATTAGGACGACGCTGTCCTTGCCGCCGCTCACTCCAACGGCTATCCTCTCACCCTTTCCTATGAGCCGGTACTTCTTCACAGTCTCCTTGAACTTCTTCTCGACCATCTCGTTGAAGTGTTTGTGGCAGTAGTACCTTCCTGTGTAGCGGGCGTGATACACCGCTGGCCTTCCGCACTTTGAACACTTCATCATGAATCCCGAATCGCGAATGCATTTAAAAACTGATTGGCCAAAATTATGCGGGTGAGAGCATGGAGGCGTTACTGGAGAAGTTCAGGCCTTCCGTTGTAGGCACGGGCATAAAAGATCTCGATGAGATGTTAGGTGGAGGACTCATACGCGGGGGGATCATCCTCTTTGTCTATGACGCATCCTCCTTTGGGTGGACTGTAGGTGTTCAGATCTTCAGGAGGATAATAGAAGATGGAAATGGTTTTGGAATAGTTACGAGCTACTCCTTCCCTCCCAGTCTTCTTGAGAAGTACGCGCTTAGCATGAACTATGATGTACTTGAGCACGCCAGCCACGGTGAGCTGGTTATAATAGACGTTCTTGGTTCCCTCTACGATGCCAGGGTTGATCTGCCCTTCGTTTACTACCCAGGGAAGCTTGATCCAGAGACTTTCCTTGCGAAGCTTGAGGCAACCTACCGGAAGATTTTCTCGGAGAGGCTTGGGGGAAGGACCCCGATTGAGATCTCCGTCACAATGGATGCTCTGCCAAGCCTCTTCGGTGAGGAAGCGGCCATTAAAATCCTCCGCAGGAGCCTGGTTAACAAGGAGCTCACACTCGTTAAGGAGGAAGGATGGAGACCGACCAATATCTTTCTCATTAACCGCGAGAGGGCCAGCAGGTACTTCCTGGAGTGGCTTTCACAGTACGCAGAGCACATCATAGAGTTCCGACCCTCAGAAACCCCTGGGGTTGAGAGGATGATCGTTAAAAAGTCCCTGCTCCCGGATTTCGTCCCCAGAACGGCGGAGTTCAGGTTTAAGAAAGGGGAGATAGAGATCTTCCCGGAGTGATCACCTGGCGAGGTTCATCAGCGCCGGCCAGAGGTTGAGGGCCAGCAGAAGGAGGCCGACGCCTATGGTTGCGTACCTTATCGGGTTCGCCACGCCCTCCGGCAGGTACTCCTTGAGGACGTCGTCGAGCATTCTCCCGCCGTCGAGGGGGATGAGCGGGAAGAGGTTCATCAAGCCTATGCCGAGGTCGAGCACGTAAATCCAGTAGAGGGAGAAGAAGATCGGGAAGAGTATGTTCTCGTGCCCGACCTTCGAAACGTAGTGCTGACCGAGGTATATTCCTACAAACGGCTTTGTGGGGTCGCTTTCTCTCGCACCCAGTTTTAGTTTAACGGTCTCCCCCTCCCCGTCCCTGATGATGTCGATCGTTATCACGTCTCCGGGCTTTGTCGAGTTTATGACCCTCTCAAAGTCTTTGATGGTTTTTATTGCCTCCCCGTTTATTCCCGTTATAATGTCCCCCTTCTCCAGGATCCCAAAGGCTGGTGTGTTCTCCACTACCCCCGCCACCTCTATTCCCGCGGGCTGTAGGAGGGGCGTTAAGGCGAGGTTTATTATCATGACTGCTATCACGGCGGTGACTATGTTGGCGAGAGACCCCGCCCCGTAGACCCTCAGCCTCGTCCTCAGCGGGGCCTTCTTGAGCTCGTCCTCGTCGGGTTCAACGAACGCACCAGGGATCACGAAGAAGAGAACCAGTCCCACAGACTTGAGGGGAAGTCCGTCTGCCCTCGCGGTAACTCCGTGGCTGAGTTCGTGAACCACCATTACCACGGCAAGGCCCACGAGCCCGTACCAGAGGGGTATCGTGAGGCCGGGTATGACGAGCTGAACTCCCGCCTGCTTTCCGTGGGTCTGAAGGGTGGCCATAGCGGTTTTTAAGAGGGCGTAGAAGACGTAGGCCATTCCCATGAAGCCCAGGGCTATGCCGACGTCGGCGTAAACCTTCCAGAACTTCCGGGCCTTTCTTGCGAGGTTATCTATAAAGCCCAGCATCCTCTTTGTGCGCCACATCAAGATGAACAGGTCAACTGCCAGTCCTTCCTCCTCATTGCTCCTGTCCCGGAGCAGTGCGTAAATGATGATCCAGAATGCGACTATCCCGCCCAAAATCACTACCAACGCTGATGCCATATTCCATCTCCTCTCGCTCTCGCTTCCTTTTGATTGGAGGGGGCTTTAACTTATAAACCTGCCGACATTAATGTGAACGGTGCTCCCAGTGGAGACCCTCAGGATAGCCTTCGTCTACGACGTGATCTACCCTTGGGTCAAGGGTGGAGTTGAAAAGAGAATTCACGAGCTCGCCATTAGGCTGGCGAGGAAGCACGAGGTTCATATCTACGGCTACAAACACTGGGAAGGCGGTAGCTACCTTGAACGCGGAGGTGTTGTTTACCACGGACTCGTTCGCCCGGGGACCCTCTACCTGGCCGGCAAGAGGAGTCCCTTCCCCATGTTGAGCCTGGCCACTGCCCTGAGGAAGAGACTTCCCGAGCTTGGGGAGTACGACGTTGTCGACGTCCAGAACCTCTTCTATCCGGGTGCCTTCGTTCTGAGAAAACTTCCCAACGCGGTTCTAACGTGGCATGAGTTCTGGGGGAGCTACTGGTTTAGATACTTCGGGCCTCTTGGAGCGGCTGGTTTTGCGACTGAGAATCTCCTGCGCCCCTATAAGGTACATCTGTCCGTCTCATGGAAGACACAGCTCGATCTCCTTAAAGCGGGCGTTTCCTCTAGGGTTGTCCCAAACGGCGTGGATATAAAAAGAATCAAGCGGATAAAGCCCGCTGAGCTCAGGAGTGACTTTATTTTCGTTGGACGGCTTATGAGGGACAAGAACCTTGAGCTTGCCTTGGGTGCCGTTTCGACCCTGAGGGAGGACTTTCCTGACGTAGTCTTCACCGTCGTTGGTGATGGTCCTGAGAGGGATAGACTTGAGGCCATCTCCAGGAGGCTCGGTCTCTCCGGGAACGTGGTTTTCACTGGCAGGTTGGAGGGCTGGGAGGAGGTGATCTCCCTCCTGAAGGCCTCGAAGGTCTTTGCTTTCCCCTCACTTCGAGAGGGCTTTGGAATGGCCGTGCTTGAGGCCATGGCAGTTGGAGTCCCTCCAGTTGTTTTGAATTCGCCAATGAATGGAGCGAAATTTCTGGTTGATGAAAAGAGTGGCTTGGTGCTAGGAGAGGATAAATTTGCCAATGGACTGGGGCTTCTTCTCTCGGATGAGGGACTGCGGAAAAAGCTTGGAAGAAACGCGAGAAGGAAAGCTGAGGGGTTTGATTGGGGAGAAATTGCAGGGAGTTTTGAGGACATATTGTTAATGTCAATTTGATAAAGCTCCCCTTTATTGTTGAGGTTTGGGAGTTTTGAAATACCTGCTCGTTATGCTGAGTGAGTCTAGTATTGGGTGGGGTTCATAAACGTCGTTAATCTTTCTTAAAATGCAGTATTTTCTTTATGTACTCCACTGAACGGGAGTCCAGCGCGAGTTCTATAAGCTTTGCGTAATTCTCTGTGTTAAACGGTGCCATTGCAATGGAGCGGGCAATATATCTTAGCCCCTTTTCTGCGTTTCCCCCGAAAATGAGAAGGAATCCCATCTGACTTAGATGGATGCTCATTATTTTTGGATTCCTTCTGATGTCGAGATGTTTGTTGATGAACCTCTCCCTCCCAGGTATGTATTTGTTCATATTGAAAGATATCTGCCTTCCATGAACGTAGTACTTTGCAACTATCTCATTCACGTAGTCGAACTTGTAGTGCTTCGCTATCCTGAGCCACATGTCCCAGTCCTGAGAGCTTGTGAGCTTCGGATCAAAGAGCCCCGCCCTTTTGAAGCACTCGCGCCTTATGAGAAGGGTTGGGCTCCCCACAAAGTTCTCCCTCAGAAATCGTCGGTATACATCCCCACGGAACTGTGGGAGCCTCTTCCCGAGGATCCGCCCATCCTGCTGCGACACGTAGTAGAAGCCGCCGTAGACTACTCCGAATTCCTCCTCGAGGGCTTCGAACTTTTTCACTTGAACCTCAAGCCTCATTGGGAGCCACTCATCGTCATCGTCAAGAAACGCTATGAACTCTCCCCGGCTTTTTTTTATCCCTGTGTTCCTCGCAACGGGAGCGCCGGAGTTTTTCTTCAGGCGGAGGTACCTGACCCGGCCGTCGTCTATACTTTCGACCACTTCAGGTGTGTTGTCTGTTGAGGCATCGTCTACAACGAGCAGTTCAAAATCTTCGAACGTCTGGTAGAGAACGCTATCTATGGCTCTCCTTAGAAGGTCGGCCCTGTTGTGCGTTGGGATTATCACTGAAACAGCTGGGCGGCTCATGTCATACCTCCTTGGCGAGCTCTTTAATCACAGTACCTATCTGTCCTTTGAGTTCTGGCCGTAGGAGGCCAAGTTCAATGTTGGCCTTTATAAACCCAAGCTTAGTGCCGACATCGTACCGTTTCCCCGAGATTCTCTTTGCTAGGATTTTTCTTTCGTTGGCCAGTATCCTGAGAGCGTCCGTTAGCTGAAGTTCTCCTCCCTTCCCGGGAGGTGTTTTTTTCAGTATATCAAAAATCTCGGGGGGTAAAACGTATCTCCCTATTATAGCTATGTTGCTTGGAGCTTCTTCCGGAGAGGGTTTTTCGATAAGGTCATTCACATCATAGAGACCGTCTTCTATTTGGCTTCCGCTGACTACACCGTACCTGCTGACGAGCTCCCATGGAACCTCCTCAACGCCGATAACCGGGGAAGAGTACCGGCTGGCAACTTCAATTAGCTGTTGTATTCCAGGTTTTTCGCTCACTATTATATCATCTCCAAGCAGTACTGCAAAGGGTTCCCTATTAACGTGTTTTTCAGCATGAAGAATGGCATCACCAAGGCCGAGCGGTTTTTTCTGCCTAACGTAATAAATGTCGACCATTTCCCCGATTTCCTCAACCTGCTTAAGCTCTTCGAGCTTTCCCTTCTCCCTGAGATAATACTCGAGCTCAAAGCTCCTGTCGAAGTAGTCCTCAATAGCTCGCTTCCCCTTTCCAGTAATTATCAAAATGTCATCAATGCCTGCCCTTATTGCCTCCTCGACGACATAATGGATAACAGGTTTGTCCACGATAGGGAGCATTTCCTTGGGCATTGATTTGGTTATTGGGAGCATTCTCGTGCCCAAACCAGCCGCTGGGATCACAGCCTTTCTTATTCTCACCAGCACACCCCCTCGTAAACCCTTGCAGTCTTTTCGGCGGCCTTTATCCTTCTACCATCAATTACAATTTTCCCAGAATAATCCAGCTTCTCGAACTCTCTCCATTCCGTAACTATCAGGATTACATCAGCCCTCTTTAAAACGTCCTCAGCCGAATTAGCGTACTCTATCCTCTCGCCAACATCTGGATAGAAGCGCTTGAAGTTCTCCATGGCTTGTGGATCATAAGCTACGACACGAGCTTCCTCTTCCAGGAGATTCTTTACGACGACATAAGCCCTAGTCTCCCTAACATCATCAGTATCCGGCTTGAATGCCAGGCCGAGAACTCCAATGATCTTCCCTTTGAGTTCTGGAACATGCTTCTTAAGGAGTTCGATCAGTTTGAGGGGCTGCCTCTCGTTGACTTCCACGGCGGCTTTAATGATTATCGGGTCTTCTCCTAATTCTTCGGCTTTTCTGATGAGTGCCTTAGTGTCCTTGGGGAAGCAGGAACCGCCCCATCCAATTCCCGTTTTGAAAAAGTGCGGGCTTATCCTGTGGTCGAGTCCAACGCCCTCGAACACTCTCCACGAGTCGATTCCAAGTTTCTTGCAAATGTTCCCGATCTCGTTTGCAAAGCTTATTTTTGTCGCGAGGAAAGCGTTAGAGGCGTACTTTATCATCTCAGCAGTTTTAATGTCGGTAAACAGCTTTGGCGCGTTAATGGGGGCGTAAAGCTCTTCGAGAACTTTCTTAGTTCTCCCGTCTTGAACACCAATGACTATTCTGTCAGGGTTCAGGAAGTCCTTTAATGCCACTCCCTCGCGGAGGAATTCCGGGTTCATTGCCAGACCAAAGTCTTCGAAAGCTTTCTTTCCAGAGTATTCTTCAAGAATTGGTTTTACGACTTCTTCAGTTGTCCCAGGTAGGACTGTGCTCTTAACCACAACGATATGATAGGTGCCCTTCTCTTTAAGAGCCCCTCCGATTTCTTCTGATGCTTTTTTAACGTAAGTTAAGTCCATCGAGCCGTCTTCTCTTGACGGTGTTCCCACTGCAATGAAAGTAACCTCAGAATTTAGAATCGCTTCTTTGTAATCTCTGGTAGCATAATACCTGCCCTTGTATTCTCTCATTAGTTCTTCAAGCCCTTCCTCGTAAATTGGAGGTTGAGCATTGTTGATCATCTGGATTTTCCTATCGTCTACATCAACGAAGATGACTTCGTTTCCGAGTTTAACAAATCCAATTCCAGTGACAAGACCCACATAACCGGACCCAATTATTGAGATCCTCATTTTAACTCCCCCTTTACCTCTAATCCGCGAATCTTATAAACTTCATGCATGTATCCGTGAGGGGTGGGCATGAGAAGTCTAAAAACCTCAAGCTACATCCTTGTGACGCCTGCGAAGAATGAGGAGGACAACTTACCTCTCCTGGCTAGAAGCGTGATCAATCAAACGATTAGACCGAGACTGTGGGTTATTGTCAATGATAATAGCACTGACGGAACGGATAGGATTATATCCTCCCTTGAGTCAGAGTATCCTTGGATAGTGGGATACAAAATAGCGGACGGTTTCCTTGAATATGACGCGACTATGAGATATTCTGAAGTTGTGAAAAAAGGTTTTGATATAGCTAGACATCTTGCCTATAATAAAAGTATTCCTTATGGCTACATCGGCTTGGTAGATGCGGACTTTATTCTCGAAAGGAGATTTTTTGAGAAGATTATAAATGAGTTTCATAAAGATCCCAGTCTTGGCATCGCTAGCGGGGGAGTTTATCTGAAGACACCCAACGGGAAAAAAATCTTCTGGGAAAGGACTAATCCTAAGCATCCTAGGGGAAGTCCTAGACTGTTCAGGAGGGAGTGCTTTGATGATATTGGGGGCTATCGGCGATTTTATACCCCAGACGTTGTCTCAAATTACCTTGCAAGACTTAATGGGTGGGAAGTGAAACAGGTTATAAACGCCATAGCTGTTCAGCTAAGGCCCACCCAAAGTAGGGGCGGTGTCTTTAGGGCGTATATTCGGCAGGGTAGAGCAAATTATCACCTTGGGGTTAGCCCTATGTCTCTACTGGCTAGGGTGATCTTTATGCTTCTTTTTGATAACAGATTAAAAGCCGGGGGTTTGCTAGTTGGATACTTTTCGTCTCTACTTCGACGTGAGGATTATTTAATACAAGGAAAATTAAGGGAGTTTGCGAAAAAGGATATGGGCGTATCAAATAATGTTAAGAAAGTCTTATCAATGGTGAGTACTGGTTTATCGAGGGATTCGCTGAACAGGTGAAGGATTATGAAACCTAGGATATCCGTAGTTGTGTGTACGAAAAATAGCGAAAGCACACTTGATTTAACACTCAGCTCGATTTCACGACTCAACCCCTTTGAAATAATAATAATCGATGGAGGCTCAAAAGACAAAACACTTGAAATCGCAAAAAAGTACACGAGACGTATCTATTCTGACAACGGTAAGGGGTTAGCGTATGCAAGACAAATGGGGGCAGTGTTAGCTAGGGGAGATTATGTACTATACCTTGATTCAGACGTAGAAGTAAATGATCCGTTATTCTTTGAGAGATTATTGGGAGAGATGGAGAGAAGGAACTGGATAGCAGTCCATCCTCAAGTGAAAAGTTTGTCCAAAAACGGCCTGTGGGAAGATGGTGTGGATTTTTATTTTTCGATGAAATTCAATATTCCAGGAGAACACAGATATCTTCCGCTGATGGCTTGTATGATAAAAAGGGATGTGCTTTTGGAAATAAGCTTTGATGTCCGATTCAAGGGGGCGGGAGAGGACCATGACTTTTGGGCTAGAGCGTTTCAAAATGGATACCGCTTTGGTGTTGCCAGATGTTGTTGGGTATTTCATCACCATCGTAGTTCTTTTAAGGAATTTGTCAAACAGAGGATTTGGTATGGGCGGGGCAATGTGTTGCTTTTCTCAAAATACAGAGATTAGTCAAGGTTGCTTAATCCTCTCGGCACGATAGTTAGTGGAACGCTGTTAAGTTTGCTCTCCAATAAGTTGAGATTCCTGTTTTTCTTTATGATATGGGGATTAAGCTTGGGTGCTGGTGAGTTATTAGAAATGTTGGATTTGGTTAGCTTGAAAAATATTAAAAAGGTCAGCATCACAAAGGTTTAAAGGGTGGACCTAATGAGTTATGGTAAAACTGTTGCTATAATACTGGCAGGCGGAACTGGTTCTCGTGTGGGATGGGACGTACCCAAGCAGTTTGTTAAGATAGCTGGCAAAAAGGTAATCGAACACACCTTAGATGTGTTTCAAAATCATCCTTTAGTGGATGAGATTTACGTTGTTATAAATCCTAATTATTACGAGTATTTTAACGAGGTAATTTTGTCGAAATATCCCAAAATCAGGAAAGTTTTAAATGGTGGGAATACTAGGCAGGAATCCTCGAGGATTGGAGTATTTGCCACGGAGGATGACGTTGAGAATATACTTATCCACGATGCCGTTAGGCCATTAATTACATCGGACATAATCACAAGAGTAATCAAGGCTCTTGAAAACTCTTGTGCTGTGGATGTTGTTATTCCTGCTGTCGATACAGTTGTGGTATCGGATGGGCATAAAATTCTAAGGATACCTCCGCGAGGATACCTTTATTATGGGCAAACCCCTCAGGGATTCAAAAGAAAAGTTATACTAAAGGCCCATAAGCTTGCGGAGGAGGAAGGCTTTGACAACGCCACTGATGACTGTTCCTTGGTACTCAGGTATGATCTTTGTGATGTTACTATAGTCCAAGGATCAAAGACCAATATTAAATTTACTTATGATGTTGATTACTACCTCCTGGATATTCTATTCCAATTACGCAATGAGTTTATCTTGGATGAAAATATAACTAGGGACCACATTGAATCGCTTTTGAGCGCACTTAGGGATAAAGTCATAGTAGTCTTTGGAGGGACAAGTGGCATTGGAGAGAAAATTGTAGATATCTCAAGAGGATATGGGGCTAAAGTGTATCCCTTCTCTAGGAGATTGGGAGTAGATGTCAGTAATCCTCAGGATGTAGAAAGGGCCATTAAGGAAGTCTACGAAAGGGAGGGAAGAATAGATTATATTATAAACACTGCTGGTATTCTTTATATGGGGCCCATTCAATCGAGAGAGCTTAAGGATATTCAGAATGAAATAAACGTTAATTATCTCGGATCTATTTATGTCACCAAATTTGGACTGAAGTATCTTGCTCCTAACGGCGCAATAGTGCTTTTTGGTTCTAGTTCATACACAAGAGGTCGTAGGAACTATTCAGTTTACTCTTCGACTAAAGCGGCTCTAGTTAACTTTGTTCAGGCAGTCTCTGATGAAATATCGGATAAAGGCCAGAGGATATTTATCGTTGTTCCTGAAAGAACAAAAACCCCATTACGGATCAGGAATTTTGGTTATGAACCGGACGAGACGTTGTTAATGCCGGAATCTGTTGCTTATGTGACGTTGCTGGCATTGACTTCTGGGATTACTGGAGTTCCAGTTCCCGTGAGAAAAAGTGTTGAAGAAAAAACACTTAGAAAACTTGGTTTAATTGACTAGGGGGGGAGATATTGTTCATCTCCCATCATATCAAACGAGAACTGGTTAATATTCCTAATAGATTCCTCCCAAAAAGGAGTGATGCAGTTTCTGTGATTACTCCTCGGATTGGTGATAATGCATTTTATGTGTTTGATTACCTATCGACTAGCACCGATTATGATGTCAAATTTTTATTTGTCCAATGGCCAATGCCTTCTAAATTGATGACCACTGTTCTTGAAAATATGAAAACAAAATACGGTGAAGATAAGGTCTTGTTTCTAAGATCTAGCAGGGGCTTAAAACACTACTACTCCTCGAGCTGGGTATTTAGTGATGGATATGTCGCTGTAACAAAACCTCTTGGAAATCAAAAAGTTGTTCAACTGTGGCATGGATATATTGGAAAAAGAATAGGCTATCTCAACCCCTCTACACCGGATGAAACTTCACTATTTCGGTGGACTACTTCTGTCTTTACAACTCAATCCTCGTTTCTTGCTCTTCAATTTATTGCAGAATTTGGATTGTCCCCTAATTCATTTGTCCTAACGTCCTCCCCTAGGTTTGATTTGATACTCCCTAAACAATCCAAAGATAGGGCGTTTAATGCACTTTCTTCAATGGGAATAGATACTTCATACAAGCATCTCGTACTTGCTGCACCAACTTTCCGTAGGGATAGAATGAATAATGTAGACCCTCACTCAAGTTTCAATATAATTTCTCATTATCTCTCTGAGGACGTGGAAAAGTTTCTGGTTGAAAATGATATTCTTCTGGTCCTTAAACCTCACCAGACCCTTACAAAATATCCTGAATATCTAAATAAGCTTTCTAAAGAAAGAGAAAATATAGTGTTTATTGATAATTCTATGTTATACTCCAATCTTCTGGGTATTACTAATATACTACCTGCATTTGATGCTTTAATAACAGATTATTCAAGCGTCTTTGTGGATTACTTACTTCTAAATAGACCTGTTATCTTTTATGTTCCGGATTATGAGGATGCAATAAAATCTTTGGGATACACTGTAAACTTTGATACGTATACTCCAGGCCCAAAGGTAAAAACAGTGAATGAACTTATATCCGCAATTGAGGCTGTATTATTTAGTGAAAAGGATCCATATCTCGAAAAACGAAAATGCATCAGGGATGTCTTAATAGAAAAATGGTACCCAGAGGATAATACTAAAATTTTGCTTAAAGATATTGGGTTTCTTTAGGGGTTAAGTTTTTTTGTTTACTTCCAGTAATGCTTTGGGAACATATGGGTCATCTAATTGATTGAGAGCAATTCTAATAACCGTTCTATCTTTATTTTTGTTTTATGTATGCTTTTTGATACCGTTCTGATCATGTAGGTAGGGATTTAAATTTCAAGATTGACAAATGAGCTATTCTCAACCCCACATTAATTTTGAGCTTGAACTGGTCTTATATACAGGCAAACTTTTCGAATTCTTAAAATACCGGTCGATATCTGAACTATAATTCCCAATTTAATGTAAAGAATCCTTTCTTAACTGTATTCTCGTAATGCCTCTGGTTGGAGTTGTTAGGGTTCAATGTTGATAAATAAGATACACCGTATTTAAAACACTTGCCACTCCTTGACTTACCACCGTCGCCACTGCCGCCCCGCTCGCCCCATAATTTAGTATCATAAAGTAATTCAGCATAACGTTTAGCAAAGCTGTGAACCCTGTTATTTTGGTAAAAGTTAGTTCCCTTCCGGTTGCATTCAAAAAGCTTCCAAATAACGAGTTCATGAACATGAATGGAATGGCAAAGGCTAGGATCCTGAGTACCGAGGCACTGTATAGGAAGCCCTCTCCAAACACGATAATGACTCCCCACTCTGCGAGTATGTAATAACCTGCTGTTCCAGCGATGCCTAGGGCTCCCAAAATCTGAAAGCTTTTCTTTAGCAGGATTCTGAGTGTTTTTCTATCCCTCTCCCAGAGTCTTGCCATAGACGGCATAGTTGTTGAGACGACGATATTTGGAACGAACAGGGAAACTTCGATCAGCGTGTAGGCTGCCCTGTAGATCCCAGTCTCATAGTCTCCACGCATTAGGCTCAGCATCACCATATCGGTACGGTAGTAGATGAGGGTGAAGAGACCAATGAGCCAAAAGGGATAGGATTTTCTGAGAAGGGAGAGCCATGCCTCCGGTTTGAAACGTATCTTGACTTCATTCGCAAACCGTGAACCCCACTTCATCCTCAGGAGTTCTCTAATTGAGTAGCCCACAAGGAGGGTTATTATGAATGGTCTGAGGGATTTAGAGAGGTAGAGAACAGCCCCCCCAACGAAAAACGCCCAGAATCTCTCGATGGTTTTTGCAATAGCCTCGTACTTCGTGACTTCATTGGCGTACATAAGTCTCACAAACACGTATGAAACCCAAGTGAGCATAGCCTCGGCTCCGGCCAGTATTATGAGAACCTTCATCCAGGCCGGCTTTGGGAGGGGTAGCGTTAGGATCAGGATTATTCCAAAATTAACTAGCGCCAACACGATCTTGAGTCCTAAGACATCTGGAAGAAGCTCTTCGGCTCTGCCCCTGTTTCTTGCAACCTCGCGCATAAAGTAGTAACCAACTCCGAGATCCGAAAAAATCCCCAGTAGCCCCACGTAGTAGAAAATGAACGAGTACTGGCCGAGTCCCTCCGGGCCTAGGGTTCTGCTTAGAATGACGATGATGCCGTAGGCCAATAACTTTGAAATGATCTCGGCACCAAAAAGCCAGCCTGCGTTTTTTATCAGCTTCAATTTTAAACTTTCGGTCATAGCGACTTCTCAATGGAAACGAGAATTAAAAACTTAATCCCCCCTCTGTATCTTCGCGTGTCCTCCGACCAGGCTCTTCTTCAGCTCGAGGTTCCTTATCTCGCACTTCTCATCGATTATAGAACGCCATATTGTTGCATTCTTAAGCACGGTGCCCTTGAAGACTATCGAGTCGCTTATATCTGAGTTCTCTATGACGCAGTCCTCTCCTATGTACGCGTATGGTCCTATTATTGATCGTCCCAGTATTTTCGTACCCCTCTTTATGACCACCGGCGGGATTATCTTTGAGTAGGGGCTTATCTGGATCTCCTCGATATGGCTCTCCTTTAGGAGCGTCTTGAGGGCCTCGAGGTAGCTGTCAGCGCTCCCGATATCGTACCAGAACTCAGAGAAGCGGTAGGCCCGTATCTCAATTCCCCTCCTCAGAAGCCAGCTGAGGAAGTACCCTGGCGCGTCTCTGTGGCCGTTTGCGAGGTATTCATCAATGAGCGCCATAACCTCCTTCGGAAGGGCGTAGACACCGGTGCTTATCAGCGTGGACTTCGGCACGGCCGGCTTCTCTTCGAAGTCCACAACCTTGTCTCCCTCCAGGAGGACAACACCGTATCTCTTGGCGAGCTCTGGATCGCCAACATCGTAGACCGCTATCAGAGGCTTCCCATTATATCTCTGAAGGAAGTCTTGGAGCGAGAACGAGAACAGGTTGTCGCCGGCGATAATCAGGTAGTCATCCAAACCGACCTCCTCGATTATCTTCTTCAGCGCTCCTATTGTTCCTAGCTTCTCCTCCTCGTGCAGGGTGTCCTCTACTATGAGTTTGACGCCCCATTTCTCAGCAAACGGCCTGAATCTGCTCTCGAAGAACCTGTTGGTCGAGATGTAGGTCTCAAGGTCGGTTTCCATAACCTTCTCCATTATGTGATCCAGTATTGTTTTGTCCCCCACCGGCAGGAGGGCCTTGGGGACGTCCTTCGTGATCGGCCAGAGCCTCGTTGCATATCCCCCGGCCATTATGACAGCCTTCATTGTTATCACCTAACGCCAGCATCATGTCTTGTTTTAAATCCTCACGAGCGCTCTAAACTGTGCTGGAAACTTATTTAAGTTCTTCCCTTTATCCTATCGAGGTGAGATAGAAATGAAAGTCCTAGTTACGGGCGGCGCCGGTTTCATCGGCTCCCACCTGGTTGACAGGCTTATGGAGAGCGGCTACGAGGTTATGGTCTTGGACAACCTGAGTGCTGGGAGCATCGACAACATAAGGCACTGGATTGGTGACGAGCGCTTTGAGTTCATAAATGGGGACATGATCGACGGGGAAACTGTGAAACGGGCCCTTGAGGGAGTCGATGCGGTCTTTCACCTTGCGGCCAATCCGGAGGTTAGAATAAGTGCCCAGAGCCCTGAGAAGCTCTACGAGAGCAACGTGACGATAACCTACAACCTCTTGGAGGCTATGAGAGATTCCGACGTTGAATACCTCATCTTCACGAGCTCCTCAACTGTTTACGGCGATGCTGAGATCATCCCCACCCCCGAGAACTATGGGCCTCTCAAACCGATAAGCGTCTACGGAGGGGCCAAGTTAGCGGCCGAGGCGATAATAAGCGGCTATGCTCACATATTTGGCTTTAAGGCCCTGAGCTTCCGCCTGGCGAACATCATCGGGAAGCGCTCGAACCACGGAGTTATATACGACTTCATCAATAAACTGCGGAAGAACCCGAACGAGCTGGAAATCCTCGGCGACGGCACCCAGAGGAAGAGCTACCTCCACGTGAGCGACACGGTTGAGGGAATGCTTCACATCTTTGATCACTTCAGGAAAAGCGGCGAGACCTACGACGTCTACAACCTCGGCAGCGACGACTGGATAACGGTAAAGGAGATAGCCGAGATAGTGAGCGAGGAGATGGGATTGAGTCCTAAGTTCCGCTTCACCGGAGGAGTTGATGGCGGAAGGGGATGGAAGGGCGACGTTAAGCTCATGCTCCTCGATATAAGCAGGGCGAAATCGACGGGCTGGAAGCCAAGGCTCAACAGCTACGAGGCCGTCAGAAAGACCGTTAGGGAACTGCTGGGAAAGGAGTGATTGATTGGTTTTTACCTCTATCATTTTCTTCGTCTTAGGCATTGTCACTCCTTGGGTATTGAAGACGTTACCCCCGGCATTTTGTACAACTTATTAACCGAAAATTTTAAATATCTTGGATGGTCTATTTTCATGACAACTACTGTTGGTGGTACAAAATGAAACGCGTGTTTGTTGTGGGATTGGTGGCCGTGCTTGTCTTCCTGGCCGGCGTCAAGTTTGGGGTTTCGTACTTCAGCGACGTTGCAAAGTCAGAAAACAACGAGTTCTCAACGGGTGAGTTCGACATCGGGATAAGCAGGGACGGGAGCAGATACTACGATGACTACAGGATCTTCGAGTTTGGGAATCTCCTTCCGGGCGAGGAAAAGACGATCCGTTTCTACCTCAAGAACCGCGGCGATTATCCAGTATCCACTATCTCAATGGTTCTTAACGTTACTGACCTTGAGGACGGCTCTCTCTCCAAGGCGGAAGTCCTCGTAGACAACACCCCCGACGTTGGAGAGCTGAGCAGGTATCTGGTGATCAAAGATTTCCGGGTAACGTTCAACGGCACCACAGTTACTCTCGATCGGTACAAAGGGAAATCCCTCAGGGAGCTCAACAACACTCAACTGAATCTCTTTAGCGGTAAACTTCCGAAAAACGGGGCCGTTGAGGTGACGATGACCATCCAGCTCTCGTCCGATGCCGGAAACGACTGTCAGACCGATACCTCGAAGGTGGCGATGCTCATCACAGCCTCCCAGTGAGCGGAAGCCACTTAAACCCCCTCTCCAATTTTCCCCTGCGATGATGAGTGATGGGCGAACCGACCGGTGAGGAAGGAAAGGTGATCGCTGAGCAACCCTTTTAAGCCCCATCTCCTACCTTTTCTGGGATGATGAGTTCAGCCTTGTCCGAGCTGTGACGAGGGAGTGACGGACTGACCGTCCAGCTTAGTTCGGAGGGTGGCCTTTGGAGGAGCTCTACCGCCCGATATGGGCCTCAGTAGTTGGGAACGTTCTCCTCGCCCTGTTCAAATTGATGGTGGGTGTTCTCTACTCCAGCATAGCCCTCATCTCCGATGGCGTTCATTCCTTAAGTGATGTGATTACCAGTGTTATGGGCTATTTTGGGATGAAGGTTTCCTCAAAGCCTCCAGATAAAAGTCACCCCTTTGGACACTCCCGCTTTGAACCCCTTGTGGCCTTCCTCATGGCTGAAGCGCTCCTTCTCGTGGTCTATGAAATCGGGAGGGATTCAATTTTCAGGCTTCTCCACGGAAATGTTATTGAGGTTAACTCCATCATGCTCGCAGTTACGGTTCTGTCGATCCTTGCAAAGGAACTCATGTTCCGCTACTCCCTCCACGTCGGCAGAAAGCTCCACAGCCAGATACTCATCGCCGACGCGTACCACCACAGGAGTGACTCGCTGAGCAGCGTGGCTGTTCTGGCTGGCTTAGGTCTCCAGAAGTTCGGCTTCAAGTACGGCGATGCTCTTGCCGGCCTTTTGGTATCGCTCTTCCTCGTGAAGGTCGCCTTTGAAATTCTTCTGGAAAACCTCGGCTACCTGACAGGTCAGGCCCCTCCCTTTGAGGTGTGCGAGGAGATAAGGGAGCGCGCCATGGGCGTCCCAAACGTCCTGGGAGTCCACGACCTCAGGGCGCACTACGTTGGAAACAGACTCCACGTTGAGCTCCACATAGAGGTTCCACCCTATCTGAGCCTGAAAGAAGCGCACGACGTCAGCGAGGAGGTTAAGGAGCGGATCGAGGAGATTCCAGAGGTTGAGAGGGCATTCGTTCATGTGGATATAAAGGGTGTTACTGAGTGATAGTGGCCGTAATTTCTCTCAAGTCCCTCAAAAACTCCTCCAAATGCTTCCGCTTGACGTGAGGCATGACTACGATCCTTATGTAGCCTCTATGGGCGCTTATTCCCCATCCCCTCGCCTTAAGCTCTTTTTCGAGCTCTTCGAGCTTTTTTGAGCCAAAGGAGACTATGTTCAGAACGGGTTCGCGGATGAGGTAAACTCCAGGGATCATCTTCAGCTCCCCCGCGAACCACCTGGCTAGCTCCATCTTCTCCTTGACGATTTCTTTGTATCCTTCGAAGCCGAGGTGCTTTATCATTGCCCACACGGCCAAGGCGTTGGCCCCTGGCCTTGTTCCGGTAATGGTTGCCTGCCATATCTTTCCACCGGCCAGATAAGGCGCTAAAATGCTTATGCTCTCCAAGAATTTCTTCTCACGGAAGATTATGCCTCCAGCCGGGATCGGCACCATGCCCATCTTGTGGGGATCTATCGTTATGCTCTTCACTCCCTTGAGCCTGAAATCGAAGTCCGGGATATTGTAACCGAGGGCTTTCGCAAAGGGTATCACAAAGCCTCCAAAGGCTGCATCAACGTGAAGGGGGAGGCCGTAATCAAGGGCCAGATCGCTCAATGAGGGGATGTCATCGACGACTCCCAGGCCGGTCGTTCCGGCTATTCCGACGATGCCTATCGTGTTGTCACCTATCCTCTCCTCAACCTCCTTCACGTTGACGGTGTAGTCGTCGTTAAGCCTTGCCCAGACGAGCTTCACACCGAGCATCTCGGCGGCCTTAATGAAAGAGAAGTGGGCGCTCTCCGGTAAAATCAGCTCCGGCTTTTCCACCCCTGCGAGGTTCCTCATTGCCCTCACGGCCAGGATGTTCGCCTCGGTTCCCCCAGAGACTATATGGCCGTAGCCCTTCTCCAGCCCCAGGAGGCTGGCCAGCATATCAACGGCCTCTTTCTCGATTCTCTGGCTCCCGACGTGAAGGCCGGGATCGCCCAGATTTCTATCGATGTACCTCATAACGACCTCTACCGCGAAGGGGTGAGGATAAGTGCACATCGAACCCAGGATTTTTCCAGAATCGAAAGTCAGATCTTCCCCAGTCTTATCTTCAAGCTCTCCAAGGACATCTTCCTCGCTCGCTCCATTCATCGGAAACCTCATTCTCCCACCAGCGTTCCATCTCAGTGGGGCAATTTAAGCTTTTGCCCGTGATTTTAACCTTTTGATGTATGCCTTAAAGAGGATCGGCGTCGTGAGGGCGGTGAGCATCGAGACGGTTATAACGCTCGCGAATATTCCCTGATCTATTAAGCCGGCGTTGAGACCGAATGTCAGGACGGCCAGCTCCAGGCTTCCCCTTCCGCCCATCCCGATTCCTATAAGGGCCGAATCCTCCCAGCTGAGGCCGAAGAGCTTTGAACCGATGCCGCAGCCGAGGAACTTTCCGAGGATGGCCGATGTGTACAGGGCTAGGATGAGGGTTGCGCTGACCTCCTCTAGTGGTGGGTTGAACATCAAGCCGACGTAGATAAAGAACAGGGGTATGAAGAACTCCGTGAGAACGACTTCGAGATTTTCTATGAGCTCGTTGAGTTTTATGCGGGTGACTATCATCGGGTCCTTCCTCTCGCGTAGCCTGCTTATCGTGAGCCCGGCTAGGTATGCGCCTATTATCTGATTGAGACCCACCCACTCGGCTATTATGGCCAGTGTGAAGGTCAGGATCAGGGTGAAGGTGAAGAACACGTTGAGGTTGCGGACAACGTTCTTGAACCAGCGGGCGCGTTTGAAGACGTGTTCGGAGATGAG
This sequence comes from Thermococcus profundus, assembly GCF_002214585.1. Classification (NCBI taxonomy): domain Archaea; kingdom Methanobacteriati; phylum Methanobacteriota; class Thermococci; order Thermococcales; family Thermococcaceae; genus Thermococcus; species Thermococcus profundus. The sequence goes on from NZ_CP014862.1 coordinate 342,030, forward strand.
GAGGATTATGGCAATGAACGTGAATATCTTAACAGTCAGCACTCCAAACGCGGCCGCGTTGAGGTTTCCCCTGGTCATCTCCGTAACGATGCCGATCAGATATACGGCCATTATGTCGTCTGCAAAGGCCGCTCCCATGAGTATTGAGGAGACCTCGCGCTTTACCCTCTCCTTTACGAGCACCCCGCTGGTTACCTCGATCGCGGTGTTGCCGAGAACGACACCTACGAATATTGCGGCCGTCGTTCCCCTTCCGAAGAGCTCCATCGTGAGGAATCCGAATACGAAGGAGAAGAGAACTCCCAGGGCCGCTACTACCGTTGCCTTCTTGGTGTTCTGAGCTATCGCCGAGAAGTTGCTAGTTAGCCCCATGTAGAGCATCATCATTATGAGGCCGAACTGGGCTAAAACTTCAAGCTGTTCGCTGGGACGGATCGCGTTGAGGATAAATGGCCCCAGAAGTACGCCGGCGCTGACGTGGGCTATTATGGGGTGTATCTCGGCTTTTTCCATGAGCCACTCCAAACTTTTGGCAACGACCAGCAGAACCGCCAGGGCAGCCAGAAAGTCCACGTCATCCCCTCCTCAGGAGCAGGGTCCCTATTATCCAGAGAACCATCAGAACCACCGCAAGGATCATGGCGAGGGTCGCACCCCTTCCTGTGCCGAATACTATGGGAACGGGGCCTATCATTATCACTCCCCCGCCCTCAACCTGGGAATCGCCCCCGTAGGCTGAGATCAGCGTTCCCACGAAGACCAGCAGGAAACCTATGAATATCAGGACGATTCCCCCCAATATCAGAGCCTCTCCCCTCATCACTTTGAACCTCTTCCCCCAGCTTTTAAAATTAACCCGCCGCCGCTAGCCTTTTTAACCCCGCCCCCTACCCGGTACAGGTGGAGAACTCCGATGCTGGTCATAGTGGATCTCGATGATACCCTCTGCAACACGTGGGATGCTGGAAAGAGCGCCCTCCTGAGGCTGGGACTGCATCTCATAAGGAGGAGAAAGTTCAGGATGATAAAATACCTCCTCTTTCAGGGCTACCGTGAGCTTGAGGACGTTGAGACCCTTCACCGCATGGATCTGGAGGAGATCGCGGAGGAAATATTCCGGAGGGTCTACGGCGAGGTCCCGAGGGAGGAACTTGTGGAGAGCCTCCGTGTGGTGGACGCGGTCTTCTTTTCCAAACTGCGCCTCTATCCTGACGCACTCCCCTTCCTTGAAAACCTCAGGGGGATGGGTGCCAGACTGGTTCTCGTTACGGATTCCTCATCCCGCTGGCAGAGGAGGAAGATAGACTACCTCGGCATAGGGAAGTTCCTCGACGGGATCATAATAAGCGGGGAGACCGGGTATTCCAAACTCACCCCCCACAACTTCCGCCTTGCCCTCTCAAAGTTTCCGGATGATGAGGTCTATGTGGTGGGGGACCGGGACGATACGGACATGTCTGGCGCGAAGGCCATAGGCGCGGTGGGCATACTCGTCAGGAGGGGCTATTTCAAACGGAAGGGGGCTAAAAGGGCTGACTACGTCGTCAGGGACTTAAACGAGGCCTTGGAGGTGATAAAACGTGAACACGAGCTTAAAAAACGAGCTGAAGCGTAAGGCCCTTCACCTCACGGGACTCAGCGTTCCAATCCTCTATATCTTCACAGACACGAAGTTCATCCTGACCTTCATTGCCTTGGCCTTTGCCCTCTTCGTTGTTCTGGAGCCTTTCAGGATAATCGAGGAGCTGAGGGACAGGATTAAGGTTCGGCTCCGCCTTATAAACCCTGAGATGGTGGCGGGGATAGAGGTTCTGGAGAAGCACGTTAAGGACATAGAGCGGACTCACGAGAGGGGCAACGTTGCGGCCCACATATATTTTGCCCTTGCATCGCTCATCGTGGTCTACTTCTTCAGCGAGGAGATTGCCATAGCCTCCGTTACCCTGGCGACTCTGGGAGATGCCCTGGCGGCCATAATAGGCAAGAACTTTGGGAGGCACAGATTCGCGAACGGAAAGAGCCTGGAGGGCAGCCTGGCCTACTTCGTGACTGGACTCCTTGTCATAACCCCTCTCCTGGGAATTAAGGCCGCGGTTCTTGGCTCGCTAGTTGGGACGCTCGTCGAGTTCTACGGGGTTCCTCCCGACGACAACTTCTCCAATCAGGTGTGCGTTGCCCTCGCCCTCTACCTCTTCTCCCTCCTCTGAAGAGCAAAGTATTTATAGCCCAAGTTTAGTATCACCTTTAGTGATAAGTAGGTGGTGGTTGCCATGGTGAACTTCATATTCGGTATTCACAACCATCAGCCCCTTGGGAACTTTGGATGGGTCATGGAGAGCGCTTATGAGAGATCTTACCGGCCGTTTATGGAGACGCTGGAGGAGTATCCGAACATGAGGCTTGCCGTCCACTACTCGGGCCCTCTCTTGGAGTGGATAAGGGACAACAGGCCGGAGCACCTCGATCTCCTTCGCTCGCTCGTCAGAAAGGGTCAGCTTGAGATAGTTGTTGCTGGCTTCTATGAGCCTGTTCTCGCCTCAATCCCCAAGGAGGACAGGATAGTCCAGATTGAGAAGCTCAAGGATTTTGCTAAGAACCTTGGCTACGATGCCAAGGGCGTCTGGCTCACCGAGAGAGTATGGCAGCCCGAGCTGGTGAAGAGCCTCCGCGCTGCTGGAATAGACTACGTCATCGTCGACGACTACCACTTCATGAGCGCGGGCCTCTCGAAGGAAGAGCTGTTCTGGCCCTACTACACCGAGGACGGTGGTGAGGTTATATCCGTCTTCCCGATAGACGAGAAGCTTCGCTACCTAATCCCATTCCGCCAGGTTGATAAAACCCTTGAGTACCTCCACTCCCTTGACGACGGGGACGAGAGCAAGGTTGCGGTCTTCCACGACGACGGTGAGAAGTTCGGCGTCTGGCCCGGAACCCACGAGTGGGTCTACGAGAAGGGCTGGCTCAGGGAGTTCTTTGACAAAGTTTCCAGCGACGAGAGGATAAACCTCACCCTCTACTCCGAGTACCTCCAGAGGTTCAAGCCGCGCGGTCTGGTTTACCTTCCGATAGCCTCATACTTCGAGATGAGCGAGTGGTCCCTTCCGGCAAAGCAGGCCAAGCTCTTCGTGGAGTTCGTCGAAGAGCTGAAGAAAGAGAACAAGTTCGACCGCTACCGCGTTTTCGTTAGAGGTGGAATCTGGAAGAACTTCTTCTTCAAGTATCCGGAGAGCAACTACATGCACAAGAGGATGCTGATGGTTAGTAAAGCTGTCAGGGACAACCCGGAGGCAAGGGAGTTCATCCTCAAGGCTCAGTGCAACGACGCCTACTGGCACGGCGTCTTCGGTGGTGTCTACCTCCCGCACCTGCGCAGGGCCGTCTGGGAGAACATTATCAAGGCCCAGAGCCACGTCGAAACTGGAAGCTTCGTTAGGGACATCGACTTCGATGGTAGAGATGAGGTCTTCATAGAGAGCGAGAACTTCTACGCCGTCTTTAAACCAGCTTACGGCGGGGCCCTCTTCGAGCTTTCCTCCAAAAGGAAGGCCGTTAACTACAACGACGTGCTCGCGAGAAGGTGGGAGCACTACCACGAGGTTCCGGAGGCGGCGACTCCAGAGGAAGATGACGGAGAGGGTGTCGCCAGCATTCACGAGCTTGGGAAGCAGATTCCGGAGGAGATAAGGCGCGAGCTCGCCTACGACAACAGTTTGAGGGCTATCCTTCAGGACCACTTCCTTGAGCCCGAAACCAGCCTCGACGAGTACAGGCTGAACCGCTACGTCGAGCTTGGAGACTTTATCACAGGTGCCTACGACTTCAGCCTCTTCGAGAACGGCATAACCCTTGAGCGCGACGGGAGCGTGGCCAAAAAGCCCGCCCGCGTTGAGAAGTCGGTTAGATTAACCGAAGACGGCTTCATCGTTGACTACACCGTCAGAAGCGATGCCAGGGCCCTCTTCGGCGTCGAGCTTAATCTGGCGGTCCACAGCGTTATGGAAGAACCCAGGGAGTTTGAGGCGGAGAAGTTCGAGGTGAACGACCCCTACGGTATTGGGAAGGTTGAGATAGAGCTAGACAAAAAGGCAAAAGTATGGAAGTACCCGATAAAGACACTCAGCCAGAGCGAAAGCGGATGGGACTTCATCCAGCAGGGCGTCAGCTACACGGTTTTGTTCCCGGTTGACGGAGAGCTGAGGTTCAGGCTCCGCTTTAGAGAGCTCCTCTGAGGCCTTCTTCTTTTATGCTCTGTTAAAATCTGACGCAGATCCCTTCAAGCTCACTGTTGATGGACTTTATGATGTGGAACTCAATCATTCTTCCCATTTTGGAGGTTCTGATGACGGTAGTTGCCATATCTTCAAGTAAATTAAGCACGAATTTGCGGTTCTCTGGAAGGATGTCACTGTTCACGAGGAGTATCGTTATCCTCCTATCGTCCCCTATGTACTTGGCAAGCTGATCGATTATGAGCTGGACCGCACGTTCCGAGAGATTCAGGGCGGTGAAGAGCTTCTCAAGCCCGAAGGCGAGGGTTAGAACCTGGCCCTTTTCCTCGGAGAGTACTGCTCTGTACGCTTCATTGAACTTCTTTGACAGTATAACTGGCTCGGAAATGTCTTTTATCTTAACCCTTACGTTTCCAGCAGTGCTTCCTCCGCCAAGTTTTATCACATCTACGTTCTCCAAGGAGCTGGTTTCCATTCCCATAAGTTTCATCTTTGAGATCAGCGTTGAATACGCATCCAGTATATCCACAACAACAAGCTTTATTCCCCTTTTCCGGGCCCAAATTGCCGTGTGATACACCCCGATACCCATACTGCCCTCTCCACTCCTCTCGAAAAGCACAGTCTCCCCGGGTTTTACACTCTCCCAGATTGTTATCAAAAACATGTCCCGTAGGTTCATTGGAACTGCCTCCTAGTTGGTACTTTATGTGTCCAGACCTTAAATGGATTGCGTCCTGATTTTCTCTAGATGGAATAATTAGGAAAGCCAGTGGGGGCTATGTTATCATGCCCCTTTTTCTATTGAGTTATTTTGTGTTCTCCATTGCGCCTCTGATTTTGAAGTCAATAGGCTCCTCCAGCCCCCAGAAGCGGCAGAATGAACACACTTCACCGCTGGATGGCATACCGCAGACCTTGCACTCCCTCAGCTCGGTCTCCTCAAGTTCGGCCTCGAAGAGGTGCTTCTTTCTCAAATAGCCTTTAACGAAGTTTATCTTCGTCCCGGGCCTCTTCTCCTCCATCTCGTTGAGAATTCCCTTCCACTCCAGGGTCGTTGCCCCCCTCGCGTGCGGGCACTCGTCTATCTCGTACTCTATGCCGTTAGCTAAAGCGTATGCAACAACCTCCCTCTCCGTGAGCTCGTAGAGCGGCTTTACCTTCTTGACGAGCTTGCCGTTGAACTGGGACGGAGTTACCGGCCCCTGCTTCGCCAGATACTGCGTGTTCCAGTTCATTATGTTGTTGAAGATGAAGCTGGCCTCGTCGTCGAGGTTGTGGCCGGTTGCTACCGCGTCGAAGCCGTTGTCGTAGGCGAACTTGTTGAAGATGTAGCGCTTGGTTAAGCCGCAGTAGGAGCAGGTAGGCCTCCTCGTCCTTACCTCTCCAATCCCGTGACCCAAAAGCTCCTTTACACGGACGATGTGAAGAGGAGCGCCTATCTTCTCGCACTGCTCCCTGGCGTAGCGCTCGCCCTTCTCCGAGTACTCACCGATGCCCAGGTTTATGTGGAGGCACTCTATATCGTAGCCGAGCTTTTTGAGAACGTGGGCGGTAACGGCAGAGTCCTTGCCCCCGCTGACGACGACTAGAACCCTCTCGTCCGGCCTCAGCATCTTGTAGCGCTCTATCGTTCTCTTCACCTTCCTCTCAAAGTACTCGGTGAAGTGCTCCTCGCAGAGGTACATTTTTGGGTAGTGGAGCTTGATGAAGGCGGGTTTCTCGCAGAACTTGCATTTCACAGGCATTCCCTCACCCCCGCCCGGTTTCGAAGACGGTTTTAAAAACCCTTTCACCGGAAGACTTTTTAAAGCGCCCTCTAACTTCCAGCGGTGGAATCAATGGGATGGCTCTCATCACTCCTCTGGGCCTTCTGGTACATCCTTCCGGCTTACTTCGCCAACGCTTCCCCCGTCCTCGTTGGGGGAGGGAGGCCGATAGACGGCGGCAGGAAGTGGAGAGATGGAAAGCGGATCCTCGGCGACGGAAAGACTTGGAGGGGCTTCATCGGGGGGGTTCTAATCGGAACAGTCGTTGGCATTCTCCAGTACGTTCTAACCCCCAGCTTCTACGGCTCCCTGGGGGAGGCAGTTCTCCTGGCTTTCCTCCTCTCCTTCGGCGCCCTCGTCGGTGACTTAGTGGGGAGCTTCATAAAGCGCCGCTTTGACCTCCCCAGGGGCTATCCGGCAGTCGGCCTTGACCAGCTCGGCTTCCTCATAAGCGCCATGGCCTTTGCCTATCCCGTTAAAACGATATCCTCCGGGCAGATGCTCGCACTCCTAATACTCACCCCTCTGATCCACTGGTCCGCCAACTACTTTGCCTACAAAATGGGCTGGAAGAGCGTTCCCTGGTGATGGCCACTTCTGTCCCCTTAACTTTTTAAGCCCATCGTTGAGGCCCCGCCGATGGTAAGGGTTTACGTCGAGAGCTACGGCTGTACAAGGAACAGGGCGGACGGCGAGATAATGGAGGCCCTCCTTCTCAAAGCCGGCTACGAGTTAGCCGAGACTCCGGAGAATGCCGATTACGTAGTCGTCAACACCTGCGCCGTTAAGGATCCAACGGAGCACAAGATGGCCAGGAGAATCCGCGAGCTGATAGACTCCGGCAGGAGGGTGATAGCTACAGGATGCCTCGTCCACGTTAACCCCGACGTTATAGACCCCCGCGTCTCCGGAATCCTCGGGGTTAAGAGCTTGGACCGGATAGTTGAAGCTATAAACGCTGCCGAGCGCGGTGGAAAGCTGGTATCGGTTGAAGGCTGGCGTGAGAGGAATCCCGACAAGCTCGAACTTCCACGGCTGTGGAAATCGGGGGTCGCCTTCGTGGTGCCGATAAGCGAGGGCTGTCTCAACGCCTGTACCTACTGCGCCACTAGGTTCGCCCGTGGAGTTCTCAAGAGCTACAAGCCGGAGCTCGTGGTGAAGTGGGTAAAGGAAGCTCTCGCAAGGGGTTACAGGGAGATACAGCTCTCCAGCGAGGACACAGGTTGCTATGGCTTCGACATCGGCACGAACTTAGCTAAGCTCCTCGATGAGATAACGGCGATTGAAGGGGATTTCAGGGTTAGGGTAGGGATGATGAACCCAAACCACGTCCTAAAGTTCCTCGATGAGCTGATAGAGGTCTACCAGGACCCGAAGATCTACAAGTTCCTCCATCTGCCGGTCCAGAGCGGGGACGATGACGTGTTGAGACGCATGGGGAGGACGTACACGGTTGAGGAGTTTGAGGGGATAGTCCGCGAGTTCCGGGGGAAAATCCCGGGTTTGAACCTCAACACTGACATAATAGTCGGCTTCCCTGGAGAGAGCGATGAGGCGTTTCAGAACACCGTCGATCTCGTGAGCAGGGTCAGGCCGGACAAGATAAACGTCTCCCGCTACTCACCGAGGCCGGGCACGATAGCGGCGAAGTGGAAGCAGATCCCGGGCTGGAAGGCCAAGGAGAGGTCGAGGATCCTTCACAGACTCCGCCTCCAGATAGCCTACGAGATAAATCAGGCCTACCTCGGAAGGAAGGTTGAGGTTTTGGTGCACGGGGCCGGTGAGAAGGGGGGAGTTGAGGGGAGAACGTTCAACTACAAGGACATCATCCTCGATTCTGGCGAGGCTGGTATGCTGGGTGCGGCCGAGGTGACCTGGGCAGGCTCCACCTATTTAAGGGGCACACTCCTGGGTTAGAACGTACTATTCCCCGTTGTCCTCCCTTTCCAGCATCTAGAGTTTCTACGTGACGATGATGGTATTTTTGGGATTTCTTCAAGATGTGGCCGACTGGGCTGTAAAATAACCACCTTGTCTTGTTGTTGGTCCAAATATGCCCCGAGATGCCTGTAAATTGTTTAAGAAACGTTTTTATAGTTCAATTTCCAAAACTGACGTCTGAGGATCTAATTGGAGGTGTGTTAAATGCGCAGAAGGGCGAATCAGAAGAAACTCATCCCGCTTGTTCTGGCCCTGCTGGCAACGATGGTCGGGGCGGCTCTGGCTGTGCCAGCCATTAATGTGAGTGTTCAGGAGCTTGACAAGGGAACTGGGGGCTACACTCAGACAGTTTCAAGTGCGGCTGTTAACTGGGAGCTCCAGTTCCAGGGCGGGCAGTACGTAGTTACCGGGGCAATTATACATCTCAATCAGGACCCACAGGGCAATGGACATGTGTATGTTGTGATCAATGGCAATAACTATGAAGCTCAGTACGATTCAAACAACGGGTACTATACTGTAGCGTTCAGTCCAGCCCTCAGTCTTGACGATATCTCCAACATCAACACGGTCACTATAGTCTACCAGGGACAAGAGGTTAACGCGTGATCCAGTATTGCCCTTTTCTAAATTTCTTCTTCACCTGTTAATGGCCATGACACGCCACCACGTCCCCCTAAAACCCCTTAGTCTCTCCCTCGTGTTCCTTCTCTTCGCCCTAGTCGTAACTCCTGCTCTTTCGGTTCCTTCCATCAGCTTGAACGTCCAGTCGATAGAATCCTGCACCGCTGGGAGATACTACATCGACGTCAACATCACCAACCTCGAAGGAGCTACCCTAGTCAATCAGACCTTCAACGTAACTATCCCCGCGGACAGAATACCTGCCTATTCCCTGCTCAAAGCTGGCAACGTCTACGCCGTCGATGAAAACGGGAACCCTCTCTACTACTGGGTCATGAGGAGGACATCGAAAGTTTTCACTGTCTTCTTCAGGGTTCCCAGGATAGAAGCCAACGGCTGGAGGGTTGTAAGGATCTACTACGGCTCCGACAATCCTTACAGGGGTTACAGAAAGCCTGGAAAACTTTTCGTTTACTTCGAGAACTTCAACCGGCTTAAAAACTATCCTCACGTGGACACGGGCATCTTCGGTAACTCACAGTCCTTCGCGGATGGTGAGTTGCAGGTGAAGAACGGAAGACTCGCGGTAAATTCCACACTTTCCAGTGGCACCTCAAAGGAGGCCCAGCTCACCACGCTGACCGTTGATGGTTCATACGAGATAGTCTTTAAGTTCCGCAGGGGATCTGATGCCCAGAACTCCACCAGCTATCCCTTTTACATGTTCATCTACGACCCTGATTGGGAAGGCTATGATTACATCGGGATCCGTGAGAAGGGTTCTAGGTTCAAGTTCGAGTTCGGGAACGACTGGAACGGGAGAAAGATGGGCTCAAAAGCCGGAAAACAGTACTATCTCGGCGAGATACTCGTGACTCCCTACAACAGCACCGGAAGGGTTGAGAAGTTCTCAAATGGAAAAACTCTGGTCTCCCATGGGTTCGAGAATTACTACGAGTTCTTTTACTCCACCGTCTCGGTGGGCTTCGGTCAGGCCAACGGAGGCTCTTCCACCGTTAATCTTCTAGCCTATGTGGACTGGGTTTATGTAGTGCACCGTGTTAATTACGACGCTGAAATCGGTGAAATGGGAGTGGAATGCGGCTGTAATTAGGTGGTGTTAAATGGTAAGACACCGGATAGGTCTAATCTCCCTGATCTTATACTCTCTCCTTGCGTTTGTCCTCCTAATCGTGGTTTTCCACTTCGCCTTCGGCTTTCAGTACGTCGTCATCCTGACGGACTCGATGAAGCCCACCATAAACCCCGGTGATCTCGTGGTTACCAGACCCGTTTCTCCAGATGAGCTCCACGTCGGCGACATCATCCTCTATCGGGTGACGGTGGGGGATTCCACGTACAGGATAACCCACAGAATCGTCGATGTTAGAACCGACGAGGATGGAAACCTCTACTACGTCACTAGGGGGGACAACAGAAAATACGCGGATCCCTGGAGGGTTTATCCGGATCAAGTGGTTGGCAGGGTGGTTTTAAGGATCCCCGGGGTTGGCAACGTTCTTTTGAGGGCTCCGCTCATAGCGGCAGTCTCGTTCATAGTGCTGATGGCTTCTATAGCCTATGAAATCGGAGTCATCCTGACGGAGGGGGAGGACTCTGAGGAAAGGGAAAAGGCTCTTCTCCAGAAAAATAGAAGGATGTACATGGTGAGGCGGGCCAGGAAGCCGGGGAAGGGTAACCTCTGATTACCACTTCTCCTCTGGGACGGCCTCTTTCTTTGCCGGAATGAGGCATAGGAACTCAAATGTCTCGGTCAGGGCCTTGTAACCGTGGGGCTCGTTGGGCGGAACGTAGAGAAAGTTCCCGGCCTTGACGTGGACTTCTTCCTTTTCGTTCGTTATTATTCCATCTCCCTTCATGATGAATATCTCGTGCTCCCAGTCGTGCTGGTGGATCGGTATTTCAGCGTCCTTTTTGAGGACGAAGTACCTCATGGCGAAGTTCTTAGCACCTAGCTTTGGATAGACGAGCCACCTTATAGTTACTCCCTCAAAACCTGTGTCCTCCTCCGGAACGTCCGTGTAGTGTCCGACGAACATGGTATCACCGGGGTAATGTGGGAGGGGAAATATTTAAACCTGGCGGGCCGCTCCAGCTTCGACCGCGGCGTTGTAGAGAGTGAGGAGTCTTTCGTAGGCATCTTCTTTTATCTCGGCCAGCTTCCCGAACAGCTCTGCAACTTTCTCCTCGCCCGTGAGCCTCTTGAGCTTTCTGTAGACGTCCCTGCCTATCATCTCCGACAGCAGGGCCATCCCAATGGCCTCTTCGACGCTTCCCACCTTGAGCATTTCACGGCACACCGGCAGGGTGTCTAGGGGTGGGGCGTTGAACTTCAGCGGTTCCATGCCGGGATAGAGATCCTTGAATAGCCCCCTTATCTGCTCCGCGTGCTTCCTCCTCTCCCGGGCCAGGGTCATGAACTCGGCGGCCAGGGCCCCCTCCACGTGATCCGCGAGCCACTCGTAGGTTTCCGCACCGCACTCCTCGTTGCATATTGCGTAGCTCAGGAGTTCGTAGCCGTTGAGGTTCTTCAGGAACGTCTCCACGTCTTGTATAATATCAACGTCTATCGCCATTTTCACCACCGTATATGGGTAGATTTTTTGTTGTATATACCATTTTCTTTGGGTTTGTTTCAATGAGAGTTTAAGCAATAGGAAAGCTTAAGTAGTGTAACCGTGCCCGTGAACGGTACTGTGATTCTTACGGGATTAGTTTTTCCGCGGGAGTACACAGTTTCGTCCGCCGGCGGTAGTGTGCGAGGTTATTACGGCGGGAGGGTTCGGATTAGGGCTTATCTCGGTGATGACGGGCTCCCCGATGCTTGGAGTGGTGTTGCACCGAAGCTGGAGCCGATATCCGGGATCGCCGTGAGTATAACGCCCGAGGTGCTCGACGTGGTTCCGGGGAGTAACGGGACCTTCGAAATTAGAATCTCGGCGGGAAGTGCAGCCTTCCGTGGAGTTTACCCCGTTTACATTGTTGCCTTGGGGGAGGACGGCTGGAGGGGATGGGCGGTCGTGGACGTGAAGGTGGATGGGTGAGCACAGTCTTCTGGGGAATTTTTGCTTTCCCAGCCAAAAAGTTTTTATTTGGTTTTTCCTTTCCCCCACCAGAAACGGTTTGAGTGCCTGTTCTAAAAAGAGGAGAGGGGTAAGAGCGATGCCAACGGTCAAAGTGGATCCAGAGGAAATAAAGAGGATCAAGAAGGAAATTGAGGCCCTGGAGAAGGAGAGGAGCGAAATCCGGGCCAAGCTCGACGAGCTCGAAAAGGAGCTCCAGAGCTGGATTCAAAAGAGGGACGAGAAGAACAAGGAGGTTCAGCAACTTCGCCAGAAGGGCAGGGAGTACAAGGCCAAGAGGGATGAAATCAATGCCCAGATACAGGCCCTTAAGAAGAACCGTGAGGAGATCAACGCGAAGCTTGACCTTCTCTATCAGGAGATACTCGAATATAGAACCAAGAGGGACGAGTACAACCAGCTTAGAAGGCTCAACATGCCAGCGGAGAAGATCCAGGAGAAGATCGAGAAGCTCGAGTGGGAGCTCCAGACCAACCCGAAGATAACCCCCGAGAGGGAGAAGCAGATCGTCGACCAGATCCAGGTTCTCGCGACGGAACTCGAGATAATCCAGCAGGCGGACAGGTTCCATAAGAAGCTCGTGGAGACCAGGAAGAAGGTCGACCAGCTTAAGAAGGCCAGGAGGGCCATAAGCCTCGAGATTCAGAAGTTGGCAAACCAGAGCCAGCAGTTCCACGAGATGATGATCAAGGCCTTCAACCAGGCGGACGAGGTCAAGAAGGAGGCCGACGAGTACCACGCCAAGGTCGTCGAGCTCCGCGACAAAGTCAGGGAGGTCAGGAGGCAGCTCAGGGAGCTTGAGAGGAAGATACGCGAGTACGACGACAAGCACAAGGAGCTCATCGCATACAGGCTCGTCGCCAGGATGAGGGCCAAGAAGGACAACAGCTTCGAAAAGGCCGTCGAGGCCCTTGAGAAGTTCAAGAAGGGAGAGAAGCTCACCCTCGACGAGCTGCTGCTTCTCCAGAGGTACAACCTCGTCTGAGGCCTCACCATGGAAGTTATCAGGCACGAGGGGCCCGGAAGGCTGGGCCTCGTTCGGCTGGGGGAGCACTCGTTCAGAACCCCCGCACTGGCAGGGGTAGACTTTACACTCTCCCCGTTCAACTCCTTCTTCCATCCCTCTGATCCCGGTGATTACGACTTCAACCTATCCCCCTCAATTCCCCTCGGCTTCTACACGCCGGAGGAGGTCATTCAGAAAGCAATTGGAAGGCTCTGGAGCATTGACTATGAAGGCTTCAACGCATTCTACCTTCCCGCCCTTAGGAGGACGGAGTATCTGGATGAGTTCTTCAAGATAATCGAGAGATACAACTTCGAAGCCGTCTACCTTGGCAACTCAAAGATCATCATCAAAGAGTACCGCTACTTCGTGAGAATTCTGAGGGAGCTTCGCGAGAGGTTCCCGAACGTCATGATCATAGCCGATTTGGAGCCCTTCTTCTATCCCCTCGCCGTTTATCTCGGCGTTGACGCCTTCGACACGCGCTCGCTCAAGCTCTACGACTTTGAGGGCAAGGGCTTCACCCAGTTCTCGCCCTTCGTCTGGAGCGATACCCCAAACTCCTTCGACTTCGCTCGCAAAACCATACTCGAGGTCAGAAAAGCCCTCGAAAGTGGAAAGCTCCGCTATCTCGTGGAGAACTTCTTCCCGACCCAGTATAACGCGGGAATCCTCAGGATAGCCGACCTTGAGCACTCGGATTACCTTGAGAGGTACACTCCGATTCAGAAGGAGACCGTCTATTTCATCAGCGACGCCTCCATAAGGAGGCCCGAGGTGAAGAGGTGGCACGAGCGCGTTGCTGAGCGGTTTGTCCCATCCAAGAATGCCGAGCTGGTCCTCCTATTTCCCTGCTCGGCCAGAAAACCCTATTCGTTCTCCCGCTCCCACACCCTCTACAGAAAGGCAGTTAAGGATGCTCTGGGTTCAGGAGTATTCAAAGTTCATGAACTCATCCTCACTTCTCCTTTCGGCGTCGTCCCAAGGGAGTGGGAGTGGTTAGCTAAGTACGACATAGTTGTTACGGGCCACTGGGGCGAGGAAGAGATAAAGCCGGCCGCGGAACTCTTAGCCAAAACTCTCGAAAAGTACCCGAAGGACGTGCCGGTGATAGCGCACCTAGATGAGGCCTACGTCGAGATCGCTAAGCTTGCCTCCGAGCTCTCCGGAAGGGAGATAATCTTCACCCGCGTTGAGAACGGGACGACGAGCAGTGAGAGCCTCCGCTCGCTCACTGAAACACTGAAGGAGTTCGAACTTCAGGCCACCAAGGAAGATAGAACCTACCGCTACTTCGAGAACATCAGGAAGGTCTTCGACTTCTACTTCGGAGCGGGAGCTGGGGAGGCGGTTCTCCCTGGGAATGGACAGGTTAAGGGCTCGAAGATGCTCCGCCTCCTCATCGACGGCCAGCAGACCGGGACGTTCAAGGACGGCGTTATAAGCGTCACACCCTTTGGAATGCAGCGTATATACGACGCTCTCAACTCCTACTGGGTGAAGGTGGACTTCGAGCTCCGCGGCGACGTCTTCGCCGTTGGGGTTGAAGAGGCTGATCCAGTAATCAGGCCGGACGACATCGTTGGAATAATCCGCGATGGGAAGGTTGTTGGCGTAGGAAAGGCAGTGCTCAGCGGCGAGGAAATGGTTAGGACGAGGAAGGGAGTGGCAGTTAAGGTGAGGAAGAGGGCATGACCTCTTCAAGTCTCTTTATTGGAGCGTAAAAGCCCTTCTTGAGCATTTCATTCAATATATTGTTTGCATCTTCCAGCTCAATGATGCCTCTTTTGACGCCAAGAACGAGGACTCCTATGGTGCCTGAAACCTTGACACCGAGCAATCTCGCTTTCTTTCTCGCGTCGTAGTCGTCACTGAGCAGAATTCCATTCCTAAACTTTGCAATGGCTATGCACGAGGCCTCTCCTTTTCCAAGACTTTGATTGAGAAGGTTGTAGAGTTCTCTCTCCGCCTCAGTAAGTTCGAGGACTTTTAGTGGAATTTCGAGATTTGGATATCTCCCTCGTTTTACCCCTACCTTGAACTCATCCACCACTTGGGGCGTTGTGACGCCATCTTTCCCCAGGATTGCTTTCATCAGGTCAAGGGACTCCGTCTTGGCGAAATTTGAAATAACTGTTGTATCCACTACAAACACCCTATCGCCTCCACCTCGGAAGCAATGTCGTCTCTGTCCGGCGTTCTTATGGGGATCCCTCGGCGCTTAAATTCTTCTACGACTTCCTCTCTGGTAACTCCAAGAACTTCGGCGGCTTTTCCAAGACTTATCAGCCCATCAAGATACGCGGAAATAATAATCTCCATAAAGAGTTCCTTATCTTGTTTTATTAGGGATAAGGCCCTCCTTGGCATAAGTTGGGCAACTTTTTCAAACTCCTTCAGTATCCAGACCTCTTCCATGCTTCTCCCCGGTCTATATCTGAGTAACTGAACTTAAGCATTGCGCAATATCTAAAAATCCTCCTTTTCTTATCCCTACCATGCCCAAGCACTTCAAGCGCGGAGTCAAGAGGGAGCATCATTTCCTCAAGGGCCTTGAGAAACCCCTGGAAGAGATAGCCGGCATTCCCGGAGTGAAAAAGGTAATCCCCGGGAGGATATACGCCAGCGATTCCAGGGGCTTTGAGATAAAGGTCACACGGGAAACACAGACCGGACTGAAGCTTGTCGCCAAGAGCGATGGGAGCGTTCAGGAGGTCTTCTTGGTCGTTGATAAAGCGGACAGGGAAAGGGTGAGGGTAGAGATAGAGAGAATCTCAGAGCGCTGGAAGAGGAATTAAATCCCTGCTCATGGCTTCATGGATGTGCCCCATAGTGAGGCCGAAAAAGTGAAATAACTTGAATCTATGGAAATATTTTTAAGCCAAAAATCTAAAAATCTGCGGTGGTGTGAGTGATCTCTATAAAGCGAGTTCTCAGGGGGATACTCAGGATCAACGCAGGTTTTGCCGTGGTCAGGATACGCTCCCTTGGCATCGTATGGCCGAAGAAGACCGACGTGGATCTGATTGAAACGATGGAGAGAAAATTCGGGAGAAACTGATTACTCCTCGAACTTGAGGCAAGCTGGACTTTCTCTTTTCACAGCTCCCTCTTCCCTTCGAAGAACTCAAGCAGTTCCTCGTCGCTTATCTCCTCCTCGGCTTCGGTATATCCAAGCTCCCTTTTCTGGAGGTCTATTAAACCCGGCGTCAGGAGGAGCTTTCCGTCAAGCTTTGGAACCGCATAGTGAAGCGTTATCTCGCTGAATTCGTCGAGCCTGATGGTTGGATTCTCCTCGTATTCTATCTCATCCAGCCGTTTTCCGTTAGCTATGAGCTTGGCCACTATTGAGGCCCCGTCTATCGAGTACTGGGGCTTCCCGATGTGTCTGACCTTCACCCCCTCCATCTTTGATGTTATGAACTCCCTCGTCCTCCCGCGCGGAACCGCATCGCCGAGGATCCCACCGACGACTATCATGGTGTCCTCCTCTATATCCTCTGGCTTCAGCTCCTCCTTCGCCTGGAGGTCGAGGACTATGAGCTTCGAGCGGTCGAATGGGAACTTCGTAACGCTCTCAGTAATGACGCTACCAAGCTTCGCGAGTTTTTCCCTCTCGTCCTCGCGGACGTTCGTGAAGATGAGCTTGTTTCCCCACCACTGGACGACGTGGGAGTACTCCAGCCAGAGCCACTCGCTTACCTCCTCAAGGTGCTCGATTATCAGGTACGGCATGGAACCACCCCTAAGGGCTTCAGGCTCCGCCATAAAACTCTTTCCATTGACCTGCCGGTGGAAAAATTTTGAAAGAATAAGAGGCTTCAGCGCCTCCTCCTGAGGAGCGGCGACAATGCGAAAAGGCCTATAACCCCAGGTCCGCAGATCGAGGTTATTCCTGAGTTACTAGTTGTCGTGTTCCCTTGCTCGCCCGGGGTACTCGTGGTAGTTGGTTCCACAGTGCTTGTGCTGTTTGTCGGGCTGAGCGGGTTCGTCCAGGTTACCCCTGGGCTTGAGTTCACCTTCATCAGGAAAACGCCGGCGCTCTCCCTGGCGTACTGGTAGAATATCATGGCGTTCTCGATTCCTTCGGTGGTGTTCTCCTTCTCGTAGCTCTCGGCGAACTCGTAGTATGCTATGGCCAGGAGGGGCGTTATCCCCTTGGTCTGGGCCAAGCCTATGGCCGTCTTCGCTGCGGACTTCATGCTTTCAAGCTTGTCCTTCAGAACCGTGGTGTTGTCTATGGCGAGGGTGTCAAGGAAGACCTCCCCCCTGACCCTTGCCTCCATGGCAGTGAAGATCGCCGCCGAGTACTTTCCGTCGTCGTAGTACTCCTCCGCCTTCTGAATAGCGTCGCTCAGGGAGTTTCCGACCACGTTTCCGTACATTGACTCAATGTACGTCGCTATGAGGCTCGACTCGTCTATGTAGTTCCTGGCCGTGTCCCTGAGCTCCTCCCTCTCGATGACGTCGCCCTTTGCAAAGCGCTCACCCAGATTGGCCCAGAAGCGCGCGGTGTCTGCCCTCTCATATGCGTAGGCCGCGTTGCCAACGGCGTCCCAGTAGTCGGCGTTGTAGAAGTCTTTCCACGCGTCCTGGAGTAGGCTTTTGGCCTCCTCGATCCTCTCCTCGGCCGCGGCTACTGCCTGGAGCATGGTTACACCCCTGATCTGCTTGCTTGAAACGAGTTCTTCCGTTTCGTTTATGTACGAGTTCACCCTGGTGAGGAGGTTGCTGACGTCCTGGACGCTCTGAACGCTCATGTACCAGTCCACGTGCCTTATGACGATCCTTGCCTGGAAGTCCTTGCTCAGCGTGGTGTAGTACATTCCCCCGTCGAGGCTCTTCTTAGCCTGGTCCAGGATCGACTTGGCCTGATCGAGGGCCTCCTTCAGTGAGGTGTAGGTGGAGTAGTCGACGTTGCTTTCCTTGAGCTTGTTCAGGACTTCGCTGTAGTAGTCGGTTGTGTTCTGGTAGTCTTCCCTGGCGTCCCCCTCGAGGAAAGAGGTATCTATCTTTATCACGTCCGGGACTTTGGGCTTCTGGAGCCTGTGCCCGGTGAAGTAGTAGACCGCGTCGTAGATGTCCCTCACCTCCTTGACCTCGAGGCCCCACCTGTCTTTGGCGTACTGGGCAACGTCGACCTTCTCTGTCTTGGTGGTTATCTGGACGATGCCCCCTATGCTCTTCCGCTGGCTCTCCTGAACCACCTGAATCCTCTGGCCCTCGGGGATGAGGAAGAGCTTTGCACCGACGGAGGCGGCGGCGCTGGCCTTCTCAAGGATTCCGCCGACTGGCCCTATGGTGCCGTCCGGGTTTATCATGCCCGTCATCATAACGTCGCTCTTTACGTTCCAGCCCTCCAGGGCCGCGATTATTCCAACCGTCATTGTTCCTCCAGCCGAGGGACCGCCTATGATGGGTGAATCAGCCCTGACCTGGATGAACACGTCGTATTTGCTCATGTCCTTGCCCGTCACTTCTCCCGCTATCTGAGTGGCCAACCTTGCGCTGGCCTGCATGTCAACCTCCGCCAGCGGCCATGTCTCCAGGTAGACGTGCCCGCTACCTGGGGCGACGGTGACGACGAAGTCTGTTGCCACTCCAACGAACCTTCCGTCGGGCGTCCTTGACACTGCCGGGGCCTTTAAGACGACGGTGTGCCCTTCGCTGGGGCACTGGGCGCCCACTGCTGGAATGAGGGATAGGATGAAGATTAAAACTGCGGCGATGCTGTATAATTTTTTCATTCCCACCACCGGAGAATGTGGAGGGAGTGTTGTTAAATGGGTTTCGGTTTGCTGAACGCTTTCTGAACCATCGGTTCTGACCAAAAGGTTTAAATCTGCTTCATATGTCCCCCCCGCCGGGGATGGACATGGACATATTCAACCGGATCATATCGAGGAAGTTCAAGAACATCGCTGGAGACAGGTACGAGCAGATAGCAAAGCGCTATCGTGAGTTCCTCCTCCTGCCGGAAGAGCTCGTCCTGCCGGAGGTTCGCTCGATCCTGTTCCCCATAGATAGGTTCTCCCTTGATATCCCCGACGAGCTGTTGGAGACGCTGAGTGCCTATTCCGGTGCCTTCGTCAAGCTGGTCTACGTATCAGAGGAGCGGACGCTCCGTCTCATCGAGCAGACCCTAGGCGAGGAGGAGGCAGAAAAACTCAGGATGGAGAAGATCAGGTTCGCCCGCCAAACTGTCAAGGACTTCGCTCCGAAGCTTGAGCGGCTCGGGCTTTCAGTGCTCAAGGAACCGATCATAGGGAGCAAGAGCGATGACGTCATAGACATGATGTCCGCCCAGGATTTCGATCTCCTCGTCATCTCCAGGAGCTTTGGGGCGGAGCCCACCAAGACGTCTCCCACCAGCCCCGTCGTCCTCAAAATCCTTCAGCATATAGAGAAGCCGGTGATAATCTACTGAGGAGGTGAGAGTTCATGGATGTTCAGCTCGCAGTGGCGGTCCTCGTGTTCCTCTTTACGTACGCCCTCATAATAAGCGAGAGGGTTCACAGAACGGTAGCTGCCCTCTTCGGCGCGGCGGTGGTCCTTTTTCTGAAGGTGGTGCCGTGGGAGGCCATTCCTGAGTACCTTGATCTGGACACGATATTCCTCCTCATAGGCATGATGATAGTCGTCAACACGGCGAAGGAGAGCGGGCTCTTTGAGTACATCGCCATAAAGACCGCCAAGCTGGCCAAGGGGAGCCCCATGAAGGTGCTTCTCCTGTTCTCCGTGGTGACTGCCCTGGTCAGCTCGATACTCGACAACGTGACCACGGTTCTCCTCCTCACGCCAATGCTGATCTACATAACCCGCCTGATGGAGGTGGATCCCATACCCTTCCTCCTCTCCGAGGTGTTCGCCTCGAACATAGGAGGAACCGCGACGCTGATTGGGGATCCCCCCAACATCATGATCGGCTCAGCGGCGGGACTGAGCTTCAACGACTTCCTGATCAACATGGGGCCGATAGCTTTCCTCGATCTGTTCATAACCGTGCTTATAATCTACCTCGCCTACAGGGGAGAGATGAGGGTGAGCCCGAAAAGGCGGGAGAGACTGCTGTCGATCATAAACGGCCTTAAGGAAGAGGACGCCATAAAGGATCCCTCCCTCTTCAAGAAGTCTCTGGTCGTTATACTGTCAGTCGTGGCACTCTTCTTCATCCACGACAGACTGGGACTTGAGCCGGCCGTTGTGGCCCTCAGCGGCGCTTCTTTCCTGCTCCTCTGGAGCAGGCAGGATCCGGAGCACATACTCGAAAAGGTCGAGTGGACGGCGATATTCTTCTTCGTTGGTCTGTTCATAATAGTTGGCTCCCTCGTTGAGACGGGGGTCATCAGCGACGTCGCGAGCTGGATGATGGGCTACGTCCACTCAACCGGGGAGGCCATACTGATAATAACGTGGTTCTCGGCCATATCATCCGCCATAGTCGACAACATACCCCTCACGGCCACCATGATCCCTCTGATAAAGGCCATGGGGACTTCGATAAACACCTACCCGCTCTGGTGGGCCCTTTCCCTTGGGGCCTGTCTAGGAGGCAACGGAACTGCAATAGGTGCCAGCGCCAACGTTGTCGTCATTGGTATAGCAGGGAAGGAGGGGATAAGGATAACCTTCAACGACTTCCTCAAGATCGGCCTCACGATTATGTTCGCCACCGTGGCGGTTGGAACGGGTATTCTGTGGCTTCACTATGTGGGGGTGTGAAGAATGAGCGTTAAGATACTCGTCCTCATAGACGGCTCCAAGTGGAGCCAGAAGGCGGCCCTCCATGCGATTGCCGTGGCCAAGAAAAAGCGGGGCAAGGTCATCCTCTTCTCGGTCCTGGACAGGAGGGAAGCGAAGGCGATGGCCTTCAACCTGAGCATGTTCAGCGAGAGGCTCGACCACATAGAGCAGTTCGAGGAGGAGATATGGAGGGACATGAAGAAGGGCATCAAGAACATAATGACGACCCTCATGGAGCTCTGCCAGGAGGAGGGCGTCAACTGCTCCTTCAGGATAGTGGAGGGGCTGGCAAAAGAGAAGATACTGGAAGAGGCCAACTCCGGGAACTACACCATGGTGGTCATGGGCGCCTACGGGAGGAGCGGGAAGACCAGGATAGGCTCGCTCCTCGAGGAGGTCGTTGGAATGATCCACATTCCGACGATGATAGTTCGCTAGACTATCCTCAGCTCTGAAGCCACCCTTGGGCCGTAGAAGGCCCCACTTCTTTCCATCTCTTTTCCGACCCTTGATACCCTCTTTAGAACCTTGAAAACGTTCCCGGCTATCATGTTGCCCCTGAAGGGCGTTATCTCTCCGTTCCTGACTGAATAACCCAGCTCGACGGTGAGGGAGAAGTCCCCTGACACTGGGTTGGCCGTGTGCTCCCCGAAGACCTTCGAGACGATAACTCCATCCCAGTCCTCTAGGCCCTCCTCCCCAGGGCCTACTAAGATGTTGCTCGTCCCTATGTGGGGTACCGTTCTGAAGTCCCTGACTGCGTTTCCCGTTGATCCCAGTCCCAGAAGGCTTCCGTACGTGTGGTCGAGGAGGAAGTTTCTTAACTTTCCCCCGCTGATAAGCTCCTTCCCCCTTCCTGGAGAACCCTCTCCGTCGAACGGATAGCTTCCGGGGGAACCCTCCACCGTGGGGTCGTCGATTATGGTGAGCTTTTCTGATGTTACTTCATCTCCGATGTTCTCCGTGGAGAAGCGCGAACGGCCGTAGTAGACGCTCTCCCCGTAGAGGTTTTCAAGGAAGAGGTATACAAGGCTCTGAAGGGTATAATGCTCGATTAGGACCTCCCCTGAGAAAGGTTCGAGCTTTTTAGCTGAATAGCTTGCATCCGCATCATCGAGGGCCTTCGTTATGATTTTCCCCGCCTCATCGAAGCCGTCTATACCCGTGTAGCTCTGGGAGTGGTAGCCGTTTCCAGACCCGTTTCCCTTTCTGACTGCGTACGCCCAGAGGGAGAGGCCCGTCTTCCCGTCCCCTACTTCCACCCCGTTGGAATTCACCAGACCCCTTTTCACGAAGGCGAGGCCCAATCCGCCTGAGAACGTGTACTCCCTTCCTTTCTTCTCCTTTAACTCGGCCATCATCCCCGAGTACTCCTCGGCCATTTCATAGGCTTCCTCAAAGGGCATCTCCTCTATTCTGCTGTCGTAGAGCCCCTTAATCGCTGGAAGCTTTCCCTCCACACTTGGAAATCCCCTGAACGGGACGGAGCCTACTTTGGCGAGCTTCTCCGCCCTCTTGACGAGCCCTTCCAGGGTTTCCCTATCGTGGGTGAGGCCGGTCACGTATGAGAAGCCGGTTCTCCCGTTGATACCGACCCTAAGTCCGATCCCGGAGAAGAACTTCCTCTGGGATCTCTCAAGCCTCTCCCGCTCTATCCTGAAAGATCCGCTCCTTCCGCTCTCCCAGTAGATCTCCCACTCCAGGTTTTTCCTTTCGAGTATTCCTATCAGAGCATCAACGGCCTCCATTCCCATCACCTCAGCCCTCCAACTACTGCCCTCGTTAGGACGTGCGGCCCGCCGTCGTCCACGGGAACCCACTGGCCTTTGCCGCAGTAGCCCGGGAAGCTCACCTCGACGTCCCTTCCCACTGCCCTTATGTTCCTCAGCACTTCAAGCAGGTTCCCGGAGAGCGAGACATCTTTTACGTGGGTCTTGATCTCCCCGTTCTCTATTATGTATCCCTCCCGGGCCCCGAAGGTGAAGGTGCCGCTCGCGACGTCGACTTCTCCCCCCTTGTCCCCTATCATGTAGAGGCCGTGCTTCACCTCTTCGAACATCTCCTCAGGTTTCCAGCTTCCAGCTTCAACGTAGGTGTTGCTCATCCTGACGAGGGGCTGGTGGGCGTAGCTCTGGGCTCTCCCGTGTCCGTTGGGCTCCAGACCGAGAACTGCCGCCGTTTCCCTGTCGGTCATGTACTCGCTGAGGATCCCTTTCTTGATGATCTCGACCCTCCTTCCTTTTATTCCCTCGTCGTCGTATGTGTAGGATCCGAACTTTTCTGGTAAAGTTGGATCGTCCACAACCGTTAGCTCGTCGATGCCCACCCTCTCACCTAGCTTTCCGATGAATATGCTCTCCCCGTTCTTGATTGCGTCCGCCTCTGCCGCGTGGCCAACGGCCTCGTGGATGAAAACACCAGTGAGTTCCGGATCCATGATAACGTCGAACTCACCAGAGGGGGGAGCTTCGGCTTTCAGGAGCTCTCTGGCTTTTCTGGAGACGAAGTCCGTCCACTCCTCAACGTCTACCCTCTCGATGATCTCCCAGCCCCCGGTTCCTCCGAAGGCCTTCCAGTACTCTTGCATGCTCCCGTTCTCCATCGCCGTTGCCGTGAGCCTGAGCCTCACCCGGGAAGTCAGCGTTCTTATCTCGCTCCCCACGGAGTTGAGATAGAGCACCTCTTTCGTTCCCTCCCCATAGCTCGTGCCCCTGTTCTTTATTTTCTCCCCCTGAAGGAGCTTATCTGCTTCTTTCACAAGTTTGAGCTTCTCTTCAAGATCGACGTCCTCCAGTTTTATCCTTCCCGCGAGCTCGGCTCGATCTTCAACAGGGTCCCCCTTGTATATCCCTGAGTTTCCCTTTGAGAGCTTGGCTATCTTCATGGCGGTCTCTATGACCTTCTCCGCCCTGGAAAGGTCGTTGGCCGATGAGAAACCCCAGCCGTTTTTGAAAGCCCTCACGCTTATTCCCCTTTCGAGGTCGCTTGAAAGGCCCTCCAGCTGGCCGTTCTGCATCGATACCGAAACCGCGCTGACCCTCGCTATTCGGATCTCAAAGTACTCAACCCCGTGTTTGGCGGCCGCTTTCTCCGCCATCTTCAGGATTCTCTCCTCCATCCTCTCACATCCTACAATTTTGAACTACCGTGACCCCATCATCAACATCACCCTCGATCGAAAGGAAACATTAATAACTGTTGTCGTCTATTATGTTCCTGGGTGGGAGCCGTGCCTGAGGATCTATCGTCGTTCTTCTCTGGCCTGAAGTTCGGGGAGACGGTTATAATTGAGTATCAGTCGACGTCATATCCCGAAGTGCTGTTTCACCTGCTTCAGAACTTCTGCTCGGCCAACTCCATGCAGGTTCTCATCGATGACATCGTAGATACCTATCCCCAGTTCGTCAGCGGCATGAAGGCCCTCGGTTTCGAGCCTGGAAGTGCGCTCGTTATAAAGATCGGCGGGGGAAAGATTGAGGCGGGAACGGTCGTGGAAAGACTGGACGTGGACAAGTACTCTATCCCTGTGAACCACTACCGGAACGTGGTCGGCAGGATTCCCAATCTGAGGGAGGAGTACATAAACCCCGTTCTGGGGGTCCACAAGTTCCCCCTGCTCCTCACTAAGAGGGAGTTGCTGTCTTTCCTTGCCACGGTCTCCACGTTCGTTGGCGACACCTCCAGGATAGCCGTCTATTTCATAAATCGGGACGTTGTGGATGCGATTGAGCCCAGCTTCCTCCCGATGTTCGAGGAGATAGCCACCACGGTGGCCGAGTGGTACAGGGATGGCTCGGACTTCGTTCTCAGCGTTATCAAGGCCGCCAATCCGGAGCTCCTTGAGAAGGAGTACAGACTTAAGGTTGAGGAAGTCCTGAAGGGATAAAGTTAAACTTTTAACCCCCTTTCTCTACCACCCTCGGTGATACTTAGATGGGAAAGAGACTTGGGGTGTTCCTCCTGCTCTTTTTGCTGACTGGCTTCCTCGCGCCCGTGAGCGCTCAGTACTCCGTTCCCGAGCGTGGGGTCATCTATCAAGTCATGGTGGACAGGTTCTACGACGGAAACCAGAGCAACAACGAGCCCTTCTACGATGCATCGCACACGGACTATCGTATGTACTGGGGCGGAGACCTGGAAGGTCTGATCCAGAAGCTTGACTACATAAAGAGCCTGGGGGTTGATATGATCTGGGTGTCCCCGCTGAACGACAACATAAACAAGATGGCCTACGCCTCGGCACCGTACCACGGCTACTGGCCGCAGGACTTCAAGAGGATCGAGGAGCACTTTGGAACCTGGGAGACGTTCAGGAAGCTCGTCGAGGAGGCGAGAAAGCGCGGGATATGCGTCATAGTAGACTACGTCCCCAACCACTCCAACCCCGCCACCGCCGGTTCCTACGGGGCCCTCTACGACAACGGCACAAGGGTGGCCGACTACCTCCACGACGAGGATAGGGCCAAGGTAAACCCGTATACTGGTAGCAAAGAGCACATCTACCATCACAACGGCGACATAGGCGAGTGGTACGGCTTCCAGCTCAAGTACGCGAACCTCTACGGCCTGGCCGACTTCAACCAGCACAACCCGTGGGTTGACGGCTACCTCAAGGAGGGCGCTGAACTGTTTGCCGATGCCGGGGCCTGCGGCTTCAGGGTCGATGCAGTGAAGCACATGGACCTCGGCTGGCTGGAGACCCTTTACCTATCCCTCTACAGGAAGGGGCCCCTCTTCATCTACGGTGAGTACTACAACACGAAGCCCGATGAAACGGACGACCTCTTCTACTTCTACCAGTACTCCAACGTTACCCCGCTCCTCAGCATCCCCATCAGGGAGACCTTGGCCAACACCTTCGCCTATGGAGGGAGCTTGAAGCGCCTTTCCAAGACCCTCACCGGCTACTACTCCCGCTTTGTGTATCCGAACAAGGCCATCAACTTCCTCGACAGTCACGACCTCGTCAGGTTCCTCAACATGAACCGCAACAGGGACAGGTTCCACATGGCCCTCGCCCTCACCATGACGCTCCCGGGGATCCCGGTGATCTACTACGGCGACGAGAGCTACCTCGTCAGCAAGGATGGCCAGGGCGACCCATACAACAGGCCCATGATGGTTTTCAACAACACGACGGAGGCCGCGAGAATAATCAGAACCCTTGCTGAGCTCAGAAAGGCCAACGACGCCCTCGCCTTCGGTGACTTCAGAACGCTCTACGCTGACTATAGAATCTGGGTCTTCGAGAGAACCTTCGGGAACCACTCCCTCCTGGTGGCGGTCAACAAGGGGAATGAGAAAGAGCTCAACCTGACCCTCAACTGGCCGGATGGAAACTACACCGATGCCCTCTACGGTGTGGGAATGGAGGTCAGAAATGGAACGGCGTCCCTCAGCATACCTTCCAGCAAAGTGCTCGTCTTCCACAGGGAAGGGAGGCAGGAAAAGCCCCTCATCGGTTCAATAACGCCCTACGCGGCGGAGCCCGGGGACGAGATAGTCCTGGGAGGAGCCGCGTTTGGGGCTGGAGGGGAGGTCTTCGTTGGAGGAGTGAAGGCCAACGTCACCCATTGGGGCAACGGGACTGTTGCGTTCATCCTTCCCGAACTTAAGAACCCACAGGGATGGATTGACGTCTACATACGCACCCCGGATGGCGAGAGCAACCACGTAAAGCTCAGGTACTATTCAGGCAACGAGATTCCGGCCCTCATAGCCATCCCCGCCGGCGACCTCAAGGGCTACCTCTGGATAAAGGGGAACCTCCCGGAGCTCTCGGAGCCGAGACCCCTCCTCAAATCCGACACCGGCTACTACTTCACCGTTGCCCCCCTGCCCAACGGCACCTCCTTCGAGGTCGAGCTATACGACGGCCTTCCCTGGGAGGAGCTTGAGCCGACCGGAAGGATCTACCACGGAACGGCCAACTGGACGACAGTCCTTGAGCCCGGGCCGCTCCCGAGGCCAACGGCCACGACAACCACAACGACTACAACCACTTCCACAACGGCAACAACGACTGCAACAACTACGACTATCAGTGTGGGAACAGCCACAATGGCAACCACGACTACGACCACGACTGCAACGACTCAGGAAACGACCCCGAGCACGACCGCAACAACCACGACGACTCCAACAACAACGTCTGCATCAGAAAAAGGTGGGATATGCGGGCCCGCCTTCATCGCGGGGCTCCCGTTGCTGGCGCTCTTCCTCAAGAGGCGTTAAATTTTTTCGAGGAGCTTTTTCCTCTTTTCTTCGTACTCCTCCTGACTTATGACGCCCATGTCCAGAAGCTCCTTGAGCTTCTTCAGCTGCTCCATTGGGTCTTCCTTCTCCACCTGAACGGGGGCCTGGGCCGGCTGATAAGCCGGCATCGTCCTCGTTATGAATTCTTTCGGCTTCTTGAGAACCCACGTCTCACTCGTGAACCTCTTGTTGACCTCTATCGACACGGGTTCAACTGCTATCGCGTTAAGGGCGTCCTTTATGGCGTTTATGGCCTTTCTTGCCTCCTCCTTGTTCATCCAGCCCAGCTTGAGCGTTATCTCCTCCTCCCCCTGGATTATGAACTCCGAACTCATGACCCCGAGCTTTACCGTTACCTGCTCGAGCTTCTGGTATGGGAGGGCCTTGAGGTCGTACCTCCCGAAAACCTTCTCATCGAGGTATATTATCCTTCTATCGGTAACGAGAAGCCACTTCGGCTTTTCGAGGCTTATCTTCTTTCTGATCGAGAACAGCACCCTTTCGTTTGGTTCAAGGTGTCTCAAAACTGACTTTGGTAGTTTGGGGTTTTCCTCAAGTCCCATCTCCTTCACCTGGATACCCTTCGCGCTCATCGTATATCTACCTTCCGGCAGGTTTAATTATCCCGGCGGATACGTTAGAGGTGGTGATAGCATGGACTTCGAGAGAAAGCCCCTCATAGGGATGGTTCACCTAAAGCCCCTTCCCGGCTCGTACCTCTACGATGGGGACTTTGATAGCGTGATAGAGGCCGCTCTGAGGGACGCGAGAACGCTGGAGGAAGCGGGCTTCGACGCGATCATGGTGGAGAACTTCGGCGACGTTCCGTTTCCAAAGTACGCCGACAAAACCACTGTCGCCGCTATGGCAGTGGTGGCGAAGGCTATCCGCGATGAAACGTCCATCCCCCTGGGCGTAAACGTCCTCAGGAACGACGGGATTGCCGCTTACTCAATAGCCTACGCAGTAAAGGCGGACTTCATAAGGGTGAATGTCCTCAGTGGCGTCGCCTACACCGACCAGGGAGTAATAGAGGGCATAGCCCACGAGCTTGCGATGCTGAGGAAAAGACTGCCCTCAAAGATAAAGGTATTCGCCGATGTGCACGTGAAGCATGCGGTACACTTCGGTGACTTTGAGGACGCCCTCCTCGACACCGTTGAGAGGGGCTTGGCGGATGCAGTTGTGGTCAGCGGGAAGGCAACTGGAAGGCCTGTTGACGTTGAGAAGCTCGCGCTCGCGAAGAAAATCTCGCCAGTCCCGGTGATAGTGGGATCGGGAACGAGCTACGACAATCTCCCTGCCCTCTGGCCACACGCCGACGGCTTCATTGTGGGCACGTGGATAAAGCGTGAGGGGAAGGTGGAGAAAGAGATATCTCTGAAGCGGGCAGGAAAGCTGGTCGAGCTGGCCGATAAACTCCGGAGAAATTCTCTGTAATTTCTCCTTTTTATCGAATTTTATTTTGCGAAATGCTTATTACCCAGAAGTGCGTAACTTGTACAAAAGGAACCTGTCCCGCTTTTCTATTTCGCGGGTGGTTTCTTGGGAAGGCGATGGATGTGAAGAATGTGAACTACTTTGGGCCTTTCGGGCCCCTTTTGAGTGTTCCGTTCTGGTTCATTGAGAGGTGTGGAAAATGAGACGTGAGGTTCTTGTTTTTCTCATCATGGCACCGTTGCTTTTGAAAATTCCACCGGCGGCTGGCACTTCAAGCGCGTGTCTTACGGCCGATGAGACGAGGGTGTACTTTCCCACTGTCTCAGAGCTGGCCGCGCTGGGTTTATCCGGCATTCAGGCGAGTGAAGACCTCGGCTGGGAGGACTGTCCATCCCACGAGGCCAAAATGGAATACACCGGAATCTACGGTGGAGTCGCTAAGGTATACGTCAGCGTGATGGTTCACATCGTTAGGGGGTTTTCGGAGCCCTCCCCTGCCTTTTCGGTGTACAAGTTTACCGTCCCCCAGGCTGGTGAGAACTGTCATCTTCAGGGTGACGAGATGGCCTATACCCTTGAATGCCCAACCGACAGGAGGGACAACATAACCTACCCCAATGGGGGCATGACCGTTCTGGTGGAGCACGAGTCCACTTACACAGCGGGAAAGATAATCGGCGGCTATTCATGCGCCGACGATCCGTCCTACATGTGCTCCTCGGGAAGTCCAGTTGTCAAGGTCTGGGTGTACGTCTACAGCAAGGACGAGGACAACACGACCTTTGACACCGCCCTCGTTCTGGGCCCATCCATATACAACCTAGTTCTCCAGAAGGTATCGGGAGTCCCTTCCGCCAACGTCACCGAGACAGAGACCGCGACGACTTCTCCGGCCGGCCCGCCGGAGGTTTCCATCCTCTCCCCTGCGGACGGCCAAACGATCTACTTCGAGCCGGGGAAGCCCCTGACGTTCGAGATACGGGTCAAGGTCACCGACGGCGACCTGACCTACGCGGGGGCGCACTACGAGAGCGGCTCTCCGAAGGTGGTGATGGTCGGCGGGGAGCTCCAGCCAAAGCTCGGGAGGAACGGTGGAGTTGGATCCGTAACCGTGACCTTAGGGCCCGGATACCTCGGGAACGTTACCGGCGTTGTAAAGGCATACGCCAAGGATGAAGCGGGAAACGACGTTGAGAGGAGCATAACCGTATACCTCAGGGAGAAAACTTCAAGCCCCAGCGCGCCCCCGACATCTTCCACCGGCACCTCTGGGGGGTTTGGCACATCCTCGGGCCAACAGTCGGGTGGAGAGGTAACGGCCGGCGATCCATCGAAGTTTGGAAACCTCTTCAAGGGCATTAGGAGTGGCCCCGTTCTCAGCGGCCCAGCGAAGCTCAGGATGAAGGCAACCCTTGACAGGCTCAAGGGAATAGGGAGCGCTGAGGGCCTTGAAGCCGTTGAGATCAAAACTCCCTACGGAAAGGACGTCAAGGTTTTCCAGAAGGACGAGAACGTGAAGGCCAAGAAGGGCTCCTCCCTGTGGTTTAAGCTCAAATATTACACCGGCAAGGCCCTTGACAACGTCATTGACTCGGCCTCGGGTGCCCTCGACAGTTTAGTGGAGAAGGTCATGCCTTCCCCGGTCGGCCTCTTTAAGGACTACGTCAAGGCCTACAAGGATTCACAGATCTTCCAGGGGGATTCAGCAACGCAGAAAACCATGAGCGACCTGCACGTTAGCAAGGGGAGTGCAGAGAGCTACAACGAAATGTCTGGGATAGAGGACAGGGAGCTATCCCTTTCCCCCTACAAGAACGCGGTTCCCTCAAGCCCCGTAACCAAACCGCTGGAGCTCACGATAGGGGCTCTCGGAACCGGCTTCAAGAAGTGCCTCGCCCACGACTACGAGTGGGAGTTCAGGAAGACGGCCGAGAGGGCTCTATTCTACAAGAAGCTCGGCATGAAGTACAGGGACATCATACTTAGAACCATAGCGGACGTTGAGGAGGAGACGAGCTACGACCACAAGGTTCAGACGATGAACGCCCAGTCCAAAGGGGACTACAGAGACCAGGAGACGAGGATACGCTACTACATCAACAGGCTCTACGGGGAGGGTAAGATATGAAGGGAAAGGTCATCTTCCTGCTCCTACTCCTGATTGCTGGATACCTCTACTTCAATGGCTATATCGAAGTCCCCGACAACAACCCCTATTCCGGAAGCTCAGGTTCAGGGAGCTTCAGCAACGGGCTCACACCCGGCGATGCCCAGAACCTCAGGCAGTCGGTCATCTCAATGGGTGCGTCGGATGCCTACGTATCGCTGTCGAGCGGGAGAACCCTCGTCCAGTTCGAGGCCCCGAGCGTAGGCGAGGCCCTGATGGGGATGGCCTACGAGATAGCCAAGAAGGCCTACGAGGCAAATCCGGTCGATGACGTTAGGGTCGAGGCCTACTATCTCGGCGAGCCGATTTTGGGGTTGACCATAGACAACGGCGACTTCGACAACCCCGAATTTGAGGATATAAGAAGACCGGAGTTCAAGGTCGAGTCCGACCTCTGGATATTCGATGTCATAGTCGAGGACGTCACGATCACCAACGAAACCGCCAGCGTCACACTTGAGTACCTCGCCGATGGGGACGGCTTCTGGAGGGACTACTTCGGGATGGGCTTCCTCATCCTCGAGGATGCCCCTTGGGTTGAGGAGATCTCAATAACCTACCTCGCCGACAACGGGAGCTTAACAGTGTCCACTTCAAGCGACGACCTACTGAAGCTCCATTCGGGAGAAATCACGACAGATGAACTTCCCAGCATAGTCCACGTAAGCGTTGGGAATGCCGGTAAAGATAGCGGGTCCAAGTGCGCCCCAAGCAAGGAGGAGGCTTACAAGCTCTTCGTCCAGGCCTACAACAACGTCACCTCCCTCCAGGCAAACAACGCGAGCGATGAGAAGATTCAGGAAGCCTACGCAAAATACCAGAAGGCCAGGGCCTGCTACGAGTCTTTCCAGAGCTCAACGACCTCCGCGGCTTCCAGCGGGGAGGTGGGAGAAATCAGAAATGCAACCCTCGACACCAATGGGGCGGTGGCGATAAAGTTCTCCACAGGCGAGGTGAAGGGCTCCGACGAGATAGGAGCTGACATGTGGAAGGACGTTGACGTGGCCGTGGAACCGTGGTGCGTTGATTATCCGGCTTTGCTCGGCCACTGGATTGACTTCGGTGAGGGGAGCCTCGATACCCTGGACCCGAACATGGTGCCGACTTCAGGTTATCCAGTGAACGAAGTGAGCGGCGAGATAAAGGCGGGACACCTCTACGTGAACCTCAACTCCGACGGAACGCTTACCGCTTTTGAGCTCATATCCCATGAGCAAATCGGCGACTGCTCCCACAGAATAACCATAAGGTACGCAAACTTTGGAGGGGGCTGAGACGGAACCCCTAACCGGACTCCACGTCTTCGGCCCGCTTCTGGGCCTTTTCCTTCTTTTGGTAGCGTTAGCTCTCCTTGTTTTGTTTGCAAAGCTGGCTTTAATGCTCATTAGGAGGCTTGTTTGATGAGATTGGAAAGAAAATGGGAAGGTGTTTGATATGGAGAAAGTGGTTTATGTTATACCCAACCTGGAGTACCACAAGGGCTTCCTGAAGAACGCTCTTGTAAACCTTGTTGTCACAGACCAGAGGATAATCATCGCCCACGTGAAGAAGGAGATGATTCAGAAGGCGAGAGAGGAGGCGAAGGCGAGGGGAGACGGCTTCTTCAAGAGAATCTCTTCCGGCTGGACGATGCACGAGCGCTATTACGAGATGTCTCCCGAGGACATAGCCAGTGAGGCCTCTGAGAACTTCTCGATCCCTCTGAACGGGATAAAGGAGGTCAAGCTCAAGAGCGGCAACCCTGACGAGGGCAAGAAGGACGAGATGGAGATAAAGTGGAAGGAGAAGAGCAAGTTCTCCGGGAACATGAACCAGCGGGAGATAAAGAAGAAGCTCTCCGGCCTCGGCGTTAAGGTCAAGGGAGGGGGCTTCTTTGGGTTTTAAAGGTAACGGAGGTGAGATATATGGGACTCATTAAAAAGCTCCTCGTTGGCTTTCTAGTGCTGTTAGTCCTTGGTGTTGCGGGAATCTTCGGCATGCAGTACTACTACAACACCTTCTACGAGAAGGTTCCGGTTGAAGTAAAGACCCAAACCGTCAGCGGCGACGTCTTCTACCTTTCACACGTCCTTGAGCCGGGGAAGTACTACATAAACGCGAGCAGCACCGGAACCGTGGAGAAGATAACGATCCTGGACGAGAACGGAAACGTCCTAACTGAGTCGGAAACGGACAGCATGATATACGGCTCGAGCAAGGCCTTCCAGGTGCGGGTTGACTACAAAAGCCCGACTAACGTCGATAGCTACACCGTGAAAGTCGGAATCTACAGGCTCGTGAAGAAGTGAGGTGGGAAAATGAGGAAGCTCTACGCGCTTTCGGCCCTGCTGCTCGTGGTTGTGGTGCTCGCAAGCGGCTGTGAGAACCCAAAGACGAACGTTAAGACCGAGAAAACGCTCACGATAAACGACGTTACGGTTCACTACTCCGGCGATGTATCTATGAGTCAAGCGAAGGAGGTCATAAACTTCATCTACAACTACTTTGATGTAACTGGAAAGACCGATGTCTACCTGGAGAAAGCGAACGGCCGCTACAAAGTCGGGATAGTAACGCCCTACAAGAGCTCTGACGAGATGGGTGGACAGATGAAGTTCGCAATAACTCTTGCAGCCTCCCGTCTCTCGCAGGACGTCTTCAACGGAGAACCTGTGGTTCTCCAGTACCTCTCACCGGACAATGATGTTCTCATCTCAGCAGAGAGCAGGTACCGCTACCTCGAGAACAGCAGGATATACGTGTGGTATTCAGGCATTGGCCAGGAGGAAGCCGGAAAAGTCCTGGATTACCTTGTGGGCTTCGCTGGACAGGGACCGTGGGACGTGATCCTTGAAAAGAGCGGCTCCACCTACCACGTTAGGGCCATGAGTTCATTCACCACCGTTGACGAGGCGAACTCCGCGAAGGACACGTACCTTGAGCTGGTCTCGGGCCTTGAGGAGAGGCTGAACGGAGACGTCGTTCTCCACGTGCTTGATCCAGATGGGAACGAGCTGACGACATTCGGTCCGTGAACTCGGCCCTTTGAGTTCTCTGCTTTTTGTGTTCTCTTCTTTTCTCGGAAAGTTAACCTCTATCCATGCTCCCGGCGGAAAGGTTATATTGCCCATTCCATACTCACAACCATAACTCTCACGGGTGGTCATCATGGGGAAGTACTTTGGAACCAGCGGAATCAGGGAGGTCTTCAACGAGAGGCTGACGCCGGAGCTGGCCCTTAAAGTTGGAAAGGCCATTGGAACTTACCTTGACGGCGGAACCGTCGTCATCGGCAAGGACACGAGGACGAGCGGAGAGGTTATCAAATCTGCGGTTATAAGTGGACTCCTAAGCGCGGGCGTTGACGTGATTGACATTGGTCTATCCCCAACCCCACTCACGGGCTTTGCGATAAAGCTCTATGGAGCAGATGCTGGGGTTACCATAACGGCTTCCCATAATCCACCGGAATACAACGGCATAAAGGTCTGGCAGGCCAACGGTATGGCCTACACTCCGGAGATGGAGAACGAGCTTGAGGCAATAATGGACTCCGGAAACTTCAAAAAAGCATCTTGGAACGAGATTGGAGCGCTCAGAACTGCGGATCCGCGTGGGGAGTACATAAAAGCGGCATTAAAGTTCATCGGGCTTGAGAACTCCTACACTGTAGTTCTCGATGCCGGAAACGGTGCAGGCTCTATCATAAGTCCCTACCTCCAGCGTGAGCTCGGCAACAGGGTAATCTCGCTCAACTCCCACTCGAGCGGCTTCTTCGTCAGGGAGCTTGAACCTAACTCAAAGAGCCTTTCCGCACTGGCAAAGACCGTTAAAGCAATGAAAGCGGACGTTGGGATAGCCCACGACGGTGACGCCGACAGGATTGGGGTCGTTGATGACCAGGGAAACTTCGTCGAATACGAGGTCATGCTCTCGCTCATAGCGGGCTACATGCTGAGGAAGTTTGGGAAGGGGAAGATCGTAACGACTGTTGATGCGGGCTTCGCTTTGGACGACTATGTAAGGCCCCTCGGAGGGGAGGTTATAAGGACTCGCGTTGGGGACGTTGCCGTTGCCGACGAGCTTGCCAAGCATGGGGGAATCTTCGGCGGCGAGCCGAGCGGAACCTGGATAATCCCGCAGTGGAACCTCACTCCGGACGGAATCTTCGCCGGGGCTCTGGTTCTGGAGATGATCGACAGGCTGGGGCCGATAAGCGAGCTGGCAAAGGAAGTCCCGCGCTACGCAACCCTCCGCGCCAAGATCCCCTGCCCGAACGAGAAGAAGGCAAAGGCAATGGAGATAATAGCCCGCGAGGCCCTGAACGCCTTTGACTACGACAGGCTGATAGACATCGATGGGATCAGGATAGAGAACTCAGAGTGGTGGATACTGTTTAGACCGAGCGGGACCGAGCCGATAATGAGGATAACCCTTGAGGCCCATACAGCGGAGAAGGCAAAGGAGCTGATGGAGAAGGCCGAAAAGCTTGTAAAGAAGGCCATCTCGGAGGCTTGACAGTGAAAATTCCTCTCTACATTATTTACGCCCTTCTCGCGGCTTTCTTTGCCGCTTTGGTTCCGATCTTTGGAAAACTTGGCCTTAGGGACGTCGATTCAACGGTAGCTACGGTTATCAGGGCGTTCATAATGTTCGCCTTTCTCCTTTTCGTCGCGCTCATAACGGGCAAGACGAACACAGCAGGCTTTGACCACCGCGCCCTCTTCTTAGTAACCCTCTCGGGCCTCGCTGGGGCTCTTTCCTGGCTCTTCTACTTTATGGCAATAAAGAACGGAAAAACCACGGCCGTCATCGCGATAGACAAGACGAGCGTTGCCCTCGCGATAGTTCTTGCGTGGATTGTTCTGAGGGAGGAGTTCACTTTGAGATCCGCTGTGGGAGCGCTGTTGATAGTTATAGGAGCGCTGCTGGTATCTCTGTGATTCATGGTGACGATCATCCTGTAATTCTCTGGAGGATGTGCCACTCCTTCTCGTCCCATACCTTGCTGTCCGTTACTACAATCACCCTCCCTCTGTTGGCGTAAGCTATGTCCCTCAGCGTGCTGAGAAACTTGGCAATCGCGTTAAAGCCATT
This sequence comes from Thermococcus profundus, assembly GCF_002214585.1. Lineage (NCBI taxonomy): Archaea > Methanobacteriati > Methanobacteriota > Thermococci > Thermococcales > Thermococcaceae > Thermococcus > Thermococcus profundus. The sequence goes on from NZ_CP014862.1 coordinate 377,387, forward strand.
GTACATGCTGAGATACTCAACACCGTCAACAATAACTATACCTTCATTCCCAGCGGTTCTGAGGTGTTTGTTCACGATTTCCGTGATTTTTGGTAGGTTTGTGGGGTTTATAGTATACCCCTGATTTACTTGACTTAGGGGGTACACCGTCCATTTCTCTGGCATCTCCCGAGGTTTCCGGGTAAAGACCAGTACTGGATGATCGTGGTATGTCTGGAGGAGCTTCTCGTATTCTTCGGAGGTCACCAGGGTGAGTCCAGCTTTTAATTTTCCCTCTGTATTAAGGTCTTCGGAGTGGGGTTTCATGAATTCTTCATGGCTGGCGAACTTCACAAAGAAATACGCAATGAGAACGACCAGGAATGCCGCTATGGAGAACCCTATAGGTGCGAACCACTCAACTGGGCGGAGGAAGGGATAGTCCATCTTATGTAGTCCGTACAGGATGAGCATGCTTCCAAGATACCTTGTCCACCTTCCGTAGATGCCTCCCAGATCCGCGATTAAAACACCGGAAAGCAAAAAGAACAGCCCTGAACTCGCGTACGCAACGCTCAGGGCGGCAAACCAGCTGAAGTTGCCTGAGCGCGTGACGGCGAGCATGTATACCGTCAGAAAAAGTGGGGTTATGGAAACGTAGTAGCCTCTGCCGACGGTGAGTGAAAACTCTTCTTCTATGAGTGTTAGGCTGCCATAAAAGAGGAGTGACGCTGACAGTGCCTCCATGATTGCTGGGACTTCTTTAACTCCTGTTATTTCTCCCAGAACTGAAAGTGAGGAGGTTAAAAGTACAAAGGCAAAAATAAGGGCTGACTTTCTTAGTGAGTGCCGGTAAGAGTGGAACAGATAAAGAGATGCGAATAGCTTTGCCCCTACGTTAAGGGACTGCCCGATGAGGAGTATGGTTGGGTCCATCCTGCCTCATCCCATCCCAACTTAAGGTAAACCATCTCATGTTTTTACGTGCCATTGTTTATGCGGCGTGCTATATAATGCCATAAAAAAGGGTATGAGATAAAGTTATATAAGCGTTTTGGACGTTTATCTTCAGTTTATTGCATTTACCGTTTTTTTCTGCTCCTTGACGAACTTTTTGCCTCCCCCAGCCCATTCTTTTTTGGATAATCCTCAACGCTCTCGGTGGAAGAGGATAATTTCTCTATAGTATCTCCTCAAGCCTTTTGAGGCTCCCCTTTATATCCTCCTTGTCAAATTCGGCGTAGACTCCCTCTGGGAACCTGGCCGTGAGTATTTCAAAGAGTATTCCCGGCAGGGGCTTCAGCTCGAAGTTTCCCTCCTTTACGAGCTCTTTTGAGCGCTTTATCCTCTCTTCCTTGCTCAGGTAGAAGAACTCCTGCATGTCTGTGTATGGATACTTATCCGGGTCGCTGGAGCTCGTGTGGAAGACACCGCAGGTGGGCGAGCCTTTAACGCCGACAAAAACTACCTTCTCCGGCTTTTCCTCGGTCAGAGCCCTGCCAATGAAATCCGCTATGATCTTCACCCTCTCCCTCATGCCGAGCCTCTCGTAGACTTCTCTGCTGGCGGGGGCACGCGGCCAGCCGATCAGCTCGTATTCTGGGCAGGGATAGGCTAGGATCTGCCACTCGTCTCCGAGCTTTCCTATGAGTTCCCTCAACTTTTTGGCAGTTTCGTACTCCTTTTCCTTCGGCCCGCGGTAGACGTAGAAGGGACTGAGCAGACAGGGGGCTATGATGAGGAGCTTCATACTTTCACCCCTCGAAAGTTTGTCTCCTTTCTTAAAAGCCCTAGCGTCCCGAAATACTTTTAAACTGCGGACTTTCAGGATTCTCAGGTGGTAGTAATGAAGAAAGCTCTCGGAGTTCTCATGATCGGGATGCTCCTCCTTCCCTTCGTTTCGGGTGCGGTTGTCCTTAAAAGTACCGGCTACGAGCTCCACGTGACCCCCGCTGGAAACTACTACGCCGGCTACGCCACGGCCTTCTGGCGGGGCTTTCATCGGCCTTACTACGGGGTTTTCATGAAGGTTTCGAGGGATGGAAGCCTTGAATGGGCCTACAACTACTCCGCTGGGAGGGGAATTATTCTCTCCACTACCCTCCCTCTCGACGACGGCTTTCTCCTGCTCGGAGAAGTTGCAGGGGCCGAGAATGCCTTCCCCCTGGCCATGAAGGTCGACGAATCCGGGAAACCCCTCTGGGTCAGGTTTTACAACGTAAGCCTACCCGACGTTTACAGCGGGACCTTCATTAACGCGATCCGGAGCGAATCGGGTTTTCTGATTCTCGGGTTGATCTTCAGATGGAGCGGTTCCGAGATTCATACAGCGCCCATGCTCCTCAACATGAGCCCCTCGGGAGACGTCGCCTCCGCTGAAGTTCTGGACGTGAGGGACGTTAAAGAGTTCCTCTCTGAGCACGGAGACGGCTGGCTTTCAATGGGAATGAATCTCAGCGATGGAAAGCTCGCTGTGGTTAAAGTCTCCCCTTCCGGGGCCGTTGAAAGTGCCTGGAGCTACACGCTTCCCAGCTCCCTCGTTGGCCATGATGGAACCAAACTGCCAGGAGCCCTTTACTCATACATTTACCCAACCGGAAGCGGCGGCGTTATCCGGGCGTTGTACTACCTGAACGACCGTCCGAACGAGTGGAGCTTCGAGTGGATGACAACCGTCCGCGTTCAGGATGGAAAAGTCGTCTCCTGTCTCAACTCGACGAATCCCTTGCCCGGGAAGCACTTTTACCCCTCTTCCAGAAGCACGCTGGAGAACCCGGGGATGATTTACGGCACTTTCTTGGACAACTTTACCTTCGAGGAGCTGTCCGGTTCCAATTCTCCAGCCTATTCCCGCTTCAGGGTTGTTATGATCAACGTCTCCCTTGGGATCCTTGAGCCGGATGAAAAAGGTGGTAAAGCCTACATCAAACCTCTGGGGGACAACGTTACCTATGCCATCCTATCCCCCAGGGGCATCGCCGAATACACGGCTGATAACAGAAGCATAGTAACGATCTTTGATAGCGAAAACATCGACCCCGAGAACTTCGGGTTCAAAGAAGTCGGCATGGAGACGAAGCCCTGCAAGGTAGAGCTGAAGGCTGAGCCTTTGAACGTGAGCTTTTCGAGCGTTCCAGTGAGCTACGGGTCTTTGGATGTGCAGTATTCCCCTCTCCATCTTGAGGTCTCTTTGATCAAGGAGGCCAGTGAAACAGCCATGTCCCCTCCCTGGCTGTCCTTTCTTCTGGTTTTGATAGCTTCGCTCTCCCTCGCCCTCTGGGTCAGGAGGGGGTGACCTCTCTTATTATTCCCTCGACTTTTTCTCTGAGTTCTTTTAGAGTCCCCTCGTTCACGATCACGTAGTCGGCAATCCCCTTGAGCTTCGTCGTGTGGTAGAGCTTCTCTTCTTCATCATCCATCCTGAGAAAGTCTTCAAAGCTCTGAATGACCTTGTCCTTTTTGGCTTTCCTCTTCATCAGCCGCTCGTACCTTATCTCTGGGCTTGCTTCCACGTAGATAACCTTCCCGCCGAGCCGCTTGATAGCCTCGACCTCCTCCCGCGAGCGGACGCCGTCGATGACGATGTTCTCGCAGTTCCTCTTCTTGTCGACGGCGAGGCGAATGAGGATGTCGCCACCGTACTTATCCTTCAGGTACTTTCCGAACTCTATCAGCCTGTCCCTCGTTGGCTCACTTCTCTCAGGTAGCTCAGGAATCCATGAGTAGTCGGAGGTATTGTGGGTGAGCAGGTCTATCAGAGGGTCGCTGCAGGAAACCCTGCAGAAGCCCTTTTCCTCGAAGAATTTCGCGACAGTTGTTTTTCCGGCCGCTATCTTACCTACGACGCCTATTATCATTTCCTCCGCCTCCAGGCACGCCATATCAGGTTTGCCCCGTCCGTTGACTCCATAAGGCCCTCGTACGTCAGATCAACAACGAACTCGACGAGGGTGTTTTTATCGATGACCGTTGGCCACTCGAAGCCGAAGAGGTACTTGGTTTCAAAAAACCCTATGTGGAGGAAGCGGAACGGGTTCATGAGAGCTGCATCTCCCTTCCATCTCAGGCCGAAGGGAAAATCTGCAAGAACTAATCCAGCGCCTTTTTCCTCTGCGACCTTCGCAAGCTTCTCCTCATCTGGGGAGAAGAGCTCTCTCGGTTCCCCTTCAATCGGCTCGTACTCGAGTTTTGGGAACGCGTACCTCAGCCCTACAGCCGTGTAGGGAAGCTTGAGCCTCTCGGCAAGGCCGACTAAAGCCCTCGCGTTGAAGCTTAGGAATATCAGGGTTCTAAGATCCCCCCTCACCTCCGGCCATTCCCTTGGAGGAAACCTCATCTCGGCCCCGATTATCGGCAGGAGAAACTCAAGCTTAGTTCCCTTAACGGCTTCTTCGGCCTCCTCCAGCTTTCTCCTCTTTATCTCAAGGTCGAGGTTTGAATAGACAGTCACCTGCTTAATCTTGAGCCTCTCCCTGAGCTTTCCGATGACGAAGCTGTTGCCGATGATAACGCTCTTGTCCGTCCTGTCGTGGGCGATTATGAAGAGCTTGTCGTTCTCCTCGTCGTAGCGGATCTCGTCTATCCTGAACGGACTGTCTGGAAAGCCGTTCTCCCTTCGTATCTCCCTCACGAGGTTCTCTATGAGTTCTGGTGTTATCTCGACCATCGGAGAAAAGTTGGAGGGAAGGTTAAAAGTCTTCCTCAGAGGTTGCCCAGTATCTCTTCTCCCTCTATGGTTCTCTCGCAGTAGTGGCAGCGGAGCTTGAGGGGCTCCCTGCTCTCGACGCGGAACCTCGGAAGGACATACTCGTGGTTGCTCACGCAGTTGGGGTTCGGACAGTGGAGTATTCCAACGACCTCGTCCGGTATCTCAACGTTGAACTTCTCCACTATCTTGTAGTCCTTCACTATGTTTACCGTCGCCATCGGCGCTATGAGGGCTATCTTGTTGACCTCCTCCTCGCTCAGATAGCGCCCCTCGACCTTGACAATGTCCTTCCTCCCGAGCTTCTTGCTTGGAACGTTCGAGGCTATTAGGAGAGTCCCGCCGTTCGGCTTTGTTAGATGGAGTATCTCGACGACTTTAAGCCACTTTCCTGCCGGGATGTGGTCTATAACCGTTCCCTCGGGGATTACCTCTATCTTGAGGTTCTCAGGCACTTTTCACACCTCCAGAACTCCGAGCGTCAGTCCAAGAAGGGCCATCCTCACTGGTACGCCGGAGAATACCTGCCTGAAGTAGAGAGCGTGCTTCGTCTTGTCCACTTCTGGATGGATTTCATCGACCCTCGGGAGCGGGTGCATCACTTTGAGCGTTTCCTTCGCTTTTCTCAGAACTTCGAGGTTCACTCGGTAGCTCCCCTTCACCTTCATGTACTCCTCCTCGTCAGGGAAGCGCTCCCTCTGTATTCTAGTCACGTAGAGGACGTCAAGTTCCGGAATTGCCCCCTCAAGGTCAGTCATCTCGTGAACCTTAACTCCCTTCTCGCGCAGTTCCTCGATTATGTGCTTCGGCATCCTGAGGAGTTCCGGCGAAATCAGGTAGAGCTCGACGTCGTAGAAGGTCAAAGCCTCCGCAAGACTGTGAACAGTTCTTCCGTACTTGAGGTCTCCCAGGAGTCCTATAGTAAGGCCGTCGATCTTCCCGAAGGCCATTTTGATCGTGTAGAGATCTAAGAGCGTCTGCGTTGGGTGCTGATTGCTCCCATCGCCGGCGTTGATTACCGGGATTTCGGCGACCTCTGCCGCTAACCTCGCCGCCCCCTCCATCGGGTGTCTTATCACTATGACGTCGCTGTACTGCTCAACGGTCTTTATCGTGTCGGCTAAGCTTTCCCCCTTCTTGACGCTCGTGCTCGCGGCCGAGGAGAACCCTATAACCGAGCCCCCGAGGCGGTGCATAGCTGACTCGAAGCTCAGCCTCGTCCTCGTTGACGGCTCAAAGAAGAGCGTCGCGAGGATCTTCCCGCGGGCATAATCGAGGGCGCCCTTCTCGTTGAGCTCGTTCTCAAGCCTTTCCGCTGTTTTCAAAACAAACTCTATGTCTTCCTTCGAGAAGTCCCGTATGCTTATCACGTCGCGACCTTTCCAATCCATAGAAGCCCTTCGGGTGTAAAAATCGATGGGTTTTTAAACATTTTTTGCCATGATAATGTCAATGAAATAACCGTCAGGTCTTTAAGAAACAACCCGATTATTAGAGGGGCTGGTGGTAGCCATGAGAACTCCCGCCGTGTACTTAGCGGAGGAGATTATGCCATATCTCAGGGGAAAGTTAGCCGAAATTTTGTATAGAGGGGGCTTTAAGCAGGCGGAGATAGCGGACTACTTGGGTGTCACTCAAGCGATGGTCAGCAAATACTTGGCCGGGAAATACAAGAAGCCTCCCACTGAACTTGCTGGAAGGATCGATGGGATAGCTGAGGAAGTGGGGAAGTTCATAATATACGGCGGGAGCAAGGAGGATGCTGTAGTCCTGGTCTCCAGGCGCTTGGTGGAGCTTTTCCAGAGCGGTTTTCTGTGCAAATTCTATTCCGAGTACGCTGGAATAAGCGAGGAGGCGTGCCGCACTATATACTCTGTCCAGAGGCACAGGGGGGAGGTTCTTGAGAAGCTGGCGGTTGCACTTAGAACTCTCCTGGAGCTTCGGGGGTTCGGTGAGCTTATCCCCGAAGTTAGAACCAACTTTGCCTACGCCCTTCCATCCCCCATGGGGCCTGAGGACGTTGCGGCGGTTCCTGGGAGGATAACCATCGCCAAGGGCAAACCCTACGCCCTGCCTCCTGAGTTTGGGGCCAGCAGGTTTACCTCTGGGATACTGGTGGAGGTGGGGAAGCTGAGGCCCGAGATAAGGAGCGTCATCAACTTGAGGTACGGGGAGGATGTGGAGAACGCCCTAAAGAGGGCAGGATTTGAATACGTGCGGGTCAGAACAGGCGGAATGAGTGAGGAAGAGGCTGTAAAGGTTATTGCCTCCGTTTTTGGCTCTGGGCTATATGATGCTGTCGTGGATGAAGGCGGTCATGGGGTAGAGCCATTGGTGTACATCTTTGGGAGAGATCCCTTTGAGGTAGTTGACAAGCTAAGAAAGCTGGTGAGAGCCCTTGAAAACGAAAAGGCGAAATGATGTTCTTTTAGTGATATACCTGCTCTTCCTGTTTCTGGCTAATCTCTCCCCGCGCGTTCCTCAGTCCCCTCTGGATAACGGCGACAAGATTGCTCATTTCTCGATGTTTCTCCTGCTTGGGCTGATCGGCTACGCTCGCTGGCCCTATCTTCTTCCGCTTCCTTTCCTTGAGTTTCTCCAGCGGTTCATCCCCGGCAGGACCTTCTCGCTCCTCGACCTCTCCGCAAACCTAATAGGCTTTGTTGTTGGAGTCCTCCTCGGGTGGTGGTATGAAAGTTCACACCGAGGAACTCCGCTTCTCGACTGAAGGGGAGATAGACTTGGTTGACATAACCGCGGAGGTTGAGCGGGTCGTTGAGGAGAGCGGAATAGAGAACGGCCAGGTTCTCGTCTTCGTACCAGGTGCCACTGGGGCAATAATAACGATAGAACACGAGAGCGGCCTTCTGGAGGACTTCAAGAGGGCTTTGAAGGAGCTGATACCGAGGGGAAAGGGCTACCTCCACGACAGGATAGACGACAACGCCCACAGCCACCTCAGGGCCACTCTACTGGGCGCGAGTGAGTGCTTCCCCGTGGTGGATGGAAGGCTCGTTAGAGGAACGTGGCAGCAGATATTCTTCGTTGAGCTCGACGTGAGGCCGAGGCACAGGCGTGTTATCGTGCAGGTTGTTGGGGAGTGAGAACTGGCGATTCTCACCAGTTTATAAACTTTGAGAACTTTGAGTTCTCACCTTTTATAAATGAACACTGGCATAACGGTATTTGCCTGCTTTGGTTCATAGAATAAGGGGGTAATAACCCGCCCAAGTTCATCGGCTCCGCCTTCGGCGGCACTCCCCGGGCGGAGGGAGTAGGTGTTCATCCCTAAAAAGCTTCCGCTCAGAACACTATGGGTTCATCCGGATTCTCGATGTTATCCACCTGCTTCTCTTCGTACTTGTGGCTGGCCTTGACAACGATGTAGTACACTACAGCGCCGATTATGCCGAGGAAGAGGGCAACGATTATCCAGATGACCTTCTCAACGTCTGGCATGGCTTTCTGCTTTGTGAGAACGTCGTATATCACCCAGATCATCGAGCCGAGGCTGATTATCCACAGTATCACTCCAATTCCCCACAGCGCAAAGAACATTCCCATTCCCATCATCGCGTTCACCGAGTATGCGGGGGTTATTCTCCATAAAAAGGTTACCATTAAGAAAGAGTATAGAAAAGAAAACTGGGATTTGAAATCACTTCTTGAGCTTCTCGCACTTCTCAACGAAGTCCTTGAGGATGTCCTTGAGCTTCGGCTCGCCGATCTCCTCGAGCTCGTAGCGGACCCTTACGGCCGGCTTGTTGAGCTTCATAACGCGCCTGAGGTCGATTGGGGTACCCATGATGACGACGTCGGCGTCAGCGCGGTTGATGGTCTCCTCGAGCTCCTTGATCTGCTTGGCGCCGTATCCCATTGCCGGGAGGATGACGTCGAGGTGGCTGTACTTCTTGTAGGTGTCGACTATTGAGCCGACGGCGTAGGGCCTTGGATCGACGATCTCAGCGGCACCGTACTTCTTGGCCGCGATGTAGCCGGCTCCGTACTTCATGCCGCCGTGGGTGAGTGTCGGGCCGTCCTCAACAACGAGAACGCGCTTGCCCTTGATGAGTTCTGGCTTGTCAACGTAGAGCGGTGAGGCGCCGTCGATGACGATGGCGTTCGGGTTAACCTTCTCGATGCTCTCCCTGACCTTCTGGATGTCGTCCCTGTTGGCGGTGTCGATCTTGTTGATGATGATGACGTCAGCGGCCCTGAAGTTGGTCTCACCGGGGTGGTATTTCAACTCATGCCCGGGCCTGTGCGGATCCGTGACGACTATCCAGAGGTCCGGCTCGTAGAACGGGAAGTCGTTGTTTCCTCCGTCCCAGAGGATTATGTCTGCCTCCTTCTCGGCCTCTCTGAGGATCTTCTCGTAGTCAACGCCGGCGTAGACTACCATTCCCCTGTCGATGTAGGGCTCGTACTCTTCCCTCTCCTCGATGGTGCACTCGTACCTGTCGAGGTCCTCGTAGCTGGCAAAGCGCTGGACGATCTGCTTCCTGAGGTCGCCGTAGGGCATCGGGTGTCTAATAGCGACGACCTTGTAGCCCATCTCCTGGAGGAGCTGAGCGACCTTCCTGCTGGTCTGGCTCTTGCCGCAGCCGGTCCTCACGGCGGTGACCGCTATAACCGGCTTGCTTGACTTGAGCATGGTGCTCTTCGGTCCAAGGAGCCAGAAGTCGGCTCCGGCGCTGTGGGCCCTTGAAGCGAGGTGCATGACGTGCTCGTGGGAAACGTCGGAGTAGGCGAAGACAACTATGTCGATGTCGTGCTCCTTGATGATCTTCTCAAGGTCGTCCTCGCTCCATATCGGGATTCCGTTCGGGTAGAGCTCTCCAGCGAGCTCGGGCGGGTAGATCCTTCCCTCGATGTCCGGAATCTGGGTCGCGGTGAAGGCAACTACCTCGTATTCGGGATTGTCCCTGAAGAACGTGTTGAAGTTGTGGAAGTCCCTTCCGGCGGCCCCAAGAATAACAACCCTCTTCCTCCTCTTCTCGGCCATCCTAGTTCACCTCGGACTCTTTGTGCGTTCGTGTATATGTTTTGGCGTTTATAACGGTTTTTGTTGAATGGCGCAACCTTTTGGCGCGGTTTATTCGGAAATGGTTGAACAGAATTGAAAAACATTCAAAAAGGGCTGAACAACTCCAGTGCCGCTGTACTATTGTCTGTGGGTTTTCCTCTAGTTGGGACGTTACCTTTCGATGTCTTGCCTTACCCACAGCGCTCCGGCCATGCCGAAGTAGGTTGGGCAGGCGTAGGCGCTCGCCTTGAGTTCGAAGTTCCCCTTTCTCATAGCTCCAAGCATTATGAGCATCTGCCAGTAGCTGTCGGGGAGAGCCCTTTCTATCAGCCCATCTGGAATTGACGGGAGCTCCTCAAGGCGGTTTTCATTTATCAGTTTCATTATCAGCTCATCGTACTCCTCGCTCTCCTTTCTGTAGCCGTAGGGGCCGTTCTCGTCGTGTGCGTGCCCGTGGTCCGCGCTTACTATGAGCGCAATTTTCTTTTCACTCCCCTCAAGGACCTCGCCGAGGACTTCCCCAGCTTTGATGAGGGTCTCCCTACCCAGTCCTCTCGCTGGAGTGAGCAGAACGAGGGACTTCTTCTCAAGGAACTGGAGAGGTATGAGCTCTCCCCATGTGAGGGGCCACCTCGAATACTGCCCGCTCCTGCTGGCGAAGTGCAGGTCTACTACTGGAATTCCAGCCCTCTTCCAGGTGTTATATACTTCTTCAGCGAGCTCCCGGTCGGTCTCCCACTCCCCCGGCAGTTCAACTCCCTCAAAGCCGAGCCAGGAGATTAGGTGCTGGGCCATGATGACTCCGAGGTGGTCGCTCATTCTGACGTTGTGAGGGCTTATGAGAACGTAGGCGTCAACACTGCTGAACTCCCTTCCGATCTCCGTCAAAACATCTCTGAGCTTCTTGGTTTCCTCGTCGGGCGGGTCTAAGACGGGGTTTCCGTGCGGCATTAACCCTATTCCGACCAGCATCTCCATCACCCCAAACATTCTTCAAGGCTTTCAAGCGGACACTCCCTTATTTTTCCACCTTCAACGTGGGAGAGCGTCTTTAGACCAGAACCGGTGAGGATTGAAACAACTTTTGCCCCTTCATCGATTTCTCCGCTCTCGACGAGCCTTCTGAGGGCGGCAATCCCCGTTGCACTTGCCGGCTGGACGAAGAGGCCTTCTCCCGCTAGCTCTCTCTGCGCTTTGAGGATCTCTTCGTCGCTCACGGTGATGCACTTCCAGCCGAACTCGCGGAGAAGTTTAAGGACGGCGTTTCCACTCGGGGGATACGGATTGGCTATTGCCTTCGCTACCGTCTTCGGATTTTCAAAGCGCTTTATTCTCTCCTTCCCTTCGCTGAATGCCCTGCATATCGGTGAGCATCCTTCTGCCTGAACCGCTGTCAGAGTTGGAAGTTCATCGATAAGCCCGCTCTCCTTCAGCTCGATGAATCCCTTGGCAATCCCTCTGAAGAGGCCGCCGGAGCTCGTTGGGATTAGGATGTAGTCCGGTGTTATCTCCTCCGCTATCTCGAAGGCGATGCTTTTATAACCCTCGACCCGGAAGGGGTTGTCGGAGTTGATGAAATATATCCCAAGCTTCTCTCCCAGCTTCAGACTCTCGAAGTATAACTTCCCGTAGTCGCCTCTGACCCTTATCACGTCAGCTCCGTAAACGCTCACCGCCTTGAGCTTCTCATCGCTCGCGCTCTCTGAAACGAGGATTTTGGTCTCAAGTCCGGCTCTGGTAGCGTAAGCCGCTACACTGGCCGCCATATTGCCGGTCGAGACTGTTCCGACGGCTTTGTAGCCAGCTTTGAGAGCGTAGCTTACCGCCAGAAACGTCCCCCTGTCCTTGAAGCTCCAGGTTGGGTTTACGGTCTCGTTCTTTAAGTAAAGCCTCACGCCGAGCTCCTTTCCAAGTTTGGACTTCACGAGCGGCGTGTCCCCCTCGCCGAGTGAAAGCTCAAGTTCTGGTTCCACTGGCCAGAAATCCCAGAAGCGCTCCCAGACGGTCTTTCCTATGTAAGGTTCCCCCTTGAGGGTCTCGAACTCAACGGGCTCCCCGCAGGAACAGCGCTGAACTGGGTCATGGTATTTTGATCCACACATCGGGCAGGTTAACTTCGTCTTGAGTTTCGGTTTCATTCTGCTTCACCTCCTTCACATCCCTGGCAACCTTCAGAGTGACCTCGTTTCCCGTTAGGGATATCAAGAAGAAGTCTGCGTAGTGGTTTTCTTCTGTTATCTTATCCAGGAAGTCCTTGAAGTCTGCGGCGTGCATGTGGTCGCTGAAGACGACCTTCCAGACGAGGACTCTCCTTATTTTGCCGCTCTCGTTCATGTCGCCCATCATTAACCAGTCGCCCTCCCATGATCTCGCCTCTTCGAGGGCCCGTTTTCTATCGGCGTCGTGGCCCCAGTAGATCAGAAAGACGTAGTAGGCCCCCATTCTGTTGGAGTACTTAACCTTGGCGTTCTCGGGGAGCAGCTTCTCCACTTCGCTCCGGATGTCAATGGGTGTCCAGTTCTGGAGGTAGAGTTCGGGGAACATTACGACCTTCGTCGTGTTTGGAAGGCTGCTGTACATGCTGTTCACCAGCTCCCAGCCGCCTTTTTTGTAGAGGTACGCAACGAACCTGTCCCCGAAGACATAGGGAAAGATCCCGAGGGCCGTAACCGGATCCCTCGTGTAGAGGTCGGTTATCTTGTGTATCGGGATTCCGGTTTCGTTGCAGTAGAGGTCGGCTACCAAGTCGGCATCCCCCTCTATCGCCGCCTGGATAGCCTTCGTTGTGTCGAGGGTTGGCCCGCCGTAGGGGGCGTTGAACCACTGCCTCTGGAGAACATGAACGCTCTCGTGGGCTATGACGCGCCTCGCCGTGTCTGGATCTGCGAGGAAGTTCTCCTTTATGATGTATATCTCATCTCCTATCGTCGCCGCTATCCAGCCGAGGCTCTGCTCCACCTTCTCGTGAACGTAGGGATAGTTTGGGCCGAGGAGAAGGCTCATTTTGTAGACGTCCTCCTCCAGCCTCATCCTCTCTATGTCGGGCTTTCCTGGCTTGAAGTGCTCCCTCGCTTCGGCCCTTGTCATCACGATGATCTTCGGCGGCTCTTTGAACTCCAGCCCTCTTATACCCTCCACTTTCTCGAGGATGGAGCTTACCTGGGAGAGGACGTCTTCGTTTGGTTGGGTTATCTGAACTGCCTCTATGAGGTTCAGGGCGATCAGTACAATGAGGATGGACGAAATGAGGATCTTTTGATGGTTCTTTAACCCGGTCATGGTCATCGTTAGTTCTAGGGTTCCAGACCTTAAACGCTTTTCTTGGGAAACGTTTAAGTTCTCAACCCCCAATCCAATCTCTGGTGAGACGTGATGAAGATCATATGGTACGGTCACGCGTGCTTCTGGATAGAGACCAAGGGGGTCAAGATACTGATCGACCCGTACCCGGACGTTGAGGACGACCTGATAGGGGATGTTGACTACATCCTAATAACCCACGAGCACACGGACCACTACGGCAAGGTGGAACTACTGTCCCGGCTTAGGGATGCGGAGGTCATAGGGCCAAAACCCGTCTACCTGACTGCAGTGAGCGACGGGATCACGAAGGTTCGTGTTATAGAAGCGGATGAGACGATTGAACTCGGGAACGGCGTTAAAGTTACCGCCTTTTTCATGGAGCATCCCTCCAGTCAGTATCCCCTCGGGTACCTGATCGAGGGTGATAAGACCGTCTTCCATACTGGAGACACCTACTCTTTCCCAGCCCTCCAGAGCCTCCGCGGAAAGGTTGACGTCCTCCTAGTTCCGATAAGCGGTCGCTCGACTGCCAACGAGCGTGAGGCGGCCCAGATAATAGAGGACATCAAACCGAGAGTTGTTATACCCATGCACTACGGTGTTTACGGAGAGGGGAGCCCTGAGAAGCTCATGGAAGAGCTCAGGAAGAACAGGATCTTTGCTTTCGTTAAGGTTCTCCAGCCGGGGGAGGAGCTTACCCTCTGAGGGTTCGCCATGCTTGCCACGGGGGTTAAATCGCTCGATGAACTCCTGGGCGGGGGCTTTGGAGAGGGCGTTCTGACCCAGGTCTACGGTCCTTACGCCTCGGGCAAAACAACCCTCGCCCTCCAGGCCGGCCTTCTCAGCGGGAGAAAGGTGGCCTACGTTGATACCGAGGGGGGCTTCTCCCCTGAGAGGCTGGCCCAGATTGCCGAGAACAGGGGTTTTGACCCGGAGGCTGTTCTCCAGAGGTTCGTCCTCTTTACTCCCGGCGATATACGGGAGCAGAGGAGGATAATAGGCTCGCTTAAGAGGGTCGTCACCGGGGAGTTCGGTCTAGTGGTCGTTGATTCCATAACGGCACACTACCGTGCTGAGGAGGACTGGAGGGCTTTAACCTCCGAGCTGAGCAAGCAGCTCCAGGTCCTCCTTTGGATAGCGAGGAAAAACGGCATCCCCGTTCTCGTCATCAACCAGGTCCACTTCGACAGCCACGCGGAGAGGACGAGGCCAGTGGCGGAGCACACTCTCGGCTACCGATGCAAGGACATCCTCAGACTCGACAGACTCCCCGTTCCAGGAAAACGCGTGGCTGTTCTCGAGAGGCACCGCTTCAGGCCCGAGGGATTGATGGCCTACTTCAGGATCACGGACAAGGGGGTAGAGGACGTTGAGTGAGAACCTCGTCGAGGCCAATGGAGTCCCTGTTCCCTGCCGTAGGACATATTACTCGCTGGGTACATTACTGATCTGGTATTATCCGCTGGTTGTGGGGTAGAGTCAGCATGAACCTGTAAAAAGGGTAGCCACGTACGATAAGAGGCTGAAAAAAGAGGCGGAAAAGAGGGGAATTCAAACCCTCCCCTAAACCCTGTCAAAGACCTCCTGCGTTATCTTCAAAACTGCGCGGTAGAGCTTCTCCCCGATGATCCCGTCCTCGTAGTGCTCTTTGAGCTTGTCTTTGTCTATGATCTCCTTCTTTCCGTCGGGCCACTTCACGATGTCTATCTCAAGGTCTATGTACCTGGCCCTGTCAGGGTAGATCTCGATGGGTGTGTTGATGTTGTAGTACTCGCCCTTGAGGTTGCCGTTCCTGTCGTAGTACCTGTGCACGAACCACCATTTGCCTGCTTCTATCTCCGTTATGGCGTAGTCCCCAACCTCTATGGGCAGGTCCAGGCCGTCGTAGAACTTTCCTGGCTTGAGGTTCCGCTTTATGGTGACCTTGAGCGGGTTGAGTGAAACCTCCAGAACCTCCCCCGGTCCGAGCTTGTACCTCTGGCCATCTGGCTTGTTGTGCTCGAGGAAGAACAGCCATCCTCTCTTGGGGCCTTTCGAGTCAATGAGCGCCTCCCAGAACCCCTGGTTTATCCTGAGCCTCTGGGACGGGATCTTGCTCAGTATTCCCTCCGCTATCTCAACGGCAAAGCTGAACTCGATGTCGTAGGCCTTCAACTGGTGGTGGCCCTCCACAGTAGGAACGGCCCTGTTCCTTATCTCGTCTAGCTTCTTCTTTGCCCCTCCTCCGAACTCGACCTCGTATATGTTCCTCCCCTCGACTATCTGCTCCGGTGCCGAGTAGCGGTCGGCCTTTTTGAGCCTGTCGGCTATCTTCGACAGCCTTATTATCTCATCCTTGAGGGTGTTCCAGTCCTTGTAGGCCGCCGCTGTTCTCCAGAGAATTCCCCATTCACCCATGTCTATGCTCAGTCCGAGGATCCGCAGTCTCTCCCTCTCGGAGTTCTCCCGTATCTTGCGGGAGATCTTGACGTGCCTCTGGGAGCCGAGGGGTTTGGGAATTAGAACGGCGTAATCGCCCGGAATGGTCAGGGTCGTGCTGAGGTGGGGCAGGAGGTTGTGCTTCTTGACCTGAACGAGAACCTCGTCCCCTTCACCAAGGTGCCTCCCTTCGTCTATCGGGATAGTTCCTATGGCGCTCCCTATATCGACGTAGACGTACCTCTCATCTTTCTTAACCACAAGCCCTTTGTAGATGCCGTAGAGCTGGTAAGGGAGCCTTCTGAAGAGGACGTCTATGAACTCCTCCTCAAAAACGGCCTTAACCTTCTCTACCTGGTTGCCAACCAGGATTACACCGTGGTGATCCCGCTTGTCGTAGATATCGACGTCGAACTCGTCGTAGGTCTTTTCAATCCCAAGCCGTTCCGCTATCCTCTGGCTCGGCTGGCTTATCCTGAACCCCCTGTCGAGGAGCAGTTTGGTGAGGGCCGTGCTGTATATTCCCCTAACCCGAACTGAAACTCCTGTGTCTGTAGACACTTTCACCCCCCCGTTCCTTCCTTTCCACTACTCCAATGAGAGTGAGTCCTTCAAGTATCTCGTCGGCGCTTTTGACGCCGCTCATCTTCTCCACGTTTCTAGCTTCAACCCAGAGCAGTCCCATCCTGTGCCAGCTGATTAGAGCTTCTTCAACCTTGTGAACGTCCCCAGGATGCAGGTAAAGCCTTCTCATGAAGGCAAGAGTTTTGGTGAGCGTTTCCTCAATCTCGTCGATCCTTTTGAGCCTTTCGATTATACTTGCCGGTGCCTTTTTCTGGTTTTCGCTCTCGACGCCCATCCTCTCGATGAACTCGAGGCTTTCAATTTCCCTGCCTATAACCTGGAGGGCCTGTCTGACGGTGTAGTCGTGTATCCTATGGAAGTGGACGAGCCTCTCAAGGGCCGCCTTCAGCCTGGTCCTCTCTGAATAGCCTTCGGGTTTGGAGAGGATCGTCATTATCTCCTCCAGTCTGAACTTCATCTGGTGTTCGCTTCTCTGGAGCTCCTTGGCGGTGGATTCAACCTCTCCCCCGATGGGCGTTATCTCACGGTATAGTTCCCCTGCCAGATCCATTTTCTCGCTCGTAATGGCGTACAGCCTCTTGACGGCATCATAGAGCCCCTCATAACTTTTCTCCTCATAGAGAAGGGGAAATCTGGATTCAAACTCTCGGTGGAGGCTTTCTATCTTCTCCACAATTTCTCGAACCCTATCGGCCCTCATGCTGTTCCCTCCGTCTAAGCCTGTAATCCCTACTCCCTCACCCTACTTTACCTTTTTCCTGCCTTTTGTTAAATTAATTCGTTTACCCAAAACGTTTTTTTAAGCTCTAGAGTTATCTCTCTCAGGTGCGTGGAATGGTTTTGATAGACCGCTTCGGAAGGCCAGTGACGAACCTCAGGATATCCCTTACGCAGGAATGCAACTACAGCTGTTTCTTCTGCCACAGGGAGGGCCAGCGCTTCCTGGCGAAGAATGAACTCACTCCAGAGGAGATAGAGAGAATAGTTAGAATCGCCTCAAGGCTCGGGATAAGGAAGGTCAAGCTTACCGGCGGAGAGCCAACCGTCCGTGAAGATATCATAGAGATCGTGAGGAGGATAAAGCCCTACGTTATCGACCTCAGCATGACGACCAACGGGAGCAGGCTGAAGGAGCTGGCTGAGCCATTAGCCAAAGCGGGCCTCGACAGGGTGAACGTCTCACTCCACAGCCTCAAACCGGAGGTTTACAAGCGCATAACCGGCGTTGATGGGCTTGAGATCGTCCTTGATGGCATTGAGGAAGCTGTGAAGTACCTTTCACCCGTGAAGCTCAACATGACGGTCATGAAGGGCCTGAACGACGGCGAAATCTGGGACATGGTGGACTTCGCGGCGAAGACGGGTGCGATACTCCAGCTGATAGAGCTTGAAGCCCCGAGGGAGATGACGGAAACGGCCTTCTTCAGGAAGTACTTCTACCCGCTAAAGCCCGTTGAAGAGAGGCTGGAAAAGCTCGCGATTGAGACTCGCGAGAGAAGGATGCACCGGCGGAAGAAGTACTTCATTCCAACGGACTACGGCATGGCAGAGGTGGAGGTAGTCAGGGCAATGCATAACACGGTCTTCTGCGCCAACTGTACCCGTTTAAGGGTTACCTCCGATGGCAAGTTCAAGACCTGCCTCCTGAGGAACGATGACCTCATCGACTTCGTTTCGGCTATGAGAGAAGGGGCAAGCGATGAAGAAATCGTGGAAATTTTTAAGAGGGCCGTTCTCATGAGGGAGCCCTACTGGAAGTGAGTTTTTAAACCCCTCTCAGTACTTTCCCTGAGGACTATGCCAGCTCTGAGAGTTCCCAAAACTGAAGCCGAACCCGTCAAAAGGAAGCTCAAGAAGCTCGGCCTCTACGACGGGAAGAGGAGGCCCAGGAGAGAGGGCGATTTCGTTCTGCTCCCTGTTCTGGATGATCCCGGTGCTTATGGGTTGGGCTACGAGGTTTTACCGATTGAACTTCCACTGAGACCTGAGAGGCAGATATACAAGAACCTCGAGAGCGTTCTGACTGAGAGGCTGACGCCGGAAGAGCTTCAACACCTTAGGCGCTACGACGTGGTGGGGGATATAGCGGTGATCCAAATCCCGCCGGAACTGGAGCACAGGGTTGACGACATCGTCTGGGGACTGAGGAAGGTTCACCCCTTCATCAGGGTCGTTGCCAAGAAGGGCTTCCATGAGGGGGCCTTTAGGATAAGAGACTACTCAATAATCTGGGGCGAGAAGAGGCTCACTACAATCCATAAAGAGAACGGCGTTGAGATAAAGATCGATTTGGGCAAAGCATTCTTTAACCCTAGGATGAAGGGCGAGCGATACAGATTGGCCCAGCTCGTAAAAGACGGAGAGCGGATTCTGATTCCATTCGCTGGTGTTCTCCCGTATGCCCTCGTGATAGCCCGCTATAAGAACGTCAAAATCACTGCCATCGAACTTAACAAAGAGGCCTACAAGCTCGGGCTGGAGAACATCCAGCTGAACAGGAAGAGACTGAAGGGAGAGATAGAGTTCATACACGGGGATGTCTTCGAGATCCTCCCAGAGCTACCAACATTTGACAGGGTAATAAGCCCCACTCCAAGGGGAGTTGAGGCCCTAGCCTTAACCCTCAGCAAAGCTAAGCGATGGCTCCACTACTATGACTTCGTACACGAGGAGAAGATATGGGAGTTCAGGAATAGAATCCTGGAGGAGTGCGCGAGGCAGGGAAAGGAGTGCAGGGTGAAGGTAAAGAAAGTAAGCGACTTCAAGCCGCATGTGTTCAAGGTCTGCGCGGACGTTGAATTAAAAGAAGAGTAGGGCGCTTTTACTTCTTCCCCAGAAAGTCGAACAGCGTCGCCTGCTTGCCCTTTTTCTTTGACTTGTCTATTTTTCCCTCTTTTCCAACGGATTCAATCTCTTCCTCGGCCTTTTCGAGCTCTTCTTCCGTTATCTCTTCGGATTCTTCTTCGGTTTCCTCAGCTTCTGTGGTCTCTTCTTTCTCTGTGACAGCTTCTTCGACTTCTTCTATCTTCCTCCCGGCTTCCCTCGCCCTAGCCTCAAGCTCGCCTTCCTTCTTGAGCTTCTTCTCGATGTTCATGCTCTTGGCCCATATTGTCTTCGCTTTCTCAGCATCGCCGGCTATGAACTCTACCTCCTTGAGGTCAAGGTCGAGGTAGACGACGAAGTGGGCCGCCATGTCAGGGTTGTACTCGAAGATGGCCTTGAGGTAGTTGAGGGTCTCCAGCGCCTCGAGCTTTGCCATGTGCATCTCTTTCATTATCTTCTTGACAACCGAGTCCCTCAGCGACCGTTCTGTCTTGCTCTCGGTGAGGAGCTTTATCGTCTTCGGCGGATAAATCCTCACGAAGCCCTTCTTCTTGACACCGGCAACGGCAACTCCTGCCGTCATCATGTCGGTTGCGTACTTCCACAGAGAATAGGCTCCGGTCCTCTGCGCCCTCCCGAGATAGATGTCGGCCCTGCTGATGGCCTCGTAGGCCCTAGCGATGTCCTCGGGTCTGTAGTAGACGTAGGGCACGTTCTCGTCTATCCACTGGAGGAGTTCATGGGGGAACATGTCAACGCCGAGGACTGCGAGTTTGGCCTTCTTCGCGTTGTCCGTTGCGAAAATTTGAGCTAAAGCCTGAAAGACGCTCTTCTCGGTGTCGCGGTAGGCGAGGATTTCGTGGGCGTCTTCAACTCCGCCGGTAACAACCGTTTGGAGGTCGTTGACGGCCGCCCTCAAATCGCCGTTGGCGTGCTTGGCTATGTCGTAGAGGACTTCTTTCGGGACGGTCTTCTTTTCCATGTGGAGGATTCTCACCAGAGCCTTGATTATGTCCCTCTGCGTTAACCGCTTGTACTCGACGATCTGGGCCTTGTTGCGTATCTCCCTCGGAACCTCCCAGTAGTGGTTGGCTGCCATTATTATGGGGTTCCTCGCTCTATCGATGAGTTTGGCTATCTCCTTCCCCCCGCTCGGCTCTATGTTGTCCGCCTCGTCGAGGAAGATGAGCTTCCTGTGCTTTCCAAGGATGTCCATTGTGTAAGCAGCCTGAACGTAGCGCTCTATCTTCTCGTAGGTTCTCTCGTCGCTCGCGTTCAGCTCGATGACCTCGAAGCCGTATTCGTGAGCTAAGGCGTAGACGGTGGTTGTCTTCCCGCTGCCAGGGGGACCAGCTAGTATAAGCGCTTTCTTCTTCGGAGGCTTACCTGAGAGCCATGCCTCAATCCAAGCCCTAACCTGTTCGATGGCCTTGGTCTGATTGACTATCTCGCTCAGCTTCCTCGGCCTGTACTTCTCGACCCAGGGAACTTCTCCCATATCCATCACTTGCCCATTATGGTGAACTGCGCGAGGAGCGCCTCGAGCTGTATCATCTCGTTGGCTCCCTCAACGAGGCGGAAGTTGTACTCGCCTATCTTGTCAGCTAACGCCACCTTCTTGTCCTCAGGAATCGGGAGGTTGAAGACCTCCTTGTGCATCTGAATGAGAACGTCTTCTCCGCTCAAGCCCTGCTTGAGGAGGATCTCCCTCAGCTTCTCCCTCGCCTTAAGGAAGTTGCCCTCAAGGGCGAGCTCCATCATGCCGCGCACATCCTCTGGTCTGGCCCTGCTCGCAACGAGGAAGACGTTCTCGTCGGTTATCCTCGTGTCGAGGGCGGCAGCAGCCTGGAGGACGTTGATTGCCCTCCTCATGTCGCCCTCGGCAACGTAGAGGAGTGCCTGGAGTCCCTCTTCGGTGAGTTCGAGACCTTCGTTTTCTGCTATGTATTTGATGCGCTCCGCTATGGCGTCGTCGTTGAGCGGCCTGAAGCGGAAGATGGCACACCTTGACTGAATCGGCTCGATTATCTTGGAGGAGTAGTTGCAACTCAGGATAAAGCGGACGTTGTTCGAGAACATCTCCATAGTCCTTCTGAGGGCCTGCTGGGCGTCCTGCGTGAGGGCATCGGCTTCATCCAGAAAGATTATCTTGAAGCTCGCCCCTGCCACCGGCTTCGTCCTCGCGAACTCCTTCACCTTCTCGCGGATGACGTTTATACCCCTCTCATCGCTGGCATTAAGCTCCAGAAAGTTGTGCCTCCAGCCCTCTCCGAAGAGCTCTCTGGCTAAGGCAAGGGCGGCAGTCGTTTTTCCAACTCCCGGCGGACCGGCAAAGAGAAGGTGGGGCATTGAACCGGTTTTAGCATAGTGCTTGAGCCTCTTAACTATGTGAGCCTGTCCAACTATATCGTCGAGCTTCTCGGGCCTGTACTTCTCTACCCAGGGCTTCTCAAGAATTTTAACCTCTTTGACTTCCTCTGGCATGGCTATCCCCTTTGATGTCTTGGTCTGTTTTCTTCTTAACCTTTTACATTGCTTTCTCTCTGGGAACTTCTATTATTTGATACAACAAAAAGTTTTTAAATTATTTTTTTTTCATATGGTGGTGATGCAAATGATGTCTCTAAAAAAGATTGGAGCCGCTCTGTTGGTGTTGTTTTTATTTAGTGTTTCAGTTAATCATTTCTTTACAAGAGTTGCAGCCGACAATTTCAATGAGGTCACTGTGACATACAGCAAATCCCCTCTCTCGGGCCTTATTGTGAACAAGGCAGAGAGATTTGCCGTGCATTTCGGAAAGGGCTATGGTACTTTCACCGCGGTTGGAATGCTGCCGAATGGCACTCCTGTCTTCCTTGGGTTTTATGGGGGGACCGGGATGTTCAGAATGAACTTTAAGGCCCTTCTCAAATATTCGAAGATATGGAATGATTACATGGTTAGAATGGGTATTGACCCAGAATCCGTTAACCCGGGGATACTCTTCCTTGGAACTGTTAAGAAAGACGACCATCTGTATTCGACTGCATTTTCGGTTCCCATCCGTGTGGACAAGATTTTGAAAGGATACAGCACTAAGGTCGAAGCAACTCCTTCGATGGTGAAGCTTTCAGATTCGTATCTAAAGCCACTAAAAAAGCAAGTAAGCAATGAAACTGTAAGTGTTAATTCCATTTGGGACGACTATCCGCCATCTTTGCAGGATTCTACTATTACTTACTTATTAAACCTAGTTCCTGCTCGCTTAGATGAAAACTGCTACACGAGTGGAGTGTGCTTGTACTGGGCCCCTGACTACAGGATCCTCTCCTACGGTCTCAACGCCAGCATCCCAGTGGTCATCACCCATATATGGGGCCAAGTTGACGACCGGGATGCTGGCTATGTTAGTATGTTCATGGCCACTAAAAGCTCCTCGGGCGTCTCCATCTCGTTCTCGGCTCTTGGGGTCCAGAACGATGGAGGCTCTGTGACTCCTATATCTGGTGGCCCAATGTTTACTCTAAAGGACCAGGGAGAGTGGATAGATCACGTCATTCAATTTCATGGAAGAGATCTTCCCAATGGGGAGGACAGCTATGTAATATCTGGGATCGTTGGACACTATGTTGTCATGCGCTTTAGGCTGTACGGTGAGGGAACAGATGACACTGGGCAAAAGGTGATTTTGCCATATGATGATAGGGCTTTCTTCACGATAGTTGTCCCAGTCTTTGAGAAAACTCCTGAAGGAACGAGGATAAGGACTTGGGATGGAATCTTCAGCGGAAGTGACGGGTCAAAACTTGTGGGGGAAGTAAAGGACATCACCCACACCTTTGAGGAATACAGAGATTATAATTTTGTGGGGCAATTCCATGTGGATATGTGGCAACTCAAAAGCGAATCCCATTATACCCCTCTGCTCTCATTGGGAGTTTCAGTAGACGACCTTGGGGCAATACCCGTGGCGGGATTTTCCATAGGTATGTCTTCAAAGGATGCATCCCTCCTTAAAATGGACGTTGGATACAATCCCTGGAACAGCAATCAGAAGTTCGAGGTAACCACGTACAAGCTAAATGACATGTTTGTGTATAACAAAGAAAGTTACATCATTCCAGTAATGTACGTTGATATCTATGAGTTGCCAAAGTACGTTTCGCTACCATCACCGCCTCATCCAGTGTATCCACCGGTATACCCACTGGACACATCTTAGACTTGTAGCTCTTATTTTTTCTTAACCTTCTCCCCTACTATGGGCCCGCTGGACCACGCCTCGATACCGACCCTGGCCTACCTTGCGCTGAGTCATTCTCCCGACCCGATTAGTGCGCTTACGTTGCTGGTTTTCTCCCCGTTTATGCTCCTTGGCTGGATTGCTGGGGAATACTCTCTTCTCTTTGCCCTTGCATGGACCAGTCATCTATTTTTGGACTTCTTTATAGGGGCTATTCGCCGGTTTATCCGCTGAGCAGGCGCTGCTGGGGATTGTCTGTGAGGATGTGGGGGGTCTGACCGGAGTGCACTTTGGGGTTGAAGTCACCAAGCGCTACCCTGAGCCGCGTAGGGAGTAACGGCTGGAGGTTGGAGGGGGATTTGTGCCGTTTCTAATTGCTCTGGTTCTCCCCATAGTCCGATGCACCAACCTGTGAAGTGAAAAACTTTTATACCTTGATGCCCAAAGGAATGCGGTGGTTCTCATGGCGAAACTCGACTGGATTAAGGAAGAGCTCCAGGAGCTTAAGGATAAGGGGCTCTACGTGACCATTAGAAAGCTCGAAAGCGCCCAGGGCCCGTGGGTTGTCGTTGATGGAAAGAGAGTCCTCAACATGTGCTCTAACAACTACCTCGGTTTGGCGGCCCATCCTGAGATAAGGTACGCTGCCATTAGGGCCATTCTCGACTACGGCGTTGGTGCCGGAGCGGTTAGAACCATAGCAGGAACCATGGAGCTCCACGTGGAGCTTGAGGAAAAGCTGGCCAAGTTCAAGAAGAGGGAAGCGGCAATACTCTTCCAGAGCGGCTACAACGCCAACCTCGGAGCTTTAAGTGCTCTCCTCACCAAGAAGGATGATGGAGTTTTCATCAGCGAGGAGCTCAACCACGCGAGCATCATCGATGGAATGCGCCTCAGCGGAGCGCCGAAGGTTATCTACAAGCACCTCGACATGGAGGACCTGAAGAAGCGCCTCGAGGAGAATAAGGACAAGAAGAAGAAAATCATCGTCAGCGACGGTGTCTTCTCGATGGATGGTGACCTCGCGCCGGTTCCGGAGATGGCGGAGCTTGCCGAGCAGTACGACGCGATGCTCTACATCGATGACGCCCATGGTGAAGGAGTTTTGGGCGACAGCGGAAGGGGTATCGTCGACCACTTCAAGCTCCACGACAGGGTCGACTTCGAGATGGGTACGCTCAGCAAGGCCTTCGGTGTCATAGGTGGCTACGTGGCCGGTCCAGAGGAGGCCATCGAGTACCTCCGCCAGCGCGGAAGGCCGTTCCTCTTCTCAAGTGCCCCGAACCCGCCCGATGTTGCAGCCGCCATAGCCGCTGTAGAGATCCTCCAGAGGAGCGACGAGCTGGTTAAGAAGCTCTGGGACAACACCCACTTCCTCCAGAACGGACTCAGGGAGCTCGGCTACGATCTCGGCAACACCAAGCACCCGATAACTCCGGTCATGCTCTACGACGAGAAGCTCGCCCAGGAGTTCTCTAGGAGGCTCTACGACGAGTACAACATCTTCGCACAGGCTATCGTCTACCCGACCGTCCCGCTTGGAACTGCAAGAATAAGGCTCGAGCCTTCCGCTGGCCACAGTAAGGAGGACCTACAGTACGTCCTCGATGCCTTCGAGGACCTTGGAAAGAAAACCGGGTTCCTGAAGTGATCTCTTTCATTTCTCCTTTTGAGGAGAATCTACGAGAGCTGGGGGATTATCCGGTGGACTGGATTGAACTCCTGCCGCACGAAGAGGGGATTGGGAAAATAGGGAAAGAGGCCGTCTCCTGCTTTGTTCTCCTATTCTGGTTTTACATGACCGCAATGTGGGCAATTTCGAGCGGAATGGCCGTGGATCCAAGGGAATTTTACAGTATGGAGGCACTATCCAAGGCAATTCCTACTGGTCTCCTGGCGGTGATCGTTGCCGTTTCGATGAGAAAGCTCAGCGGCCACAGGCCTTCCCCCTACCGCTACGGGTGGGCCCTGACCGTGATAGGTATGCTCCTTTTCCCCTTTGTTTCTCTTTCAAGGAGCTATCTTGTGGTGACTCTGTTCTTCCTCCTGTGGTACTATCTTGTCGTCTGGACTTTCTCCCGGGAAGCGGCCCCCCAGAAAACGAAATCCTTGTAGTTTTTCTTCTTTTTCTAAACTGCCTCCTGAGAACATCTACGATGAACTAGCGGGATGATTTAGGTGTTAAAAATGTGCTCAGCAAAAATAAGCCCCTCAGAACTTCACCCACTCAACCTTATAGTAGGTCACATCGGCGTCTTCGTCAACTATCGCCATGACCATGTTCTTCCTAACGCCGTGGGCGACCCTCACGCGGGCCGTTATGTCGTTCGGACTTAACCGGGAGTTCTCCGGAACGACCCAGATGAGCCACTCGGAGTGCTCCTCCATTCCCCTCCGGTACACCCTGAAATGGGAGCCGAACTTCAGGCCGGACTTCACGGTGTATCCCCTATCGCGCAGGTCTTTGTAGACGAGGTACTTGGCGTCAAAAAGCTCGTCCTTTGATCTTCCGAGGTTCATCAGCTCCTCGAGCGACAGCTTCCTCTTGCCGTCTCTGACTTCTATCTTGCCGCGCTCGACCAGATAAGCCGCCTCGAGGAGCGACAGGAAGAGCTTCCCCTCGACGACCTTCCCAAAGTACCTCTTGTTGTAGAGGCCGTTTATCGCGTTCTGATCCGTTGAAAAGACCCTGTCTCCGCTGAGATAGAAGATCATCATCAGTTACCCCTCCATTCGTCCGCTGGAAGGATCATGTAGTATGCGTCCTCACCGTCGGAGTAGTAGCCTATGACCCTCTTCACTTTTCTGAAGCCGAAGCGCTCGTAAAGCTTTATTGCCTTTTCGTTGCTCACCCTGACCTCAAGGCCGATGTACCTTGCCCCGCGGTTTATGAGCCTTTCGATGACCTCCCGCAGAAGGGCGGAGCCTATGCCGTTTCCCCTGTACTCGGGGTCAACGGCGATGCTCATTATATGGCCTTCCAGATCCGGGCGGAGGTAGCCCATGACGTAGCCGATTATCCTGCCGTTGTACTCAGCCACAAGAAACGTGTCCGGATTGTTTTCGAGGAAGGTCAGGAATATGCCCCGTGGGTACTGCTCGCGGAAAGAGGCCCTCTCAATTCGCATAACTTCCGGGATGTCAAAGAGCCTCGCGGGTCTTATGCCAACCATTGCCAGGGGGATTCTTCCGGTTAGCCCTCTGGTGGAGACGCTCATGTATTCACATACGATCGAAGGGCTTTTAAGACTTAAGGGGCCTTAACTGATGATCACCGTGGGTGATGACCACTCTCGAAGCTGACCGCGGGATGATGACCGGATTCCTGGCTGATAATCTTGACCAAAATCTTTAAACGGCTGGACAAATAGTCCAACACATGCGGAAGTGGCTGGCGACCCTTATCATGCTCTCGCTCCTCTCGATCTTCCTGGGAGTTTACGTGGGGTCCGTGAGCGTAGGACCGGAAACCGTTACTTCTGGGATAGTTCACGGAGTAAAGACTACGCTGGCTGGGTGGCTCTCTTCGCTCTCTGAGAGGCTTGGTTCATCCCTTCACTCCGGGACCCTCATGAGGCTCTCTTCATCCCTCCGCGATGTTGCCAAAGAGAAGCCTCCAAGATACTTCGTGATAGTGTGGAGCCTTCGTCTTCCTCGCGTTCTGCTGGCTTATCTGGTGGGTCTCTCACTGGCCAGTGCGGGCGTCGCTTCTCAGGCCCTCTTCAAGAACCCCATGGCCGATCCCTACATAATCGGAGTGAGCGGCGGGGCGAGTGTGGGTGCCGCCCTGGGGATGATCTACGCTCCCAACTACGTTTCGATTTTCTCGTTCCTCTTCGCCCTCGCGGCGGTTTACGTTGTTTACAGTGTAGCCCGGGTTGACGGCAGGATTCCAATCGACACCCTCCTTCTGGCAGGAGTAGCCTTTGGATTCATGGCCGGAGCCGTTACCTCCTACCTCGTCCTGACCCTCGGGCCCAAGGCCCACCTAACCCAGATGTGGCTTCTCGGAAGCTTCAACGATGCGACGTGGGCCGATGTTAGGGACGTCTTCATAGTTTCCCTGGCGGGCCTTTCCTTCCTCCTGTGGAAGTGGCGGGAGCTCAACCTTCTTCTCTTTGGCGAAGAAAGCGTTGCCCTCGGCCTTGATGTTGAGCGCTTCAGAAAGGAGGTTATCCTGGTCATAACGGTTATGAGCGGAGTCGCCGTCGCGACCTCAGGGATAATAGGGTTCATCGGGCTGGTTGGGCCCCACATAGCGAGACTGCTTGTGGGGCCGAACCACAGAAGACTCACGATAAACGCCGCCCTCCTTGGCGGGATTCTAATGGTCTTGGCGGATCTGGTAGCCAGGATCATCGCTAGACCAACGGAGATTCCGGTGGGGATAGTTACGGCCATGATGGGGGGTCCCTTCTTCCTCTACCTGCTCAGGAAGCACAAGCGGGGGGAGATGAGGCTATGAGGCTCGATGTGAGGGTCTCCTTCTCGTACAACGGGGAGGAGATCCTTAAGGACGTTTCGTTTGGGGCTCACAAGGGAGAGCTTCTGGCCATAATAGGGCCCAACGGTGCCGGGAAGTCCACCCTGCTGAAGTGCATAGCTGGGATCCTTAAGCCGGAAGGAAGAATTACCCTCGACGGCCTCGATCTCCTCTCCATGAAACCCTCTGAGAGAGCGAAACTTGTTTCCTACGTTCCTCAGACATCCTTTCCGGAGTTCAGCTTCACCATAGAGGAGTTCGTTGAGATGGGAGCTTATTTCACTCAGGGAAGCGTTGAGGTTGCCTTAAAGCGCGTTGGCCTCTGGGAGAGGAGGAATGAATCCGTCTTTGCCCTCTCTGGAGGGGAGTACCAGCTGGTCCTTATAGCGAGGGCCCTGGCGCAGGGGGGAAGAGTTCTCCTCCTTGACGAACCAACGAGCCATCTTGATGTAAACAACGCCCTGGAGATAATGGAGCTCCTGAGAGAGCTCAAAGACGAGAAGGTGGTTATAGCGGTGCTCCACGATCTCAACTTAGCACTGAGGTACGCTGACAGGCTCCTTGTTCTAAGGAAAGGCTCTAAGGTTTGGGAAGGGAAAGCGAGCGAGCTTGATCCCAAGGTTCTTGAGGAGGTTTATGGGGTTCGCGTTGAGTTCGTCGAGGGAAAGCTGGGCAGGGCCATTGTTGCGTCCCCATGAGGGCTACCAAACCTTTAAATTCTCGGGAAGAAAGTTACCTCGGGGTGAGAGATTATGGAGGAGAAGAAGACCGGAACGACTACCGTGGGGATAAGGGCCAAGGATGGGGTGGTTCTCGCCGCCGATACCCAGGCATCCCTCGGCAACATGGTCGAGACCCTCAACATAAGGAAGATCCTCCCGATAACCGACAGGATAGCCATAACCACCGCGGGGAGCGTTGGAGACGTCCAGGCCTTGGCTAGAATGCTCGAGGCCCAGGCGCGCTATTACCAGTTCACCTGGGGGAGGCCGATGACCACGAGGGCCATGGCTAATCTGCTCAGCAACATCCTCAACGAGAATAAGTGGTTCCCGTACATGGTTCAGATACTCATAGGGGGCTACGTTGATGAGCCCGAACTCGCCAGTCTAGATGCCCTCGGTGGGCTGGTATTTGAGAAGTACACCGCGACCGGCTCGGGCAGTCCTTTCGCCATAGCCATTATCGAAGATGGTTATAGGGAGGACATGAGCATTGAAGAAGCAAGGGATCTCGCTGTTAGGGCAGTAAGGACCGCCGGGAAGAGGGATGTCTACACCGGCGAGAGGAAGGTTCAGGTCGTTACCATAACCCGGGATGGAATGAAGGAGGAGTTAGTTGAATTCAAGGAGTGAAGGGAATGCCTTTCCCTTTCAACTCTTCCAAAGGAGGGTATATCGGGCTCGGTGGGGGAGGAAATGCCCCGTTATAGGTACGTGATACCCCCAATAGCGTTGCCTTTCTTTTTGCTCCTCCTGCTTCTTTTTGCGTTCTTCTTCACGATATTTTCTGGAATCGTGACTGCGGCCTTCCAGAGGCTTGGCATACCCCCTGCCGTCGCATACACCCTCTTCCTCGTTTCCCTCCTCGGAAGCCTGATCAACATACCGATAGCCGAGGAGAAATCGTACGTCCCGGTCGTTAGGGTGAAGGAGGTTCGCTTCTTCGGAATCCAGTATCCTGTCCCATATTTCGACTGGGAGGAACAGAAGGTTGTTATAGCCGTCAATGTTGGTGGCGCCCTCGTTCCCCTCAGCATAGTGCTCTACGAAACGATGAGGCTCATCTCCCTGGAAGAGTACGGGGTTCTGCTCCAGCTTGCGGTTTCAATTGCCCTTGCCTCTGCAATAAGCTATAGCGTTGCCAGACCCGTCCCGGGAGTTGGGATAGCCCTTCCCACCCTGGTCCCTCCTCTCATTGCGGTCTCCATTGCCCTCTTAATCGGTGGCCCGTATAAGCCCCTCATAGCCTACGCCAGTGGGACAATGGGTGTTCTTATAGGGGCCGATCTGATGAACTGGAAGCGCATCAAAAACCTCGGTGCCCAGATGGTCAGCATTGGTGGGGCTGGGACTTTTGACGGCATATTCCTAGCGGGGGTTATAGCGGTTCTACTCGTTTGACATATTCCCGTCACAGTCGATTTTTTAAGGGGAAATGATTTACAGGCTTGCGGCAATAGGGGTGATCGCGATGATGGTCATTGGATCCGGTGCATCTCACCTTAGAGAAGAGATCGAAAGCCTTGGTGTAGATCTTGGAAAAGTGGAGATAAGGAAGTTCCCCGACGGGGAGAAGTACGTGAGGGTTCTCTCGTTCGGTGAGGAGGCCACGGTTGTTCAGTCCACATACAAGCCGCAGGACGAGAACATCCTCGAGGCCCTCATCCTAGGGGATGCCCTGCGTGAGAGTGGATTTGACAGGCTGCGCCTCGTTGTTCCGTACCTGGCCTACTCAAGACAGGATAGGGTCACGAAGGAGGGGGAACCGGTAAGCGTCAGGGCGGTCATGAGGGCCCTGGGGCTCTACTACGATGAGCTTTACGTTGTTGACGTGCACAATCCAAAAACCCTGAGGTTCTTCCCCGGGAAGGCCGTCAACCTCTCACCTGCGAGGGCAATAGCCGAGTACTTCAGGGAAAAGCTTGGGGAGGGAATCGTTTTGGCTCCCGACAAGGGTGCTAGGGAGAGGGCAAAGGCAGTAGCGGAGAAGCTCGGTTTGGAGTTCAGTCATTTTGAAAAGAAGCGTATCTCCCCAACTGAAGTTCAGATGAGGCCCGTTGACATAGAGGTGGAGGGCAGGAACGTCCTCATAGTTGATGACATAATAAGCACCGGTGGAACGATGATTAAAGCGGCAAATCTGCTGAGGGATATGGGTGCTGGAAAAGTGTTCGTCGCGGCTACCCACGGGGTCTTCGCTGAGGGTGCGATAGAGAGGGTGAGTGAGGCGGTTGACGAGCTGGCCGTTACCAACACCATACCCACGCCTGTCTCGAAGATAAGCATAGTTCCAGACATAGTGAAGCTCTGATCGAGATGCTTCATTCGCTTTTCTCTTTGCCCGTTATGGTGTTGGTCCTCTGATCATCCCGGCGAAGCTGGGCAATGCATCATTTGCCGTTGGATGGTTGTGGTTTGCTTTCTAATGTTGCTTCTAGGCTCCCGTTGCAAAAATTTTGCCGTTTTTATGTCTAAATTTGTGCATTTTGTTGAGGTATTTTAACAGCTTTATTTCTAAAAATATCACCGTATGGAGGTTTTGCAAAAATTTTGTACTGGTAGAGTTCAGCCCTATAGGGTGGAGCGCCCGAACAGGGCGCGACGAAACCCGAGCGCCAAGACGGCGGCGTCGGGGGGACAGGGTGCAAAGCACCCACGATGAACCCCGCCCTCCAGCTCGGGTCACAGCAACGTGCGCTCCCGAGGAAACGCCGAAAGGCGGACCCCTCGGGGGTAAGGCAGGCCCGGCACCTCGACCAAACCCCGGACGGATATTTGGTACTTCCCCTTGAGGGAAGTCCCACCGGCCGTACTCCTTGCTCAATTCCGGTTGATCCTGCCGGAGGCCACTGCTATGGGGGTCCGACTAAGCCATGCGAGTCATGGGGCGCCTTGCGCGCACCGGCGGACGGCTCAGTAACACGTCGGTAACCTACCCTCGGGAGGGGGATAACCCCGGGAAACTGGGGCTAATCCCCCATAGGCCTGAGGTACTGGAAGGTCCTCAGGCCGAAAGGGGCTTTGCCCGCCCGAGGATGGGCCGGCGGCCGATTAGGTAGTTGGTGGGGTAACGGCCCACCAAGCCGAAGATCGGTACGGGCCATGAGAGTGGGAGCCCGGAGATGGACACTGAGACACGGGTCCAGGCCCTACGGGGCGCAGCAGGCGCGAAACCTCCGCAATGCGGGCAACCGCGACGGGGGGACCCCCAGTGCCGTGGCATCGCCACGGCTTTTCCGGAGTGTACAAAGCTCCGGGAATAAGGGCTGGGCAAGGCCGGTGGCAGCCGCCGCGGTAATACCGGCGGCCCGAGTGGTGGCCGCTATTATTGGGCCTAAAGCGTCCGTAGCCGGGCCCGTAAGTCCCTGGCGAAATCTCACGGCTCAACCGTGGGGCTTGCTGGGGATACTGCGGGCCTTGGGACCGGGAGAGGCCGGGGGTACCCCTGGGGTAGGGGTGAAATCCTGTAATCCCAGGGGGACCGCCAGTGGCGAAGGCGCCCGGCTGGAACGGGTCCGACGGTGAGGGACGAAGGCCAGGGGAGCGAACCGGATTAGATACCCGGGTAGTCCTGGCTGTAAAGGATGCGGGCTAGGTGTCGGGTGAGCTTCGAGCTCGCCCGGTGCCGAAGGGAAGCCGTTAAGCCCGCCGCCTGGGGAGTACGGCCGCAAGGCTGAAACTTAAAGGAATTGGCGGGGGAGCACTACAAGGGGTGGAGCGTGCGGTTTAATTGGATTCAACGCCGGGAACCTCACCGGGGGCGACGGCAGGATGAAGGCCAGGCTGAAGGTCTTGCCGGACACGCCGAGAGGAGGTGCATGGCCGCCGTCAGCTCGTACCGTGAGGCGTCCACTTAAGTGTGGTAACGAGCGAGACCCGCGCCCCCAGTTGCCAGTCCTCCCCGCTGGGGAGGAGGCACTCTGGGGGGACCGCCGGCGATAAGCCGGAGGAAGGAGCGGGCGACGGTAGGTCAGTATGCCCCGAAACCCCCGGGCTACACGCGCGCTACAATGGGCGGGACAATGGGATCCGACCCCGAAAGGGGAAGGGAATCCCCTAAACCCGCCCCCAGTTCGGATTGCGGGCTGCAACTCGCCCGCATGAAGCTGGAATCCCTAGTACCCGCGTGTCATCATCGCGCGGCGAATACGTCCCTGCTCCTTGCACACACCGCCCGTCACTCCACCCGAGCGGGGTCTGGGTGAGGCCTGGTCTCCCTTCGGGGAGGCCGGGTCGAGCCTGGGCTCCGTGAGGGGGGAGAAGTCGTAACAAGGTAGCCGTAGGGGAACCTACGGCTCGATCACCTCCTATCGCCGGAAAATCCGTCCGGGGGGTTTAAGAGGTGCCGGGCCTGCCATCGTGGGCCGGTAGCTCAGCCTGGGAGAGCGTCGGCTTTGCAAGCCGAAGGCCCCGGGTTCGAATCCCGGCCGGTCCACCACGAAGAGGTGCACATCCCGAGCTTGGCTCGGGATGGAAGGGCCTGAGACCCCGAACAGGGGTCACGATGAGGGCCGTGCATAGGCGAGCTGGTCCAGGAAACGTCCCGCCCGGTGGCAACTAAGCCGCCTGGTGGATGGCTCGGCTCGGGGCGCCGACGAAGGGCGTGGCAAGCTGCGATAAGCCCCGGCGAGGCGCAGGCAGCCGTCGAACCGGGGATTCCCGAATGGGACCTCCCGCGGCTTTTGCCGCACTCCCAGTCGGGAGGGGGAACGCGGGGAATTGAAACATCTTAGTACCCGCAGGAAAAGAAAGCAAAAGCGATGCCGTGAGTAGGGGCGACCGAAAGCGGCACAGGGCAAACTGAACCCCGGGCCGAAAGGTCCGGGGGATGTGGTGTTGTAGGGCCCGCGTTGGAGCCCTGGGGGCGAAGCCGAAGTCCGCTGGAACGCGGCGCCGTAGAGGGTGAAAGCCCCGTAGGCGTAAGCTCCCGAGCTCCTGCGGTGTCCCTGAGTACCGTCGGTCGGATATCCGGCGGGAAGCTGGGAGGCATCGGCTCCCAACCCTAAATACGTCCCGAGACCGATAGCGAACTAGTACCGTGAGGGAAAGCTGAAAAGCACCCTTGGCAGGGGGTGAAAAGAGCCTGAAACCAGGCGGCGATAGGAGGGTGCGGCCCGAAAGGGTTGACCCTCCCCGAAGGAAACACGGGCGACCGTGGAGTACGAGGGGAGGTGACCGGGGTTGCACCGTCCGTCTTGGATCACGGGGCAGGGAGTTCACCCGAGCGGCGAGGTTAAGGGGGTCAACCCCGAAGCCGCAGGGAAACCGACAGGTCCGCAGCCCGTAAGGGTGAGGGACGGGGTGTGAAAGCGCCCGGAGTCGCTCGGGTGAGACCCGAAGCCGGTCGATCTAGCCCGGGGCAGGGTGAAGTCCCTCAACAGAGGGATGGAGGCCCGCTAGGGGTGCTGACGTGCAATTCGCTCCCGTGACCCCGGGCTAGGGGTGAAAGGCCAATCGAGGCCGGCGATAGCTGGTTCCCGCCGAATTATCCCCCAGGATAGCCCGGCCGGAGGTAGGCGGTGGGGTAGAGCACTGATTGGGGGTTTAGGGGGCGAAAGCCTCCGGCTCCCTGTCAAACTCCGAACCCACTGCCGCCGTAGATGGCCGGAGTAGGGTGGCGGTGTAAGCCGTCAACCGAGAGGGGAACAACCCAGACCGGGGTTAAGGCCCCTAAATGCCGGCTAAGTGTTACTCCAAAGGGTGTCCCTGGCCTTAGACAGCGGGGAGGTAGGCTTAGAAGCAGCCATCCTTTAAAGAGTGCGTAACAGCTCACCCGTCGAGGTCAGGGGCCCCGAAAATGGACGGGGCTAAAGCCGGCTGCCGAGACCCCGGCGCACGGACCGATTGGTCCGTGATCGGGTAGGCGGGCGTGCCGATGGGGCGGAAGCCGGGCCGTAAGGTCCGGTGGACCCGTCGGTATTGTGGATCCTGCCGGGAGTAGCAGCATAGCCGGGTGAGAATCCCGGCCGCCGTAGGGGCCAGGGTTCCACGGCAATGTTCGTCAGCCGTGGGTTAGTCGGTCCTAAGCGGGTCCGTAACTCGGCGCCCGCGAAAGGGAAACGGGTTTATATTCCCGTACCGCGGTGGTAGGTGCGGCAACGCAAGCCCGAGGGGTGACGCCTCGGGGTAGGCGGACCGGTCCACAAGGCCGGCTAAGCGTATAAGCCCGGGGAGTGCCGTAATGGCGAGAACCGGGTGAAAGCGCGAATGGC
This sequence comes from Thermococcus profundus, assembly GCF_002214585.1. Lineage (NCBI taxonomy): Archaea > Methanobacteriati > Methanobacteriota > Thermococci > Thermococcales > Thermococcaceae > Thermococcus > Thermococcus profundus. Next base: position 411,865 of record NZ_CP014862.1, read on the forward strand.
CTCCCGTAAGGGAGGTTCCGCCGATCCCTGGGGTCCGTGAAAAGCCCCTCGGGAACGATCCACCGCGACCGTACCGAGAACCGACACCGGTGCCCCTGGGTGAGAAGCCTAAGGCGTGTCGGGGGAAACCCAGCCGAGGGAACTCGGCAAATTGGCCCCGTAACTTCGGGATAAGGGGTGCCTGCGGGTGCGTAACCCGCAGGTCGCAGTGACTAGGGGGACCCGACTGTTTAGTAAAAACACAGGTCCCAGCTAGCCCGAAAGGGTTTGTACTGGGGCCGACGCCTGCCCAGTGCCGGTATGTGAAGCCCGGGTCCAACCGGGTGAAGCACCGGTAAACGGCGGGGGTAACTATAACCCTCTTAAGGTAGCGAAATTCCTTGTCGGTTAAATGCCGACCTGCATGAATGGCGTAACGAGGTCCCCACTGTCCCCGGCTGGGGCCCGGCGAAACCTCTGCCAGGCGCATATGCCTGGGACCTCCGGTGGGAAGCGAAGACCCCATGGAGCTTTACTGCAGCCTGCCGTTGCCATACGGCGGGGGGTGCGCAGCGTAGGCGGGAGGCGTCGAAGCCCGTCCTCCGGGGCGGGTGGAGCCGTCCATGAGACACCGCCCACCCTCTGCCGTATGGCTAACCCGCGATGCGGGGACAGCGGTAGGTGGGCAGTTTGGCTGGGGCGGCACACCCTCGAAAAGGTATCGAGGGTGCCCTAAGGTCGGCTCAGGCGGGTCAGGAATCCGCCGTAGAGTGCAAGGGCAAAAGCCGGCCTGACTGGACCCGTAACAGAGGCGGGTCCAGCCGCGAAAGCGTGGCCTAGCGAACCCCTGTGCCTCCCCGGTGGGGGCCAGGGATGACAGAAAAGCTACCCTGGGGATAACAGAGTCGTCTCGGGCGAGAGCCCATATCGACCCCGAGGCTTGCTACCTCGCTGTCGGCTCTTCCCATCCTGGCCCTGCAGCAGGGGCCAAGGGTGGGGGTGTTCACCCATTAAAGGGGAACGTGAGCTGGGTTTAGACCGTCGTGAGACAGGTCGGATGCTATCTACCGGAGGTGCTGGCCGCCTGAGGGGAAGGCTCCCCCAGTACGAGAGGAACAGGGAGCCGCGGCCTCTGGTCTACCGGTTGTCCTACAGGGCATAGCCGGGCAGCTACGCCGTAGCCGATAAGGCCTGAAAGCATCTAAGGCCGAAGCGGCCCCCGAAAAAAGGCGGCCACTCCTGGGCGTTTGGGCCTGGGCGACCGGTCCGTTGCCCAGGACGAGGGCTCGGGAAGAAGACCCGTTTGATGGGGCGGGGATGTAAGCGGGAAGGGAAACCGACCCGTTCAGTCTGCCGCTCCCAACAGCCCGAGTGCCCCGGGCGGGACGTCTGAGAGGCCAGCTCGCCTATGCACGGCCCTCAAGCCCCAATAACCCTTCTGAAGAATTCTGTTCTCCTTGTGATTGTTGTGTTTGATTCCTATGGTAATTTTGATTGCGTTCCTGTTGCTCTTGTAGCAACCGTTAAATGCACACTTATCAAGGTCCTTTGGTGGTCTGCATGAGGCTTCTGGTTCTTGACCTCGATGGCACCCTTTGGGATCACGAGGACGCTTCTCAGCTTACGCCACCATACGAATTTCATGAGGACTACCTCGTCGACGCCTGTGGTGAAGAACTGCACCTTTTTCCAGGTGTCTGTGAGTTCCTCGAGTGGGCCAGCGAGCGCTTTCTCCTTTCAATAGCCAGCTGGAACGTTGAAGAAAAGGTCAGGCCCATTTTGGAGGGCTTTGACCTCTGGGACTACTTCCTCTTCCCGAAAATTGAGGGCCATCCTGACAAGGCAGACATGATACGGAGGATCATTGAGGAACTGGAGTCGATCGGCTACACCATTGACGACGTCATCTACGTTGATGATATGGCAATCCACGTCGACAGGATCAAGATGGAGCTCCTCGATGTGGATTTCATCCACATGTGGGTTGACGTAAAGTCTTTTGAGGAACTCAGGCAACTCTTGGAAAAGCTGGAGTGGGGTGACTGATATGGAACTGTTTATCGTTAAGGACAGAAGAATAGACTACGACGGCTCGGCCATTCAGAGTCACTGGGCCTACAGGAACTTTGGAATCCTCGGCAACTCAGTTGTAGTCTTCCGAGGGAAGTGCGACGTTAAAGTGGAGGAGATGATTGATATAGAAGACCTCAGGGAGAGCAAAGAGATAAAGAGCGACGACATGGTGCACTACATTATCGAGGTGTTCGATCTGGTAAACACCCTCTTTGCCTCGACCCTCCAGAAGCTCTTCATAGCGAAGCTGTGCGAGGTTTTGAGAGAGTACGGGATAAAGACAGAAAGGAGGGGCGACGACATCTACGTTAACGGCAGGAAGCTCAGCATATCGATAGCAACAGTTTCTCCCGTCAGCGTGAAGATCCACATCGGGATAAACGTCGAAGCCAGGGGGATTCCTGAAGGCGTTGAGGCAATAGGTCTAAAGGAGCTCGGCATTACAGACATTGATGAGTTTATGGAGAAGACCGGTAAGGCGCTTGTTGAAGAGTTCAACAAGGTAAAGAAGGACAGCCTGAAGGTGCGCTGGGCTCAGTAGAGGAGGTACAAGAGTGATCCGACCACCGGAACGGCCAGATTGTCATCGAGCCATCTCTGGTACTCGGCGAGCATGAGAACGGCCGCCCAGAGGGCCTTTCCTATTATCCCTCCATCCAGGAGCCAGAGGGCTATCGGTAAAGCCGTGAGAAAGTAGCCCAAGCTTCCAGTCCAGTGCTTTTTGAGCTTCACGTTGAAGCCGTTCCGCTTGAAGTAGTAGTGTCTGATTATCCCCGTAATTCCATCGCTTACGGCCATCGCCAGCAGAAGTGCAGTGGTGTACTTCGGTGGGAATATCAGGGGAATAACTGAGGCGGAGAAGGCGAAGAAGACCTCCCCGTAGTTGTGCTCTATCTGGTACCACGAGAACTCCCTCCGCTCCAGATGGGGCCACAGCTGAAACGCCCCAAAGGCAAAGGCAGCTATGCTAAAAACCCACGCGGGGATTAGACCGTAGTAAAACATCAGAACGGCCGGGACGATGCTGAAGTGGATTATCTTCCTGTTCACCCACGCCCACTCTGGGCCGAGCCTTCTCGTCCCGTATATTGAGGCCAGGATGAAGGAGGCGGCTATGCCAGCCCATAGGGGCCAGTCCGGAACCATCGATTTCACCAAAATAAAAGAGGGGGTTGGGGTTAAATAGCTTTATCCGAAGGCGCTCATTACCTTGCTTAGTGCGTTGGCAAAGTCCTCCGTGTGGACGACGATGTACCACTCATCCGTCCTCGTCAGCTCACCCCTTGACTTCCCCATCAGCTCGCTGTAGAGACCCTGAATCTTTATCCGCGGCTCAGTCGTCGAGAGCTTGAGGGTAATCTCGCTTGGCTTACCATCTTCCCATACGACGCCAATTTTCAACCCAGCTTTTGTTTCCCTTCTCTTCCTGAGGCCCAGCTTAAGGTAGCGGAGCCTCTCCTCGGGAACACCGTTCTCTTCGGCCTTCTCGCGAAGATACTCGTCCGCTAGAGTTAGCCCTTGAAGGCCCAAGGCGTAGCCGAAGACGGGGATTCCCAAGTCCTTCCTGTTCCGTCCCTTGTACGCATAGACCTCTATCCTCTTCCCGGAGCCTTTCGATGCCAGATAGAAGCCGTTGGTTTCTGCCCCCTTGAACTCGCTGAGGAAATCGGCGAGCTCCCCATAGAAAGAGAAGGGGATTGAAAAGCTCGCCCACGTTCCCCATATCCTCGGCGGAACGGACACGAAGCCCATTTCCTCGAGGTGATATTCGAGGGGCTTCGGTTTCAGTATCAGAAAACCCCTCTCCGTTGGCTCTATCTCAATGATCGCCCTCTCACCTGGCACCAGCGCGAACTTTCCATCACTCTCGAAGTCCGTTGCCTTCAGAAGCCTGTTCATCCTTAGCCTTCGCTCGCCCCTTGAGCTGACGACCACTGGAATCGGCGTTTTCCTTCCGGTTTCCTTGTCGTAGGGTACCTTAAAGCCCGCCTTCAGGAGCTCTTCCTGTATCTCGAGGGAAGCTGGAAAGAATATTCCCATCCTCTCTAATTCAACTTCCATTAATGGCCCTCCTTACGCTTTATGGTTGTTTTACTTTTTAAGTTTATAAATTTTGCCCTAGGGGAAGTAGTTCAGAACGGACCTTAACCTTAAAAGGGGGTTTCCCGAGCTAAGCGCGGTGGTGAGAATGGTTCACTGGGCAGACTACATGGCCGGGAAGATAATCAGGGAAAGGGGCGACAAGGAGGAGTACGTCGTCGAGAGCGGGATAACCCCGAGCGGTTACGTTCACATAGGCAACTTCCGCGAGTTCTTCACAGCTTATATAGTCGGACATGCACTCCGCGACAGGGGTAAGAAGGTGAGGCACATCCACATGTGGGACGACTACGACCGCTTTAGGAAAGTGCCGAAGAACGTCCCGCCCGAGTGGAAGGAGCACCTCACGAAGCCCGTCCGTGAGGTTCCAGACCCCTGGAGCTGCCACGAGAGCTACGCTGACCACTTCATGAGCCTCTTCGAGGAGGAGGTTTCAAAGCTCGGCATCGAAGTGGACTTCCTCCACGCGAGCGAGCTGTACAGGAGCGGTGAATACGCGGAGGAGGTTAAGCTGGCCCTTGAAAATAGGGATGAGATAAAGGCCATCCTCGACGAATTCCGCGACAGGGCCAAGCAGCCGCACCTAGAGGATTCCTGGCAGCCTGTAATGGTCTACTGCCCGCACTGCAGGAAGGAGGCGGACTTCGTTTCCTGGGACGGCGAGTGGAAAGTCCGCTATAAATGCCCACAGTGCGGTGCCGAGGGAGAGACGGACATCCGCGAGGGCAACGTCAAGCTCCGCTGGCGCGTCGACTGGCCGATGAGGTGGGCCCACTTCAAGGTTGACTTCGAGCCGGCTGGAAAGGACCATCTAGCGGCTGGAAGCTCCTATGACACTGGAAAGGAGATAGTCAAACTCTTCGGCTGGAAGGCTCCACTAACGCTCATGTACGAGTTCGTCGGCATTAAGGGACAGAAGGGCAAGATGTCTGGAAGCAAGGGCAACGTGATTCTGCTTTCCGACCTCTTTGAGGTTCTCGAGCCCGGGATAATCCGCTTTATCTACGCGAAGGCTAGGCCGAACAAGGAGCTGAAAATAGACCTCGGTCTCGGCCTGCTCAACCTCTACGACGAGTTTGACAAGGTTGAAAGGATATACTTCGGTCTTGAGCATGCTAAAAACTCGGAGGAAGAGGAAGAGCTGAAGAGAACCTACGAGCTATCAATGCCGAAGCTTCCTGAGAGACTCCTCGCCCAGGCCCCGTTCCGCTTCCTGGCTACTCTCGTCCAGATGCCCCACCTGGATGAGGACGGGATAATAAGGATTCTCCAGGAGCAGGGACACGTCCCCGAGAACCTAACCGAAGAGGACATAGAGAGGATAAGGCTCCGCATACGCTTAGCTAAGAACTGGGTCGAGAAGTACGCGCCCGAGGAAGTTAAGTTCAGCCTGCTTGAGAAGCCCCCTGAGATCGAGCTTGGGCCGGAAGTCAGGGAGGCTATGCTTGAAGTTGCGGAGTGGCTGGAAACCCACGAGAAGTTCAGCGTCGATGACCTTAACAACGTCATCTTTGACGCGGCGAAGAAGCGTGGAATCCCGAGCAAGAAGTGGTTCAAGACCCTCTACAACGTCTTCATCGGCAAGGACAGGGGGCCAAGACTTGCCCCGTTCCTGGCTTCTCTTAAAAAGGAGTTCGTGGTAAGGCGCCTCCGCATGGAGGCATGATCGTCCTCTTTTTCACTTCTTCGGCACGTACACCTGGAAGTAGCTGTGCTCGTTGAGCCTCTCCTCGGCTATCCTCCTGAAGTACAGCTTTGCCAGCAGTTCGACGGCCGTTTTTCCCCACACGTTGAAGCGCACCCTAAAGCTCTCCTTCTCGCTCTGGAACTCTATGACCACTGTCTTTTCATCGGGATCCGTCAGGACTTTGCTTATCCAGTACTCCGCCCCGACCACCTGGCCGTTCATCAAAACGGGGAGCAGTTCCCTGAGGTCAGTGAACTGGATGACGAACCTTCCCCCTGGTTTGAGAACCCTCCCGATCTCTTTGAAGACGGCGTTGAGTTCCCCGGGTTCGAAGTGGATGAGGCTGTCTATGAGGAGGACGTAATCGAAGGAGTTCTCGTCGAAGGGAAGATTCCTCGCGTCTCCTTTGATGAACTCCACCTTTGACCTCCTGTCCTTTGCAAACTCCTTGGCCCTCTCCAGCATTGATTCACTTGAGTCGAGGCCGACCACCTGAAATCCCAGGTCTTCGAGAAGGAAAGAAAAGCCCCCAGCGCCGCAGGCGAGATCTAGAACTCTGCCTTTTTGGGGCATGTATTTGAGAAGGAGTGGTTCAAGAGTTTCGATCCTCCTCTTGTACTCGTCGGAGTACACGTCGCTGTATGCCTTGAATACGGAGTAGTACTTCTCAAAGCTCATGTTTAGAACTTGTCCCGTATCACTTAAATACTTGTCTCAGTTCTCCCAATGGGGTGAATGCAGTGAGAATACGTGCACCGGCCCACCTGCATACCGGAAACCCCGACCTCAGCGGGGACATGGGCAGACTCTACGGTACCGTCGGCTTTGCGATAGAAACTCCCTCACTGGAGCTGGAAATCAAGAAATCGGACAGGGATAGATCAAACGACGAGGATGCCCTTAGGTTTCTGAGGAGGTTCAGGGAATCTTACGACTTCCCTCCAGTTGAGGTTGTAGTTCACAGGTACATACCGAAGTGGGTGGGAGTCGGCTTTCACACTACCCTCGCGCTGACAATTGGAGTGGGTGTGTCCAGGCTCTACGGCCTTGAACTGTCCCTGGAAGATATCGCTTTGGCCATGCGCAGGGGGCTCATAACGGCCCTTGGTTTTTACGCGGTCAAAGTAGGGGGCTTCATATACGAAGGCGGCTTTCCCGTTGATAAGCGGGAAAAAGCTGTTCCACCACTGATATTTAGGGGAGAAATGCCCGAAGACTGGCTCCTTGTTGTGGCAATCCCAGAGACTCCGAGAAAAGCTCTGGCAGAGGTCAGAAAGAGAGAAGACGAAATACTTGGAAACCTGAAGAAGATGCCGCCGGAACTAGCGGACAGACTTTCAAGGATAGTCCTCATGAAGATCCTTCCATCCTTCGTTGAGAGGAACATCAAAACCTTTGGGGAAGGTCTCTACCAGTTCAACCATCTCCTTGGCGAGTTCTGGAGCGACTACCAGGAGAACGTTTACTGCTGTGACCTCGTGAACGAGGGGATAAAAGTCATGCTCGAAAAGGCTCACTGCGCCTGCCAGACGAGCTGGGGGCCGACTTTCTACGGCCTTGTGGATGGTATTGAACAGGCTGAAGCGCTCAGGGCTGAAGTTGAGGCTTTCCTGAGAGAGAACGGTGACGGTGGTGAGGTTTTCATCACGAAGGGCGACAACAGGGGGATGGTGGTGCTGGATGGTTAAGGCGGTTGGAATAGACTCCGGAACTAAGAGCATGGATCTCTTTGGTTTTGACGACCGGACTGGAGAGGTTATAGTTGACACATCCGTTGATAGGAACCGCGTTACCGAAAATCCCGGCATAATAATTGAAATTCTCAGGGAGGTTCAGGAGGAGTATGGGAAGATAGACGCTATAGTCGGCCCATGCGGCTACGGAATCCCTCTGAAGCCAGCAAGGGAAGCGACTGATGCCGAGATAGCTTTGGCCACTTTCATAACCGAGGCCGACGTTAGGAGAAGGCTCAAGATAGTTGGACTGAGGGAGCTAATGCTCATGATGAGGGAGGCTAAGGATCTTAACATCTACTTCACCCCTGGGGTTATACATCTCCCCACCGTTCCCGAGTGGAGGAAGGCCAACAGGATTGACCTCGGCACTGCTGACAAGGTATTCACAGCGGTCCTCTCCATCGTCAGGGAGGCGGAGCGGAAAAGGGTATCTTATGCTGAAACCAACCTCATAGCAGTCGAGATAGGCTTTGCATACACTTCTGCCATGGCAGTCAAAAACGGCCAGATAGTTGACGGTATGGCGGGCACCGCTGGATTTCCGGGCTACCTGGGGATGGGCTTCATGGACGGTGAGCTTGCCTATGCCTTAGCGAACGCTCTGGATGACTTCGGGAAGATGGTTCTCTTCCAGGGTGGCTCAGCATACGTAGCTGGAATAGATCCCTTCAGCGTTTCTCCAGAGGAGTTTGTCAAGCTAGCGAAGAAGGACGATGAAGTGAGGAATGGCTACGAGGCGATGGTAGAGGCCGTAGTCAAGGACGTCTTTGCACTGCTCCCCTCAGTGAAGCCTGATTCAATCTACCTGAGCGGCCGCTTCTCGAGGATTCCGGAGTTCTTCAGGGACGTTAAGGAGGCACTTGAAAACGCCTTCGGAACCTACGGTTTTTCCGTGGAAGTGCTTAAGCTTGAGAGTAGGGCAAAGGCGAAGGAAGCGGCGGAAGGAAGTGCAATAATAGCGAACGGCATAGCCGGCGGAGTTTATGCACCTCTGGTTGAGACGCTTAGGCTGAGGGAAAGCTCAGGCTCGATATTTGACTGGGTCAAGCTTAAGGAGAGGGAAAAGCTCAGGATATTCGAGAAACTGATAGTTTAGCCGAACTTTTTTGCCCTTAGGTTTTTATTCTCCCTCCTTGAATTTTTTCCGGTGGTGCTTATGGAGTTCAACCTCATAATCACGGGTGTCGGTGGTCAGGGAGGATTAACGCTCTCCAGAATAGTGGGAAACGCCGCGATGGTTGAGGGCTACAACGTTAGAATCGGCGAAACCCTCGGAATGAGCCAGCGCTACGGAAGCGTCCTCAGCTACCTCCGCTTCGGTGAGGAGGTTTATTCTCCACTAATCGAGGAAGGGCAGGCTGACCTAATGCTCGCCCTCGAACCCGCAGAAGCTTTGAGGAATGCTCGTTTCCTCGGGAAGAAGAGCGTTGCAATAATCAACGCCTATCCCATACACACAGCAACAACCCTCGTCGGCAAGGAGCGCTATCCGGAACTCGACAAGATAAGGGACGCGATAGGCAAAATCTGCCCAGTTTACATGTTCAACTTCCAGAAGGAAGCCGATAAAATAAACCCGAGAACCCTCGGAGTCCTCATGCTCGGCTACGCCTTCGGAAAGGACCTTGTCCCGCTCAAAAAGGAGAGCCTCTACGAGGGAATCAAAAAGACCCTCCGCGAGAAGCTCTGGGAGATAAACTTCAGGGCCCTTGAGAGGGGGATCGAGCTGGCCCGGGAATGAGGGCTTTTCTTTTCTTCATTCGTGGTGCCCTCTGAAGAATGTGTAGAACATCGCCGTCGCCAGGGCGTAGAGGGAGGCCGTGGCGTAGAAGGGGTAGCTTAGGGAAAGCGCGAAGAGGGCTCCCCCCATAGAGTTCCCGATTCCCCTCATGAAGGTTGAGAACGCCTGCTGAATTCCGCTGGCAGTTGCCTTCTCCTCCGTCTTGAAGAATCCCATCATGAAGGAGCTGTTTATCGGCCAGATGACGTTCATCAGGACTGCTCTGAGGACGTATAGGGTCCCGGCTAACGTGAACGTTCCTATCGATGGGAAGATAGCGAAGAGGAGCGTTGCTAGCCCCTGAAAGAGGGTAATGACTTTCACCGGCCCCATCTTCCTCACCAGTCCCGCAGACCGAAGGAGGTCAGCCCCATCGTCAGCTCCTGGAAGAAGTAGACGAGGCTTATCTCCCCCAGGCTTCGTCCAAAGCGCAGGTTGAAGTACAGCCCCATGAATGGTATGGTTATCCCTGCTCCGAGGCCTATGAGGGCGCTGGGAAGGGAGAACTTGAGGATCTTTGCCGCTAGGTCCCTCCTCCACCTTATCCTCTTTTCCCTCACTTGGACGTCCGAGACGAGCAGGAGGGCGGGGATCACGAAGACGAACTGAAGGGTTGAGAGGGAAAACGTTATCCTGTACGCTTCCACGGGGCTGAAACCCAGGGAAGTGAGCTTTTCCGGGAGAAAGCCGGCCAGTAGGACTCCAACCGAGTTGAACATCATCCCGAGTCCAAAGCTCCTTGAGAACGCCTCGTGCCTCTTTTCGTCCGGGATGAGCTCGCTCAAATATGCGTTGAAGTTTGGCTGTCTCAGCCCCATATTGATCCCGACCAGGATAAAGCCAGCCAAGAGGATCACGTTGCTGTCGTCAGCAACCTGAAGGGTTCTTCCGATCAGGCCGAGGAAAGCACTCAGGAGGAGCGTTTTTCTGTAGCCGAGCCTTAGTGAGAGGCCTCCAGCCAAGAGAAAGAAAATGCCTCCGACCAACGTCTGAACTGAGAAGAAGCCCCCTATCTCTTTCATCCCATAGCCTAAGGCCTTGAGATAGAAAGGCAGTATGAAGAATGAGAACCAGAGGAAGGTCTGACCCAGGGCGTTGGCGGTTATGATTATCCTCGCGTCCCTGCCGTACTCGGAGAGCATGTTGAAATATCTCTCATAGCGTTTATAATCTTATCGAAGCGCAAGTAGCGCTTTCCTTAGTTCAACTCTTTCTTCCTCACCCAGCCTGTTGCGCTCCCATCTCTCTTTCCTGTCGAGGTTCTCATCCTCTATGTCGAGTACCGCCTTCCTGACGCCTCCCCTCGGCTTCTCACAGTCCCCTCTCCACCGCGGGATGACGTGGACGTGGAGGTGTGGAACGGTCTGTCCTGCGGCTTCTCCGAGGTTCATGCCGACGTTGAAGCCGTCTGGGGATAGTGTCCTCTTTAGGGCTTCCATAGCCATTTCGATCTCCTTGATCATGGCCACCTTTTCCTCCTCTTCCAGCTCTTCGAGCCTCTCAACGTGCCTCGCGGGCACAACTAGGAGGTGTCCCCTGCTGGCTGGATATCCGTCTAGGAGGATCCTGATAAGCTCGTCTTCATAGAGAAGGCTTCCCTCACTCGGGTTGCAGAACGGACATTCCATTCTATCACCTACCAAAGGCTTAAAACCCGAAATTTTAACCCTTTCCATCGGTGGTGTCAATGGGTGAGGATCTTTCTCGGCTCCAGGGGACTTACAGGAAGCTGATGCTCGCGGGTCTCTTTCTGCTCCTGACGGCGTTCGGGCTCTTGATACTCAAGCCGTTCGGCACTGCTTCCATAGTGGTGGGGGCACTGCTCTTTCCCGTGGCCATGGTTCCGCTGGAGCTGGCCAGGAGAGCGGCTCAGAGACTCGCCCTTATGGCCATTAACAGCATGGAATAAATAGAAAAGCTTAATTATCAAGCTGAAAAATGAGTGTTGGGAGGTGATTGGGATGGCGTTCGTACCACCGCAGGCTGGTTACGACAGGGCTATAACCGTTTTCAGCCCTGATGGCAGGCTCTTCCAGGTCAACTATGCTAGGGAAGCAGTGAAGCGCGGTGCCACCGCCGTCGGCGTTAAGTGGAAGGACGGTGTGGTTCTCGCGGTGGAAAAGAGGATAACGAGCAGGTTGATTGAACCGAGCAGCTATGAGAAGATATTCCAGATAGACGATCACATCGCGGCCGCCCCGAGCGGCATCATAGCCGATGCCAGGGTTTTAGTTGATAGGGCGAGGCTCGAGGCTCAAATCTACAGGCTCACTTATGGCGAGCCGGTCCCGCTCACCGTTCTGGTGAAGAAGATCTGCGACCTTAAACAGGCCCACACCCAGTACGGCGGTGTGAGGCCCTTCGGAGCGGCCCTGCTTATGGCCGGTGTCAACGAGAAGCCCGAGCTGTACGAGACGGATCCGAGCGGTGCCTACTTCGAGTGGAAGGCCGTCGCTATCGGAAGCGGCAGGAACACGGCTATGGCGATCTTCGAGGAGCACTACAGCGACGACATCGACATGGATGGGGCCGTAAAGCTGGCTGTACTCGCTCTAGCCAAAACCCTCGAGGAGCCGAGCGCGGAGGGAATAGAGGTTGCCTACATAACCACAGAAGACAAGCGCTGGAAGAAGCTCTCCAGGGAAGACGTTGAAAAGTACCTCAAGGGAATCCTTGAGGAGCTCAAAGAGGAAGAGGTCGAGGAGAAGGAAGAGGACTACTCCGAACTCGACCAGAACTACTGAGGTGACGGGCGATGCCCATAAGCGTTGATAAAGCCGTCATCGCCCGTCTGAAGACGCACGGCGAGACCTTTGAGATACTGGTGGACCCCTACTTAGCTAGGGACTTCAAGGAGGGCAAGGAGGTTCCCATGGAAGAAATCCTCGCCACCCCTTACGTTTTCAAGGACGCCCACAAGGGGGACAAGGCGAGCGAGCACGAGATGGAGAAGATATTCGGAACGAGCGACCCCTACGAGGTCGCCAAGGTTATCCTCAAGAAGGGGGAGGTTCAGCTCACAGCGGAGCAGAGAAGGCAGATGATCGAGGAGAAGAGGCGCTACATAGCGACGGTGATACACAGGCACGCCGTTGACCCGAGGACTGGCTATCCTCACCCCGTCGACAGGATCCTCCGCGCCATGGAAGAGGCAGGAGTTCACGTCGATCTCTTCAAGGATGCAGAGGCGCAGGTTCCGGGAGTTATCAAGGCCATAAGGCCCATCCTTCCGCTGAAGCTTGAGATGAAGGTGGTGGCCGTTAAGATACCGAGCGACTACGTGGGTAAAGCCTACGGGGAAGTCAGGAAGTTCGGCAGCATAAAGCGGGAGGAATGGGCGAGCGACGGCTCCTGGATGTTCCTGATTGAGATTCCTGGAGGGGTCGAGGAGGAGTTTTATGAGAAGTTGAACGCCCTCACGAAGGGCACCGCCGTAACTAAACTGATAGAGAGGAAGGGAATATGAGGAGAGTTTTTGTAAAACCCCGGGAGTTAGTGGTTCCAGGGACGCTACTGGCGCAGGGCCCCTTCAAAAGCGGAAGGGGAACATTTAGAGAAGGCAACAGGATCTACTCAACGGTAGTTGGTCTCGTTGAGGTCAGGGGAGATCTCATAAGGGTAATACCCCTTGAGGGTCCCTACATGCCTGAAGTTGGGGACAACGTTCTGGGCAAGATAATCGACGTTAAGTTCTCGGCTTGGTCAGTGGACATAGGAGCCCCCTACCAGGCCAGCCTCCGTGTTCAAGATGCGGTTGAGGAAAGGATCGATCTCATGAAGACCGATTTGAGGAAGATCTTTGACATAGGGGACATAATCTACGCCCGGATTAAGGCTTACAACGAAGTGAACCAGATAGACCTGACCACAAAAGGAATGCCGTTCAGGGGAGGTCCCCTCAGAGGAGGGAGGCTCGTCACCATAACGCCCTCAAAGGTTCCGAGGGTTATAGGAAAGGGCGGCTCAATGATAAACACGATAAAGAAGCTCACTAGAACGCGCATAATAGTCGGTCAGAACGGCTGGGTCTGGGTCAGCGGAAAGAACGAGGAACTGGAGAACCTCGCCGTTGAGGCCATACTCAAGGTGAACAGGGAAAGCCACACGCAGGGCCTCACCGACAGGGTTAAGGAGTTCCTCCTTTCTAGACTCCAGGACCTCAAAGAGCGGGGAGTGATCGATGAGATTCCCCAGCTGGATGAGGATAACGAAGGTGAAGGACAATGATGGGTAGGCCTGAGGGTTTGAAGCTCATCGATGAGAACGGGAGAAGGGTTGACGGGAGAAAGAAGTACGAACTCAGACCCCTCAAGATGGAGGTGGGGGTTCTCAAGAACGCCGACGGTTCGGCCTACGTTGAGTGGGGGAAGAACAAGATACTGGCTGCCGTCTACGGCCCGAGGGAGATACATCCCAAGCACCTCCAGAGGCCGGACATGGCCGTCCTTAGGGTCAGGTACAACATGGCCCCCTTCAGCGTTGAGGAGAGGAAGAAGCCGGGTCCGGACAGAAGGAGCGTCGAGATAAGCAAGGTCATAAAGGGTGCCCTTGAGCCCGCGCTGATCCTTGAGATGTTCCCGAGAACCGTTATTGACGTATTCATCGAGGTTCTCCAGGCCGATGCAGGAACAAGGGTTGCCGGAATAACCGCCGCTTCCCTGGCTTTAGCTGATGCGGGCGTTCCGATGAGGGATCTTGTGGCAGCATGCGCAGCCGGGAAGATCGATGGGGAGATAGTCCTTGACCTCAACAAGGACGAGGACAACTACGGCGAGGCGGACGTTCCTGTTGCGATAATGCCGCTCAAGAACGACATAACCCTCCTTCAGATGGACGGCTATCTCACCAAAGAGGAGTTCATGGAGGCGGTGAGGCTGGCCATCAAGGGCGCCAAGGCGGTCTACCAGAAGCAGAGGGAAGCGCTGAAGGAGAAGTACCTCAGGATAGCCCAGGAGGTGGCCGGGAATGAGTGATGTGGAGATAATGGCGGGCATAATCCGGGACAGGATAGTCAGCCTCCTCAAAGAAGGGAAGAGGATAGACGGCAGGGGTTTCGAGGATTACAGGGACATCGAGATTAAGACCGGCATCATAGAAAAGGCGGAAGGTTCTGCGTGGGTCAGGCTCGGCGATACCAGGGTTCTCGTCGGAATAAAAATCGACGTCGGAGAGCCTTTCCCGGATCTTCCGGACAAGGGTGTAATGACTACCAATGTTGAACTCGTCCCGCTCGCTTCGCCAACGTTTGAACCGGGACCTCCCGATGAGAGGGCCATTGAGCTCGCCCGCGTCGTTGACAGGGGTATAAGGGAGAGCGGGGCGGTGGAGCTTGAGAAGCTCGTAATAGTCCCGGGCAAACTCGTCAGGGTGGTTTTCATCGACGTCCACGTCCTTGACCACGACGGAAACCTCTTCGATGCAACTGGCCTCGCCGCCATGGCTGCTCTCCTGACCACAAGGGTGCCCAAGGTTGAGTACAACGAGGAGACTGGCGAGCTTGTTAAGCTGGATGAGTACGAACCACTGCCCGTGAGGCACATACCATTACCAGTCACCTTCGCCAAGATAGGCTCCAGCATAATAGTCGATCCCAACCTGGACGAAGAAACCGTCATGGACAGCAGGATAACCGTTACCACAGACGAGACTGGACATATTTCAGCGGTTCAGAAGGGTGAAGGTGGCTCTTTCAAGCTTGAGGAGGTTATGTACGCCGTTGATACGGCTATAAAGAAGGCTGAGGAGCTCAGAAAGATTCTCCTTGAGGCGGTCGGTTCATCCTGACCCCTTTAATTTTGCCGCCCCTTTGGGAAAGAAATATAAACATTGGAGTGCATAAAAGTTCAGCTTTCGTTACGATCAAACCCCGGGGTGAAAAATATGGGATTGTTCGATGGAATTATCAAGAAAGGCGAAAAGGAAAAGCCGAAGAAAAAACCTCCCGCGGTTAAAGAGGCAGTTTCGGGTAAGGAAGAGAAGCCACTGCCAAAGGACGTTGAGGTAATACCGCTCGAGGAGGACGTTCTTGCGAGGGAGATCGTAAAGCCTCAGATCAGGTACATACGGAAGATAATAGTCACCAGCTACTCCGACCTTGAGAGGATCTCAGAGGAGCTCCAGAACGGGAACCTCGTCCTCGTTGACCTGAGCCCCCTTGAGATAAAGCCCGACATCCTTGAGAAAGTCGTCGAGCAGATCAAGGGTATGACCTCGGCCCTCGGCGGCCAGGTTGCCAAGGTCTGCAAGTCCGAGATAAGGCTCCTCCTCACTCCGGAGGACATAAAGCTCGCCAAGTGATCTTCCTCGTTTTGATCTCTTCGATTTTCTCAGTGCCTCACATTTATAAACCTCTTTTCCATTTCCAAGCCGGTGGTGAGAATGGCTGAGAAGCGCGAGAAAGAGCCCACTCCCGATGACGTTCAGGTCATCTCCCTCGGCGACTGCCCGATATGCGGTGGGAAGGGCACGCTCAAGGCCATCCAGTACGTCCATGAGATTCCCTACTTCGGAAAGGTCATGGAGAGCACGATAATCTGCGAGAAATGCGGCTACCGCAATGCCGACGTCATGATCCTGGAGGACAGACCTCCGAAGCTCTACACCGTAAAGGTTGAGGAGGAGAAGGACCTCTTCACGAGGATGGTCAGGAGCAAGAGCGGGACGATAGAGCTTGACGAGATCGGCGTCAAGATCGAACCGGGTCCTGCAGCCGAGGGCTTCATCACGAACGTCGAGGGTGTTCTGGAGCGCGTTAGGGAGACCCTGCTGATGGCCAAGGAGTTCAAGCGGCAGGAGGGCGACGAAGAGGCGGTGAAGAGGGCGGATGAGATCCTCGAGTACATCAAAGAAGTCAAGGAGGGCAAGAAGCCCCTAACCGTCAGGATAATGGACCCCCTCGGCAACAGCGCCCTGGTGGGCGAGAAGGTCAAGAGCAGGCTCCTAACGCAGGAGGAGATAGACTCCCTCAGCCTCGGTCCGTACGTTAAGGTTGAACCTGAGGATTCCAGTGGCGGGAAGGATCAGGGGAGGAGCTCCGGGGAGGGGGTTAGAGATAGAGAGCTTCCCTCGTCATGAGGTCTTCAATCAGATTTTTCACCCACTCCTTCCTCGTTCTCCTTGAGAGGTGTATGACGCCCTCGACGTGAACACCGTATCGCTCCTTCATTTCCTCCCTGCTCATCGGTTCTTTGAACAGGAAGGGCCTCTCTATCGTGAAGGCGTATCCGAAGTCCTTTATGTACTCCCCAAGCCATTTCTTTCCGTTCTCGCCGTGGACGAGAGCTAACCCGCTTGTTTCTTTGGTCATCTCCCACAGGGTATCGAGGTCGGCCTTGATGACCTCCCCTACCTCGAAGCCTCCCGCTATCGTTCCCCTTTTTGTAAGCGTCTGCTCCTCGTGGAGGCCGAGCCTCCTGAGTGTGTCCCTCAACTCGTAGGGGTTTCCCCTTGCCACGTAGAGGAAAACGAGATCACCCTCGTTGAAGGCCCTTCTCTTCCTCAGCTCCACCGTCTTCAATCCCCTGAATATCAGCTCCGCGTAGACCTGGTGGAGGGCTATGACGTGCTCCATGCTCTTTCCACCGTTCCATAGCTTGATGAAGGATTAAAAAGGGTTGCGCGCAATTTCGTTGTGGGGGGCATATCGATTTGAAGATGGACTCGTGATAAAGCTGGAAAAAAGAAAGTCAGATCTTCCGAGTGGGGCAAATCTTAAAAATGGTTTGTTACTTATTGTCAGAGTGGTGGATGTTTAGTGATTGTGGTTAAAAAATATCGGCACTACGACAGAAAAGCTGCAACGGCTTCTCTAGCCCTCTCGGTCTTGCTGTTCGCCCTTTTCGTATTGTTCATAGCCCCCTTCACATCCTCAGCGCTTGTGGGGGCACTTTTTGGTGGAATGGTCCTGGGACCTCTAGTTGGGGTGGCGATGCGCGGGAAACCGGCGCTAAGGATAACCAACGGTGAAAAGACCTGTGACCTGATTTACTGGTATGATGTGGATACTCCAGTTCTCTCCGTTTTGGAAGATGGCTACAGCTCGCGGGAGCTTCGCCTGAAGGAACCCATTGAAACAGCGGTGTGCGATATCCCAATCCGCGCCTACCTCACCCCAACTAAGCTTGGGACCACACGGGTTGTGGTGGAGATCGAAGGGGAGAGGTATTACCTTCCATAGATAGGTTTTCTCGGAAAAATGTTGGGGAGAATACGCAGTCCGGTTCAGTCCTCTAGCATCATCGAGGCCTTTATGATGTCGCTCACGACACCGCTGGCGGTCTCCTTAAGCCCCGCTCCGGCCCCTCTTATAACCAGCTCCCCAAGGAGGTCGGTCCATACCACTGCGGCGTTTTCGTGGCTTTCAACTGCCAGCGGACTGTCAAGGGGAACCTCCTTGGGCTCGACGGTTATCTTCCCCCTCTCGACCGTCGCGACGAGTCTTATCGTTTTCCCCTTCTTTCTGGCTCTCTGTACCTCCCCTGCAGTTACCTCCGCTATGCCCCTGACCTTTGCCTCGTTAAACGTTACTGGCCCAAAGGCGACGCAGTGTAGTATCGTCGCCTTGTAGCCTACGTCTGTTCCCAAAACGTCGCCGCTTGGATCCCTCTCTGCTATTCCAAGTCTTTGAGCCTGTCTCAGGGCATCCTCGAACTCAACTCCCACCTCCATCCTGCTCAGGATAAACGTTGTTGTTGCGTTGAGAACGGCCTCTATCCTCTGAACCGTATCTCCGAGCAGGCTCTCGCGCAGGATGCCTATTATCGGCGTTCCCGCCATGACTGTCGCCTCGAAGAGGTAGGGACGGCTCCTCTTCTCTGCCTCCTTTGTTAGCTCGGAATAGTGAAACGCGAGGGGCGGCTTGTTGCTTGTGACGACGGCCTTTCCGTCCTTGAGTGCCGCAAGCTGCCACTTCCAGGCCTCCTTGTCGTTAGTGACGTCGACGGCGATATCCGCTTCTATTTCCCGGACGGCCTTCTCCGGCGTGAAGTCGTAGACCTCATAGTCGTTGGTCCAGGATGAGAGCTTTCCGAGGGTCTCCTTTATCAGGAGAGCCTCCCTCAGGTCTATCCCCTCAGGAAGCCAGACCACTCCGCTTCTGTCCGCCACGCTGACTACCTTAAACTCCAGTCCGTACCTCTCGCGGAAGAGGGCTTTCTTTTCAAGGAGAACCCTCGCGATGGCCCTTCCAACGTTTCCAAAACCGAAGAGGGAAAGCTTTACCTCCAACTGCACCACCTTTGAGAAGGGAGAAAAGGAACTTAAAAGCTCACTTATTGAGGATGACCTTTATTATGTCCATGTCTCTGACGATGCCGACGAGTTCTCCCTCGCCCCTGATGACGGGCAGCTGTTCGATGTGATACTGAACCATCTTTTGAGCCACGTCGTAGACGCTCATGTGGGGTGTTGCAACAATGAGCTCGCGGTTCATTATATCCTCGACCGGCTTCATTGGGAGCTGGAGCTCGGCCTTCTCAAACAGCAGTGTTGGGTTGCTCTCGAGCATCCACTCCTCCTCGCTTAAAGCGGCCAGGGATGTCTGCTTCATAACTCTGACGACCTCGCTGTCCTTGAGGATGTCCGTTTCGTCCACCATGCCAACGAGGTTGCCGTCGTCGTCGATGACGGGTATGGCCATGGCATTGCAGAGCAGGAGCGCCTTGAGTGCAGCCTTGAGCGGTGTTCCGCGCCACACGACGCCTACGTTCTTCTGGTAGTATCTCTCTATCGTCACGTCCTTCAGCTTCTCGTTCTTTGCCAGATAGCGCCTCACTATATCGCCGACGGTGAGGATACCAACGACCTTTCCGTCATCATCAACGACTACCACCCTGCGGTAGTCCATATCGAGCATCTTCCTAACTGCCTTCTTAAGGTCGTCGTCCGGCTTTACGACTGGCACCTCACGCCTTATGAGCATCGCGAGCTGATCCTCATCTGGATGGAGGAGAACACGCTTGATGCTTATTATCCCTGCGAGCTGACCGGTCTTTTTGTTAACAACCGGAAACGCCCTGACCTTGTGCTTTTTGAAGAGTTCAAGGGCGTAGCTCCTGGTTGCCGGAAGTTCGATAACCACTGGATCCTTCGTCATTATCGTCTTTACCCTCATGCTCACCACCGCTTAACCTAAAGAGGCGTCCTATTATTTAAGGTTTTGTTTTGGGCCGAGAAAAATAGTGGGGGGTGAAAAATAAAACCCTCAGCCGAGCAGGGCCAGGAAGACTCCAGCTACAACGGCGGTTCCAATAACTCCTGCAACGTTTGGTCCCATGGCGTGCATGAGGATGAAGTTCCCTGGATCCTCTTCGCTGGCTATCCTCTGGACGACCCTTGCCGCCATGGGCACCGCTGAAACACCTGCCGCGCCGACCATCGGGTTGATCTTTCCGCCGCTCATCTTCATCATGAACTTTCCGAAGAGGACTCCACCGGCCGTCGCGCTTGCGAAGGCGATGACACCGAGGCCGAGTATCTCAAGGGTCTGGGTTGTGAGGAAGCTCTCCGCCCTCATAGTTGAGCCGACGCCGAGGCCGAGGAAGATCGTGACGATGTTCATCAGCTCCTCCTGGGCGGCTTTACTCAAGCGCTCGACGACGCCGCTCTCCCTGAAGAGGTTGCCTATCATGAGCATGCCTATCAGCGGTGCGGCGCTCGGGACGAGGAGGCCTATGACTATCATGGTGATTATTGGGAAGAGTATCTTCTCCCTCTTGGATACCGGCCTGAGCTGCTCCATGCGGATTCTCCTTTCTTCCGGAGTCGTTAGCGCCTTTATGATGGGTGGCTGAATGAGCGGGACGAGGCTCATGTATGAGTAGGCAGCCACGGCAGTTGCCGCCAGTATCTCAGGGGCAAGCTTCGTTGTGAGGTATATCGTAGTTGGACCGTCGGCTCCTCCGATGATTCCTATGCTCGCCGACTGGTTGAGGTTGAAGCCGAGAGCTAAGGCTGTGAGCATCGCTATGAACACACCTATCTGTGCTGCCGCGCCCATCAGCGCCGTCTTTGGATCCGCTATCATCGGCCCGAAGTCGGTCATTGCCCCGAGGCCGAAGAATATGAGGAGCGGAACAACCTCCGTCTTCACTAGGAGGTAGTAGATGAGGTCGAACAGACCAGGAGCGCCGTAGTGATCACTCATGTAGGATATGGTCTTGAAGATGCTCTCGCTGACGTTCTCTGGCAGGTTCACGGCAACGGGCCAGTTGGCTATGCCGCTCAGAGGCAGATTGACCAGCACTGCGGTTATGCCTATTGGGAGGAGCAGGAGCGGCTCCATCTCGTACCTGATGGCTAGATAAACCAGTGTCAGGCCCACTATTATCATGATGACGTTCCCTACCGTGAGATGAAGGAGGCCGAGGGTGTTGATGAAGTCTAGGAACGTTGCCATGGCTCTTCACCCGATTTCTATTAGTGGGTCGCCGGTGTTTACGGTGTCGCCTTCTTTTACTAGGATTTTCTTTATTGTGCCGTCTTTTGGTGCTGGGATTTCGTTTTCCATTTTCATTGCTTCGAGAATGAGTAGTCCTTGGCCGGTCTTGACTTGTTCTCCTTCTTTGACTAGTATTCTGAGGATTTTTCCGGGCATTGGGGCTGTGACGACTCCTTCGCCAGTGGCGGCTGGAGCTGGTGAGGGTGCTGCTGGGGCTGCTGGAGCAGCGGGAACCGGAGCAGACGAAGGAACAACAGGAGCAGGGGTAGCTGTAGCTGAAACGGTTGTAGTGCCTGTGGGGGCGCTGAGGGTGCTCACGTCTATTCCCAATCCCTGGGCTTCGACGGTGTATTCCTTGTCCTCAAAGCTCACCTTGAATTTTCCTCCGGGGAGTTCCTCAACCTCAACCTCGTACTCAACACCATCAACGATGACCTTGACCTTGGCCATTTTCACCACTTCCCCATCTCGTAGTTGAAATCTTCAACTTCTTCCATCTGGCTCTGGACGCCGTAGAGGCGCCAGGCGTCTGAAACCTTCCTCCTGAAGGGCAGGGGTCTGAGCTGGCTCACCTTCTCCGCGGTGTAAGCAAGCACTGCCGCTGTTATAACTGCCAGATCCCTCGGCGGTATCGTCGGCTTCCTCTCCTCGATCTTAGCGGCTGGAGTTGGGGTCGGTGTGGGGAGGGGAGTTGGTTTCTCCTTCTCCACCAGCCTTCTCTCGAGCCAGCCGACGAAGTAGAGGATCAGGGCTAGGATTCCGAGTATTGCGAAGACGACCGTGACACCGATTACAGTTATCCACCCGCCTTCGACGAGCTGGGCCATGTCCATTCTTCACACCTCACAGCGGTATGTTGCCGTGCTTCTTCGGTGGGAGCTTTACCCTCTTGCTCTCGAGGGCTTCGAGGGCCATAACGACCTTCGCCCTGGTCTTGGCTGGATCGATAACGTCGTCGATGTATCCGCGCGAAGCGGCCACGTAGGGGTTGGCGAACTTGTCGCGGTACTCTGCTATCTTCTGCTGCCTGACTTCCTCGGGGTTCTCGGCAGCAGCTATCTCCTTCCTGAATATGATGTTCGCCGCTCCCTCAGGGCCCATAACGGCTATCTCCGCGGTGGGCCAGGCGAAGACGAAGTCGGCACCGAGGTGCTTGCTTCCCATAGCTAAGTAAGCCCCACCGTAGGCTTTTCTGAGGATGACGGTGACCATCGGAACCGTTGCCTCAGCGTAGGCGTAGAGAACCTTGGCTCCGTGCCTTATGATCCCACCATATTCTTGTTGGGTTCCTGGCAAATAGCCCGGAACGTCGACGAGGGTAACTATCGGTATGTTGAAGGCGTCGCACGTCCTCACGAAGCGCGCTATCTTGTCGGAGCTGTCTATGTCGAGGACTCCTGCGAAGTGGATCGGGTTGTTTGCCACTATTCCAACCGTCTGGCCGTTCATCCTTCCGAAGCCGACAACAGCGTTCGGTGCGAAATATGGGAGTATCTCAAGGAAGTCCGGGTTGCCGTTTTCGTCCCTGTCGACTATCTCGTAGATGACCTGCCTCACGTCGTAGCCCTTGTTCGGGTCGTCCGGGACGATGCTGTAGAGGTTCTCGGTCTTCCTGAATGGTAAATCGTTCGTCTTAACCCTCGGCGGCTTCTCCATATTGTTTGACGGCAGATAACCAACGAGGCGCCTTATCAACGCGAGAACTTCCTCGTCGCTCTTGCCTATGAGGTGGGCCTGTCCGCTCTTCTGGGCGTGAACCATCGCACCTCCGAGCTGTATCGGTGTAACCTCGACTCCAGTGACCGCCTTGACGACCTGCGGGCCGGTGATGAACATGAAGCTCGCCGGGTTGTCGACCATCAGGATGAAGTCACCGATGGCAGGGCTGTAAACTGCACCGCCGGCACAGGGACCCATAATCGCTGTGATCTGCGGAACCACGCCGCTGAGAAGCGTGTTCATCTTGAAGATGTCGCCGTATCCCTTGAGCGAGTCGACGCCCTCCTGAATTCTCGCTCCACCGGAGTCGTTGAGGCCTATAACCGGGGCACCGGCTTCTAGGGCCAGCTCCATTATGCGTTTTATCTTCGCTGCATGCATCTCTCCGAGCGAACCGCCCATGACGGTGAAGTCCTGGGCGTAGACGAAGACGAGCCTTCCGTCGATGGTTCCGTAGCCGGTGATGACTCCATCGGCCGGAAGCTCCTTCTTGTCGAGGCCGAACTCGGTACCGCGGTGCTTCACGAACATGCCTATCTCAACGAAGCTTCCGGGGTCGAGGAGCTTTTCGATCCTCTCCCTGGCGGTGAGCTTTCCCTTGGCATGCTGCTTTTCAACGGCCTTTTCGCCGCCCATTTCCATGATCTTCTTCTTCCTCTCATACAGTTCGCTAACCTTTTCCTCCATGCCCATGAGAACTCCCCCTGGGATTAACTGGGCCCTTGTAGTTTGTAAAGTTTAAAAGGGTTTTCAAGGAAATTCGGGCGGTCTAAAATTGGATATTTTGTCCAACTAGTTCATGAGGAAATTGAAAAAGAATGAAATCACAGGTGCGCTATTGGGGTCTCGGCTCCACAGGCCTCGCACTTGAGGAAGTGGAAGCGGTCCTTCTTGATGATCTTTGTGTCCGGGCTTCCACAGACCGGACAGATAACGAACTCCTTGAGGTACTTCTTGAGCTTGTTCCCTATGAGGTACGGTGTAAAGCGGCCCTGGAGTATGGCCCTCCTTCCCTCTATCGTTCCCGCCGTGGCAACCTCCCTGAGGATGAACTTGAGGAGGTGGTTGGGGTCTCGGTTCATGGCTTCTGCTATGTCCACGAAGTTCTCGATGATCGTCCTGTTGCCGGCTATCGTGACCTGGGCGGCGGGAACTTCAAAACGTGAGCGGTGGTGCTTCACGTTCTCGGGAAGCTCCTCGTAAGCCTTATCCAAAAGGCCCTCGAAATCGTAAAAGTCGACCTTTTTCTCGCTCATCCCTCTCACCTCCATCATAGCTGGACAGGGCGGTTTATAACCTTGTTGCTTAAAATGTGGGGGATGAACTCAGAGGGTCTTGTAAAAGCCTGCCCTCGGCTCGTATATCCTCGCGTCCCTCTTGAGGTCGTTCAGGAGCTTTTTGATGTCGTTCTCGGTTCCGAGTCCCGCCTGTTTGGCCGCTTCTATCACACTGTCCTCCGGCGCACCGAACTCCCCTTCGCTCTCAAGGGCGTTTATTATGTCTATGAGCTTCTCTATCTTGTTGAGCTTTCTCGTGCTCTTCCCTACCTCAAGTATCGCGGCGTCCAGTGATCCCTCCTCGTCAACGGCTATCGTCCTCAGCATGTCCTCCACGATCCTTATGGCAGCTCTCGCGTCCTCCCTTGTGACCGTCTCGCTCAGCCGCATCCTTGCGTGGGCCTCGCTCAGGCGGATCAGTGCCTCAAGCTGTCTGGCAGTTATCGGAATTGGCTGGAGCTCTCCTTCGTTCTCCCCGCTCCTCTTGAAGCCCCTCCTCATCCTCACGTAGTAATTCTTTATCTCCTCCATGGCTTCCCTGCTCAGAACTGGGTGGACGTTCTTCCTGGCGTAGGCTATGTACTTCTTGAGAAGGTCGTAGGGTATCTTTGGCGTCACCACCTCGGCCTCTCCCCTTCTGACCCTGAGTATGTGCTCCGCTATGTCCGCGTCCACCTTCTCGTCCGGCTCATCCAAGAGGAGGAATATGAGGTCGAAACGGCTCAGCAGGGTCGGTGGGAGGTCGAGCTGTTCCGGAAGGGACTTCATCCTGTTAAACCTTCCGAACTTCGGGTTGGCGGCGGCTATGACTGTCGTCCTTGAATTTAAGGTCGCGGTAATGCCCGCCTTGGAGATGCTGATGGTGTTGTGGAGGACTAATCCATGGGAGACGAAGAGGTGATGCGGCTCGACTGTTACGTCGTAGACCCACTCCCAGCGGTCGTTTTGAACTTCTTCAGCGCGCTTTACCTTCAGGAAGTTAACGTTTGCGTTCCACCATTCCAGGAACTTGTTGAGTTCCCCCATGGCTAGTGATATCCTCTCCTCAACCGCGCTCCGTATTGTTTTCAGGGCCCAGGGATCACTGGCTCCCGCGAGCTTTTTGAGTCTTCCGTGGGTTACCCCGTACTTCTGATAGAGCCAGGCCTTTGGCAGCAGGTCGAGGGCTTTCACAGGTTCGTCTCTGGATAGTTTTTCGAGCTCTCTCATCCTCTCCGTAACTCTCCGGAGATAGCCCTCGATGAGGCTTTCCTTCACGAGTTTTTGGTTGAAGTACACCCTCTCCTTTTGGGTCTGGGTTACGCCGAGTATTCTGCCTGCCCTGGTTAGGGGTTTTACCAGTTCCTTTGGCAGTGCCCTCTCGGATTTTTCAACGATGAACCTTGTGCTGGTTTTTTTGATCTTTGAAACTGTCCCCTGGGAGTAGAGGTGATCCTGGTAGTCTTCGGCCGCTCTTTGATCTTTGTAGTACTCTTTGAATTCCCCATCAACCTGAACCGGGTACCTCAGAACGCCGAGTGCTATGTCCCCAGGTACGATCCTCTCGGCGGGTACTTCCTTGATCCTCCCGTCCTCCCAGACCATAATCGGGTGCTCCGGCGTTACGACTATTTCTCTCCCGTTGGAGAAACGGAGCTTTATGAACTTTTCCGGAGCCTTATGCCGGCTCACGCGGTCTGCTTTTACCCTGACTATCTCCCTCTTCTCCAGATCGTAAGCTAGAAGCTCGATGTCATCAACCGGCAGTATCTCTGTGTCCTTGCCGAGGATTATCTTATCGCGGTTCTTCTCGATGAGCTCATCAACGAGTTCGCCTATCTTCACCTTCCTGCCATCGGCCAGGAGGAGCTCGAAGTCGTGGTGGTAGCTCTGCTGTTCGAGGGCTTCGTGTATCGCGCTTCTGTCCCTGTCGCTCATCTTGTCGAACTCGTCAATGCAGTTGTGGACGATTATTCCTTCAGCTATGAAGTTGTGGTCGCCCGGGACGTAAAGGTCGTATACGTAGCCCTCATATGGCACGCGCTCAATTGAGATTATCTCATCCAAGAAGTAGTCCCTAGTCGCTAGAACCTTGAGCCTTACTAAGGTTTCTGAAGGAATTAGGTGTCCGATTCTATCAATTATCTTTCTTATCTGTATCCTGCTGGGAGCGTATTTTCCGTGAGCGTAGGCGTAGATAGTACTCCACAGACCGGCTTTCTGGAGCGCGGTGGAGGGGACGGAGTCGAGGATCTCCTTTGCAAGTTTTTCCATAGGCTTGAGAGGTATCTTGTCGCTGTAGGATGAAACAAGGTGTTTCTTCTCGGGAAGTTCCTTAATTTTGACACTGTAGTCTCTAACCGCGTTGAGGAGGTTTTCTACGTCTTCTCTGCTGGTTACTCGTATCCTATTTACACCTTTGCCGGGAATCACTCTAGCATAAACGTCGAATCTGCGCAGGAGCATCGCGAAAGCCCTGTCTTTCTCCATCTCATTGGAGAGAAGGAACTCGATGTGCACGACTCTACCTTTCTTACCCTTCTTGACTGATACGCATCCGTCTGAGTCGAGTGCACCGGCTATGAACGCTTTGAGCGCTTCATCGTCCAGTGAGAACGCGTTCTTGAGGTTCTCTCCAGTTAAGTACTCGTAGATGAAGGCCAGCAGTGGAGAACTTATGTGGAACGTTATGGACTCACTCTCCACCTTGTTTCCTGCTACCTCGCTTTTAGTTCTCCTCTTGTATTCTCTAAGTTCGCCGTTGTAGAACGCTCTAAATGCTTTTCTGATTCTCTCAATCTGCTCCTGATGAACCTTTGACTGGACGATCCTCACGTGGACTTTTGAACCCTGCTTTGATATCCATCCATCGCCGTAGAGGAAGCCAATAAAGTACGCTAGCTCAGGTGTTATATATGCAACTTTGAGCCGTTCCCTGCGGTAGTTTGGCCCGTAAGTAAGCGGGCGCTCTCTCCATGCTCCATAAACGCCGAGGTCTTTTAGAATCTGTCTGAATTTTCCGACTGTTATTGAACTTTTACCTGAGAGGAAATCCCTTGAAACGTTGTATCTTCTGTTGAACTCGGCGAGACTGCTGTAGTGTTTGAGTATCTCCCTCTTCAGCTCCTCTTTTTCTTCCCTTGTAAGCTTTACTTTCCAACTTTCGGGCAGTATGTCAAGTATGTAAACCTTGGAGGTGTTGTTCGGTAGCTTTAGAGGTGATATTACCTTGTCCCCAACTCTGAATCTCTCCGCTTCCTTCCACTCTAGAGTGTTCCCGTCTATGAGCAGGTGATCAGGGGTTAGGGTTATCTCGTTGCCTGAGCGTAGCTTTAGGTGGATTAGATCTCCCTTCCACGACTTCCTGCGGATTATCGTCGCGGTGCTTTTTCTTGTCTTCAGGGTGGAGAGGTCAAGAGAGGCTACTTCCATGTCCTTCTCCTGTATGTCCACGATTTCGTTGCCTGAGCGCGCTTTATACGACTTCTGAAGCTCGAACAAGTCCTCTATGCGCTGGTATTTCCCATCGACGAGGACGCGGGAGTCTGGGTGTAGGCAGGCAAACCCACCATCGGCTAAGACCAAAACACCGGCTTCCAGCACCCAGGAGCCCGTGAACTCGTCGCGGACGGCGGCCGCTGTGAGGCCGGCTGCGGAACTGCTCTTCCCACTCGTATAAATCGCCCTCGGCGCCAGATTGGCCACATAGCGGAGAATTTGACTCTTAGCTACTCCCGGATCTCCAACCAAAAGTACATGGCTCTCTCCCCTCAGCTTCGTTCCGTCCGGCAGGGTTCTCTGGACTCCACCGAAGAGCGCCAGAGCGATGCCCTTCTTCACCGTCTTATGGCCCCATATTGCCGGCGCTATCGAATCCACTATCGCATCCACTATGTCCTTCCTTTTAGCGAGTTCTCTTATCTTCTGCTCGTCCTCTGGGGAGATCTCCAGCTCCTCTATCTCCTTGCTGAGCTGTTCTATGTGGTTGACCTCGAGAACCTTCTTGAAGATCGGCCTCTTGTCCTTCTGCTCCAGGATTACTCTGAGGATTCCTGTGACGAGGACGCGGTCGCCTGGAAGGGCGGTGTCAACGAGGTCGTCTAAGAGTATTGCATCGATGAAGCGTGGCATCTGGCCGCCTTTGAGGCTCTCGGGCCTGTCTTGCAACCTAAAGCTTTGGAAGTTGATGAAGCGGCTCTTCTCGACGTCTAGATCGACGTTCCTGCTTCCGCAGGCGTCGCACTTCGCCGGCTTGATGAGGTTCTCGTACGGCCTCTGGAGGCGTACCATCTCGTTCCCGCAGTCCTTACAGACGAAGACGGCTTTCTGCACGAAGGGCTTGACCTCGCTCACGCGGGTGATTATGCCCTCCACCTGGATGAGCCTGTTTATGTGCTCGCTCCCGAGCTCCTTGACGAGGAGCGTGTGCGGGAGGTTGAAGAAGCGGGCGTGAACTTTGAGCTCGCCTGTGTACATCAGTTCCTCGCGCAGGACTATCTGGATTGCATCTTCCCCTGCCGCCAGGACTTCCTCCGGGCTGTTGAGGAGTTCCTCCGCCAGTTCGGGATCGAAGGAATTCAGGTGAGTCCAGTCAATTGTGAGAGAGCGCTTTGGGGTTACCGTGAGGAGATCCTTGAGCTTGCCTATGTAGACGGAGTTGCCCTCGTCGTCTTTGTACTCCCTCAGAAAGCTTGTGAAGCGTGATATCATCTCCTCCCTTTCCATCATCCCTCACCGAGCCAGTCGTTTCTGATTTTGGACAGCTCTATGTAGATCCTCCTCTCCTCAGGGGAGAGCCGGCCGAGGACTTCAAGGCTGTTGGGCCTCAGCCTCACGGTTTCCAGTATCTTCTTGAAGCGGAGCTCCTTTAGGTAGCGGAACTTCTTCTTAAGGTTGGCCAGCTTAGTCATCTTGACGCTGAGGACGTCTATGCTGTCGCCGGGATTCCTTCTCACGTAGTTCTCAAGATAGTAGATGTAGAACTCGGCCCTCTCGTAGAGCCCCGCCGGGAGCGGAACCAAGGGCTCGCTCTCCCGCTCCTCCGCTATGACTTTGTCTATCTCGCCGATTATTTTATCGGTCTCGTCCACAACCTCACCGATACCGCTCTCCCAGAGAACCTTAGCCTTCCAATCCTCTACCAGGGCTATATCGCCGGCGTTCCAGTCCCCGTAGGGCTGGAGGATCTTGATCGGTATCAGGGCCCTCCCCGTGAACATCCCACCACCTTTTAGCCCGTACCCCCAACGGCTAATAAACCTTCCCGCCGCTGCGATGATCTTCTCTGTACACATGTCCTCCGAGGTTCACGATAACCCTATAAACCTCCCTTCCCAACCCCGTTTAGGTGAGAGGTAATGCTGATAGGGATAATGAGCGATACCCACGACAACCTCCCGGCGATAAGGAAAGCCGTCGAGTTCTTCAACTCGAAAAGAGTCGATCTGGTTATACACGCGGGGGACTTCGTGGCTCCGTTTGTTGCGAACGAACTCAGGAACCTCAACGCTCCCCTAAAGGGCGTCTTCGGAAACAACGACGGTGAGAGGAAGGGTCTATACGAGGCCCTTGGGATATACGACGAGCTGATAGAGCTCGAGGCCGACGGGATGAAAATAGCGGTAACCCACGGTACGAACGAGGTTCTCGTCAGGGCCCTTGCCCACAGCAGGCTCTACGATGTTGTCGTTGTCGGCCACACCCATCACTACGAGATCCGTGAGGTGGGGAGGACCATCCTCATAAATCCAGGGGAAGTCTGCGGCTACGTTACCGGTGTCAAAAGCGTTGCCCTGCTCGACACCAGGAGGAGAGAGGCCCAGATAATCAGCCTTGATACTGGCGAGCTTTTAGGCGCTATGAGCCTCTGATCCCATTATTTAGGGCGGTGCCCATGGACGATATCCTCACCCCGAAGGAAAGGCACGACGCCGTTGTTCTGATAGGTGTTGACAGCAGGGAGAACGTGGAATTCGTCAAGATCTATGCCCTGGACGAGGAGCTGGCTAAGAGAACCCTTGAGGAGTTCTTCAACGCTAGGGGGCTTTTCCCCACTGACTATCGACTCGTGAGCAGGGGAGTTGAGGACGTTGGGGAGAGGAAGGCCATAACTACGAGGACCGAGTCTTCCCTGAGCTCCGCCCTGGCGAGGCTCGGTCTAAAGCTCCTCTCCAACGGGGTTCTCCACCTCGGGGATGCAAAAAACGTCTACCAGGTGACCCTCGTCAGTGAGTCCCTGTACGGGAGGATCATGGAGGAACGGGGTGATGAGCTTGGGCCGGAGAATCCTGAAGAAGAACTCTCCATTGAAGATGTCCTCTCCCTCGGTGTGGACGTCCTGGTGGAGAACCTCCGCGGAATTGAGCTCTCCGGACTCATACCCCCTGAGACCCTGCTCCTCCGGGAGCCCGATGCTAGGGAGCTGGCGGCGGCCCTGGAGGGGGAGAGGGACTACCAGATAGTCGTCGAAACTAAGGATGCTGGAAAGTACTCCGGCTTCGATTTCCCGGTTACCCTAAGGCTTCCCCCGCTGACGGTTGAGGAGTTTTCCGCTGAGCTCTCAGCGAGGCTGGGCTTTCCGGTGGATCCCGAGTACTTCCGCGCTTATCCCCCTGAGAAGCTCAACCTGAGGAACGTTGAGGCTCTCGCTAAGCTGATAATGACCCTGATCGAAAAGAAGGGTCTTTCTAGGGAAGAGGCCCTAAAGCTCGCGGTCAGGCTCAACCTCGGAGAGCTTTGAAGTACTCCACGACCGCTTTTCTGAACCCACTGTTGTGCTTTCCGAGAACCGCGTTTACCCTCTCCTTGAGCTTTCTCTCCCTCGCGAGGTAGGATATCAGAAGGCACTCGTCGACGGTGAGGTTCTCCAAACCTTCCGGCTCTTTTCCTGTCAAGAGTGCCTCGAAGTAAGGCTTTACCTTCTCCTTCCTTCTCTCGTACTCCAGCCAGTCTATACCAACTGTCTCTCTGCGCTTAATGAGTTCATGCCCCCTTTTGAAGTACTCCTCAACCAGCGGTCCGAGCTTTGAGGACAGGATTCTTTCAGCGAAATCGTTTATGCCCTGCAGGTCATCTGAGACCCTCTTTGCGTCCACGGGGTCGAGGCTCATATAGATTGCCTTGGCGGTGAGGTAGCACTTGGCGGCGAAGGGAACCTCCGGTAGGGTTATCCGGCCATTTCTAACCTCCACGACATCCCCTTTCCCCTGGCTGAGGCCCTCCAGAACCATGCCCAGCGGATAGCTCAGGGATTTCACGCAGAACTCAAGCGGGTTCATCTTCATCATTGATGCCGTCGGGATTACCCTAGAAAAATCTTTCGTCAGGTTTTTGAAGGTTCAGTGTAAGGGATCTCGGTGGAAGCATGGAGCGGGTTGAGATAGACGGTTCCTACGGCGAGGGAGGGGGTCAGATAATAAGGACTGCAGTTGCCCTTTCAGCGGTGACTGGCAAACCGGTCAGGATAACCAAGATCAGGGCCAACAGGCCCAATCCGGGTCTGAGGCCCCAGCACCTCCACGGAATCCTCGCCCTAAAGCAACTCAGCGGGGCGAAGGTCAAGGGGGCCCAGGTCGGCTCTACGGAGCTTGAGTTCATCCCGGGGGAACTAAAGTTCGAGCACGTGAAGGTGCCGATAAAAACTGCCGGGAGCATAACGCTTGTCCTCCAAGCTTTGCTCCCGGCTATGGCGTTCGTCGGCGGGAGTTTTGAGATAACCGGCGGTACAGACGTTCCGTGGAGCCCGCCGGTTGACTACCTCAAGAACGTCACCCTCCACGCCTTGAGGAGGATGGGGCTCAACGTCGAGCTTGATGTAAGGAGGAGGGGGCACTACCCGAAGGGTGGCGGGTTAGTTGTTGGGAGCGTTGAACCCTGGGAGGAAAGGAAGCCTCTCAGGGTTCTCAAAGCTGGGAGAATAAGGGGGTTCTCCGGGATAAGCCACGCCACTAACTTACCGGCCCACGTCGCTGAGAGGCAGGCCAAAGTAGCTCGGGAAAGGCTGGGGGAGTTCTACAACGTCCCCGTCGAGATAGAAACCGAGGTTTCCCGGTCTCTCGGTCCAGGGAGCGGGATAGTGGTGTGGGCCGAGACCGACGGGCTTAGACTCGGCGGGGATGCACTCGGAAAGCGTGGAAAGCCCGCCGAGGTCGTGGGAAGGGAAGCTGCAGACGAGCTGATAGGCAGTTTGAAAACTGGGGCCTCGGTTGATAAGTTCCTCGGCGATCAGCTGATACCGTTCCTGGCCTTCGCTGGAGGAGAGGTAGCGGTTTCGGAGATAACCAACCACCTTCTCACCAACGTCTGGGTGGTTGAGAGGTTCCTTGGAAAGATCTTCAAAGTTGAAGGGAACGTTGGGGGCCCGGGAAGGGTTGAGGCCCGCGGTGTTTCGTTCTGATTTTCTTTTTCAATGGGTCCTTCCCTTCGAGGTCTGGGCGGACTATCTTTTATCCTCCTTGTAACGAAAATGTCTACCGATAACGATTTAAATCTTGATGCCATTTCCCCTAAAAGGGGTTGGAATGAGGAGGTACCTCGCGTCTTTGTTGCTGCTCGTGCTGTCACTGTTCCTTCTCGCCTCCGCATCGAGCTACTCCCCCCTTTCTCCGGTTCAGATAGAAAAAACAGTCTCTGGTGGGGCCGGAGTTTCTGGGCCTCTTGGTCGGGAAGTGCCACAGATCCGTAACATGCCCGACTCATACTTTGTGGTTTCCCCCGGTCCTGAAGTTTACCTTCGTCTGGCCGTTTTCGACTCTCCGGGAGATAACTGCCGGTGGAAAACTTCTGAGGTGATAAACTCAAGCAGGAGCTCTCCTCCGAGTGATCAACCCCCGGAGATCCCCGTGAAATCACTCAGAACAATCAATGTCTACTATCCCGCCAACCTCAGCTTCATCCTTTCTCCACTCTACCCCAGGAACTTTTCAGTCCCGGTGGAGTACAATCCACTCCTGGATCTTTACATACCAAAGGGACCCCTCTCCAACTACTCCATTACATACTGGGAGACGGAGAGGCCTTCCTCCGGCGAGTACTTCCCGGCTCCGGAGGGTTTGTTCAAGTTTTATATGGGATTCCCCTATAGTTTGATGCATCTGGCTATGGCATTTGGAGCTGCGGACAATCCGGATTATGAAAACCTGCTTGCCCTTGAACGCTTCTTTAGGGAGAACTTCATCGTGAGTGAGGATTCAAACTCCGACTGCGAAGGCCTGTTTGACATGGCCTTCAGGACAAGGCGGGGAAGTTCCTACGACATAGCCTCTGCCTTCGCTGTAATTGCCAGGATGATGGGGTTTCCGACGAGGCTGGTGGCAGGCTACAGGGTTCCGGCCTCCGAAGATTACCGCATCGTCCCATTCTCCAACGTGACCTACTGGCCGGAGGTGGAGTTCAGGAATCTGGGCTGGGTCAGGTTTGATCCCGTTCCCTCCTCCCCGGTTGTCTTCACTGAGGCTTCCTACGACAGACACTTTAAAATCAGGAACATTCAGGGAAAAGTTTACTGGGATGGTTCTCTGAGGGAGCCGCCTTTTGAGATCGATCTTGAGAGAAAAACCGTCCTCTACTTGCCAGTCTGGGGAGGCACCTTCCGCTACCTCCGCCTCGTTCCCGGGGACGTGGGGATAGATGTTGTAGATCTCCCGCCGTTTCTTTCCCCCGGTGAGGAAGCCCGTGTGAGGGTGTTGCTTGTTCACGGACTAGAATTCACGATTTCTTCTGAGGTTCCCGTTGAGAGGAAGGGGGAGTACGAGCTCTCCATAAGGGCCCCAGATACTCCGGGGGTTTACTGGATCACTTTCACTTCTAAGGGGTTCTCCGTTAAGTTCCCCATAGTTGTGACCGACAACGTCACGGTTACTGTTGAGGGGTACCCCAGTGAAATAAGGGCCGGTTCGAACTTCACGGTCTTCGGGAGGGTTCTCTGGCATGGTCAGGCCCTATCAGGCGGAACCGTGGAAGCGGTTCTGGGCCTCAGGAAGGGAGAGGCGAGGTACGTGGTTGGACGTGCCGAGGTGAGAAACGGGAAATACACCATCCATGCGTCGGTTCCCAAGGACATAGCGCCAGGGAACTACTGGCTCGTCGTCAGATACCTCAACTTCCCTTACCTTGGCGATAGCGACCCCGTCGTGAGGATTCTTCCAGCCGAAAGGATAACGATAGGTTCTAGCGGGCTCGTTCCGGCCGGCGATTTCAACCTCACCGGAACGGCGCCAAAGGACGTTCCCATAGACGTCTTGCTCGATGGACAAAAAGTAGCCTCCGTCGTGCCCAAGAACGGCCTCTTTTCGGTTCCCCTCAACGCGTCTCCGGGGGATCATGAGCTTAAACTGATACCCAGATCGGGTGAGCTGGAGCCTTTAGAGACCAAGATCACTGCGGTAAAGGTCAATCTCGACATGAAACCCTACTCTTCAATGGGCAGGGACTATCTTAAGCTCATTGGAACCGTTGAGGGCATGAAAGACGGGAAGCTGGAGATCCAGACTCCTTCGGGGAAGGTTCCAGTAGAGGTCAAGGACGGCAGGTTTGAGCTCAACCTGCCCGTGGAATTTCCGGAGGAAGGATCGAGCGGAGTTAATACACTTCCGTTAAAGTTCCTGATCGATGGGACGACGATCGATGAGAAGGAGATAGCCCTGAGCTCTGGCAGGATACTCCCCAATTTGCCCACCGTCGTGAAGTCCAACGGTAAGTTCTTCGTCGCCCTTCCCGAGGGTTTGGAAGGCGAGAACCTGAAGTTCAGCATGGGGGCCTTCGACTCATCCGGAAGGTCGCTGTCCGGGAAGCTCGGGCTTAACCTTGGGGGAAAGAGAATAGAGCTGCCCCTCAAAGGCGGCATCGGCCACTTGGAGATTCCGAAGGCGGACTTTGAGGCCCCAAAGGTGAACCTCCCCTCTGTGGGGGATAAAGTTCCGTCCATAAACCTCCCATCCCCCGATGTGAGCGCCCCGATAGGTATCTCCGGGTTCAGTCCCTCCTTCGGAGGCAACTTCATCCTGTTCCTCATACTGCCCTTTGTCCTCCTGGGCGCGGTTCTCCTCGTGAGGGCAGGGGTTTCCGGTGGGGTTCCTGTCTCCCTTGACAGGCTTAAGTCCCTCGGAAGTCCTGAGATAGAGCTTGAGCGGGAGGTCTACCTTCCTGGGGAGAAGGTTAAGGTAGTTCTGTCGAGGGAGTCGGATCTCTACGTCGACGGAAAGCACGTCGGGCACGGCAGGGTATTCTCTCTCAGCCTCCCCGAGGGGGTTCACACCCTAAAAGCTGGAAGGAGGGAGAGGATTGTCTACGTACTGCGGCCCAAGAAGGCCGTCATAAAGCTCTACGAGGATTACTTCCTGCCCTTCGCTGCATCGCGGGGAGTACGTGTTGCCGACTCTACTCCAGAGGAGATAAAGGCCGCCCTCCTCTCAAAGGGGCTGCAGGAGGGTCCGCTCTCGCACATCACCCGGATCTTCGAGCTGGCCAGATACGGCGACGTCGAACTCTCGCGGGAGGAATTTGAGGAGTTTGTGGAGGCCCTCAGAAGCTTGGAGGTGGTCAAATGAAGTTCCGGTTCACTGCTGGTCTTGCGGTGTTCCCGATACTTACAGTGGTTTCACTGTTTATCTTCACACAGCCTCCCCTTGACGCGTACTCGGGTCTTCAGACCCCGCTCCTCTATCTGTTTGGAGTGCTCTCCCTTGCAAGCCTCGCGGGTGCCTTCGACCTTCCGGTCATCCCCGGCCTTTTGAGGGGGCTTGCGGTTTCAATGTTCGTGTACACGTACCCCACTTATCCCCCCTACGATCCTTCGCGGCTCCACTTCCAGACGGGCCTCGCGGTGCTGATCTTTGGATCAGTCCTTGCCAAGGAGGCATCCCAGACCCCTAGGAAGTTTGACCTCCTAGTTAGGGGTGTGGGGCTCTTCGTTGCCTTCCTCGGACTGTCCCAGCTTTTGAAGGATATGGGGGCGCCTCCGTGGCTCTCCAGTATTTTCTTCTACCTCGGCTTCGCCCCCCTTGTGGTTTACTCCCTCGGATTCGGGGAGGCCCTTCTTGGAGGGGACTACATCGAGAAGAGGGCGAAGGGGCTCATAATAGCCTTCGTGCTGATAGCCCTCTACGTGGGTGGCAGAGACTACTTGAGGGAGCTGTTCCCGGAGATTGCTTTTCTCATCGACCTTGCCCTCTTTGTCGCGGTATCGGTCGTTGTGCTCCTCATCGTGGGGAGGTACTTCATGGGTAGCGACCTGGAGCCGTTCCTCCTTGGTGAGTGGGAGAAGCACGAGGCCAGGGTTAAAATAGTGAAGGATGAGGCCCTTAGGGAGGCCAAGAACGCGATTGACGAGTTCGTGGTGAGAAAGAACAAGCTCCCCCTAATCGCGTACCTCTCCTACTACGGCTCCAGGGCGTACGGGAGTCCTGATGCGCTGATGGAGGTTATCAAACCCCTCGTCGAATACGAGGGTACATCTTACTCCTCCCTAACTCCTGGCTGGCTGGTTAAGAAGTACGAGAGGCAGGACATGGAGAGGAGGATCAGGATAGTTGAAGAAATAATCGGGAGGTTGAGGGGATGAGTCAGGTTGCCCTTCCGGAAAACGCCGAACGGGTGGAGACGTACTCTAAAATGGCCGATATAGTCGTCAAGGAGATCTCAAGGGTCTACATAGGGAACGAGCCGGTGGTGAGAAAGGCCCTCGCGGCCTCGCTTGTTAACGGCAACGTGCTCTTCGAGGATCACCCGGGCCTTGGAAAGACCCTTCTGGCCAAGGCCTTCGGAAAGGCCCTTGGCCTCAACTACCGCCGCGTTCAGTTCACCCCGGATCTGCTTCCGAGCGACATACTGGGTACCAAGGTCTGGCGCCAGAACCTCGGAAAGTTCGAGCTCGTTAAGGGGCCGATTTTCACCAACGTCCTCCTCGCGGACGAGATAAACAGGGCACCCCCAAAGACCCAGGCGGCCCTGCTTGAGGCAATGGAAGAGAGGCAAGTAACTATTGAGGGCGAAACCCTCGTCCTTGAGAGGCCCTTCTTCGTGATGGCCACCCAGAACCCGATAGAGTACGAGGGGACCTATCCCCTCCCCGAGGCCCAGCTTGACCGCTTTGCCCTCAGGATGAGCGTCGGCTATCCAAAGAGCCTCGACGACGAGATAGCCATACTGGAAGCCAGGATCAGGTGGGCCAAGGACGATCCGACCGTTGACATGGAGCCGGTCATAGACAGGGGGACTTTCCTGGCCATGCAGGACTTCGTGGAGAACAACATCTTCATCCACAGGGAGATCCTCAGGTACATAGCGGAGATAGTCAGGACAGCCAGGGCCGACGAGAGGGTTGAGGCCGGTCCGAGCCCGAGGGGAGCGTTAACGCTCCTCAAGATAAGCAAGGCCAATGCCATGCTCAGCGGGAGGGACTTCGTTATCCCGGACGACGTTAAAGCCTATGCTGTTGAGGCTCTGGCCCACAGAATGGTTCTCAAACCGGAGTACTCATTTGAGGACGTCACCACGGAGTCCATAGTGGAGGAAGTCCTCAAGAGGGTGGAGGTCCCGAAGAAGTTCAAACCGGGGGAGGAGGCTTGAGGTTAGCCAGATCCCTCTTTTACACCTCTGTAGGCCTGGCCCTCCTTGGAGCCCTCACCGAGATGACGGAGGTAATCTACCTCTCGCTCTTCCCGCTCTTTGCCCTGGCCATTGGACTGGCCATTCGGCCCCCTGCTGGTGTGGCCGTCGAAAGGGAAGTGGGGAAGGGGCCGTACCGCCCGGGCGATGAGATACCCCTGAGGATAAGGCTTAGGGTGGAGGGCGGAATGGGCTTCATCCTCCTCCGCCAGCCGCTCCCTCCTGAGGTCGAGCTTGTGGAGGGTTCTAACGTATGGGCAGTTTTCAAGGGACCCAGGAAGCTGGAGAAGGAGTTTACCATTAAAATCCGCGTTCCGAGGAGGGGACGCTATACTCTTCCCCAGGCGGAGGTCTACGTTGAACCCCTGCTGAAGTTTGGGCCTGGGGGAGTAATCCCTGCAGGAGACGTCCTGACTGTAACGGTTCTCCCCCTTGTAAAGCCGCCCAGAAGGGTTAGAACCGTAAACACGCGCTCCCAGATACCCATTCCCCTCACCAGCTACTCCCTGACCGGTCCGATCTCCACGGACTTTAAGGAGATACGGGAGTACCGGCCAGGGGATCCTGTGAAGTTCATAAACTGGAAGGCGAGCGCGAGGAGGGGCGATGTTTTAGTGAACGAATACGAGAGGGAGGGCAAAAAGACCGTCATGTTCTACGTCGATGCCAGGGCGGCTATGGGGGTTGGGAGCTTCATGGAGAACCCCCTTGAGTACGCGGTGTCTCTGGTGGCCTCTTTAGCCTACTACTTCCTCCGGAGGGGGTACAACGTCGGCCTCTACGTTGTTGGTAGGGGGGAGCTCCTGATGCCTTCCCCTGGCAACAGACAGCTCTACGCAATGGTCAAGAAACTCATGGAGGTCGAGCTGAGCCAGGGAACGGGCGAGGGTTTTGTCGGAGCTTTCAAAAAGAGTGAGAGGGTTCTCATCCAGTACTCCCCCCTTCTGGTCGTCGTGTCAAACCTCCTGGACTCGGAGGAACTCAGGACCGCCTTGAAGTCCGTAATGAAGTACTACAAGGGCAGGCCCCCGGCCATGGTCTTCGACCTGTTCCCGTACTCAATGTTCGAGGGAAAGGAAGTCGAGCTCATAAGGCTGAAGAAGCTCGCGGTGGAGAACGATCTCCGTGGACTGGCCCACGTTTTCCAGTGGGACGTTAGAAAAACTGACGTTTCCTCAGTCCTCTCAAAAACCGTGAGGATGGTGAGGTGAAGTGATAAAGGCAACGGCGTACTCTCTCAAAGCCCTCCTTGTCGTTCCCCTTGTGCTGGGCCTTGTGGATGCGGTGCTGGCTGTTCCGGGGGCAGGTGAGCTGATCTCATCGTACTTCCCGTTCATCTCCCCTCGCATACTCCTTCTGTCCCTCTTCGGAGCGCTCTTTGTTTCCGCATCGGTACTCGGGAGTACCGCCAGGATCATAAAGTTCCTCTCCTGGATCTACGTTATACCTCCTATCCTCGTTCTCGGCGTTTTCAACAGGGTTATGGAGTACTTCGGGGTAAATCTTAGCCCCTGGGGTCTCAACTTAACCTACCTGGCTTACTTGGTGGTATCCCTCCCCCTGGCCCACACCCTCGATGATACCGTTAAGCGTGCCAACCGGCTGGAGGAATGGGGGGTAGAGGGCTACGACGGGGCACTCCACGGGGTTCTCGGTTCAGTTGTTCTTCTGTTGCTCTCAGCGGGGGTGCTCTCACTCCTCTACTACAAGGAGGTGGCCCTCTCGGTTTCCCTTCCCCCTTATTCCCTTACGGTCGTTGTCTTCGTACTAGGGCTGGCGGCCCTCGTTGGATTCCTGCCGGGGCATGCCAGAAAAACGGTCGCCTTCGTTAAGGCGAAGGTAGAGCTTGGACCAGCTTACGAAGTCTCTGTCTCCGAAATTTGGGGAAACACCGTTTTGACAATCAAGGACTACGGCAACAGGCAGCTCAGGGAGTTTACGTACTCTTTTGATCTCAACGGAAAACCCCCGGACTCAGTGCTCCTGATGAGGGATGGAGTTGAGAGAAAAGTAAGGAAGGTCAGGGACGTGGTTGTGGACGGAGTCAGATACGTTGTATACTCCAACGAGAGATCTGAGGCCATCTGACGGTTTTCCTTTCTACTCCTTCACTTCGACCCCGTAGACCTTCTCTGGGTTCTCAACGTGTATTCTGTACACGTCCTCCTCTGTGAAGATGCCGTTCTGGAGGAATGCTTTCGTTCTCTTTGGTACGGTCTTGGGTCCGAGAACGGCTCCGGGTCTTCTCCTATCGTCTATGTAATCGGTCTCCATCATGAACCGGTTTCCCTGCTCTATGGCAGCTTTGATGTTCTTCCTGCTCGCTATCACGCTCGGAAAGACGCCGACCTCTTCGGCGACCTTTACAAGAGGAGGCGAGAAGTGCTTGACGACCTTGTGGGGCTTTATCCCCACTTCATTCACGTATCTTCCGAGCTCCCTGAACTTCTCCTCATCAAAGCTCTCAGTGTGCAGCTGGACCGCGCAGTCTGCCTCCTTGGCGAGTCTCATGCCGTACTTCATGAGCTCTATGCTGGCTTCCCAAATTTCATCGGGAACCGGGTAGTGCGGCCTGCCTATTTCACCTATTCCTATCGCCTTTCCCTCCAGGCAGAGCCCCTGGGCGTACTCGAGCGCCTTCATTACCTCGTTCTTCGCGTACTCGAGGCCCTTTTCCCTTGCCAGATAATCGAACTCTGCCGGGTGAACCCCAACGACCGCGTAGGCTTTAACTGGGGTCTCCCTGTTTATCCTTTCAACGAGCTCAAGGTGGAAGTCCATCGCCTTCATGAAATCCTCAGCCTTTAGCCCCGGGAAGCCGTAGTCGTGAGCCGTTTTGTAGACCACGACGAGGTGCGTTCCTCCAGCTCTGTGGAACTCCTTAACAGCTTCCAGAAAGAGGCCGTGGTAGGGATCAACGTGAAAGTGGTCGTCCCAGATTATCATACCATCACCTCACGACTGGTATATCTCCAGATCCTCCCCCTTCTCACAGGGGATCTCCCTTTCAAGAATGAGGGCAACTTTGTCGCCTGAGATCGCGAACTCAACTTCCCTGTGATCCTTCTCTATCCTCATCACAGGGCTCGCTTTCCTCCCCTTGACCTTGTAGCCCGGATAGATTATCCCCTCAACGACCTCCCCCACCAAAACTTGGCGATTTAAAACCGTCAGTTTCTTCTCCACGCGGAACCTTCCTGTGGGTCTCCTGGAGACTACCTCAACGCTCTGGTTACCTCTCCTCAGGAACCCCAGAAGGCCCATCAGAATTCCCCCCAATTCTCTCGCCCCATGAGACGATGTCCTTTGGAGACACCAGTACCCTGTTGATGTCATACATAAGAGTGAAGATCGACTTTTTGAACCTGATGTCTAAATACTCTCCAGTGTCCTGAAGGTGAACCACGGATGTGGCTATGTCCTCGAGGATCGGGAGTGGGTTGAGTTCAAGATTCTCCAGAATCGGCACATCAACGATGTAAACGTTGAACCTAACATTGGTATCCATTGAGGATTTTATGGAGTTGATTAGAGCGTAAACTGAACTGAAATCGTTGTGAAATGCCAAGTACCTCTCCAATCCAGGGTTTATTAGGAGGTGTTTTTTCTTCTCCCTTAGGTAGTCCCTTCTCTTTCTCGTGTACACCTCGGGATCATCTGATACATTTATCCTCCCTGCCACTTTCCCATAATCCTCTGAACCCCCTATCTTGATTACTTCCACTGAATTCAAGTCTATACCTAGTCCCATCATTTCCATGTGCTTGACGTAGAGAGGGAATATATCGAGGACGTCCTCAATGATAATGCTCATTCCCATCTTTTTTGCGTACTTTGAGAGGACGTATAACGTCATCTCCGCCCCCATGGATGATTCGTTCTCGATTAGAGTCATGCCTCCTGGCTTCAGCTTTTTCAGAAGGCTCTCAATACTGTCCAGTAACTGTAGAGGGCCGTTAGGTTCTTCCAATCAGATCACCTCCAAGTTGTATTGGGATGGTTTTCCCCACATCCTTGAGATTGAGGCTTTTTACCACCTTTACCTTTGCCCCTGCAGGCATTGGTTCCATGCTCATCACGGCCGTTGCCACTCGCTCTATTTCATGCAGAACAGTGGGGCTCATGTCCTCCAGTATTTCTTTGTTAACTAGATAGAATGCTTTTCTGGTTGGGGCCCCCGTGAACTTCTGAATTGTTAGTATTATTGAATATCGGTCTCTTAAATTCCTGGACAGTAGGAATAAGTGCTCTACGCCTACAACTAAGTTTATGAAAGTTCCCTCCAACTTGGCCATCGCAGGCTTAACGGCCTTCATGTACTCTCTTGTGTACACCCTGGGGTCAGGGTGAAACTTTACAGTTGCCAGAACCTTCCCCACATTCTTTCTTCCTCCGGTCTTTACGACGAGGACGTCGCTGAGGTCTATTTCAACGTCGAGCTTTTCTAGATGGGTTTTGAGGATGTAGAGGGTGTCGAAGTTATCATCTATTAGGAGGGGGATGCCCTTTTCCCTGCAGTACTCGATGAAGAACTTGAGCGTGAACTCCGGTATGTACGAGGGGACGTACTCCAGTAGAACCGTCTCCCCCGGGTGGGTTTTTTCCACTATCCCAACCGCGGGCTCGAGCTCCATGATCTCACCTTATTGTACATTGCATCTACGTTGATATAAATGTTTTGAGGGATGCCATCAGCTCTTCTAGGAATACCTCGACGTCTTCAACGGTGTTGTAGATGTGCGGCGATGCCCTTATCCCGTAGTGTCCCAAAACCCCGCGGTGGCTGACAGCTATTCCATTCTCCGCGAGCTTCTTGTGGATCTCCTCTTCTCTCCCGTAGCTCAGGCCGGTTTTTATCGTAACTATCGCCGAGCCCTCTGTGAACACCTCAAGTCCCGCGCTGATTGCCTCGTCATTTATCCTCTCAGTTTGAGGTCAACGGAGTTCACATCTCCCTCAAAGTCGAGGACGTCCGTTAGGAGTTTACTTACCTCGTGGAGAACCGTTAGGGGCATGAGTCCTATGCTTGCGGTGTTGAGGTAGGCTCTAAACTTCCCCAGTGCCGGAAACATGCTTTTCCTCATAGGAATCCCTAGTATGGCTGGATCTTTCCCTTCTTAAAGAATTCGGAAAGAAGAGACGGACTGCGGTCAGATAACGGCAGGAACCCCAGGAATCCTCGGAAACGGCTGCACTTCGGCTATGTGTCCTGCCCCCACCATGTAGCGGATGAGCCTCTCGACGCCTATACCAGCTCCTGCACTTGGCCTCAGGAGGCCAGCCTTCGCGACCTCAAGGTAGGGCCTGAAGGCTTCGAGGCTTATTCCTGCCCTCTTCATCTTGCGAACTATCACCTCATACTGCCACTCCCTCTCGCCGCCACTCGAGACTTCTCCATAGCCTTCCGGCAGGTAGAGATCGTAGTTCCTGAAGTGACCTGGTCTCTCTGGATCCTCCCTGTCGTAGAACTCCCTCTCGATGTCAGTTACCCAGAATGGCTCCTCCATCAGCCTGCTAGCCTCGTCCTCGCTTCCGAACTCCTCGACTATCTCCTCCAGCGTGAAGCGCTTGAAGGGTGCCCTCACCCTGGGAACCTCGCGCTCAAGCCCCCAGCTTCTTGCCTCCCTGAAGAGGCCGCTGATGAGTCCCTCGATGAGGGTCATGACGTCGTCCATGCTCGCGCCGGCTATCTCAAAGTCGAGCTGGGTGAACTCGTAGGCGTGCCTGCCGTCGTCGGCTTCTCTACCTTCGAGCCTGATGTTTGGGGAGAGAATGAAGAGCCTGTCTATCCCCATTGCGACAGCCATCTGCTTATGGAGTATCATGCTGTGGGTCAGCCTCAGCTTGGAGCCGTAGACTTCGACCTCAGGCGGCTTCAGTGCCTCCTCCGCCGCCGGATCCGGCCACAGGGGGTCGGTTATTGAGCTGAGCATCACGGGGAGCATCCACTTGAATCCCTTGCCTACCAGATATCTTGTCATATAGTCAATGGTCCTCGTCTGAACTTCCATTATTGGTTCAATCTTTCTTGTAACAATTTGGAGAGCGTTCATATTTATCACCTGATTACTGTCAGTGACTTCATCCTTTATGGCTTTTATGCAAATAAACTTGAATTTTGGGCAAAAATCGACATTTAATCAACGATTGTTTTGATTTTATGACAAGTTTTTATGGACAAATTGACGTTTAGGATATCCCCTTGGCGATAGCATTATAACGTTCCCCGAGAATCATGTACGGTGGTCAAAGCATGGGAGTCTACATATTCACCCCCGAAGACCTCGTTCGCTATGGGTCTGCAACTGAAGAACAGCTTGAGGTTCTTAAAGAGGCCATTTTGAGCAGGAAGGACATCCTCATCGCCGGTTCCAGCAGATCTGGAAAGACGAAGCTCGTTGAGGCCTTGATCCACTTCATCCCGGACGACCGAAAAGTAGCCGTTGTCACGGCCTACGGCGAGTTCAAACCCTTTAGGCCCAACATAGTCGTCATAGACACCCAGTTCGACAGTCAG
Source organism: Thermococcus profundus (assembly GCF_002214585.1). Lineage (NCBI taxonomy): Archaea > Methanobacteriati > Methanobacteriota > Thermococci > Thermococcales > Thermococcaceae > Thermococcus > Thermococcus profundus. The sequence goes on from NZ_CP014862.1 coordinate 455,754, forward strand.
CCTCTAGAAAGGCGCACTTCCGATGTTATCGAAAAGATAAAGGCGATAAATCCCGACTACGTCGTCATTGACACGATTCACACCATCGACGTTGCCCGGGTGTTCAGGGAGCTGATCGACGATTACGCATTCATCGTTACTTCCCTGGCCCTTGCGGACGATATAAAAGCCGAGGTGAAGCACTGGCTCCGCCTGGACGATGAGACCTTCGACAAGTTTGACATCGTGGTTGAGCTCAAGAGGGACTGGAGAACTGGGGCAAAGAGGATAAACAGGATATACCTGGTAAAGGATGGGGCTCTGGAACTTATCGCTTGAGCTCTCTTATCAGTGAATCCCACGTGTCCCTTACAGCGCTCTTCGTCCCTTTTCTAGCCTTTCTCCGGTTTTCCTCCGTCAGGTATCCCCTCCTCCATGCCCAATAGAGAACCCCGTTGAGGAGCAGCGTTGCCGCAACCGCCACACCGAGTGCACTCACCGTAACGCCTCCTATGGTCTTCTGGGTTCTCCTGAACATCCCAAGGGAAACGTAATCGTCCGGGCTCATGCGCCTCATTGGCAGGAATGTTCCCTTCGTCCCAGCCTCCGGGTTGAGGGAGAGCATGTGGTTCCACGTGACGACGTACATCCTCAGATGGGTTCCGTTTACGGAGCAGTTTTGAATGATGCTGTTTTCATCGGCCAGTACGCAGCTCCCGTTAGGGAATAGCTTCCCGTGGATGGCCGTGTGTCTATAAGTCTGGAAGTAGAACGTGCCGTTGTTCGGGTTCACCCTCACGACTTCTATGTCCTCGGTCGCTCCTCCGTAGACTAGCCCCCTGAGGAAGCGGTAGAGTTTGTCTATAAGGGAGTTTGAGAAGTACTCGTCCTGCCAGACGATGTAGTAGTATATTGTTCCGTGGCGATCCACCATGTAGAGAATGCCCATGGGCTCGTCGCCGGGAGTTGTGTGGACAACCGGAGCGTACCACTCCACCCTGTCGCTCTGTCCTGGAAGGTATCCTTCCAGAGAGTAGCCGCTTGAGACGAGACCTACGAACCAGAAGATGATGACGTTTAAAATGAGCCAGATGGTGATTGCTACCAATTTCTTTTTTGGGATCATACCCACCACTTCAATAAAAAAATAGAGGGATGATCATCCCTTAAGCCTTTCTATGACCTCGCGGAGGTTGGCGAGCATATCCTCAATGTCCTCGAAGGTCATGTAGCCCATGTTTCCAATCCTGAAGGTCTTCTCAGCAACGCTTCCGTAGCCCTTGGCCAGCTCGAAGCCCCTCTTCCTCATGGCATTGTAAACGTCAACGCCCTTCATGCCCTCTGGAACGACAACGGCGGTGATCGTCGGGCTCTCGTGGCCGGGTTCAGCCAGAATTCCAAGGCCCATCTCCTTGACGCCTTCCCTGATCCTCTCGCTTCTCTTCCTGTACATGCCGAGCCACTCCTTCTTTCCGCCCATCTTCTCAACTATCCTGAGCACGACGTTGAGGCCGAATATCTGCGGTAGCGGTGGGGTTGAGGGCGTTCCCTTCTTCTTCTCGTTGAACTTCTTGTACAGTGGTAGATCGAAGTACCAGCCGCGCTCCGGCATCTTCTCAGCTATCTCAAAGACACGCTCGCTGACCGCTGCCACCGCCAGCCCAGGCGGAACGCCAAAGGCCTTCTGGCTGCTCGCGAAGACCAAATCGATTCCCCACTCGTCAAACCTTATGTCGGCCCCACCCATGGCTGAAACAGCGTCGACGAAGAGGAGCTTGTCGTGCTCGTGAACTACCTTGGCCAGCTCAGGGAGCGGGTTTAAAACACCGGTGGAGGTCTCGTTGTAGGTTATGGTAACTGCATGAACGTCCGGGTTCTTCTTGAGTGCTTCATCGAGCTCCTCCGGCTTTATTGCCTGCCCAGGCTCTTTCTCAAGGACTACAGCCTCCCTCCCGTTGGCCTTGACTACATCTGCGAAGCGCTTTCCAAATGCGCCGATGACAGTGACGAGAACCTTTCCTCCGCGCGGGACGGTGTTTCTGACGGCGGCCTCCATGAAGCCCGTTCCGGAACTCGGGAAGAGGATTACCTCTCCTTTGTTTGCCTCAAGAAAGGCCTTGAGCCTGTTGAGGGTATCAACGTGAACCTCCTTAGCTTCGGCCGAGCGGTGGCTGAACATCTGGACGCTCATAATCGCGAGAACCTCGGGGAAGCATGCAACCGGGCCGGCGGTGAAGAGCTTGTACTTCGGCTTGACAAGCTCGTAAAGCTCCCTGTAAGCGTCTTCGTAGGTCATCTCAAACTTCAGCTCCACCAGCATCACCTCAATCCTAAATACTGGCACGGATAAAAAGGGTTTCGATAGGAAGAAACCCCTTGTTTTCGGAACCTTTTCGTTTTTGAAAAGAATCCTACAAAAAAAGTCCGGGAAGATTATTTCCTACGCCCAAGCAAAATATAACCAAGATGGGCAGCAGAAGGAGCCTCGGAATAATCCCCGTTGATGAGAAAGGTCTCTCTACCTTCGGTGGATTTCATTCCTATTGGTGTATATCTTCCCGCCTTCCATCCAGTAGTTTGCAGTATACATAACACTTGCTTCCTTCAAGAATAGAGGAGGGCGGTCGCCCGCCCTCCAAGCGGTGGTTGCCATGGCCAGCGGCTGCGGTGGTAACCGTAATGTCATCCCTCTCCGGTCCTATGGCAGGCAACCCAGTGCTTCTTCTCAAACTCGATGACCTTGGGTCTAACCTTCCAGCATTTATCAGTTGCAAGTGGACAGCGGGGAGCGTAGTTGCATCCAGTGATTTCGTATATCCCCTTTTCTTCTTCTTCCGGTTTAATTTCCCCTTTGAACTCCCATTTTACGTTGAGGTCCGGCACGCTCTCCAAGAGCATCTTGGTGTACGGGTGAAGGGGATTCTTGAAGACCTTCTCAGTGTCTCCAAACTCCACTAGACGTCCCCTGTACATTATTAGAGTCGTGTCGCTGATGTAGTATCCCAGGGCAAGGTCATGGGTTACAAAGAGAACTGAAGTCCTCAGCTTGTCTCTGACTTCTCCGAGAAGGTTCAGAACGTCTATTCTCGTGCTCGCGTCGAGCATTGAAACCGCCTCGTCCGCAACCAGGAGGGAAGGTTCGACAAGCAATGCGCGAGCTATTAGAATGCGCTGGAGCTGGCCGCCGCTGAGCTGGTGGGGATATTTTCCAAGGACTTCGTTGGGGTTTAGCCCCACGTCTTCCAGGGATTTAGCTATTAGCTCTTCTCTCTTCTCTCTGCTTGTGTGTGGGAGGAAATTCTCAAACACCAAATCAAATGCTCTGTCCACGGGGTACAGCGGGTTAAAGCTTGCGAACGGGTCCTGAAAAACCGCCTGTACGTGCTTGTAATAATACTTTCTGAGCTTATCTCCCTTGAATTCGTTAATATCCTCCCCCCTAAACAGGATCCGGCCTGAAGTGGGTTTTAAAAGCCTGAGGATGAGCTTCCCAACTGTAGTCTTCCCACTACCACTCTCTCCAACGAGTGAGATAATCTCTCCCTCTCGAATGTTAAAGCTGACATCATCAACAGCCCTAATCTGGAAGCCTCCAATGAAGCCTGAAGTGAAGAGCTTAGTTAAATGCTCGATCCTAACTAACGGCTCACTCATTCCTCCTCACCCCTAATAAATGGCAAGCGGCCAGGTGATTATCCCCAACACTGACCATTTTGGGTTCAGTATTTTGACAGACATCCATCGAGTAGGGACATCTTGGGTAAAAACGGCAGCCAGCTGGAGGATTAAGTAGACTAATCGGATAGCCGGGGATACCCTTCAATTTGGTCTGGTTATAATGCACTCCGATACGAGGCAGGGACTCAATAAGCAGAGACGTGTATGGATGTGCCGGCGAGTTGATGACCTCCTCTGTAGGCCCGATTTCAGCTACCTTGCCTGCGTAGAGTATCATAACTCTGTCGGCTATCTTATCTAGCAGGGAAAGGTCATGAGTGACAAAAATTATTGCCTTTACAATTCCCTCCCGCATGAAGTAGTGTAGCAACTCGAGAACGACCCTCTGCGTCGTTACATCAAGTGCCGACGTAATCTCATCCGCAATTAACAAGTCAGGATTCATGAGCGTTGAAACCACCATCGTAGTCCTCTGCCTCATGCCCCCTGAAAGCTCTATGGGATACATGTCGGCGACTTTTTCACTTAGCTTTACCATCCTGAGCCTTTCTCGAAGAAGCTTTTCAACCTCCTTCCTGTCCTCTGCCCCATGCTCCCTGGCTAAATCCCAGACGATGTCTTTGATCTTCTTCGTGGGATTGAGGGCGTTCATAGCGTACTGGGGGATGATTGATAATTCGGTGTATTTTATCTTACGCTCCTCTTCCTTGTCCAACTTCATTAGGTCCTTACCCTTGAAGATTGCCTCGCCGCCCATGTGGGTCATTGGGGGCTTCCTAAGGATAAGGGAGTTGACGAGGGTGGATTTACCGCAACCGCTCTCCCCAGCAATACCAAAAACCTCCCCCTCCTTAACGTCAAATGAGACGCCATCAACAGCCTTAACGAAGCCAACGGGGGTCTTATAATAGATTTTGAGGTTCTTGACACTCAACAAACTCATTCCCCACCCCTCCTGAGTCTCGGGTTGAAGACCTCATCGAGGCCGGTGTTTATGAAGTATAGACCTGTTATCAGAAGGGCTATAACTAGTCCCGGCGTGATTGCCCACCACCAGTATCCAAGCTGTATTGCGTTCCACAGTACTGCGTTCTGGAGGATGATTCCGAGGGATACCCCCTTGGTCGGACCCAGGCCTATGAAGTCAAGACCCACTGCGGCCAGTATGGCACCGCCGAACTGGAGGATGAAGACCATGAAGACGTAGGAGATCATGTTGGGCATTATTTCCTCGAAGATTATGGCCAAGTCTCTCATCCCTGCTATCTTAGCCAGCGCCACGAACTCTCTCTCCTTCAATGAGAACGTCTGTGCCCTAACGGCCCTTGCAGTCCATGGCCAGGCGGTAATCCCTATTATAATGCTCTCTATCAGGATGCCCCTGTACGTCACATAGGCGGCTATAATGATTAGAAGGGCTAGGGTGGGTATCACGAGCAGGATGTTGGTTAGCATCATGAGTATTTCGTCGGTCCAACCGCCTTTGTATCCTGCTACAAATCCCACCAGGAGGCCGATTAACGTTGCGAGGCCTCCCCCAACGAGACCCACGAAGAGTGAACTCCTAAGGCCATAAACAACCTGACTGTAAAGGTCCCTTCCAAAGCTGTCGGTTCCGAGATAATGCTTTACCTTAACTACCCCGTGGGGTGTGAATATCTCCCCTATTCCTCCAGGTGGAATGTTTGGGGTTGAAGCTTTTGTGATGCTCCTTTCCCCAATTTTAACAACATAGTATCCTAGGGGGTCAAATTTGGAAAACATCGGACCGATTAAAGCGAAAATTATGAAGAAGCTCACTATTGCAACGCCTATCTTAAACTTGTTGTTCCTCAAGGCGATCTTCAGAGTGTTGCTCCTCATTCATTCTCCCCCCGTGTAGGAGTACTTAACCCTCGGATCGATCACAACGTAGAGTATGTCTATCACGAAGTTGGCAACAAGGACGTTCAGAATTATCATGAGGAAACATCCCTGTATGAGGAAGTAATCCTGGTTGAGTATTCCCTGCATCAGGACGTAGCCTATTCCAGGATATGAGAAGACTACTTCTGTTGTTAGGGCACCTGCAACGATGAGGCCGAGCTGGAGCGCGAGTCCTGTTACCTGGGGGAGCATAGCGTTCCTGAACGCGTGCTTTAGTATGAGTTTCTCAGATGAGCCCAACGCCTCAAGATAGCGTGCGTAATCTGCCTCTACTTCGTAGATTATCATATTTCTCATACCTATTGCCCAACCTCCGAGCTGGACGAGGAAGAGGCTGAGGAAGGGCAGCGTCCAGTGGTGTAAAAAGTCCTTGATAAACGCCCAGCTCAGTGATGGCATTATGCCGTAGCTGTATGCACCCGAAACAGGGAACCAATCCAGCTTAACACCAAAGAAGTACGCAAGGACTATTGCGAACCAGAAGTATGGTGAAGCTGTCAGGAAGTAGAAGACGGGCATTAAAAATGAGTCTATCTTCTTGCTCTTACCTGCCAGGGCCCCCAGCCAGTTTCCAACTATCCAGCTGAGAACTATTGAAGGCACGAGAAGGGCAATATCATATGGTAGGGCACTCTTTATGATTTCAGCCACCGGCTTTGGATAGTAGTAAATGCTTACGCCTAAATCTCCGTGGAGAAGGGCCTTCCAAAACGAGAGATATTGTTCCCAAAGGGGCTTATCCAGACCAAAGGACTGGATGAAGTATGAGTGGAGATGTTCGGCAACGTTTGGCAGGGTAGCAAACCTCGATAAAAGCACGGAAACCGGATCCCCCGGCATAAACCTTGGGATTGCCCAGTCTATCGTGACCGCGAAGAAGAAGGTTAGTATGTAAATTGTTATCTTCCTCATGAGGTACCTCTTTATTCCGCTCACAGTTTTCCCCTCCGTCTTTCTCTCACTTTTGATCTGATGAGATTACTCTGGTTTTTGATTTTAAAAGCGCAAAACTGTAAAAAATTGAAAGTGTCGGGAAGTCACCCCTTCTTCCTTCTGAGAAGCAGTGGGACTACTGCGAGACCGACAATTGCCGCCGGCCCACAGATTCCTCCTCCCTTCTTTGAGGAACTGGTGGTAGGTGTGGTCTTGGAAGTTCCAGTAGTGCCACTAGCCGTGCTGGTTGTCCCGGTCGAAGAAGTAGCGCTCTTGACGGGCTTAATGTGCAGGAGAACCTTTAGGCCACCCATCTGCCAGTAGTTGTTCCAGGAGATTGGGTATGCGTAGGGGTTCTTCTCGGTGGGCCAGTTGGTCCAGTGGGCCGGGCTGGCCTCAAACCAGGCGCCGTTGTATATTATAGGAATGGCAGGTACGTCCTTGAGCATTATCTCTTGGAGCTCTTTGTAGTACTGGAGCTTCTTGTTTTTGTCCTTCTCCGTGTTTATGAGTTCGAGGAGTTTGGTGACATTATCGTTCTTGTATCTGCCCCAGTTTCCTGAGTAGGAGGGCTTCCCAACCGGTGTGACGTTCGGGTAGAGAACCCAGTTGAACCACTGCCACGGTGTCGCGTAGACCTGGCTTCCAAAGTTGTTTATTGCCATATCGAACTCTCCCTTTGTCAGGTCTTCCCAGTACTTGCTGTAGTCCGGGAACTTGGGCTCCACGCGTATTCCCACCGCTCCAAGCTGGTCGCTGATGATCCTGATCATTTCCATCCAGTCAGTCCATCCGTACGGGACTATTATCTCGAACTTCATTGGCTTTCCGTCGGGGAATTCCCTATAGCCATCACCGTTTGTATCCTTAAAGCCGAGGCTGTCGAGTATCTGCATTGCTTTCTCAGGATCGTACTTCCAGCCGTATTTCTCCTCGAGGTCCTTCGCCTTTATCTTTTCAAACACTGGAAGTGGGGGAAGTCCAATGGGATCAGCCGGGAGAACCTGGTTCTGCTCTGCCCTTGCGGCGATCTCCTTGGGGTCTATTGCATAGGCAAGGGCCCTCCTGAACTCCGGGTTGTTAAGTGGTTCCTTCTGGGTATTGAGGAATAGGAAGGCTGTGTTCGCTGAGAGGTGATAGGGCTTTTTATCATACCAGGTTACTATTTTGTAAGTGCTCTTCACGTCTGGAACGCCGGGGATGAAGAAGTTGCTCCAGTCGAGGTCACCCTTAACAAGCATCGAGAGGGCCACGTTGTTGCTGTAAACTATGACGTAAACGATGTACTTTGGAGCCGGCTTTCCAAAGACTTTTATCCCCCACCAGTCGTCGTTTCTAACCCAGATAGCTCTCATCTGGTCGGTCTTGTAGAGTTTGTACATGCCGGAACCAACGGGGTTGTCGGTGTTGGGGTAAGAAATTGGATCTTTAATGTTCTTCCATATGTGCTCCGGGATTATTGGAACGTTGTATATCCAGTACTTCCATTCTTCATAGTGGGGCTTGCTGAATATGAACTGGACGGTTCTGTCGTCTACAACTTTTACTTGGCTGAGCCAGCCCCAGATTTGGGACCACCCAACTCCCCCGTTTTCCTTGGCGATCTCAAAGGTGAACTTTACATCCTCCGCGGTCAGCGGCTTTCCATCTTGCCACTTGAGATTGGGTCTGAGCTTTATCTCGTAGGTGTTGTCACTTATCCACTGGCCTGATTCAGCGAGCCAAGGCTCGAGTTTGTCGTTCAGCGGATCGTAGATAAACAAAGTCTCGTAGAGGAGTCCTATTGTCCCGGTGACTGCAGCCCATGGGGTCAGTGGGTTGAAGTTGTTTGGCTGGCTCCAAAGGCCACCACCTACGTAGAGGGTCTCATCCCTCGGTAGCTCCTTTGCACTGACGTATCCAGCAGAACTCAAAACGTTTGCAAATACCACCAGGGCTATTAGAGCACCCAACAGTTTCTTCATGGACACCACCTCGACCCCGACTTCATAATTAGAGGGGTCTGTAATGTAATAGATAGTGAGTACTTATAAATTTTCCCCCAGATTTTATAATAACCTGGGCAAGAATTTATAAAATTGCCCAAACATTTATAAAATTGAACTCCCCAATTATCCAGTAGAGGTAGCAGTGTAATTTGACTGGAGGTGTATACGATGATGCCGGAAGAATTCCTCTGGGGAGTTGGGCAGTCGGGCTTTCAGTTTGAGATGGGCGACAAGCTCAGAAGGCATATAGATCCCAACACAGACTGGTGGAAGTGGGTTCGCGATCCGTTTAACATAAAAAAAGAGCTTGTAAGTGGTGATCTTCCGGAGGACGGAATTAACAACTATGAGCTTTTTGAAAACGACCACAAACTTGCAAAAGATCTTGGTCTCAACGCTTACAGGATTGGGATAGAGTGGAGTAGAGTCTTCCCTTGCCCAACTTGGACCGTGGACACAGAAGTTGAACTTGACACCTACGGACTCATAAAGGACATTAAAATAGACAAGTCCACTCTTGATGAACTTGACAAACTGGCCAACAAGGAGGAGATCATTTACTACAGGCGCGTTATCCAGCATCTGAGAGAGCTTGGCTTCAAGGTCTTTGTAAACCTCAATCACTTCACACTTCCGGTATGGATTCATGATCCACTAGCTGCGAGGGAAAAGGCTCTCACAAACGGGAGGATAGGGTGGGTTTCCCAGAGAACGGTAGTTGAATTTGCCAAGTATGCAGCTTACATTGCCCATGCTCTTGGAGACCTCGTGGATATGTGGAGTACTTTCAATGAACCGATGGTCGTTGTTGAGCTTGGCTACCTAGCCCCTTATTCTGGATTTCCCCCCGGGGTCATGAACCCTGAGGCAGCAAAGCTGGCTATTCTCAACATGATAAATGCCCACGCCTTGGCCTATAAGATGATAAAGAGGTTCGACACCAAGAAAGCTGACGACGACAGTAAGTCACCGGCGGAAGTTGGCATAATCTATAACAACATCGGCGTCGCTTATCCCAAAGATCCAAACGATCCTAAAGACGTTAAAGCGGCCGAAAACGACAACTACTTCCACAGCGGACTGTTTTTTGACGCCATTCACAAGGGGAGGCTCAATATGGAGTTCGATGGCGAAAACTTTGTAAAAGTCAGACATCTAAAGGGGAACGACTGGATAGGGCTCAACTATTACACCCGTGAGGTCGTCAGATATTCGGAGCCCAAGTTCCCGAGCATACCGCTGATATCCTTCAAGGGAGTCCCCAACTACGGCTACTCCTGCAGACCTGGCACAACGTCCGCTGATAACAGGCCAGTCAGCGATATAGGGTGGGAGGTCTATCCGGAGGGTATTTATGACTCAATCGTCGAAGCAAGCAAGTATGGTGTTCCAGTTTACGTTACCGAAAATGGCGTAGCCGATTCGGCTGACATGTTAAGGCCGTATTACATTGTCAGCCACGTTTCAAAGATAGAAGAGGCAATCGAAAATGGCTACACTGTAAAAGGTTATATGCACTGGGCGCTTACAGACAACTATGAATGGGCCCTCGGGTTCAGCATGAGGTTCGGTCTCTACAAGGTTGACCTGATCTCCAAGGAGAGAATCCCAAGGGAGAAGAGCGTTGATACCTACAGAAAAATAGTACAGTACAATGGAGTTCCAGACGATCTTAAAGATGAATTCCTTAAGGGGGAGGAGTGATGAAGACCATAGCGGTTGATGAAGACACTTGGGAAACGATAAAGAAGCTCAAGGCCAAGCTCGACGCACGTTCATACGATGAGGTGCTCAGAAAGCTCATTGAAGCATGGCACCTTGTAGAGTTTGACCTCAAGACGGAAAAGGTTGTCCTCGATGACGACGAAGCGGAGCTCATAATTAATCTTATAAAAGATAGAGAGAAAGCGAGGGAAAGGGGAGATACCCATGAGAAGGCTTCCCAAGAGGGTAGTCTTTGACCCACCTGCGCTGGTGGAGATAAACAGGAAAAGAAACCGGGATATCTTAGAGTTTATACTTGCCGAGTTCGAAGTTTTTGTACCTTTTCCCTCCCTCCACGCTTATTTTCTTGGAAAAGCCTACCTTGGTAGGAACGTCGAGGAAGACCTCTCCAGTTTTGAAGAGATTTACCGGACTATTTATCCCGATAGAGACCTGTTGATAAAACTGGTAACTGTAGAATCCTCCCTGATAAAAGAGGGAGTTTTCATGCCCCTAGAGGATCTCCTAACGGGCGTTTCCGCAATAATGGTTGAAGGTCTCCTCGTCTCAACTGAGCCCGAGAGATTCAAACCACTCAAAAAGTACGGCCTTGACTGCGTGAGTCTTGAGAAGTTCTTTGAGGAGGTCAGCGAGCTGGCGAAGGAGGAGATAAAAAAGAAGAGGTTAGGGGTAGAAATTGGCACCGTTAAATAAAGGTACTTTCGAGAGATTTTTATACTCGTTTCTTTATCATTGGTTCATGGAGCGCGGACGCCTTGCGGGGATATTGCTGCTCATAATCTCTGCCTTCACGGGTACGATGGCCTTCCGCCTCGCCACCCCTGCGATAGCATTCTACACGCGCGACATCCTCAAGGCCTCGATGCTCTCCGTCTCAATGGTCTCGATGTCCTTTGTTCTTGCGAGGGCCCTAACGTCCGTCTTCGGGGGTCTCCTTCTGGAGAAGGATAAAAGACTCGTTTACGTTGGTGCGCTGGCAATGATGGGCAACGCCCTGGCCGTCCAGCTCTATCCCCTAACCTCCACTTGGCTTCAGGTTGCTGGGATTAAGCTCCTGAACGGCTTTCTCAACGGCCTGAGCTGGCCGATGGCGCAGTTCGTAATAGCAGTGACAACTCCCGGCGAGATAAGGGCGAGGGTCACCTCCGTCTACTTCTTCTTTGGAAGCATAGCCTCTCTCCTCGGTAACTACGTGTATGCTTACACCCTTGGATGGGGCCTGAGCGGGCAGATGTGGATTTCCTCGGCCTTCTTCCTGATAACCGGTCTCATAATGGTGATCAGCTATGTCCTCTTAGGTGGATGGATAACCCCCAGGAGAAAGAAAACGCCCGACGGGGAGAAACCCTCCCTGAACCCGAAGAGGGTTTTGGTCATAGCGTCTCTGATGGCCGTCATAGTGGCCTTCACCTCCGGAGAGATAACGTACGTCTATGTCTCCGAGGCACTGGGATTAAACAAAGCCACCACAGCGACGTTGATTGGGTGGACTGGTTTCCTGGCGGCGCTGCTCAGCTACGGCGTTTCGTGGCTCGCCGATGTGGGGAGCGAGAGGAGAACTGTAGTGCTGACCTCACTCCTAGCGGCAGTATCCCCTATTCTGGCCGCGGTGAAGAGCGCCCCGACGGTGTTTACTGGAATTTTCCTGGCCCTTTTTGCATTCCAGAGCTTCCGCCCGGTTTCGAGGAAGGTGCTCGCTTCCTATCACCGTTCCTCCTTGGCTATTGGAGGAGTCAACGGGGTACAGAACTTGTCAACGTTCCTTGGAGGGATGCTCTTCGGAGTTGCTTACTCTCTGGGGGAGTTCCATGCGTTCTTGACGGTCAATCTGGCCCTTCTAAGCTTTCTTCCCTTTTCACTAGCCCTTCTGAGGGAAGCCGTTAAGCTTAAAGAGAAGTTGGGATAGATGATGCTGCGCTCTTTCCAAAACTTTTATAAAAGCGAGGGGGAGCTAAGTTTAGGCTTAGCTTACGCTCATTTGGAGGTGAGAGTATGGGACTGAGACCAGCCAAGATTGATAGGGACGTTGACAAGCCCGCTTACACGAGAAGGGAGTACATACGCGGTGCCCCCGGTCCGAAGATAACGATCTTCGACATGGGCAACCTCTCCGCCGAGTTCGAGTACGAGGTCAGCCTTCACGCCGAGCAGGCCATGCAGATAAGGCAGAACGCCCTCGAGGCCATCCGTATTCAGGTGAACAGGTACCTCCAGAAGAACGTCGGAAGGAGCAACTACCACTTCAAGATAAGGGTCTTCCCGTTCCAGGTTCTTAGAGAAAATCCGATGGCCACAGGAAGGAAGGCCGACCGTTACGGAAACGGTATGAGGAGGCCATTTGGGAAGCCAATCGGACTCGCCGCTCGCGTCAGGAAGGACCAGAAGATCCTAACCGTCTGGGTGAACGAGAACCACCTCAAGTTCGCCCTCGGCGCCATGCACAGGGCCAAGATGAAGCTCCCATACAGCGCCTACTACAGAATCTACGACAAAGAAGGCAACGACATCACCACCAAGGTTCTCTCCACGATGAAGCGCTGAAGCGCGTTTAAGCCCTCCGGGCTTTCTTTACCAACTTTTGTTGCGTTTCTTGTGATCGGTTTTCTGGCAGGTTTTCCGTATATTCATAATGATTATTAACGATGCCGCCCTAAACCCAGTGGTGGGAGGATGGTAAGCTCGTACTTTATGAGCCTGCTCCTTAAGATCGGCGTTCCGGAGGACAGGCTCCTTGTTCTCGAGGGCAAGGGGGGCATAGTCGAGGACGAGTTCGAGGGAATCAAGTACATCAGATTTCGGGATTCTGCGAAGGGCTTCCGCAGGGGGACGGTAGTCTTCGAGAACGGAGAAGTCGTTCTTGGTTTTTCCCACATAAAGCGCGTCGTCCAGCTTGAGAACGGGATAAAGCGGGTCTTCAAGAACAGGCCCTTCTACGTTGAGGAGAAGGTCGACGGCTACAACGTCCGCGTCGTTAAGGTTGGGGATAGGGTTCTTGCCCTAACGAGGGGAGGTTTCGTCTGCCCGTTCACGACCGAGAGGATAGGGGACTTCGTTAACTTTGAGTTCTTCGGGGACTATCCGAACCTCGTCCTCGCTGGAGAGATGGCCGGGCCTGAGAGCCCGTACATAGTGGAGGGACCGCCCTACGTTATGGAGGACATTCGGTTCTTCCTCTTCGACATCCAGGATAAGGGAACTGGAAAGAGCCTGCCAGTGGAAGAACGATACAAGCTGGCGGAGGAGTATGGAATACCGCAGGTGGAGCGCTTCGGTCTCTTCGACCGTTCACGGATAGACGACCTCTACGGGCTCATCGAGAGGCTGAGCCGGGAGAATAGGGAAGGCATCGTCATGAAGACGCCCGACATGAAGAGGATAGCCAAGTACGTGACGCCCTACGCCAACATCAACGACATAAAGATAGGCTCGCACATCTTCTTCGACCTCCCACACGGCTACTTCATGGGGCGGATAAAGAGGCTCGCCTTCTATCTAGCCGAAAAGCACGTTAAGGGCGATGATTTTGACGAGTATGCTAAAGCCCTTGGAAAGGCACTGCTGAGGCCCTTCGTCGAGAGCATTCACGAGGTCGCCCAGGGCGGTGATATAGAGGAAGTCTTCACGGTGAGGGTCAAGAACATAAGCACAGCCCACAGAATGGTCACCCACTTCGAGAGGCTTGGGGTCAAAATTCACATCGAGGACATTGAAGATTTAAAGAACGGCTACTGGAGGATAACCTTCAAGCGAGTCTATCCAGATGCGACGAGGGAAATCAGGGATCTATGGAAAGGGCTGGCGTTCGTGGATTGATGGAGTTTCAGGATAAGAAGAAAGTGTGGGGTATTCCTTGTTACATATGGAACAATTCAAGGGTGGGCTTAACGCTCCCTAGAAGGCCGGTGTTGGAGCCCGTAGAGGAATTCTGGAACGTCCTTCCCTGAGAGCACCCTGACGTTCCGCGGGTATCTTCCACTTTTAACGTTTCTTCCAGACTTCACCTCGACCCTGAGGCCGTCTGCTATTGCATCTATCTCGTAGGAGTTTCTGTAGTAGAAGACTTCTCCAAAGATCCGGTAGAGGTGTTCCTGAACCAGCCACTCGTAGAGTGTATCTTTGCCCACCTCTCTGCGCGTCCAGAGCGCCATGGCCTTTGACACCAGCGGGTCCCTGAGGGCGAGCTTCCTCTCTTTTCTTGGATATACCCTGCCATCGCCCCCGAGGTAGGGGATCTGGAGGAGCACTCGGAGGGCCTCGAAAATCTCAACGTAATCCCTTGCCGTGTGGGGGGATATTCCAACGGCCTTTGCAATGGAATTGAATGAAGTCGGGGAGGGAGCTTTATCGATTATGGCTCCCATCACTTCCCTTGCAAGCCCGGTAGAGCGCTCAAGGGCTTTCAGGTCGGCCTTTATTAGGCTCACGAGTTCCTCAACTCTCAGGGTTCCGTTCAGGTAGGCCAGATAACCTCCGGTTTTGAGGTAGTTTTCGAAGACCTCCTCGGCCTTCCCCGGGAAGAAGTCGTCGTAGAAGAGGCCGTAGTAGTCCCTGAAGCTCAGGGGTGTTACAGATACGTCCTTTCCCTTTCCCCTTCTCCCGCCGAAGGTCTCAACGTACCTCCCGATGAAAAGGGAGATTGAACCCGTAACGGTAACGACATCGTTCCGGAGCTCCCCGCTGTCTATTAGGAACTTTATTGCTTTCCACCAGTCGCGGACGAGGCTCACCTCATCGAGAAAGATGAAAGAGCTCTTTACCCCTTTTCTTTTTTTGAGCTTAATGTAGTCCCTTAGAATCTCAAGAAGGTCCCTGTAATCCTCAAGGACATCGCAGCTGAAGTAAAAGACTTGGTATGGGTTATCCTGTATCAGTTCCCTGATGAGGAGTTTTATCCCTAGTGTTTTTCCCACCCTCCGGGGGCCGACCACGAAGTTCAGAGAGAACGGTTCCCTGGAAAGCTCGTCGAGCCACTTTGGCCTTATCCTGTAGGGCAGGTTTTCGAAGAGGAGCCAGCTTATGTCGGGTTCTCCAAACCACCATGGGTTCTGTGTTTCAATCATGTTGGGTTATAGCACGGAGACAGTTATAAAGATTTTGCAGTATAAGTGCAAATGCATTTATAAGGAATTTGTATTTCAATTGCAAATACGGTTCGAATGCCCTTTGAGATGTTATTTCGGCTTCGCGAAGTCCCCTTTGCAATAATTTTTCACACTCCTCAAACTAAAAAAGGGTGGAAGGGTTCGAAAGCCTTTTAAATAGTCTCCATAGACCCCAGTTCAGCGTTGAAGTGACCACAGCGAAGGATGACGGAAAAATGGCCTGGCACGTCTTCATTCCAGATTCGCTCCTCGAAGAGACCGACGACCCGAAGATCAGGACGTACAAGGTCGGACAAATCGCTAGAGCCTGCGCAATCTTCGGCGTCGAGCACATCTGGATCTACAGGGCTGGCGGTAGGGACGGAAGGTTCATCAAGACTATCTTGGAATACGCGGAAACCCCCCAGTACCTCAGGAAGAGGATCTTTCCCATTATGTCCGAGCTCAAGTACGTCGGCGTTATACCTCCGCTAAGAACGCCGCACCACAAGCTCAAGGGGAAGCCGAAAGTTGGAGAAATCCGCGAGGGCTTCGCCTTCAGGAGAGGCAAGCGGGTCTACGCGGATATCGGCCTCGGCGACCTTGCGATGGTCGAGGGGAACGTTGAAGGGCGTGCAACGTTCAGAATCGTCTCGGTAAAGCCGCTCAGAGTGATGCCAGCGAAGCCGGAGGATTACTGGGGGTACAGGGTGCACCTGAGCAGAAAGTCTCTGGCGAAAACACTTAAAAAGGCCAGGCTGGATTTGGTCATCGCGACCTCGAGGAAGGGTCGCGACATAAGAGATGTGAAGCTTCCCCCGCTGGAGGGGGAGGTCGGATTGGTCTTCGGCTCACCGAGGAAGGGCGTGATGGAGCTCCTCGGCGAGGAGGATTATAGCTTTGATCTAATCCTCAACACAATTCCAAATCAGCGGACGGCTACCGTCCGCACCGAGGAGGCGTTGCTGGCTACGCTCGCGGTGTTTAATCTCATAAGGAGGGATTGAGATGGGAAAAATACACAGGCCAAGGAGAGGTTCACTGGCTTACTCCCCGAGAAAGAGGGCTAGGAGTATAGTCCCGAGAATTAAGAAGTGGCCGCAGGACAGCGAGGTCAGGATGCTGGGCTTCGCCGGCTACAAAGCCGGTATGACCCACATCCTCATGATCGACGACAGGCCAGGGCTCACGAAGGGCAAGGAGATCTTCATGCCTGTTACGGTGGTTGAAGTTCCCCCGCTCTTCGTCTACGGCATAAGGGCCTACAGGCAGGGCTACCTCGGTCTCGAAACTGCAACCGAGGTCTGGTTCCACGAGCTCAACGACCACGTCAGGAGGAGGATAAAGACCCTCCCGAAGGACTACAACGAAGATGCATTCCAGGCCAAGCTCGGTCAGCTTGAGGATCTCGTCAATGAGGGCGAGATAGTCGACGTTCGCCTTCTCGTCCACACCCAGCCGTGGCTCATCAAGCTTAAGAAGAAGCCGGAAGTCATGGAGTACGCCATAGGCGGCGACGACGTCAAAGCGAAGTTCGCCTACGCCAAGGAGAAGATCGGCAATGAGCTCCGCGCGGGCGAGGTTCTCCATGAGGGAGAGCTCCTCGACGTCATAGGCGTCACCAAGGGTAAGGGAACCCAGGGTCCGGTCAAGCGCTGGGGCGTCAAGATACAGTTCCACAAGGCCCAGAGGGCTGGCAAAGGCAGGCACATCGGCAACCTCGGCCCGTGGCACCCGACCAGGGTCATGTGGACCGTTCCGCAGGCAGGTCAGATGGGCTTCCACCACAGGACCGAGTTCAACAAGAGGCTCATAGCAATAGGCGAGAACGGCAAGCTCAAGCTCGACGAGAAGCACGAGATTGAGATAACCCCAAAGGGCGGCTTCCCGCACTACGGAATCATAAGGAGCGACTTCCTCCTCATCCAGGGAACCGTTCCGGGTTCCTTCAAGAGGATCGTCAGGGTGAGGCCCGCCATAAGGGCACCGAAGAAGAGGCCGCCGGTTAAGAGGCCGCAGATAACCTACGTCAGTAGGGAGTCCAAGCAGTGAGGTGAGATAGATGAAGGTTAAGGTTTTCAATCTCGAAGGCGAGCCGGTAGAGGAGATTGAGCTCCCCAAGGTCTTCAGCACTCCTTACAGGCCCGATCTCATAAGGAGAGCTGTCATCGCTTCCTGGACCCACAGGATACAGCCGCAGGGCAGGGACCCGCAGGCGGGCAAGAGGAGGGTCACCGAGAACATCGGAAAGGGCCACGGGATGGCCAGGGTTGAGAGGATAAAGACCTCCCCGAGGTTCGCTGCCTTCGTTCCCTTCGCCGTCGGCGGAAGGAGAACCCACCCGCCCAAGGTCGAGAAGATAATTTGGGAGGACATCAACAAGAAGGAGCGCAGGCTCGCTATAATGAGCGCCATAGCGGCAACCGCTAACTACGATCTCGTAAAAGCGAGGGGGCACGTCGTTGACAACGTTCCGCAGGTTCCGATAATAGTCACCGACGACCTTGAGAAGGTCTTCAAAACCGCTCAGACCCGGGAGATATTCAAGAAGCTTGGCGTCTGGGATGACATAGAGAGGGCCAAGAAGAACACCAAGATCCGCGCCGGAAAGGGCAAGATGCGCGGAAGGCGCTACAAGAAGGCAAAGGGCCCGCTCGTCGTCGTTGCCAAGAACGAGGGCATCGTCCAGGGAGCCAGGAACCACCCGGGCGTTGACGTGGTCACCGTTGAGAACCTCGGCGTTGAGCTGCTCGCTCCGGGTACACACCCCGGAAGGCTTACCATCTGGACCAAGGGTGCGATAGAGAAGCTTAGGGAGATCTACGGGTGATGGAGATGGATCCGTACAAGATTATCGTAAGGCCGGTCGTTACCGAAAAGGCCGTCTCCCTCATTGAGAAGGAGAACAAGCTCACCTTCATAGTGGACAAGAGGGCCACCAAGCAGGACATCAAGAGGGCCGTGGAAGCGATGTTTGAGGTCAAGGTTGAGAAGGTCAACACGCTCATCACCATGAAGGGCGAGAAGAAGGCCTACGTGAAGCTCAAGCCTGAGTACAACGCAAGTGAGGTTGCTGCCAGGATAGGATTGTTCTGATGGGGTGAGTGAGATGGGAAAGAGTTTGATTCAGCAGAGGAGAGGTAAGGGAACCACGACCTTTAGAGCCCCATCCCACAGGTACAGGGGCGCGGTCAGGTACGTTCCGCTCAACCTTACCAAAGAGAAGACCCTCGTTGGCAAGGTCGTCGAGATACTCCACGACCCGGGAAGGACCGCTCCGGTCGCCAGGGTTAAGTTCGAGAACGGCATGGAGAAGCTCATCATAGCCCCTGAAGGGATACTCGTCGGTGAGGAGATAGCAATCGGGCCGAACGCCCCGATAAAGATAGGCAACACCCTCCCGCTTGCAATGATACCCGAGGGAAGCTACGTCTACGACATCGAGGGCGTTCCTGGGGACGGAGGAAAGTACGTCAGGGCCGGCGGTTCCTACGCCCTCGTCGTCAGCAGGGAGAAGGACAAGGTCATAGTCCAGCTTCCGAGCGGTGAACTCAAGCAGTTCAAGCCGAGCTGCAGGGCGACCATCGGTGTCGTTGCCGGCGGCGGAAGGCTCGAGAAGCCGATAGTCAAGGCAGGTAAGGCTTACTACATAGCCAAGGCAAGGAACAGGTTCTGGCCGAAGCCGAGGGGTGTCAAGATGAACGCCGTCAACCACCCGCACGGTGGTAAGGAGCACCACATCGGAAGGCCCTCGACCGTTTCGAGAAGAGCCCCGCCCGGAAGGAAGGTCGGTCACATAGCCGCGAGAAGAACTGGTAGGAGGAAGTGATGAAGATGGCGAGAAAGAAGGAGTTTAGGTACAGGGGTTATACCTTCGAGGAACTCCTCAACATGTCACTTGAAGATTTTGCCAAGCTCCTCCCGAGCAGGCAGAGGAGGAGCCTCAAGCGCGGTCTCTCCCCGGAGCAGAAGAAGCTCCTCAGGAAGATACGCCTTGCCAAGAAGGGCAAGTACAACAAGCCTATAAGGACCCACAGCAGGGACATGGTCATCCTCCCAGAGATGGTCGGCATGACCATCCACGTTCACAACGGAAAGGAGTTCGTTCCGATCGAGATCAAGGAGGAGATGATCGGACACTACCTCGGTGAGTTCGCCCTTACGAGAAAGATAGTCCAGCACGGATCACCTGGTGTCGGTGCAACCAGGTCATCGATGTTCGTTGCAGTCAAGTGAGGTGGTTTAGATGAGCAGGGGCAGGTTTTCCTACTCATTCCAAAATTTTGATCCCGAGAGGATGGCGAGGGCAAGCGGAAGGGACCTCAGGATTTCACCCAAGCACAGCGTTGAGCTCCTCAGGGAGATAAGGGGCATGATGCTCAACGACGCTCTCCGCTACCTCGACGACGTCATAGCCCTCAAGAGACCGGTTCCGATGAAGAGGCACAACGACAGCCAGGGCCACAAGCCGGGCAGAGGCTTCGGTCCCGGAAGGTACCCAGTCAAGGTTGCCAAGGCCGTCAAGAAAATACTCCTCAACGCCAAGAACAACGCCGAGCAGAAGGGCCTCGACGTGGATAGGCTCAAGATAATCCACGCCGCAGCTCACAGGGGCCCTGTTCTCAGGGGATACATTCCGAGGGCCTTTGGTAGGGCCACACCGTTCAACGAGCAGACGACCCACATAGAGGTAGTCGTCGAGGAGATTAGGAGGTGAGACTTTTGGCGATCGAGAGATATTTCATCAAGGAGAACGTTAAGGAGATGCTCATCGACGAGTACCTTGAGAAGGAGCTTAGAAGGGCTGGCTACGGCGGAATAGACATAAAGAAGACCCCGCTCGGAACCAAGGTTGTCATCTTCGCCGCCAGCCCCGGCTACGTTATTGGAAGGGGTGGAAGGAAGATAAGGGAGCTCACCAGGATTCTTGAGAGGCAGTTTGGCCTCGAGAACCCGCAGATTGAGGTCGAGGAGATCAAGAACCCCTACCTCAACGCCAAGGTCCAGGCTGTAAGGCTCGCCCAGGCCCTTGAGAGGGGCATCCACTTCAGGAGGGCGGCTTATTCAGCGATAAGGGCCATCATGAGGAACGGCGCTAGGGGTGTCGAGATAAGGCTTAGTGGAAAGCTCACCGGTGAGAGAGCTAAGAGTGTTCGCTTCTACCAGGGCTACCTCGCCAAGGTCGGAAACCCCGCCGAGACCCTCGTCAGCAGGGGCTACGCACAGGCTCTGCTCAAGCTCGGTGTCATAGGTGTCAAGGTCTCGATCATGCCGCCCGATGCAAGGCTTCCTGATGAGATAGAGGTAGTTGAGAAGCCCATAGTCGAGGAAGAGGTGAGCACCAATGAAGCCGAGTGAGATTAGGGAGATGAGCATTGACGAGATCGATGAGAAGCTCAGGCAGCTCAGGCTTGAGCTGGCCAAGGAGCGGGGCATGCTCACCATGGGGACTTCCACCGAGAACCCCATGGTCATCCGGAACCTCAGGCGCGACATCGCGCGCCTGCTTACCATAAAGAGGGAGAAGCTTAGGGAGAAAAGGTGAGGTTCGGTGCCAAGGATTGTTAACCCTCTGGATGAGATGCTCTTTAAGGAGGTCCTGAAGGAGCAGCAGAGAATCCGGGTCTACATAGAGAGGGCCCGCTACGGAAAGCTCAAGACCATAATCGAGGGCATAGATGAGAAAGAGTTCGACCTTGAGGACATAGCAAAGAAGCTGAAGGCGAAGCTGGCATGCGGCGGGACCGTGAAGAAGGGAAGGATAGAGCTCCAGGGAGACCACAGAGAACGGGTCAAGAAGTTGCTCGGAGACCTTGGGTTCTCCGAGGATCTCATAGAGGTCGAGTGACGGCCAGAAACATAATATGGCACGAGCTCATAGGGCTGAAAGCAAAGGTTATAAGGGCATCTCATCCAGAGCTGGTTGGCATCGAGGGCTACGTCCTTGATGAGACGCGTAACACTCTCACCATAGGCGGTGATAGGGTCTGGACCGTTCCGAAGGACGTCGTCGAGTTTGAGTTCGAGACGGCCGCCGGCGAAAGGATTAGAGTCGATGGGAGAAATCTGGTCGGGAGACCCGAGATGAGGTTGAAGAAGAGGTGGCGAAAATGAGAGAGATCGGATTGAAGGTTCAGCCTCCAGCTGAGAAATGTAACGATCCAAACTGCCCCTGGCACGGGCACCTCAAGATACACGGCAGATATTTCGAGGGAGTTGTAGTCAGTGACAAGGGTAAGAAGACCGTCGTCGTTGAGAGGCAGCACTACAAGTACCTCAAGAAGTACGAGAGGTACGAGCTCAGGAGGAGCAGGGTTCACGCCCACAACCCGGAGTGCATAAACGCGAGGGTTGGGGACAGGGTTCTCATAGCGGAGACCAGGCCGATAAGCAAGACCAAGAGCTTCGTTGTAGTTGCCATAACCCAGAGGGCAGAGAGGGCAGAGGAGGTGTGATGGATGGCCAAGAAGGGTGCGGGTGCAACCAGGGGAATTAGCCCCGTCAGGCCCACCAGGGCCCTTCCAATCGGTGCGTACCTCAAGGTCGCCGACAACAGCGGCGCCAAGGTCATCCAGATCATAGGCGTCGTCGGCTACAAGGGCACCAGGAGAAGACTCGCGAGCGCTGGCGTTGGCGACATGGTCATCGCCACGGTCAAGAAGGGAAGGCCCGACATCAGGCACCAGGTCGTCAGGGCAGTCGTTGTCAGGCAGAGGAAGGAGTACAGAAGGCTTGACGGCATGCGCGTTAAGTTCGAGGACAACGCGGCTGCAATAGTCACCCCTGAAGGTGTCCCGAGGGGTACCGAGATCAGGGGTGCCATAGCTAGGGAGGCCGCCGAGCGCTGGGTCAGGCTCGGCAGCATAGCGAGCATAGTGTTGTGAGGTGAGAGAGATGAAGCTCGATTCCAAGAAACCCGGGAAGCAGAGGAAGTTCCTCTACAACGCTCCCCTTCACCTCAGGCAGAAGATAATTGCCGCTCCCCTCAGCAGGGAGCTCAGGGAGAAGTACGGTGTCAGGAACCTTCCGGTTAGAGAAGGGGACAAGGTGAAGATCGTTAGGGGAGACTTCAGGGGCAAGGAAGGGAAGGTCATGGAAGTTGACCTCAAGAGGTACAGGATTCACGTCGAGGGTGTCACCCAGACCAAGGTCGACGGCACCGAGGTTTTCTATCCAATCCACCCCTCGAACGTGATAATAGTTGAACTCAACCTCGACGATGAGGAGAGGAAGAAGATAATTGAGAGGAGGGCTGCTTGATGGCGAGAAAGGGAGCCAAGAGGCACCTTAAGAGGCTTGCCGCTCCGACTTCATGGTACATCCACAGGAAGGAGTACAAGTGGGCCGTGAGGCCCAGGCCGGGACCGCACAGCATGGGAACATCAATTCCCCTGCTCTACATAGTCAGGGACTACCTCGGCTACGCCAAGACCGCCAGGGAAGCCAGGAAGATCCTCAACGAGGGTAAAATCCTCGTTGACGGCAGGGTTAGGAAGGACTACAAGTTCCCGGTCGGAATCATGGACGTTATCTCGATTCCCGAGACCGGCGAGTACTACCGTGTTCTTCCAAACAGGATCGGAAAGCTCATACTCCACCCGATAAGCGAGGAGGAAGCGAAGCTCAAGCCCTTCCGCATCAACAACAAGAGGATGGTCAAGGGTGCAAAGGTTCAGCTCAACCTCCACGACGGGAGCAACCACCTCGTTGGATTCGCCGAGAAGGACTCATACAGGACCGCTTACACTGTCCTCATGAAGGTCCCCGAGAGGGAAGTGGTCGAGGTCATACCCTTCGAGATAGGGGCCTACGTCTTCGTTACCCAGGGTAAGAACGTTGCCAGGAAGGGTAAGATCGTCGAGGTCAGGCAGTTCCCAATGGGCTGGCCGGACGTCGTCACCATTGAGGACGAGAGCGGCGAGAAGTTCGACACCCTGAAGGAGTACGCCTTCGTTGTCGGTAAGGACAAACCCGTTATTTCCCTTCCGTGAGGTGAGATGAGATGGAGATAAACAGAGAGGCAATCCTCGCTGACTGGGAAGCTCATCCTATGAGGAAGCCCAGGATCGCGAAGGTCACCATAAACATTGGAGTTGGCGAGAGCGGCGAGAGACTTACTAAAGCCGAGACCATGCTTGAGAACCTCGTTGGCCAGAAGCCGATAAGGAGGAGGGCCAAGCAGACCAACAGGGACTTTGGAATCAGGAGGGGAGAGCCGATAGCCGTTAAGGTCACCCTCCGCGGTGAGAAGGCCTACCAGATGCTCGACAGATTGCTTGAGGCCGTCGACAGGAAGCTCAAGGCGAGCAACTTCGATGAGCACGGAAACTTCTGCTTTGGAATTCAGGAGCACATCAACATCCCGGGCGTTGAGTACGATCCGGAGATCGGTATCTTCGGCATGGACGTCTGCGTCACCCTTGAGAGGCCCGGCTTCAGGGTTGCAAAGAGGAAGAGGCAGAGGAAAAAGATACCGACGAGGCACAAGATGACCAAGGAAGAGGGTATCGTCTTCGCTATGGAGGAGTTGAAGGCCAAGGTGGAGGGATTGTGAGATGGCGAAGGCTGACTACAACAAGAGGAAGCCCAGGAAGTTTGGGAAGGGCGCGAGGAGATGCATGCGTTGCGGCCAGTACGGCCCGGTTATCAGGATCCACGGCCTTATGCTCTGCAGGCACTGCTTTAGAGAGATAGCCCCCAAGCTGGGCTTTAAGAAGTACGAGTGAGGTGAGAGGAGATGACTTTGCTTGATCCGCTGGCAAACGCGCTTTCACACATGACCAACAGCGAGAGGGTTGGAAAGAAGGAGGTCTACCTCAAGCCCGCCTCCAAACTCATCGGAGAGGTTCTCAGGGTTATGCAGGAGAACGGCTACATAGGTGAGTTCGAGTTCATAGACGACGGAAGGGCCGGTATCTACCGCGTTCAGCTCATAGGCAAGATCAACAAGGCTGGAGCGATTAAGCCGCGCTTCCCGGTGAAGGCCAGAGAGTACGAGAAGTGGGAGAAGAGGTTCCTTCCGGCCTTCGAGTTTGGAATACTCATAGTCTCCACATCCCAAGGTGTTATGACCCACAAGGAAGCCATCGAGAAGGGAATCGGCGGCAGACTGATAGCCTACGTCTACTGAGGTGAGAGAGATGCCGATAGACGCGTGGGTAAGGGAAGAGGTTGAGATTCCTGAGGGAGTCGAGGTTACCGTTGAGGGCAACACCGTCAGGGTCAAGGGCCCAAAGGGTGAGGTTGAGAGGGAGTTCAGCTATCCCGGTGTTCAGATATTCACCGAGGACGGTAAGGTCGTCGTCTACAAGGAGTTCCCGAGAAGGAAGGACATAGCCATAGCCAGGACGTTCAGGGCCCACATAGCCAACATGATCCGCGGTGTTACCGAGGGCTTCACCTACAAGCTCAAGGTCGTCTACAGCCACTTCCCAGTTACTGTCAAAGTCCAGGGAGACGAGGTGGTCATAGAGAACTTCCTCGGTGAGAAGAACCCGAGGAGGGCCAAGATCCTTCCGGGCGTTACCGTCAAGGTCATGGGACAGGAAGTCCTCGTCGAGGGCATCGACAAGGAAGCTGTCGGCCAGACCGCTGCCAACATCGAGCAGGCGACCAGAATAACCAAGTGGGACAGGCGTGTCTTCCAGGATGGAATCTACATCGTTGAGAAGGCTGGTAAGCCGATAAGGTTCTGAGGTGTGAGAAATGAACGAGAAGGCGAGACTCCTTAGGATAAGGGCTAGGATCAAGAGGAAGAAGCCCCGCTTCCTCCGCCAGGAGTGGTGGAGGTATCCCAAGTTCAAGAACAACCCGAAGTGGAGAAGACCCAAGGGAATCGACAGCAAGATGAGACTCAAGAAGAAGGGCAAGCCGCGCTCACCGAGCATAGGCTGGAGCTCACCAAGGGCCGTTAGGGGTCTTCACCCCAGCGGCTACGAGGAAGTCCTAGTCCACAACGTCAAGGAGCTAGAAGCTATCGACCCGACCAGGCAGGCAGCTAGAATAGCGGGAACCGTAGGGGCGAGGAAGAGAGAGATGATAGTCGCTAGGGCCAAGGAGCTCGGCGTGAAGGTACTCAACCCGTGAGGTGAGGGTCATGCTCAAGATGCAGAGAAGGATTGCCGCTGAACTGCTCAAATGTGGTGAGAACCGGGTCTGGATCGACCCGGAGAAGATCGACGATGTGGCCTCCGCGATAACGCGTGAGGACATCAAGAGGCTCATCCACGACGGCGTCATAAAGAAGAAGCCCGTCAAGGGCCAGAGCAGGGCCAGGGCGAGGGCCTACCAGGAGGCCAGAAAGAAGGGCCGCCACAGGGGCCCGGGAAGCAGGAAGGGCAAGAAGACCGCCAGGATGGGCAAGAAGGAGCGCTGGATGATGACCATAAGGGCCCTGAGGAAAGAACTTAGAAAGCTCAAGGCCGAGGGCAAGCTCGACGAGCACACCTACAGGAGGCTCTACATCAGGGCCAAGGGCGGCCAGTTCAAGAACAAGAGGCAGCTCTACCTGTTCATGCAGGAGCACGGTATCTTGAAGGAGTGAGGTGAGAGAGATGGCACACGGACCGAGGTATAGGGTTCCGTTCAGGAGGAGGAGAGAGGGTAAGACTAACTATCACAAGAGGCTCGCCCTCCTCAAGTCTGGAAAGCCCAGGCTTGTCGTGAGGAAGACCCTCAACCACCACATTGCCCAGATAGTCGTCTACGATCCGAAGGGTGACAAAACGCTCGTTTCAGCCCACACCAGGGAGCTCATGAGGGACTTCGGCTGGAAGGGCCACGGCGGGAACACGCCGAGCGCTTACCTGCTCGGTCTTCTCATAGGCTACAAGGCCAAGAAGGCAGGCATAGAGGAGGCCATCCTCGACATAGGCCTTCACCCGCCGACCAAGGGTTCGAGCATCTTCGCAGTCCTCAAGGGCGCCGTTGATGCTGGTTTAAACGTCCCGCACAGCGAGGAGATCTACCCCGAGGACTACAGGATAAACGGTGAGCACGTTGCCAACTACGCCAAGGCCCTCAAGGAGGAGGACGAGAGCCTCTACAGGAAGCAGTTTGGAGGCTACCTCGTCAGGGGCCTTGAGCCCGAGAAGCTCCCCGAGCACTTTGAAGAGGTTAAGGCAAAGATAATCGAGAAGTTTGAGGGGGCGAGAGAATGAGCGACCCGAGAGAGATGGCCCAGCGCGTTCTTG
Source organism: Thermococcus profundus (assembly GCF_002214585.1). Lineage (NCBI taxonomy): Archaea > Methanobacteriati > Methanobacteriota > Thermococci > Thermococcales > Thermococcaceae > Thermococcus > Thermococcus profundus. The sequence goes on from NZ_CP014862.1 coordinate 482,256, forward strand.
AGGAGTGGGAGCCGAGGACCAAGCTCGGCAAGCTCGTCAAGGAGGGTCAGATAACTGACATTCACGAGATATTCCGCAAGGGTTACCAGATCAAGGAGCCCGAGATAGTTGACGTCCTCCTTCCCGAGGTCAACCTCAGGGAGAACCAGGAGGTACTGGACATAGCCCTTACAGTGAGAATGACCGACAGCGGCAGGAGGATCCGCTTCAGGGTTCTCGCGGCAGTTGGCAACAGGGACGGCTACGTCGGTCTTGGAATAGGCCACGGAAGGGAAGTCGGTATTGCCATCAGGAAGGCCATTAACTACGCCAAGATGAACATCATCGAGATCAAGCGCGGCTGCGGAAGCTGGGAGTGCAGGTGCAGGAGGCCGCACTCGATTCCGTTCGCCGTTGAGGGCAAGGAGGGAAGCGTTAAGGTCAAGCTCATGCCGGGGCCGCGCGGTCTTGGACTGGTCATCGGTGACGTCGGCAAGAAGATACTCAGCCTCGCTGGAGTTCAGGACGTCTGGTCTCAGACCCTCGGTGAGACGAGGACAACCGTTAACTTCGCCAAGGCTGTCTTCAACGCGCTCTACAACACCAACCGCGTTGCCCTTAAGCCAGAGGACATCGAGCGCTACGGTATCGTCGTTGGAAGGGAGATGCCAACGAGCTTCCAGGTTGAGTGAGGTGAGAGGAGATGGCAAAGCTTGCACTCATCAGGCTTAGGAGCGGGATAAGGGCTAGGGGTGAGGTAAGGGACACCCTCGCCATGCTCCGCCTCCACAGGATAAACCACCTCGTCCTCGTCGACGACACCCCAAGCTACAAGGGCATGGTCCAGAAGGTCAAGGACTACATAACCTGGGGCGAGATAGACAAGGAGACCCTTGCAAAGCTCATCAGAAAGAGGGGCAGGCTCATAGGGAACAGACCGGTAACCGATGAGTACGTCCAGGAGAAGCTCGGCATGAGCATCGAGGAGTTCGCCGAGAAGGTCGTCAACGGCGAGATGAAGCTCACCGATTTGCCAAACATCAAGCCGGTCTTCAGGCTCCACCCGCCGAGGGGTGGCCTTAAGGGCGGCAAGAAGCGCAGCTTTAAAGAGGGCGGAGCACTCGGCTACCGCGGCGAGAAGATAAACGAGCTCATTGAGAGAATGCTCTGAGGTGGCGAGAGATGATAAGGAGGAGGAAGAAGGTTAGGAAGCTCCGCGGAAGTCACACTCACGGATGGGGCTGCAAGAAGAAGCACAGAGGCGGAGGAAGCAAGGGCGGTAAAGGTATGGCAGGTACCGGAAAGAGGAAGGATCAGAAGTTCACCTGGGTCATAAAGTACGCCCCTGACAGGCTCGGCAAGCGCGGCTTCCACAGGCCCAAGGCCGTTCAGTACACTCCGCAGACCATAAACCTCAGCGACATAGACGAGAACCTCCAGCTCTTCCTCGACATGGGCGTTGCCTACGAGGAGGAGGGGAAGATAGTCGTCGACACCACCCAGCTCGGCGTCGACAAGGTTCTCGGAACCGGAAAGCTCACCAGGCCCCTCGTGGTGAAGGCCTACTACGTCACCCCCAAGGCCGAGGAGAAGATCAAGGCCGCTGGTGGCGAGGTTCTCCTCGCCTGATTCATTATTTCTTTCAAAGCTTTCACGGGTGTTGAAAAATGGGCGTCCGCGAAGTGATCTACGCGATCGAAAGGTGGTTCCCCGAGGTTGAAAGGCCCAAGAGGCGGGTTCCACTCAAGGAGAAGTTCATGTGGACGGGCACGGCCCTGTTGCTGTACTTTATACTGGCTGAAATCCCGCTTTATGGAGTACCCTCATCGGTTCAGGACTATTTCGCGACCTTAAGATTTGTGCTCGCGGGTAGGAATGGATCGCTCTTAACCCTGGGTATTGGTCCCATCGTTACCGCTGGTATAATCCTCCAGCTCCTCGTCGGTTCTGAGATCCTCAGGCTCGACCTCTCAAATCCGGAGGACAGGAGGTTCTATCAGGCCCTCCAGAGGTTGTTCTCAGTTTTCATGGCCTTCTTCGAGGCGGCCATATACGTCCTCGCTGGCGCGTTCGGCAGGATAGGGGTTGATATGACACTGGCGATAGGGATACTCGTCATAGTCCAGCTTGGACTGGGTTCGACGATCCTTATCATGCTCGATGAGCTCGTGAGCAAGTGGGGCATAGGAAGCGGTATCAGTCTCTTCATCGCCGCCGGAGTCTCACAGCAGGTCATGGTTAAGTCCCTCAACCCGCTTCCGCTCCCCCAGAACCCCAACGAGCTCAGCGGTGCCCTTCCAGCCTTCATCCAGCATATAGTCAACGGCGATCTCAGCGGGGCAGTTTACAGGCCGGGACTTCCCGACATAATCAAACTACTGGCGACCATCGTCGTGTTCATGATAGTCGTCTACCTCGAGAGCATGCGCGTTGAGATACCACTCAGCTATGGAAGGGTAACCGTCCGCGGGAGGTACCCGATAAGGTTCATGTACGTCAGCAACATCCCGATCATCCTCACTATGGCCCTCTATTCGAACGTTCAGCTCTGGGCTAGGCTCCTCAACAACTACGGCTACACTTGGCTCGGAACGTTCCAGGGCAACACCCCGGTCTCTGGTATTGCCAAGTACACGGTTCCACCGTACGACGTCTACCAATTGATCCACAATCCCCTTCAGGCAACCATCTATGCACTCCAGACGATATTCTGGTCGGTGCTCTTCGGTTTCCTGTGGGTTGAGCTGACCGGTCTCGACGCGAAAAGCATAGCCAGACAGCTTCAGAGCGCCGGACTTCAGATCCCCGGATTCAGGAGGGACCCCAGAATACTGGAGAGGGTGCTCAACAGGTACATCCCCTACGTTACCTTCTGGGGTTCGCTCACCCTGGCGATAGTTGCAGTGCTGGCGAGCTTCCTGGGTGCCCTGGGTACTGGAACCGGTATCCTCCTGACGGTCGGTATACTCTACAGGTTCTACGAGGAAATAGCCAGGGAGCAGGCTACTGAGATGTTCCCGGCTTTGAGGAAGTTCTTCGCAACCAAGTGATTTCCCCTTTTTCCACTTTTGTCTTCCCAAATCTTTTAAAGAAAGGCCCCTACTTTTAGCTGGATCAGTATCAAGGTGGTGTTCATGCCGTTCGTCGTCATGATAACGGGTATTCCGGGTGTTGGCAAAAGCACGATAACGCGTCTCGCTCTTCAGCGGACCAGCGTAAGGTTTCGGCTGGTTAACTTCGGGGACATAATGTTCGACGAGGCCGTCAAGCAGGGGCTCGTGAGCCACAGGGATGAGATGAGAAAGCTCGACCCAATGCTTCAGAAAGAGCTCCAGCTCCGTGCGGCCCAGAGGATAGTGGAGATCGCCAGGAAGGAGCCGGTCCTGCTGGACACACACGCCACAATAAGAACACCCATGGGCTACCTTCTCGGTTTCCCGAAGGAGGTCATAGAGACCATCAGACCGAACTTCATAGTTATCATCGAGGCCACTCCGAGCGAGATACTTGGAAGACGGCTGAGGGATCTTAAGAGGGACAGGGACGTTGAAACAGAGGAGCAAATACAGAGGCACCAGGATCTAAACCGCGCTGCCGCGGTCAGCTATGCGATGCATTCCGATGCCCTTATAAAGATAATCGAGAACCACGAGGACAAAGGCCTTGAAGAGGCCGTCAACGAACTTGTTCAGGTACTCAATCTGGCGGTGAGGGAATATGATTGAGGGGATATACTCTTTCCTTGATGACCTGTTCGGGGGGTACATAGTTCAGCATCCCCTACTGGCGATAACCTTTGCGGGGTTCGTGATAGGTGGATCGTATACGCTGATCTACTACTTCTTCACCGACGTTGAGAAGACCAGAAAGCTCCAGGAAATGGCCAAGCAGATTCAGAAGGAAATGCGCGAAGCCCAGAAATCCGGGGATGAGAAGAAGATACGGAAAGTCCAGCAGAAGCAGATGGAGCTCATGAAAATGCAGAGTGAGATGATGAGGGACACGATGATACCGATGTTGCTGACGCTCCCAATATTCTGGATATTCTTCGGATGGCTCAGGAGATGGTACGCGGAGGTGGCGATAGCAAAGTCCCCCTTCAACTTCTTCCTCTTCGACTGGTTCCACAGCATGTACCACTCAGCCCTGATGCCCGACGAGCTGGGATACTTTGGCTGGTACATTCTTTCGAGCTACATAATCGGTATGGTCATGAGGAAGTTCCTCGACATGGGTTAAATTTAAAAATGATCCCCAAAAAGGAAAGGCGAGGTGAGAGAAATGAAGCCTATGTACAGGTCAAGGTCATGGAAGAGAAAGTACGTCAGGACTCCAGGTGGAAGAACGGTCATACACTTTGAGCGGAAGAAGCCGAAGATAGCCCACTGCGCCATGTGCGGCAGGCCGCTCAACGGCGTTCCGCGCGGCAGGCCGAGCGAGCTCAGGAAGCTCCCTAAGACCGCTAAGAGGCCCGAGAGGCCCTACCCGAACCTCTGCCCGAGCTGCATGAGGAAGGTTATGAAGGCTCAGGTCAGGGCTGGTATCGCTCTCTGAAGGTGTTTCCATGCCCAAGGGCTGCCTCGTCATAACCGTCAGCGGCCTGGCCGGCTCGGGAACAACGACCCTCTGCCGGAACTTAGCTAGGCACTACGGGTTTAAGCACATCTACGCTGGATTGATCTTCCGCCAGATGGCGAAGGAGATGGGGATGAGCCTGCAGGAGTTCCAGGAGTACGCAGAGCTTCACCCTGAGATCGACCGCGAGGTTGATAAGAGGCAGGTCGAGGCAGCCAAGGAGTGCAACGTCGTCATTGAGGGTCGCCTCGCGGGCTGGATGGTTGAGAACGCTGATCTGAAGATATGGCTTGACGCTCCGATAATGGAGCGTGCCAAAAGGGTCGCCCGCAGGGAGAACCTCTCCGTTGAGGAGGCCTTCGTAAGGATTGCCGAGAGGGAAAAAGGTAACAGGAAAAGGTATTTAAACCTCTACGGCATTGACATCGAGGACAAATCGATTTACGATTTGATCATCAACACGGCCCACTGGGGCCCCGATGGGGTCTTCGCCATCGTGAAGGCCGCCATCGACCACCTTTCCCCCGTCGGTGACGCGGGGGTAAAGAAAAAACGGTAAGGAGGTGGGATGAATGCCAGCTATTGAGGTTGGAAGGGTTGCCGTCGTTATAGCCGGAAGGAGGGCCGGGCAGAAGGTCGTCGTCGTTGACATCATCGACAGGAACTTCGTCCTCGTTACCGGCGCTGGACTGAACAAGGTCAAGCGCAGGAGGATGAACGTCAAGCACCTCGAGCCCCTTCCGGAGAAGATCAACATCGAGAGGGGAGCCGACGACGAGACCGTCAAGGCCGCCCTCGAGCAGGCTGGAATCGGCCTTGAGTGAGGGGCTTCCCCTCACAACTCTTACTATCCCCGTGAATTCTTCTTGTTCTTTGTCACCTTTTGACTGTTCTTGGCATGAAGATTCTCTGTTATTGAACGTTTTCACATATCGCTTTACGTATTAGGTGGATTTATAAAGTAGAGAGCGAACTTAGACCGATAACGCTCACTGGTGATACTCATGGCGAGGGACGAAGTGAGGAGAATCCTTCCCGCTGACATCAAGAGGGAGGTCGTTGTGAAGGATGAGAAGGCAGAGACCAACCCCAAGTGGGGATTTCCGCCGGAGAAGAGGCCCATTGAGATGCACATGAAGTTTGGCATAATAAACCTCGACAAACCCCCCGGTCCCACGAGTCACGAGGTCGTTGCGTGGATTAAGAAGCTCCTGAACCTGAGCAAGGCCGGCCACGGGGGAACGCTCGACCCGAAGGTGAGCGGCATTCTGCCGGTAGCTCTCGAGAGGGCAACGAGGGTCGTGCAGGCATTGCTCCCAGCTGGTAAAGAGTACGTTGCGTTAATGCACCTTCACGGCGACGTTCCTGAGGAGAGGATACTTGCTGTTATGAAGGAGTTCCAGGGGGAGATAATCCAGAGACCTCCGCTTAGGAGCGCAGTAAAGAGAAGACTGAGGACGAGGAAGGTTTACTACATAGACGTGCTTGAGATAGACGGCAGGGACGTCCTCTTCAGGGTGGGTGTTGAGGCCGGAACATACATCCGTTCGCTCATCCACCATATTGGCCTTGCCCTTGGCGTTGGTGCCCACATGGCAGAACTCAGAAGAACAAGGAGCGGCCCCTTCAAGGAGGACGAAACGCTGGTGACGCTCCACGATCTCATCGACTACTACCACTTCTGGAAGGAGGACGGAATAGAGGAGTACTTCCGGAAGGCAATCCAGCCGATGGAGAAGGCTGTGGAACATCTGCCCAAGGTCTGGATTAGGGATTCAGCCGTTGCCGCTGTTACCTACGGAGCTGATCTGGCCGTTCCGGGCATAGTCAAGCTCCACAAGGGCATAAAGAAGGGCGACCTCGTTGCGGTGATGACTCTCAAGGACGAGCTTGTTGCCCTGGGTAAGGCCATGATGACGACCGGGGAGATGATCCAGAAGAGCAGGGGCATAGCCGTCGACGTGGACAAGGTCTTCATGCCGAGGGACTGGTATCCGAAGATGTGGTAACTCTAAGAGCAAAAATTGCAAAGAGAGCAAAATACTTATATAGCTCTTTATTTGTAATTATCTTTGGTGAGTAACATGCCTGTTGTGGGAAGAATAATTCCTGAAGAAAAATCATTGGAAGGTTTGTTATCTGAAAGCAATCGAATGTTTGAAATCCCTAAGTATCAGAGGAGATATAGTTGGGGAGAGGAGGCATTAGAGTTTTTAAGGGACATTTTTACAGTAGCTAAACACAAAGAATATTTTATTGGACCGATGATATTTATTGATAATGAGACACAAAACTCTAACACTAGAGTTTATGAAATCATTGACGGCCAGCAGAGGCTAATCACAACAGCAATGATTATAGCCATTATCCGAGATATGTTGTATATTTTGTCAGAGACTGTTGATGATCAGAATCTTAAAAGCGAAGCCCAAAGTGCTGCTTCGGGCCTTAATAGGCTAATTCTTCTTACAAACTATAGAGGAAGAGCAGTTGGTTCAAAATTTAAATATTCAGCTTATGATGAAGCTATTTTGAGAACATTAGTTGACAAAGGAGTTGTTAATTGGGTACATAATTACTTAGTAAATAATCAGTCATTTGTTCCTAGAGAGGTTAGTAAACATTTGAAGAAACTTCTACGTGAGATGGGATATGGAAAATATTCAACAGTAATCTCAACTTATCTTGATCTATTTGAAGAAATTCCTAGTTTGTTATTTGGAGTTGATCCTGAAAACGAACTAATCTTGACACCAGAAATTATTACAATGGTGGATATGTTTATTGAAGTTCTTCAAAACGTCAAGACTGTTGTACTTATTGTGAATAATGAAAACGATGCATTTTTAATTTTTGAAACTTTAAATGATAGGGGTGTTAGATTGGGTCCATTAGATCTGATAAAGAATTATCTTTTGATGATTTTAGCCAGAGAGACAAATGATAATGATAAGATAACTTTATATTCTAACCTGTGGGATGAACTAACGGGGGATAATAGTGATGCTGAGAGATACATATGGTATTATCTTTTAGTTAGGAGATACAGAGATTCTCCTGACTCACCTAAGCTTAGCAAGAAGAATCTATATTCAGAGATTAAGAACAAAATACATACATCAGAGGACGTTGAGAATTTTATCATGGATCTTAAGAGAATCTTTGAGTACAAAGATATTCTTCGCGAGAAGTTCCCTTATGAGTATGATGATTTAGGTGAAGTGCTTACTAGAATTGAATCTCTGGGAGTGAAACAACACTTGCCCTTGGTATTTTCTCTAATACTTTGTGATTCTATTGAACCTAAACTTGCTTTTCAGTATCTCTTTGATTTTTATAAACTCGCACTAAGATTTAAAATAACAAAAACAAATTGGAACAAAATAGAGAGAAGAATAGGGCATTTAATCAATGCAATATGTAGTTCTGACTATGAGAAGTATCAAGAAATTCTTATACAGATAATGCCTTCGGATGAGGTAACTAGGCAATCGTTTATTGAGTATGTTGCTAAAAAACGCAATGACAACGTTGCACGGGAAGTTTTAGTGCGGATTAATGAATACATTCTTTCAAAGGAGAGTAGGCACCTAAGATCTAAACAAGGTCTTACTGTCGAGCACTTAATTCCAATATCGTCTAGTGAGCAGTATCCTGAAATCGACATGTTAGGTAATATCTTGTTAGTGGACAGGGAATTAAATTCAAAATTAAAGAATAAACCTGTACCAACAAAAATCAAAATTCTTCTAGACGAAAAAGGAGATGATCTCCCCCTAAACAAAATAATGCTTGAGAACTTCAAACAAGCATCCAACGACATTAGCAAAGTTAGAAAGGTTATCAAAGATAGAACTATAAACCTAGCTGAACTTTTTGTTGAGGCAACATCGATATAATTCTTCAATATAATTTGTTTCAAAATTCCTTCTTTTTCCCTTCTTCTGGTGTTTCCCATGCAGGGAAAGAAAGGTCTCAAGCTAATAGTTGAGACCGTTGTTTTTGAGATTATCGTACTCATGGTGCTTCTCTTTTTTGCCGCCCGCAGTAGTGATGTGCCTGTTGATGTTGGGCTACTCGCGACGATGTTTGCCCTGTTGATCCCTTTTGGGATTTCTGCTGTCTTCTTCCTTGGCCGATACCTTGAGAAGCACGACTATCGGCGGGAAGACGTTAAGCGGCTCTACATAGCCCTTGAGGAGACCTGGGGCAGGGACAGGTTCGTGAAGGACGTGCAGGAGATAATTGGTTACCACATAATAGCTTGGTATCTGCTCGGCATGGCCTTTTTCATGACTGGAAACGTTGTGGAAGCGGCAATTTCTGTTGTCGCCATATCCCTCAAGATTTTTTCATTCACTCCCCTCTTCCTTCTCATGTGGCAGTGGATAATAGACATTCCTTTCACTTTGTACGCTCTCGCCTCTGGAAAGGAATGGACGGTAACATCTGCTAGGAACACCGGCCTGTGGATTATACAGGCCTCCATATTTGGCGCTGGTTTGCTGGTTGGTATCTATTTCCTGGGACATACCGTAGAGAACTCTTCCCTTGAGATTGTCGAGCGCCTTTTAAAGTTGGGCAGAAACGGTCACATCATCAAAAACCTCCTCCTGCTGTCCGTGCAGAGTGCCGTCTTTGGTGCCGTTGAGGCTTACTTCTTCCCAAAGCGCAAAAAGCTGGCCTTCCTTGTCCTCATCGCTGTTGCGGCCTTGGGTACGGTCATTGTTTGGGACATGCTGTTGGGTGCTTGAACCCCTTCACCTTTATAAACCCATTACCCAATCTCCGACCATGGGTCACTACTACTCAGAAGAGCCGAACACTCCGCTGAAAACAAAGACGATCGAAGTCTGTGTTAGGGGGTACTGCTTCAAGTTTGTCACGGCCAGTGGGGTCTTCTCATTCGGAAAGCTCGACAGGGGCACCGAACTGCTCATTGAGAGCATGGTACTGGATGAAGATTGGAGGGTCTTGGATCTGGGTTGTGGCTACGGCCCAATAGGCATCGTAGCCTCCCGCTTCGTGGACTACGTCGTCATGACTGACGTGAACAAAAGGGCTGTGAGTATAGCAAGGAAAAATTTAAAAATCAACGGCATTAGGAACGCTGAAGTGCGCTGGGGGAGTCTCTACGAACCCGTTAGAGGGGAAAAGTTTGACACCGTAATCACAAATCCCCCGGTTCATGCTGGCAAGGACATCCTGAGGGAAATAGTTATAAACGCCCCACAGCATCTCAACGACGGGGGGTTGCTTCAGCTGGTCATCCGTACCCGACAGGGCGCAAACTATATTAAGGCCCTGATGGAGGAGAGCTTTACCGAAGTGAGAGAGCTGGCTAAGGGAAGCGGATATCGGGTGTATGCCGGGATCGCCTAGCCTGGGATGGCGCGGGCCTTGAGAGCCCGTGTCCGCTTGGACACCGGGGTTCAAATCCCCGTCCCGGCGCCAAAATCCTCTACGAAGGATTGACTGGAGGTGTATTGATAATGACTGAAAACTTCAGACACATCGTCCGTGTTGCGGGAGTTGATCTGGACGGAAACAGGCAGTTGAGATGGGCCCTTACGGGAATCAGGGGTATAGGCATAAACTTCGCCACGATGGTGCTCAGGGTTGCAGGGATAGACCCGTACATGAAGACCGGTTACCTCACAGATGAGCAGGTGGAGAAGATCGAAAAGATCCTTGAGGATCCGGTCGCCCACGGAATCCCGGCCTGGGCCGTCAACAGGCCGAAGGACTACGAGACCGGTAAGGACATGCACCTCATCACAGCGAAGCTCGCTATGGCCTGGCGTGAGGACTTCAACAGGCTCAGGAGGATCAGGTCATACAGGGGCATCAGGCTTGAGCGTGGGCTGCCCGTTAGGGGCCAGAGAACCAGATCGAACTTCAGGCACGGTAGCACTATCGGTGTGAGCAGGAAGAAGAAGTGAGGTGGTGTAAATGGGAGACCCCAAGAGGCAGAGGAAGAGGTACGAGACTCCCTCTCACCCGTGGATTAAGGAGAGGCTCGACCGCGAGAGAGTCCTCATGAGGAAGTACGCCCTCAAGAACAAGAAGGAACTCTGGCGCCACGAGACCCAGCTCAAGGAGTTCAGGCGTAGGGCGAGGAGGCTTCTCGCGGCCCGCGGAAAGCAGGCCGAGATCGAAAGGGAACAGCTCCTCCAGAGGCTCAACAGGCTCGGCCTCCTTCCGGCCGATGCCGTTCTCGATGACGTCCTCTCGCTTACCGTTGAGGACGTCCTAGACAGGCGCCTTCAGACCCTCGTTTACAAGAAGGGTCTTGCCAGGACCATCAAGCAGGCAAGGCAGCTCATAGTCCACGGCCACATAGAGGTCAACGGTCAGATAGTCCGCTCCCCGGGATACCTCGTCCTGAAAGCTGAGGAGGACGCGATAACCTACGCCAAGAACTCTCCGTTCTCTAAGGAGAGCCACCCGGAGAGGGTTGTTATTGAACAGGCTCAGAAGGGTGAGGCCGCATGAGCGAGCAGACACAGGGAGTTAGCCTTAAGAAGAAGGAGAAGTGGGGCGTGGCCCACATCTACTCCTCCTACAACAACACAATAATCCACATCACCGACATCACCGGGGCCGAGACCGTCTCCAGATGGAGCGGTGGTATGGTAGTCAAGGCCGACAGGGACGAGCCCTCGCCTTACGCGGCCATGATAGCAGCTAGGAGGGCCGCAGAGGAGGCCATGGAGAAGGGCTTCGTCGGCGTTCACATCAAGGTCCGCGCCCCTGGAGGGAGCAAGAGCAAGAGCCCTGGTCCGGGTGCCCAAGCGGCTATTAGGGCCCTCGCCAGGGCGGGTCTCAGGATCGGAAGGGTCGAGGACGTCACCCCGATTCCGCACGACGGCACCAGGCCGAAGGGCGGAAGAAGGGGCAGACGCGTCTGATCCCACAACTTCTTTTTTTGGTGGTGCCCATGAGCAAAACCATGAAGCCCAAATTTGAGGTTCTTGAAAAACGGGAAGATTCCATAAAGTTCATTCTCAGGGGGGTTGATGTCGCCTTCGCCAACGCCCTTAGGAGGACTATCTTAGCTGAAGTTCCGACTTTTGCAGTTGACGAGGTGGAGTTCTTTGAGAACGATTCAGCCCTCTTCGACGAGATAATCGCCCACAGGCTTGCCATGATACCCCTCACCACTCCCCACGAAAGGTTCTCCCTCGATGCCCTTGAGCTTGATGATCACACCGTCACCCTCTCCCTCGAGGCTGAAGGGCCGGGCATGGTGTATTCCGGCGACCTGAAGAGCGACGACGAAGGGGTAAAGCCCGCCAACCCCAACATACCGATAGTTAAGCTCGCCGAGGGACAGAGGCTCACCCTGAACGCCTACGCTAGGCTCGGGCGCGGCAAAGACCATGCCAAGTGGCAGCCTGGCTTCGTCTACTACAAGTACCTCACAAGGGTGCACGTGAGCAAGGATATCCCAGACTGGAAGGAACTCAAGAAGCTTGCCGAGAGGAGGGGGCTTCCCGCTGAGGAGAGCGACTCTGAAGTCGTTATAACTACGATAAAGGCTTTCTACCTCCCCCGCAAGTTTGAGCAGTACGAGGGTGACAAAATCCGCGAGGAGATCGTGCCCAATGCGTTCGTCTTTACCGTTGAAAGCAACGGAGAGCTCCCCGTTGAAGAAACAGTGGCCACAGCTCTCAAGATACTCATGAGGAAGAGCGATAGATTTATAAGTGAACTCCATAAATTAGCCGACTGACGCGGGGGTTGCCGAGCCTGGTCAAAGGCGGTGGACTCAAGATCCACTCCCGTAGGGGTTCCGGGGTTCAAATCCCCGCCCCCGCACTCTCATTACGCTCACCCCGTCGGACCTGTCGGTTTCCCACTGTGAGAGAGTGATAAGGAGGTATGTTCATGGTCAAGAGAACCGGACCAACTGACATAAACCTGAGGAGGCTCATCCGCTACCTCCGAAAGAAGTCGAACGAGGAAGGGGTTAACGTATGGAAGGACATAGCCTGGCGCCTTGAGAGGCCCAGGAGGCAGAGGGCTGAGGTGAACGTCAGCAAGATCAACCGCTACACCAAGGATGGAGACGTTGTTGTCGTTCCGGGAAGCGTCCTCGGTGCAGGAAAGCTCGAGCACAAGGTCACCGTCGCCGCCTGGAAGGTCAGCGAGACCGCTAAGAAGAAGATAGTCGAGGCAGGTGGAGAGGTCCTCACGATTGAGGAGCTCATTGAGAGAAACCCGAAGGGTAGTGGAGTAACCATAATGGAGTGATGGGCCATGAGGATAATTAACGCTGAAGGACTCATACTCGGAAGGCTCGCCTCGAAGGTCGCCAAGATGCTCCTTGAGGGCGAGGAGGTAGTCATAGTCAACGCCGAGAAGGCCATCATCACCGGAAACCGCGAGGACATTTTCGCCAAGTACAAGCAGAGGACCGAGCTCAGAACCAGAACCAACCCGAGGAGGGGCCCGTTCTACCCAAAGAGGAGCGACGAGATCGTCAGGAGAACTGTCAGGGGCATGCTCCCCTGGAAGACCGATCGCGGAAGGAAGGCCTTTAGAAGGCTCAAGGTCTATGCAGGCGTTCCCAAGGAGTTTGAGGGTAAGGAGCTTGAGACCATAAGCGAGGCCCACATGTCTAGATTGGCCACGCCCAAGTACGTTACCGTTGGAGAGGTTGCGAAGTTCCTCGGTGGAAAGTTCTGAGGTGAGAGGAGATGAAGGTCATTCAGACTGCTGGTAAGAGGAAGACGGCCGTTGCGAGGGCTACCATAAGGGAAGGAAAGGGCAGGGTTAGGATCAACCACAAGCCCGTTGAGATCATTGAGCCTGAGATAGCCAGGTTCACCATCATGGAGCCGCTCATCCTCGCCGGTGAAGGGATAGTTAGCAAGGTCGACATAGACGTTAAGGTCGAGGGCGGTGGCTTCATGGGTCAGGCCGAAGCAGCCAGGGTTGCCATAGCCAGGGCCCTCGTTGAGTGGACCAACGACATGAACCTGAAGGAAAAGTTTATGAAGTACGACAGGACCATGCTCGTTGGAGACAGCAGGAGGACCGAGCCCCACAAGCCCAACCGCTCAACAAAGGGTCCGAGGGCCAAGAGGCAGAAGTCGTACCGCTGATGCCTTTCCTTTAAAAATTTGAGGTGATACGGGTGATAGTTCCCGTCAGGTGCTTCACTTGCGGTCGCGTGATAGGCGACAAATACTACGAGTTCAAGGAGAGGGTTGAGAAAGGGGAAGATCCCGAGAAGGTGCTCGACGACCTCGGGATCGAGAGGTACTGCTGCAGGAGAACCCTCCTGAGCCATGTCGAGCTCATAGACCAGGTAATGGTCTACAAGGTCTACTGAAAAACCGGCCTTTCTGTGGGGCCGTGGGGTAGCTTGGTCTATCCTCCCGGCTTGGGGTGCCGGAGACCCGGGTTCAAATCCCGGCGGCCCCACCAAAATTTGCACTGGTTGGGTTGGCAGGTGGTGGTCATGTTCAAGTATACCCGCTTTGAAAAGGCCCGGATAATAGGAGCAAGGGCTCTCCAGATAGCCCTCGGTGCCCCGGTCCTGGTGGACGTTCCGGAAGGGGCTACTCCGCTTCAGGCCGCGATAATCGAGTTCGAAAAGGGAATAATCCCCATCACAGTAATACGTCCGAGCTGAGGGAAGATGACGGTCATAGAAAACGTCATGGGCAGGATTGCCGTCCTCAGGGGTGGCAAGTACTCCGTCGAGGTGGATGTGGTCACCGACTCTGGCTTCGGCAGGTTCGCAGCTCCCATTGACGAGAATCCCTACCTCTACATCGCGGAGGCGCACAGGGCTGTCAGCGAGGTCGATGAGATAATAGGGCCTGAACTGATAGGCTTCGATGCCAGCGAGCAGGAGCTGATCGACAGCTATCTGTGGGAGATAGATGGAACCGAGGATCTCAGCCATATAGGGGCCAACACGGCGCTGGCGGTTTCAATAGCCGTTGCAAAGGCCGCGGCCAGCGTGAGGAAGATGTCGCTGTACAGCTACATCGGCGGCACATTCACAACTGAACTGCCGATCCCGGTGCTGAGCTTCGCTGAGAGCGATGACTTTGAGTACTACGTACTGGTCAGGGATATCATGGAGATAACCGACGTCATTGATGCGATGACAAAGGTCGCTGAGAAGGCCTCCGACAATTCACTTGAAACCCTTTCAAAGGCGAGTGAGGAAGCTGGTGAGGAGCTCGGTCTCGAAGTCTCCCTCGGGATTGTCCAGAAAAAGCCTATGGGGCTGGAGGAACTAATGACTCTGGTGGAGGACAACAACATCGCCTACGTCAAGCCCATTGGCGACGAGGAACTGTTCCTTGAGCTCATAGCGGGAACCCACGGTGTTTTCATCGACGGCGAGCATCTCTTCAGGGAGAAGGGCATCATCGACAGGAGGTACTACAACGCCCTCTCGATAAAGCCCATAAACCTGGGCACGCTCACGGATCTTTACAATCTGGTCAACGATGTTAAATCCGAGAGGATAACCCCGATCCTGGCCGAGGCCAGGTATGAGTCGGCCGACGAGGCCCTTCCCCATCTTGCAGTGGGTCTTAAGTGCCCGGCCATGGTTCTGGGGAAGGACTCGGTGGCCAAGATAAACGAACTAAACCGCATAGCCGAGGATCTCGGCGAAAGGGGTAGGTTGATAACGTTTGAAGGATAGCAAAAAAAGGAGGTTGAGAAAGATGGAGGAGTATTTGGTTCCGCTCGATCAGTACCTTGCCGCCGGTGTCCACATCGGCACCCAGCAGAAGACTCAGGACATGAAGAAGTTCATATACAGGGTCAGGCAGGACGGCCTCTACGTCCTCGACGTTAGGAAGACCGATGAGAGGCTTAGGGTTGCCGGGAAGTTCCTTGCCCGCTTTGACCCGGAGAGCATCCTCGCCGTCAGCGTCAGGCTCTACGGCCAGAAGCCGGTCAAGAAGTTCGGTGAGGTCACCGGTGCCAGGACGATTCCGGGCCGTTTCCTCCCGGGAACCATGACCAACCCGCAGGTTAAGAACTTCATGGAGCCAGACGTCCTCATCGTCACCGATCCGAGGGCCGACCACCAGGCCATGAAGGAGGCCGTTGAGATAGGCGTTCCCATAGTGGCCCTCGTTGACACTGAGAACTTCCTCAGCTACGTTGACCTTGCTATTCCGACCAACAACAAGGGAAGGAAGGCACTTGCGCTCATCTACTGGATCCTCGCGAGGGAAGTGCTATACAACAGGAAAGAGATCGGTAGCAGGGACGAGTTCAAGATACCCGTTGAGGACTTTGAGATGAGGATCGTCAGGAGCTGAGGGGAAGATTTTTAACTTCCCCAGATTTACTCTCCCTCGCGCGGGGGTGCCCGAGCCTGGCCAAAGGGGGCGGACTTAAGATCCGCTGCCGCAGGGCTGCGCGGGTTCGAATCCCGTCCCCCGCACCAAAGGTTTAAAAAGCCGGAACTGTAGGGAGTTTGATCAGGATCATGGGGTGATCATCAATGGCGAGATTCCCTGAGGCTGAGGCAAGGATCTTTAGAAAGTACGTGTGCATGCGCTGCGGCGCCACCAACCCGTGGAAAGCCAAGAAGTGCAGGAAGTGCGGCTACAAGGGCCTTCGCCCGAAGGCAAGGGAGCCGCGCGGTGGAATGGGACGCTGATCTTAAACCTTCCTTCCTTTTGTGTATTTTTATGCGTTCGATCTTTTTTGTGCTCGGTTTAATGATCGAAAAAAGTCCTAGGTGTTCACAGCCCTTTGAGCTTTGACAGCGTTTCTTCTAGGAATTCGACACCTTCTTCAAGAAGCTTCTCGCCCTCTGGTGTGAGCTCGTAGTACTTCCTCGACGGCTTTCCAGTTTTGCTCTCCTGCCACTTAGCCGTCACGTAGCCTTCTTTCTCAAGCTTGTACAGGACGACGTAGGAGCTGACGGTCGCCGGCTCGAATCCAAACGCTTCTTTTATCTTCTGCTTCAGCTCGTAGGCGTACATTGGTCTCTCCTTCAGCAGTCTCAGGATGTAGAGCCAGAGGACTTCCTTTGTGATCTTTCCCCTCAATCTCTCCATGGGAGTCGTCATGATACCACCCGAAATAATTCATGCCTGGTAAATATTTCAACGCGGTATAATTTAAAGCTTTGGGAACCAGAAAACTATTTTAACCCTGAAAACCAGTTCGTACGAGGGGATAGCCATGCAGCTTGATCTAAACGGAATGATTGGAGATTTGGGCGTTGGTGGAATAGCCGGCTTTGTAACTGGGTACGCCCTCAAAAAGTTCATGAAGATCGTGATGACAATAATCGGGGCCTATGTGCTCAGTCTCTTCTGGCTTCAGCAGAAGGGGGTTATAACAATAAACACCGACAAACTGTTTAACCTCACCGGCAACGTTACCTCTCAAGTTGTAAGCCTCGGTCAGAAAGTAATGGGTATACTCCCAGGAACGGGGGCATTTATAGGGGGCTTTTACCTGGGCTTCCAAAAAGGGTGAAAGGATCAGGGCTTTCCGCGGTACAGAATTCTCACGATCTCCTCTGGCAGGTTCTCTCTCTTTATCCTCTCTTCAACGATTTTCTTGTCGTAGTCTATCTCTATGAACTTGGTGTGGAGGGTATCGACGTCAACGAGTGCGAAGGTTTCCTTGTGCTCTCTTCCAGGAGGATGACCGAGGCTTCCGGGGCATACCACCCTTCCGTATCTGGTCATTGCGTTTACAGGGTACCTCGGAGAGGAAACGAAGAGCACCTCATAGTCCTTAACGGGTCTCATTATGGTTTCGTAGTAGCTGGTCGGCTGATCTGGAAGGATTTCGCCGTTGAGGGGATCCATTGGACTACCGTAAACGCCGAAGATGTCGTTCTTGCCCATCCTGTCTACTAGGTACACGGGGAGATCCCTGATGGATTCTCTGCCCTCATGTCCCAGCTTTTCCCAAGTGTATTTCAGGGCGGTTTTTTCGTGCTCGGGAATGTCGAGCCTGTCTATGTAATCCGGTCCCTCCGCATGCGGATCACTGGCGGCTATTATCTGGTCGAATTTCCCCCTTATCATCATGACCTTGTTGTCCCTTAGGAGATCGTCGAGGGCGTCGAGAACCTCCCGCGGGTATGGAAAGAGACCGACTATGTTGCCGAGGATGTAGTATTTCTCGATGTTGTAGCCTTCCTCCTTGAGCTCCTCTATCTTCTCGAGCGCCTTGGTGAGTGCGGGAAGGTTCCCGTTTATATTCGCGAGAACAGCCACGTACGTCATGCCCTCACCCCCATCCATTTTTCTTACTAAACTATACTAAAAACTCCCACCTATTTAAACCTTTCGTGTACGAAGGGGGTAGCCGGGGAACACTATCGAGTACTCAAAGAACACCTTGGGAGTTTAATTCTGAGCAACGGCATCACGATTTTGGCTGGAAAAGCTCCGCAGAAAATGTTGGTGCGGTGGCCGGGATTTGAACCCGGGCCAGCGGCGTGGCAGGCCGCTGTCCTAGCCAGGCTAGACTACCACCGCACTCCAGCCCGTTAGATACTCATTTGGGAGTTGTTTATAAATCTTTCGGTTCATTCCAAAGGTTAAATTTATAAAGCGTCCCCGAGAATGGTTAGCTGGCAGATGCCCCGGTGGCCTAGTCTGGATAGGGCGCGAGGCTGCGGACCTCGAGGTCCGGGGTTCAAATCCCCGCCGGGGCGCCATAGAACCTTTGCTGGGCAAAGTTTCATCAAAGAGTGTAGCTCTTTCTAACTAAGAAGCAAATTTAACGTGATTTTCTCTTTAATGTGCCGTTTTGAACGTGAGAACTCTTGAGGTGTCCATTTGGAGTTTTGTTTAACTCCGAAAAATCGACGCCCGAAGGGCGTCAAAAAAGTGTAAACATCTTTTTGGGACTCTTATGTGATTGTTCTCCTTCTGAAACAGACTGGTTTAGTGTAAAATCCTTGGATATGGTCTTTTCTAAGAGGAGCTACAAGCTCTGGTAAGCTTCTGAAAAAAGCTCCCTCCACTCTCAAACTCTTATTTCTCAAAGCTGGAAACTGTGTTTCTCGCCTTCCTTTTTCTTAATCTTCCGCGGACTAACATACCAAAAGCAGACGTCCTTCGGACGTTAAAAAATGGTAACTCCTTCATTATACCCATTTCTTCAGAATCTTTGCTGGCGTCCTCAGAGGGCCTTAACGTTCTAAAAAGCTAAAATAACAGGAAAAATTCACCATCAAGCCCTCAGCTTCGCCAGCGCGTCCTCTGCCGCCTGGAGTATCTGGTATCCAACGGGCGAGGCGGTGAGGAGCGGGTGGGTAGCTATCTGTAGGGTGTAGAGCTCGCTCGCCGTGAGCCTCTTCTGTATCGCAAGGGCGAGGACGTTTATCATCTCACCGACGCTCTTTCCTCCGGCTATCTGGGCCCCGAGGATCGCCCCCCTGTCGCGGGAGAAGATGAGCTTCACCGTCACCATAGAGGTGTCCGGGAACTTCGCCGGATGTCTGTCGGGGCCTTTTCCGTAGCCAACTACTACCTCGAAGCCCTCCTTTCTGGCGGCTTCCTCTGTAAGACCTGCCGCCGCAAGGGTCAACCCGGCGACGTGGGTGGAGTATGCTCCTATCGTCCTCCTGTTCTCCCTGACTATCTGGAGCTTGAAGAGGTTGGCACCGGCAATCCTAGCCTCAAAGGTGGCCGTTGAGGCGAGCATGAGGGGATATGGCTTCCCCGTGAAGAAGTCCCTGTGCTCTACGCAGTCGCCGACCGCGAAGATGTCCGGGCAGGAGGTTCTCATGTACTCATCAGTCCAGATGCCGTAGCGGGTAACCCTCAGCCCCGCTTTTACGGCGAGATCTACGTTGGGGCGGTAGCCGATCGAGAAGATCACTAGATCTGCATCGAGCTCCCTTCCGTCGATGAGTTTGACCTTTTCTACCTTTTTGTCCCCGAGGAGCCTTTCGATCTGTCCATGGACTACGTTGATGCCTCTTTCCCTGAGCCTTTCCTCCACCATTTCGCTGAACTCTGGATCAAAGGAGCTCCTAAGGAGCCTGCTTCTCACGACTATGGTCACGTCCTTCCCGAGCTTCTGGATCTCGTCTCCGACTTCGAGGGCAATGAATCCGCCGCCGATTATCACGACTCTCCCGGCGTTCTCGAGTTTCTCACGGAATTCCTTGAGGTACTGATAGTCCTTGGGGACAGTGTAGACCCCTTCAAGATCCGATCCTGGAAACTCCGGCTTCACGGGCTTGGAGCCGGTGGCAATGACGAGTTTTTCCCACACTATCTCCTTTCCAGATCTCGTTCTTAGGGTCTTCCTCCGCGGGTCTATTTCCGTGACCTCGTCGGTGAGAATTTCGACGCCTAGGGGTTCAAGGAACCGCTCTACAGGCAGGATGTCGTCATCTACGCCTTTGAGGGTTCCAAAGACGTAGGGTATCCCGCATGGAATCATTCCCGTTTCTTCCTTTTTTATGACAAGAACGCTCTTGTCGGGATAGAACCTCTTCGCGGAAATTGCGGCGGTTAAGCCACCGGCACTTGCACCGACAACAACTACGTCGTACTTCATTTCCGTCACCATTTAGAAGTTCTCAGATAAATATTAAACACTTTCTTTAACTTTCGGTTCAAAACTTAAGCACATTTTGGAAGATGAAAGAACAGGAAAGGGCATCACTCACCGGTGGCGCCCTTAAGCGCGTCCTTGCATGGACAGCGCCGCTCCTTTGGAATGTACTTGATGGCGTTCATGAGCAGGTACTTTATCTCCTCGCCCTTCTGGGCCATGAGATCAACAACCTCCTTGTGGGTGAGTTTTTCGGTGCTTATTCCCGCCGCGAAGTTGGTGACAATGGCCACGCTGGCGTAGCATATTTCAAGCTCCCTCGCGAGCGCTGCCTCGGGGCACTGGGTCATTCCCACGACGTCCGCTCCGAGTATCTTGAGTGCCCTTATCTCGGCCCTGGTTTCGAAGCGCGGTCCCTCCATACAGGCGTAGGTCCCGGTTGGATGGTACCTGAAGTTCAGCTCTTTTGCCGCATTTATGACCGCCTTCCTCAGCTCCGGACAGTATGGGTCGGTGAAGTCAACGTGGGCAACGAACTTCCTGTCGTGCGGGCTCTCGTCACCGTCGTAGAAGGTGTAGTGTCTCGTTTTGGTGAAGTCCATTAGCTGGTCTAGGACAACGAAATCTCCCGGCTTCATCTCTAAGTTTAGGGAGCCAACCGCTGAAGTTGAGAGTATTCTCTCCACCCCAAGTTCGTAGAGCGCCCATATGTTTGCCCGGTAGTTTATCTTGTGCGGGGGAACACTGTGACCCTCGCCGTGCCTGGCTAAGAAGGCTATCTCCTCTCCGTTGTACTCCCCTATCTTCACCCTGACTTCCCCGTAGGGTGTTTTGACGGTCTCTTCACGGACGTTCTGGAGCAGCTTTGGATCGTAGACGCCAGAACCCCCAATAATCGCTATCCTCGGCATTTCTATCACCGGAGAAATTTGGGCAGGATCTATAAAACGTTAGCGCTTTTGTCTCTCTCTTTTTTATGCAGCGTGGCGCTCTCCTCAAGCTCCCTCTCGGGGTGCTCTCCGATGGATCCCCCCAGGATTCTCACCAGTATCTCCCCCATAAGCCACGAGCCCCACTCCCTGTCTGAGACGTTTTTGACGGCATCTATTGCCCCGTCTATATCGCCCCGCCTCAGTCTTTCTAGCGCTATCGCCCCGAACGCTAGGGATCTCAGGTATGGATCTTCCACCGGATCGGCGAACTTTTCAGCGAGATCGAACTCCCCGATCTTCGCCAGGTACGTTGAAACTTTGACGAGAACCGTTTCGTTTTCCGTATTCCTGCCTAGGTACTCAACCGTTTCTTGATACGATCTCGAAGGCCGTCTTTCGAGTATTGAATCCAGAATGGATTTTGCAAGGACGTCGAAGTTCTCTGGGGACAGTCTCAGAGATGTTACGAACTCATGGAGCTTTTCGGGCCTTTGAATCAGGAGGCCGGCCAGATATGAAGCCAGCTCCGCTATTCCCGGCAGTTTGGACGAGTTCAGTATCTCGGCCGCGCTCTTCGCCTCCCCCTTTTCCACCAGCCCAGCCAAGAACGATTTGAGGAGGTTCTTTCCCAGGCGCTCCGAAAGCTCTTTTGCCGCCTCTACGAATTTTTCATAGGTTGCGTAGGGGGTTGAGGCTTCTTTGAGTCTTTTGGCCGTCTCCTCGAGCGCCAGCTCTAGCCAGTAGCTGTTCTCAATCTTGGGAAGAAGCGATAGTGCACTCGCAAACTCCTCTCTTTCTAGGTGGGCTTTTAGGATTTCAAAAGCCGCCTGGGATTTCGTGGGCTCTTCTGTTATTGAACTCAGGACGGTTTTGGCAGAGCGCAGATCCCCTTTTTTTGTGAAGTATTTGGCGATCTCCAGAAGGCTCGTGTTCCGGATTGCATCGTCCTCTATATCAGTCGCATACAAAATTGCGTCCCTTCCCCTCCCAGATGCCAGAGCTTCTCTTATTATTTCGACCAGGAGCCTGTCCTTCACGTTCCCTTTCAGCAGTGTGGCGGCTTCATAGGCCCTGTGGAGCATGTTAGCAGAGAGTTCTTCTGCTCCCGCAACATGGAGATACCGTGCTATACTTACCATTGCCCTCACTATGAGAATAGGGTTGTCGATGTAGTCGAGGGATGATATCGCGTATCGAAATGCCCTCATATAGCCTTTATATCCATTCTCCTTCATTTTAATGGCCAGTCTGGCAAAAGTTATCGTCCTAACGTATGGATCGGGAATGTCCCCGGCTATTTCAAGAACTTCCCGGTAGAGGTCCTCATTTTTATCTTGCCCTTTTTCCACCAGGTTCACCGATACTATAAAAACGCGTTTTAATATTTAATATTTGCGAATTCTAAAAGCTTATTTTACGGGGCAATCAAACAACGAAACATCA
Source organism: Thermococcus profundus (assembly GCF_002214585.1). Lineage (NCBI taxonomy): Archaea > Methanobacteriati > Methanobacteriota > Thermococci > Thermococcales > Thermococcaceae > Thermococcus > Thermococcus profundus. The sequence goes on from NZ_CP014862.1 coordinate 504,713, forward strand.
GCTCATCTCATCGTAAACGACGCTGACGGTCTCTCCATCGTCAAGGACTACAAAGCTCACCCTGGCTTTCTTCCCCGTTTTCTGGTCGACGACGAGGAAATCGGGGTTTTTGAGGTATTCGCTCTTGGGGAGCTTCCAGACATCGCTGTAATACTCCCTGAGCTCTTTCAAAAACATGGAGGGCTTCCTCTTTATCACGGTTGTCATAGGTATCACCATTCATAGATACCACTTTAAAGTATAAAAAGATTTCGGAAAGACAATCGTTAAACATTCATTCGACGATCGTCTAAATAATTCCAGATCAGCCCTGGAGCATCTCAACGTACTCGAGCTCCTCTGGAATCGGCTTCCTGCGGGCCCTCTTCATGTCTTGGAGGGTCCTGTAGTAGTAGACCATCATCATCCACTCCATTCTCTCACCTCCTCTCCTTCTCATACATTTCATTCTTCTCTCTATAGGCTTAAAAAAGTTTTTAGTTCGAATTTTTGCCATATAGAACCCATATGTTCTTCTGAACCACAAAAAAAGAGTGTTGGACGCAGATTGGATTTGATGTACATAATTGAACGATAACAGCGGTTATTCTCTGGTCGTTTTAATAAAATGAGTACATTCTGCAGCCGCTTCCGAGGCATAAGGGTTATTAAGGATCCGCACCTTCAGGGTTCTGGAGGGAGAACTATGGCACTTGAGAAACTGGGTAAAGCACTCAACAGTGCCCTCAGAAAGCTCGCGAGATCGAGCACCGTTGACGAGGCCCTGATAAAGGAGGTTGTGAGGGACATACAGAGGGCGCTCATCCAGTCCGACGTTAATGTAAGACTTGTTCTGCAATTGACGAAGAGGATACAGGAGCGGGCCCTCAATGAGAAGCCGCCCGCAGGAGTCAGCCCAAAGGAGCACGTTATTAAGATCGTCTACGAAGAACTCACCAACTTCCTCGGCAGGGAGGCCGTTCCCCTTGAGATAAAGGAGAAGCCCACTGTTCTTCTTGCCGTTGGAATCCAGGGTTCTGGAAAGACGACCACAATAGCAAAGCTCGCCAGACACCTTCAGAAGAGGGGATACAAGGTCGGCCTCGTCTGTACTGATACTTGGCGTCCTGGTGCCTATTACCAGCTCAAACAGCTGGTTGAACCTTTCAAGATCGAGGTCTTCGGTGATCCGGAGGAGAAAGACGCAGTTAAACTGGCCCGGGAAGGTGTGGCATACTTCAAGGAGAGGGGTGTCGATGTTATAATAGTTGACACCGCCGGAAGGCACAAGGAAGAGTCTGGTCTCATTGAGGAGATGAAGCAGATAAGCGGGGCAATAAACCCCCACGAGGTAATCCTTGTAATAGACGGTACCATCGGCCAGCAGGCGTACAACCAGGCCCTAGCTTTTAAGGAAGCGACGCCGATAGGTTCGATAATAGTCACAAAGCTCGATGGGAGCGCGAAGGGTGGAGGTGCCCTCTCAGCGGTCGCGGCAACTGGGGCTCCAATAAAGTTTATAGGCGTCGGGGAAAGGGTGGAGGATCTCGAGCCCTTCGATCCAAAGCGCTTTGTTTCCAGGCTCCTCGGCCTTGGGGACATTGAAGGATTACTGGAGAAGTTTGAAGAACTTCAGCGGGAGCAGGAGCTGAAGGAGGAGGACGTAGAGAAGTTCCTGAAGGGGAAGTTCAACCTCAAGGACATGTACGCCCAGCTTGAGGCCATGCAGAAGATGGGGCCGCTTAAGCAGATCCTCCAGATGATCCCGGGCCTTGGCTACTCCCTTCCGGACGATGCCGTCAAAGTTGGGGAGGAAAAGCTGAGGCGCTACAGGATAATAATGGACTCCATGACCGAGGAAGAACTTGAAAACCCAGATCTGATAAACTACTCCAGAATAAAGCGTATCGCAAGGGGTTCGGGGACTTCAACTAAGGAGGTTAGGGAACTCCTTGCCCAGTATAACCAGATGAGAAAAATGTTTAAGAGCTTGGACAAGAGAAAGCTTGCCAAAATGGCCAAGAAGTTTGGCGGATTCGGGGGGTTGGGTATATGAAGAAGATGGAGGCAATAATCCTCGTTGTGGCGAGGCCCGGAACAGAGGAGAGGGTTCACGAGAAGCTTAAGGATCACCCTAGCGTTAAAGAAGTCTACAGGGTTTACGGCGAGTACGACCTCATCCTTCGAGTGGAAGTCGACGGCATTGAGGAGCTGGACAAGTTCCACGACGAGGTTCTCAGGAAGATACGTGAGATCGAGCTGACGGAGACGCTTATAGCCAGCACCTACGGAATTAGGGCATAGAGGGAATGAGGTGGGAGCGTGGCCGCCGATCCAGCGAAGCGTTTGGTGGCCACGGTTGATCTTTTAACTCTCGATATTTCAATCGAATCCGAAGTCCGCTTCAAGTGCCCGGAGAACTGCGGAAAGTGTTGCGTTAATCTGGAGATTCCCCTCAGGGACGAGGACATTGAGAGGATCGAGGATCTTGGGTACGGTGCTTGGGAGTTCGTGGATTATGAGAAGATGTTCTACAGGGGTGACAAGTTCCTCGGCTACGCCCTCAAAAAGCGCCCCTTCGACGGGGCTTGCATCTTCCTTGATCCCGAGACTAAACGCTGCAGGATCTACGATCACCGCCCCCTTGCGTGCAGGCTCTACCCCTTTGTCTTTGTGAAGCACGGGACTAAAATGGAGATCTACATTCGGGAGGACTCCTTCTGCCCCGGGATAGATCACCCCGAGGGGGAGCCCGTTGATGAGCGGTTTATACTGAGGGAGTACGGTGACGTTCTGAAGGAATACAGGGACAAGTTGTTGAAGGACCAGGGTGAATGAACGACCGAAACCTATTTATACATTTTTTTGTTAATCAGAGCCCACCGGAGGTGAGATAATGACACAGTTGAAGTCAGTAAAGGAAAAGCTTAGACTGGTAAACATGCTGAGGCTCCTCAAGAAGAGTTACACCTACGAAGAACTTTCAAAGATCACGGGATTGCCGATAACCGTCCTGAACCGGTACGTCAGGGGCAAGGTCCTTCCGAGCGCGGAGAGAACGAGGGCCCTTACCGAACTCCTCTCCCCCTACATAAACCTCAGGGGAGAGGTTAAAAAGAGGCTCAAGTTTGACAGCAGGGGTTTCTTTGATACGATGTCCGTCCTCAGCGACACGTCCTTGATGACCCTCCTTTCGGAGGAGCTGGCGGGCCGGTTCGTTGACCTGAACCCGGACAAGATCTTAACAGCCGCCACCGACGGCATACCCTTCGCGGTTCACATTGCGAGGGAGCTCGGTGTGGACGTCGTCTACGCAAAGAAGAAGAAGGAGGTTGGGGTAGAGAAGTTCTACGAAGTCAACTACGTCCCGAGCGCTTCTGGAAGTATAACCACCCTCTACCTGCCCACCTGGGCCCTCAGCAAAGGTGATAGGGTTCTCATAGTTGATGACGTGGTCAGGAGCGGGGAGACCCAGAGAGCCCTCCTGGAACTCTGCCATCAGGCCGGTGCAAAGCCGGTCGGCATGGTGTTCCTCGTCAGCATAGGGGACATCGCGGAGAAGTTTGGGGAAGAGCACGGGATCCCCGTTGAAAGCGTCATAACCCTGGAGAGATGACCATGACCAAGTTTTTGATATACAACGCGGCCGGCTTGACGATCCCCGTGGAGGCCGAGCCCGGCCTCCCGTTCCGCTTTGAATGCTCCAGCGAGGAGTGTGGAAAGAAAGTCGTCATCGAGGGAAGGATCGTGGAGGTTTCCCGGTCCAGCTTTGAGGAGGTTATGAACGAAGTCATCAGCGAAAACTCCGACTTTAAGCCCATAGAAAAAATTGAGGTTAGGAGATACCTGTTCGTGGGGAAGGTGAACGGCATCGAGGCAAAACTCCCTGCTGAGGCTATGGCTGACTTTGCCAAAAGGTTCATAGAGGGGCTGGATTCGATCATGATCCTGAAGTAGGTTCCTCGAGTTCTATGGTAAAGCTCTCCTTCGCGACGTCCATCACCACGCTCGTGTTCGTCTTTTCCACCCCGTCCAGCGAGAGCACCCACTTAACGAAGTGGTTCATGTCCGCTCTGTCCCTGAACTTGGCGACGATTATTATGTCGTACTCCCCGGTTACGTCGTAGACCTGCATTACCCTCGGGTTCTCCGCCAGCTTTCTCTCTATCCTTACGATTTCCCTCCCCTCTGCCTTGATCCCTATCACCGTCGTCAGCCCAAAGCCCACCTTCTCGTAGTCTATGTTAACACAGAATCCCTTTATGACACCCGTTTCCTCCATTTTCTTTATCCTGTTGTACACTGTGCCAACAGCGACGTTCAGTTCCCTCGCTATCTCCCTGTACGAGAGCCTCGCGTTCTTCTGAAGTAGAGAGAGTATCCTCCTGTCCAGCTCGTCCATGTTCATCCCCCATGATGTTCACCGTAAACTTTAAATACCCTTCCCCGGGAGGGAATAGCGGGCAGTGGACCGGTAGCCTAGCTAGGATAGGGCGGCGGCCTCCTAAGCCGCAGGTCCGGGGTTCAAATCCCCGCCGGTCCGCCAGAGTTCTTCTCGCTAACTCCACCGTTTAACAAAACCCATTTATACGGGTTCTCCTTATTGTGTCCGGTGATGGTATGGCGTTCCTGAAGGTCGTTCCGCTTGAGGATGCGATGAAGATAGTCAATTCCATGAAGCTGGAACCTAAAATCGAGGAAGTCCCCCTTGAAGAAGCCTTAGGACGAGTTCTCGCGGAGGACGTTGTTTCCCCCATTGATGTTCCCCCTTTTGACAGGGCCACCGTTGATGGGTACGCCGTCAAAGCTGAGGACACATTCATGGCGAGCGAGGCGGAGCCAGTTAGGCTCAAAGTGGTTGGAGAAGTCCACGCTGGTGATTTTCCCGATTTTGTCCTCGATGCGGGAACTTGCGTTTATATCTCAACGGGCGCCCCCCTTCCACAGGGAGCCGACGCCGTCATCCAGTTCGAGGACGTTGAGCGGGAGGGGGACGAGGTTGTAATCTACAAACCCGCTTATCCCACTATGGGAGTTATGAAGCGTGGTGTGGACATTCCTAAGGGCAAGCTGATCCTGCGGAGTGGAACACGCCTGGGGTTCAAGGAGACGGCGCTTCTATCTGCGATTGGGATGGCGAGGGTTAAAGTCTACAAAAAGCCCAGGGTGGCGGTTATAAGCACCGGGAGTGAAATCGTCCTCCCTGGACAAGAACTGGAGCCCGGTAGGATCTATGATATCAACGGTAGGGCCGTTTCCGATGCGATAAGGGAACTTGGCGGGGAAGCCTGCTTCCTTGGAGTCGCCAGGGACGAGGAGAAGCGCGTTGCCGAGCTCATACTTCAGGGGATTGCGGAATGTGATATGGTGCTTCTCAGTGGGGGCGCCAGCGGGGGGATGCGCGATCTGACGAGCTCGATCATCGAAAGGCTTGGTCGGGTTTACGTACACGGTATTGCCATACAGCCGGGTAAACCGACTATAATAGGGGAGATAGACGGAAAGCCCGTCATCGGCCTGCCGGGCTACCCGACCAGCTGTCTCACGAACTTCACTCTTCTCGTTGCCCCCCTCTTAAGAAAGCTTATTGGCAGGGAAACCGAGGTCAGAAAAACAAGGAAAAAGCTTGCCCACAAGGTTTTCTCCGTCAAGGGAAGGAGGCAGTTCCTTCCGGTCAGAATAGAGGGGGATACGGCGGTTCCAATACTGAAGGGCAGCGGTGCGGTTACCAGCTTTGTTGAGGCCGACGGCTTCATCGAGGTTCCCGAGAACGTTGAGATACTTGAAGCCGGGGAAGATGTGGAGGTCACGTTATTTGGTTAGAGCCCAAACTCCTCCGCCCATTTTTCGTACTTTTTAACGAGGGACTGCGTTATTGGGCTCTTTATTTTTCTCAGACCATATTTGAAGTCGTCCATTTCCAGGGGCCTTGTTGTGAGCTCCTTTCCCGCAAGTGAACCCACAAGTTTTGGGTTGGATAGCTCTGGATTCATCTCGCTTAGCATCTTCATCACGGTCATCCTGGCCAGGTTCGCAAGGTCTCTACCCGAGAACAGCCTTCTCACGGCGGTTCTTGCAACCGCCCGAAGGTCGGCCCTTACCGCAAAGCCCCTGAGGTGTATCCTCAATATGTCGACCGCCGACCTCTCATCTGGCAGGGGCACGTAAATCCTCAGCGGAAACCTGGATAGAATTGCTTCGTCAAGATCCCAGGGCCTGTTCGTGGCCGCGAGTGTTATCACCCTGTCTCTTGAGTTCCTCCTCTTGAAGCCATCTATCTCAACCAGGAACGTTGAGAGAACCCTTCTGGCGGCGTCTTCCAGGGAGGAGCGCTTCATTGCCAGGGCATCGAATTCGTCTATGAAGACTATGCTTGGACTCTTCCGACGTGCGAGTTCATAGACGGATGCCGCCAGCTTGGAGGACTCACCGAAGTACTTGCTCAGGACGTTGCTCACGCTGACGTTTATGAACGTGGCCCCAATGCTGCCCGCCACGGCACTGGCGAGGAGGCTTTTTCCCGTTCCTGGAGGTCCGAAGAGCAGTACTCCCTTCCACGGCTCGAGCTTCCCTGGAACCCTGGCCAGGTTGAGGCCTATCGCACTGGCCAGGATTCTCTTTGCATCCCACAGACCCCCTACATCATCCCAGGTCACGGTGGATCTCGATATGAGGTCGCTAATCTGAAAAGTGCCCTTCTGACGTGGTGGGGAATCCTTGAGTTCCTCAGCCCTCTTCTCCCACTGTGCCGCGAGCTCTAGATAGTAGTCGGAGAACTCCAGGTTTTCCGAGGCCATGTTCCTCAGTAGATCGGCGCACCTGATAGCGAGTAGCCTCGCCCTTGAGAAGTCCCCTCTCTCGATGGCTTCCTGGTACGCCTGCTCGTATCTGGCTATACGTGCTCCATAGGATACCTGCATCTTATTCTAGTCCTCTCCGAGTTTTATAGCGATTTTGTGTAGGTAGTTGTGTAGTTCCTACCCAATCAAAAACCTTTTTTAGGCCTCGGCCTTTCTCAATTGAGGTGAAGGAACATGCTCGACATAAAGCTCATCCGCGAAAATCCGGACGTTGTGCGGAACGACCTCATCAAGCGCGGGGAAATTGAGAAGCTCAAGTGGGTAGACGAGATTCTGGAGCTCGACGCAAAGTGGCGCGAGAACCTGAAGAAGATAAACCAGCTAAGGAAGGAGCGCAACCAGCTGGCAGTCCAGATTGGCAAGAGGAAGAAGGCAGGGGAGCCCGTGGATGATCTCCTCGCGAGGAGCAACGAGATAGTGAAACAGATCGAGGAGCTTGAGAAAGAGGTCGAAGAGCTGAGGAAGAAGATCGACTACTACCTCTGGAGGCTTCCAAACATAACCCACGAGAGCGTCCCGGTCGGAAAGGACGACACCGAGAACGTCCCGATAAGGTTCTGGGGTAAGGCTAAGGTCTGGGAAGGATTCATAGAGAGCTTTAAGGAGCAGAGCCTCGGGAAGATGGACTACGAGGTTCTCAGCTGGAGGCCCAGGCTCCACGTCGACATGCTTGAACTTCTCCGCGGTGCCGACCTCGAGAGGGCCGCCAAGGTGAGCGGTGCTCGCTTCTACTACCTCATGAACGAGCTGGTAATCCTCGATTTAGCTCTCATCCGCTTTGCCCTCGACAGGCTCATCGAGAAGGGCTTCGTCCCCGTTATACCCCCCTACATGGTGCGCCGCTTCGTTGAGGAGGGCGTCACCAGCTTCGGCGACTTCGAGGACGTCATCTACAAGGTCGAGGATGAGGACCTCTACCTCATCCCCACTGCCGAGCACCCGTTGGCTGGAATGCACGCCAACGAGATAATAGAAGGAAAAGACCTTCCGCTCCTCTACGTCGGCGTCTCCCCCTGCTTCAGGAAGGAGGCGGGAACCGCTGGAAAGGACACAAAGGGAATCTTCCGCGTCCACCAGTTCCATAAAGTAGAGCAGTTCGTCTATTCCAGGCCGGAGGAGAGCTGGGAGTGGCACGAGAAGATAATAGCCAACGCCGAGGAGATATTCCAGGCCCTTGAGATACCCTACCGCGTCGTGAACATCTGCACCGGCGACCTCGGTTACGTGGCAGCTAAGAAGTACGACATAGAGGCCTGGATGGCGGGGCAGGGCAAGTTCAGGGAAGTGGTGAGCGCGAGCAACTGTACCGAGTGGCAGGCGAGGCGCTTAAACATCCGCTACCGCGACAAGACCCACGAGAAACCCAAGTTCGTCCACACACTCAACTCCACTGCAATAGCGACTTCGAGAGCTATTGTGGCCATCCTGGAGAACCACCAGACGGAGGAGGGCGTCGTAAAGCTCCCGAAGGCCCTCTGGAAGTACACCGGCTTCAAGGAGATACTGCCGGCGAGCATGAAGGAGAGGTGCTGCCAGGATTAAACCCCTCCCCTTTCCCTTACCTTCCTCCTCACGTTCGGGTCGCGGTCGGCTATTACCTTCAGCGCCTCCTCGAAGCTCATCCAGTCTGGAACCTCCTCGTCTATGTAGATGCCGGTTCTCCCTATCGCGTCCCTTCTAGTTAAGACGTGAACCCTCTCGTTCACTATGTCGATGCTGACGCCGAGAGTTCTAGCAACTTCAGGTTCCCTTCCAACGACCTCCCTCTCGACGTGCCCCTTCTCCGTCGGGATTATCAGAATCAGCTTTTTGTTAACCCCTGGGGCGCGCCGCTTTGTCTTCACTCCCCATAGATCGACAGTTCCGCCCCAGCGGTAGAACTCCAGCTCCCTGTCGGTTGGCTCGATGAGAGGGAAGGTTACCGTTGTTTCCTCGTCTATCTCTATTACCCCCTTGATGAGGTGCCAGGGGGTTGCCATTACTATCTTCCTTCTCCCAACGAGGCCCTCAAGGGCGAGCTCAATGAGGTAACTCGGCACCCTAAACGGAATGAAGATGTCTATGTCACTGTCTCTCCTGACGTCTCCCCTAGCAACGCTGCCGTAGAGCTGGGGGTCGAACCCCTCAAGGCGCTCCATTATCGCCAGGGCCTTCTCCCTCTTCTCCCAGAGGTAGCGCCAGCGCTTTGGGGTGTAAACCACCTCGCGCTCGTCCCAGATTCTAACGACCTTCTCCCTAGGCATCGTTCTTACTCTCAGGGTGCTCCTTAAAAACGTGCCTCAGGTTTTTAAGGAAGTTGATTAAAGGATCCCCCGGTGAAAGAAATGCCGGTGATCGGAATAAACCTGACGAAGATAGAGTTTGAGAAGAGGGGCGTTCCCCCGATAGGCGGCAGGATAGAGGTCAACCTCACACCCAAAGTAAGGGACATGAGGCTGGGCGAGATAAGGGCACCAACCGGGAGGACTCACGGTGTTGAGATCCTCTTCAAGTACGAGATAACCTACAGGCCGGAGATAGCGGAGGGCCTCATTGAGGGTGCCGTTATGTACCTCCCCGCGAAAAAGGAAGACATCGACAGGATCCTCGACACTTGGGACTCCGAGAGGAAGGTTCCCCCAGAGGTCTTCGCCGAGGTTATAAACTTCATCACAGCCGAGATAAGCCCCATGCTCTTCGTCGTGGCCAAGGAGATGAGGCTTCCCTATCATATACCCCTGCCGAGGGTTGAGATAAAGCCCCCGGGGTGATAGTTTGACGGTAGTAATTCCAATGCGCGATGGATTGGACGAGAGGAGGCTTAGAGTAGCCGCGAGGTTCATACGCGAGGGGGAACTCGTCGCGTTTCCCACTGAGACCGTCTACGGTCTAGGTGGGGATGCGCTCAACAGGGATGCCGTCCTGAAGATATTCAAAGCCAAAGGGAGGCCCGCTGATAATCCCCTAATCGTCCACATAGCGGATTTTGAGATGCTCTACGAGCTGGCGCGGGAGGTTCCAAAGGAAGCGGAGCTTTTGGCTAAGCGCTTCTGGCCCGGCCCATTAACCCTAGTGCTTCCAAAGGCCGAGAAAGTGCCAAAGGAAACAACTGGGGGATTAGACAGCGTTGCCGTTAGGATGCCATCTCACGAGATAGCACTCGCCCTCATAAGAGAAAGCGGAAGGCCCATAGCGGCCCCGTCGGCCAACATAAGCGGAAAGCCAAGCCCAACCCTCGCTGAACACGTGATTGACGACTTCTACGGCAGGATAGCTTGCATAGTCGACGGCGGCGAGACCCCTATAGGGGTGGAAAGCACGGTTATAGATCTGACAAGTTGGCCTCCGGTTCTCCTGAGGCCTGGAGGTCTTCCCCTTGAGGAGATAGAGAAGGCCGTTGGGGAGATCGAGATCCACCCGGCGGTGAGGGGAAAGGAGGTTGACCTAGCTAAGGCCCCGGGGATGAAGTACAGACACTACTCTCCCAGCGCGGACGTCATAGTCGTGGAGGGAAAGAAGGAGAGAGTTCACGAGAAGATACGCGAGCTCGTTTCATCTTTCAGGAACGAGGGGAAGCGCGTTGGTGTCATGGCAACTGGGGGCTTCTACGAGGCCGACGAGTTCTTCGACCTCGGCGGGAGCGAGGAAGAAGTGGCGAGAAACCTCTTCAAGGCATTGAGGGAGCTTGACAAGCGGGGCGTTGATATCATAATCGCTGAGGGCATTGAGGAGAGGGGTTTAGGCCTCGCGGTGATGAACCGCCTCAGAAAAGCGGCCGGATACAGGATTCTGAGGGTTTAAGCACTCGACCCCTTCAGTTCCCAACTTTTTCAGCGTGGATAAGCTTAAATAGATAGACCAGTTAAGTGGGTTGATGGGTAGTCCCCATTAAATCAAGAGGTGAGAAAGTTGGCGCTGATTCCTGAGATGGCCTCCCCCGAGGATCTCGAGCACATGGGCTTTGAAAAGCTCGAAGGCGGCGAAATAAAGGAAGGCCTTAAGCTCATTCTCCGGGCCGCTAAGAAGTATGAAGATGAGAAGAAGCTTGAAGACGCGGCCAGACTGTACTACTACTTCGGCTACTTCTTCCTGAACAGGCTGGGAAAGCCGGAAATGGCGAGGAAGCCCCTCCTTAAAAGCGCCTCTCTCTATATCAAGCTCATCGAGGCGGAGCTTGACAGGTTCGAGGTCGACATGGTGAGGCTCAACGAGTTCTGCTCCAAAACCCTCTCGGTGTTCGCCACTGTCGGCGACGAGAGGAACCTCAAAAAATACGCGAAGTACTTTGCGGAGATATATGAGGATCTCGGAAAGGCTTACATGGACAACGATGAAGTTGAGAACGCTATCAGGGCCTATGAGGATGCCTTCCGGTACTACAAGGCCCTGGGGGATCCAGATTCCACAAAACGCATTGCCGATTCGCTCATAACCGCCTACGGGAGGCTGACCGAGGAGAAGGTGGCCGCCAACGACAGTGCGGGAGCTGCCGAGGCCTTTTACAGGCTCTCCTTCTATCTGCTGGAGATATTCGGCTACGACACCCACTACGTCGAGATAATGGACACCGCCGCCAGGAACTACGAGAAGGCCAGTAAGGTCTCCTACTCCCAGGGGGATCTTGACGGAACTACCACCCACCTCCTCAACGCCCAGTACGCTTACATGCTTGCCGGAAACAGCAGCAGGGCCAAGCTCATAGGCATAAACAACATCAGGATGGCGTACCAGGTGGTCGGCTCATACCAGAGGGCGGGTGACGATAGAAACACCGCCAGAAAGCTTCTGGAGCTTGCCCAAGCGCTCCTGGCTGTTGGTAAATACAAGGAGGCGTTCAAGGCCTATCACGAGGCAGTGCGCCTTGACAGCCGCATAGACAACAGAATAATTATGAGGGCGGCGCTTTTGAAGATATACGGTGCCGAAAAGAGGAGCGCGGGAATACTGTCAGCAGTTGGCGACGTGGAGTACTACCTCGAAAGGGGCAACCGGGAGAGGGCCATTGAGCTTGCCGATGGAACCCTGCGTGCTGTCCCAGAGCTTGAGTCTCTAATCAAGATGCTCCACGAGGCGGAAGGGATAAGCGTGGAAGAGTGATCACCCTTCGAAGGCCTCACTAAAGAGCGCCTCTGCCAGTCCCCTCAGGGATGTTCCCCTTCTTTTGGCTATCCTCTCCAGAGCTTTCTGAGCACCGCTGCCGTACTGTGCGGCCTTTTTCTCTCTGCTTGCTATCTCAGCTGGCAGTCCGAGCTTGAGGGCCAGCTTTCTGAGGATGGCCTTTCTAACTCCCCCGCTTATTTTGAGCTCCAGGGGGATGTTGAGGGCGGTCCACACCACCGGCATCGACAGGAACGGGTACCTCCCCTCAACTCCGTTGAGCATCGCTATCTTGTCGTCCCTGGCCAGGTTCCTCTCTGAGAGGTTGATGATATCCTCCTCCATCAATTCGGGCCTTTCGAGGTACTTTGCGTAGCCCCCAAAGAGCTCGTCCGCCCCCTGTCCGCTCAGGAGAACCTTCACACCATCTTTCCCTGCCAGCCTCGTCGCGAAGTACAGTGGGATGCCTATAGCGAGGTTCATGGGGTTGGGCTCCTCTATGGTGAAGGCTATCCTGGGAAGCTCCTCCTCCACCTCGTCCTCCGTGAACACGTACTCCCTCAGCTCAAGACCGAGGAGTTCGCTGGCTTTCCTCGCCCATTCGAGATCCTGGCTTCCCTCCATCCCGGCTGTGTAGAGGATGACGTCTGAATACTTGGAGGCCAGTAGCGCCACGATGGAGCTGTCAAGACCGCCGGAGAAGAGCACACCCGTCTTTTTTCCACACCTGATCCTCACCGAATACTCCAGGGAGCTCTTGAGGGCCTTTAGGGCGTGATCATGGCTGAGGGTCTTCCCTCTCAGCTCCAGGACGTCGAAGAGCTTTTTCCTCTCTATTCCATTCTCCGAGATCGTCACCAGTTCCCCCGGGCTAACGGGAATGGCCTCTTCCCCTACCGCCCACAGGACCTTCTTCTCGCTGGCAAAGAAACCGTTGGGGGAGTAATAGAGGGGCCTTATCCCTATGGGGTCACGGAACAGGTGTATCCTCTCCCCGTCGGAGATCCCGACCGCGTAGTCTCCCTCGAGCATTCTCATTGCCCTAGCCGCGGCCCCCTCGATTGAGAGTCCCTCTCCGAGCATGTTCTCTAGAAGGCGGAGTATAACTTCGCTGTCAACGTCGCTCTCAAACTCCACTCCTTTCCCCTCAAGGAACGTCCTGAGTTGGGAGTGATTGTATATCTCGCCGTTGTGCACCAGAACGAGGTCGTTGAAGAAGGGCTGGGTGTAGCTCTTTGAGCCCGTCATGCCGAGCCTGCACTGGAAGAGTCCGATATCTCCATCGGGGATTCCATCGAGGTCGCTGAAGTCCATGCTCTTCAGGAACCCCTCGTTGGTCCACACACCGAAGCTGTCCGGCCCCCTGTGCTTTCCCGAAAGGATCATCGTGATGAACTTCTCCCTCAAGCCCTTTCCTATTCCCCCGCCTACAAGACACACGGCTCTCACCCCAGGGCGTTGGTTGGGCCGTTAGAAAAGCCTTCCCCATTCTCACTTGAAAATGTAGCCAGAGGCGTGAGGAAGAAATGAACGGAAATCCATCAGGTCAGGTCTCCGCATGTACAGTAGTGCTCGTAGGTTAGGGTTTCCAGTTCTTCAAAGCCCCTACCATCCACGGCGGACGCGTAGACTACCCTGACGGGGGGCGCAATTTCGGGGAAAAACGAGCACATCTTGTAAGCCATGAGGCCGCTCATGCTCGGGTCGAATTTGAGCCTCGCGGTGAGGTACTCAACGTCCTCAAGGTACCTCCTGTGCATGTTCAGCTCTTCATCTTTCAGTGTATCGATCTTGTTCAGCACCGGAACCGTGGTGGCCCCTAATCTGAGGTCTATCATGAGGGCGAAGAACCGCACGAAGCAGTAGTCGTGGGGCCTTCTGAGTATCTCCGGGCTGAAGAGATAAGCCACCAGGGGCTCGCTGAGGGACTCCATAAGCCTAACACCGAATTCATGGAAGAGAAAGCTCTCCATCTGCCCGGGGGTGTCTATAAGGGTGTAGTCCCGTTCGTTAGTCAGGGAAATGATGCGGGAAGCTATCCCTGGAACGTGGCTTAACAGCCGGTCGTAGCTCTCCACTATGGCCCCGTTGGGTCCGTAGCCCTCTTCCATTATCTCCTCCACCGTCACGATATCCCTCACGTCCAGGTCGGGCCTGTATGGGAGCCTTCTGACACCTGTGTCGAGGTTAACGTAGGCGACGGAGCTTCCCTCTTTCTCAAGGTACTTTCCAAATGAACCTGCCAGCGTGGTCTTCCCGCTTCCTGCCGTGCCGAGAAAGGCCAGTATCATGGCCCCTCCCTCAGTACATAACCCTGGCTTTGAATCCTGCTATCCTCACGACTTCTTCGGCGAGACTCATGAAGGCCTGGGCTCCCTCCGAATCGGGGGCGTATTCAACCACTGGAACGCCTTCCAGGGTCGCCTCCCTGACCTTTGGATCCTCGGGGACGATCGCCAGGAGGGGGACCTCCATGACTTCTTCCGCCGCTTCCGGCGGAATGTCGTTCTCACTCCTTCCGTACCTGTTTAGCACGAACCCGAGGACAGCTAGCCCGGCCTTTTTGAGCACGATGCCCACCTTCATCGTGTCGGTTATGCATGAGATCTCGGGGTTCGTTATCAGGATAACCTCTTCACCGCTGAGCATCGCGTTCATAGCGTCCATCTGGAGACCCGCGGGGCAGTCTATAAGCACGAAATCGTAGTATCCCTTGAAGGGCTTTATCACTCCGGGCAGCTTCCTTGGGTCCGCCCTCTTCACGTGCTCCCAGTCTATAGCCGCCGGGATGAGGTCTACGTTCTCAAAACTAGTCTGATAAACGGCGTCCCCAATCTCCGCGCTCCCGGCTAGAACGTCGTGAATCGTGGTTTCAGCATCGTCTATTCCCATAACTAGGCTTAGATTGGCCATGGTTAGATCCGCATCGATGGCCAGGACCCTCCTACCGAGCTTTCCAAGGGCTATCGCCAGATTTGCCGTCGTCGTGGTCTTTCCCGTGCCCCCCTTCCCCGAGGCGATGGAGATCAAATGTCCCATGGTTCCACCCGTAGGGTTTTCATCTCAACCTTTATCTTCTTTTCTCTCGAACTCACCGGCTCGCTTTGGATGCTAAACCTTATGAACCGTTTGGTCAAGTGGAAGCGGGTGAGAGAACATGAGGGTTTTCGTTCCAGATACGAGCGTGATAGTTGACGGCAGGCTGACCCAGTTCCTCTCAACCCTCGGCGAGAAGGTCAAGGTCGTCGTTCCTGAGGCTGTTGTGGCTGAGATAGAGCATCAGGCCAACGAGGGAAAGGCCATCGGCCACGTCGGCCTGGAGGAGCTTAAAAAGCTCCGCGAAATGGCGGAGGAGGGCGTGATCCTCCTTGAGTTCTACGGGGACAGGCCGGAGCTTTGGCAGATAAGGAGGGCCAAGGCCGGCGAAGTAGACCACATGATCCGCGAGGTCGCGAGGGAGCTGAGTGCGACGCTTATAACCGGCGACAGGGTTCAGAGGGACGTTGCAATAGCGAAGGGCATCGATGTGATCTATCTGACGGCAAGGAAAGACGTCAGGCACCGCCTTGAGGACTTCTTTGATGACACTACGATGAGCGTCCACCTCAAGGCCGGCCTTCCTCCTATGGCCAAGAAGGGAAGACCAGGTGAGTGGCGGCTCGTCAGGATCAGCGAGGGGGCGCTCTCCGACGATGAGCTTGAGGAGATAGCCGACGACATAGTTGAGAGGGCCAAACGCGACCCCCAGAGCTTCATAGAGATGGACGAACCGGGGGCGACCGTGGTTCAGCTCAGGAACTACCGCATCGTCATAGCGAAGCCGCCCTTCGCGGACAGGATCGAGATCACCGCCGTTAGACCCGTGGCCAAGCTGAGCATAGAGGACTACGGGCTGAGCGAGAGACTCATGGAGCGCCTCAAGGACAAGGCTGAGGGAATCCTCATCGCAGGTGCCCCCGGCGAGGGAAAGACGACCTTCGCACAGGCTTTGGCTGAGTGGTACGCGGGAATGGGCAAGATAGTCAAGACCATGGAGAAGCCCAGGGATCTCCAGGTAAGCGAGGAGATAACGCAGTACACCGCTTTGAACGGAAGGATGGAGCTGACTGGTGATATACTCCTCCTGGTGAGGCCCGACTACACGATATTCGATGAGATGCGGAAGACCAGCGACTTCAAGATATACTCGGACCTCAGGCTGGCTGGAGTTGGAATGGTTGGAGTGGTTCACGCGACTAAACCGATAGACGCGGTGCAGAGGTTCATAGGCAGGGTCGAGCTTGGGATGATTCCGCAGATAGTCGATACGGTGATCTTCATCAAAGCCGGAAGAGTGGCTAAGGTTCTAACCCTTGAGTACCTCGTCAAGGTTCCGAGCGGGATGAGGGAGGAGGATCTAGCGAGGCCCGTCATAGAGGTTCGCGACTTCGAGACCGGCGAACTCGAGTACGAGATCTACACCTACGGTGAGGAGGTAAGCGTCGTCCCGGTGAAGAAGGAGGAGAAGGCCCCTGCTCTCAGGCTCGCTGAGAAGAGGCTCAAGCAGGAGATCAAGAAGTTTTTACCGGACGTCAACACCGAGGTGGAGATAGTCAGCCCCCATAAGGCCGTCATATACGCCGACGAGTTCGACATCCCAGCCATAATCGGCAAGAAGGGGAAGCGCATTACTGAGCTGGAGAAGAGGATAGGGATAAGCATTGATGTCAAGAGCTTCGCAGAGCGCGAAGCTGCTAAGCCGAAGGAGAGGGTCCCGGTTGAGGTCGAGGAAAAGAAGAAGACGATAGTCCTCCGCGTTTCGCCGGACTATGCAAAGAAGCCGCTCAAATTCTACGGCGGCGAGCAGTACGTCTTCACCGCGACGCCGAGCAAGAAGGGCCTCGTCAAGGTGGGCAAGAGCACGCCGATAGGCAAAGAGCTCAAGAGGCTCTTGGAGGCGGGAATAGAGATCTGGGCCTCAACCTGAATCCTCTCTTAATTTTGTCGTTTCTGCTTTTCCTCGTTCTTCCGTCCGCCCCGGCAGGTTTTTTAACCCTTTCCATTAGTGGGTAACATGCTGGTTCTGGCCTCTGGGAGTCCAAGGAGGAGGGAGATCCTCGGGAGGTTCGTGGGGGAGTTCGAGGTAGTCCCAAGTGCAGCGGAGGAGAGCTGTTCCATAACGGATCCAGTGGAGCACGCGAAGGAGCTGGCCAGGCGGAAGGCGCGGGAGGTCCACCGCCGCCTCGGGAAAAACGCGACGGTCATAGGGGCAGATACAGTGGTCAGCATCGACGGGAGGATCCTGGGGAAGCCCGGGGATGAAGAGGAGGCATTCGGAATGCTCAAGACGCTGAGCGGGAGAGTTCACAGGGTCACCACCGGCTACTGCATCATCCACCGCGGTGAGGAGCACTGCGGGGCGGTCGTCACAGAGGTCAAGTTCAGGGAGCTGGACGAGGGCATCATCAGGGCTTACATAGAAACCGGCGAGCCGATGGACAAGGCGGGAGCGTACGGGATACAGGGGCTCGGGGGCCTCTTCGTCGAGTGGGTTCGGGGTGACTACTACAACGTCGTCGGCTTTCCGATGGAGATAATCTGGAAGCTCAGAGAGCTGGGTTTTAGAGTCTTATCAAAATGAGGGAGCCTTGATCCTAAATATCTCCTTCTATTTTGCTTTTTCTGGCAGTCATGGGATTTTTGTGGATCCGGGACTCTTTAGTAACTTGTTGTTATTATCAAACAGGTGGTTACAGATATCTGGTGATCTTGTGACGAAATTTTTTCGAAATTTTGAGAGGGGATTTGTACTGGTTTTTTGATACCCCTCCCACTGCAAATCGAGGATTTTGGCATAAAAGGGCATGAAAAGGGACTAATTTGTATTTGGACCCTTAACACCGTCCGGGAAGTCTCATGTTCAAGAGAGTGCATGATTCTGGGGAGGTGATTAGAATGGATTATCCAATGTGAAGTCCCTTTAGAGTCCTTGAATTGGGAGCTTCTGGGGGCTCTTTGAAGTACCCTTTGCGGAAAAGCTTATAAGATTGGAGCGCTCTCATCAGTTTAGGGGGCAAAAGAAGGAAAAATCCGCCCTGTTGCAATAAGACTCTAGGAGAATTGAAACTACGGAACATGGAGGACATTCAAATCTTCATAAAGAGGTTGCAATAAGACTCTAGGAGAATTGAAACCTGTAAAAGGGCCTGAGCAAAAATCAAGGCCCCATAAGTTGCAATAAGACTCTAGGAGAATTGAAACCCTGGTGGCCTGCAATGGAAGAAGCTACGCGATGGTTTGTTGCAATAAGACTCTAGGAGAATTGAAACTTGGAAGCGTTCCACTACCTCTATTCCCGGCCATTGCCATGTTGCAATAAGTTGCAATAAGACTCTAGGAGAATTGAAACTCCTCAAGGGCCTCAAGAACGTCCTCCGAGGCTTCCCTTATCTTCTCAAGTTGCAATAAGACTCTAGGAGAATTGAAACTGAACGCCTTCGCATAGGGGTTGATCGGTGTGATTCCCGTTGCAATAAGACTCTAGGAGAATTGAAACATGATGACAAGAGTAACAAGAGCAAGCAAACCCACGTTGCAATAAGACTCTAGGAGAATTGAAACCAAATAAACGACAACTACGCCCTCATTGAGCTCCAGGTTGCAATAAGACTCTAGGAGAATTGAAACTGATTAGTGACATTGGGAGTTTGTAGAGGTACTGTGTGTTGCAATAAGACTCTAGGAGAATTGAAACAATTGGGGGAAGCTCCGGGCTCCGTTGGTGTTCGTTTGTTGCAATAAGACTCTAGGAGAATTGAAACCCGCCGCTCTAAGAACTACTTCGCGCGCCTGGTCGGGTTGCAATAAGACTCTAGGAGAATTGAAAGCAAGCTCAAGGCGCACGGTTATTCTCTCAAGGTCAAGTTTCAATAAGACTCTAGGAGAATTGAAAGAAGCTTAACTAAATGTCCCTGGTCCAACATCTCAATAAGTTGCAATAAGACTCTAGGAGAATTGAAACTATAAAGGAAGAAGGCATTGAGGGTGAGTTTGCCGCCCTTCTTCTTGGGGGGTTTCATTTAAAGAAGATCCCCGAAAAGCAGATCCTCTTTCCTCCCCCCTGCCTTGAGGAAGATCTTCTCGCTCCAGCCGACGTCTCCGACTCTTCGAGGTGTGTGGGCGTCGCTGGCGAAGGTCAGCTTTATGCCCCTCCTCACGCACTCCTTAACGAACTCCAGATCCGGGACTCTATAGCGCGAGCTTATCTCAAAGGCCTTTCCGTTGGCCTCCGCCAGCTCGAGTATTTCCTTAAGCTCCTCGTTGCTGGGAAAGCCAATGTGCGGAAAGTTTGCCCCGAAGTGGCCGATTACGTCAACGTTCTCGTCCATCAGGGCCGCCTTGACGAGTTCTACGTATTCCCCCGGCTCATCGAGCCACTCGTGGACGCTGGCTATCACGTAGTCTAGCTTCTCCACCATCCAGTCCGGTACGTCAGTTCCGCCGGGGACGATGTTTCCCTCCACTCCGGCCAGAACCGTGATACCGCTCTCTTCGCCCCACCTCTTCACTTCACGAACGTAGCGATTGAAGCTCCTCGGCCCGAGGTAGTGGCTGTGGTCAGTTATCCCAAGCAGACTGAAGCCCTTCTCCTCGGCTGAGGCTATATTGTCCGCTATTCCTCCAACTCCGTCCGAGTAGACCGTGTGGGTGTGGGTGTCGTGGGGAAAGGCAAGCATCATCATCGCCCCCCTAAAGTTCCAGGCGCTTAAGCCTTTTTTGGTGGTGGACAAAATATCCAATGTAAAGCGCTGACTTTAACTTTGACAAACCTTTAAATATGCCTGCGCCCAAGATAGTGCGGTGGTGAAAATGGTCGAGCGCTCGAAAGTCCGCGTTGTCATTGCTAAGCCGGGTCTGGATGGCCACGACCGCGGCGCCAAGGTCGTTGCGAGGGCCCTCAAGGACGCAGGCTATGAGGTCATCTACACGGGAATAAGACAGACCCCGGAGCAGATCGTTGAGACCGTGATTCAGGAGGACGCCCCGGTTCTCGGCATCAGCATCCTCTCTGGTGCCCACATGGTTCTCATTCCCAAGATACTCAAGCTCCTTGAGGAGAGGGGCCTGAAGGTGAACGAGGACGTCGTGGTCTTCGCCGGGGGAATAATCCCGCCCGACGACGCAGAAGAGCTCAAGAAGATGGGCGTTGCGGAGGTCTTCGGACCGGGAACGCCGCTGAGCAAGACGATAGAGTTCGTTGATAAGGCGGTCGAGAACCTCAAGAGGTTCAAGGCTTAACTTTATATCCCCTTTGGATAATTTCTCCAGTGATGGCAATGCTAGAGGAACTGGTCCGCAACGCTATAGCAGGGGATAAAAAGGCCGTGGCAAGGCTGATTACGCTGGTCGAAAACGACGAGGAGAAGGCGCGGGAGATAATCAAGCTCGTGCATCCCCACACGGGAAAAGCCTACGTCGTCGGCATAACCGGCCCGCCTGGGGCCGGGAAGTCAACGCTTCTTGACAAGCTCATAAAGCTGGCTAGAGAGGAGGGACACAGGGTTGGCGTCATAGCCGTCGACCCGACTTCTCCCTTCACCGGCGGTGCCCTCCTCGGCGACAGGCTCAGAATGCAGAGGCACTCCACCGATCCGGGGGTTTTCATAAGGAGCATGGCCACCAGGGGCTCCCTCGGCGGTCTGGCGAAGGCCACCAACGACGCTATAAAGGTTCTCGACGCCTCCGGCTACGACGTCATATTCGTTGAAACGGTCGGCGTCGGCCAGACTGAGGTTGACATCGTCAGGACGGCCGATACGGTTGTTCTCGTGCTCGTTCCGGGTTACGGCGACGAGGTTCAGGCACTAAAAGCCGGCCTCATGGAGATAGCGGACATCTTCGCCATAAACAAGGCCGACCGGGAAGGTACGGAGATGCTTCACCTGGAGATTCGGATGGCCGTTGAGTTCGAGCGCGACCGCTGGAGGCAGCTCGGATGGGAGCCGCCGATAGTGGAAACCACTGCGTTTACCCTAAGGGGCGTCAGGCCCCTCTGGGAAGCGATTAAGAAGCACAGGGACTTCATGATCTCCAGCGGGAAGCTGAACGAGAGGAGAAGGCTTAGGGCCGTTGAGGAGGTCAAGGCGATAGTGGCCGACTCCGTTGTTTCCCGCGTTGAGGATAGGCTCCGCTCCCCTGAAGCAGAGGAGCTTATTGAGAAGGTTCTGTCTGGGAGGATAGACCCCTACTCTGCCGCGGACATCGTTATGGAAAGGGTTTTTGACGGGAGGTGATGGCATGTTCAAGAAGATAGACCACGTTGGTATAGCCGTTAAGAACCTTGAGGAGGCCATAAAGGTCTGGGAGGGCCTCGGCCTCAAGGTTGACGAGATAGAGGAAGTCCCCGACCAGAAGGTCAGAACCGCGATAATCCACGTCGGGGAGAGCAGGATAGAGCTCCTCGAGCCCACTTCTGAGGATTCACCGATAGCCAAGTTCATAGCCAAGCGCGGCGAAGGCATACACCACATAGCCCTCGGCGTAGACGACATCGAAGGACATCTTGAAAAGCTGAAGGAAGCAGGCTACCGCCTCATCGATGAGAAGCCGCGCATAGGGGCCGGCGGTGCAAAGATAGCGTTTGTTCACCCCAAAGCCGTGACGGGTGTTCTTCTGGAGCTCTGCCAGAGGGACTGACTTTCTCTTTTTTAACGTCGCTGAGGTTCAGCGTCCCCGCCCCAGTTTGATATGGGAACATTGTTGGTTAGATTGTGGATTCTGGAGGTTTAATTCTTTCTCATGTTACTTTAAGGATGGATGTTATATTTTGACGTACTTCAATGTAACATTATTCCGAAAAATTTATATACAATGAACCCTTCCTTTCCGTGAACCGGGTGTTACCTTATGGTTCAGGTGTTTAAGGTAAGTAATGTGAGGGGTGCCACTGGGGAGGGGGAAGTGGGCTCATCTTTCATATATCCCAATCAGTTAGTTGGGTTTCTTGAGTCCAGGCTCTCCCAGGGAGTCCCCGTTTTCCTCATAACCCGTGATTACCCGTTGCTTCTTCAGAGGTTTTGGGATGAGGGTTCCCTCTTGAAAGCCGTTTGGATCACGACCATTGAGCATCCTCATGCTGTACATCCTCGGGATCTCCATAAAATCGAGGCCGCTGTAATAAGGGATACTTCAATCAGAAAGTCCGACGTTGTTCTGGACGGGTTCGAGTACTTGATGCTTGAGAACGGTCTGATACCGGCTTTGAAGTTCGTTTCCAAGGTGAGGGATATAACTTTAGTAAACGGCACTCGATTCTACGTGGTTCTGAGTGATGCTCTGACTGAGAGGGAGAGGGCACTCCTGAAGAGGAGCATGGGCATTCTTTGATTGGGGGAGAACGGTTGGTGGTTGGGGGGGTTTTAGAAACGTGGAATGGTGCGGTGGCCGGGATTTGAACCCGGGTTACCGGCTTGGGAGGCCGGTGTCCTAGACCAGGCTAGACTACCACCGCGCGGGTTTTAGTATTCCGGCGGTATTTAAAAAGTTTACCCCGGAATGCCTCCCCAGTCTGGCTACCCTGATGAACAGTAATGTCCCTCAAGGGATCCTAAAGGACAAAAATCGCTTCTTAAACTTTTCGTAAGCCCTATAAACCTCTTACCTCAGTTTATCCACGAAAAGCTTATATAGGTGAACCCAAACCGGGGGGTAGTGGCAATCATTCTGAAAAACTGTAAGGGGGCATTTCTCGGTGGCGGCGAAGAAAGAGTTTAACGTGTTTATGCACGAGCTGGTTCCGGAGCACAGGATACTCAGCGAGGAGGAGAAGGAGGAGCTCCTCAGGAAGCACCGCATAAAACTGTCCCAGCTTCCTCAGATAAAGGCTTCTGATCCAGCCGTCGTTCAGCTTGAGGCAAAACCCGGGGACGTTATTGAGATAAAGCGCAAGAGCCCGACGGCCGGCGTATATTACTACTACCGTCTTGTTGTGGAGGACTGATTTTGAGGTGAGATCATGAGCGCGAGAGGTCCTACCGTTGTTGATGTTACTCCCGACGATCTCTGGCTCGTTATGGAATCCTACTGGAAGGAGAAGGGGCTCGTAAGGCAGCACCTCGACTCATACAACGCCTTCATCGACCAGGGCCTTCAGGAGGTCATAAACGAGTTCGGCGGGGTTAAACCTGACATACCGAACTTTGAGGTTAAGTTCGGCAAGATCCGCCTCGGCGAACCCATCTTCCAGGAGGCGCAGGGTCAGAGGAAGCCCCTCTACCCGATGGACGCTAGGATAAGGAATTTGACTTACTCCGCTCCGCTCTTCCTTGAGCTTATACCGGTCATCAACGGCATAGACCAAGAACCCGTTGAAGTCCGCGTTGGGGAGCTCCCTCTGATGCTGAAATCGAAAGCCTGCAGGCTCTACGGCCTGAGCGACGAGGAGCTGATAGAGCTCGGTGAGGATCCGAAGGATCCTGGTGGATACTTCATCATAAACGGCTCCGAGAGGGTTATCGTCTCTATCGAGGATCTTGCCCCGAACAAGACCTTGGTTGAGAGGGACGAGAGGCAGAACAAGGTCGTTGCCAAGGTCTTCTCCTACAGACACGGTTACAGGGCCCTTGTGACTGTGGAGAGGAAGAAGGATGGAATACTCTATGTCAACATACCGAACGTTCCCAAACCCGTCAAGTTCGTCTACGTCATGCGCGCCCTCGGGCTCCTCAGCGATAAGGAGATAGTCGAGGCCGTTAGCCACGACCCGAGGATCCAGCAGGTTCTCTTCGACAACCTCGACGATGCGAGCGACATAAGAACCCAGGAGGAGGCCCTCGACTACATAGGAAAGCTCTCCCTCCCTGGCCAGCCGAAGGAGTACAGGCTCAGGAGGGCCGAGCACATCATAGACAACAACCTCCTGCCCCACATGGGCGTCGAGCCTGAGAGGAGGAGGGCGAAGGCATACTACCTTGGCATGATGGCCCTTAAGGTTCTCGAACTTTCACTCGGCCTCCGCGGTGAGGACGATAAAGACCACTACGCCAACAAGAGGTTGAAACTGGCTGGAGACCTCCTCAAGGATCTCTTCCGCGTCGCCTTCGGCCAGCTCGTCAAGGACATGCAGTACCAGATGACCAAGACCTACCAGAGGAAGGGCGAGAAGTACACCTTCGAGAACATCCAGAGGTTTGTTAGGAACTCCGTCAGGCCCGACGTCCTGAGCGAGAGGATAGAGCACGCCTTGGCAACGGGTTCCTGGCCGGGAGGAAGAACCGGTGTGAGCCAGCTCCTCGACAGGACCAACTACATGTCAACCCTCTCACACCTCAGGCGCGTTACTTCTCCGCTCAGCAGGGATCAGCCCCACTTCGAGGCCCGTGATCTTCACGGAACCCACTGGGGAAGGATCTGCCCGACCGAGACTCCAGAAGGTCCGAACTGTGGTCTCGTCAAGAACCTTGCCCTCATGTCCCAGATAACCACGGGAATCCCCGAGGAGGAGGCCAGGAACTACCTCCTTGATCTCGGTGTCGTCCCTGTTGAGGAGAGGAGGCCAGCCCCTGGCCTCTACCGTGTCTACCTCAACGGCGTTCTCATTGGAACCATTGAGGATGGGGAGGCCCTTGTTGAGAGGATAAGGGCCGACAGGCGGAGCGGAAAGATAAGCGACGTTGTTAACGTGGCAATTTACGAGGAAGAGGACGTTAAAGAGGTTTACGTCAACAGCGACGACGGAAGGGTCAGGAGACCGCTCATCATAGTAGAGAACGGGAAGCCGAAGCTCACTCGGGAGCACGTTGAAGGCATAAAGAACGGCACCCTCACCTGGAGCGATCTCGTGAAGATGGGCGTCATCGAGTACCTCGATGCTGAGGAAGAGGAGAACGCCTACGTTGCCACCTGGCCGTGGGAAGTAACCGAGGAACACACCCACCTCGAGCTCATGCCCGCTGCAATCCTCGGTATCCCTGCTTCCCTCGTTCCCTATCCGGAGCACAACGCCGCCCCGCGTAACACCTACGGTGCGGGTATGGCCAAGCAGAGCCTCGGTCTCGGCTGGGCCAACTTCAGGATTAGGGTTGACACCCGCGGTCACCTCATGCACTACCCGCAGGTCCCGCTCGTTAACTCCAGGATAATGAAGGCGGTAGGTTTCGAGGAGAGGCCAGCAGGTCAGAACTTCGTGGTCGCGGTCCTCAGCTACGGCGGCTACAATATGGAAGATGCGGTTATTATGAACAAGGCCTCCATCGAGAGGGGTCTCGCCCGCTCAACCTTCTTCAGAACCTACGAGGCCGAGGAGAAGAGGTACCTGGGCGGCCAGACGGATCGCTTTGAGAAGCCCGATCCGACCATTAAGGGCTACCTGGGCGACAGGTACTACCGCAACCTCGACGAAGATGGTATAATCTTCCCGGAGTCAAAGGTTGAAGGAAAGGACGTTCTCGTTGGGAGAACTTCTCCGCCCAGGTTCCTTGAGGAGCAGAGCGGCCTCGGTGGAATCGCCCTCCAGGAGAGGAGGGAAACCAGCGTTGCGGTGAGGCCCAGCGAGAGGGGCATCGTTGACAAGGTCATCATAACCGAGACCGGCGACGGAACCAAGCTCGTGAAGGTCACAGTTAGGGACCTCCGCATTCCAGAATTTGGTGACAAGTTCGCTTCAAGGCACGGTCAGAAGGGTGTTATCGGACTCATTGTCCCACAGGAGGACATGCCTTGGACCGAGAGTGGAATCGTGCCAGACCTCATCGTCAACCCGCACGGTATTCCGAGCCGTATGACCGTCGGACAGCTCATAGAGGCCATCGGTGGAAAGGTCGCCGCGTTGAAGGGAAGAAGGGTCGACGGTACCGCGTTCATCGGTGAGCCGGAGGAGAAGCTCAGGAAGGAGCTTGAGGAGCTTGGCTTCAAGCACAGCGGAAGGGAAGTGATGTACGACGGAATCACTGGAAGGCGCCTCGAGGCCGACATATTCGTCGGCGTCATCTACTACCAGAGGCTCCACCACATGGTAGCGGACAAGATGCACGCGCGCTCACGCGGTCCGGTTCAGGTGCTCACCAAGCAGCCCACCGAGGGAAGGGCCCGCGAAGGAGGTCTCAGGTTCGGTGAGATGGAGAGGGATGTGCTCATCGGCCACGGTGCCGCGATGCTTCTCATCGAGCGTCTCCTTGAGGAGAGCGACAAGACTGAGGTATGGGTCTGCGAGAACTGTGGACACCTCGCACTTGAGGACAAGCGCAGAGGAAAGGTCTACTGTCCGGTGTGCGGTGAGGAAGAGAGGATCAGCAAGGTCGAGATGAGCTACGCGTTCAAGCTGTTGCTCGACGAGCTGAAGGCGATGGTGATAAGGCCGTCCCTCAAGTTGAAGGATAGGGTGTGAGAGCCATGCAGTCGATGAAGAAGGTTATCGGTAGTATCGAGTTCGGAATCCTCTCACCTCAGGAAATCAGGAAGATGAGCGCGGCCGAGATAACCGTTCCAGATACCTACGACGATGACGGTTACCCAATCGAGGGCGGGCTGATGGACAAGAGGCTCGGTGTCATCGACCCGGGTCTTCGCTGTGAGACCTGCGGTGCCAGGGCCGGGGAGTGTCCCGGCCACTTCGGTCACATCGAGCTCGCCAGACCTGTTATCCACGTCGGCTTTGCGAAGACCATCCACCGCGTTATGGAGAGCACCTGCCGCGAGTGCGGAAGGATAAAGCTCACCGATGAGGAGATAGAGGAGTACATGCACAAGTTCGAGGTTGTGGGAGACAGGAAGAAGGCCAAGGACAGGCTCATCAAGGAGATCCACAAGAAGGCCAAGGAGAGAATGATATGCCCGCACTGTGGAGCACCTCAGTTCCCGCTCAAGTTCGAGAGGCCCACCGTTTACTATGAGCTCAGAAAGGACGAGGAGGGGAACGAGTACAAGCACAGGATGATGCCGAGCGAGATAAGGGACAGGCTTGAGAGGATCCCCGATAAGGACCTTCCACTCCTCGGCCTTCACCCTGAAAAGTCCAGGCCCGAGTGGATGATCCTCACGGTCCTTCCAGTCCCACCCGTTACCATGAGGCCTTCCATCACCCTCGAAAGCGGCATCCGCGCCGAGGACGACCTCACCCACAAGCTCGTTGACATAATCCGTATCAACAACCGTCTCAAATCCAACATCGAGGCCGGTGCACCACAGCTCATCATCGAAGACCTCTGGGATCTCCTTCAGTACCATGTGACTACCTACATCAACAACGAGACCTCGGGGGTTCCTCCGGCGAAGCACAAGAGCGGAAGGCCCCTTAAGACCCTCGCCCAGCGTCTCAAGGGTAAGGAAGGCAGGTTTAGAGGGAACCTCAGCGGTAAGCGTGTCAACTTCTCGGCAAGAACCGTCATAAGCCCCGACCCGATGATAAGCATCAACGAGGTCGGCGTTCCGCTCGCGGTCGCGATGGAGCTCACCGTTCCAGAGAAGGTCACCGAGTTCAACTACGAGAAGCTAAGGCAGAGGGTTCTCAACGGGCCTGAGAAGTACCCAGGGGCCAACTACGTCATCGATCCCGAGGGGAGAAGGATCCGCCTCATGGAGACCAACCTCGAGATGATAGCGGAGAAGCTCGATATAGGCTGGACCGTCGAGAGGCACCTTGAGGATGGGGATATCGTCCTCTTCAACCGTCAGCCTTCCCTTCACAGGATGTCCATCATGGCCCACCGCGTTCGCGTTATGCCCTACAGGACCTTCCGCCTCAACCTGCCTGTCTGTCCGCCGTACAACGCGGACTTCGATGGAGATGAGATGAACCTTCACGTGCCCCAGACCGAGGAGGCGCAGGCTGAGGCTAAGATCCTTATGGAAGTCCAGAACCACATCATCTCCCCGAGGTACGGTGGCCCGCTCATAGCCGGAATCCAGGATCACATCTCCGGCGGCTACCTGCTAACAAGGGAGGGGGCGTACTTCACGAGGATGGAAGTTGAGGTGATGCTGACCTTCGCGGGAGTTGACGTTGATGAACTCCCAGCCCCTGACAAGTTCGAGAACGGCGAGCCCCTCTGGAGCGGCAAGACCGTTTTCTCGCTCCTCCTTCCGGAGGACCTTACGATATGGTACCGCAACAAGCTCTGCGACGAGCCGGAGCGCTGTGAGGCCATCGAGAAGCTCATAGAGGAGAAGCTTGTTCCGGATCCGGAGGAAGTCAGAAAGATAGCCTACGACGGCTTCGTATACATCCAGAACGGAAAGCTCCTCAGCGGTGCCATTGACAAGAAGGCCTACGGAAGGGAGGACGGAAAGCTTCTCGACCTCATAGTCAGGGAGTACGGTGTCGACAGGGCCAGGCAGTTCCTTGACCAGGTCACGAAGCTGACCATCTGGGTGATAACCCACAAGGGCTTCACGACCGCCATAGACGATGAGGATCTCCCGAGCGAGGCCCTCGACAGGATACACGAGATAATACGCGAGGCTGAGGAGAGGGTCAACAGGCTCATCGAGGCCTACAAGAACGGGGAGCTTGAGCCCCTCCCGGGTAAGACCCTTGAGGAGACCCTTGAGAGCAAGATCATGGCAGTTCTGGCTGAGGCGCGTGACAACGCCGGTAAGGTCGCCGAGCGCTACCTCGGTATGACCAACCATGCGGTCATCATGGCCAAGACTGGAGCGAGAGGTAAGATACTCAACATCACCCAGATGGCCGCGATGCTCGGTCAGCAGTCAATCCGCGGGAAGCGCCTCTACCGCGGCTACCGCGGAAGGGTTCTCACCCACTTCAAGCCGGGTGATTTGGGGGCCAAGGCGAGGGGTTTCGTTACGAACTCCTACAAGAGCGGTCTGACGCCGCAGGAGTACTTCTTCCATGCGATGGGTGGTAGGGAAGGTCTCGTCGATACCGCCGTTAGAACTGCCCAGAGCGGTTACATGCAGAGAAGATTAATCAACGCCCTTCAGGATCTCAAAGTAGACTACGACGGAACAGTCAGGGATCCAACGGGAATAATCGTCCAGTTCAAGTACGGTGAGGACGGCATCGATCCGATGAAGAGCTGGGGCGGCAAAACGCTCGACGTCGACAGGGTGATCATCAGGAACCTCGTGAAGATGCGCGGTGGAGGGAGGAGGTGATTGAGAATGGTCGCCGCTAAGACTATCAGGGATATGGTCTGGAAGTCGGAGCTCCCCGACAACATCAAGGAAGACCTCTACAACAAGCTCGTCGAATACAACAAGAAGTACAAGCTTAAGAAGGCGGAGGTCCAGGCCATCATCGAGGACGCCGTGAGGGAGTACGAGAGATCCCTTGTTGAACCAGGTGAACCGATAGGAACCGTCGCCGCTCAGTCCATAGGTGAGCCCTCAACTCAGATGACCCTCAACACCTTCCACTACGCTGGTGTCGCCGAGATCAACGTCACCCTCGGTCTCCCGAGAATCATCGAGATAGTTGACGCCAGGAAGAACCCGTCGACACCGGTCATGACCGTTTTCCTCGATGAGGAACACCGCCACGATCTTGAGAAGGCCCGTGAAGTCGCCAGGAGGATCGAGGGTACCACTATAGAGAACCTGGCCAGGGAGACCAGCATCGACATCCTTAACTTTGAGTTCATAGTCGATATCGATCCGGAGAGACTTGAGAAGGCCGGCCTTGACATGGACAGGATCCTCAAAAAGCTCTCGGGTTCATTCAAGAGCGCTGAGTTCGAGGCCGATGGCTATTCCCTCATAGTTCGGCCCAAGAAGCCCGGGAAGCTCTCCGACCTCAGGAAGCTTGCCGAAAAGGTTAAAAAGCACCGCCTTAAAGGCCTCTCTGGCGTCGGTAAGACCATCATCAGGAAGGAAGGCGACGAGTACGTGATCTACACCGAGGGCTCTAACTTCAAGCAGGTGCTCAAGGTCCCGGGCGTTGATCCTACCAGAACGAGAACCAACAACATATGGGAGATCGCGGAAGTGCTTGGCATTGAAGCTGCCAGAAACGCCATTATAGAGGAAATCGTCAACACGATGCGCGAGCAGGGTCTTGAAGTTGACATCAGGCACATAATGCTCGTCGCCGACATGATGACCCTGGATGGGGTCATAAGGCCGATAGGAAGGCACGGTATTGTTGGCGAGAAATCGAGCGTCCTCGCGAGGGCGGCTTTCGAGATCACCACGCAGCACCTCTTTGAGGCTGCCGAGAGGGGTGAAGACGATCCCCTCACCGGTGTGGTCGAGAACGTCCTCATAGGACAGCCGGTTCCCGTGGGAACCGGGATGGTCAGGCTGACAATGAGCCTTCCCCTGAGACCGAAAAGGGAGTAGGGAGGTGTAGTTAATGGTTGATTTCGCCTTTGAGCTTAGGAAGGCTGAGGAAACTGGAAAGATCGTCATGGGAGCCAAGAAGAGCATCCAGTACGCGAAAGTTGGTGGGGCAAAGATGATTATAGTGGCCAAGAACGCCAGGCCCGATATCAAGGAGGATATTGAGTACTACGCCAAGCTCAGCGGGATTCCGGTTTACGAGTTTGAGGGGACCAGTGTTGAGCTTGGAACCCTGCTGGGAAGGCCGCACACGGTTTCGGCCCTCACCGTAATCGACCCCGGTGAGAGCAGAATACTTGCACTTGCTGGGGGTAAGGAGTAATGCCGCTCAAGCTCAATACGGATCAGATCAAGTACATAGCCCTCTTCGAGAGCATGACAGGGGCAACAGTGCTCGACTGTCTCATAGACACCAACAGGAACAGGCTCATCTTCGTCATAAAGAAGGGTGAGATGGGCCTTGCCCTCGGAAAGAAGGGGGCCAACGTTAAGAGAGTGCAGAACATGCTCGGGAAGGACATCGAGCTCATCGAGCATTCGGAGAACCCCGAGGAGTTCCTGAGGAACATTTATAAAAGCCTCGGGGTTAAGGTTAAAAAGATCCACATCACCGAAAAGAGAGACGGAAAGAAGGTCGCCCTACTCGACATAAGCCCGCGCGAGAAGCCTCGCGCGATAGGCAGGGGCGGCCAGAACATAAACCTCGTGAAGGATCTGATGGAGAGACACCACGGTATTAGTGATGTGGTAGTAATCTGAGGTGATGATCATGGCTGGAAAGAAGGCTCCGTACGGAGAGTTTGCCGGAAGGAAGCTCAAGCTCAAGAGAAAGAAGTTTCGCTGGAGCGATATAAGGTACAAGAGAAGGGTTCTCCGCCTCAAGGAGAAGAGCGACCCGCTTGAGGGTGCTCCCCAGGCGAAGGGGATAGTTCTTGAGAAGATCGCCGTTGAGGCTAAGCAGCCCAACTCGGCTATGCGCAAGGCAGTCAGGGTTCAGCTCATCAAGAACGGTAAGGTCGTCACCGCCTTCACCCCGGGTGACGGTGCCATCAACCACATCGACGAGCACGACGAGGTCATCATCGAGGGCATCGGCGGTCCAAAGGGCGGTTCGATGGGTGATATCCCAGGAATCAGGTACAAGGTCGTCAAGGTCAACCGCGTTAGCCTCAAGGAGCTCGTCAAGGGAAGGAAGGAGAAGCCGAGGAGGTGAAGTGAATGGCCAAGCCGCTTACCGAGAGGTTCTTCATCCCGAAGGAAGTCAAGGTCATGGGCAGATGGAGCGTTGAGGATGTAACCGTTGAGGACCCGTCCCTCAGGCCCTACATCAACCTCGACGCCAGAATACTCCCGCACAGCCACGGAAGGCACGCCAAGAAGGCCTTTGGCAAGGCCAACGTTCACATCGTTGAGCGCTTAATCAACAAGGTCATGCGCAGCGGTGCCAGCAGTCACAAGGTCGGCGGCCACTTCATGAGGCGTGAGCACCGCTCCCTCATGAGCAAGAAGATGAAAGCCTACGAGGCCGTCAAGGAGGCTTTCATGATCATCGAGAGGAGAACCAAGCAGAACCCGATCCAGGTTCTCGTAAGGGCTATAGAGAACTCCGCCCCTAGGGAGGACACAACCACCATCGCTTTCGGTGGAATCCGCTACCACATGGCGGTCGATGTTTCCCCGCTCAGGAGGCTCGACATAGCCCTCAAGAACATTGCCCTCGGTGCTTCGGCCAAGTGCTACAGGAACAAGACCACCCTCGCTCAGGCCCTCGCGGAGGAGATCATCGCTGCCGCCAACAGGGACCCGAAGAGCTTCGCCTACAGCAAGAAGGAAGAGACCGAGAGGATTGCCCAGTCCTCACGCTGAGGGCTGGAGACTTTTCTCTACTTTCTCCAAATTTCCCCTTACTCGCTTCCAAACGCTTTTTAAATCCCTTAATCGGAGTTTTTTTGGGTGGTAAGATGATATTCCTAATTGGATTCTCCGGGGATGAAGTGAAGTTGATAAGAGAGGCCTTTGAAGGGGTTCCGGTCTATGAAATACCCAGCTACTGCAGGGACTGGGTTCTTAGCGAAGTTGTTGAAAAGGCGGACTCTCTTAAGGGGAGCGGGAACTGGCACGAACGGAAGTTCTTCCTGATGCACAACCTGAGCAACGAAGAAGTCAAGGAAGCGCTGAAAAAGATGAAGTCCCTCGGCTTCAAAGGAGTCATCTACGCAACCACGACCCCTAACTCCATGACCATGAAGCTCGACGAGCTGATAGAGGAATGGCTTGAGGAGGATGCCTACTTCCGACAGCTCAGGAGGATGAAGAAGGGGCCGTATCTGGACATCGGGGGAGGGCCTGGTTAGATTTCAAGAGGTATACCTTCAGCTTTTACCGTTCTTATGAAGCTGTCGTTCCTCTTTTTGAATTCATCCGGCTTGATGATCACAGGACTTATAAGTTCTCCGTATCTGAGGAGCACATCCGTTACCAGCCCAATTACTTCGTCAAAATCGACATCTCCAACTATCAGAACATCAATGTCGCTCTCCTCATCATAATTTCCTCTGGCGTAGGAACCGAATAGAAAGACCTCATCTATTGAACTTCCAAAACGTTCCTTCAAAAGACTTAAAAACTCGTTAAGGGCCTGAGCTTTCTTGTCCATTTTCACACCCAAGGGATGTTGTGAAGGGTCATTTAAACCCTTCTCCCCAGTATTATACCCTCCGGTAGGAGGGAAATATATAAGTACCCGGAGGTAGGAGGGAAATGGAGCTTCGGGACTATTTAATGCCTGGGGAGTATATTCTAGCGGTTGTTAAAAAGATAGACGCTACGGGCAACTTTAGAAACCTGGCAGTCACAAATAAGCGCTTTATCCTATTTAATACTAAACGCAAGATGATTCCTTTTGGGAAGGATAAGGAGGAAATCTCGAACATGCACTCGATAGTTTTTGAAAATTCTCCTGCGATTCAGATTCTTGAGAATGAAGAGCGTGTTGAGATCTCCATCTGTCGCTTCTTTAACAGAGATTTAATGAAGCAGGTGGAGAAGAATGGAGAGACGTATTACTGTTCTTTCGCATATAGCTTTTCGATATATACTACATTCAATGGACCATCTCTCTCTGAAATTTCCTCTATGATCCGGGAAGCATTAAGGCCACTAATTAAAAGAGAGTTAATTGGAAACAGAGGAAAAGAATGGAAGTCCGTGTCTTACCTATTATTCAGAGAAGACCGATAAGGCGGAAATCTCGATTAAACTTTGATGTCCGCTTTTTATCTCCTTATCAAGCTCTTCCCGACCATATTCCCAGGCTTCTCAACGCCGAAGAACCTCAATATAGTCGGCGCTATGTCCATCAAGCTCGGCTCCTCAAGCTCAACTTTATCAAAGCCCCAGAGTATTAGCGGGACCTTCACCACTGGCTCGTTCATAGAGCCATGCATTCCCTTTACCCAGTGGCTCGCACTCTTAACCCCTCTGCACATCCGGTGGGAACAGAACCAGTAGCCCGGTTTGGCCGAAACTATAAGCTCACCGCTGTTTGGGCTGTCCAAGTGGGGAAGCTCCTCGCGGAAAAAGACCTCCTTAACGCCAGGTGCTCTTCTAAGAACTTCAAAGGCCTCCTCGCTCTGGTTTGGGTCTTTGAGGTAAACGTGGACGCCTCCCCCGGAGGAGACCCTCAGAACTTCGATTCCTCTCTCCCTTAAGTATGTCTTCAGGTTCACCCAAGTGTGGACTTCCTCCTGTCCGTGGTCGGCGAAGATGATGAAGGCGTACTCCTCCTTCAGCCTCTCCCAGAGTGTCCTTACTGCTGTATCAACGGTCTCAACGGCCTTCATTGCACCATCGCTTAGCGGCCCGTGGTCGTGTTGCATCCCGTCTATCGAGGCGAAGTGAACTAGTAGAAGGTCGGGTTTGCACTCCTCATAGAGGTATAGGGCCGAGTTGAGTACCCAGAGGTCTTTCCTCCAGTCACGGCCGTGTTTTCTGTACATCTCGTTGCTCGCGAAGAACGGGGGGAAGATCCTAACGTCTGTGCCGCTGAAGGGTGGCATCGTGTAGCCCGAAACCGAGGCAGTCCTAACTCCTCTCCCCTTCAGAATGTCAACTATAGTGGGGGCCTTGATGACCTTGTGGGGATTGAACGCAACCTCGTATTCGTAGAAGTTAACCTTCCTGTCGGCTATCCTGTCGTAGTAGCCGTTCTCAACTACACCGTGATCCCTTGGCCACACGCCCGTCATGACGCTCGTGTGGACTAAATCAGTCAGCGTGGGAAATATTGAATCAACAACAGCGAAGTGTCCGCTTTCGGCGAGCTCGCTGAGGAAGGGCATGTGCTCAAGGTTGTAGATACCGTTCCCGTCGAGGCTTATGAGGACTAACTTCTTCCTCACTCCTTCTCCCCCTTTTGAGCTTTTTCGATCTTTTCAAGGGTTTCGCTGAGTTTGTCAAGCTCTTCCCTGAGCTTTTTAACTTCTTCCGCCATTCTTTTGAGCTCTTTGACGTTCTCATCCATCTTAATCACCGTCAGCCTGACGTGCACTCCTCACCGCTCGGTGGGATGGAAGGCTCATCATCCGGTTTGGGCAATCACGTTAAAACATTTCCCAGCCACTCGTCTAAAGTTTTCTGCCTTGCGAGCGCTCCGAGGACGTAGCTTCTCTGAAGGTACCTCTCAAAGGGATGCTCTAACCTTCTTCTGATGACATCCAGGGCCTCGTTTAGGGTTTCAAAGCGGCCTATTGGATTGCCCATCGCCTTCTTCACCCCCAGGCGGAGCTGCCAGACCCCAACCGGGGCGTAGTATTCTGGGGTGACCTCTCTGAAGACAACCGCTCTTGCCTGTCTCCTCCTAGCGCGGAGGGCTTCGAGGACGCTCAGGCGGGCGGCGTGATATGCACCCGCTGTTTCCCTGACGTACTCCTTCCTCCCCCGGAAGTCCTCGTAGTCGTGGATCACCCTAGGTTCTTCGGCACCGAAGAGCGAGCCCTTCAGCCAGACCTCCAGGAGCTCAAAGGCGTAGGTTTCAGGCATCAGCAGAACCGTGTAGCGGTTCCCCATGAAGCGGTAGAAGTAGACCTCGTAGTCGTTTATCTCCGGGTAGTGGAGGATCTCGCGCCTTAGGTTCTTGCCTATCGTGTCCTGGACGGTGGTGATGCTCCAGCGTGTTGGTACGAGCCTCTTATCAACGCCGAGCAGTCCCGCGGAGAGGAGCCTTATGATGTAGTACTCGTCGAAGCCCCAATTGTAGAGGCGCATTATTGCTTGCTCAGCCTTCAGCTCGTCGCTCACAACGTAGTCCGTCCTGCGCGGTATCCTCGGGTTCTCCGTCAGCTCAAAATCCAGGAGCTCTGCCTTGGGTCCCACAGGTGGGGCAAACTCGCTGGGAATGACCTTGAGAACCGGCTTTCTCCTGAGGAGTATCTCGCTGTCCACGGGCTTGACGCTCATAGCCAGCTCCTGAACTTCGCTGAGGATTCTTCCGCTCTTTCTGACGCTAACGTCGGCTTTGGTCTCACCCATCACAAGCATGGAGCGGTAGTAGAGGATGTCCTTTATCGTCTTGTTCTCCCACTTGAGCGGATTGTCGAGGTAGTCAGTCTTCCCCTCAATTGGCGGCACAAGGGGGCCTATTCTGACCTTCGGATAGCCGTACTCACCGACGAAGACGCTTGGTGGTGAGGAGCCGAAGAGATGGCGTTTATTCAGCTTCTGCTCCACATTACGAGCTACCCTGAACCTCTCAAGTATCGGGCAGGTCGGCCTTCCGCAGAGGAGCTTTCTGCCCTTGCAGATGGCGCAGAGTTTGGAGTTGAAGAGTTCTGACATCACGCCTCATATAGTTTTTCTCGTTTAAAACTTGCCCCGTGTTTTTGGATAATAAATCCGTTTAACATTTGGGGGACATGTCCTCTGTTGTGTTTTCCTAAACTCTTATATACTTCGATGTACTTAGATGGCCTGAGGTGTTTTTATGTACGGCAACTGGGGAAAGTTTCTGCGCGTCAACCTCTCCACTGGGGAGGTGAAGGTTGAGGAATATGACGAGGAGCTGGCCAAGAAGTGGCTCGGAAGCAGGGGTCTGGCCATATACTACCTCCTGAGGGACATGGATCCGAAGGTCGACCCCCTGAGCCCTGAGAACAAATTGATCATAACGCCCGGCCCGCTGAGCGGTACGAGCGCTCCCACGGGTGGAAGATACAATATTGTTACAAAGAGCCCAGCTACGGGCTTCATAACAATGGCCAATTCGGGCGGCTACTTTGGGGCAGAGCTCAAGTTCGCGGGCTGGGACGGCATAATAGTTGAGGGCAAGGCCGAGAGCCCGGTCTACATCTACATAAAGGACGACCAAGTTGAGATTCGCGACGCTTCCCACCTCTGGGGCAAGATCGTGAGCGAGACCGAGGAGACCCTCAGAAAGGAGATAGGGAGCAAGAGGCTCCACATAGCCAGCATTGGTCCCGCTGGTGAGAACCTCGTCAAGTTCGCCGCCGTTATAAACGACGGCCACAGGGCCGCAGGCAGGGCCGGTGTCGGAGCTGTCATGGGGAGCAAGAACCTAAAGGCGATAGCCGTCGAGGGGACGAAGAGTGTTCCAATAGCCGACAGGCAGAAGTTCATGCTCACCGTCAGGGAGAAGATAAACAAGCTCAAGAACGACCCCGTTGCGGGTGGGGGACTGCCCAACTACGGTACCGCAGTCTTGGTGAACATCATCAATGAGAACGGCCTCTATCCAACCAGGAACTTCCAGACGGGTGTGTTTGAGCTCGCCTACGAGCACAGCGGTGAGGCAATGACCAAGAAGTACCTCATAAGGAACCAGCCCTGCTACGCGTGCCCGATCGGTTGCGGCAGGGTCAACAAGCTTCCGACAGTTGGCGTAACTGAGGGACCTGAGTACGAGAGCATCTGGGCACTGGGCGCTACACTGGGAATAAACGACCTCGCTAGCATCATCGAGGCCAACCACCAGTGTGACGAGTACGGTCTTGATACCATCTCAACAGGCGGAACGCTCGCGGCCGCTATGGAACTCTACGAGAAGGGCTACCTCACTGACGACGATCTTGGAGATGCTCCTCCCTTCAGGTGGGGCAACACCGAGGTTCTCCACTACTACATTGAGAAGATAGCCTACAGGAAGGGTCTGGGAGACAAGCTGGCCGAGGGAAGCTACCGCTTCGCCGAGATGTACGGCCACCCGGAGTTCTCGATGAGCGTCAAGAAGCTTGAACTCCCTGCCTACGATCCGCGTGGAGCAGAGGGACACGGCCTCGGCTATGCAACCAACAACCGTGGCGGTTGCCACATCAAGAACTACATGATAAGCCCGGAGATCCTCGGCTACCCGTACAAGATGGATCCGCACGACATAAGCGACGACAAGGTGAAGATGCTCATCCTGTTCCAGGATTTGAGTGCAGTAATTGATGCCGCTGGCCTGTGTCTCTTCACGACGTTCGGCCTCGGCGCGGACGACTTCCGCGACATGCTGAACGCTGCTCTCGGCTGGGACTTCTCCACGGAGGACTACCTCAAGATCGGTGAGAGAATCTGGAACGCCGAGAGGCTCTTCAACCTCAAGGCCGGCCTCGACCCGCTCAAGGACGACACCCTGCCGAAGAGGTTCCTCGAGGAGCCGATGCCAGAGGGCCCGAACAAGGGCCACGTGGTCCGCCTGAAGGAGATGCTGCCGCGCTACTACGCCCTCCGTGGCTGGACCGAGGACGGAAGGATCCCGCCTGAGAAGGCGAAGGAACTTGGAATAGACGAGTTTATGTGATTCCCTTCTTCCCATTTTTGTCCAGCAAGCTTTTTAACATAATTCCGGCAAAGAGATGGATTAATCAGGTGGTACCATGGTGAAGGTTAAGGTGTTCGCGACTCTCATAGATATCGCTGGAAAGCGTGTTTTTGAAGTAAACGGTCCCCAGACCGTTGGGGAGCTTCTTGATGAGCTTGATGGGTTATTCCCTGGCTTCAAGAAGGAGCTGGAGCGGGGTTTCATAATCCTCGTCAACGGGAAGAACATAGAGCACCTCAACGGCCTTGACACCCCCTTGGGGGAGGAGGATACGGTTAGCATC
Organism: Thermococcus profundus; assembly: GCF_002214585.1. Taxonomy (NCBI): domain Archaea; kingdom Methanobacteriati; phylum Methanobacteriota; class Thermococci; order Thermococcales; family Thermococcaceae; genus Thermococcus; species Thermococcus profundus. The sequence continues at coordinate 543,003 of NZ_CP014862.1, forward strand.
TTCCCACCGGCCGGAGGCGGTTGAAGTGGCGATAAAGTTAAACCTTGATAGGGAGTATACCTTCACCCTTTGGGACGGGAAGGTCATAGTGAAGCCGAAGCTCGACATGAAGTACCTTTACATAGAGGTCACCAGCCGCTGTAATTTAAAGTGCGAGATGTGCTTCAAGCAGTACTGGGAAGACACCGAGGGGGATATGGACTGGGATCTCTTTATAAAAATCCTGGACGATGCAGAGGAGTTTCCGGAGCTTAAGATGATCTACTTCGGTGGAATAGGGGAGCCCACGGTTCACCCGCGCTTCATGGACATGGTTCGCGAGGTTAAGAGGCGCGGCTTTGCGCTGGGCATGAGCAGCAACGGGACCCTGATGACCGATGAAATGCTTAGGGAGTTCGCGAAGCTAGGCGTTGAGCTGATATACTTCTCCATGGACACGGTTCCAACTGCTCAGAACGCCATAACCCTCGGCCATCTTGCCGCTGCAGCAACCGCGGACAGGATAAGGAGGCTCGTGAAGTACCGGGAGGAGTACGGAACTCACAGACCTAGTATAGGGGTTGAGGTGGTCGTTACGAAGGAGAACTACAGACAGCTACCCGACATGGCCCGCTTCCTCCTCGATCTTGGCGTGGATTCCATGCTCGTGTCGAACCTGCTCCCCCTAACTGAAGAGCAGACGAAGGACATCGTCTACGATGGAAGCGTTGATATGAAACCCATCCTCGACGAGCTCTACAAGATCGCGCACAACGGGCTCTACATAAAGCTCCCGTACTTCGAGCTGAAGACTGAAAGGAGCTGCGACTTCGATGAGAACAACGTTGCAGTTGTCAGATGGGACGGGGAAGTTGCCCCCTGCTACCGCTTCCTCCACAGCTACTACGAATACATATTCGGTCGTAAGAAGAAGGTGAACGCATACTCCTTCGGCAACGTGAAAGAAAAGAGCCTCGCGGAGATATGGACGAGCGAGAAGTACACATGGTTCCGCTTCACCATGAAGAACTACATGTATCCCTCCTGTACCGACTGCCCGCTGGTTGATGCCTGCGACTTCGTCAAGACGAGCGACATCGACTGCTGGGGCAACGAGCCGAGCTGCGCCGACTGCCTCTGGGCCAGAAGAATAGTTCAGTGCCCGATACCCCAGCACAACTTCGGTAAGTTCTACTGAAGAGGTTCCAAAAAGCTTAAAAACCCTCAGCGGCTCATATACCTCGGGCGCAAAATGCCGCGGTAGCCTAGCCTGGTAGGGCGCCGGCCTGCTAAGCCGGTGGGCGGTGCCCACAGGGGTTCAAATCCCCTCCGCGGCGCCAAAAATCTTCTTGGGATCAATGCCGGGATAGCCTAGAGGTGAGGCGGTGGACTGCAGATCCGCTTTACGGGGGTTCAAATCCCCCTCCCGGCTCCAGGTTTCTCGATTTTCAGTGTTTATGGAGTGAGTAGAAATGCTTTTCAATAAATATCGTTTCAAAACACGTAAACGGTGGGAGAGGCTAAAACCTTCTCCTCCTTCCTCCCCACCTTCTTCGGTACTCGCTCTCCAGTTCCTCGTTTCTGAACTCTTTGGGGGTTTTCTCGCTGAGGGATGACCTCCTCACCTCCACCCCAGCGTCCTTGGCTATGTACCTGAACTTCCTGAGCTCGCCCGGCTGGAGGAATGTTATGGCTCTTCCCCTCTTACCCATTCTTCCCGTTCTCCCAATGCGGTGGATGTACTGCTCCGGGTTCATTGGGATGGAGTAGTTTACGACGTGGCTTATGTCCCGAACGTCCAGACCCCTGGCCGCGACGTCCGTCGCGACGAGTATCCTGGTCCTCCTTTCTTTGAACCTCTTGAAGGTTCTTTCGCGGGCTGCCTGGTTCATGTCCCCGTTGAGAGCTTCTGCACTGTAGCCGTCTCTCCTGAGCCTCTCGCTCAGCTCACGGGTTTCCCTTTTGGTCTGGCAGAAGATTATGCCGTAGAAATCCTCGGTGAGAACTTCCCTGAGCTTTCTGTACCTCCTCGCCGGAAGGACTTCCACGTACTCTTGGTCGACCATCTCTGGAACAAGCTCGTCTCTGCTGACTATCACGACCTCGGGGTTCCTCATGTACCTCTTCGCCAGGAGGAGGATCTCCCTCGGCATAGTAGCTGAGAACATCAGGATGCGCTTTTCCTCGGGGGTGTTCCTCATTATGCTCTCTATGTCATCGATGAACCCCATGTCGAGCATCCTGTCGGCCTCGTCGAGGATGAAGAACTTGACCCCGCTCAGGTCGATGGTGCCGCGCCTTATGTGGTCGAGAACCCTTCCTGGAGTTCCGACGACGACGTGCGTTCCCCTCTCAAGCGCCCTTATCTGGGGCCCTATCGGCTGGCCGCCGTAGACAGCGTAAACGTAGACCCTCTTCCTCCCGCGGAGGCTTTTGATTTCATCCGCCACTTGGAGGGCGAGCTCCCTGGTGGGCGTGAGGATTATCGCCTGAACGTTTTTCTCCTTGGGGTCTATCGCCTCTATTATCGGAAGCGCAAAAGCAGCTGTCTTCCCGGTCCCGGTCTGGGACTGGCCGATTATATCCTTCTCGCCCGAGAGAAGCAGGGGTATGACCTCCCTCTGAATGTCCGTTGGTCTTTCAAAACCCTTTTGCCTGACGGCCACTAGGGTGGCCTCGGATAAACCTAACTTTTCAAAACTCATTTTTCTAACTCCTTGTACGTTGCTCAAACGCATTCCTCCTCAAACGGAACGCGCCGAGAAGAAACGCGGTCTGGCGGGCCGGGGGGGATTCGAACCCCCGACCACGGGATTAAGAGTCCCGCGCTCTAACCATGCTGAGCTACCGGCCCTCAACCCGAAACCATAGACGGGAAGTTGCTTTATAAATTTTTTGGTTCCTTTGAGTGGAGCGGAGACAGAAAAATTTATAAAGGCCGCTCAACCCTTATAGTTTGGCAACGCGGGGGTTGCCGAGCCTGGTCAAAGGCGCGGGATTGAGGGTCCCGTCCCGTAGGGGTTCCGGGGTTCAAATCCCCGCCCCCGCACCATTCAGCCCTTTGCTTCGCAAAGCGCTGGCGGAAAACACTGTGCTCTTCTGAAAATTAAATTTGAGCGGGGTTTGCGCATTACTTGCTGTTACACAAGTGTTTGCCTTCAACAAGGCGTCCTGTGGACGCCAGAACAAAAAACAAACCTCTTAAAAGACTGATTTTAAAGTTAAACCCCTGCTAATGCGTCACAAAAAGAGTGCACGCTTGATGCTTAGCATTTTAGGAGGAGAGCATTTTTGATTAAACCTTGTTTTAACGCACGGGACGGTAGTCTCGTTGAGTTTGATCAAGGCTTGTGGTTCCTTCTAAAATTGCTCTTCTACGAGGATTTTCACGATATACGGGCTAAAAACAGGCGAATTCCCGTAAGTATCGCTCAATTAGAAATGAGTTTTCCCACCTTAACGCCCTTCGGGCGTCGATTATAAAACAAACTCACAGCTGACAAGCAAATAAAAGTAGAATTCACACCAGAAACGCCAGTACCAAAGAGAAAACATCTTCCCAACAGCTTACAAGAGGAACCACCAACTTTTATGAAACTTTGCTTTCAAAGTTTCAGCGTCGCTTTCACTCGTTCAAGCATCCTTAACGGATGGCGGAAAAAGAGCGTGCTTTCTGAAAATGTAAATTTGAGAGGAGTTCGCGCGTTACTCGCCTTTCTAACAGTGTTTGCTCCCATAGAGAAAATAAAAACGGTCAGTTTTCACTTTTCCCCGAATATCTCCTGCTCTATGAGCCCAACTATGTCTTTGTGGATGTCTTCGATGCTGTTCTGGGCGTTGACTATTCTCATCTCCGGGAACATCTCGGCGAGCTTGAGGTAGTTCTCGCGCACCTTCTTCTGAAGCTCCACTATTTTATCGAACTCCGTCTTTATGCTCCTGCCGTTTATGCGCTTCATGCTCTCCTTAACCGGCAGATCCAGGAGTATAACGAGGTCCGGCCTGATTGCAAACCTGTTGAGGTCTATAAGCCACTCGAGGTCGAGTCCCCTGGCCCACTGATATGCGAGCGATGAGTAGAAATACCTGTCTGAGATCACAACTTTCCCAGCATCTAGGGCGGGTTTTATAAGCTTGTGAACGTGTTCAGCCCTGTCGGCGGCGAAGAGAAGTGCCTCGGCTTCATGGCTTATCCTGGCACCGTCGATTATGCCCTCCCTTCCACCCGTCAGAACGAGCCTCCTGATGAGCTTTCCAAAGGCCGTATCTGTCGGCTCCTTCGTGAGGATTACCTCGTACCCCCTCGTATTGAACCATTCCGCCAGCATTTTAGCCTGTGTTGACTTACCGGCGCCATCGATGCCTTCCATGACCACAAAAATGCCCACTGCTCTTCACCTCCGGTGATGGAATGGGGTGGGAAAGGGGCCTTTTAACGCTTTGCCCCGGATAAAAATTCCATCGCGAAAATCAAATGTTCTTCTTGAGGTAGTCCGCTAGGCTCCACATGCTCCCGAACTCGGTTTCTTCTCCATCAATGTGGAGCTCAACAACGCCATCCGGCCTAAAGCGCAGGCCGAAGTCGTAGTTTTCCTTCTTCAGCTTGTGGAGAAACACCTCCTTCGGCTTGGGAGGAAGGTAGCTGGTCATCATGTCGTTTATGATCTCAACTTCCATGCCGAAAGCCTCCGAGAGCCTCGGGAAGAAGAGAACCGCGGGCGTGTTCATTGCATCGACGAGTACCCTCTTCTCAAGCTTGAGGCGGTACTTCTTCAGAAGATCGTTCATGAAATCATCCAGGGCGTTGGGATAGTAAACGGTCGCTCCAATGTCGCTTGGATGGGCGTCTATGAAGCTCCTGCCCTCAAGTACGGTTTTTATCTCGTCCACGTCCAGGCCGCTTACTTCAACCCTCACTCCACCGTAATAGTAGACGTAGGCAAGTGGCAGGCCCTTCTTGTGGGCGAAATCCTTGAGGGCTATAAGAGGGATTAACCTGACGTCCATTATCGTTGATCCGGTGCTCACTATTCCAACCACCATGGCCCTCTTCCCATACCTGGAAAGAGCCCTTCCGTCCCTACCGACTATTGTTGTTCCGTGGGCGATGGTTCCTATGGCCCTGCCCAGAAGGGCGAGTTCCTCCGGGTTGAACTTCTCTGAGTGGTACAGTTCCATACATTCACCCCCGTGTATCACCATGAGTGTTATCCTTTTTCAAGGTTTTCCTTAATACAAAGGCGATGCCCATGATAAACTTTGTGGTTCAATGTCCTTAAATATCCTACGGAGTACTCACCATCACCGACAAACTATTTAATACACTCTCCCAATGATCCCCGGAGGCGATACCATGGAGCCCCTTGAAAGACTTGAGAAGCTCCTCGATGGAGAGCAGTTTGAGAAGATAAAGTCCATAGACAATCCGGAACTTCACGCTTTTTTGGCGGAGTGGATTGAGTGGCTTGAGCCCGATAGGGTTTTCGTCTGCACAGACAGCCCGGAGGATGAGGCCTACGTCAAATGGAAGGCCCTGTACTACGGCGAGGAAAAGATGCTCGAGATGCCCAACCACACCGTCCACTACGACAACTACTACGACCAGGCCAGGGACAAGGCAAACACCGCCATCCTCACTCCGGGCGGAAAGCCCCTTCCCTATCTCAACACCAAGGACCGGGAGGAGGGCCTTAAGGAAATACGCGAGCTGATGAAGGGCATAATGAAAGGGAAGGAACTCTTTGTGTGTTTCTTCGTTCTCGGGCCCAGGAACTCGATATTCACGATCCCAGCCGTCCAGCTCACAGATTCGGCTTACGTTGCCCACTCCGAGTTCATCCTCTATAGGAAGGGCTACGAGGAGTTCAAGAGACTGGGCAGGAGTGCAAGGTTCTTCCGCTTCGTCCACAGCGAGGGCGAGCTCGACGAGAGGAAGACGAGCAAGAACCTCGACAAGAGGAGGGTGTACATCGATCTTGAAGATGAAACGGTTTACTCCGTCAACACCCAGTACGGCGGCAACACGATCGGCTTGAAGAAGCCCGCCTTCCGCCTCACCATCGCCAGGGCCGTCAATGAGGGCTGGCTGAGCGAACACATGTTCTTGATGCGCGTGAACGGCCCGCACGGCAGGAAGACCTACTTCACCGGCGCCTATCCGAGCATGTGCGGAAAGACATCAACCGCCATGATAAGCTGGGAGAACATAGTAGGTGACGATCTAACCTTTATCCTGCCGGTCAACGGCGTGGCCAGGGGAGCGAACGTTGAGAAGGGAGTCTTTGGAATCATCCAGGGCGTCAACCCGGAGGACGATCCGATAATCTGGGAGATTCTTCACTCCCCCGTCGAGATAATCTTCTCAAACGTCCTCGTCAAGGATGGAAAGCCCTACTGGAACGATATGGGCGTTCCTATTCCGGATGAAGGTGAGAACCACAGCGGAAAGTGGTGGAAGGGCAAGAAAGACGCCGAGGGCAACGAGATACCTCCGAGCCACAAGAACGCGCGCTTCACCGTCTCGCTCGAGCACTTCCCCAACGCGGATTTGGAGGCCCTTGAGAGCCCGTGCGGCGTTGAGGTTGGAGGAATGATATTCGGCGGCAGGGACGCGGACACGTGGCCTCCTGTTAGAGAAGCGTTCAACTGGAGGCACGGCGTAATAACAATGGGTGCCGCCTTAGAGAGCGAGACCACCGCGGCAACCCTCGGAAAGGAGGGTGTTAGAGCCTTCAACCCGATGGCCATCCTCGACTTCATGAGCGTTCACCTCGGAGACTACATAAGGAACTACCTCGACTTCGAGAAGCGCGTTAAGAAAACGCCGAAGATTTTTGCCGTTAACTACTTCCTCCGCGAAAACGGGAAGTGGCTCAACCACAAGCTGGACAAGGGCGTCTGGCTCAAATGGATGGAGCTTAGGGTTCACGGCGACGTCGATGCGATAGAGACGCCCATCGGTTACATCCCGAAGTACGAAGACCTGGCCAGGCTCTTCAGGGAGGTCCTCAACAAGGAGTACACGAGGGAGGACTACGAGATGCAGTTCAAGATAAGGGTTCCTGAGCTTCTGGCGAAGATAGACCGCATCGAGGGGATATACAGGAAGCTCGACAACGTGCCTGAGGAGCTCTTCCAGATTCTCGAGGAGGAGAGGAGGAGGCTCCTCGAAGCTAGGGAGAAGTACGGCGACTACATAAGTCCATTCGCCCTTGAAGGGGTGTGAAGTCTTCTTTTTTCTTCACTTTCGTCATCTGCCGAGCGGCAAGACTTTTTAAGCCTTGGTTCCATTTGGTATCACTGACAATGATATACAGGTGGTTGCCATGGCGGACGTTTCGCACACTGTTGAGGATTCAATAAGAAAGAAACTGCCGTATCCCCTTGAGGATCTGGTTGATCTGGCGTACAACTACTGGTGGAGCTGGAACAGGCGCGCTACTAAACTCTGGGAGTACATTGATCCCGAGCACTGGCGCGAATACAAAAACCCTGTTAAACTTCTCCTTGATACTCCCAGAGAGCGCTTCAGCGAGCTGGTTAGGGACGACGACTTTATGAACCTCTACGAGCTTGTTATGGATCAGTTCACAGCTTACATGAACCCCCGCTCGACGTGGTTCTCGACGAACTATCCCAAGTGGGACAAGCCGATAGTGTACCTCTGCATGGAGTACGGAATAAGCAAGAGCCTCCCGATTTACTCTGGCGGTCTGGGCATCCTGGCCGGCGACCATGTTAAAACTGCGAGCGACCTTGGACTGCCGTTTATAGCCGTTGGCCTGCTCTACAAACACGGCTACTTCCGTCAGGAAATCGATGAAAAGGGCGGCCAAAGGGAGATATTCCCAGAGTACCGTCCGGAGGAAATGCCCATAAAGCCCGTCGTTGGAAAAGACGGGAAGCCCCTCTTAATCGAGGTTCCAATTGAGGATAGGATAGTCCACGCCCGGGCCTTTGAGGTGAACGTCGGGCGGATCAAGCTCTACCTTCTCGACACTGATGTCCCTGAAAACAGTCCAGACGACAGAACAATCTGCGACTACCTCTACAACGCCGAGACAGACAAGAGGATAAAGCAGGAGATACTCCTGGGCATCGGTGGCATGAGGCTTCTTAGGGCCATAGGAATTGAGCCCGGTGTGGTCCATCTCAACGAGGGCCACCCCGCCTTTGCCAACCTCCAGAGGATAGCCTGGTACATGGAGAAGGGCCTGAGCTTTACGGAAGCCCTGAGCATCGTGAGGGGCACTACCATATTCACCACCCACACTCCCGTTCCCGCCGGTCACGACAGGTTCCCGATTGAAGAGGTCAGGAAGAGGCTCTCGGGATTCCTCGCGGGTAGGGATGATCTCCTGGAGCTCGGCCGCGAGGGTGACCAGATCAACATGACCCTTCTCGCCATCAGAACATCAAGCTACGTCAACGGCGTGAGCCAGCTCCACGCAGAGGTAAGCAAGGGAATGTGGAAAGACCTCTGGCCCGGGGTTCCCCTCAACGAGATCCCGATCGAGGGGATAACCAACGGCGTTCACACAATGACTTGGGTCCACAACAGCATGAGGAAGCTTTTCGATCGCTATATTGGCAAGGTCTGGCGTGAGCACACGAACATTGAGGGTATCTGGTACGCGGTTGAGAGGATCCCTGACGATGAGCTCTGGGAAGCCCACCTCGAAGCCAAGAGGCAGTTCATCGAGCTCCTGCGGAGAAAGGCCATCGAGAGGAACAGGCGGCTTGGAATAGACGATCCGATACCAGCGATCGATGAAAACGCCCTTATAATAGGCTTTGCCAGGAGGTTTGCCACCTACAAGAGGGCCACACTTTTGTTCACGGATCTTGAGAGGCTTAAGAAGATAGTCAACAACCCTGAGAGGCCGGTTTATCTCGTCTTCGGCGGCAAGGCCCACCCCATGGACGAGGGGGGTAAGGCCTTCCTCAGGAGGGTCTACGAGGTTTCCCAGATGCCGGAGTTCAGGGGTAAGATATTCGTCATGGAGAACTACGACATGGGAAGCGCGAGGCTCATGGTTGCTGGCGTTGACGTTTGGCTCAACAACCCGAGGAGGCCCCTTGAGGCCAGCGGGACGAGCGGAATGAAGGCCGGACTGAACGGGGTTTTGAACGTCAGCATCTACGACGGCTGGTGGGTGGAGGGATACAACGGAAAGAACGGCTGGGTGATCGGTGAGGAGACCACCGAACCTGAGACTGAGGGAGATGATCCCAAGGATGCAGAGAGCCTCTACAGACTCCTGGAGGACGAGGTTATTCCGACCTACTACGACAACCGTGCCCGCTGGATCTACATGATGAAGGAGAGCATAAAGAGCATCGCCCCGCGCTTCAGCACCCACAGGATGGTGAAGGAGTACATGGACAAGTTCTACTCCAAGGCCATGAGCAACCACATCTGGCTGACGAGGGAAGGATACAGGGGAGCCAAGGAGATAGCCGCATGGAAGGACCGTGTTACATCTGCCTGGGACAGCGTTGAGATAAGGGAGGTCAAGGTTGAGGGAGGAAAGCTCTCGGCTAGGGTCTATCTGGACGGTCTCAAGCCCGAGGACGTCAAGGTTGAACTCTACTACGGCGTCAGGGCTGAAGGCTACGAGATAGAGAAGCCCCACATAGTTGAGCTGAGGCACCCCCGCGAGCTGGGACAGGACGAATGGCTCTACGTCTACGAGGGCGGTGCCCTGAGGCACCTCGGCGACCCGTGCTGGCACTACGCCGTCAGGGTTCATCCACACCACGAGAAATTGCCCCACAAGTTCCTGCTCGGGCTCGTCAAGTGGGAGGGCTTGGACTGATCTTTCTCTCTTTGTCTTTGTCATCCACAAAAGGATAAACGTTTTTAATCCTCTGAGTGCAAGATTATGGGAAGGATACAACGGGGGGTGGAGCATGGATCAAATTAGGAAGTGGACGTTCTATCTGATAATCCTGGTAGCGGGTTTTGCAATGGGCATAGGAACTGTGGGCCTCTTTCCCCAGATGTGGCTGAAGTACGGGATAAACGGCTTACTGGTTCACATAGCCTTCCTCGCTGTGCTCACCTACTTGGCCATCCTCGAGGCAGAGAACGTCATGAAATCCGGCTATTACTTCACCGAACTCTACACGAAGATCTCGCAAAAACCCGGAATGATCCTGGCTATCCTAACTGTAAACGTGATATTCCTCTCGTACTATACTGCCAACACTGCCCTCTCGATCCTGGTCCCTGTCCTAGGAACTGGAACCGTAGCCAGGCTTGTAGCAAAGCTCGTGATGATCATTCTGGTAGGGCTGATCATAACCCGTGCCAAGGATAAGACCTTTGCCATAATGGCTATAGGTGCTCTGATCCTCGTCTTTCTGGTGCCCCTGCTGACCCTCCTCTTTAAGACTCAGATCGCTTCGAATGCCGAATACCTGAACTTGGCATGGAACATGCTAGTTGCTAAGAAGGCCATCTCTGCAGAGATGATTCGGGCGGCGGCAGACAGGGCGCTCTACGGGGTTGGCCTCGGCTTTGGATTCTATATCATGTTGGGGAGCTTTATGAACGAGCGCTTCAATGCCCGGCTCATCATAGGAACCGGTGTCTTCCTCCAGCTGATCCTTGGTATCCTCTCAACGTTTGCTGTAATCTATGCAGTTACACCTTCAGATCCGGACCTGTTTATTAAGTACGCTGGGGGCGGTGAGGAGGCGGCCATCGAGCTGATGGGCAGTTTTCCGAAAATACTCTCGAACCACAGCTTCCTACTAGCGGTTATGGGCCTTACTATCTTCATGGCGGGCCTTACCAGTCTGCTTCCGACGGCTGAGGTTGGCGTTCAGATCATAGAATCAACGTTCCGGATGGGCAGATCCAGGGCGGCGCTGTACCTGCTGGCCGCCGTTGCCGTTGTAGGTGTCTTTGATTCGCCTCCCTCAATAGCCGACGTGCTTCTGAAGGGCGTCACGACGTCCCTGGCAGTAACCGCGATCTTCGAGGCCTACCCCTTGATTTCAGGAACGAAGAAACCAAAGACTGCCCAGCTTGCGGTAATCGGAACCGCGGTGCTCCTCTTCGTTCTGGGCTTCATAACCCAGTCTTACTACGACGCGAAACTTGGGGGTGCCTACTACATTTCAATAGTCCTGGCAATATTTGTGGCGGCCCTGGGCTTCCTTGGAGAGGGGCTTCTTCCTGGCTCGTAGGCCTCTTTCTTTTTTAAGAAACTTTTCTCGAGAAATCTAAAAATTGGGGGAAGAAAGATCACTTGTGGGCAAAAATCGCAACGACTTTCTCCCCAACCTCGTCGATCCTGACGAAGCCAAAGCGCTCGAACTGGACGATGTCGTCCACATTGACATCAGCGTCGCTCTCCAGCAGGCCCTTTCTGATGATCAGCTCCTCTCCCTCGGGAACGAGAACCTCACAGGGCTTCCCTTCCGTGACCCAGTGAACCATCCTCCAGCGGTTCTCCCTGGCGACCTCGTATTCAACGCTGTGGAACCTCGCCTTTATGCTCTCCCCGCTAACTTCAAGGATTTCAACGTTGAAGAGATCCTTAAGGCGGACGAAGCTTCCTGGCTTGAAGAGCTCCATGTCGTCCTTCGAGACGTAGACCGGCTTTCCGGGCTCGAACTTAAGCTTTCTGGTTCCTCTCTCAGGATGGTCCGGGTGGAGCGGTATCTCCGCTGTGAATTCCCTGGCTCCCTCGATGTACATCGGGATTGGGTCGGCGACGAAGAAGTAGCGGTTGGCTATGGGCTCGATTATGCGCCTGTTTATGGCGGCTAGATTGTCCCAGCTTATCGTGGTGTCGCTCCTCTTTAACCCAACCTCGATGATGAGCTCCCTTATTGCCTCAGGCCTTATGCCGCGCCTTCTCAATGCCCTTATCGTTCCCAGGCGCGGGTCGTCCCAGCCGAGGTATTTTCCTTCCTGAATCCCTTTCCTCGTCTTGGACTTGCTCAGGATGACGCCCTCTATCGAAAGCCTCCCGTGGTGAACCGTAACAGGATATTCCCAGCCGAAGTACTCGTAGACGTAGCGCTGCCTCGTCTCGTTCTCTGCGTGCTCCTGGCCGCGGAAGATGTGGGTAACGCCGAGCTCGTGGTCGTCTATCGCTGATGCGAAGTTGTAGAGCGGCCAGACGCGGTACTTATTGCCAACGCGCGGGTGGTCCGGGTTGTCGATTATCCTCAAAGCGGGCCAGTCCCTAACTGCAGGGTTAGGGTGCTTGAGGTCGGTCTTAATCCTAACGACGGCTTCTCCTTCCTTGTACTCGCCGTTCAGCATCTTCCTCCAGCGTTCGAGCTGAACCTCCACCGGCTCCTCGCGATGGGGGCAGGCTATTCCCTTATCGCGGAGCTCCCTGAATTTTTCCGGCGGGCAGGTGCAGACGTAGGCCTTGCCCATCTTTATGAGCTTCTCGGCGTAGTCGTAGTATATTTCAAGCCTGTCGCTCGCTATGTGCACCTCGTCGATCTTGAATCCGAGCCAGTCTAGGTCTTCTTTGATCCATTCATAGAACTTCGGTTCGGGCCTCTTCACTTTGGGATCTGTGTCGTCGAAGCGCAGTATGAACTTGCCGCCGTAGAGCCTCGCGTACTCGTGGCTGAGTATTGCAGCGCGGGCGTTCCCGAGGTGGAAAGCACCATCAGGGTTGGGCGCGAAGCGCGTAACGACCTTGCCCTTCTCTGCCTTCGGAAGCGGGGGAAGGCCTTTCTTCTCCTCCTTCTTTTCCTTCTTCTCCTCAAAGAACTCCGGATAAATCTCCCTCAGCTTAGCCTCCTGCTCCTCGATGGAGAGGGCGTTCACCTTCTCCACTACCTCGTTCACCAACGGGATTATCTCCCTGGCCTTGGGCCTCAGCTCCGGGTTCTCTCCGAGAACCTTCCCTATGACCGCTTTGGGGTTTGCCTTTCCATTGTGCTGGTATGCGTTGATGAGCGCGTACTTCCAGATAACGGTCTCAGTCTCCATTTTCACCACCGGAAAGAGAAGAGAGGGGGAAGTTATAAAGTTAGCCCAGGATCACTCCGCAAAAGTCAGGATCCTGAGGTCTATGGGCCTTCTGACGACGTTGGCTTTCCTGGCGCCAACGAGATAGCGGACGTTGTTCTCGCTGACTATGTCGATGAGCCTCTGGGTTATTATGCCGTTGAATACGATCGCGTAGACGTTCTCCCTGCTGGATATTGTGCTGAGAAGATCCCTGACTGGTATCTCCGCAATCACGTTCATGTTCTCATCAAGGAGAACCGCGGTTCCCTCCTTCTTGACGCGCTCTATGAACTTCTCGAACCTCTGGAGCTCCGAGCCCTTGGGCTGCTGGATGGGTCTGATGATCCTGGCTTCCTCCCTCTCCCTGGGTTTGTGCTCAACTTCCTGCCTCTGCTGGGGGACTTTCCTCTGCTCTTCTGCGTGGACTTTTCCTGATGTCGTAACAACGGCTTTGATCTCCTTGGTCTGAGCGCTCTTCTCCTTCTCCTTCAGGATGTCGTAGAAGTTCTTGCCCCTGTGGAACATCTCTGTTATCACCTGCTCCGCTGGAATCTTGCTTCTGAGGGCCTTAACAAGCTCCTTCTTGGTGAGCTCCTCGACCTCTTTGCCTTCGGGCGCCCTCGCCACGTAATCAACGTCGGCAACCTGGAGTAACTCTTTGAGTATGAGTTCTCCGCCGCGGTCGCCGTCGGTGAAGGCGGTAACGATCCTCTCCTTGCTGAGCTTGATTATCGTCTCGGGAATCGATGTCCCCTCGACTGCTATTGCGTTCTTTATGCCGTGCTTGAGAAGGTTCAGCACATCTGCCCTACCCTCGACGACGATTATTGAGTCGGAGAACGGTACGTGGGGCCCTGCTGGAAGCTTCTCCGGGCCGTACTCAATGAGCTCCTTCGCCCTTACCGCCTTTTTGACCTCCTCTGTGAGCTCCTGGGTCTCAGGGATCTCCTCCTCCATGAGGGTCTCGAGTATCTCCTTGGCCCTCTCTATGATGTACTTCCTCTTGGTTGCCCTGACGTCCTCTATGCGGAGAACCTTGATGTGCGCCTCGGCAGGCCCAACGCGGTCGATGGTTTCTAAAGCTGCCGCTAGGATGGCCGTTTCAACCCTATCTAGACTTGAGGGAACGGTTATGGTCCCGTAGGTTTTTCCAGCCTTTGTGTGAACTTCAACCCTTATCCTTCCAATCCTTCCAGTTTTCTGGAGCTCCCTCAGGTCGAGATCGTCCCCGAGAAGCCCCTCGGTTTGACCAAAAATAGCGCCAACAACATCGGGTCTTTCAACAACGCCGTTCGCCTCAAACTCGGCGTATATTATGTATTTGGTCGTTCCAAACTCGTCCTTGGCTGACATGTTATCACCTCTTACCTTTTCTGCCTTCCTCTTTTCGGACAAAATCTGGTGGAGGACGTGCTTCTTCCTCTTCATTGAAACCCCTCCAGTTGGGGGCCAGAAACGGAGACGTAAAGGCTGTAAAGGTCTTCCACACCCTTTATGTCCTTCTTGACGATCTTTCTGAGTTCCTTCCTCGTCTCTGCGTCCACCCTGCAGGGATACCCCTCAAGGTAGGAAAGGAGTTTTTTCGCAAGCTCTTCCCCTTTCCTGTCGAAGTCTGTAAGGATCATGACGTTCTTGTAATGTGATGCGATGAGAGCTATTTCAGCGAGCGGTAAGCGTGACAGCCTTATTACCTCCGCTCTGACCCCCAGATTCCTCAGAGCCACCTCGTCTCGCGGGCCCTCAACTACGATGGCCCCCTCAAACTCTCGCAGTTTATCTATAAGCTCCAGGAACCTTTTATAGTTTTCGGGGTACATGCACCGTCGCTTGAATGACGGCCGATTGCAGTTATAAGCTTATTGGGTGCTTTTTAGTACACTCAGCAGACCTCTCTAACCCTTCCGTGGTAGGCCATGGGTTCCTCGTAGAACTCTTCGATGAGTCTCTGGAGCTTCCTTGAGAGTTCCATCTGGTTGCTCCACGAGCCCTCTATTTTCCCCTTGGCAGCCATCCTCCCCAGGAACTTTTTCATCTTCTCACTCAGCGGCGAGGGCTTGCAGCGCGACCACGGCGTTCCGGGCAGGGGCATGAAGTAGTGGGCGCGGACCTTTCCGCCCTTCGCCATTATCCATCTCATAAGTTCGATGCTCTTCCTCTGACTCTCCTCCGTCTCGTTGGGAAGGCCGACTATGAAGTCAACGACCGGCTCGAAGCTGTACTCCAGCATGTACTCCACTGCCCTCTGGACGTGTTCGACCTTGTGAATCCTGTGCATTGCTTTCAGCATCGCATCGTCGCCGCTCTGGGCACCTATGGCCAACCTCCTGTTGTCAGCGTAGTCTATTAAGAGTTCGAGCGTCTCAGGCAGGACGAACTCGGGTCTTACCTCGCTAGGGAAGGTGCCGTAGAACAGCCTCCTGCCTTCTTTCCTCAGCGGTTGGAGGGCTTTGAGAAGGGCCTCAAGCTTGTTGAGCTTCAGTATGGCCCCGGGGCTTCCGTAGGCGAAGGCGTTCGGTGTTATGTAGCGCATGTCCTTCATCCTGCGCGAGTACTTCACGATTTGATCTATCGGTCTGTGCCTCATTCGGAGGCCCTTAATGTATGGAGTTTGACAGTAGTAGCAACCGAAGGGACAGCCCCGGGTTATCTCTATTGGAGAGATCAGGCGAACGCTCTCTGGGTAAGGTGGAAAGCGCCAGAAGTCCTCCACTTTAGCAAAGCCCGTAAATGTGAACTCGCCGTTCAGGTAGAACGCGAGTCCTCTGATGCTGACTAGCTCCTTCGTTATTCTGTAGCCTGTCCTCTTCAGGGTCGTGAGAAGCTGATAGAGAACCTCCTCGCCCTCGCCGATAACCGCGATATCAAACCCGAGCTGGTTGAGGGTGTGCCTAGGCATCGCTATCGCGTGGTAGCCGCCTGCAACGAGGAGCGCTCCGGTTTCTTTTAGGAGTTTGACTTCTTCCCTCAGCGAACCCCATATCTCCTCAGTGAAAAAGGAGTACAGAACGACTTTTGGCTTGGCGTTCAGGATTTCGCGGAAGTCTTTGGTTATCAAAAGCTCGCTTAAATCGAACCCCTGGCTCTCCAGGGCTCCTAGGAGATGGACGAAAGCGTTGTGGTTTCTCTTTGTCATTCTGACGGCTATTTCCGGCATGGTTTGTGGGAGAAACAAGTTGCTTAAAACGATAACGGTACAAGAACGGGAACTTGGAAAGGAATGAAAAAAGGACCAGAGGGCCTTCAGGTCCTGATGGCGAGCTTGATGTCCTCGGCCTTGACGGTCTTCCTGCCAGCGTGCCTGGCGAACTCAGCGGCCTTCCTGGCGACCTCAATAGCGTACTCCTCAAGGTGCTCGGCGAGAACCTTGGCGGCCTCCTCGCTGACCCTCTCGGCGCCAGCCTTCCTTATCAACCTGTCGATTGGAGCAATCGGCAACTCAGCCATTTCCCACACCTCCGTAAAGGGATTTTCAGTATCCTTTTAGCTACAGAAACTATATAAAGGTTTCGGTGGATCGGGGGGTTCAGGGGGGTTCTATCAAACATCGGCCCGAGTGGGTGGGGGATGACAATAAAAAACCGGGATGTCTGGACGGTCCACTAAAAAAACGTGAAATGGGTGGAGTAACGAACTCTCTTTAGCTCGCCCCAATCGGCATTTAAAGCTTGTAGCGCCTTTAGTATGACACCACCTATGTGGGGGTTGAACCCCTAGTTCGCAATCGACTCTGAACATCGGATCTGGCAGGGAGTTTTCTTTCATGGTTAAGAAAGCGGTGCTGAAACTTTGCCCAGCAAAGTTTCATCAAAGTTCGCGGTTCTTGTTAGAGTGTTGCTTTTGGGAGGATTTTCTTTAGAAACTTGTTTTCTCGCCGTGAATTCCAATTCTTAGGGGCTTGTTGTCTGTGAGTTTGCTTTTTAATAGACGCCCGAAGGGCGTTATACTGTGAGTAAACCCCGTTAAAACTGCCAATTTGTGATGAGAATCACTGGAACCCAGCAGTTTAAAAAGAACATTCACTCTTTGATGAAACTTTTCGCCAGAAAAGTTTCTATGGTGGGCCCGCGGGGATTCGAACCCCGGACCTCCACCTTGTCAGGGTGGCGTCATAACCAGTCTAGACCACGGGCCCGCCCAGGGATGGTGGACCGGCCGGGATTTGAACCCGGGGCCTCCGCCTTGCCAAGGCGGCGCTCATACCAGGCTGAGCTACCGGCCCACTCCCACCAACGCCGTAATCACCTATCAGGGTGGGTTTATAAATTTTGCGGTGTGGAGGGGAAAAGGAGGGAGGGAAAAGAAAGCATCAGATGTTTCCTATTCTTTGAAGAACCATGCCCTCGATCTTGATGGGCTCGGTTCTCCTTGCAAATACTATCGCCTGATCGAGCCTAGCCTCGCTCTCGGCATGGACTGTGAAGAGCGGATCCCCTTCCTTGACCTTCTCACCAACTTTGACGTAGAGTTCCACACCGGCTCCCTTGTCCTCGGGAGCGCCGGCGGCTCTGGCAATCCCCGTTATTGCCCTGTTGTCGATGCCGGTTACGTAGCCACTCGTCGGAGCGACGAAGGTGTAGGTCTTGTCTCCAACAGCTATGTCCTCCGGCTTGATGTCCGGGTTTCCTCCCTGTTCCTCTATGATCTCCCTCATCTTTTCATAGGCCTTTCCGCTCTCAAGGATCTCCCTAGCCATCTTCTTGCCCATTCCAGCGGGGGCAACGCCGCCCATTTCGAGGAGTATCCCCGCGAGACCGAGGGCCTTTTCTATGAGGCTTCCAGGACCTTTGCCGGTCATGAGGGCCGAGAGGGCCTCCCTGGCTTCGAGTGCCGGGCCGACGGTGTGCCCTATCGGCTGGCCGCCGTAGGTTATTGCCACCTCAACGTACTGGCCGAGCCTCTTTCCGAGCTCAATGAAGTCCCTCGCAAGGCTCCTAGCCTGTTCAACGGTCTCCACTTTAACCCCCTTTCCGGTGGGGATGTCGATGAGGACGTACTGGCTCCCCATAGCGTACTTCTTCGACATTATGCTGGCGAGCATGAGGCCGGTCGGATCGACGCTGAGGGCGCGCTCGGACTTGATCGTTATATCATCTGCTGGAGCGAGGTTGAGGGCGCCTCCCCAGACCATACACGCCCCCACTTTTTCGACGATGCGCTTGATTTCCTCAAGCGAGAAGCTGACGTTCGTGAAAACTTCAACAACATCTGCAGTTCCCGCGGCGCTGGTGATTGCCCTCGAGCTGGTTTTGGGTATAGTGAGGCCAGCCGCCGCCACTATTGGAACGACGAGGATGTTGGTCTTGTTTCCCGGGACGCCGCCTATGCTGTGGACGTCCATTATCGGCTTCCTGTCGATGTCGAGCATGTCACCGGTTTCCGCCATCGCTATGGTCAAAGCAGCTATCTCGTCCATATCAAGGCCGTTTATCTCAAGGGCAGTCACGAAGGAGCTTATCTCGATGTCCCTGAGCTTTCTGTCAACGATGTCCCTCACGATGGCCTCTATCTCGACCTTTCTAAGTTTTTCACCGTGCATCTTTTTCTTGATGTAGCGGACGCTCTCGGGGGTCCCAGCCGGGGCTATTTCGACGGCCTCCCCCTCCGAGAGGCTGTGGAGCTGGAGGATGTCCCTGCTTATCCCAACCTCCCCCGGGCCTACCAGGTTGCTTATAACGAGGCTCCCGTAGATGGGTTTCTTCCCGGACTCTATCCTGACGAGGTCATCCGGGTGGAGCTTCGCCTTCTTTGCCTCCTCCTCGTTTATGAAGACCGAGTACCTACCGCTGTACATGTCCAGTATCTTTACCTTGGCTCTCATGCGGTTTCCCTCCTTCTTGCTGTGGCTGGCATAAAAGTAGGGCAGAACCCTATTTAACTGCTTCGATAGGCTCCCCAATAAATGCACACCTTTTTAAACCCCCTGCCGCAACTATGACCAACGCAGCCCCACGCCTCAGGAGAGGCCTGGGGGCGTAAGGAGGAATAGACATGATAAAAATCTACACCATAAGCGGTTACGAGGAAGTCGGCAAGAACATGACCGCCGTTGGGTATTCAAACGGCGGAAAGGAGGAAGTCGTTATAATCGACATGGGCATAAGGCTTGACAGGGTTCTCATCCATGAGGACGTGAACATACAGGAGTTCCCGACGAAGGAGCTTCAGAAGCTCGGGGCGATCCCCGACGATTCGATTCTGCGAAACAAAAAAGTGGTTGCCATAACGTTCACACACGGCCACCTTGACCACATTGGGGCAATTGGAAAGCTTGCCCCCCATTATCCAGACGTTCCCATCTACGGCACCCCCTACACAATAAAGCTCGCCAAGAGCGAGGTCAAGAGCGAGAAGTACTTTGAGGTCAAGAACCCGATGTACGAGACCGAATTCGGGGAGATAGTTCAGGTGAGCGAGAACCTCGCGATAGAGTTCGTCAGAATAACCCATTCGATACCCCAGGCTTCGATGGTGGTCGTTCACACGCCGGAGGGAGCCGTCATCCACACCGGGGACTTCAAGTTCGACAACAACAGTCCCCTCGGGGAGAAGCCGGACTACAGAAGGCTCAAGGAGCTCGGAAAGGAGGGAGTCAAGGTCCTCATTCCCGAATCAACGCGCGTTTCTGAACCCACCAAAACCCCGAGTGAAGCCGTTGCCCAGATGTTGCTTGAGGACTTCTTCCTCTACGAGGGCATGGAGGCAGACGGACTGATAGCAACTACCTTTGCAAGCCACATAGCCCGCCTCCAGGAGCTCATATGGATAGCAAACAAAATGGGAAGGCAGGCGGTCTTCATCGGCCGCTCTCTGGCAAAGTACACTGGTATAGCCAAGCAGCTGGGCCTAATCAAAATGAAGGGGTCGAGGGTTCTCAGGAGCCCGAACGCAATAAGAAAGGTCCTGGCGGAAGTTTCGGGGGCGAGGGAGAACTACCTGCTCATAGTTACGGGCCACCAGGGCGAACAGGGGGCGGTCTTAACGAGGATGGCCAACGGCGAGCTCTACGACATCGGAAAGCGCGACACGGTGGTTTTCTCCGCCGGCACCATCCCCAACCCGCTCAACAGGGCCCAGCGCTACATCCTCGAGACCAAGCTCAGGATGAAGGGCGTTAGAATGATCAAGGATCTTCACGTTTCTGGCCACGCCAGCAGGGAAGACCACCGCTACCTCCTTAGAATGCTCAACCCCGAAAACATAGTCCCTGCACACGGGGAGTTCCAGATGCTGACCCAGTACGCTGAGCTTGCCGAGGAGGAGGGATACCTGATCGGCAGGGACGTCTTCGTGTCGAGGAATGGATACACGGTCGAGATAAGGTGAGGGCAAAACTGATAAAGGGTTCCTCTTTTTTTTCCTTGGTTTAGACTCACACTCACTCTCATGGGGTGGTACGATGAGGAAGTATGACGAGCTGTTCGCAAGGATCAAGGAGAAGGCGAAAGACGTTGATAGGGTCATCTTAGAACTCGTTCCTGAAAAGGAGCCGCTTGAGCTTTACAAAGCTGCGAGGCACTATCCGCTCGCAGGGGGAAAGCGCGTAAGGCCCTTCGTCGTCCTCCGCGCGGCCGAGGCCGTTGGTGGCGACCCGGAGAAAGCACTCTACCCAGCGGCTGCCGTTGAGTTTATCCACAACTACTCCCTCGTCCACGACGATATAATGGACATGGACGAGCTGAGAAGGGGGAAACCCACTGTCCACAAGGTCTGGGGCGTCAACATGGCGATTTTGGCCGGAGACCTGCTCTTCAGCAAGGCCTTCGAGGCGGTAGCGAAGGCCGATGTTCCGTCTGAGAAGAAAGCGAGGATCCTCGATGTTCTCGTCAGGACTTCCAATATGCTCTGCGAAGGCCAGGCCCTTGATATAGAGTTCGAGACGCGGGAAGAGGTCAGCGTTGAGGAATACCTCAGGATGATAAGCGGCAAGACCGGGGCTCTCTTCCAGGGCTCGGCGGAGATAGGGGCCATAGTTGGAACCGACAACGAGGAGTACATTCAGGCCCTCTCAAAGTGGGGCATGAACGTCGGAATAGCCTTCCAGATATGGGACGACGTCCTCGATCTGATTGCAGACGAGGAGAAGCTCGGAAAACCCGTCGGAAGCGACATAAGGAAGGGCAAGAAGACCCTGATTGTCAGCCACTTCTTTGACCACGCGACCGAGGAGGATAAGGAGGAGTTCATGAAGGTCTTTGGCAAGTACGCGGGAGACGCTAAGGGTGACGCGCTGATACACGACGATAATGTGAAGGAAGAAGTCGGGAAGGCCATCGAACTCCTCAAGAAGTACGGCAGCATAGACTATGCGGCAGACTACGCCAAGAACCTGGTGAAAGAGGCCAACGAGGCCCTCAGGGTTCTTCCTGAGAGCGGAGCTAGGAGAGACCTGGAGCTTCTAGCAGAGTTCCTCGTCGAGAGGGAGTTCTGAGCCTTTTTTACTCTTTTACCTCCCTGTTCCCCCACCCGCTAAATCCTTAAATACCATTTCGACACCTATCTTAACGGTGGTTGCCGTGGATGTTCTCGAACTTCTCTCCAGGTTAGTGGCATTTGAGACTGTGAACGACCCAGAGAGGGGAATAAAGCCCTCCAAGGACTGTCCCGCCTTCATAAGAGACACGCTTGCCTCGTGGGGGATAGAGAGCGAGATAATAGAGCGCGACGGCTACTACGCGGTTTACGGGGGGGATAGGGGAAGGAAAGCCAAAGCTACTCTTCATGGCCCACTTCGACGTAGTGCCCGTAAACATGGAAGAGTGGGAGACCGACCCGTTCAAGCTCACAATCAAGGGGAACCGAGCCTACGGTAGGGGCAGCGCCGACGACAAGGGCAACGTTGCTTCAATAATGCTCGCACTGAAGGAGCTCTCGGAGGAGAAGCTCGATGGGAAGGTTCTATTTGCATTCACGGGCAATGAAGAGATCGGCGGCAGGATGGCCATGCACATCGCTGAAAAGCTCGCTCAGGAGGGCAA
Organism: Thermococcus profundus; assembly: GCF_002214585.1. Lineage (NCBI taxonomy): Archaea > Methanobacteriati > Methanobacteriota > Thermococci > Thermococcales > Thermococcaceae > Thermococcus > Thermococcus profundus. The sequence continues at coordinate 564,948 of NZ_CP014862.1, forward strand.
TCTTCCAGGGTACCTGGTGAACGCCGACGGAACCGGGATGAAACCGATAATTAGGAGAAGGAAGGGCTTTGGAGTTACTATTCGCGTCCCTTCCGAAAAAACGAAAGTCAAGGGCACCGTAAGGAGAGAAACCTTTAGGATAAGAACGCCGGTGCTGGAGACGAGGCATTCTGCTTATTTCCTCTCCGGCGTTGATACTCACCCGCTCATAGCAGCCTCGCACTTCCTCAGGGGCAGAGAAGCGTTTGCCGTTTCTCTCGAGGGAAAGTTCCTCAAGGGCAACGTCGTGCCGAGCGAGGTGACCCTTACCTACGTGATCCCCGGTGAGGGCGAAGAGATGGAGGTTGACCTCGGCCTCACGGGGCTCCTCAGGGCGGTAGTGCCATTCGTGAGGGCTCCGATAAAAGCGGAGAAGTACAGTGATTACGGCATCTCGATCACACCCAACCTGTACTTTATCGAAAATGGAAAGCATGTTCTAAAGTTCGACGTGAGGGCGATGAGCCGCTCGAAGGACGAGATTGAGCGGGCGATGAAGGAAGTGGTTGAGTTCAACCTTCCCGGGGCGGAAGTCAAAGTTGCCACCAACGAAAAGGCGGGATACCTCTTCACCCACCCGGAGGAGAAGATCGTCAAGATAACGCTGGAAGTTCTTGAGGAGCTCGGCGAGAAGGTGGAGCCTGCTGAGGGGCCTGGGCATCGGATTCAAGGTTCTTCACTCCCCATGGTGTAAAAGCCATAGACTTCGGCCCGCGGGGATGGAACATCCACGGCCCGAACGAGTACGTTGAGATAGACTCGCTCCAAAAGATGCCAGCGCTTTACGCGGAAGTGGCGAGGAGACTGGTGAAGGGATAGTTGGAGATGCTTATCTCTCGGCAACCAACCATCCCACAGGTGGATGCTTGGCTCCCTTTTTCCACTTTTTATAGGCCCTATTCCACCGCTCCAAAAGTTCAGCGCGTTTTTCCCTGTCTTTTATCCGTTCCACGTACTCTCGTGGAATGTAGGCGAGGTAGTGAGGAAGGTTGGGCTCAAAGACTCCGCTCTCGATAATTTTCCCTCCGGCACGCTTTACAAATTCCTTCAGCTCTTCCATTGAGAAGTAGTGAAGGTCGTCCTTCTCACCGAAGAGAGCTTCAAATATCTCCTCCCTTAGATTGTATAAATCAAGGTGGGCCATCTGGCGCTCGTTGTTGGCTATCGGAAGGCTCTCTGCTATGAAGACCCTCTCGGAAACGCGGAGCATTTCGGAGATGACCTTGACGATGGTTTCTTCATTTTTCAGGCTTCTAACACCGTGGACGAGAACGGCCAGATCAAACGCCTTAAAGGGAAAGGGCAGTTCTCTTGCGTCAAGCTTCATGGGGATTACCCTGTGTTTCACTCCAGTTGCGGATGTTATTTCCTCGAAGAAGCGCCAGCGGGCTTTGTCTACGGCCACTACTCTGCCGGTTTCACCTACGAGGTAAGCGAGCGGAACGGTGGTTATCGCATGGGCACCACGCCGACTTCGAGAACGTTCATTCCTTCTTCCAGGGAAGAGAACCTGAGGACGCGAAAGCGTTCGAGCACCTCCTTATGAATCCAGTCTGGAGGTAAGGGTGGCTCGTTTCGGGGAGGAATTTTGGAAAGGACGTCTTTCTCAAACTTTTTCTCGATGGTGGGCATGGAGAACACCGGAGATGGCTAAAGTGCTTCCCTTTAAAGTGTTTTTGGAGAAAAGGTTTTATAATGTGGGGTTGAGTTTATGACAGGCGAGAATTTTATATTTGAGAAAATTCCTTTACAAACTCTAGAAAACTTTTTAGTTGGTAACACCAACCTGCTTATGGTGAAACAGGATGTTACCTATTAGCGAGTTGAAGCAAATTTTAGAGGGGGTTAAGAAGAACTCCAAAAATTCAATAGACTTATTCAGAGTCCCTCACACAGCCTGGGTAACTCATCCCGATACCAAAATCTCATTAGAAATGCCTGTTCTTGTCGACTTCCCGAGGATCGCATACGAGACAATTGGAACTTTCATCATTAATTATGTCTCTGAGAAAATTGAAGAAAGCGGGCTAAAAGAGGGATTACATAAGATTCTCGAGGAGAAAGAAGATTCCACTACACCAATTGGCTATGCAACCTCTGTATTACGGACGTTGGGCATTGAATGGGATGCGTATCCTTTGGGAGAAAAGTTGATACTAAGTGTTGACCCAGATGGATACTACAAAAATGTCTGGCCACATAAGATTCTAAGTTTTGTTAAACTGCTAAATGAGGGACAGGATTATCCGAGCAACATCTATGAAGTTGCCTCTATTCTGACACCTCAATTACCCCCAAGTGGCATTTCCACACCTTCAAAAGTTGCATTGCCTGCCATATTCTTTAATTTTGGCGCTACCACAGCCTTTAACGCGGTAATTGAATTGAATGCCCTTAAGAATGAGATACTTCAACTATACAAGCTAACCATATCTATAGGTGAAACTCCCGAGGACTACGAGTGGCAGATAGCCACAAAGAATCACTTAATGAAAATATTTACAGACATGCTTACCATTGTCCAGCATCTGGAGCTACTCTTAGAGTCCGGCCATTTTCACTCAGGATACTACCTAATGCGTTCACTCATAAGGGACTTGGGGGACGCTTTACTAACGGCCTCGCTCATTCAATACTATTCATTAATAGCTCCTAAGCTTGACGAAACCGCTCTAACAGAGGAAACAAAAGAAGATGCTGTTTGGAGTGGATTAACTTATGTAAATGAGAATTTTATTGAAAAGTGGCTTAGGGTGTACTATGATAGTTATGGGAGGCCGTTTGTAGGAGAGGTTATTTTAGAAAATCCCGAAGAAGAATCAAAAGAATGGAAAATCAAGTCATTATCGGATCTTAGAGAGGAGTTCAAAAAAGACATATTTTACAAATTGTTTTCAACAGGTTTTATAGAAAGGAAAGCAAACAAGAAAGTCCAAAAATACTCCGTAGTCGGTTTTTCGGATAGGATTTGTTATGAGTCCGTGGACATGTTTATTAAGACAGGGAAATCCCCGATAGATGTCGTTTTAGATGAGCATATTAAGTTGCCAACAAAAGCGAACCTTAAAGATACTTCCCAGTTTCCAGTTTCAAATGAGTATCACAAACTCAGTGATGTAGTTCACAATCCGGTTTTAGTCGACTTTCCACCGTATAGTTCCACTATTGAATATCTTGGCTTTCTCCACCATTTGAAGATACTTAGAAAGATTTTTGATAATGTACTGAGGGCCTACTTAGAGAGACATAAGCGGGAAAGAAAGATTATGAGAAAAGAAGAGAAAAACTAATTACTCCACGAACACCGCAGGCTTCAGCGGCATGGCTTGCTTCTTCTTTCCTCCTTTGTCCTCCTCGGCGTTGATGACTATCTCGATGCCAAGTTCTTTCTCAATGAAGTCCTTGGCCTCCCTCAGCGCCTTCTCCTCGTTGATCCTCGTGACGTCAAAGGCTCTCTCCTTGATGAGTCTCTGTATCAGCTTGCTTACCTCCTTGCCGTGCTTCCTCATCTCTGGATCCTTCATCAGCTCTGACATAGCGGATTTGAAGTCCTTCTTTTCAGCAACAACCTCAACAACCTTCCACTTCCACTCCGGAGCGGTGTAGATGTATGCCCTCTTCGGGTTCTCTATCTTTGCAACGTTTATGATCTCCTTGATGTCCTCGATGAGGGACTTGACGAACTCCTCCTCTGCCTCAACGGTTTCGTTCCACCACTCAGGAACCGGCTCGGGCCAGGGAGCGAGGCTCACGAAGCCCTCCCCGCCGAGCATCTCCCACAGCTCCTCGCTGATGTGCGGCGTGAACGGTGCCATCAGCCTGACCCAGACGTCGGCGAGCTTTCTCAGGACGTAGCGCTTCGCCTCGTCGTCCCTCCCCTCGGTTCTCCTCATGTACCAGCGTAGATCGTTGAGAACTGTATAGAATGCCCACTGCACTGCTGTCCTCGTCCTGAACTCCTCAAGGGCCTTAGTTGCTCCATCAATGGCCTTGTTCAAACGGTGGAGCATCCACCTGTCTATGTCCTTCAGCTCAACGCCTTCCTTGACATCGTAGGTTGCGAACTCGCTTATCAGCTCGTAGAAGCGCTCCACCTGCCTGCGGAGCTTTCCGACTTCCTTCCTCTTCCAGTCGAAGTCGCTGTCGTGCTCGGCCAGTCCCATAATGTAGAGCCTGACAACATCCGCTCCGTTCTCCTCTATGGCATCAATGAAGTTCAGGACGTTGCCCTTGCTCTTGCTCATCTTCGTGCCTTCCAGCGTTCCGAAGCCGTTCACCGCTATTCCCTTGGGCCAGTGCTTCCTGTCGAAGATGGCAGTGTGGTTGAAGATGAAGAACGTCAGGTGGTTCGGTATGAGGTCTTTGGCGGAGCAGCGCCAGTCGAGCGGGTACCAGTACTCGAGCTCCTCCTTCATCTCGTGGATAACCTCGGCAGGAATTCCGGTCTTCTCGCTCAGCCTCTTCTCCTTCTCCTTGTTGAACTCCTCCCTGAAGATGTAGTCGAAGAACTCCCTGTCAAGCTTCTCTGGGTCGAGCTTGCCCTCCTTCCTCAGCTGGTTCATGTGCCTGCTTATGGTGTAGTAAGCCATGTAGATGGTCGAGTCGCTCAGACTCTCGATTACCCAGTTCGGATCCCACGGGAGCGGCGTTCCAAGGCCGACCTTTCTGGCGCAGGCCTTCTTGTCGAGCCAGTCTATAACGGCTTCAAACTGTGCCCTCCTGCTCTCTGGATAGATGGTCATGTTCGCTAAAGCTTCCCTCGCCTTCTCCTTCCACTCTGGGTTTCCGTAGTCTATGAACCACTGGTCGTGGATTATCTTGATGACCGCCTGGTTTCCGAACCTTGAGATGACCGGCTTTTCCGCGAACTCGTACATTATCTCTGCGATGCCCTTCTCCTGGAGCTCCTTCGCTATCAGCTCCTTAGCCTCCTGGACAGGTTTGCCGGCATAGGGCTCAATCTTGAAAACTCCCTTGTGGTACTCGGCCTTGTAGATGTTCTTGGTCGCCTGCTCGAGCTTCTCAACATCCTTTTGGCTCTCAACACCGAGCTTCTCGGCCTCTTCGACAGCTGGGAACTCGCCGTAGCCTTCCAGCTTTATCAGCGAGATGTAGCTTATCTCCTCAACCACGCGCGGGTCGATGTCGTACTTGAGCAGAATCTCGGTCTCCTTCTTTAAGTCTTCAAGCGCTACATGGTCGAAGGGCGCGTGGGCAGGAACGCTCATAACAACTCCAGTTGCGTTGTCAGGGTCAACGAACTCCGCGGGTAGGATTATGACCTCGTCGCCGGTTACCGGGTTCTTGACGTACTTTCCGATGAGCCTCTCACCCTTGAACTTCTCAATGACCTCTATATCCCTGTCCTGGAAGGAGAGCTTGTAAGCGGCTTCCTTGCTGACGATCCAGGTCTCCTCTCTGTCGCCCTTCTTGACTTTGACCTTCACGTATGTGACTTCAGGGTTCAGCCACATGTTGGTGACGCCGTAGACAGTTTCGGGCCTCAGGGTGGCGGCCGGGAGATAGATTTCCTCGCCGTTTTCCTCGAGAACGAACTTGATTATGACGTATTCGAGTATCTGGACATCTTCACCCTCCATTATGTCGTGATCACCAAGAGGAGTGCCAACGACCGGATCCCATCTGACCCTGTGCGCTCCCTTGACGACAAGACCCATATCCTTGAGCGTCCAGAACTGCCACTCTATGAACTTGCTGAAGGGCGGGAAGAGGTTTGTCGTGTGGAACTCGCGCGTCCAGTCAACGGAGAAGCCGGCCCTTATGAAGGTCTCCTTCGCTGCCTTCATGAAGTACTTGACTATCTCCTTCGGATCCTCGAACTTCCAGAGGATGTCCTCGGGGACCTTGTAAACATCCCTGTAGATGTGGATGGTCTTGGGGTCGCGGTTCTTTATCCTCTCGGCTATTCCGACTATCGGCGCGCCCGTGATGTGCCACGCCATCGGGAAGAGAACGTTGTAGCCCTGCATCCTCTTGAAGCGCGCTATAACGTCCGGTATCGTGTAGGTCCTCGCGTGGCCGACGTGGAGGTGGCCCGAAAGGTACGGGAACGCGACCGTTATGTAGAACTTCTTTTCCTTCGGCTTCGCGTTTCTGTCCGGCTCGAAAACCTTTTCCTCCATCCAGCGCTTCTGCCACTTCTCCTCAATCGCCTTGAAGTTGAGCTCAGCCATGTCCAAAACCTCCTTTAGCTTCGATTTTCAATCCTAAGGATCCATATGGAACTCCAAAAGAGCGAGACTTCAGAATAGGGGGGCTATCTAGGCAATCAGAGCGAAACGCCCGGTGAACGATGGAGAAGGTACTCCCCCCTCATCGGCATCGGAGCGAGTAGCGGTTTTGGGTATTTAAGTTTTTTGGAGAAAGAAAGGAGAAAAGAAGTCATGCACTCCTCATGAAGAAACCGATATCCTCAGGCTAGACCGTCCAGTGTCAGTGCCCATTTCGGAAACCCTTTCCGTGGCCTCCCCTGTGAAGCTCCCTTTTTATAAAGTGGAGAGCTTTATAGAACTCCTTTATGGTCTCCCTATTGGCCATTATGATATTGAGGGCATCTGCATATTTTCCCTGATCCGAGAGTTCTTTGACCTGCTCGTAGACTCCCCTGAATGCATTCAGCCTTTCCTGGAGCCTTGCCGCGTTTCCACCGTTGGAGTTTACCCTCTCGATAACCCTCTGAGCGAACTCCATAGCCCTCTTCCCTCTTCTTAGGAATGCGTTGACGATTCTGTCCGCGTTTGCATAGGCGAGCTCCTTCCTTATCTCAACGAGCTTCTCATCCAGCTGCTTCTTGAGCTCTCTCGCCACTGCGAGGTCTTCCTTGGCTTTCTCAAGGTTCTTGTTCCGCATGTCCTCCATAACCTGTATGTAAGCCTCTTTAGTCTGGTTGAGGAGCTCAGGAGCGTTGCCAACGTCAATTCCCTGCTTCTGAGCCCTTTCAATTGTCTTCTCGGCGGCTTTGAAGTAGCCATTCATCCTTCTGATCTCCCCTGGAAGCTCCCGGAGTTCCTCTCTGGCGGTTTTCACAGCCTTAAGGATGACTTTGTAGTGCCTCATGGCGAGGATTCCGTTGGCTATGGCACCCTCGTAGTAACCGTTCTGATAATCCCCAACGGCAGTTTTCCTGTACTCCTCAGCTTTCTGGTAGTGCTCGAAGATCGTTGAATTGGTGCTGACGTTCGCCTTCTCAATTATTCCCGATGTTATGTTGTGGAGTCTCTCAAGGTTCGAGATTATCTTGCCCGCAACGAGCTCCATCTCCGTGGCGTTGGTGCCCTGGATCTCCTGCGGCAACGAGCCCTTGCTGCTTTCATCCGCAAGGACGGCTCCCGCAGGTACTATGGCCGCCACCAGCAGCCCTATTATCAACAGTGCCTTCAGGCACTTCATAGCCATCACCTCGATAGCGGATAGTGCCGAACTCCTATTTTAGGGACGCGGTGAAAAATTGGATGAAACGAACGTTTCAAGGGATTAAAGGTGTTTAATGGCATTAAAAGCCCAACAAAAATTTCAAGAAATCTATCTCACCAGTTGAAACGATATGAACCGAATAAAAGTTAAAATTTCAAGGAATGGGGTAACAGGGGTCAGAGGACAACCAGCCCCCTGTCCGCCCTCGTCAGCCTTTTACCTCTACCATCCACAACCGCAACGTCGTCCTCTATCCTGACCCCACCGAGGCCTGGAACGTAGACCCCGGGCTCTATGGTGAAGGTCATGCCCTCTTCCAGGACTACCTCACCGTCGGGTCCTATGAAAGGCTCTTCGTGGACATCCAGACCGAGGCCGTGGCCCGTTCTGTGGGTGAAGTAGTCGCCGTAGCCGGCCTTCGCGATGATCTCCCTTGCGGCGGCGTCTATCTCCTTCGCCTTCTTCCCCACCTTAACTGCCCTGTAGGCCGTCTCCTGGGCTTCTTTGACAGTGTTGTAGATCTCAATCAGTTTCTCATCGGGTTTCCCAACTGCTATCGTCCGCGTTATGTCCGAACAGTAGCCCTTCCATCTTGCACCGTAGTCAAGGATAACCATGTCCCCCTCCCTTATCCTCCTGTCTCCCGGGGCGTGGTGCGGGTTGGCGGCGTTCTCCCCGCTGGCCACTATCGGCTCAAAGGATATCCCGTCACTCAGCTCCCGTATCCTGAGCTCGATATTTAGAGCAAGATCCCTCTCACGCATTCCAAGAAGATCCCAGCTCAGGATCTCTTCAAAAACGCGGTCAACTACTTTCGCCGCGTGCTTCATCATCTCAATTTCCTCTTCGTCCTTCCTCATGCGGAGCTCTCGGATTACACTGCTGAGGGGATAGAACTCGAAGTTCCTGTTTCCGAGCCGGATGATGTTTATCAGCCAGTCTGCGCGCATGGTGTTCTCGATGAGAATCCTGCCGGATGAAAGCTCAAGTTCCCCGAGAATCCACGCGAGTTTGTGGTAGGGGTTCTCCCCATCCCTCCAGAACGTAGCCGGAAAGTTTCTCACGACGTTCTCGTAGAGGCTGGGTGCGAGCAGCTGATATTCCCCGTCGGCATTCACCGCCAAAACGGTAAGCCTCTCTCCAGTTTCGTGGAGATGCAGGCCCGTAAGGTAGTAGAGGTTCGTGCCTGGGCTTATGATGGCTCCACCGAACCCTCTTTCGTTCAGCAGGGAAACGAACTTTTCAAGGCGCATTTTTTTCACCACCACCGAATACTCCCTGAGATTTTAACGCTTTTTGTCAGAAGAAACCAAATCCCAGCACCGAGGACTATCCCCGCAACCGTATCCCAGATCCAGTGCTCGGCCAGAAGAACCGTGGAAGGGGGCACCAGGAACGGAAAAAGCGAGAGGAACCTTGCACTTTTCTCCCGTCTCATGAAGAGGGCGAGGAAGCTCACAGTCGCTATCGTACAGTGGGGAGAAGGGAAAACGAACTGGGGCCTGGCTAGCCAGCTCGGAGGGGAATACTTTCTCGGAAGGTCAGGGTAAATATGGTGGGGAGCGTTTACGTGGGCAGTCAAGAATATTATTGAAAGTACAAGGAAGGAAAGGGCGTAGGCTTTGATAAGGATCTTGCATTCAGGGGGATCCCTCAGGAGGAGATAGAGGAACGCCACAACCATCGGTCCGCTAAACCCGAAGTGATAGACCGCGTCCATAACGGTGTAGAGTACGGGATGGGACTTGGTCCACAGGAGAATGGACAGAACGAAATCCCTTGAAGTTCCCGGGAGCTCAAGGAGCAGACCGTTCCAGCTGATGCTCCAGCGGCCCAAAAAGGGGTAAACGATGCTGTAAACCTCCCAGAACAGATATACCGCAAGAAACTCCACTACGAGCCTCTTCCTGTCGTTCATTGAATCGTCCCCTGAATGTAAAGGGACGCCCACTTAAAAAGCTCACCACCGTAATCTTTATAAATACTCCACGCTTCCCATAACTTGGGTCGAGCCGCCGTAGCTTAGTTGGTAGAGCGCCGGACTGTTAATCCGGCGGTCCCCGGTTCGAATCCGGGCGGCGGCGCCATCAGTGGGCCCGTAGCTCAGCCTGGTCAGAGCGCGCGGCTCATAACCGCGTGGTCGGGGGTTCAAAGCCCCCCGGGCCCACCATTACAGCCCTTGCTTGCGCAAGCGCTGGCGGAAGAGTGGTATGCGATTCTAACAAGCTAGTTTTTTGTATATCCATGCTTTCTCCGGAGCTACCAAAAAAAAAAGATCGAGCTTCTGATAAAGAAGTCGGTGGGGTTTTCAGAGCCTCCCCAGTATCTCGCCCTCCACTTCAGGATCGCTCAGGAGTATCAGGACGAGGGCGGAGAGAGCGAACAGCGTTGCTCCCTGGGCTATGACCCCGAGCATCATCCAGAGGAGTGAGAAGATAAGATCCACGAACGATATGTACTTTCCAAAGCCTATCCCCCACTCTTCTCCTCTCCAGAGCCCCCATAGAATTGCTACGTGGAGGAGGCCCACAAAAACGCCTCCTGTGGCCTGGAGGGGGTAGTTTGTTGAGAGAGCGGCTATGCCGAAGAAGTAGAGGGCTATTGAGAGGAAGGATACCATCACGGCACTCTTGGGTCTGATTCCAAACTTCACTATACCACCTCACAGTTTTCCGAGGAGCATGAGAAGTCCGAAGGCCACGAACAGAATCCCCGCCCCCTTGTGGAGGAGATCGACGGGAATGAAGTCTCCGAGCCTCTCACCGATGTACGCCCCGATAAAGTTCACAAGCGCCAGTCCAAGTATTGCCCCGATGAATGCTGTCTTCCATCCGTATTTAGTCGCAAATGCCATCGTGGCCAGCTGGGTCTTGTCGCCAAGCTCCGCGAGAAAAACTGCGACAAAAATGTAGAGAAGGGAATTCATGCTCCGCCCCCTCAGAGCGTTTCTAGGGCCTTCTCCATCCTGTCCATTGCCTCAATCAGCTGTTCCTTCTTTGTGGCGTAGCTGATCCTTATCCAGCCTTCGCCCTGTTTTCCGAAGGCCGTTCCGGGGATGACAACTACTCCGGCGTTATCAAGGAGCCAGTTGGCGAAGTCTTCGCTGCTCATGTCAAGCTCTGGGTTTATCTTGGCCCAGATGTAGAAGGCTCCCTTGGGCCTGAAGGCCTCGATGTGCGGAATGGCCTTAAGTCCCTTCAAAACTAGCTTTCTTCTCTCCGCATAGGTCTCCCTCATTACTTTGAGGGCGTCCCAGCTCCTCTTGTCGCGGAGGGCGGTTATCCCGGCTATCTGGATGAAGGATGTAACATTGCCAACGATGTAGGCGTGAAGCTTTATCATGTCCTTAATAACCTGGGGAGGGGCTATGGCGAATCCTAGCCTCCAGCCGGTCATGGCAAAGGTCTTTGAGAAGCTGTTGGCGAGAATTGTGTTGTCTGGGGCGTACTTTATCATCGGGTGGTGTTTAGCCCCCTCGTACAAGAAGTGCTCGTAGGGCTCGTCGCTGAGGATGTATATGTTGTAGTCCTCCGCTATATCCGCTATCGCCTTTGCCGTTCGCTTGTCTATGGTTGCACCGGTCGGGTTGTTGGGGTAGTTCATCACAAGCATCCTGGTTCTCTTCGTCACCATCTCCACGAGTTCGTCCGGGTCGATACGAAATTCGTTCTCCTCCCTCAGAGGTATGCGGAGTATCCCAGCTTCCGCTATTTTTGCATCTTCTACGTAGCAGACGAAAGCCGGATCGGGGATGATAACATCGTCGCCCTGCTCCAGAAGGGATTCAAATGCCAGGTATGTCGCCTCATAAGCGCCGGCCGTGACTATTATGCTGTTCGGGTCAACGTCCACCTTGTAGAAGTCGCGGTAGTACTCCGCTATGGCCTCCCTAAACTCGGGTATCCCCGCGTTGGGGGTGTAGTGGGTGTAACCCTCATCAAGGGCCCTTTTGGCGGCGTCCTTTATGACCTCTGGGGTGTCAAAATCAGGCTCCCCTATGCCGAGGGAAATGACGTTTTCCATCTTCCTTGCCTTCTCAAAAAGCTCCCTGATCTTGGATCTCTGGATGAGGTTTATCCTGCCGGCCATGAAGTACTTCCTTTTCTTGTATCTCATGAAGATCACCTCAGCATTTCGAACTCAGGTGGGGGCTCCTTATAAAGTTAACCTGAAAGAAGGGTCGATTTATCGAAAATCGGCCTACAAAACCTCGACTAGGGCGGATTTTTCAAAATATATCTTCGCTTCTTCCTCTGTGCATTGAATCGGGAGGGTGGAACTTAAACCAAGCCTCTTTACGACCTCCTCCGCCTCGTCTCCGGTACCGAAGACGACGAGGTAGTTGAGCCCCTTGCCGACACCGCGGGCTTTGATGGCGTCGCTTATCTGGAGGGTTCCCGCCAGTCGGAGCAGGAGCTCCCCCCCTAGAGTCTTTGCGTGGTTTGTTTTTCTCTCGAAGGCCCTTCTGGCGAGTATCGCCGCATGGACGACCTCTTGATAACACTTGGCCCTCACCAGCTGAACTTTCCCTCCGAGCAACGGAAGAACAGCCTCTGGATCTTCAACGATGACGGCCTCTACGACTATTCCATCCGCGACCTCCCTCATGCTCTCCCCCACTGAAAGTTGGATTCGCATTTATAACAATTGTCCTAGTATCATGTCCAGAATTATTCATCCAAAATTCTTTTTGTTAAATCGATAATATCCAAAAAATTTTTGAAAAAAATATTATGTTAATATTATTAACAAGCCGCAAAGTATTTAACTACTTAAATCACTAACTAAAGTAGCGACTCACTGGACTGGGTGATACAGTATATGACAAAGATGCGCATCATAAGCGTGCAGGTGCCGCAGAGTTTCATCAACGCTATGGATCAGCTCGTGAGGCGCGGTATCTATCCCAGCAGGAGCGAGATAATAAGGACCGCACTCAGAGAGTTCCTGAAAAGAGAGATGAACATAGAGCTTCCAGAGGACGAGGTTCCTGGGTATGTTATAAAATAATCCGCCGCACGATGGAGAGGGGGTAAGAAATATGGTGTTTAAACTGCTGGAGCAGGCCGGGATAAAACTGGATCTGGACGAGGGACCGAAGGTCGAGAAGAGGGAGGATTTCTTTGATGAAAACCTCGACGACTTCATAAAGATATCAATAGTCGGCGTTGGTGGCTCTGGAAATAATACTATCACCAGGCTCTACGAGCTCGGTGTTGAGGGTGCCGAGTTAATAGCCATGAACACCGATGCCCAGCACCTTTCAAGGGTCAAGGCCCATAAGAAGCTCCTTCTCGGCAAGGAAATAACTCACGGAAAAGGATCTGGAGGAGATCCAACCGTTGGTTATAAGGCCGCCGAGGCGAGCGCCCACGAGATAGCCAAGACGATTGGGGACGTTGATCTGGTTTTCATAACCGCTGGTATGGGCAACGGTACCGGAACTGGAGCGGCTCCGGTGGTTGCGAAGGTCATCAAGGAGCACGCGAGGAACAGCGGCAGGTTTAGGGAGCCCCTAGTTGTCAGCGTTGTCACGTTCCCGTTCAAGACCGAGGGGACCATACGTCTCGAAAAGGCCCGCGCTGGAATAAAGGCCCTCCTTCAGTACTCTGACACCGTCATAATCATTGAGAACGACAAGCTCCTTAAGCTCGTGCCGAACCTCCCGATAAGCGCCGCCTTCCGCTTTGCCGACGAGATAATCGCCAGAATGGTTAAGGGAATAACCGAGACCATAAAGCTCCCCTCAATGGTTAACATAGACTTTGCCGATGTCTACAGCGTTATGAAGGACGGTGGAGCGGCTCTCATAGGAATTGGCGAGAGCGACTCCAAGAACAGGGCAGTTGAGGCGGTAAAGGCCGCCCTCGAGAACAAGATGCTCGACGTCAAGTTCGGAAGCGGAAACAAGGCTCTCGTTCACTTCACCGTCGGTCCAGACGTTAACCTCGGGGAGATAAACGAGGCCATGGAGATCGTCTACAACAACCTCGGGGCTAAGTCTGAGATCAAGTGGGGAGCCAGGGTCGACGAGGACATGGGCAAAGTCGTCCGCGCAATGGTCATAATGACCGGTGTCGAGAGTCCGCACATCCTCGGTGGTGAAACTGCGCTCACCACTGAGAAAGACGCGGTCGTCGTTCCAAAGCCGACTTCATTCCCATTTGAGGGTTCCAAGTCAAGGGGCTCCAAGGACATATACTCAATCATCTCGGGGCAGGATGACAGGATAAAAGACAGGGCAAGTGATGAGAGAAAGAAGAGGATTGAGGAGATCTTTGCTAACTCTGGCATCGAGGAGCTTTGATTCTTCCACTATTTAATTCCATAAAGTTTTTATCGTTCGAATCCTCAACTGGTTAGGCTTTAGTAGGAGAAGTGCGGGTGGTAGAATGGCCGTTGTAATCAGTGTGGCCAACCAGAAGGGTGGCGTTGGAAAAACGACTCTGACCATGAACCTCGGCTACGGCCTTGCCAGGGCAGGCAGAAGGGTGCTTTTGATAGACGTTGATCCACAGTTCAACCTAACCTTCGGCCTCATAGGGATGGACGTTCTCAAGTACGAGGGCAACAACGTTGGAACCCTCATGAGCAGGGAGAGTGATGTTGAGGATGCCGTAGTAGAGGTCACCGAGAACCTTCATCTGATCCCGAGCCACCTCAACCTTTCTGCTAAGGAGATAGAGATCATCAACGCATACAACAGAGAGAGGAGGCTCGTAAAGGCCATCTCGCCGATCCTGCCGGACTACGATTACGTTCTCATAGACAACCCCCCGAGCATGGGCATCTTCCTTGTCAACTCCCTCACTGCCTCGGACTACGTCCTGATACCCTTGGAGCTCAGCTACTTCGGCGTCATTGGCATGCAGCTCATGTTCAACCTCATGTCAATGATAAGGGAGGAGACCAACGAGAACCTCACCCTCATGGGCCTCGTGCCCAACAAGTTCACAAGGCAGACGAAGGTTCCCCAGACCCGGCTCAGAGAGCTCAAAGCGGCTTACCCGGACGCACCGATACTCACGACGATACCAAAGGCGGTAGCCCTTGAGAAGGCCCAGGGGGAGGGCGTTAACATATTCGAATACGAGCCGGATGGAAGGGCCGCGCGGGCCTTTGAGAAGCTTACGAAAGAGGTGATTTCAATTGCCGAAGGAGAGTAAAATTCCCAAGCTGTTTTCCGGTTCCGTTAACGATCTGACCAAACCTTCAAAACCCAAAAAGGAAAAGGACAAGGAGGATTTAAAGACCCAGAAGAAGCAGAAGACCCTCTACATAAGCCTCGACATAAACCGGAAGCTCATCGAGCTCTACGGTGATGAAGGGAGGAGGCAGAGCATCATAGTTGAGGACGCCGTCAACCTCTACTACTACCTCAAACAGGCTCTCGGCGAGAAGAAGTTTGAGGAGCTTATGAGCGCAGTCAGGAGAGAAGACCCCGACTTCCTGAGGGACTACATGGGAAGGTTCCGCCTCTGATGTTTTCTTTCATTCACAGAACTCCTCAACGATTCTCTGGAGGATTTTGCTAGTCTTTGCCCGGTCGCTCCGGTAGAGGTAGGGGATCCTTATGACCTCCGCGTTTATCCCATGCCTCCTCAGCTCCTCCTTTAACCTCCTGCAGTCGAAGGTCTGATCCGGCCCGATGGCCACTATGTCTGGGTTTATCCTCCTGACCATATCGTAGTCTATCGCCCTGGGCGAACCTATGTAAACCTCATCGACGTATTTTATGGCCTTCAACAGCTCTGCCCTGTCCTCCGCCGGGTTCACGGGGTTTCTCCGTTTGTTCCTCCGGACGGTCTCGTCGTGGGCTACTATAACTACCAGCTCGTCCCCGAGCTCCTTTGCCTGTTTCAAGAAGTGGACGTGGCCCACGTGGAGGATGTCGAAGACTCCCCCCACGAGAACCCGGATCTTCTTTTTCCCTCCCTCCGGCTTCTCCATATCAGCCCACCGTTAGCTCCCATATCCTATCCTTGGCGTGGTGGATGTTCTTCACGGCCTTTCCTTTGGGCTTCTCTTTCATCGTCTTCCCGTCCATGAGGGCTATCCCTATCGCGAGGGGCCTTCCGTAGTCTTCCTCTACCACAAAGACGAAGTCTCCTTCTCTGATGTTCTCATCGGCGTCGGTTATTCCGGCGGCCATAACGTCCGCACCGTTTAGTATAAACTTGACGGCACCTGAATCGACAACGACGCGCCTCGGCCACTTCCTCAGGTCTTCCTCGTTGGAGAGTTCGTAGAGCGCTATTACCAGTGGGAACAGGAGTTCCTTCCTCCTTATGAAGAAGGGCTTGCCGTTCACGAGGAGGATCTCGGTGGTCTTGTCGAACTCCGCTACCTCGACCCTGTCCTTTTTGTCCAGCATCTTCTTCGCTATCTCCTCACCAAAGATTTCGCCCATCTCGCGGATTATCTCCTTCACTTCCTTCTTGCTGAGCGGGTGCTTGACCTTCAGCTCCACCTTCTCACCCTCCTATCTCTTCGTATATTCTCTTTGCCGCTTTCCCTGGATTCTCACTCTCATAAATCGCGCGCCCGACGATTATATAATCCGCGCCCGCGTTGAGGGCTTCCCTGGCGCTTCCGCCCTGCACCCCAACTCCAGGAGTGATAACTTTAATCCCTGGCATAAGCTTTGACCGGGTATACCTCACCCTCTCGGGCCTCGTCGCGGGGGCGATTACGCCGAAGGGTCCAAGCTCGTTGGCGAGTTCAATAAGCCTGTCGGTTACGGGCTGGATGAACTCCTCCGCTCCAGGATGGCTCATTTCGACGACAATTATCGTCTTTCCAAGCTCCATGACTGCCTTAACGCTGTCCCTTCCAACGAAGCCGTGGGCGATGATATAGTCCGCCCCAGCCTCGAAGACCTTACTTGCTATCAGCCTGTTCGTGTTGGGTATGTCTGCGAGCTTCAGGTCGGCTATGACTGGAAGTCCGGTTCTTTCCTTTAGTTCGGTAATGATCTCCAAACCGGAGCCTATGATAAGGGGCCAGTTTACCTTAACCGCCCACAGGTATTCCGCAGTACTCTCCGCTATCTCCAGGGCTTTCTTGAGCTCGTAGACGTCGAGTGCTAGGATGAGTCTGCTGTTCCCCATGGGTTCACCTCACGAGCGACTTTATTTCCTCTGGGATGTGTTCGCCCTTCAGGAAGAGTGCAACGTGATAGGCGCTCTTCATGGCATCCGCCGAGTTCTCGGCCCAGGTAACGACGACCATGTCACCATCTTCGGCTTCGAAGGCGTTCTTTATATCCTCGGCCAGCTCCGGCATCGTCTCGGAGAGGGCGCGCATGTCCTCGGGGAACACGGGCTCTCCGTCTTTAACGGTGAGAACCATGGCACCTTTGGCAAAGTACCTCACGGCCTCGTCTCGAAGCTCTATGCTCTTGAAGCTTCCTGGTTTTCTGATCAGAATGGCGTAGGCCGGGAACCCCTCCACCTTTCCTGCTTTGTGAACCTCGGAGAAGTGCTTCTCTATTTTTTCTAGAATCTCCTTTCCTCTATCGCTGAGCGAATGACCCCTTTGGGTGGATCTGATAAGATCAAGAAAGCCGAGCTTTTTCAGGATCGTCCTGACGCTTCCCTCCCCGAGATCGAGCATCTCCGAGATGAGCTTTCTGCCGGTGGGTTCCTTAAGAAGAAACATGGTCGCTATAACGTCCTCGAGTGTGAACTCAGGATAGGCTCCTCTCTTCCAGCTCATCGGCTTCCCTCCGAAAGAACTAGGACGGGGAGAATTAAAAGTTTGTGGAGAAAAGAAGGAAGGGAATTCAAAGCCACTTGGGCTTCAGTCCGGCCCACATCCTGGCCTTCTCGTGGGCGATTATCCTCGGTATGTTCGGCTTCTCCTTCGGTCCGGGGTTCTTCATGTAGAAGGCGTTGACCTCGTAGACCGTTCCGAACTCCTTCTTCTCAACGGCCATCTTTCCGAGCCTCACGAGGTCGACGAGCAGGCCGGCGAGGGCTGGGCTGTCGTTTATCCTTCCAGTGATGACGAGCTCATCGTGGGCGCCGTTGAAGCTGACGTACTCGATGTGCATGGCGATGAACTTCTTGTCGCCGAGGGGCTCGAGGAAACCGGTCGGCTTGATGTAGTGCGGGGCGTCGTAGCCGAGTAGATCCTTAACGATCGAGCTCTTCGTGAACTCCTTGCTCTTGTTCCTCTCCTTGTCGGTGAGTGCTAAGAAGTCGTTGTTGCCGCCGATGTTGAACTGGGCAACGTCGAGAACGTAGCGGTTCCTCTGGGCGAGGTGGCTGAGAACGTCTGCGGTGAGCGGTGTCGCACCGGTGGCTCCGTCGTCGCCGAAGATAACGAGGTTGCTCTCCTTTGCGAGCTCAATGTAGACCGGGTCGTTGGCTATGAGGGTTGGAATGGCGTTCACGAAGGCCGCTCCGCCGACTTCCTTGGCGTACTTGGCTGCCGCGTAGACGTAGACCTGGGTGGCGGTGAGCCTCTCGCGGTTGTCTTCCTCGATGGCCTTCTCGAGCTCCTCCCTGCTCTCGAAGGGGACGAATGCCTCGGTGGTGCAGACGTTGACGAAGACGTCCGGCTTGAGCTCCTTCCACTCGCTAACGAGGTGCTCAACGGCCTCCTTGAGCG
This sequence comes from Thermococcus profundus, assembly GCF_002214585.1. Lineage (NCBI taxonomy): Archaea > Methanobacteriati > Methanobacteriota > Thermococci > Thermococcales > Thermococcaceae > Thermococcus > Thermococcus profundus. The sequence goes on from NZ_CP014862.1 coordinate 583,035, forward strand.
TTATCTCGTCGTCGAGGCCTGTTGCCTCAATCGGAAGGTTCCTGAGGCTCCTCAGGTGGATTCCCTTCCTCACGGTTATCCCCTTCAGGCTCTCCGGGGCCTCTGGATCGTAGGCCTTAACGACCTCGTGGAGGTCCTTTCCAACCTTGCTTGCGTCTACATCGTAGGAACCAACGATTTCGATGTCCTTTATCTTGATTGGGAGCTCGTCGGCCATTGGAACGCCGTAGGGCTCCATCTTCCCTGCCTTTATCTTCTCAAGTCCGCTCGCAAAAATGCTAGCAACGAATCCCTGTCCGAGTATAACAACCCTAACCATTTCATCCACCTCCTGTGCTGGTCTAAAATATTTTACAGCAGTTAAATAGTTTTCGCTTGCAAAACTTTCTTTGAGATGAAATAAGCTGTCAGGAGAACACGGGTGTTTGTGAGCAGGGCCAGTGTGATGAAAAGAACTTTTATGGAAAGACCCGCTGGGTAGAGGAGGAACAGCATGGTCAGAAAGACCCTTTCGTCCCTCTTCCCGGGCAGTTTTCTGAGCGCTGGAACATCAGCGTAGGCATCCCTGCAGAATGCCCCCTTGAACCTCTCCGTCGAGTAGCTTACCATCACCGAGCCAAGGAGGGCCAGGAGCGCCACCAGATACCATACCGGCTCCCTGAGTGTGGTGTATGCGAGAAGCGCGAGAAAGCTCCCGTCCACGTAGCGATCCAGGAGGGAGTCTATGTACCCCCCAAGTTTGCTCGTTCTCAGCTGAGCCCTTGCCAGTTCCCCATCCACGCCGTCGAGGATTGAGCTGAGCTGGTAGAGTATCCCCGCTAGGGGCAGGTTTACGGGAGTTGTTAGCGCAGAGATAATGCCCAGGAAGAACGTTACCACCGTCATCTGATTCGGAGTGACCTTCTCCACAAGCAGTTCGCTGACTCTTGTTGAAACTCTCCTGTTCAGGTGTCTGCTTATGAACCCGTCCCCGGTTCCCTTCACCGCCGTCCTGATGAGCATTCTCCTCGCCCTTTTGATCTCTTCGGGGGTGTCAACATCAGTCCATCCGAGGCCGTCAACGAAAGTAACTGGAACCTTTGCGCGCCCGATAACTTCGCTCAGGGGGTAGTCGCCGTTCTTCTCGCTTTCGAGGATTGCTGTAACTTTGAAAATCCCCTCATCGAGGACGAAAAATCCGGTGTCTACGGCGTCCCACTCCTTGAGCCCCTTCCCTATCCTCAAGACCCTTCCGTCCTTTACCGTGACTTTTGTTGCCTCGTTGATATCAACCCACCTCGGCTCCCTGTCCGCTATCAGCCCCTCGCCCCTAACTGCCTTCTCGATGAACCCCCCCGAATACACGTGATCGCTCATCACGAGAACGAACTTTCCCTCAACCTTTTCCCTGGCGAGATGGAGCGAGTGGCCGTTGCCCTTCTCAGGCTCGGGGTTTACGACGAGCTCAGTGTCAAAGCCGTGCTTCTCTATGAACTCCCTGTAAAGTGGTGAGTACTTCTCGTTGGTAACCACTACGAACTTTTTGACGCCGCTTTCCTGGAGTAGTCTCATCGTTCTGTACAGAATCTCCCTTCCCGCTATCTTGACCAGCCCCTTGGGTTTTCCACCCATCCTCGTCCCGAAGCCGGCTGCGAGAATCACTGCCGTCCCTGGCACCATCCCCATCACCTTTTTAAGTGTGGCTCTAAGTCCGGTAATGTTAAGGTGGCCATGATTTGAAGCTTTCGGGTGAGAGAGATGCGCGTTGCAGTCCTCTACTCAGGCGGGAAAGACTCGAACTACGCCCTCTACTGGGCTTTGAAGAAGGGCTTTGAGGTTAAGTACCTCGTCTCGATGGTGAGCGAGAGTGAAGAGAGCTACATGTACCACGTGCCTAACATCCACCTCACCGAGCTTCAGGCTAAAGCTGTTGGAATCCCCCTCGTCAAGGGCTTCACCTCCGGCGAGAAGGAGAAGGAAGTCGAGGACATGAAGGCCGTTCTCGAGGGGCTGAAGATCGATGGGGTAGTTGCAGGTGCTTTAGCGAGCGAGTATCAGAAGCAGAGGGTCGATAGAGTTGCAAAGGAGCTGGGCATTGAGAGCTTTGCTCCTGCCTGGCACCGTGATCCAGTCGATTACATGAGAGAGATAATCAGCATCTTTGATGTTGTCATAGTCGGAACCGCCGCCTACGGTCTCGACCAGAGCTGGCTCGGCAGGAGGATAGACGAGAAGGCCTTTGAAGAGCTGATAAAGCTCAATGAGAAGTACAAGGTTCACGTTGCCGGGGAGGGCGGCGAGTTCGAAACCTTCGTGAGGGACGCACCGTTCTTCAGGGCGAGGATAGTCTTCGACGAGGTTGAAAAGAAGTGGGACGAGTGCAGCTATTCGGGCGTGCTGGAGGTGAAGGGGGCACATCTGGAGCCGAAGGGGTGAACTGCCGCTGGTAAAAAGTGATAGCGGATAAAGTGAGGCTCAGCCGAACAGCCACCTCCGTATCCAGGAGCGCCTTCCCATGTCTCTTTTGACCAGGATTACCGTTTTCCTGCATTCCTTTCCGACCTCCACTGGAACTTCACCGAACAGAGCCTTCCGGAGAAACGTTCCCTCCGATGCCCCCATTATCACCATGTCGTACTCCTCGCATCTGGAAAGGATTGCCCGCTTGGGGTTCTCGGCCCTGATTATTTCCAGGTGTCCCCTGGCACCGTTTAATAACCTCATAATCGGCTCAAGACGGCGCTCTATCCTCTTTCTGTCTTCTCCCTCTCTGTCCACGTAGAGGATCGTGACACTTGCATTGTTCTTAATGGAAAATATCCTTGCCACATCTGCGGCCAGAAGGCTGTGAGGTCCACCGCTAGTGGGGAAAAGGATTTTCTTGATCTCCTCATCTTTACCTGGCTTCACGAGGAGAACGTCGCATGGGACTTCCACCAGCCTGTCGAGGTTGCTCCCGAGGATGTAGCCCAGCCTAGAGCGTCCCCTCCAGCCGAGGATGAGCAAATCTGGGTTTTTATTCCGTATAGCGCTCATTATTCCACGGTAGACGCTGTGGGCGTAGTAAACGACTCCCCTGATGTTTACCTTTCCACTCAACGAGGCTTTGACTTCTCTAATCAGCTCGAACGCAGGCCCGGCAAAGCGGCGTGCCTCCTCAAGCGGCGTCTGCTCCGGGACAGTAACGACGGTAACTATCGCCAGTTCTCCGTTTTTAGCTTCTGCTATCGTCTCACCGATTTTGGCAATGTAAGGGGCAGTCTTGGGGTTTGAGACCGCTGCAAGAACCTTGTAGCCCTCGGGAAGCCACTCCCCGAAGACCACCTCCCTTTCGTGCGTCTTCCTTGCCTCCTTTGCTCCCTTGTACTTCGTGCTTATGACGAGGCCCAGTCCCAGCCAGCCCAGGGTTACGAGCCATGCGGTTGGGCTGACGTTGAAGACCCATACTGAGAGAACTGCCTGGAGAATTATGGCTATTATCGGAATGGCCGGGAAGTAAGGCATTAGGAAGCCGTATTCGAGTTCGCTTCCCCTCTCGTGCCTTATCTTTATGACAGCCGCGTTGACGAGGAGGAATATGAGGAGGAATACTATGTCGGCGCTAGCGGCTACATCCTCTATCGGGAGGGCCATCGCAACGGTTATGATTATGATCGAGGAGAGGGCGAGGGCTATGTGAGGCACCCTCCTAACTGGATGAATTCTCGAGGCGAACTTCGGAAGCCTTCCGTCTCTGCTTATAGCGAACAGAACCCTCGTTGAGGAGTATATGGTGGCGTTGAGGGCGGAGGTGGAGGAGAATATCGCCGCCAGCGTTATCAACAATCCACCATAGGGCATCAAATCCTTTATCGCCTCGCCCATCCCAACGGCACCGTGGGAAGCGAACCACGCTGTTAGGTTCTCTGGAGAAACGTCCGCTCCGACTATCGCGGCGAAGGCGAAGAGGAGGTATGTTGTAGTTACTGCAACGACCGAGTAGAGGATGGCCTTTGGGATGCTCTCCTTGGGGTCAAAGGCTTCCTCTCCGGCGTGGGCTATGACCTCGTAACCTTCAAAGCCGACGTAGGTGAATCCCATCGCCGCCAGAACCTTGCCCCAGCCGTTGGGGACGAAGTAGGTGAAATGTGAAAGCCTTTCCGGGTGTAAAATCGTGTAGAAGACTGCGAACAGGCCTATGAATATGAGCGTTGACATCTGGCCGATGGTTATGAGGTTCTCTATGTTTCCTGTCTCGGAGACACCGATGTAATTGATGGCCACAAAGACGATTATTATGAAAAGGGCCAGCGCCTTTATGGCCAGCTCGCTCCCGATTCCGAGGGAGGAAAACCAGTCCGTTCCTTCGAGGAGGAACACTGTGTAGGTTGCGAAGGTTATAGCGTACAAACTCCCTGCAACCGTTAGGGCGAACCAGTTGAGCCAGCCTGAAAGAAAACCTACCAGCCCCTTAAAGGCCTCGTCTATGTAGGTGTAAGCTCCACCCGCCGTTGGAATGGCGGAGGCAAGCTCTGCGAAGGCCATTGCCGAGAAGAGCGCCACGAGACCGTTTAAAGCGAAGGCCACGAGGATTCCGCCGGGGCCAGCGAAGCCAATCGAGATTCCCGTTGCCACGAAAACCCCAGCCCCTATCATCATCCCCATGCCCATCATCATGAGGTGCCATATTGACAATCCCCTGGACAGCTGGACTTCCTCCTCCATGTTACCGCCTCCTCGAGATTACTGCGCTCCTAACAGAGTGCACCTTTTGCCTGATCCGGCGCTTTCTCAAAGATTCTCTCTGTTTCTTTAGTCCTTCGATTATCCTCCGGGATTTCTGGAGCAGATAGAGCATGAACGCGTACGAGCCCGAGATTATTGTTATTCCTATTATTTGAGAGCCGTTCAAGTTACCCCCTCCTTTGGCTAGGTTGTTCTCTGTTAATATCTTTAAGATGAACGATGAAGTTAAAAACAGTTCGGGTTCTTGATAACTTTTCCAAAATGCGCATGCTGGTCTCGAGTCCTTTTGATGTTGCCCAGATGACTCCTGAGGGGTTTGATCTGGCTTCTGGTTTATCACGGTCCTATTATGCCCCTTGAGAAATGAATGTATCCACCCTGCTGTTCTGGATATTAAGAAGGCCCCGCCGGAGCCGAAGTGAGTTAGAGCTTCGATATCCTTATTTTATCCTCGTGAACCGTAACTATCTTGCCGTAGAAATCGATGTCTCGCGTGACCACGTTTTTGAGCATCGTGTAGATAAAATTGATGTTTTTCGGTTGGAACCTGAGCAGGATGAGGCCGGGTATTTTCAGACCTTCGACGAACACTATCATCCCAAAATCTTTGTCAAAGGTCACTAGAACTCTGTTTTCCTCGGTGGCCATCCTTGCGACTTCTTCATCGGTGATGCCCCGCTTTATATCGTAAACTGAGACAATGTCTATTCCTTCCCTTTTCAGCCGCCTGACGACTCCGTAAGGGACGTTTTCGTCAGCCAGAAACCTCAACGTACTGCTCCTCCTTGAGAATTATACTTGCGTATCGTATCGCCGCGAGAATGTCCTCCTTAGTGAGTTGGGGGTAGTTTTCAAGGATTTCCTCAAAGCTCCAGCCGTTGGCAAGAAGTTCGAGTATAAAGTAGACCGGGATTCTGGTGCCCTTTATTACGGGTTTCCCCCCCATCTTTTTTGGATCTATCTCTATCCTCTCCATCATCATCGGAGACTGATAGTCAGGGGGGGCTTAAATACCTTGCGAAGGGAGAAAGGAAGGAGGCATCAGCCTCCTCTGACGTCCAGCCCGAACCACACCTTCGAGCAGCCTCCTGAAACACCGCAGACGTCGAAGTCCAGCGACCAGTACTTGCTCGGGATTCCCGATGTTGAATCCCAGTCGAAGTAGTCGTCGTCGAAGACTACCGTTATCCCAACGTTGCCCATCGGGTCGTCGTCGTTGCCCCACTTTCCGGAATCCTCTTCCCAGCCGGAGTACTCCATGTAGAGGAAGGGAACCCTCGCGTCGTCGCGCTCCAGCATAGCCAAGCTAGGCTTCAAGGAGAGCTTGTTCCCGCCGATGTGCTTGTGGAAGAGCTTTGACGCTGAGCAGGGCTGGCGGTTGAAGGTTGCCCCCTCACTTGAGCTCACCGGATAGGAGTAGGCGTATCCAATGGGGACCAGAACATCAACCTCGACGTTGTGGAGCCCTTCCGTTTCGCCAAGGCTCTCGAAGCCGGAACAGGCTCGGGCGTAGTAGTAATACTCGTCGTCCCCAATCTCGGTATCCTTCGTGAAGTCCACCTCCAGGAGCTCTGCCTTGATGTTGTCGTACTTGAGGAGCTTTGGCACTTCCACCTCGTAGATGAGGTAAGTTACCCGCATGTTGCCGTCCTTCGACTCTGCAACCACGCGGTAGCCCCTCGTGAAGTCGGCCTCGTTCGGATGGAGCACGTAGACTGCGTTTCCAACCTTGTCCGGCTCGGCACCGGCCAGCCAGTTGAAGACGCTCCCCCACAGCTCGTCCCCGCTCTGGCCCGTCGCCAGCCAGTTCATCCAGGTGGCCCCTTTGTATGCGTAGTCCGCAGCGGTTCCAATCTCCCCGGTCGCCATTCCCACGGCGAAGTCCGTGAGGTAGCCGGCAGTCTTGGTGACGTATTCCCCTGGCTCGTCCCTGTCCCATCCTGCAGTCTCGAGGACTATAATCTTGTACTTCTTCGCCTCATCCATGGGCATCGCGAGGATTGGGTAGCCGTTCACGAACGGCCTGCCGAGCGAGCCGGTCATCCTCTCGTCGTGATACAAAAGTCTGCTGTTGTCCTCAGCCTCGACCCAGTGGCCGATTGGGTAGCCGAAGGTGTAGAGAGAGCTGTGGTTTATCGGGTAGGCCTTTCCCTCGGGCCAGGTCATCCCGTAGGCCCACGAAGAGAGCTGTATCTCTCCCTCTGCGTAGTCCCCGTTTTCTTTTATAAAAACGTCCTCCACAACCGCCACCAGGTAGCGGTCAACGTCCTTCTCGATGCCCATTCCCTCGCTCGCGTCAACCCAGAGGTTGCTTTTGGATGGGAAGCGTTCAATCCAGTTCGTTGCCCAGAAGCGGAACTTCCTCCACGGGACGAGGCTGTAGAAGTTCTCTATCCTGAGGCTGACCTTCTTTCCGAGCTGGGTGTCCTCAACGGTTACGTTTCCATCCCGGAAAAGGCTCCCAGACCCGTCCTTCAGCTCGTAGCTCCCATCCTTAACCTCGAGTATCCAGTCTGCTTTTCCCTCGTCGCTGCTGTCTATGAAGCCCGTGAAGGATAGCCAGTTCTCTTTCCTCAGGTAGAACTCCAAAATCAGGTCGTAACCGTTGCTCGTGGCTCTGATGCTCACCGGCTCATCCTCGATACCAAAGAAGGCGCTGGTGTAGTAGTCTATCCTGCCCTCTTTAGCCTTGATAACGAAGCTCTCCTTTGAGGGGTAGCTGAAGGTCTGGAGCTTGGAGCTCATCGGAACGGCCTCTACGCTCATGTATGTCTTCTCCGGAAAGATTGATGAGAAGTTCTCTATCGTGAAGCTCGCAGAGGAGCCTTTCAGCTCAACCTTTCCCTCCTGGAGCTTCAGAAGGCCGTTTCCGGTGATCTCGTAGAGCGTGAAGCTCCCCTCGCTTATCCCGCCGTAGAGGTGGACCTCCCAGCGCTTCCCAAACTCGTTTCCATCGCTCAACTTCACTACAGTTGGCCGGTATGTTATCTTCTTTCCGGTTACGGGGTCCATGATGAAGGGGACGTGGATATACTCCCCGAGGAGGCTCTCGTTCCTGAAGTGGAGAGTTAGAGTCACGCTTTTTCCGGGTTCTTTTGATGGCGTAACCAGGCCAACCCACTCGATAACTTCCTTTTCACTTGGAACGCTTGCCATCGAGCTCAAAGGGCCAACGTAGGTCATGTTAAGGGGGTTTATGGGGGCAAGCTGGAGAACGGGCTGGAGGGTTATGTTCAGGACTATGTCCTCCGGTAGGGAGAAGCCCGGCCCACTTCCCTCGATGGTCTTGTTGTCCTCGCATCCGAGGTCTTCGTCCATATCCCCCGCGCATATTGGCAGTCCATCTTCGTCGAACTGGACGCTCCCGTTCGACACCGGGGTCTCGGTTGTTGTTTCCGTAACCGTTCCAGTGCCGGTTGTGGTGGTTTTGGTTGTGGTTGTCGTCTCGGTGTCTGTCTCGGTTACGCCTCCCGTGGAAGTTCTCTCGCTCGTTCCGGTCTCTGAGGGTGTTCCGCTGGTCGTCTGCCCCCCTCCATTCGAGGTGGGGCCGTTGCTTATGCACCCGCCGATGATGACTAATGCAACCATCAGAATAAAAATCAGAACACCATAGGTTCTTTTCATCACGACACCTCCGCTCCAAACCAAGGCGAGAAAAGGAAATCGAATGCCTACAGCGGTTTGGATTATATCCATTTTGTTCCCATTTTATTTAAAAGTTTCCTCCTGGGTGCGTCAGTTGGCGTCGTGAACTGCAATATAAAGGCTTTCGAACGTTAAGACTTGAATAGAAAAGACTTTTATTTGAGATGGTGTTCATCTTAAATCGGTGGTGTTATGGAGCGTCTTGAGTATTCGGCGCACTTAAAGTGGGACGGCAACGTCGGCAGCATGGCGAAGGTCAGAGAGTTCGAGTTTTCCATAGACACGAACACAGACGGCCATAACGCCGGCCCAAATCCTACAGAGTATCTATTGGCGGCAATCGGGGGCTGTTTAACCGTCAACTGGGGCAGGCTGATTAGGAAGATGCGCCTCGACGTGCGGGGCTTTGAGCTGGAGGTCAGGGGCTGGCGCGGGCTTGATGAACCCCAGCTGAAAGAGATAACCTACAAGATCACCGTTTTTACAAACGAAGCTGAGAAGAAGATTATGCGCGTTAAGGAGCTGGCTGAGAAGTACGGGACGGTCTTCAACACCGTAGGTGCAGAGAAAATCAGGGGGGAGGTGAAGATAGTAAAGCCATCCCCATAAATCATTTCCCTTGCATTCCAGCGCCTTTTCGGAGCCCCTCGGTTTAATCTCTCTTCCCATGCATCTCCGCTGCAACGGTTGTTGTACTCTCCTCTTCGTATTTTCTTTTTCCCTTTTCAAATTCACCAAATATTTTTCATGTAAATCCCAATTCAATCGAACCAATGTTTATAAGTCCCTCAGATCCCCACTGTTCGGTGAGCCTAATGAAGGAAGATTATCCAAAGTTATTTGAACCGATAAACATCGGAAAGGTCCAGCTCATGAACAGGGCCGTTTTTCCACCGATATCCACGAACTTCGCCCTTGAGAACGGCCGCCTAACAGAGAGGTTCGTCAGGCACTACGAGAGGAGAGCTAGGGGAGGAGTCGGCCTCATAATCGTCGAGAACACATCGATAGACTTCCCAGAGGGCAAGCACATGCCCTTTCAGCCGAGGATAGACTCAAAGGCCGTCCTCAAGGACTGGGAGTGGCTGGCTTTTGAGGTTCACAAGTACGAGGACGTCAAGCTCTCCATAGAGCTCGCCCACGAGGGCTGGAAAAAGGACGGAGTTGACTACCTCTCCCCCGAGAAGATAGAGGAGTTGGTGGAAAAGTTCGCATACTCCGCCAGATTAGCGATGGAAGCCGGCTTCGACATGGTGGAGATACAGGGCGCTCACGGTCTTCTCGTGAACCAGTTCCTCTCACCGCTGACCAACCACCGCGACGACGAGTGGGGACAGAAGACGCGCTTCGCCAAGGTCGTCAGGAAGCGGATAGCTCAAGAATGCGGCTGGGACTTCCCGGTGACGATAAGGCTGGCAGTTGATGACTTCCTCGAAGGCGGAATAAACCTCACGATGGGAAGGGAGATAGCGCTGGAGCTGGCGAAAGCCGGCTACGACATGATACAGGCGGATATCGGTCTCGGTCCGAAGGAGAAGCGCCTTGAGCCTATGCACTACTCGCAGGCCTGGCGCGCCTATCTCGCTGAGAAGATCCGCCCGCTTCCGGTTCCGGTTGCAGCCGTTGGAATGATAAGGGAGCCCGCCGTTGCGGAGAGGGTTCTCGAAACGCAGGCCGACCTGGTGGTCCTAGGAAGGACTCTCATAGCCGACCCCGACTGGGTGAAGAAGGTCGCCGAGGGAAAGGAACATCTGATAAGGAGATGCATCGGCTGTAGCGAGTGCATCAAGGCAGTTCACGACGAGAAGGGGCCGATAAGGTGCGGAGCTAACCCGAACGTCGGAAACGAGGAGGAGATAACTCCAGCTCCCGAGAAGCGCGTAATAGCTATCATAGGCGCCGGACCGGGCGGACTTGAGGCAGCTAGGGTTGCCGCGTTGAGGGGTCACGAGGTTCACCTGTTCTACGAGACCTTCGGAGGACAGCTCGTTCTGGCGAAGGTTCCACCTGGGAAGGACAAGATAGGATGGCTCATAGAGTACTACCGCAACGTCCTGAGCGAGCTTCCGAACGTCCACCTCCACGAGGGAATGGCCACAAAGGAGGACGTCCTCGCCGTAAAGCCCGATGCGGTCGTCATAGCCACCGGGGCAAAGCCGTTCCTCCCGTGCAGTGGGGAGCGCGGGCTGATAACTCCCTTTGACAAAATCCTACGCGGGGAGGTCAAGGTCGAGAACAAGAACGTCCTCATAGGTGGCGGAGGCCTTGTCGGCGTCGAGACAGCTATCTACCTCTCCCAGTTTAACAACAGGATAAAGATAATCAAGCGCAGTCCAGCCATACTGCCAAACGTCGAGAGGATTACGCGCGGATACCTACTCCGCGAGCTTGAGGAGAAGGGAATTCCGATAATTGTCAACAGGCGCTTCGTGAGTGCGGGAGAGGGCTACGCGATAGTTGAGAACACCGAGACAGGGGAGAAAGAGATGATCGAGTGCGACGTCATAGTCGGGGCCTTCGGCATGCGCCCGTACGTTCCCTTCGTCATAGACGGAACCGACTACCACATAATAGGCGATGCGAAATCCGTCAGGAACATTGCCAGCGCCGTTCGCGAGGGCTATGAGGTCGGAAAGAGGCTCTGATGCCTTTTTCTCTTCTTAATTTAGTCATGGAAAAGTTGATTAAGTCTCACTTCGATTTTGATTCAGTGACCGAAATGCTCGGGATGGGCTGCTGTAAAAAAGCTAAGAGGGGTGTAACCCCTGAGGTGCGGGAGAAGGTCAGGGAGCTTTTAAGCAGGGCCGAACTCGTGGAGAAAGGTGGTAAAGTCGTCGTCTTCGTGGACGGGAGGAAGGTTGGGAAGCTAAAGTTCATAGCACCAGTCGAGGAACTCCAGGTTGAGAGCGTCTGGAAGAGTCCCTTTGGAACTAAAGTGGAGCTGAGCTGGAACGGGAGGTTCGTCGGCAGTTTACTGCTGAGGGAAGGTCTATGAAAGAAGAGGCGAAGAAGCTACTAAAGTTCGAGTTCCTCAGTCAGGGAGCTCTCGGCGGTGCCGAAGGGCTCGCGGAGGCGTTCTTTGAGGTGATAATCACAAGGATGGGAGCATCCCCCTTCATGATAGGCCTCCTCGGGAGCAGTGCCTACGTCTCGAACCTCTTCTCCCCACTCTGGGCAAGGAGCTCGCGGAAATTCGGAGCGAAGAAGCTCGTAATAATCTCCATGCTTCTGGCGTCGCTTTTCATATTCCTTTCCGCGTTCTCCCAGAGCGCCTTAGCGTTTCTCATTTTCGTCTTCCTTTACTACATCGCCTACGGTGTCAGGGAAGTCCTCTACCCCCTGATAGTTGAGAAGGTCTACATGGACATCCAAATCCTTGGCCATGCGGAGGCGACTTACACGATACTCTACACCATCGCCGTTGGAGTTGCTGGTTACATAATGGACGTCGAAAGCTACAAGCTCGCATTCATCCTGGCTGCGGGCCTGCTCTTCATCGCGGCCCTCTCAAGGCTCCCCTTCCCAGACGTTAGGGAGGGTGAAGAGGAGGACCTCGAGCTACCGTACAGGGATAAGCTGATTCTGGGTATGGTGGCAATGTTCATGGTAGCTGGGACAGGAATGCTGATGATGCTTCCTGCCATTCCAATCCTAGAGGTCAGGGTTCTAAACCTCTCCAACGCCGTAATCGGAATTGCAATGGCAGTAAACAGCATGACGTACGTTTTCTTTTCCGAGCTGTGGGGCAGGGTCATTGAAAAGCCGTCCCATGTAATCAGAGTCTTCCAGCTCGGTTTCATTGCCATCGGTGCCATGGCAGTGGTTTACTTTCTTAGTACCTCCGCTTGGTATGTTTACCTCGCGAGTGCCCTCTGCGCCATCGGAGGCTCGGCCGTCTCGATAGGCTGGCAGGCCTTCTCGATGGGGATCCCCGATTACAGGACGGAGGACCTCTCGGCGCTCCACCTGACGACCTGTGGGATACGGGGGCTTTACGCGCCCCTGCTTGGGAGCCTCTTTATTGAGCTCGTCGGCGTTAGATGGACTTTTATAATCGCTTCAGTCCTCGTTGTGAGCTCTCTCTTCATAGCTGAAGCCTTAATAAAGCCTCTAAGGGAGCGGTTTGAGCTCTAGACTTCTCATTTTTGTCCAAAACCTTAGGTTTATGTTTGAAAAGCTTTTTATATGAATTTAAATTCATTAGAATTGGGCGATTGCAATGTCAGTCAAGGGTACAGTCTTCATAGATTTTTCAAGATGTGTTGGGTGCAAGCTCTGCGAGATTGCTTGCTCTCTAACCCATGAAGGAGTAATCTCCCCAAACCTGTCAAGAATCCACGTACTAAACTACAACTGGTTCAACATCCCTCTTAACTGCCGCCATTGCGAGAAGGCTCCCTGTGTTGAGGTCTGCCCAACTGGAGCACTCTTCAAAGACGAAGACGGCGTAGTGATGATCAACCAAGAAAAGTGCATTGGATGTAAAATGTGTGCAATAGCCTGCCCCTTTGGAATTCCACAGTTTGATGAGGTCACTGGTGTCATGTTCAAGTGCGATCTCTGTGCAGACAGAATAGCTAAAGGAGAACTTCCAGCGTGTGTTGAAGCGTGCCCTATGGATGCCCTTATGTTCGGTGACATAAACGAGATAGTCGCTAACAAGAGAATCAAAAAGGCTGAAGACATCGGGAAATCGCTAAAGATAATTTGAGATTTGTACAACAAGGTATGGAGGAGATGTTAGAACTCTTCATGGGAGGATGCTGAAGATGTCTGGATACACTGGGGAAATACTCTTCGTTGATTTGAGTTCTGGGACTTTTAGGACAGAACCAACGGAGAAATACGCCAAGGACTTCCTTGGTGGGAGGGGAATCGCCACCAGAATCCTCTATGAAAATCCCGACGCACTGGCCTTTATGACCGGACCACTGACCTCGTTCGTGCCTTCTGGTTCAAGAATGGACGTGGTAGGGATATCTCCAGTAACGGGACTGATCGGGGGAAGCAGTACGGGTGGTGAGTTCCCCGTTGCCCTGAAGTTCGCAGGCTACGACGGAATAGTGGTAACCGGAAAGAGCGAAAAGCCCGTTTTCATAAGAATAGAAGACAGTGAAGTCTCGATAGAGAGCGCGGGGGAACTCTGGGGCCTCAACGCTTTTGAGACCATAGATACACTCACTAAAGACGACCCAGATCTTAAAGTTGCATGCATAGGCAGGGCAGGCGAAAACGGCGTGAAGTTCGCGGGGATAGCATTCTCCCACAGAAACCTCGCCTCAAGGGGTGGACTCGGTGCCGTCATGGGCGCCAAAAAACTCAAGGCCATCGTCGTTCATGGTACAAAGGCGGTCAGTCCCCACGATCCCAATGAGCTTATGTCCATCTTTGAGAAGATAAAAGAGAGCATAGTGAACAGTGGAGAGTTCCTACGCTTCAAGGACTGGCACGTGAACTTCGTCCCAACGATCCTAAAGCTGAAGATGCCCTACTTCGGGGACTATGAGAGAGAGTGGGAAAAGGCTGAAGAGGCCGCCATGAAAGCTAAAGAATGGTTTGAAAGGCACACGGTCGGTAGGGCCAGCTGCTTCTCCTGCCCGCTGAGATGCTGGGGAGTAGTGAACTACGAGGGAGAAACCCTGCCCATAAACCTCTGTCAGGGAACTTTTCCGGCCGTAACCTTCACTCTCAAAACGGAGGATCCAGAGCTCGCCTGGAGAATTTACCGGAAGTGCCAGAGCGAAGGACTGGACATGATGAGTGCAACTGCTGTTATTGCCTACGCCTCCCGTCTTGGCTTAGTGAGGCTCGGAACCGAGGAAGTCCTTGAGCTTATCGAGAAGATAGTGACCAGGCAGGATGAAGGCAACATTCTTGCCGAGGGCATTAAAAAGGCAAGCGAGCACTTCGGCGTTCCAGCAGTTTACATGAAAGGGGGAATGGAGTCCTGGAGCAGCGATGTAAGGCCCTTCGTTGGTTCTGCACTCGCAGCTGCAGTGGCGGACTCAGGAAGCGTCAACCGTGCCCTCTACGGCTTTCCCGAGTTCTACTACCACATAAAGAAGGAGCAAGCCGAGATGATGGCAACCAGGTTCGTCGGGGACGTTGAGGCAGCCTATCCGTGGAGCTACTCGGAGAGCAAAGTCCGCTTTGCAGTCCTCTGGGAGAACCTTCACATCATAGCTGACTCCCTTGGGGTCTGTGTGATAGCGCTCCTCACCACGCCGCTGAAGCTGTGGGCGGAGGCCTACGAGGCCGTGACTGGGGAGAAGATAGCTGAGGAGGAGCTCATGACAGCGGCTGAGAGGATAAGAACCCTTGAGAGGCTCTTCACCCTCAAGCACGGAGACGGAAGGGACGACCTCTCCCCAAGGCTCTTCAAGGACGAGCCGAGGTTGGATAAGGAGAAGCTGGAGGAGATGAAGCGTGTTTATTACTCCTTGCGCGGCTGGGACGAGAAAGGAGTTCCCAAGCCTGAGACGATTGAAAAACTCGGGATAAGTGGCCTGGTAGAACTTTAGCGGGAACTCTCCCGAATTCTTTATCTTTTTGCCCTAGATGAATGTTAGGAACCTCAGTTTCTGGTAGGAGCAAGTGGTGCTCTGTAGGATGACGCTGTTCTTCAATGATGCACTTGAGACCATGTTCACGCCAGTTCTTGCCGAAAGGGGAAGTGTCACTGCCCCCATACTGCGCGGTCCGATATATTATAAACATGGTTTTCTCTTTGTCAGAACATCATGTTACAACCAGAAACATGTATAAAGGCTAAGTAAACCTCCTTTCAAGTACTTTTTTGTGTATCCCCGAGCCGGTCAGGAAGAATGCCACTGCAAAGAGAGCCAGCATTGTCAAATCAAGCCAGACCGGTAAGTAGCCGCCCCCAAGGGAGTGCCTCACTGCATCCACATAGTAGGTCAGCGGCGAGACGAAGGAGAGGGCCCTTCCATAGGTCGGTAGCTTATCCAGTGGGACGAAGATGCCGCTTATGAAGAGTAGCGAGAACTTGACGAGCGAGGAGAGCATCATGACGTCGGCTGGAACGTCCGTCGGCGGGTAGGAGGACATCAGTACGGTCATTGCCGAGAAGCATGCTAGGGCAAAGAGTGTGCTTCCAAGGAAGAGGGCAAACCCCGGGTGTATCCCGAGGTAGAGCATCGTCGGTACTGAGACGGCTAGAGAAACGCCGAGCCCGAAGTAGAACGAGGCCTGAAAGTCACCCAGGAGGACCGTGGCGAGCGAGACCGGGGCGGTTATAAGCCTCTCGAAGGTTCTTCCCCTGCACTCCCAGGGTATTATAGTCGGCCCAACGGCGGTCGAGGTGAAGAAGACCGTCATTCCCATCAGCCCGGCGAAGAGGGTCTCCCCGCTCAGGTTCCTCCCGATTACAAAGGCCAGGAACAGAAAGAACGGGAAGAGCAATCCCATTATCACGACCGGCCCTTTGAGATAGAATATGAGCATGTCCTTCTTGGCTATCGCAAAGGAGCGCTTGAACTGGTCAATCGCGTTCATTCTTACCACCCACCAGCTCGACGAAAACGTCCTCGAGGGAGGGCGTCAGCGTCTTTAAGCTCACTATCCTCAGCTTATTCTCCTCCGCGTAGCGGACGATCTCCTTTATCGTTGCGTCCGGATCCTCTGTTTGAATTCTAAGCTTATCGCCCTTTCTCTCGATCTTTGACGCGCTGGAGATCCGAATTTCCGAGGGCATCGGTTCAAAGCTGGCCTCCACGAAGATGTGCTTCTTGCTCAGGGTTTTGAGCCTCTCAGGGGTGTCTATCGCTATCAGCTTTCCCCGCCTGATTATCGCCACTCTGTCACAGAGCTCGTTTACGTCGGCCATGTTGTGGCTCGTAACGAAAACAGTCTTCCCGTTCTTTCTCTCCTCCTGGATTATCTCCTTTATCATCCTAGCGCTGATGACGTCGAGCCCGCTCGTGGGTTCGTCGAGGAAGTAGAGCTCAGGATCGGCTATCATGGCCATCGCCAGACTTAAGCGCTGCCTCATGCCCTTCGAGAAGCCCCTCACCTTGGTGTCCCTCTTCTCGTAGAGGTCAAAGAGCTTGAGGAGCTCTATCGAGCGCTTCTCTATCTCCGTTTTGGGCATACCATAGAGCTCGCCCATGAGCTTTAGGTTCTGCATGGCCGTTAAGTCCACGTACGGGTTGGCAGTCTCGGGCACTATTCCCATCCTCTCCCTAGCTCTTATCTTCTCGCCCTCGTTGAGCATATCGTAGCCGAGAACCCGCACTTCGCCCGAGCTCGGCTTTAAAACCCCCGTCAGCATCCTTATGGTTGTTGTCTTTCCAGCACCATTGGGCCCGAGGAAGCCGAAGATTTCGTTCTCCTTAACTGAAAAGCTCACGCCGTCAACTGCCAGAAACGAGCCGTAGTACTTGGTAAGATTAACGGCCTCTATTGCGTTTTTCATTTTCATTCCCCTATGAAGTCTATTTCAGACATACTAAAAAAGTTGGGGTCAAATAAGAAAAGTTGAAGGGACATCACGGGGAGGGAATTCCCTCCTCGACCACCGCTCTGCACTTCCAGAGGCCGGCTATGCTCCTCCAGGCTTTCACGTAGCCGACCAGGAACGGTATCTGGACGATTGGAGTGACCGCCGGTGCTATAGCCATCAGCCCGGTTCCGGCGGCGAGTGCTATTGCCATGGCCGTTCCCTCGTTCTTTCCGACTGAGGTGAAGGTCATCGCCATGTGGTCTTTGTATGGTATGCCTATGGCCCTGTCAACGAAGGTCATGAAGAGCAGGGCGAGGGTGTAGTAGAGAACCAGCGGGACGAGGGCGAGGCCAACTATGCTCGGCTTGCTGGCTATGAGCCTGGCCTTCTCCATGAAGATGAGGAAGACGATGGTGTACATACCGAGGAGCGAGATGGCCGGGAATGCCGGCTTTATCCTGAGGAATCCCTCCGTTCCGAGCTTTTTGATTAGGTACCACCTTGTCAAAACGCCGAGTATCATTGGGGTTATGACGACTATGAGGATGGTCTTTATGAGGAGCCAGACGGATATGCTGACGTGGTAGCTTGAGGCAAAGATCTTGAGCCATCCCGGAACTGTAACTATTGCCAGCGTGAAGCTGAGGGCGACGACGATCGTTGCGAGCTCTATGTTGCCCTTCGTAAAGCCGGTGTAGGCTATGCTCATCGAGGAGCACGGAACGACAACGGCCAGGAGAAGGCCGAGGGCGAGCTGGTGGTTGATCGGGCGGAAGAGTTCGGTGAGCCATATCGCTCCGTACATGATGAGCGGCGAAATGATGAGACCCATTGTGAGGGCTATGGTGAGCTGCTTCCCGAGCTTCGCGCTGTTCTTGAGCTCGCCGAGGCGAAGGTTGATCATCATCGGGTAGATCATGCTGATGACGACGAGCATGTTGAGGGTTTTGAGAGTGCCCTTGTACTTCTCCACCTCGGCGTGAGTGCCGACGTAAAAGCCGGCTATCATAGCGAGAGTAACGTAAACCGGAAGGTATTTGTCTAGATGGTTCTTCAGCTTAAGCCAGTTCATTCCCCTTCACCTCCGCACCTGCATTTTGGTTTGAGGAGCAATACCGGCCGGAAGGTCTTCTTCACGACGCGCATGGCTGTTGAGCCGAGGAGCTCCTTGGAGAAGCCGAGCTTCCCGTGGGTCGGGAGGAGTATGAGCGAAACGTCCTCTTCTTCAGCAACCTTAACTATCTCCTCCCAGGGAACTCCGAATCTAACAACGGGCTTGACCTTCTCGGTCTTGAAAACCCTCTTGACGTCCTCCACTTTGGCTTGGAGCTTTTCCATGACCTTTTCCCTGAGCTTCTCTTCAACATCTTTCAGCTCGAGCTCCTCATTCTCGTAGAGGAGGGAGTAGCCGTTCATGAGATCCTCAATGGTTCCCTCGTCTATGACGTGGAGCAGGATAACCTCGCCCACGGGCACTTCGTTGACCTTTTCGAACCGCTTGGCGGCCTTCTCGGCCCCATCACTGAAATCAGTCGGAAACAACACTTTCCGAAACATGGATCTCACCTCATTTGGCAATTTTTTCACTCCAAATTGATTTCATCTTTAGGGTAGCCTAATCATTTAAAAGCATTGCTGGTCAAAATTGGGTAAGGTGTGGTAAAACATGGGATTGATTAGAGCTTCTCGAGAATCGCCTTAACCCTCTCTACTAAATGGACCGCGGCCAGTCCAACATCGTCTACGACCTCAACGGAAGGCTTCTTTGAGCAGGGCATTTTAATGCCTAATGCCTTCTCGAGATTGAGATGCTCGTCGTAGTGTACTCCAAGAGCTTTAGCACGCTTTTTACCGCACTCCTCGGAACAGGAGTCCACAACTACCACGTATTCCGCATTTTTCGTGTTATTTGTGGGGCCCCTAACTTCCGCGGCATCCTCACTCAACGGACAGAGGGCGACATCACTACCGAGCTCTTTAAGGGACTCCCTGGCAACCAGCTCGGAGAGAGAATCCTCACACACGATTATGCACACTTTGGGAGCCTTCATGGTCAACCACCGGCAATGTTCTCTTCTGCTCCAACCCGTATATGCCTTTTCATCATCCACGCAAAGAGCCTGACGAAGAGTATCATCAGGAGCATGTCGCTGAAGGGGCCGCCCAAGGCAGTCCCAACCGCGGCCATTGGGCCGGAACGTCCCTATTGCTATGGCCGTTGCGAGTGTCATGTTTGAGCCGGTGGATTGACATCTTTCCCGCCCTGAAGGGCGAGGCTTTCGGAAGAAAAAGTAATATTTTTCATATTTATGCCCAAAAATAAAAGGCTCAGGCGAGCCAGATGAAGCCGACAACCCTTCCGTCCTTTACTAGCTGGACTTTGGTTCCCCACTTCCCGAACCAGTAGGCACCAACTTCAACTTCCTTCGGGTCAACGTCCTCCCAGAGTTCCCCTATTATTCTCCCATCAACGACGATGGGAATGTGAACGCTCCCCCACTTTCCGATCCATCTTGCGCCCTTGCTGGCTTTTGAGAGGACTTCCTTGGCTCTGGCCTTTATCTCCTCGTAGTCCGGCTCACTCTCCATGGTGTAGCCGAATCTCCCAACCTTCCACTTCCAGCCCGGGACCCCAAACGGCATCTCAACCACCTCCGCAGGGTTTTCAAATCATCAAACAACGAAAGAGTCATGGAGCAGGGAGGGCCTTCCTCCTTCCCCTAAGCTTCTTGCCCGTTCCGTAGAGGAACGCGAGCAGGCCAGCTCCCACAGCCCCAACGCTGACCGCGTAGAGCATCTCCGGAACCCTAGCGGCGAATATCTTCGCGGTTATCTCAACGAAGGCCAGGCTGAGTATTGCGAGCATGGTGTAGCGGACGTAGAGCGGCTTTATCCTGTGCATGAGGAGTGCTCCAGTTATTCCGCCGAGGAATCCCGCGGTCGCTATTGCCACCAGGGTTCCCGTCGCTATCGGTATGCTCGGCAGGAGAACCAGGTATGTCGCAAGGGTGACGCTCGAAACGCCGAGAGCTGCTGCAGCGGTGTTCGCTGAGACCTTCTTCGGGTTTCCGAAGAGGTAGGAGAACGCTATGAGCGCTATTGGAGCCGCGTCCATGCCTATCAGTCCAGCGGTAAAGCCCTCCACCGCTCCAAGGAGGTATATCTTCCAGCCGTCGCTGCTCTCAATCCTTCCGGACGAGAGCATGCGATAGAGCGCGAAGAGCAGGAAGAGCGCAAATGCCACCAGCACGAGAACCCTCGGGATGTGGATGTTTATGTACGCTCCGAGAGGGACGAAGATAGCAGCTGGAACGAAGACTTTTGCCACCTTTCTCCATTCAATAAGGCCCCTCTTCCAGTTCAGACCGGTTGCCACCGTCAGCTCGGCCGTGTTCTGAGTGAGTCCGAGGAGCATTGCGGCGTGGACGCTCAGACCGAGGGCTATGTAGTTTGGTATGAGCACTCCAGCTGCTCCCATGCCGGCTATTGCGAAGATGCTCGCGAGGATGTAGGTCAGGATCGCAACGCCTATCATCTTTCACACCTCCAGCTTTTTCTCCACTTTGTAATATCACAAAAGTATTTATAAAGTTTTCTATAATATTGTAGCTAGACTTGTCCTAAAGCGGTAATTTTATAAGGTTTAAGGGTTAACAAATAACGGTGAGGAAGATGCCTAGGTGGATGATGGCTGAGATGGGGAACCTGAAGACGCTCATGATGCTCCTCAAGCCACTTCTGGCCGAACCGAGGAGGAGCATCATTACAATCCTGAGTGAAGGCGTTAAGGGTACCAACGAGATTTATCAAGCACTTCAGGCAAGAGGTCTAAACATGCCCCGCTCAACGCTCTACTACCACCTCTCCGCCCTTGAGGATGCGGGAATAATCGAGATGGCCGGCTACCGTGAGGAAGGGGGTGGTGCCCCGGAGAAGCTCTGGAAGCTGAAGGTCAGGAGGATCGGGATAGACCTCGTAACCGGGGAGATATTCAAGGAGTGAAGACGTGCATATGCACAAGGTTTATATTTGAAGAAACTTTCATAGAAGGTGGTGATGGCATGAGGATCGCACTTCCTGTTGATGAAAACCTCGGACTGGAAAGCCCGATGAGCGGGCACTTCGGAAGGGCTAAGTACTTTGCCTTTGTGGACGTGGAAGACAATGAGATAAAAGGAATTGAAGTCGTTCCCGTTCCCTTTGAGGAGCACGGCCCGGGTGATCTGCCGAACTTCATGAGGGAAAACGGCGCCGAGGTCGTCATCGTCTATGGAATGGGAAGAAGGGCGATGGAATACTTCAACCAGTTTGGAATAACTGTCGTAACCGGGGCCTACGGAAAAGTCGGGGATGTTGTTAAGGCGTTCATCGAGCAGGTTCTCGAAGTCGACCCGTACTGGAAGGAAAAGATAGAGCGGGAAAAGGAGAAGAGGGGCCACTGCGAACATTGAACGTTGTTGCCCTTTTGCGCTCTTAATTTTGAGCCTCTTTTGGATTTTAAAGTTCAAAGAATCTTGAGAATCATCTTCAGTGCTATCAGGTAGAGAATCACTCCGATTATCTGTTTCACCTGCTCTGAGCTCATCTTGAAGTGCATGAGGTGGGTTCCAAGCCAGCCGCCCGCTATCGCTGAGATGGAAACAACCCCCAGGAGCTTCCAGTCGAGGGCACCCATACCCCAGTAAGTTAGGAAGCCGCTCAGAGATGAGAAGAAGACCACCAGAGCTGTTGTGGCGGCCACCTTTTTCGGCTCGTATCCGAGCATTATGAGGGTCGGACTTATTATACCGCCCCCGCCGACGCCGAGCAGTCCGCCGAGGAATCCCGCCAGCCCTCCGATGAGCGAGCCCTCGACGATGTGGTTTCCACTTCCCTCCCTCGGCCTCGGTCTGAAGAAGATCATCATGGTTCCGGAGTACAGGAGGAAGGCGATGAAGACCCAGAGAACGTACTTCTTGGGTATTAACTTCCCGGAGTATGCCCCGAGGGGGGCGAAAATCGTGGCCATAATCAATATTGGGAGGCCGAAGCGGTGGTCGAGCTTGCCGTGCTTGATGTTTTTAACCGTCGCCGAGAGCATTGAGAGGGTGTTTATAAAGAGGCCGGTGGGCTTTGCCACCATGAGCGGTATTCCGAGCCACGTCATAGTTGGAACTATGGCTATCGCGCTTCCGACTCCTCCAATGGAGAAGACAACGCTCAGAATGAACGCTATGATGCCGATAGCTATGTAGTCCATTAGGCCCACCCATTTTGATTGTTCCTCCGAATGAAATTAGATCCATTTAAAAAAGTTTTGAGGCGTTGAATTATTTTGGTGGGAAAACTTTTTTAAGTCCACCTAAACCCCGTCGTGTGGAATAAAGAACAGACGGGGGGAGGTTCATGGAAAAGCTGAGGGAGTTCAATCCAGCGGTGTTCGCCAGCGTCATGGGGACGGGGGCAGCGGCCATAGCATCATACCGCTATGCAGGCTACCTGAGCTGGTTGCGGGAAGTTGGGATGGGGCTAACTTACTTAAACTTTGCTCTGTACTTTATCCTGCTCGTTCCGTGGCTTTTGAGGTGGGTGTTCTACAGGCACGAAGCTTTGGAAGACCTCAGGCATCCCTCCAAGGGCCACTTCTACGGCACCAGCGGAGCGGCGACCATAGTTCTTTCGGCCCAGGCATTGGCCATACTGAAAAACCAGACCCTAGCATGGTACCTGTGGCTCTGGGGACTGGTTCTGACGTTCATATTCGCGTTCTGGATGTCATATGAGGTCTTCATAGCGGGTGAAGTTGACCTCAGGCATCTCTCGCCCGCCTGGTACATACCGCCCGTTGCGCTGGTCATAGTTCCCTTCGGAGCGGCCTTCATGAGAACGACTTCGGGCTACACTCAGGAATTAACCGTCATCGTTAACTACCTCGGCTGGGGAGCCGGCTTCTTCCTCTACCTGGTGCTCTATGCAGTTGTCACACTGCGCTTCATCAGGCACGAACTCATGCCTCCCCAGATGGCCCCCCTGATCTGGATGAACCTCGGTCCCATCGGGGCAAGTATAACGGCCCTCTTTGCCCTGATAGAGAATTCCACGATTCCGATACCGAAAGAACCCTTCATGGCGTTCGCCTTTTTCCTCTGGGGGCTCGGCTTCTGGTGGCTCGTAATGGCAACCGCTATGACACTCCACTACATCAAGAATCTGAGTCTTCCGTACAGCGGCTCGTGGTGGGCCTTCGTTTTCCCGCTGGGGGCCTTTGTGAACGCCACAAAAGACCTGGGGAGTACTTTTGGATTGAACCTCATGTCCTACTTTGGATTCCTGCTTCTCTGGCCGCTCTTGACAATCTGGCTGGTGACCATAATAAAAATGGTCAGTCCTGTGAGGGGCGAGAGGAGCTGATGCACTCGCTCTCTTTCTCCTCCAGTTCTATTATTTTTCTAAGTATGCACTCGAGGACGTCCAGTTCCTTCTTGATTCCTTCAAACTGACGTTTTCTGTCCTCATCTGCTTCGTTCACGAGCTTTTCCACGATCTCCTTTAGGGGCTTTATCTCCCTCTCAAGCGTGTCCTTGGGTATCTTCAGGAACTTCTCCAGGAAGATCGGCATGGCCGTAAAGTACTTTATCCTGCCCCGTCTCCTGCAGGCCACGAGGTACTCCCTTGTAAGCTTGCTGAGGGCTATTGAAATCGAGGATCTGCTCAGTCCTGTTTCTTCCGCGAGGGTGGATATCGTCATTGGTTTTCCATGGAAAAGAAGAACGGCATAGACCCTGGCCTCGGTTGAACCGTAGCCCCATCTTGTAAGCATCCTCTCAATTATCTCCACGAACTTTGTCTTGTCCTTTGCCTTCACTGACATTCTTCGTCCCCCTCACAGATTAAGATTTTAGAACGCTCCCTATAAAACTCTTACCCAAAAAGAAAAACGAAAAGAGTTTGGAAATCGAAGGAATCATTCCTTGGCAGTGGCTATTATGGCACCGCCTATTAGTGCGATCCATGCACCGATAGTCCAGAAGCCGCCATCGAAGGGCATCGTTATAAGAGCCAGGATGACGATCGTCCATCCAACCGCTCCGGGGCTCTTCTTGTAGTAGTAGGCCAGGCCCATCATGATCAGGCTCAGGATTATCTCCGTCCAGCCGACGACGCTGGCACTTCCATAGTGCCAGCCGTAGAACGACTTGTTAGCCAGGACGACTATACCATCGAGCAGTATCAACAGGGCACCTGTAAGGGCCGTCCAGAGACCGGTTTTCGCAGAGGCCATCCCAATCACCTCCAGGGGTTTTCATTATACGGTCTCTTTAATACTATTTAAATTTTTCGGTTATTTTTGATATGTCAGAAATAACTAACATAACGAAAACTTTATACGTAAATGTCATCGACCCTCTATCGGTGGTGGGGATGAGCGCTGGAGAGGGTGTTGAAGCTGAAATTAGAGAGTCAGGGGGAAATCAACTCAGCACCGCATTAACCGCTTTCAAACTCATACTCGGGAATCCGCTGGCGAGGGCTCTGTTGCGTCCGACTTTGAAGAAGTACAACATAAACGGCAGAGAACTGCCTGCCCTCTACTGGGCGCTCAGCGTCTATGCCGGCGAGAGCCTCAACGAGCCGATGATGATACGCTTTCAGGCAGACGTCCTCAAGGTTCTCCTCAAGCTGGGCATAAAACTCGCAAGAGGTGACGAAGAGGCAGTAAAGGAAGCCCTGCTGAGGGACCCACACATAAGGCGCGGCATCTGGGTAGTTCTGGAGGGGATAGCCAAATACGGAATAACCGTTCCGCAAAAGTTAGCCGGACCGTTCCTCATAGTTTGGAACTTCACCAACATGTGCAACTTTCGGTGCAAGCACTGCTACCAGAGAGCTGACAGGCCACTTCCTAGCGAGCTCTCCTTGGAGGAGAAGCTGAACCTCGTTGACCAGCTCGACAAGGCTGGAGTCGCGGCGGTAGCTATAAGCGGTGGCGAGCCAACTATTCACCCGGACTTCTACCGCATCGTTAAAGAACTCGCCAGCAGGGGGATCCACACTTCAGTTGCCACGAACGGCTGGACGTTCGCCGACAAGGAGAAGCTACAGAAGGCGGTTGACCTTGGTCTGAAGTACGTCGAGGTGAGCGTTGACTCTGCAAAGCCGGAGAAGCACGACGAGTTCCGCGGAATTCCAGGGGCGTGGGAGCACGCTACAAAAGCCCTTGAGAACGCTGTTGAGCTGGGCATCAGCCACGGGATGGCAGTGGTTATGGACAAGGAAACCTTCCAGGAGATAGACGACATCCTGGATTTGGCAGAGAACATAGGAGTGAAGCGCGTCATATTCTTCAACCTCGTTCCAACGGGAAGGGCGGAGGAGATGGTGAAGGTCGACCTAACGCCAGAAGAGCGCGAGGAGTTCATGAAGGAGGTGTACCACCAGATGAAGAAGAGGAAGCTGGAGATACTGACGACGGCACCGCAGTACGCAAGGGTTACGCTCCTTGAGAGCAAGGGAAAGAACATCACCCCAGCCCACTTCTACATAGGGGAAAACAACGCCGTCAAAACCCTGGCGGAGTTCATCGGCGGTTGTGGCGCCGGAAGGATATACGCGGGCATAGAACCGGATGGAAGCGTCGTCCCATGTGTCTTTCTGCCGTTGCCAGTTGGAAACGTGAGAACCAGAAACTTCAAGGACATCTGGGAGAACAGCAGAATATTCAACCTGCTGAGGGACAGGGACAACTTTACCGGCCAGTGCAGGAACTGTCCCTACAGGAACATCTGCGGCGGCTGTAGGGCGAGGGCATACCACTACACCCTCGATTTACTCGGCGACGACCCAGGATGCATAATCAACAAGCGCCTCTGGGAGCAGATCGTGAAGGAAGGAAAGCCCAAGGGCATCAGTGAGGTCAGCTGGGTGGACGAGAGCGTCGTCCTGAGGGGGCCGGCCCTCTACATACCGAGCTATTACAAAGCCGTTGAAGTAACCGGGGAGAAGCTCCTCTCCTCGGTCTCAACGGGTCAAGGAGTCAAGGCCTATCGCCGCTAAACTCTTTTCAATTTTCCTTTCATTTACCCAGCAGACCTTTGATTATCAGCCCCGTTGCTTCTTCCTCGGTTAATCCCTTGGCCATCAGTTGGATAAGCTGGGCGTCGTTTATCCTGCCTATGGAAGCTTCGTGTGTAAGCTCCGCCTTATCGTTCTTCACCCTCAGGAGCGGCACAGTTTGAACGTCCGCGTTCCCTTTAACTATCTCGTGGCACTCCACATGGCCTTTCGCATAGTCCCCCAAGCCGTAGGCCTCGTTCACGACGTTCACCTTAGCTTCGTCGAAGGCTATGACAGTGCTCTTGAGGTTGGCCCTTGAGTGGGCTCCCTCAAGGTAGGCGACCTCCCTGATCTCAACGGAGTCATCTTTAACCGCCTTGACCCTCGACTCGAGCTCAAGGACTGCCCTCTCGCCGAGCTTGACTATCATCTCAAGCTTCAGCTCCTTAGCCCTGTGCTTTGTAAGTGAGAACTTTCCAGTGTAGCGGGCGTTTCTTTCGAGTTCAACCTCCGTCTTTGATATCATCCTCACGCCTTCGCCATGAATATGCTCATCTTCGTAGGAAATCCGGGAGTTCTCACCGGCTTTTATAACCGTTAGAGCCTCGTGGGTAAAGTCCTTCGCGTAGGGGAAGATGCAGTGGGAAAGGAACTTCACCTTAGAGTTCCTGCCGGCCTTGATGTTGAAGACGATCTTCTGATAGCCCTCACTCTTCAGGTAGCCTGTGCAGAGGTGTATCGGGAACGGAAGCTCTACATTGTCTTCTATCTCAACATCCGCCTTGACGCCGTTCTCTATCTCCTCTCCCTTTATCCGAACCCCTGGGGCGTTGTTGAAGCCGATTATCTTCTCCCCGCTTATGATTATCGCCGCTATCCTGTCGCCGAAGAGAGAGGTGTCGAGGCCCTCCTTCTCGTAAACATCTATTAAGGCCTCGTACTCCTTAACGCGGTCAATCCTTATCGTCATCCCCCACCATCCCCGTCAGAAAGCATCTTCCACAGGTCTTCTTGTAGTAATCGACCACCTCACGGGAGAACCCCTTCTTGAGGAGCCTGCCGGCGCAGACGAAGTAAGCAAAATCCGTCTTGGCCGCTATCTCTTCGTGGTGGGTGATGAGAATCACAGTGGTTCCCACCTTTCTGAAGTACTCCAGAACGTTCTCAATGAGTTCTCCCGCTGTTATGTCGAGGCCAGAATCAGGTTCATCGAGTATCGCATACCTGGACCTCAGCAGGAGGAGGGATGCCAGCTCAATCCTCTTTCTCTCGCCGCCGCTCAGGCTCTTATCAACGAAGCGGTGGGCGTAAAGTTCGTAGGGGAGCCCAACTAGCTCGAGGACTTCTTTAAGTTCGTTTTTGTCCACTTTGACCTTTCCGCCGAGGGTGAGGTACTCCTTAACCGTTATCCCGTCGTAGCGTGCAGGCTCCTGCCAGAGCAGAGTAATCCCGAGCCTCGCTCGCTCTGTTACGTTCAGCCCGGTTATATCTCGCTCATCAAGCAGAACTTCGCCCCCGGTGGGCTTCACGACTCCCATTAAAACCTGGGCTATGGTCGATTTTCCCGCCCCGTTGGGGCCAAGGATGGAATAGCTCATGCCCTCTTGGAACTTCATGTTTATTTCGCTTAGAATCCTCCGCCCGTTCCTCTCGTAGGTGATGTCCCTTAAACACAGCATAGGCATCAAAAGAATCTCATATGAAAGAAATTTAAAATTTTCTGGACAGTTCTGCCCAGAACCCTTGGTTGGAAACTAAGACATATGAAAAAGATTTTAAATAAATGTAACCTAGCATAAACTGAGGTGAGTGAAATGGCCGACGTTAAGGCCCCGATCATTGGAAAGGATGCCCTCGGGCGCGAAGTCAAGGATCTGAGCGTTATTCCATGGTGGGGCATTGATAGAAAGGAGATAGAATGGTATCCAAAAATAAACTACAGTGTCTGCGCCCGCTGTGGCCTCTGCTTCGTTACCTGTGGGAGGAGGGTCTTTGACTGGGACACCGAGGAGGGGAAGCCAGTCGTTGCTAGGCCCTACAACTGTCTCGTAGGGTGCAACACGTGCGCGATGGTCTGCCCCTGCAACGCCATTGAGTTCCCGCCGAAGGAGTACGTTAAGAAGCTCGTCGTGGAGCATGGAGTCATAAGAAAAGCCTTCGAAATAACGAAGCCCCTGACGAAGAAGAGGGAAGAGAGCACCAACGGAGCGGAGAGCGTGTTCAATCCCTGAGAAGGTTTAGAACGTCTTTAACATTTTTCCCAGCTTCCACCTTGATTATTCTGACTCCACCAGCGTCAAGTATCGCCTTTCCCTTCGGGCAGTCCATTGGGGTTAACAGCACGTTCACCCCAAGGTTGACCAGAAAAAGAGCCACCTTGGAGCCGGCACCGTAGGGCTCTCTTCGGTATGGGTTCTCGACAACTTCCACGTTTTTCACTTCCCCATCCTCAAGCTCAACAACTGTGAAAGTTTCAGCCCTTACGAGGCTCTCATGAACCCCATCATCCAATCCGCCTTTCGAAGTCGGAATGGCCACTCTAGTCATTCTTCTCACCGCAGATCGTGTTTTTATCTTCGCACCTTCCAGCCTCAAGCTGAACGGTTACGTGGGTTATTCCAAAGCGTTTAAGCTTTTCCTCAACCTCGTCTATGAACCTCTGCGCCTCCCTTATAGGCATGTCGTCGACTTCGACGTGGCACTCGAAGTGGATTTCCTTTTCCCCTATCCGCCAGACGTGGAAGTGGTGGGCGTTCCTGATGCCGGGGATGGCCTCGATCTCTTTTTTGATCTCGTTTAGATCAATATCCGGTGCCGCCTCCATAAGCACTTCAATGCTCTCCTTTAATATCTCGTAGCCCTCTTTGAAGATGTAGAGCGAGATCAGAATCGTAACGAGGGGGTCTACCCAGAGGACCTTCCACCGTATTATCGCGATTCCGCCGACAACAACCGCAACCGATGAGAGGGTGTCGCTAAGGAGGTGCAGATAGGCGGAGCGGACGTTCATGCTCTCGTGTGCGTGACTGTGAAGGAGGAGAACTGAGATCAAGTTGGCGAAGAGGCCTATCAAAGCAACGCCGAGCATAAGCGGGCCGTCTATCGGCTCCGGGTTCTTGAAGCGTCTGTATGCTTCAATGAGAAGGAAGAGCGCAACACCGACCAGAACAGCGGAATTAACGAACGCTACCAGAATCTCGGCCCTCTTGTAGCCAAAGGTATACTTCTCGTTCCTCTCCCTTTCGCCGATCTTTATGGCCAGATAGCTCGCGAGGATGCTCATAGAGTCGCTGAAGTTGTGGAGGGAATCGCTGAGGAGGGCGAGACTTCCAGAGATTATGCCGCCGATGACCTCGGCTAGGGTTATTACAATGTTGAGGGCAAAGGAAAACAGCATCCTGCCCTTAAGCTCGCCGTGGTGATGATGGTGGGCCATTTTCTTCCACCATTTCGATCTATGTTCACCCGTTAAAAAGATTTTCGTTATGTGAACGGATAGTTTAAAACTCAGCCATTTTTAAGGTGGCGCTACTAAAGCACTTCGGTGATACCATGCACGAGTGGGCGCTTGCCGATGCTATAGTGAGGACAGTCCTCGATTATGCCCAAAGAGAGGGAGCAAGCAGGGTGAAGGCGGTTAGGGTTGTTCTCGGTGAACTTCAGGACGTTGCCGAAGACATCGTGAAGTTCGCGATGGAGCAGCTCTTCGCAGGGACGATCGCGGAAGGAGCTGAAATAGAGTTCGTTGAGGAAGAGGCAGTATTCAGATGCAGGAACTGTAACTACGAGTGGAAGCTCAAGGAGGTAAAGGAGGAGTTCGACGAGAGGATCAAGGAGGACATACACTTCATTCCTGAGGTGGTTCATGCATTCCTCGCCTGTCCCAAGTGCGGAAGCCACGACTTCGAGGTCGTTAAGGGAAGGGGCGTTTACGTGGCAGGCATAAAGATCGAGAAGGAGGGGGAGGCATGAACGCGATAGACCCGAGGGAGATAGCGATAAACGCGAGGCTCGAGAGAGTTAAGCGCATCATCCCGGTGGTCAGCGGAAAGGGAGGTGTCGGAAAGTCCCTCGTCTCAACGACCCTCGCCCTAGTTCTCGCGGAGAAGGGCTACAAGGTCGGCCTCCTCGACCTCGACTTTCACGGGGCAAGCGATCACGTGATTTTGGGTTTTGAGCCCAAGGAGTTCCCGGAAGAGGACAGAGGGGTTGTTCCTCCGACGGTTCATGGAGTAAAGTTCATGACGATAGCCTATTACACTGAGGACAGACCGACCCCCCTTCGCGGGAAGGAGATAAGCGACGCCCTCATTGAGTTGCTCACGATAACTCGCTGGGACGAGCTGGATTACCTCGTCATCGACATGCCGCCTGGCCTCGGCGACCAGCTCCTCGACGTTCTGCGCTTCCTCAAGCGTGGAGAGTTCCTCGTCGTCGCTACACCTTCAAAGCTCTCCCTCAACGTCGTAAGGAAGCTCATCGAACTCCTAAAGGAGGAGGGGCACAAGGTCATCGGCGTCGTCGAGAACATGAAGCTGGACGATGAGAAGGACGTTGAAAGGCTCGCTGGGGAGTTCGATGTTCCCTACATGGTGGGCATACCGTTCTATCTCGACCTCGACTCGAAGATTGGAAACGTTGAAGAGTTGATGAAGACGGAGTTCGCGGGGAAGATAAGGGAGCTGGCGGGGAAGCTTTGACTTCCCTTATTTTATTTCCGGTGATTGAAATGAACGCCCTTGAGGAAGTTTTCTCCGGAAAGAAGAGGATCGTGATATGCGGAATCGGCAACGAGGTAAGGGGCGACGACGCCTTCGGCGTCCTCGTTGCGGAGAGGCTGAAAGAGCTGGTGAAAAATCCCGACGTTCTTGTCCTCAACTGCGGCGAGATGCCTGAGAGCCATGTAGGAAAGATCACAGACTTCAGACCGGATTTAGTGGTGTTCGTTGACGCAATACACTTTGAAGGAGAAGTGGGGGAAATCATAATCGCAGACCCGCTGAAAACATTGGGGGAGGTCATATCAACCCACAAGCTTCCTCTGAGGCTTGTGGCGAGCTATCTGAAAGAACAAACTGGAAGTGATGCAGTCCTTATCGGCTGTCAACCGGGTTCGACGGGCCTCTTTGAGGAGCCGAGTGAGCTGATAAGGGAGCGGGCTGAGAAGCTAGCCAGGCTTCTCGCCGAGATTTTGAGGTGACTATGGTGGATGCCTCGATTATCTGGCTTGTGGCGGGAATATTTGCCCTAGTCTCATTCGCTCTGGACTTCAGGGCTGAGGAGAATGTTAGCCAGAAGCTAGTGGATCTCTTCCTTGGGCTGGGCTTTCTCGCCTGGTACATCGGAAGGGATTACGCAGGGGCAGTCTTCATGCTTGCTGCAGCCATTTTGTACTACCCTCAACTCAAAAGGAAGTTGATCAGGTGGAGGCACGGGTGAGTCTCCTCAAATCCCCCCTCGTGTTCACGTTGAAAAAGCTCTCCCGCCAGTCCTCCGGCAGTTTTTCGATCTCGATGTAGCAGGCGTCGCTCTCCCTTATCGCCTGGTTTATAGCGTAGTTTCCTGACTTTATCCGTTTCTCCAGAAAGTCCCTAAAAGAACCCGAGTAAGCGGCGTGGAGGGGTTCAAGGTAACCGTTGCTCCACCTCGGTACGCAGGCGGACTTTTTGGCCTCTTCAAAGCGCTCAATGATGAAGTCTACGAACTCAGGAACGAGGAGCGGCATGTCGCCGGCAACGAGAAAGGCATCCCCGAGGCTCAAAGCCGTGTAAATACCGCCCATCGGCCCAACCATCAGCTCATCGACCACAACATCGTACCCAAAGCCCTCCATCTTCTCCGCGTTTTCCTTTGAGGCAACTAGGATTATCTCGTCTATTCTCCTAGCCTGCTCCAGTCTCTCAAGGGTGTAAAGAAGGAGGGACTTCCCGTTGATCCTGAATAAAAGCTTGTCCCCGCCGAAACGCTTTGCCCTGCCTCCGGCCAAAACAGCACCCATCATGACCATCACGCGATTTGAGGTTCTAAACCACTGGTTTTAAAAAGCCCTATAAGAGCCTTGCCCAACTTCAGAACGGTGGGGAAAATGTGTCTCGCAGTGCCTGGAAAGATCATCGAGGTCAACGGCCCGGTCGCGGTGGTTGATTTCGGGGGAATAAAGAGGGAGGTGAGGCTCGACCTCCTGCCCAATGTTAAGCCCGGAGACTGGGTGATAGTCCATACCGGCTTTGCAATAGAAAAGCTGGACGAGAAGAGAGCGATGGAAATCCTGGAAGCCTGGGCAGAGGTTGAGAACGCGCTGGGGGGATTCTGATGGAGAACCCCTTCAGTAGCTACCGCTCCCGCGAAGTCGCCTCCAAGCTCGTGGAGAGGATCAAAGAGGAAGCAAAAACCCTCGACGGCGAAATCAGAATAATGCACGTCTGCGGAACCCATGAGGACACGATAACGAGGCACGGGATTAGATCTCTCCTCCCGGAGAACGTCAAAGTAGTCAGCGGGCCGGGCTGCCCCGTCTGCATAACCCCCGTTGAGGACATCGTGGCGATGCAGCTCATAATGAGGAAGGCGAGGGAAGAGGGTGAAGACATCATCCTGACGACCTTCGGGGATATGTACAAGATTCCAACGCCAGTGGGGAGCTTCGCCGACCTAAAGAGCGAGGGCTTCGACGTCAGGATCGTGTACGGCATCTATGACACCTACAGGATAGCGAAGGAGAACCCGGACAAGACGGTCGTTCACTTCTCACCGGGCTTTGAGACGACCACCGCTCCGGCGGCCGGAATGCTGAACTCAGTAGCCCAGGAGGGGCTTGAGAACTTCAAAATCTACTCAGTTCACCGCTTAACCCCTCAGGGAATCGAGGTTTTGATAAAGCAGAAGAGCAGGATAGATGCACTCATAGATGCCGGCCACGTCTCTACTATAATCGGTGTGAAGGGCTGGGAGTTCCTGAGCGAGAAGTATGGAATTCCCCAGGTCGTTGCGGGCTTCGAGCCTAACGACGTCCTTATGGCGATACTCATGCTCATAAGGATGTACAAAGAGGGCGACGCGAGGGTCGTGAACGAGTACGAGAGGGCAGTTAAGTATGAGGGCAACGTTGTGGCACAACAGCTGATCGACAAGTACTTCAAGGTCGTCGATGCCAAATGGAGGGCCTTAGGGATCTTCCCCGGAACGGGCCTTGAGGTCAGGGACGAGTGGAGGGACTTTGAGATAAGGAACTTCTACAAGGTCGAGATTCCGAAGAACCTGCCGGATCTTGAGAAGGGATGCCTCTGCGGCGCCGTGCTGAGAGGCTTGGCGATGCCAACGGACTGCCCGCACTTCGGAAAGACCTGCACGCCGAGACACCCCGTCGGGCCCTGCATGGTGTCCTATGAGGGAACCTGCCAGATATTCTACAAATACGGAGTGCTGTTTTAACACCAAAGGTTCAAAACTCCCCTACCGTTTTCAACTTTTGGTTTTGGAAACCTATAAAGCCTCCAAAGCCCCAATGAAAAGCGGTGGGAGGAATGAGGGCTTATCATTTTCACGTTCAGGGAATCGTTCAGGCGGTCGGGTTTCGGCCGTTCGTCTATCGGATAGCCCACGAGCACAACCTTCGGGGCTACGTGAAGAACCTCGGCGATGCAGGCGTTGAGATAGTCGTTGAGGGGAGAGAGGAAGACATCGAGGCCTTCGTCGAAGACCTCCATAGAAAGAAGCCCCCATTGGCGAGGATTGACAGGATTGAGAAGAATGAGATTCCACCCCAGGGATTCGACCGCTTCTACATCGAGAAGAGCTCCAAGGGTGGAACGGGAGGGGACTCGATAATCCCGCCTGACATAGCGATCTGCGACGACTGCCTGAGGGAGCTCTTTGACCCGACCAACAAGCGGTACATGTATCCCTTTATCGTCTGCACGAATTGCGGGCCAAGGTTCACGATAATAGAGGATCTCCCCTACGACAGGGAAAACACCACGATGAAGGAGTTCCCGATGTGCGACTTCTGCCGGAGCGAATACGAGGATCCGCTCGACAGGCGCTACCATGCTGAACCAACGGCCTGTCCCGTCTGCGGCCCTTCCTACAGACTCTACACCAATGACGGGCAGGAGATATACGGCGACCCGCTCAGGAAGGCGGCCGAGCTGATTGACAGGGGCTACATCGTGGCAATCAAGGGGATCGGCGGAATACACCTGGCTTGCGATGCAACAAACGAGGAGTCCGTTGCCGAGCTGAGGAGGAGAACCTTCAGGCCACAGAAGCCCTTTGCTATAATGGCCAAAGACCTCGAGACCATCAAAAGCTTCGCCTACGTCAGTAAAGAAGAAGAGGAGGAGCTGACCTCCTACAGGCGACCGATACTAACGCTCCGCAAGAGGGAACCCTTCCCGCTCCCGGAGAACCTCGCGCCGGGCCTCCATACCATCGGAGTCATGCTCCCCTACGCTGGAACCCACTACATTCTCTTCCACTGGAGCAGGAGCAAGGTCTACGTCATGACGTCAGCCAACTACCCTGGGATGCCGATGGTTAAGGACAACGATAGGGCCTTCCAGGAGCTTAAGGAGATGGCAGACTACCTGCTCCTCCACAATAGGAAGATACTGAACCGCGCCGACGACAGCGTGATAAGGTTCGTCGACGGAAAGAGAGCCGTGATAAGGCGCTCCCGCGGTTTCGTGCCCCTCCCGATAGAGATACCCTTCGAGTACAACGGCTTAGCCGTTGGGGCTGAGCTCATGAACGCCTTCGGTGTGGCAAAGAACAGGAAGGTCTACCCGAGCCAGTACATAGGCAACACTGGGAAGGTCGAAGTCCTAGAGTTCATGAGAAATGCCATAGCCCACTTCAGGAAGATTCTGAGGGTTAAGAGCCTCGACCTAATCGTAGCCGACCTCCACCCGACATACAACACAACTAAGCTTGCGATGGAAATGGCGAACGAGCTGGACGTTGAGCTTCTCCAGGTTCAGCACCATTACTCTCACATAGCGAGCGTTATGGCGGAGAGGAACCTAGATTCGGTCATCGGGATAGCGCTCGACGGCGTTGGCTACGGAACCGATGGGAACACGTGGGGTGGCGAAGTCTTGTACTTGGGCTACGAGGACGTCGAAAGATTAGCCCACATTGATTACTATCCCCTCCCTGGAGGAGATTTGGCGAGTTACTACCCTCTGAGGGCCCTTATGGGGATACTGAGCAAAGTTTACCCGATTGACGAGCTTGAAGGGATAATAGGGCGTTGCTGTCCGAAGGCCGTCGATAGCCTCAAGTACGGAAGGGTAGAGTTCAACGTGGTTTTAAACCAGCTTGCCAAGGGGATAAACACCGCATACGCCTCGTCAACTGGAAGGGTCCTCGATGCAATAGCCGTTCTCCTCAACGTCGCATATAGGAGGCACTACGAGGGAGAGCCGGCTATGAAGCTCGAGAGCTTCGCCTTCAAGGGCAAGAACGACCTGAAGTTTGAGGTTCCAGTTGAAGGAGAGCTGATAAAGGGCGAGGAGCTGTTTGAGGAGATTCTTGAGGTGGTTGAGAGGGCCCCACCAGCGGACATAGCTTATTCCTCCCACCTCGCCCTCGCGAGGGCCTTCGCCCAAACAGCAGTGGAGAAGGCGAGGGAGTTCGGGGTGAGGAACGTGGCTTTAAGCGGTGGCGTAGCCTACAACGAGCTGATAACCAAGACAATAAGGAAGGTCGTGGAGGCGAACGGGCTTAACTTCCACGTGACAACCGAGGTTCCGAGGGGCGACAACGGGATAAACGTCGGCCAGGCCTTCCTCGGGGGTCTTTACCTAGAGGGATACCTGAAGAAGGAGGATCTGATGCTGTGAGAAAGGATATAAGCAGTGGAGACTTAGAAGTTTGGGGGAGAGCGCGAATGCCGATCCTAGAGAGGAATGAGCTCGAAGGAATACTCAGGGAGGTGAAGGCAAAGCTCCAAGAGATTCTTGGGGAAAACCTAGTTGAGGTTATCCTCTTCGGCTCCTATGCGAGGGGGGAAGCTGAAGAGTGGAGCGACGTGGATGTTCTCGTCGTTGTGAGGCAGTGGCCAACGCTTGAGGAGCTCGACAGAATGGCAGAGGCGACTAACAAATATGCCATCGAAAAAGGAGTGGTGATAGCGCTCATACCCTACGTCGAGAAATCGGAGATGAGCTCGGACCCACTAATACTTAACGTGATGAGGGAGGGCATAAGGGTATGATCAATTATCCTGCCATAATACACAAGGCCGAGGAAAGCCTGGAAGCGGCCAAGGCTCTTCTAGAAAAAGGGGCCTATGAATTCGCTGTTTCCAGGGCGTATTACACGATGTTCTACTGCGCAGAGGCCATCTTATTAACAAAAGGCATCTCGGTTTCGAAACACTCTGCCGTCATAGCACTCCTCGGGAAGGAGCTCGTGAAAACTGGGGAAATCCCATATAAGTTCTTCACCTATCTGAGGCTGGCCTTCCAACTTAGACCGGTGGCAGATTACTCCTTTGAGACCCACCTGTCGGAAAAGACGCCAGCGCCCAAATCAAAAGGGCAAAGGAGTTTTTGGACTTCACGCGCTCATACCTGAGGGAGAAAGGCCTGATAGGTGATTGAGATGGGTGAAAAAATAAAGCTCGAACACGGAGCCGGCGGAGAGATAATGGAGGAGCTTTTGAGGGACGTTATCCTCAAAACTCTGACGCTGAAGTCAGCCGGCGGAATAGGGTTGGATGCACTAGACGACGGTGCCACAATACCATTCGGGGACAAGCACATGGTATTCACCATAGACGGGCACACGGTAAGGCCCCTCTTCTTCCCCGGCGGGGACATAGGTCGCCTAGCGGTCAGCGGGACGGTGAACGATCTGGCCGTTATGGGAGCTGAGCCGATAGCTCTCGCCAACTCGATGATAATCGGCGAGGGCCTCGGCATGGAGATACTGAAGAGGGTTCTCAAGTCGATGGACGAGACGGCAAGGGAAGTCCCGGTTCCAATAGTCACGGGCGACACCAAGGTCGTTGAAGATAAGATTGAGATGTTCGTGGTAACAGCCGGAATAGGAATCGCGGAACACCCGGTGAGCGACGCCGGGGCGAAGGTCGGTGACGTTGTGTTGGTCAGCGGGACGATAGGCGACCACGGCATAGCGCTGATGAGCCACAGGGAGGGCATAGCCTTCGAGACCGAGCTGAAGAGCGACGTCGCACCGATATGGGACGTTGTTAAGGCCGTTGCCGACTCAATCGGCTGGGAGAAGGTCCACGCGATGAAGGACCCGACGAGGGCCGGTCTGAGCAATGCGCTCAACGAGATCGCCCGTAAGAGCAACGTCGGAATCCTCGTAAGGGAAGCTGACATCCCGATAAGGCCTGAGGTGAGAGCGGCGAGCGAGATGCTCGGTATAAGCCCCTACGATGTCGCCAACGAGGGCAAGGTGGTTATGGTCGTCGCGAGGGAGTACGCGGAAGAAGCTCTTGAAGCCATGAGAAAGACCGAAAAGGGCAGGAACGCGGCAATAATCGGCGAGGTGATAGACGACTACCGCGGCAAGGTTCTGCTCGAGACGGGAATAGGTGGAAAAAGGTTCATGGAACCCCCGGAGGGAGACCCCGTTCCGAGGATATGCTGATCCCTCACTTTTCTTCCCTTGAGAACAGCCTCCAGAAGGAGACCATCGAGGCGCCGTAGAGAATACCCGTTACGAGGAACGGGATCGTGAGAGAGCGGTCGAAGATTAAGCCGCCGACGTACTGGCCAATTCCAAAGGTGGCCGTCCAGGAGAGGTTTCTCAATGCTAAGGCAGTTGAGCGCTCCTCGGTGGAGAAGAAGCGCATCATGAATGCGTCCCATATTGGGTTCACTATGTTCATGAGGATCGTCCTCACGATGTAAACTAGGGCCGCCAACGGAAAGGTCGGCAGGAAGGGCATTCCTGCTATCAGGACTGTTGCGCTGCCGTTGAAGCCAACTATGGTCTTAACGCTCCCGAGCTTATCTGCTAAAGCCGGAAGGAGGAAGGTGCCGAGGCCCATTATGAACTGCTGAATCGCGAAGAGGCCGCCTATGCTCTCCAAGCTGGTGCCGAACTTCCTGTTGAACCACAGACCCATGTATGGAATCGTTACACCGGCCCCGAGGCCTATTAATGCACTGGGAAGCGAGAATTTGAGAATCTTGATCACAGTCTCGCGCTCAAATTTTATCTGCCGTCCCTTCCTGTCAAGTATCGGATGTACAAGGGAGATAACAGCCAGTTGGAGGAAGATAAAGCCTACCGATACCATCAGCGTATCCCTGTACGGGTTCTCGCCGTCCAGGACTCCTGGGAGGAAACCTCCAAGGAAGGTTCCAAAGGCGGCTCCGAAGGTTCCCATAGCTGAGTTGAGGGAAAAGAGGTAGTGTCTGTTCTCATCTCTCGCCTCCTCGCTGAGGAGGGACATTAAGGCGGGCCCCTCGAGAGCCATGCCCACGCCGAGGAGCACGGATGCAATGGCCAGGAATAGAAATTCCGGTAAGAATACCTGGATGAGTCTTCCCGAGGCGAAGAATGTAAGGGCGAGGATTATGCTCCTCTTGTAGCCGATCTTCACCGAGAGCGGGCCTGTAAAAAGAAGGAGAACCGCCTGGGCTATCGTGGAGAGTGAGAAGAGCACGCCCATGTTCGTATAATCCATACCGAGGGACTTGAAGTAGAACGGGACTATGAACCAGGCTATATTGCCCCCTAACCAGCCGAAGAAGGAGTACAAAACCACTAGATAGGCGTCGCGGCTGAACCCTGCGTATCTGCTCAGCGGCATGGGGAAAGCTCTGAACTTCCGTTTATAAATTTGTCGAAACGATGAGATACAAATAGCACCCATGAGCTATTTTTGGAATGGCTGCCAGTTGGTTTCGTAGAGTGTGTCTCTGGGCTTGAAGGCACTTTTTATAGGGGGAGCCCCAAAGTAGGGCGGTGGTATCATGGCAATCATGGGGCTGTGGCACGGCACGTACAGGGGAGAAAGGTTGCCTAAGGAGAGATGAAGGGAGCGAGACCCACTTCTTACTCGTGACGATGTGGGATTCCATCAAGAAGTTCGCGGGTGAGAATCCAGAGTTGGCGAAGTACTGCCAGGAAGACGACGAGTTTCCCCTGGAGGAGGAAGAGTACGTCCAGCACTGCAAGATATTCTACGAGAAGTGAGATAGCCTTTTAATTTTTGAATTCCAATCCTTTTTTGGTGGTGTCAATGAGGAAGTCCCAGCTCCAGGCTGGGTTAGTAGCTCCCCTCGTGGCTTATTCCGGCATCCTCACGGCGATCTACGTGAACCGCTCGTGGTGGAAGTTGACTGACAACGCGATAAGCGACCTCGGAAAGGTCGGCCTTTCTAACAAATGGCTCCTCAACGTGCCGCTCGTGGTAACGGCGGCATTGGCAATATACTACGCCGCAGGCCTTCTTGAGACGGCAAGAAACAGCATTGAAAAGGCTGGAACCGGGATGCTCATAGCGGGCTTCGCCTTTCTGGCGTTGATAGGCATCTTCCCGGAGGGAACTTCACCGCACTACTACGTCAGCTGGTGCTTCTTCCTGACGGCCGGATTCGGCTTTCTGATAGCGGGTGTGGGAATGGGTCTCGCCGGGGAGAGGGGGATGCTTTACTTCACGGTGGCTCTCTTCGTCTTGGCCTGGATTCTCTCCGTCTGGGCCATGAGAACATTCAGGGGTGTTGCAATCCCCGAGTTCGTCGGGGCACTGACGATAACGGTATGGCACTATGTCGTGCTATTGAAGTTTTGGGGGGATGAATATGCGGCACTACGAGCTCATAAAGATTAAGGAAGATGGGAAGGTGGAGATCCCGCTGGATTTCGCCTACGAGCTCGGGCTCGTTAAGGGAGCCTACTTCCTGGTAGAGGTTGATACCGACCTCAAGGAGGCCCACCTCGAGAGGATAGCCCTTCCCGGGAAGAGGCTGGTCGAGGTTGAACTCGTTGTGGAGGACAGGCCGGGGGTTCTGGCCAAGGTCAGCGGGCTCTTTGGAAAGCACGGGATAAACATCCTCTTCAACGAGAGCGAGGAGCTGGGCGAGCTGGGTCTCGCTGCAATAGTGGCAATAGTGGACGTCAGCGGGAGCAGGATTTCACTTGAGGAGCTTGAAAAGGCCCTCAAGGGACTGGAGGAGGTCAGGGAGCTAACCCTGCGAGAGGTGGAGTAGGAGGAGCAGAAAGAGGGCGAAGAGGGCCGCCCCGATGTTCACATCCTTCGGCGTTATCTCCCTTTTTGGGAGCTTTACTTCAAGCAAACCGCTCGCCTTGAGCAGGGTGAAGAGCAATACTCCCCCCAGGAGCAGGTAAGCGTCAATCGCCTTGGGAACAGCTCCGAGCGAGATCCCAGCGAGGAGCGCCGCGAGCGCCATCATGAAGGACGGGAGGACCAGCGCGCCGCTCCTCCCCCCTTCACCATGCATGAGATAGTAGTTGAGCTTCGTGAAAGAGGCGAGAGTCCCCAGACCCGCCAGATAAAACAGTTCCTTACCGTACGGCAGTCCCTTAAGGAGAACGGCCTTCGCGGGAGAGCCGACGAACGGCCATATCCCGCCTATTGCAAGGCTGAGCATCAGTGTAGAGAGCATTAAGAGAGGGTCGCCCCTGTAGGAGAGCTTTTCCAGTTTCCTGCTCTTGGCTTTGTCCACCATAGCCCCTGCAGAGAGGAAGAGGCCGCCCTTGAAGAGCATGTGGGCGAAGGCGTAGTAGACGGCTCCGAGCGGGTTGAGCGTTCCTATTCCGAGGAGGACGTAGCCCATCTGGCTGACGGTGTGGTAGGCGAGGAGCCTCTTGACGTCCTTCTGGAGGAGCGCCATGGCAACGCCGAAGAGCATGGATGCGAAGGCCGTGCCGAGCAGAACCTCCCTAAAAGTTCTGCTGAGGGGAAGGTAGAGCGAGAGGAGCACCATGCCGTAGGCTGGGGCCTTGACGACCGCCCCGGAGAGGAGCGCCGAGACAGGGGAGGGGGCGTTGGCGTGGGCATCCGGAAGCCAGAGGTGGAGGGGGAAGATACCGGCCTTGAGGAGGAGCGAGGCTAAAGCGAGTGCAACGGCCGCCCTTATCTCCGCTGAGGGCGGAACCCGGGAAATCAGCTCGAGGTTTAGATAGCCAGTCTTGAGGTAGATAACGCCTATCGAGAACACGAAAAAGTAGGAAGCTAGGAGCGAGAGCATTAGGTACTTGTATGCCGCCCTGGTTGCCCTCCTCTCTCCGGAGAGGCCCACCAACGCGAATGAAGACACCGAGGCTATCTCCATGAAGATGTAGAAGTTGAAGAGATCCCTGCTTATGAAGGCCCCGAGGAGGCTGGCATGGACAAGAAGGAGCAGGACGAGGGCCTTTACTTCCCTTTTGAAGTAGCTAATGGAGTACAGGGCAACGGCGGAGAAGAGGATAAGCTCGCCAAGGATAAGGAGGGAGTTGTAAGCGTCGAGGGCGACCTCTATCCCCCCCACCCTCGGCCAGTTACCCACGACCCCGCTCCCTTCACCAAGGGCGAGGTAGACGAACCATGGGAGAAGCGCGCCGGCCAGGAAGAGGTACTTAGCGTACTTTTCCATTCTAACGGGGATTGTTAGGGCTGTAAGGAAAGCGAAGAGGAGTGGAACTGCAACGAGGACGGCTATCACGCCCACTCCCCCCCGTTGCGCAGTATCATCGCAAGGGCCAGCGCGGTTATAGCCACGTCAACGACGAGCGTTGTCAGCATTAGCGTGGCAGGAAGCGGGTCAACCGGAGTGGAGGGCATTATCGGGAAGTCCCCTCCCTCGACGTAACCTGTGCCTATGAAGAACAGTATCAGACCGAGGGAAACCACGTTGATGGAGAGCACCTGCTTTATCGCCTTCTCCTTCGATATCAGACCGTAGAGACCTATGAGCATCACGATTATTCCAGCGGTCTCGGCGTTAATCACGGTCAACCCACCTCGCCAAGATGTAGAAGACGAGGACGAAGGAGGTACCCACCTTGAGGGCAACGCCTACGTTGAATGTCATTATGGTACCTCCCGGGATGTAGGGGCGGAGGAAGTTGAGGAAGAAGGCCCCGAAGGCTAAACCCATGAGTGCGACCCCTACTATAAAGAGGGCCGCAGAAGATTCTACGAGCTGGACCGTCCTGAGCGGGAAGTGCTTTCTCGTTCTCCTGTAGCCGTAGGCGGTCATGAGCAGGATAACGCTCACGGCGAAGATTACCCCTGCCTGAAAGCCGCCGCCGGGGCTCTCGTAGCCGTAGATGGTGAGGTAAGCTCCATATGTGACCAGGAAAGGCGCCACGAGCTTTGTCGTCGTCCTCACGACGAGGCTCATCTTCACTTCATTCTCCTCCCGAGGAGCAGGTAAAAGGCGGTGGCCGCCGCGAAGAGGAGGGTAGCTTCGCCAAGGCTGTCGTAGGCCCTCCAGTCTGCCAGTATGGCCGTCACGAGGTTCGGGATTCCAACCTCGCGCCAATTAGTTAGGTAGTAGGCGTAGCTCCCCCCTGAAACTTTGGTGTAGTCAAGCCTGAGGAGCTCCAGCAGGAGGGCCGAACTGATGAGCGCTCCGATGAGGCGCTTCACTCCCCCACCTCCTTTATCGTGTAGAGGAATAGCCCCGTTACTATCGCCCCAACCACGACGGCCGAGAGGGCAACATCGGGAGCTTTAAGCTGGATCAGGACGATTACGAAGGCTAGGCTGAGGAGGCCGTAGCGCAGTACCGCGGAGGTGAGTTTCTCAGCCTCCACCACCGAGGCCGATAGGAGGATTATCGCAATAAGCAGGACTTCATGGATTGTCCCAGGCATACATGTCCACCACCGCTTTCGGCTTTACCCCACTCTTATAGGCGGCCCTCGCTATCGCATGGCTGACCATCGGGTTTATCATGGCTATCATGAAGGCTATCACGAGGAACTTGAGCTTTCCCGTGAGGGAGAAGTCCGAGGCGAGTGCCAGGGCCAGGAGTATGCTTATCGCCCCACCAGTGTCGCACTTCGCTGTTGCATGTAGCCTCGTGTAAACGTCGGGGAAGCGGAGTAACCCGAGGGCCCCGAAGAGCATTATGAAGAGGCCGAAGAGGAGGAAGAGGAAAGCTATCACGCCCTCACCTCCATGTACTTAGCTATGATGAGCCC
Source organism: Thermococcus profundus (assembly GCF_002214585.1). Taxonomy (NCBI): domain Archaea; kingdom Methanobacteriati; phylum Methanobacteriota; class Thermococci; order Thermococcales; family Thermococcaceae; genus Thermococcus; species Thermococcus profundus. Next base: position 626,017 of record NZ_CP014862.1, read on the forward strand.
GCCCACGGCGTTGACCATGAGGAGCACTATGCTCACGTCGAGGAGGTAGGGGGCATCGTAGAGGAGCGAGAGCATTGCTATTATCACCACGGCCTTCGTCGTTGCCGTGTTCAGTGCAACTGCCCTGTCAGCCAGCGTCGGGCCGAAGATAACGCGGTAGCTAACCAGCGTCGCGGTAAACACTAGGAAAGCCACCGCGTATGGTAAAATCACCAGAAGATTTTCTTCAGCCATTCCTCAAGCTCCCCCTTTATCTTCATTCCAGCCTTCTCCTGGTCGAGGGTTTCAACATCAATCCAGTGCACGTAGAGGTAGGCCTCACCGAGCTTCTTGTTGACGTCCAGTGTGAGGGTACCCGGTGTTAGCGTTATGGAGTTCGCGAGGACGGTCAAGCCCGTGTTCGAGTGAAGGTCAGCCTTCACCTTAACTATCCCGGGGTTTATGTCCATGAAGAGGACGTTTTTAACGACCTTAAGGTTGCTCTCAAGCAGGCGAAAGGCCATGATGAAGAGGTACTGCGGGACGAGGAACAGGAATATGTAGGCCGCCTTTGAGAGCAGATGTCCCGTCTGCCTTATGTCGTCCGTCAGAAAGTCCCTCGTTACCGTGGCAATGGCAAGCGTCACCAGGGCCCCGGTGATCAGATGGGAAGGTGAGAACTTCCCGCTTACGACGAGCCAGAAGGCAAATAGGGCCAGCCACGTGATCCCCACCCTCTCCCAAGCCGGAAGCTTTCTCGCCTCGTAGCTCTCGTAGAGAACCCTGCCCCTAACCTCATCCAGTCTCTCACGTAGGTAGAAGTGCACCCTGCCCATGTATCGATTTCTACCCCAAACCTAAAAAGGGTTTTGACGGAGCTATGTCTCCGCATCCCAGAGAGCCAGCCCGTTGTCCTGCGGTTTTCTCTCCAGAGGTTCCCCTAAGAGCTCCTGAATGAAGACCTCCGCAACGAAGACCTCTCCTTCAACCAGATGGCCGCCGTAGAGCCTTCCGTCCGGGCCTCCAAGCGAAACGTGGATGTGCGCGAAGGGTTTTCCCTCCTTGAGGCTTATGTTTCCCATCAGGGAAACCAGCTCAAAGGTTCCCTTCAGTTCGATCACTTTGTATTCCCCGGCTTTCTCATCGAAGTAGCCTATTTCGGGGTTCCTCAGGCTTCCTATCGCGTTGATGATTCCTATGAGAACGTTGTGCTCCTCGGCGAAGCGGTTTATGTAGCTTAAAAGCTCTTCCCCCTCTGGAACCCTGAAAAGAAAGTTCCTTCCCTTTGAAAACCTCATCACCCTCACCTAAACCCTAATAAACCGCACCCGATTTAATCCTTTGGGTGAGAAGATGGACGCGAGAAATGCTGTGATGAGGATTCTCCCAGAGCTTAGGGAGCTTGAGGAGGTGGATTTTTCGAAGTACTCAAGCCGGTACCTTCCGCTAATCAGCGCCTTTGCTGAAACGGGTAGGACTGGTCTGACCGAGTTCGAGGCTTTCGTGAGGGAAAACGGCCTCGAATCTTCCACCGTCGGAAACTTCCTCATCTCGCTCTTCCAGTACCTCCTGATCCGCTACCGTCGTTACAACGAGTACTCCGTCGTTAAGCCGGCAATTAAGGTCTTCATCACCCTCAAGGGCTGGCTGAACGAGAACGGCTTTGAAAAGGAGTGGAAGCTCCTCCTCCACAACTTCGCCGGGTACATCGTGGACATGGCCGGAAAAACGGCCGAAAGGGAGGACTGCGAGACGGCCCTCGCTTACTTTACCACCGCCTACAGGCTTGCGGAGGAAGCTGCAGAGAACTTTAAGGAGAAGTACTTTGGGGAGCTCAGGGAGAAAGCGGGGGAGATGCTGAAGTCCCTCCACGAAAGGTGTGGGATTGAAGGAGAGCCCCCTGAAAAGAGGGAGAAGGGCTGTTAAGCCTTCCCTTCCTCGATCTCCTTCTTGAAGTACGCGTACATCGCATCGTAGAGTGGAAACTCCTTCTCGAGGGTCTCGTAGTCGTCCTTGGATATCATTCTGTAACCCCGTGCGAGAATATCCAAGGCCACCGCCAGCGGCTGGGGATTCTCCACGTGGGTGTCGGCCTCCCTAACGATCTCCGCTATCTTCAAAACGGCTGGATCGGTTATGTTGTACTTCTCTACGAATGCGTCGAAGGAGCATTTACCGTCGTGGTGGCCGAGCTCAACGCCCTTGAAGTCGAAGGGAATTCCCTCTGTTATGGTCGAGGGGTCGGTGTCGCGGGGCACGAAGATGAACTCCGCCTCGGGGTCGATAAAGCGCTTTATAAGCCACGGGCACGCCACGCGGTCCACGTGGACGTGCTCTCTCGTCACCCACTTCATAACATCGCCTCAGATCGGGTTGGCGCTCATACTATTTACGGGTTTTGAGGGGAAAATTCAGAGAGAACCGGCCGATGAGAAGCTACCTCTCCAGCGTTACCTCCGCGTAGCTCCTTGGATCCTCCCATATCTTTACCTTTATCTTCCTCACGTTGTCCCCCGCCTTCTCGGCTATCCTCTCCGCGAACCACTCGGCTATGTATTCAGCCGTCACATTGGGCTTGTCCAGAACAACGGCCTCGTCTTTGGGGAGCTCGAGCCTCTTCCCGTTCTTCTCGATAACGAGAACACCATCCTCTCTCTCGACGACCCACCCCTCACTCACGAGGATCCTGTGGTCGAGGAGCTTTATGAGCTTGCTCAGGTGGTTGAAGTCGAATATCATACCGTTCTCGTTGAGTTCGCCCCATATCTCGACGTCGACGTTGTAGGTGTGGCCGTGTATGCGGAGGCACTTGCTCTCGTAGGGCAGAGCGAGGAAGTGGGAGCTGTCGAAGTCCTTGTGCCAGCCTATCTTTCTCTCACTGATTCTGAACCCCATGCTCTCACCTCCCAATAAATCCATCAAAGGCGTTATAACCCTTTTTGCCCAAACGGCATGGTCTCTCAAAGGGTCAAATTGTTTAAGAATATAGACTTTCACACCTCCTGTATCGAAGGTACGCGGGCAGATCAATCCTCTCCTCCAGTCATTATCAATGGGGGGTTGTGTTGCTTATAGTTGCTTGGTCATGAGTTTAAAAAAGTGTGAATTTGCAGTAGTTAAAAATTATTTAAACGATAAACTTTAATAGTAGAAGGCATTAAGAATCAATCAATGACTAGTTATTCAAATGAGGACATAAAGAATACACTGAAACAGTATTTTAACAGAGTATCAATCTTAACAACTCAAGTTCCAATACAGCTCAGAGAGGTGTTGCTCCCAGAATATATGCTTTATCAAGGATTTAAGAGCGTGGTTTATATTGATGATAGTGGTAAAGTTGGATTTGAGATCCTTCGAAAGCGAGCAAGTAGGGTTTCCATAAAAATCAAAAAAACCAAAAAAAACTGTGGAGGAAGAGATATTCGGGATTTCAGGCGTTAATGGTGCATTTGTGGTAACCGGGAAGGATTCGGGATTTTGGAGGATTATATTCACCAATCATGGCTTCATTGGGAGATATAAAAATCAACTCCCTGAAGATTCAACAATTTTTGTACTGGCTAATGATACGATCCCTGTAAAAGTAGAACACAACGGAGAAGCAAAGTTAGTGGATGTGGGAATATATTGGGTAGTCAGAAAACAACGGCATGTTAAGCACATTCCCTTTGCATGGATTTTTGGGAAGTCTTCTACTCTTAAAGAGATTAGCCCACTCTCTCACGCCGAGTCTGATTTCTACTTTATACTTTTCAATAGACTCTATGAGATAATCACAAATGGTTATCAGAGGATTATTGATAAAATCGCAAAACTCAAGGCTCTTGAAATGTATATGGAACTCATAGCTAGGATAGAAGACGAAATCAGAAACACTATATATACAACTAAAGCTGATGAGCAAGTTTTTCAGGATATGCTCACACGATACAAATTTTTCTTATGGCCCGGTGCAATGATGATAGAGAGCCAACCGACACTTCAAGGAGAACTCCTAAGAAGACCAGATTTTCGTATTCAAACAAAGGAAGGTAGAGAAATTTATGTCGAGATTGAACCTCCAAGATATAAGCCGTTTATTGGAACAAGGAAATCTACCCGCCTGAAAGGTGCCCTAAATCAAATTTCAGACTGGAGAAAGATAATAGGCAATAACAGCAATGTTTTATACATGATAATTATTGGGCTTTTTGAAGAGTTAACTGAAGAAGAGAAAAGAGCGTTGAGCTCTTTTAATGAGTCACAAGATAATTTGGTCGTTGTAACTTGGGAATACATACTTGAAAATGTTGAGAAAATCAAAGAGGGGATTAATAAAGAACTTGCTGGAGATATGTAAAAATAAAAACGTCAAATACCTCTGCTCCGCATATATGCAGGCAGATCAATCCTCTGCTCCAGCCACTCCCTCGTGAACCCTGTGACCACGATCGGCACTCTCCTCAGCTCCTCGACGTTTCTGGCCCCGACGAGGAACATGGCATTGCGGATCTCCTCTATGTAGCGCCTGAGGATTTTTATGACCCCTTCAACGTCGCCCTTGACAGCCGGCTTGAGGAGAGGCAGGGCAACCCCTGCGAAGGTGGCTCCCATGGCGAGAGCCTTCGCCATCGCTATACCGTCCCTCATCCCGCCTGTGGCTATTATTGGAAGTTCTGTGGCGTACCTAACTTCGGCAACGCTGATGGCGGTCTTTATCCCCCAGTCCCAGAAGCGGAGGGCCAAATCCTTCCCCAGCTCGTCCTTTGCCCGATAATACTCAACGCCGCTCCAGCTCGTCCCGCCGAGGCCGCCAACGTCTATCGCATCAATGCCGATGCTCTCCAGTTTTATCGCGACCTCCATGGAAACTCCCGCGCCTGTCTCCTTAGCTATTATCGGGTACGGGAACTCGGCCTTCAGCTCTGCCAGGGCGTTGAGAACACCCCTGTACTGGGTATCTCCCTCCGGCTGGACGCTCTCCTGGAGCGGGTTCATGTGAATTGCCAGAGCATCGGCCTGGATGGTCTCAACGGCCTTGAGCGCCTCCTCGATGCCGTAGCGCTCGGGAATCGTCTCGGAGAACTGGGGAGCGCCGAGGTTCCCAACGAGAAATACATCCGGGGCGACGTCCCTAACGTAGTAGCTCTCCCAGGTTTCGGGCTTCCTTATCATGGCCCTCTGACTTCCAACGCCCATCGGTATGTTGAGCTCCTGAGCGGCCTTCGCTAGCGTCTTGTTTATCTTCCCAGCCAGCTGAGAACCCTTCGTTCCTCCGGTCATTCCCGCTATGAAAATCGGGTAGTCGAACTTCCTTCCAAGGAACTCGACGCTCAAATCTATCTCGTCCTTATCTATCTCGGGAAGGCTCATGTGGACGAAGTGCACATCTTCAAAACCGTTGCTCACGTGAGCCTGAACGTTCCGCTTTAGGCAGTGCTCTATGTGCTCGAACTTTCTGATGACCGTGAGTTCTTCCTTATCAAAGGCCTGCATTCGCACCACCGAAGGGGAAAGGGGGGTGGAAGTTAAGAGGTTTTTGGAGCACCGGCTGGCGGTTTGACCCTCGATAATCTCCGCAAACGTTTATATATTTCAAAAACAAAGTTGACTTATTACGTTCTTATTCAAAAGGAGATGCGTATGATGTCAACCACCACTGGAACTGAAGAAAGCTATGCCCTGTTTATAGACCTCGACAGGGAAAAAGCCGTCAGGAAAAGACTGGCGCCTTCTGAAGTTAAAGCCTACCTCGGCGGCAGGGGCTTCAACTCAAGGAAGCTCTTTGAGATGGTCAATGGAAAGATAGACCCTCTCGGCCCGGAGAACGTTCTCGCCCTCGGAAACGGCACCTTCGCCGGCACTGTCCTTCCAATGACCAGCAGGCTCCACGTGAGCACAATATCCCCTCTCTCGGGGATACTCGGTGACGGGAACGCCGGCGGGGAGTTCGCGGCGATGATGCGGTATGCGGGCTACGACCAGATTGTCGTGCTCGGAAGGGCGGACAAACCGAAGTACGTCTGGATCGAAGATGAAACCGTCGAGTTCAGGGACGCGGAAGGACTGTGGGGGATGAAGACGGGGGAGCTGGTTGACGTCCTCCGTGATGAGCACGGGGACGATGTAAGTGTGGCCGGTATAGGACCGGCTGGAGAGAACCTCGTCAGGTTCGCCACCACCATGGTGGACAAGTACCACGCGGGGGCGAGGGGAAGCGGGGCCGTCTGGGGTTCTAAGAACCTCAAGGCGATAGCCATCAGGGGGACGAAGGGCGTTGAACCCGCCGACCCGGAGACCTTCTACGGGCTTGCCAAGGAGGATCTGGAGTACTTCAAGAGGAGCGAGTTCGTGAGGAAGATTTACTCCGTCATAGGTACCCACTATGGTCTTCTAAGCTGGCACCCGGGCTGGAGGTACTTCTCGAAATATCTCGGCCCTGACGAGCTTCCGAAGGGCCTTAGACCCGAGGATTTAGCAGCTTACGAAGTCGGCAGAACTCAGTGCTACTCCTGCCCCCTAGCCTGCAAGGACGTCTACTACCTTCCGAAAACTGGAGAATACGGCACGTCGAGCGAGTTCGAGTCCATCTACGCCCTCGGCTCGAACAACTGCATCACTGACACCGAGGCCGTCCTCCAGATGGAGCACATGGCGGACGAGTACGGGATGGACGTGATAACCCTCGGCGACACGATAGCCCTCGCGAGGCTTTTGCACGAGAGGGGAATCCTGAGCGACGAAGTTCTCGACGGCGTTTCCCTCGAATGGGGAGACGCTGAGGGGCAGATCGAGCTGGTTAGGATGACAGCCTACAGGAAGGGCTTTGGGAATATGATCGCAGAGGGCTACCGCAACTTCGCGAAGCTCGTCGACAGGGAGGCTCTGGCATACAGCTACGACGTGAAGGGTCTCAACAGGGGCTGGTACGAGGTCGATTTCATGAACGGAATCTTCACCCTCGCCCACGCCACCTCGACTAGGGGAGCAGACCACCTCAGGGGCCGCTCCTGGGCCTACTGGGAGAACGATGTCAACATGGACCCGGAAGCGGTAAGGGGAATGCTTGAGGCAGGGCTTCCCGATTACCGCGTCGATCCCGTTGGGGCGGTCATAGCGGGGGAGAGGGCCTGCACCCTAGCGGATTCCCTCGGAAGGTGTAAGGGTTCGATAAACATGTGGTTCCAGGCAGTTCCGCTCGTTTGGAAGTACCCAATCTTCAGGGGGACTGCGATGCTCCTCACGGCCTTCACGGGAATGGAGTTCAGTGAGAAGGACGTTGTTGAGGCCCTTGACAGGATATACCTGACGGAGATGGCCATAAACGTGAAGCAGGGCATCAGGAAGAAGCACTACAACGTGAAGTTTCCGCCCGAGCTGGCGAAGACCGAGAAGTTCAGGAGGCAGGAAAAGCGGCACTGGGAGATGGTGGACGAGTACCTCGAGAGGAGGGGCTGCGACGTGGAGACGGCCCGTCCAAAGGGGGAAACGCTGGAGAGGCTCGGCATTGGCTACGTGGCGGACGAGATAGAGGGAAAGGAGTTCCCTGAGTGGGACGGGCCAGCCCTCTGGCCGCTGGAGAGCTATCCTGGGGGTGAGTGAATGCAGATTCTGGGTATCATCTACGAGAACTGCACAGGTTGCCACCTGTGCGAGCTTGTATGCTCCTACACTCACGAGGGAGTCTTTAACCCGCTGCTCTCGAGGATAACCGTTCTGACGAAGCCAGAGGTTCAGGCCTCCGCCCCTGTCTACTGCCTCCAGTGCAGGGACGCCGCATGCGAGAGAGTCTGCCCGGTGGATGCAATCCACCTCGATGGAAAGGTCGGGGCTTATCTCATAGACTACTCCCGTTGCATAGGGTGTCGCGAGTGTGCCTATGCCTGCCCGTTTGGGGCCATAAGCTTCGACTTCGACGTCAAGCCGATAAAATGCGACCTATGCGGCGGCGATCCAGAGTGCGCCCAGGTCTGCCCCCGCGACGCGATAATTTATGGCCCGAAGGAGAAGGTCATGAGAGAGCTGAAGAAGGCCAAGGCCGCGGGGGTTTCCTACGGAATATACGGGCAACTATCAGGTGAACCTTCTCCTTATCGGACCAAAAAGGCCGAAGAGGCCACGGCACTCCTCAGGGAGATATGGAAAAGGAACGAGGGGCTTGAGCTGTGAACGGGAGAGAGTACCTCCTCCACGTCCTCTCTGAGAAATGCACGGGCTGCGGGGACTGTGTGGAAGCCTGCCCGATGGATGAGCCGGCGATAAGGATACCGGAGGTCTCCGGCGGCTGGGACGTCGTCGTATGCAGGCACTGCAGTCCAGCCCCATGCGTGGAGGCATGCGAGTTCGGGGCGCTCTGGGTGAAGGATGATGGAACGGTGTTCCTTGCCAGGGAGTTATGTACCTCCTGCAAGGCCTGCACCGCCGTCTGCCCTTTTGGGGCTGTTTTCCTTGGGACGACGGGAGAGATGGTCAAGTGCGACCTCTGTAAGGGAAAACCGAGGTGCGTGGAAGCCTGCAGGGAGGGGGCGCTCATTTACGATAGGTTCACTGAGAAAAAGGCCTTAATGGAGGAGAAGAAGCCGGTGAAGGAGCTTCTGGCCTTCAGGGGGCTGGTCTGAGGTGTCTCCAGGGGGAACGGTCATCATCGGGGGCGGCGTTGGAGGAATCTACACCGCTATGAACCTGATAAAGGAAGGGGTCGAGCCGGGGGAGATAACTCTCATCGCTAGGGAGTGGCCGCCCTACACGAGGCATAGGCTCGCGGAGTTTCTGGCATTGAGCGCGCCCTTCGATAGCATAGCCCTGAGGCTCGCCGGGAGGCTTCAAACGATGGGCGTTAATGTCTTGGAAGGGGCGGAGGCTCTTTCGCTGAACCCAAAGGAGCGGAGAGTTACGGTGAGACTCAACGGCAGAACTCTTGAAGTAAGCTTCACCAACCTCGTCATCGCGACCGGAGGGAGGCCGGCCGTTCCCCCGATTCCGGGCGTGAACCTCAAAGGCGTCATCTCCTTCCACGGGGTTGAGGATGTTGAGTTCCTCGAATCTCTGCCTGCTCAGGAGGATGTCGTTGTCATCGGAGCCGGCCTCGTGGGGCTGACGGCGGCGGTTGCCATGAGGAGGCGCGGGCAGGGGGTAACCGTCGTGGAGGCCAGGGAGAGGGTTCTTCCCGGACTGATCGAGCCGGGGCTTTCGGAGTTCGTCGAGGAGTATCTGAGGCGGGAAGGGCTTGAAGTCCTGACTTCAACCCTCGTCAAGAGGATTGAGGGGAGAGAAAGAGTCAAAGCTGTAGAGCTGAGCGATGGGGGAACCCTAAATGCCGGGGCGGTCGTTCTGGCGACGGGTGTGAGACCGAACTCGGCTCTCCTGAGGGACGATGGTAGGACCATCGAGGTGGACGGGCGCGGCGAGACTGCTATACCAGGGGTTTACGCCCTCGGCGACTGTGCCTTGAGCAGAGACTTCGTAACCGGGAAGTTCACATACAGACCGTTGGGCTTCGTTGCGGCCCACTACGCGAGAGTAGTTGCCAGAGCCATAACGGGGAAGCCCGTGGAGGGTAGGGGAGTAATCCCCACTATCTACGAGAAGATAGGCCGGCTGGATGTCTACAAGATCGGACTCGGGAAGGGAGAAGCCGAAGGGCTTGGGCTTTCAACGGAAGTTGAAGTTTATGGGGGCAAAAAATGGGCAGAAGCGAATCTGTTTGACTTAGAGGGCCGTCTGGTCGGCTGGCAGCGGGTTCAGGTGGGACACTTCCACTCCACTGGCTCTGCGAACGCATACCTCGCGATAAGGGGGATCCTGAGAGACAAGCTTATTAACCCCCTCGTTTAAGATCCAGGGGTGGTTCTATGGAGAGCAGCGTGAAAGAAGTTGTTCTTCTCACCGGCCCGCCGCTCAACGGCAGGGACGAGTACATAAGCGAGGCTCTCAAAAAAGCCAGTGGAGGGAGCTATGCCTACTACCACGTTTTTGACTACATCAGGGAAGTCGGCAAGGAGAGGGGAGTTAAAATAACCAGGAAGAACGTCCTCGACTTTGCCATAACCCACCAGGACTTGATGAACGAGATACGCGACGAAGCCTTTGAGCGGGTGAGGAGGGAGATAGATGAAAGCGACAGGGAGTATCACCTCGTTTCGACACCCAGTTTGTTCCGCTGGGGAAGCGGTAGCGTGATAGGCTTCACCACCAGCAACCTCAAGCTCCTGAAGCCGAACCGCGTGATCATAATCCTCGACGATGTCCTCTCGGTCAGGAGGCGGATCATCAACGATCCCGAGTGGTTCGAGCGCTTTGGAAACGACCCCGAGAACATAAAGCTCACAACCCTCGTCATGTGGCGGGAGGATGCCATCAACCACGTGAAGACCCTCGTCCACGAGCTCAAGAAGGAGGGGCTGGAAGTCCGCTACATTCTCCAGTTCGGCATAAGGCACCCTCCTGAAGTGTTCCTCGACCTTCTGTTCCACGAGAGGGAGAAGCCCCTCGTGTACCTAAGCTACCCTATGACGGGCCACGAGGATGAGTACTACCACCGTGTCAGGGGCTTTTACTCCAAACTCAGCGAGCACTTCACTGTCCTCGATCCAGGGGCCCTCGACGACTGGTGGGTCGTCGCCGAGTACGACGCTCAGGTCAACGCCGATCCATCGATAAAGCGCATTAAGATAAAGCACCTCCTGGATGGTGAGGAGGTTGAGGAGCTGGACAGGGAGGACATAGAGCAGGCGACCGACATACTGAGGAGACAGCTAGTCGAGAGGGACTTCAACCTCGTCGATGTCAGCAAGGCTATAGCGGTCTACCACTACGCTGAGGGCGTCTCTGCGGGCGTTATCAGCGAGATGGCCGAAGCTTACAGGACGCTGGCGGCAATATACCTCTACTACCCGTTCAAGAGGAGGCCAAGCCCGTTCATGGAGTTCTACGGCATGCAGAACCCATCGCGGAGGACGATGTTCAAGGACGAGGACGAGATGATAAACGCAATGGTGGAGGAGAAGGAGTACTGGGCGAAGGTCTGAATCTTCTCGTGTTTTCATTCCCCCGAAAAAGACCTAAAAAGGGAGACACTCAGAACACTTGGTCGAACTCACTCTTTAACTCCTCGTATGCTTTTCTCTTATCTTTCCTGTCGAAATCGCAGGGGAGAACCTCGTCCCATCCCACTCCATCGAAGAGGGGCCTTTCGTTGGTGGAGAAGAGCAGGTAGCGGTCGACGTGGTACCTGAAGGATGCGTAGTGATTGGCGAATCTTGCCATGCCCTCGTGCCTTCTGCCCATTATTAGGGTGTAGAAGAACTGGGCTACGAGCACCAGCCCTGCGACAATCCCCAGTGCATAAAAAATGAACCCGTACATGATCGCAAGCGGAATCCTCAACAGGGCTTCTACTCTTTCTCCCAAGGTTTTACCCTCCTGATTACGATTCAGGAAGGTATCAAGAGAATCATTTAAAAAGTTAACGCCGCGCTTTTGTAATGGCGATGGAACAGAAACAAGAAACGAAGAGAAAAGGGAGGAGAATCACTTCTTCACCCATCCGCGGTCCTTCATGGCCTGGTAAACCCTGCTGACCGCGACGACGTAGGCGGCGTCCCTCATGTGGATGTTCTTGTCCTTGTGGGTGTTGTAGACCTCCCAGAAGGCCTTGGTCATCTTCTTGTCGAGCTTCTCGCGGACCTCCTCCTCGGTCCAGTAGTAGCCGTTTATGTTCTGGACCCACTCGAAGTAGCTGACGGTGACGCCACCGGCGTTGCACAGGAAGTCCGGAATCTGGAGGATGCCCTTCTCGCGGAGGATGTCGTCTGCCTCTGGCGTAACTGGACCGTTGGCAACCTCGGCGACGATCTTGGCCTTGATGTTGTCGGCGTTCTTCTCGGTGATGACCTCTTCGATAGCTGCCGGAGCGAGGACGTCTACCTCGAGCTCGAGGAGCTCCTCGTTGGTGATGTTGGTCGCTCCTGGGAAGTCCTTAACTGAGCCGTGCTCCCTCTTCCACTTGAGAACCTCGTCCGGGTCGAGGCCGTCCGGGTTGTAGATGCCGCCGCGGCTGTCGCTGACGGCGACGACGGTCATGCCGAGCTGCTCCTTGGCGAGCTTGGCGGTGTAGTAGCCGGCGTTACCATAGCCCTGGACGGCGATCTTCTTGCCCTTGAGGTCGATGCCGAGGGCCTTGGCGGCCTCCCTGATGGTGAATATTGCACCCTGGGCTGTTGCTGTACCCCTACCGAGTGAACCGCCAATGCTGAGCGGCTTTCCAGTGATGACACCGAAGGCCGGGCCCTTCCTCCTCATTATTGTTTCATACTCGTCCATCATCCAGCCCATGATCTTCGGGTTGGTGTAGACGTCGGGAGCCGGAATGTCGGTCCACGGACCGATGACGTCATAAACGGCCCTTATGTAAGCGCGAGCGAGCCTCTCCTGCTCCCTCTCGGAGAGCTCCTTCGGGTTGACGATGATGCCACCCTTACCTCCACCGTAGGGGAGGTCGACAACTGCAACCTTCCAGGTCATCCAGGTAGCGAGGGCCTTAACGGTGCTGAGGGTCTCGGCCGGGTGCCACCTTATACCACCCTTGGTCGGGCCGCGAGCCCAGTTGTGCTGAACGCGGAAACCGGTGAAAACCTTAACAGAACCGTCGTCCATCTCTATCGGAACGCTAACTTCGACGATCCTCATGGGCTTCTTAAGCCACTCGAGGGCCTCTTCGCTTATGTCCATGTACTGAGCAGCCCTCTCAAGCTGCTTAACGGCCATCTCAAACGGGTCAATCTCGACCATCTGTACCACCTCAGTTTCGGTAATCTGCGAAACGGGTTAAGGCGTTTACATATATAAACCTTTCGATAAAATGGCTGGAAAAGGGTCTGTTTAAAACAAAAAGTTAACTACTGAAATTTTCCAGTGAAAGAGCCCTTTTCATCAAAGATTCAGCCAAAAGGAGCGATGTGCATCGAGGATTTTGTATACATTAGAGAACGTTTAAGTTCATCGGAGTCCATAAAAATAAAGGGATGTCCTCAGCGAGAAGTCGGTCATCATCTTTCAGCTCACTCTCGTTTCAATCATCGGACAAAAATAGTCCGGGGGCAGATTAAAAGGATTTTTGGTTCGTCTCACTCACCCTCATGCCACTTAAACGACGGTGAAAGCGGCGCTGAAGCTTTTGGGAAAAGCTTCATCACAAGTTTGGATGTTTTTGAGAATCGGCCTTTTTGATAAGTGAATTCTGCGGAAAACTGGTATGGTGGGCGGGTTTGTTTTCCTTTAACGCCCGGAGGGCGTTGTACTATGAGTAAACATCTTGAAAAACCGCTGATTAAATGTGAGAACTACTGAAAACCCAGCACCCTAAGGGGACATTCCTTCTTGATGAAACTTTGCAGGGCAAAGTTTCTATGGAGCCCCGGGCGGGATTTGAACCCGCGACCGGCGGATTACAAGTCCGCCGCCCCGCCAGGCTAGGCTACCGGGGCACCGTTCTAAGGAGCCCCATGAAAAATATAAATCTTTCGGCTTTTCCGAAAATGTTTTAATGTTTGCCTTCCTGTTAAACTTTGGTGTTTAAAATGAAGAGCTTCCTCACTGATCAGCAGGTTAGGATTCTCCGGTTGAGGGCGAAGGGGCTGAGACAGAGCGAGATAGCCGAACTCCTCGGTACCAGCAGGGCCAACATAAGCATACTGGAGAAAAGGGCCCTCGAAAAGGTGGAGAAAGCGAGGAACACCCTTTTGATCTGGGAGCAGATCAACGCGCGACTCAGCGTTGAGGTGAGGGAGGGAGAGGATATATTTGATGTTCCTGAGAGGCTCTTTAAAAAAGCCGACGAGCTTGGGATAAAGGTTCCGTACAGCACGGCGGAAATAATAGCGTTTCTCGTGGAGCACGCTCCCGTCCACGACAGGCTCGCGAAGAGGGACTTCACGCTCTTTCTCGACGCCAGGGACAGGCTCAGGATAAGCGAGTGTCTACTTGAGGACTTCGATGAGATAGGGAAGCACAAGGGAGGTAAAGACGCCGTTTAGGGCCATCGCCAGGCCGCTCACTGCTCCAGCAAGCTCGTCGTCCAGGATTATCCTGGCCGTGCCGAGGCCGTGGGAAGTGACTCCCATAGCTAAACCTCTGGCTATTCTGTCCCTAACCCCTGCCGCGCTGAGAAGTTCAACACCTATCGCGTTGCCCAGTATTCCCGTGAGGATCACCAGAACTGCAGTAAGGGCAGGAATTCCACCTATCTTCTCGCTGACCCCTATTGCTATGGCAGTCGTCACGCTCTTCGGCGCTATGCTGAGGAGGACTTCGCCGCCCCCGCCAAGGATTTTTGCGATGTAGAAGGCGCTCAGAATCGCCACGCTTCCTCCGGCGACGATCCCAATGCTTATCTCCCGCGCGTAGGCCTTTATCGTCTCCCTCCCCCTGTAGACTGGGATCGCGAGGCTGACCACAGCGGGCCCCAGCAGGAACTTCAGTATGACCGCGCTCTCCATGTAGGATTCGTATGAAAACCCGCCCACCCAGAGGAGGGACGCTATCGTGAGTATCGAGAGGAGAACGGGGTTGGTGTAGAAGGCTCTCCTCCTCGCGTGGAGTTCAGAGAAGAGGTAGAAGACGATCAGTGTTACTGCTATCCCGTAGGGGTTCATTCTTTTTCCCTCCTCATGAGCTCTACGGTCTTTGCGGTGACTAGAATGGTGATCAGAAAGCTTATCACCAGCGCCCCGAAGACCGGAATGGCCTGGCTCTTGAGCAGACCAACGTAAGTCACTATCCCGACCCCGGGTGGGACGAACATGACGCTCATGTTCCTCACGAAGAGCTCCGCCTCGTCCTCGACCCACTCAAGCTTCACCACGCCGCCGAGGAGCGCACCCAACAGGTAGAGCATGCCGAGGACGCTGCCGGGGATGGGGAGGTTCAGCGAGGAACTGGTAAACTCGCCCAGCGTGTAGAAGCCGAAGATTATGGCCAGTCCGCGGTAGGGCTTCATAATTCACGTTGCGGTGTTGGGGTATAAAAGCCTCCCGAAGGCGAAAGGCCCATAAGGACGGACGCTTTAACACTCCCGGTGATACCATGCTCCTCGGGAACTACCGTTTTCCAGGGAGGTACGGCCCCGAGTGGGGCAGCGGTGGAATTTTCGGCCTGAGGTATCACAACGGGACTCTGTACTTCACGCTGGCTTTCGAGGCAGAAGCACATTTCATCGACATGAAAAGTAGTGAAGAGAGAACCTACGACTTCACCCTCGTTGGAGATGCCCCAACGAGCGGCGGCGACACCTACAACGCCGTTGAAACCGTTGACGAGTTCATCTACTTCGGCGGCTGGGTTCACGCCCCGGCGGTCTATCGGGAGGACAGGAGGATACTCTTCCACAACAAGTACTCCCACGTGCACGCCTACGACACTGAAGAGGGATCGATAAAGCTCCTCTGGAAGGAATCAATACATCACGAGACGGATTGGGCCGGTGAGGTGAGTGACATTACCTACGACCCGTACAACGACAGGCTCCTGCTCGCGAGGGAAGATGGGCACAAAAACCTCGGCGTCTACTCCCTGGACAGGAGGACGGGGAAGGCCGAACCCCTCTTAACCGAGCCTTCCCCCAAGGGAACGCGCGTCCACGACGTTACCTTTTTTGGTGTTGGGAACAACTTCACAGAGGGGCTGAGGGGGTTCAGGGCGCTCGACCTGATAAGTGGGAAGTGGGACTCTTTCAAGCCTGGAAAGAGCGTGGACGGGAGGCCCTACGAGAGACCCGAGCTCGGGGCAATGTCTTCAGCTTACAACCGGATCTTCGCCTTCGTTCGCGGCGGGCTCTTCGCTGGCAACCCGTACATGGGCGAAGAGTTCGCCTTCTACCGCCTCTTTGACTTCCCGACGTTCTACGCGCCTTTCCGCGTGAACGCGATAAACGCCGGCGGTGGAATCCTAACGGCCTTCAACGCTCACCACGATGCGACATATAGGAGGAACCCAGCCGACGCTGGAATGGGCTGGGACTTCACGAATAACATCGTGGGACCGAGCGTTCTCGTTTACATCGCTCCGCCGATGGTGAAGATAGTTGGAACCTTTGGGGCCAGGGTAACGAGCATTGAGAAGATGGACGGGAAGATTCTGATAGCGGCTAACACGGCTCCAAACACCGGGGCGATTGAGGCGACACCCTTCGACACCGGGAACCGTGACATAGTGGTTCTGGACGAGAAGGTACTCCAAGATAGGCCGCCGGCGGTGAGCTTTTCAGTCCCCCTGGGCCTCCTGAGAAAGGCGAGAAAAAGAACCTTTGGGGGCATTCCCCTCGATGGATACAGGAGCGCCAGGGCAATCTTTTACGTGAAGGACGACGTGAAGCTGAAGGTTTATGAGTACGACCTCTCGCTCCCCGGGGAAACGGCAGAAGAAGAAACCCTTGATCTCAAGGCCGGAAGAAACGTGGTTGATCTGAGGACTTTCTCAGGGGCCGTCAGCTTCGAGTTGGAAAAAGAGGTAGAAGGGAGGGTAAGGATAGAGCTCCTCTGAGTTTCTTTTTTACAGTTTGAACTTGCTGATGATGTCCCTTAGCTTCCCAACGATGGCTTTCAGATCATTGGCAGCCCTCTGGAGTTCTTCTATTGCCGCAGTCTGCTCCTCGACTGCTGAGCTGACTTCTTCTGCCGAGGCAGTGGTTTCTTCAGCACTGGCAGCCAAATTCTCCAAGGCTTTAAGAGCCTTATCAACCTCCTCCTGCGTCCTAATAATCTGCTCCTTCACATGCCCAAGCCTAGCCCCAGTATCACTAATCAACTCAGCAATATTCGTCAAGTACTCAGTAGTCTCCCTAAGAGTCTCCGAAGACTCACCAACAACACTAACACCCTTCTGCGTAGCATTCACAGCATCCCTAATCTCCTCAGTCATCTTAGCAATAATGTCCTTAATGTTGTCCGCAGCCTTCTTACTCTCCTCTGCAAGGTTTCTAATCTCCTGAGCGACAACAGCAAAACCCCTGCCAGCTTCTCCAGCCCTGGCCGCTTCAATAGCAGCATTGAGGGCCAGCAAATTAGTCTGTTCTGCAATACCAGTAATCACGTTCGTGATCTCTTCAATGCTCCTGCTCATCTCGTTGACCCTGCTGACGGCATGCTCGATCTCGCCCATCATTTCTTGGATACTCTGGATCTGCTGGGCTGAGACTTCACCCTTCTCTTTTCCTTCTTCGGCAATGTTGACGACCTCGTTCACTGCCCCCTCAAATTCTTCCATTGCTCTGACGCTTTCTTCGCTCATGTCAGCCACTAATCTCATGCCTTCGGTGATTTCGTTGATGTTCTCCTGCTGGCGCTGAGCTTCAATACTAACCTGCTGCACGGCTTCATTCACCTGATTGATGGCCTCAGTAACATCACTCGAAACCTGGGCAAGGACGTTTGCCCTCTTGTCCAGCTCGTTCGTGACGTTAACGATCTCACCGATGAGACCTTTGAGCCTGTGGGTTGTGTCCCTCAGGTCCTCAAGAACATCCCTCAGTTCACCTTTTGCTTCAACGCTCAGCCCGTTGCTTAAGTCGCCCTCAGCAAGGCGCTCAAGTTTGGCAGCTATGGTGTCTAGGGCTCCAACGAGGTCCTTCCCCACGGATTCGAAGGCTTTTATGAGCGCTCCAATTTCGTCGTCCTCGAGGTACTGTATCCGCTTGAGCCTCTCCCTGACTTCACTCAGCCTTCCATCTGCCAAGGCCTGTGCCACGTCGCGGAGCTGTTCTAGGGGCTTTAGTGTGCTGTTTATAGTCTTGTAGGCAATGCCCAGGATGACCAGGCCGAAGATCGCGGCGAGAATCGAGCCAAGGAAGGCATTCTTTATACCTGCGTCCACGTCTGAATTTATCTCTTTAGTCACCTTATCCGTGTTTTCTTTGAGGGATGCATCTATGGCGTTCATCATTGGATCAGTGAGCTCGTGTATGGGGACTGTTGCCAGAACTATCCAGCCTGTTGTTTTCATCCTCTTGTAGCCCGCTATCTTGTCCACACCTTTGAAGGTGTACCTGACCCAGCCGGTATCTTTGTTCTTGTCGAGTTCATCGGCGAGGCTTGCCAGGTTTGGATCGTCGTGAATGTTGAGCTTCTGGACGAGGCTCTCATCGGGATGGACTATGATAGTCCCGTCCTTGTTGGAAATCGCTATGTACCCGCTCTGGCCTATCTTTATCTGCTTGGCCTGCTCTATCAGAGTGGAGACGAAAACATCAACGCCGATGACACCAACGAACTTGCCGTTGATGTAGACAGGCTCCGAGAAGGTCACTATCCATTTGCCAGTTGACGCGTCTTTGTAAGGCTCCGTCCACACCGGGCCGTTCTTCGAAACCGCTTCCTTGTACCATGGCCTCACGCGGGGATCGTATCCCTCAGGAAGCGGCTCGTCGGGCCACATGTACATTCCACCGGTAGTGCTTCCGAAGTAGACGTAGGCGACGTTGGAATCAAGGTTCTTGACCATCTCAAAGCGCTTGAGCAGAAACGCTTTGAACTGAGGGTCGCTTTCGTCGTACTTCGAATACGCCTCCTGAACGTCTTGAACGGCTACATCGCCCATCATGCGCATCTTGTCAAAGTAGTCGTCGAAGAGCTTGGCCCCCAGCTCGGCCGCACTTATGGCTATAGTACCTGCTTCCTCAGTGACCGGCTTCTGGACGCTTTTTTCCATTTCCTTGGGCAGGACTTCGTTGAGCTGAACGTGAAGCGTTTGGTGGATACTGTCCCTCATCCTGAGCGTTGAGTACCCGACGGTGGCAGTACCAATGAGAAGTGTTATAAGAACTGCGGCTATTATGGTCACAGCTATCTTCTTTCGGAACTGCAACGGGATCACCTCCACTCCTGAAAGCTCTAGAAGTAGTTTATGACTTTAATTGTTAAATTTCTTTTGTGTAGGGACTTGTGTAGGTGGTTACGATGATGAGAGGGGAGAACACATGAAATAAAAACAGAACAAGGATAGTTAGGAACGGCTAAGAATGGGAGAAAACGTTGTTCCAGCTCATGCTCTCCTCCACGAGTTCGGCCACTGTGAGCCTCTTCAGCGACTTTATCTCCGGCTCAAGGTCTTTCAGGAGTTCGGTGAGCTGGTCTTTATCCATCTGCTCTTCGTCGAAGATGACAAAGCCGTTTTTGGAGTAGCCGTTGAGGAAAACCCTCCAGATGCGGGTGTCTTTTTCAAGTTCGTACTGCTTTATCTGGGCACTCTCGGGGTTTATCTTCCCGAACTTAAGGTCGAGCCTCACGAGGTTTTTCTTGAGGACGGTCTCGCTCATTCCAACCACCTCACTCCCTGTTCAGGCCGAAGTAGTCCTCAATATCTATGTAGGTCTTCCGGTAGACCTCGCTGTTCCTCATCTTCTCCACGAACTCCTTTGAGCGGAAGTACTTGTCCTTCTTGTAGTCCCAGTCTGGGTGCAGGGCCTTCCACTCCTCCCAAGTGTAGCTGAACTGGGCCTGCACCTTGTCCCTGTAGAGCTCTGGGATGACGTTGAAGGTACAGAACGGAACGATTCTTCCGTCGGGCATCGCGTAGTGGATGACGCAGCGCTCAACCCTCTCAACGTCGTAGTTGTACTCGTCCATGAAGTGCATCATTCCGATGAAGAGGGCGTTTTCGTGGAACTTTCCGAGGGCGTCGTAGTTGCCGTGCATGAAGGCGTTCTTTATGAGGTCGAGAACCTTGAGGCCCTTGGGAGCGTACTTCTCGTCATAGAAGCTCTTGAACTTCATGAATATCTCAGCGCCGAGCTTGAGCTTTCTCAGCTTGCCCATGGTCTTCCACTGCTCTACTTCTTCCGCCTTCTCTTCAAGGAACTCGACGAAGCCCTCAACGTCGAGGAACCTCGGGATGGGCGTAACCCTCTTGTTCTCCCTGTCGAGGAAGACGTAGGTGGCGGCCCCGCAGGCGAAGTGGCTTGTCATGTAGTACTTGCTTCCGGTGAAGGCCTCAAAAAACCTTGCTATATGACCAGCTATCGGTATCGGGTACCAGTCGTCCTTGGATATAGCCCCGTTGGTCTGCTCTTCTATCCTCCTGATGGCGCCTGGTATCGTTATCCTGAACCTCTGACGCTCCTTCTTCGGAACCCTGCCGACCTGTGAAATCGGCTGGAAGTTTACACCGCGGACTATGTCGAGGTGGTTTAGTCCAAAGTTGATTATAGCTCCTAACTCGTGGTCGTTGACGTTTCTTATCGTTGTCGGGACAAGGACTATTCCCGGCCCACCAGCCTTTCTGACGTTCTCGAAAATGAGGGGAATCTCCCAGTGGTTCTTCCAGTTGGTTTGGGGTGTCATTCCGTCGTAGCTGAGGTAGAGGGTGTTCGTTCCGGCTTCCCTTATCCTCTTAACGAGTTCAGGATCGAAGGCGAGCTTTATTCCATCGGTGTTGAGCTGGACGTGATCATAACCTTCCTCCTTTGCCATCTTGAGGATTTCGATGAGGTCTTCCCTAAGGGTGGGCTCTCCGCCCGTGAAC
Organism: Thermococcus profundus; assembly: GCF_002214585.1. Classification (NCBI taxonomy): domain Archaea; kingdom Methanobacteriati; phylum Methanobacteriota; class Thermococci; order Thermococcales; family Thermococcaceae; genus Thermococcus; species Thermococcus profundus. The sequence goes on from NZ_CP014862.1 coordinate 646,489, forward strand.
TGGACTGCGTTGGCGCCTATTGGGTGCTCCTTCTTCGCATTCCTGAGCATCATTCTTATCTGCTCGAGGGTGGGCTCGTAGATCGGCTGGCCCTCCTTGGCATAGAAGAAGCAGTACCAGCAGCTCAGGTTGCAACGGTTGGTGAGGACGATGTTGAGCAGACTAGTGTGCGAGCGGTGTCTGGGGCAGAGGCCGCAGTCGAGGGGGCAGTTGACGCCGCTGTTCTCGACGTTGGCGCTGAAGAGCTCTTTCTCCTCCCATCTCCATCTCTTGAAGCGGTTGTACTGCTCAACGTCCTCGTAGTAGAGGTCGGTTATCAAGCCCTCAGGGCACTTTTTTGTTATCCACACTTTGCCGTCCTTCTCCCAGACGAGGGCAGGTACAACCCTCCTTGTCTCGGGACAGAGGGAATACGTCCTGTGGGGGAGCTCTCCCCCATAGCCCCTGCTGGCCTTTTTCAATCCTTCATAAAACTCATCCTCGCTTATCTCAGGAAACTCAACGATGTCCCTTATCCTCTTAGTTGATTCCGCGAACTCTTTCTCCCCGCTGGGGATTTCACCAATGTTCTCGGCCATGATTCATCACCTTCTCTCGACAACTTCAGCTTCTAGGCGTTGGTTCAATTTGAGGGTATAAAAGCTTTTGCGTAAATATGAAGATTTTACTTCATAGGTATGGGGCATTTTTGGGTATTCCGCCTGCACAAGCGTTAAAAACACACCGATGAATCACCGGTGGGATGGAAAATGCCGGCTAGGGAAATGAGGGTTGAGATGTTCCTCAGGGCGCTCCTCAGGAGGGACTTCTCCAAAGCCAAGGTTCATCTGGAGAAGCTCCAAAAAATGGCTGGGAACGACGAATGGGGCAGGGGCTACGCGAGGGCTGTGAACGGTTTTCTCAGTGCGATCCAGGATAACGACCCCGATTCCCTTATAGTCCAGCTCATAAACGAGCACGACCGGGAGAAAGCCGAGAAGCTCATGGAGCACTTTGAGTCGATACTCAAACACGAATTCAGGGACGACTATGAGAAGGGCTACTACACCGCTTGGGTTGAGTTCCTGAAGGCGTACCTCTCCCAGAAGACCCTTGCATGAGGTGCTCGTATGGGAAAGGAGGAGCTCATGAAGAGGCTTGAGAGGAGGATAAAGGGCTGTCAGAAATGCCCCCTGGGCCAGCTCAGAACCAACGCCGTTCCCGGTGCGGGAAGCTACGATGCGGAGGTAATGTTCGTGGGAGAGGCCCCGGGGTACTGGGAGGACCAGAAGGGACTCCCCTTCGTTGGGAGGGCCGGAAAGGTTCTCGACGAGCTTTTGGGGGCCATAGGTCTCAGCAGGGAAGAGGTGTACATCACCAACATAGTCAAGTGCCGCCCGCCCGAAAACCGCGATCCAACTGAGGATGAAATAAAGGCCTGCTCCCCCTACCTCGACAGGCAGATAGACATAATCCGGCCGAAGGTCATAGTCCCTCTGGGCAGGTACTCGATGGGCTACATCCTTCGGAAGTTCGGCTTTGAGCCGGAGCCGATAAGCAAGATCCACGGAAAGACCTTTGAGGCGCACACCCTCTTCGGGAAGATCGTTATAATGCCGATGTATCACCCCGCCGCAGCCCTCTACAAGCCGCCTTTAAGGGAGGAGCTGAAAAAGGACTTTGAGAAGCTTAAAGAGGTAATAAAGTCAGATAAATGAATATTTTCCGATCTTCCTGATTACTTTTTCGAGTTATTTTGGCTGGTCTGGCGGTTTTGTGGGCTGAAAACTCTTATCTCGAAGCTTATTTTGCGAAAGGTTTTTATGGATTAAATGGACAATTATGTACTTGAGAATCCCCTTAAATGCAGTGGTGTCAAAAAGTCAGCAACTCCACTCTAAACTTGGAGTGGCCTCGTCGTGGATTTCAGGGAAACTTCGGCTTTCGAAGAAATCTTTCAGAAGAATCTATATTTGGTCTAAATATCTTTGGTTCAAACCCGCTGGAGGTGAAAACGTGTCGGACTTCGGTGTGCTGTCTTTGCTGCCCCCGCTTGTTGCTATTGGTCTTGCTATATGGACAAAGCGGGTAGTTTTGGCTCTGTTAGCCGGTGCCTGGATTGGGGGCCTTATGGTGGAGGGATGGAACCCAGTGACGGGAACCACCCAGACCCTTGAATGGGTAGTCGGCAGCGTGACGAGTGATTGGAACGCTAGGATATTGGTGTTTGACTTCCTGATAGGGGCAGGAGTTGGCTTGATCTACAAGTCTGGTGGAGTCCATGCCTTGGCAAAAGTCCTGGGAAGCAGGATCAAAACGAGTCGGGGCGCCGCGGTGCTGGGGTGGCTCATGGGCGTCCTGGTGTTCTTCGATGACTACACAAACACGATCATCGTTGGCAACACCATGAGGCCGATAACTGACAAGACCCGCGTTTCTAGGGAGATGCTGGCTTATATCGACGATTCCACGGCCGCGCCGGTCGCTGGCCTGGCACTGATATCCACGTGGATCGGCTACGAGCTGGCCATGATAGGTAAGGGCTTTGATGGTGCAAAGGTCGCTTACAATTCCTACGATGCGTGGCTTTCAAGCCTTCCCTTCAGGTTCTACTCGATCCTGGCGATAATCCTCGTCTTCATAGTAGCATACACCCACAGGCACTACGGAAAGATGCTCCATGCAGAATATCGCGCTAGGACAACGGGAAAAGTCCTCCGTGACGGGGCCAAGCCTTTGATGACCACCGAGACCGATCTCGGAGCCCCCCAGCCAAACGGAAGTCCCTGGGACTTCGTTATACCGATCCTCACCCTTGTGATAGTCTCGATCATCGGCCTCTGGTACACTGGAGCGGCCAACCTCTACGCCTACGATCAGGGGCTTGACTGGTGGACAGACCTCGACAACCCCTTCGGTGTGAGCTTTACCCACTACAGCTTCGTCGATGCATTCAGGGAAGCTGACGCCGCAACTGCCCTGCTCTGGGGTTCCTTCACCATGGTTCTGGTAGCAAGCATAATGCTCCTAGGAAGGAAGAAGATGACGATAGAGGAGTGGGAGGACACGGTTATCCGCGGTATGAAGCAGATGCTCTTCGCCAACACGATACTTGTCCTTGCATGGACTCTCGGAACCGCGGCAGACGCAGTTGGAACCGGGAGCTACGTAATCAACCTTGCCACCAGCTCCGGTCAGAACCTCGGCCCGTGGATGCCGCTGATAATGTTCCTGGCGGCTATGTTCGTGGCCTTCACCACCGGAACGAGCTGGGGAACCTTCTCCGTCATGGTGCCCCTGGGTGTCCAGCTGGGTCTTGCCTTCACCGGCGGCCAGGTGAACGACATAGTCTTTGCAACAATTGGAGCAACCTTCACCGGTGCCATCTTCGGCGACCACTGCTCCCCGATAAGCGATACCACCATCATGAGCTCCATGTTCAGCGGTTCCGATCACATAGACCACGTTACCACCCAGATACCATACGCCTTCACAGTGGCATCAATAGGCGCAGTCCTCTACCTCCTGTTTGCCGCGGGAATCCGCAGCTGGGTAATCCTCCTGACTCTTGGCATAGTGCTTCTCGTTGGCACATGGTACTTCCTGAGCGAGTGGTACGGCAAGAAGTACGGGATTCCACACGGAAAGGTGCCGATATACGTTGTCGAAGAATGAGCCCCTTTTCTTTTTTATTGCCATCAGACCAGCTAAAAGAAAAAGTCATTTCTGGAAGGCTGAAGAGACCAGTCCAACTGAGAACCCAACCCACGCCAGCAGGTAGCCCGATCCGATTCTAAGACTGCCCGTGCTCCTCCCGTTTCCGTAAACCAGTGCGAGCGTCAGGATCACCATTCCCACCAGGCCTATCCCATGACCGAACTTCCCTTTGAACAGGCCTGTAACTGCCCCGATGATTATGAGGGGAAAGGCGATGAAGGAAAGGAGCATTCCCGGGACTCCTCCCTTTTCTTCCAACCGAAGGTTTTGGTTGAGGACGTCCCTATTAAGGTACACGTTCCTGGCGACGTCTATGAAGCTCAGTCCTGCAGAATCCTTGTTGTCAGAATGCTCTCCAACGGAGGCTACCCCGAACATCTGGATTCCGGGTTCCTTGCTTCCGGGGGTGAACCATGGCATCGTCATGGCAACGATGACCAGCAGCGCCGCTAGGAAGGGCACTGGTTTCATGCTATCACCTCTTTGGTGATCTTAATTAAGCGAGCCGTTTATGAGCTTTTCGGCGTTAAAATTACTCTTTCCGTCTTTAGATCGGATACTCAGCCCCAAAGTTGTAATCGAACACGCGGGATACCATCTTCCCCAAAACTCTTTTATTTGTGTGGCCGTACCCCTGAGGGGTGTGGGGAGATGAGAGAAATTCAGAAAGCGGTCATTGGGCTGGTATCCTCTTTCAGCCCGGAGGAGACGGGCCTCAAACTATCCGGGATACTCGTTACACGCGAGAAGAACTCAGCATACAATTTCTCCCTCTTTGACGTGAGCGAGAGCGAGGTAGTCCTCATGCTTCAGATAGGGAGCGTTGTCGTTTACCTGGCCTTCGAGGGTGAGGAGGAAATCGATGAGGAAGAATACCCTGAACTCGTGGAAGAACTCATAGGGAAGTCCCTGCCAGGGGTTAAAGAACTCATCCGTACGATTGAGGGTTCAGGACTCGCGGAACCAAGGATCGTTTACGACGAGATGAGCCCCGAGCTTAAGGAGTTCATGTACGACGTCCTGATGAGGTATCTAAAGGGAAGGTCGGTTTACGACCAGACCGAGCTCGCATGATTGTCTGAATGACGGGTTTTTACAGGATTCTCATTGAGTTTCCGTCATCTTTCCAATTCGATGGGGAAAAGAGATTTAAGGCTGGTGACCTTCCCATATCCGATGCCCAATGACAGTCAGGAGTGAGTGTTTTTGGCGCTGAAGGTTCCCCCTTCTTCCTGAGGGTTAGTCTAAAGACTACAGGGCGGGATTGTTTTTGGAGTGATTAGGGGGGCTTTCTTTTGGCCGCCGTTTCGTTAGTGATTTTACAACGGGCCTAGCCAGGATAGGGAATTCCAGTTCGGATTCAGGCATCATACTCATTATTCCCTCGCTTTTGGGATTTCTTTCCAGACTTGGAGGAGATTTTAAGCGCGTATTAAAGGAGGTGTTGAAATGAAAGCCGTTCTGCCCGATTCGAAGATACCGAAGAAGTGGTACAACATACTGCCCGACCTTCCGGAGCAGCTGGCACCGCCGCTCGACCCGGAGACGGATGAGCCGATGGAGCCGGAGAAGCTCCTCAGGATTTTCGCTGGGGAGCTCGTGAAGCAGGAGATGAGCACGGAGAGGTATATTGAAATCCCCAAGAAAGTGCGCGAGCTCTACGCGAAAATAGGCCGCCCAACCCCGCTCTTCCGCGCCACGAACCTTGAGAAGGCCCTCGACACTCCAGCGAGGATTTACTTCAAGTACGAGGGAGCGACCGTGACTGGAAGCCACAAGATAAACACCGCACTGGCACAGGCATACTACGCGAAGGAGCAGGGTATAGAGAGGCTAGTTACAGAGACGGGGGCAGGTCAGTGGGGAACCGCGCTGAGCCTCGCGGGAGCGCTCCTCGGGCTGAAGGTCAGGGTTTACATGGCAAGGGCAAGCTACCAGCAGAAGCCATACAGGAAGACCATAATGCGCCTGTATGGAGCTGAAATCTATCCGAGCCCGAGCGACAGAACGGAGATAGGAAAGAAGTTCCTGGCTGAGGATCCGAACCACCCGGGTGGCCTAGGTATAGCGATAAGCGAGGCGATTGAAGATGTTTTAAGGGACGAGAAGGCCCGCTACGCCCTGGGAAGTGTCCTCAACCACGTCCTCATGCACCAGACGGTCATCGGCCTTGAAGCAATGGAGCAGATGAAGGGGTTTGAAGAGCCGGACGTCATAATCGGATGCGTCGGTGGAGGCAGCAACTTCGCCGGCTTGGCTTACCCCTTCGTCAGGGACGTCCTGAGTGGAAAAGATGACTACGAGTTCATAGCCGTCGAGCCAAGGGCAGCTCCATCGATGACGAGGGGAGTTTACAAGTACGACTACGGCGACTCCGGAGGATACACACCGAAGATGAAGATGCACACCCTCGGACACACCTACTACGTCCCGCCGATACACGCTGGCGGTCTGCGCTATCACGGGCTTGCACCGACGCTTAGCGTCCTGATAAACCACGGGATAGTGAAACCGGTAGCGTATCACCAGAACGAGGTCTTCCAGGCGGCCGAGCTGTTCGCGAAGACCGAAGGAATTATCCCGGCCCCGGAGAGCGCCCATGCCATAAAAGGGGCTATAGACCGCGCTCTGCAGGCAAAGAAAGAGGGAAGAGAAGAGGTCATCCTCTTCAACCTCAGCGGGCACGGCTTCCTCGACCTTGGGGGCTACGAGGATTACCTCAACGGGAAGCTGGAGGACTACGAGCCGGACTACTTCCCGGCGCTTGAATGATGGGAGGTCTTTTGGCTTTTGTTATTTCCATTCATTTGAGCCTGAGGAGGATCTTTCTCGGATAGAAGTTCAAACTCGCCCTCGCCTGCGGAAATTCCATTCCAAGGTTTATTCCGAGGCTCATCAGATCCCTCGGCCCGCGGACTTCCCATCTGCTCTCGGCCGAGCTCGTTATGAACCTTGGAACGGAGTACTTATCGACGAGCTGCCAGGTCTTGGCCATGAAGCGGAGGATCTGAACCCTCTCGTAGGGATTCGCCCTTAGGAGCGGTGCCAGCGAGAAGCCTATAGCGACGTTCCTCCTCGCGGCTATTCCGGCCAAGACGTGGTCAAAACCTGGATCCTTTCGCCCCAGCCAGGGGCTTATCAAAGCGTCCACGCCGGCCTCAAGGGCCGCCCGGTTGACCCTCATGTCCCCTCCCTGGACGTAGATAAGTGCCTTTAAGTTCCTGTTCTTTACTTCCCTGATCAGGCTCGGTTTTTTAGTTACTAGCAGGAGGGCGACCTTTCCGTACCTCCCCCGGAGCTCTTTGAGCTCTTCCTTGAGAGTGGGCCAGTCTGGGGAGTTCTCCAGGACGAGCGTCTTCGTGAAAACGACCTCGTCGAACCATTCTTTGGCCAGCTCGTAGGCTTCCTCGCTCCTCACGTCCATCTCGATGAAGTTGTCACGGGAGAACGAAACCTCCTCTGCCTCGGGGGAGTATTGGCTCCCGCTCATTCCTCCAGCCACTCCCTCACGGCTTTGACAACGGCTTCCTTTCTCATCGGAAAGGCCTTGGCCTTTATCCTGATCTGAATAACGTCTGCACCCTCATCTATCTCGACCTCGCCGAGGTAGGCCTTCTGCTTGTTGAAGCGGACGTAGAGGGTCCCCTCCTCATCAACCTTCTCATCGATGTGCTCGAGGAGGTAACTCCGGTCCTCTTCGCTCAGCAGTTCCTTGAAGTATTCTAGGAACTTTCTCACCGCTCTGCTCCTCTTGATCTCGGCGTTGACTACTTTGATGGGGTTGCCGAAAAAGCCCGCGGTCTCGTCAATGTCAAATATTATATCTTCGTCATCTATGTCCTCAGGTATGAAGGTCGCTATCGCCTCCAGAACCTTGTCCTCGTCCTCCGTTGCCTGGATGAAGGTTGTGAGCCTGATGTGGTGTGCCCTAAGTTTTGTCATTTTTTCCCACCGGGGAGGGGTGCGATGCCGGGCTTAAAAACCATTCCGCTGTTTATGGTCTCGAGGGGGAAGGGAGTGGCCCGAAGACCTCACGCCGGAACACCCACCAAATTGCCCCGCCTCTTAACGCTGAGGGCCAAAAATCCTGCAAGCAGGGTTTTAACAACGTCTACGGCCACAAAGGGGAGCACTCCAACCTCAAAGGCTCTTTCGGGGCTGTCCAGGAGGAGGGTCAACCTGGCCCAGCCGAGGAGGTAGATAACACCCAGGGCGAGCAGGCCGAGTGCAACGTGACGGAGCAATCCCCTGCTCTCGTATGCGAGACCTGCAACTGCCGCGGCTATCGGGAAGGCCATCAAATAACCCCCTGTGGGGCCGTAGATTACAGCTGGGCCTCCGCTGAACTTTGCAAAAACTGGAAGGCCAACGGCACCGGCTAGAAGGTAGGTTATCTGGCTTAAAAATCCCCTCTTGGCTCCCAGGAGGAACCCGCTGAGGAGCACGAAGAGAACTTGAAGGGTTACAGGCACTTCTCCGAGGGGAACGCTTATCCATGCCCCAAGGGCAGTCAGCGCTCCGAAGACCGAGGCGTAGCTTATGTCCTCAACGTCCACATCCCTCACCGACCCTTCGATTACGTTAACTTTTAAAATGTTTTAGGTTAACGAAGTTCCATGAAGCCCCTAAGAGACAGCCCCCAAAAGAGGAGGATCCTAGAATTCCTACGGAAGAACGACACCGTCAGCGGGGAACTTATAGGGAGGGAGCTGGGGATATCGAGAACCGCCGTTTGGAAGCACGTTGAGGAGCTCAAGGAGCTGGGATACGGGATAGAATCCACTTCCATTGGGTACCGGCTCGTTTACGATCCGGGAATACCTTACCCCTGGGAACTGGACGTTGAGTCGGTTTACTACAGGGTTACGAGGTCGACCATGGATGAAGCAAGAAAACTGGCGGAAAAAGGCTCTCCCTCGGGTCTCTTCGTGATAGCTGGGGAGCAGAGAAGCGGAAAGGGAAGGAGGGGTAGGGGGTGGCACTCACCTCCGGGGGGACTGTACTTTTCCCTGATCCTCAGGCCTGGTATGCCCATGGAGGACGTTAGAAGAGTTGAAGAGTCGGCGCTTCTGGCCGTTGAAGGATTCATGAACTCCCTCGGTCTGAATGCGGACGCATCTCGGAGGGGGATTATTGTAAATGGAAGAAAGATCGGGGGGATTCTAACTGAGGCCTACGGGGAGGTCGATGAGGTCAGGTTCGTGATCCTGGGGGTGGGCATCAACGTGAACAACCCCGTGCCAGAGGGGGCAACCTCCCTGTCCCTGGAGCTAGGGAAAAGTCCCAGCCTCCTTGAAGTTGCAAGGAGTCTGTTCGGGGTTCTGCTCAAAGAGCTGTCGTGGGCGGTGGGAGGGTGATAGAGTTCATTGACGTCAGTTATAGGTACCCGGACGGCACGGAGGCTCTGAAGAACGTCTCCCTCTCCATCGGAAAGGGGGTGACAGCCCTCCTCGGACCCAACGGGAGCGGAAAAACTACGCTTGCCCTCCACATGAACGGGATCCTGAAGCCTACGAAAGGGACTGTTCTCGTCAACGGGACAGACACGAGGAAGGCCAAGGCGGCCGAGCTTAGTAAGGTGGTTGGCTACGTCTTTCAGAATCCTGAGAGGATGTTCTTTGAGGAGACCGTGCTCAGGGAGGCCGCCTTCGGTCCTTCAAACCTCCAGTTGCCGCGGGAAGAGGTGCTGGAGAGGGCTTTCTCAGCGCTTAGGGCCCTTGGACTCGATGGTTACGAGGAGAGAAACCCGCTCTCCCTGAGCGGCGGTGAGCAGAAGAGGCTTGCAATAGCCTCGGTTCTTGCCATGGATCCTGAGTACATTGTTGTGGACGAACCCCTGGCCGGCCTCGACTGGAATGGAAGAACCGAGGTAATCCACGCCCTCCGAGAACTCGCGAAAAGGGGGCGGGGCGTGGTCGTTATAACCCACGATGCCGAGCTCGCCCTGGAGCTGGCTGAGAGGATCGTTCTGATGGATAAGGGAAGGATGGTTTTCGAGGGGAGCGTGGGGGAGTTTCTTGCCATGGATCTTGAAAAATACGGAGTGAAAACCCCTGATTTCCTGAGGATATCGAGGGAGCTCGGACTCGGCTCGGTTAGGAGCGTTTCGGAACTCCTGGAACTTTTAAGGGGGAGGACGTTGGGATGAGAAGTAAAGGTGGGCTTGGCCTCTCCTCAGAATTTTTTTGTGCGGTTCTTGTCTCAATTACCGCTCCTTTCATGGGGATGAGGGGCCTCCTCCTGGTTCTGGGCTTTCTGCTGATTGGAATGTGGCTGATGGAGGTTGAGTTCGGGGTTCTTCTGGACGGTTTAAAGGTAGTTCTCCCGTTTATCGCTATTGCGGTGGTGTTGAGACTCACTTTTGGGGTGGGAAGTTCCTCAACTCCTACTGGGTCCCTTGAGTATTTCCTCAGGCTTCTCCTGATGTTCCTCCCATTCTTGATCCTGGCAGAGACATCAAAGCCCAGTGAGCTCAGGGACTTGCTCCTGAACCTGGGGTTCCCCCTGTGGCTGGTGATCTCTGTGTTTTTACTAATGAAGAACGTGGAGGCCGGTAAGAGGATCCTGAGGGAGGTGAAGATCGCCCAAACCTCCCGGGGGATGGATTTTAACCGGGGAAACTTTGTGGCGAGACTCTGGAACTCGAAAACCCTCGTGATTCCCCTGGTTGCGTGGGGGCTGGTGAGGTCTGGCGACCTTTCGAGGTCACTTGAGGCCAGGGGCTTCTCGCTTGAGAAGAAGCCGACGACCCTCACTGATGGGGGAATTGGGGGAAAAGATATTCTGACAATGGGAGTGATGCTTCTTATCCTTGCAATAGCTCTAAAACTGTAAAAGAGAAGTGCAATTAAAAGATAGAGCTGGATCACTTAGTCTTGCCCTTGTTGGCCCTTACGCTGGGCCTGACCTTCTCGGCACCCTTACCCTTGTTCCTAAGTCCCCTGCTCTTCCTGCCGGCGCTGGTGAGGCCGCGGAAGACGCGTCCCTTGTGGGCCTTGCCGGCTATCCAGTTGATCTTCGGGTCGCTCTTGATGACCGGGTGGTGCGGATCAACGAGAATGACCTCGAACCACTTGTACATACCGTCCTCTCCGACCCAGTAGGAGTTGAGAACCTCAAGGTTCGGGTACTTTCTAGCTGCTTTCTCCTCGGCTATCCACTGGAGGCTCTTCTTCGGTGAGTACTTGACCATACCCATCTTGCTCGGCTTCCTGCCGCCCTTCCACCTAGGCCTCTTTCTGCCGCCCTTCCTAACCCTGACGCGGACGATGACGTAGCCCTGCTTGGCCTGGTAACCGAGGCTCCTAGCGCGGTCGAGCCTCGTCGGCCTCTCGGCGCGGACGACGACCGGCTCTCTCCTCCACTTTATCATCCTGACCTTGAGAAGGTCCCCAACGTAGCTCTTCTTCGGGCTCTTCCAGGCTTCCCTAATGTACTTGTACATGCTCATCTCGTTCACCTCTTCTTCCCTGTTTGTGGTTCTCCCTTACGGGAACATCCCGCGGGTCTGCCCCGCCTAGTCGGTCGAGGTTGGAGGTTGAGTTTTTAAGGGTTGCGATCCGTGGTAGGATGGCATACCGGGACTCTTGGGGGATTCGTTTTTATGGATGGGCCTAAATAAGGGGCGGCTTTATTTTTCTTCGATTTCGTGGATTCCCCCCTCTTTGGTCAGGTTTTTGAGTTTCTCGAGCTTCATCAGCTTGTAGTCCTTCTCTGGTGACGGTGCAAGATAGATTGGCGTGGTGGAGTTTCCCATGAACTGCCATGTTCCTATGAGCTTGAAGTAGACGTGATCCCCATCGTCCGCTGTTTTACCAACCCACACGTCGACGGTAACTCCCTCGAGTTTCTGGTTGAACTGGAGGGTGAGCGTTCCTGTTTCCAGCTCTTCAGAACAGGTTGGATTTCCTATCTCCTTTCCTGTTAGGAACTTGTACATCTTTCCGTCAAACTCGTATACTTCAACCTGTCCAATTTCGGGGGTTACGTAGGTGAAGGCAACTGAACAGTCGGTAAGGATCTCCCCCTTGATCTGGTATACCCCCTCATATTCACCGTGCTCGCTCGAACCCCTTTGAAGGGTTACCGAAATGAGCTTTGGAGGGGCAGGATTGGCCTTCTCCATGATATCCCCCCAGAACACCCCCACCACCAGCACCGCGGCGAAGAAGGCCGTGGCTATGACGGCGACTTTTCGGTCCATCCTACCACCCTAACATGTTCGTCATCCTGTTTGATATAGCTTTTGTGCAGGTAGTTACTCTGCCATGGAATAAAGATGAAACCCGGTTCTTCTGCAAACCTTAAAAAGTCCCGGATTCATATGAGTCACAGGTGGTAGCATGGACATCCTGGGCTGGCTGGTGTTTTTCGCGTACGCTCCTGCTCTGATCCTGCTTTGGTACTTCTACCATGAGGACAGGCTCGAGCCTGAGCCGAAAAAGTACGTCCTGATGACGTTCCTCTTAGGTGCCACCCTTTCTGTGGCGGTAGCGTTTGTTGTGGAGGCGCTTCTTACACCCCGGTGGGGATACCAGAGGTCCCTCCTTCCTGCGGGGGCGTTCTACATGGCCCTCGTTGCGGGTGTGGTTGAGGAGCCTTCAAAAGCCCTGGCGATCCTTTATCCTTTCAGGGCTGGCCAGATGGACGGCATAATGGACGGCGTTGTTTACGGAGTCGCGGCAGGGCTCGGCTTTGCGGCGACCGAGAACTTCCTCTACGGACTGGGATACGGCCTCCATGTAACCGTGTTCAGGGCGTTCCTTACCCCATTCGCCCACGGCACCTGGAGCGCCATAGTGGGGGTCGGCTACGGCCTGCTCTCTGAGGGGAAGGCAGATTCAGTGGGGGGCTTCCTCATGACTGCCATGCTTCTCCACTTCCTCTGGGACTACTTCGCCTTCCTCAGCGTTGCCGTTCCTGCCTACGACATAATGCTGATACTGCTCCTCTTCGTCAACGTCGCCATCCTGAGGTACCTCCTCCTCATGGGGAGGGCTGAAGACGAGCAGAAAAGGTGGTACTACGTCCTGCGGGGTATGTGGAGGTGATAGTGTGAAAGATCCGCGTGAACTCGTGGAGGAGGCGCTCTTCGAGGCGAGGCCCTACGTTGAATACAGCGATCGGCTCAGATCCGTGATCCTATCGGCTCTTAAGGAGACGGGTGATGTTGAAGAGCTTAAGGCTAGGATCGAGTCCCTTATGGAAAAAGAAAGCGAGCCGTTTAAAACTGATCTCAGGATATTCCTGCAGAAGCTTGAGGGCCTTTTGGGATGATATCTTTGACCTTTTCTTTGTTTTCGTCTTTCTGAATGAGATTCAAGTCCAGAATGGACACTTTAATCCAAAATTCTTCCCTTGGAGTTGTTAAAACGTACCTTAGCAAAGATTAAAAACCATGAACTAAAAAATCTAAACTTGGGAAACTCTCGCGAGGTGAAGAAAGTGAGAAGAACCTCCCTGTTGCTCCCGGTTGCTTTGGCCCTCATTGCGGTGGGTGCGGTTCACTTCTTGATGGTCTACACACTGGAGGAGAACGAGAGTTCTGTGAATTCGTCCCTTGAATACAACATCTCACCTGAGGCCCTTGGTGAAGCCTACGTTTACACGTATCATATGAGGGGCTCGGGCTTCATGACGCCCTCTGAGGATGGTGTGGGTATAATATGCCCCGGGAAGTTTGGAGCCTTTTATGGGGTGGACATCAACCGCGAAACGGTCTTTATAACGGCTGAGAATTTAACCAACAAAGCCAGGAGAGGCCTCAGGGATCCGTACCTCATAGTTGAACGGATTCTCAAGGATCAGAGATCCAAAGTGATCAAGGAAGAAAACGGAACTCGGGTTTTGAAGCTGTACTGGAACACCTCCGAGAAATACGGTCCTGAAACTGTTGTAATCCACCACACCCTCAGGGCGGTGTTCCAGAACGGCTCCCCCGTTGAGGTCTACGAGAGTCATACCAATGAAATCGTAAACGACTCACCCAGTGTTATCGTGGACTACGTGGACACTAGGTCGGTTTACACCATAAGAAAGACTTACTGTTGGCCCGATATCTTCGGCAGGAATAAAACCGTGCTGAGGTGGTACCTAGAATTGTTGTTCAAAGGAGTCTCCAGGCCTAGTTAATTGATTAAGAACTCGACTATAAACCTCTACGGGGGAGAGTTCTATTATCTATCCTGCTTTTTCCGAGTATTAAAAACCGAGTCCGAAAAGTATTTAAATCATCTTGAATGTTCGCCGATGGTATACCTGGGGGGGAGATAATGAAAAAAACCCTCTTGATCTTTTTAATAAGCTTGGTGATCATAACAGCCGGCTGTCTCGGAGGGGAGACGACAAAAACCAGCCCGACTAGTTCAGTAATAACTCACTCTGAGAAAACTACTTCCTCCACCACGGCAACCCACGGAAGTACTGAGGGGCTTACAAAGGGGGACTTACTGTCGGTTCTTGACAACATAACGACAGTGAGGTACACGATAAAAATGACCGGGGACGTAGAGCTAACCAACCTGACTTCCAATGAAACTATCGACGGGGAGATCTACTCCAACTTTACTGGGAGCTTCGATCTAAAGAACAGCCTTGGCTTTTGGGATCTTAACATCAGCGTAAAAGCTCCAGGAACGAATGGGGGAATGGAAAAGGAGATGGGCATGAAGTACTTTGTTAATGGTACGAAGACCTATGTGAACCTTAACGGACAGTGGTTCAGGGTTAACACTAATATCCCAGCCTTTGAGCATCGGAGAGAAGCTTCCTTGGAGATAGACTACGTTAAGAGAATTCTCAGAAAGACCGACTCAGTACTCAGGAAAACTGGGGCCGGGTACGTCCTAGTATCTAACGTCACGTTTAATGACTTACGGGGTATCCAAGCTGAACTCGGAAACCTCATTGGGGGCATCTTTGGCATGAGGGTCACCACAAACAAGGGGGTGGGTAGGGTGTACTTTGATCAAAACGGAACGCCCCGCGTTATAAAAACGTACATTGACTTCACGATTACTTTTAAAGAGGATCTGCGTTTTAGGTACAGAATCCACAAAACAACGGTGATTACGGACATAAACAAAGCCAGGGTGCCCGTACCGCGGGGGATTGAGGACGCACCTCTTCTCAACGATGGCTCCTCGATCTGACGCCTATCTCCACTTTTTGCAGACTATTTAAAGTAGTCCGCAAAATTTGAATACAAAAAGTATTTAAGGATCCCTTCGATGTTTCTCTGGTCACAACAGCAGGAGGTAACGCCATGAGGAAGATACTGGCGTTGTTTATAGTGGGGTTTGTGGTCTTTGCAAGCGGGTGCGTGGAGGAGAAAACCGGGCTCACGAAGGAGGATATCCTTAACGCTTTGGAATCCATAAACACCATGGAATACGGAGAGAACATCACCATAAGCATGCACGCGAAAGATCCCATGAGCAATGAAACCCTGAGCGTTAGGGAGAGTATTGCCATCCGCGCGCTCATCGACGGCACGAAGAACGTCTCTTTAGTTCGCGGAAACGTTACAGTCCACGCTAACGGTGATGCTCTGTACATACCATTGGAGGCTTACGTCAACGGCACCAGCGCGTTTATAAACATAAACGGAACCTGGTACGACGTGAGGAACATGACCCAGGCATACGAAGAACTTTATCAGGGTAATGCAGACATTAAATACTTGGAAAAACTCATACGGGAGAAGGACATAGAGATAGAGCAGAGGGGAGACCTTTACGTGTTCAGAACAAACATCACCTTTGATGAGCTCATGAACGTCCTTAACAGGAGCACCGTCCTCCACAACTTGATGGACATGGCAAACATGAGCGTCAGAACGAACGAGGGATGGATCGAGGTTGGCTTCAAAGAAGACGGAACACCGGTTTATCTCAAGGACTACTTCAACATCACTATGACGTTCCACGTTTCACAGTCGATGATAGTGAACTCCACCATCGACCAGAGCTCCATTAACCCAAGCATTGAATTCATAATACAGGACAGCGAGAGGATATTCAGCATAAACGAGCCGCTGAACATAACTAAGCCGCAGGGAGTTGAGAACGCAGAGCCGTTGGTCAAATCACCGTTTGTAGGGTAGATGAGAACCCTTTAAGAACTTCAACTTTCTATTTTTTCAATCCCCTTTTTCTGGAGCCTCTTGGAATTTCAGGCGGAAAAAACAAGGGAAAATGGGTTTAAGATGTCTTCAGCTAAGCCCCCCTCGTGGCCACTATTTTTATTCCCTCCCACTCTGCAACTACCCGGCCGATCTCAATAGGTGCCTTTAGCTTCAGTCCGGCCAGGAACCTCATCAGTTTGGGTATCTTATCCTTCGGCACAGGTTCGGCAGTCTTGACGCTCACCGTTGGGAGGGCGCCCCCTTCAACGGGCACAACGCTCATCACGATCCTCTTCGGACTGGTAACCTCCTCTATCGCCCACTCCTGACCGCGCGGACAGGTGTGCCCTGTGACGTCCACGATCTTCCCGTTCTCCACTTTGACCTCGATCGAGCATCCTAGGGGACAGACGATGCAGGTGAAGCGGTAAACTTTCATGCCCCCACCACCTCGACGGTGAGCTTTTCTCCAGCCTTCTGGATTTCCTCCGCCTTAAGCTTCAGCCTTATCATCTCGGCCGGCTTCACCACTGGTAGGCGGAGGCGCTTCCCTATCTCCGGAACCCTTACCTCGACGTCCTCCATCGGCCTTGCAACGCGAAGGTAGAGGTGTACATCGCGGTCGCCGCTTAGGTAGTGCGGAGCTATTAGGCGTACGTTCTCACCCTTCTCCACCTTCACCCAATTCCTGCTCTCTATTCCTCCCTTATCAATGAACTCTTTGGCAGCTTCGGCGGCAAGTTCGCCCTGCTCAGCCACGTAGTCAACGAGGTCGTTTATGAGGAGGGAGTTTCCGGCAACGAATATCCCTGGAACGCTCGTCTCAAGTCTATCGTTTACGATTGGGCCGCCCGTTGCCGGGTCAATTTCAACGCCTATCTTCTTCAGCTTCTTAACGCTCGGAACCAGCCCTGCGGATATGACCAGGGTGTCTGCCTCGATCCAGAACTCGCTTCCCGGGACTTCGTTGAAGTTCTCGTCCACTTTAACCACTTTGACCCTCTGGACTCTTCCCCTTCCGCGGACTTCAACGACCTTATGGCTCAGGTAGAGCGGGATGTTGAAGTCCTTCAGTATCATCACGTTCCTTGCAAGGCCTCCCGGATAGGGCATGAGCTCAACGACGGCCTTAACCTTCGCGCCCTCGAGGGCAAACCTCCGCGCCATTATCAAGCCGACATCACCGGAGCCGACTATCACAATCTCCTTGCCCGGAAGGATGCCGTAAACATCCATGAGGGTTTGGGCCTCTCCGGCTGTGTAAATTCCTGCAACGCGGTCTCCGACTATGCCGATCTCGAAGGCGTGCCTCTCCCTCGCTCCGGCCGCGTAGATGATCGCCTTCGCCCAGGCCTGATAAACTCCAGCGGGCGAGGTGAAAATCACAACCTTCTCAAGGTCGGAGTAGTTCCTTATCTCAAGAACCCTGGAAGAGGTTCTGTACTCAACGCCGAGCTCTACCATTCTCCTCGCCAGCCTCGACGCAAACTCCGGCCCGGTCAGCTCCTCCTTGAAGTAGTGGAGGCCGAAGCCGGGGTGTATGCACTGCGGGAGGATTCCGCCCAAGTAATCGTTCTCATCGAGGAGGAGCACGTTGAGTCCGAGCTCCTTGGCTTTTACGGCAGCTGCCATTCCAGCTGGGCCGCCGCCTATGACAACGACGTCGTAGGAAAGCATTGGAATCTGCGGCATCGGCTCCATCATGCTTCATCCCCCCTGAGAAGGGCCTTGACGTCACCTATTCCAATCTCGCTTCCCCTTCCCTTGAGGGTTATTTTCCAGGGCTCAACACCGTATTCTCTGGCGAGAAGCTGGACGATTCTCGGCCTGCAGAAGCTTCCCTGGCAGGTTCCAGTTGTTGCCTTCGTCCTGAACTTGACGGAATCGACGCTCGGCGTTTTAACCCCTATGAACTTCATCCTCTCGATGGCCTCTAGGATATCCCCCTCGCTCACGTGGTTGCATCTGCACACTATCTTTCCATAGGCAGGGTTCCGTTTTACCATCTCGTTCGCCTTCTCCGGCGGAAGCATGAAGAAGTGCGTTATCTCCTTTCTGTACGGATTCCACCTCTCCTTCTCCACGAGTTTAACGCCGAGGTCGCGCTGGATGATCTCAGCGACCTCGTATGCTATGGCAGGGGCGCTCGTTAAACCCGGGGAGCGTATCCCCGCTACGTTTATGAAGCCCTGAACCTCCTCTTCGGCCTTGATTATGAAGTCCCCACCTGTTGGCTCAGGTCTTAAACCTGCGAACGTCCTTATCACCTTGCTTTTAGGTGGGAGGTTTGGCCAGAGCTTCCTGGCTCCTTCCCAGACCTCCCTGAGGCCCTCCTCAGTCGTGGCGAAGTCCTCCTTCTCCTCGGGCGGAAGATCCTGGGCGTTCGGCCCTATCATCATGTGGCCGCTGACCTCGGTGGTTACGACTATTCCCTTGCTTACGGGCGTGGGTGTCGGGAAGAGAACCCTCCTCGGTCCGGGAACATCGTCGTCAAAGAGGTAGTACTCGCCCTTCCTCGGGTGTATCTCGAAGTAGTCTATCCCGGCCATCCGGGCGATTTTGTCCGCGTAGAGACCGGCGGCGTTTATAACAATGTCCGCCTCGATGAAGCCGTTGTTGGTTTCGACCCCCTTCACCTCGCCGTTCTCGACCTTTATGCCTGTAACCTCGGTCTCAAGGTGCGTTTTAACTCCGTTCGCCACGGCGTTCTCGACTAGGGCTATAACTGCTGGAATCGGAGCTATCTGCCCGACTATCGGAACCCAGAGGGCGCCTATAGCCTCTTTGGTAAGACCCGGCTCGAGGTGGAAGAGCTCATCCCCCTCGACTATCCTCATCTCGGGGACGCCGTTTTTCCTCCCCCTCTCCAGGAGCTTCTCAAGCTCGTCGAAGTCCTCCTCCTTCGTGGCGACTATCAAAGCACCGTTCCAGACATGGGCTATCTGAAGCTCCTTAACCCACTGGTGCCAAATCCGGTTCCCGCGGATGCAGAGTCTTGCCCTCACCGGATACTTCTCGGGATCGTCGTCGTAGCCGCCGTGGATGAGGGCGGTGTTGGCCTTGCTGACTCCCCATCCGACGTCGGGAGCTTTCTCTATTAGATGAACCTCAAGGTTCTCGTATCTGCTCAGGACGCGCGCTATGCTAGCGCCGCTTATTCCAGCGCCAATTATGGCCACTCTCGTCTTCATGCTCGCACCTCCAAACTAAAACGAAAAACGGATTTTTTCATTTTAAAGCTTTCTCTAACCTTTGGTTTAGCCTATGGACTGTCAGAGGACGGTTTTGAACATAAAAAGGGAGGACAAGGGTGAACACCAGGAAAATGAACAGTTATGTTCCTCATGTTACTTGGCCCCAACTACCCTAGCCCAGCCCATCGCCCTCTTCACAGCCTCCTTCCAGCCGCGGTAGAGCCTTTCGCGCGTCTCCTCATCCATCCTGGGTTCGAAGACCTTCTCGGCTTTCCAGAGATCCTTTATCTCTTCAAGGCTCTCCCAGTAGCCGATGGCCAGTCCTGCGAGATAAGCGGCTCCGAGTGCTGTGGTTTCCTTCACAACGGGCCTTATGACTTTTCTGTTCAGTATATCCGCCTGGAACTGCATGAGGAAGTCGTTTGCAGTGACTCCTCCGTCGACGCGGAGGTCCTTAATCTGGACGAGCTTTTCCATCTCCTCAACGACGTCCCTCGTGAGGTATGCGATGGCCTCAAGCGTCGCCCTCGCCAGGTGCTCCCTGCCGGTACCGCGTGTTATGCCGATTATCAGCCCGCGCGCGAACTGATCCCAGTAGGGCGCCCCAAGGCCGACGAAGGCGGGAACGAAGTAGACCCCCTCGTTGCTCTCAAGCTTCGTTGCAAGCTCCTCGGTCTCCGAGGCGTGTTGGATTATCTTTATTCCATCCCTGAGCCACTGAACGGCGGCACCGGTCACAAAAACGCTTCCCTCAAGGGCGTAGCTGACCCTTCCCCTGAGGCCCCAGGCTATCGTCGTGAGTAGGTTCTCGGAGTAGCGCACCATCTTTCCAGTGTTGGCCAGGATGAAGCTCCCCGTTCCGTATGTCGCCTTCACCATTCCAGTCTCGAAGGCTGCCTGGCCGAAGAGAGCCGCCTGCTGGTCGCCGGCGTCGCCGCTAACGGGGATTTCAGCACCTAGGATTTCCCTCTTCGTGTAGCCGTAGACCTCGCTTGATTCCCTAACCTCGGGAAGGACGCTCTCAGGGATGTCGAAGAGCTCCAGCAGTTCTCCGTCCCACTCCAGCTTGCGTATGTTGAAGAGCATCGTCCTTGAGGCGTTGGAGTAGTCGGTGACGTGCTTTCCTGTGAGGCGGTAGATGAGGAATGTATCGACAGTTCCAAAGAGGACTTCGCCCCTCTCCGCCTTCCCCCTGAGGCCGGGCACGTTGTCGAGGAGCCACTTGAGCTTTGAGGCAGAGAAGTAGGCATCGGGAACAAGGCCCGTCTTCTTCTTTATCATAGCTCCGTACTCGCGCTTTATCTCCTCTACCATCTCCGCGGTTCTCCTGCACTGCCAGACTATCGCGTTGTATAGCGGCTTTCCCTCTCTGTCCCATACGAGCGTCGTTTCGCGCTGATTTGTGATGCCTATGCCCGCTATCTGGCTTGGCTCGATTTTGGCCCTATCAATTGCGGTTTTTATGGCCCTAAGCTGGGCCTCCCAGATTTCCTCGGGATTGTGCTCAACCCATCCAGGCTTGGGATAGTGCTGGGGGAACTCGTACTGCCCAACCCCGTGGACGTTGCTCTCCCTGTCGAAGATTATCGCCCTCGCCGATGTGGTCCCCTCGTCAAGAGAGAGTATGAACTTGTCCATCCATGCTCACCAAAAATGATAGACGACTGGAGAATTTATTAGGGTTTCCGCGTTCACCGTTTTGGTTTCCATCGCCCAAAAATAAAAGGACACGATCCCGTAAAAGCTACCTCACCTCAACCCGAGCCCGGTTAGGTAGTTGAGCATCCTCTCAACGTCGTTGACAATGAGAACGTCGAAGAGACCGCCGAGCCTCACCAGATTGTCGTTGGCATAGTAGAGTTCCTCGTTGAGCGACCAGAGGGCTATCCTGAGGCCAGCACTTCTTGCCATCTGAAGGGCCCCAACGGTCTTCTCAACACCGAGGAGGGCCATCGCGTCAATCGGGGGGTTGAGGGACCATGGTTTTAGTTCGGCTATTAGATGGGGAAGCTGCGCCAGTGCCTCCTCCTTGTCTACTAGGATCCCAATCTTGGTCTCATCGTCGTACTTGCGGTATTCGCGGAGGGCATCGATGTTGAAGGACGAGACGAGGATTCTATCGGGGTTATTCGCCTTTATAAGCTCCGCAGTCTTCTCCACCGCATCGATGTCCTTGAGCTCGACGTTGATTATAACGTCCTCCGGAAGGGCCTCAAAGACCTCCTCAAGGGTGGGGATCCTCTCCCCGTTCCCGAAGTCGAGGGACTTGAGCTCCTCAAGCGTCATCTCCTTGACCTTACCGCTTCCGTTGCTCACCCTGTCAACGGTCTCGTCGTGGATAACCACCACTTCCCCGTCCTTTGTGAGCCAGACGTCGAGTTCAACTCCATCTGCTCCGGCCTCTACAGCTTTTTTGAACGCCAGAAGGGTGTTCTCGGGGTACTTCGCGGAGTAGCCCCTGTGCCCAAGAACCAGGGTTTTATTCCAGTTCACCATTAGAGTTCACCTCCGTCATCTTGGCCCCTGCGGTAGAAAAACCTTTCTCAACATAGCGGGATCGTCGGAGATCACGACGTCCGCGAGGGGCTCTAACCGGGGAACCCAGAGGAGTTCGTCCATTTTGTAGTTCCACAGGTACAGCTTGAAACCCCTCTTTCTCAGTGTCCTCAGCAGGGCAGTGAACGGACCGTAGCCCACGTACGAAACGCCGTCTATCGGCACGTGGATGGAGTAGAGTCCCCTCAGCCTCGGGATCCACGCGACGGAGGAATAGCCGACGATAGAGAAGCCCACCCGGCAGTAGGGGCATTCATGGAGCAGTGCCCTGGCCGTTCCCGGGTCATCGGTGGAAAAAACAGTTCTCTCCACTGCCCCATATTTCTCGATGAGATCAAGGGCCTCTTCCCCGGCTTCCGCCTCCTTCACGTCCACGTCGAGGTGTACTGGGGGAAGCTCCCTCAGCAGGGCATCAACCGTTGGGATAAGCTTTCCAAGGGGGTGGAGCCTTCTGAGCTCTGGGAGGGTGAGGTCTTTGAGGTAGTAGCGCTCTTTTCCAACCGTGAAATGTTCGTCGTGGTGCACCACGACCTTTCCGTCCCCGGTCGTTCTCACGTCGAACTCTATCCCCTGGGCGTACCTTATGGCCCTCCGGAAAGCCGGCAACGTGTTCTCCAGTTCTCCCCTGAAACCCCTGTGTCCAAGGATGAGCACTCCCATCTTGCCCTATTATGTTCAAAAAACCCTTAAAAATCCTTCTTTCCATCCCTCAAGGATTAAAATAGAGGGGTGATGAACTTGACCGAGTTCAGGTACAGCAGAATCTTCCTGCTTGGTTTCGGTTTCTTCGGTATAAGCATAATCTGGGCCCTCTACAACGCGTACATTCCGATATTCCTCCAGGACACCTTTGGAATGGGCAAGACTGTAACGGGCTTCATCATGACCATCGACAACCTTTTTGCGGTTCTCCTGCTCCCCTTCCTCGGGGCCCTTAGCGACATGACGCGGACCAGGTTTGGGAGGAGAAAGCCGTACATACTCCTCGGTGCTCCATCCGCCGCGCTTATGTTTGCCCTCATTCCGATAGCAAGGGATCACGGCAGTCTGGCCCTGTTCATGGGGACGATAATCCTGATGAACTTCTTCATGGCACTCTTCCGCTCCCCCGTCGTTGCCTTCATGCCAGACATAACCCCGAGTGAGAAGAGGAGCCAGGCCAACGGCATAATCAACTTCATGGGCGGACTCGGGGCTCTGCTTGCTTATTTCGGCGGTAAAGTTCTCTACGACATTAACTACGCCTATCCATTCTACGCCGGTGCGCTCATAATGCTCCTCGCCAACCTTTTCGTTGTCCTTTTCGTTCCCGAGCCCGAGGAGTACCGCGTTCCCGGAAAGAAGATCAGCATCAGAAAGCTCCTCTCCGAAACTTCTCACAAGAGCTTCGGCGAACTCAAGGAAAACCTCAAGGACGTCTTCGCCAGCCACGAGAGAAGCCTGCTCGCTATTCTGCTGGCCATCTTCCTCTGGTTCGTTGCCTTCAACTCCCT
Organism: Thermococcus profundus; assembly: GCF_002214585.1. Lineage (NCBI taxonomy): Archaea > Methanobacteriati > Methanobacteriota > Thermococci > Thermococcales > Thermococcaceae > Thermococcus > Thermococcus profundus. The sequence goes on from NZ_CP014862.1 coordinate 669,552, forward strand.
CGAAACGTTCTTCACCAGCTACTTCAAGTACCACCTCTTTGGCATCCCCGTGGGGGCCCCCGAGACGGAACTGACGCGGAAGATAGAGAGCACTGGCGCCTTCATGCTCGGAGCGGTATCACTCAGCTTCATGCTTTCGGCGATCCCCGCGGGGTTCCTCGGCGCCAGGATCGGCAGGAGGAAGACCATAACGATTGGCCTTGTGATAGTGGCCCTCATGGTGATCACCGCCTACTTCCTCGGTCAGGCCCACAGGCCCGAGAGCCCCTCCCTTTCGGATCCCGTCGTCATGGAGTTCATGGGGCTCTTCTTTATAGCGGGTATTGGGTGGGCCATGGTCAACGTCAATTCCCTGCCGATGGTCGTCGACATGACGACCGAGGAGAAGCTTGGCGGCTACACTGGCCTCTATTACTTCTTCAGCCAGGCCGCCAACCTGGTCGCCCCACCGCTCGCGGGCATTTTCATCGACCTCCTCGGTTACTGGACTCTCCTGCCCTTCGCCACGGTATTCTTCCTCCTGGCGGCGCTGGTAGTCCAGTTCGTCAGGAGGGGAGACGTGGTCAGAACGAAGGGCGGCGCCCTCGACTACGTTCCGGACATGGATTGACTCTCCTCTCCCTTTCCTTTGTGTGGAGTGGGAGATTAGGAATGGTTTATTGAGTAATTGAGGTGGGTGGTTGCAATGGAAGGAGATAAAGGATTCAAGTGGGGTGTTGTCCTCGGCCTCGCCCTGTTGGGCTTCAGCAGGAGCGTTGGATGGGCGCTGAACAAGGGGCTCTCTTTTCCCCTGCTTTCGAGCTACACGGAGTCCCCCCTTGTGAAGGGAACAATACTGGCCCTTGAGGGCCTTATTGGAATAATAATCCCGCCGCTCCTCGGCTATTACAGCGATACCCTCCGGTCGAAGCACGGCAGGAGGAGACCGTTTGTCATGATGGGCGGTGTGCTGGCCGGGATCGCCGCGCTCTTCATATACACAGCCTACGCATTGGGCATCCCCCTCGCCTGGTTCGCCCTGTCTCTGGCGTTCTTCTACTTCTCGATGCACCTCTACACTGCTCAGTACCGGGCGCTGATGCCGGATACCGTTGAGAGCGGTCAGAGGGGGCAGGCTAGTGGGATAATAACCCTATTCGAGTGGGCCGGGAACCTCTTCCTCTTTGGACTTGCGGGCCTTTTGATCGCGAAGGCCGTTGCCGAAACTGGGGAAAAGGAGGGCATACAGGCCCTTGCTCAAACTCCTTACCTCAAGATCCCGTTCCTCGTTACGGCGCTCTTCCTCATCGGTGCGGCGCTCTTTGTGTATTTCGTGGTCAGGGAGCCAGAAAGCCCGGAGGTTGAGGAGAACGAGAGTCTCGGAAGCTACCTAAAGAGCATAGTTGAGAACAGGGACTTTCTCAAGTTCTACACGGCCCAGACCCTCTGGTGGATGAGCTTCGAGTTCATAGGGGTATTCCTGTACGGAATTCTGGCCTTCATACTCTACGGTTCGGCGGGTGAAGAGAACATAAAGGCAGTTACCTCCCTGGGCCTATATTTAATGGCCCTATTCAACGTCACCGTGCTCATCGGGGCCCTTCCAGGGGGCATTATCTATGACAAGCTCGGGAGGAGGTTGAGCATAATCCTCGGCGGCGTCATCTTCGCGATCCCCCTGCTGTGGGGGTGGTTCATAACGACCAAGGCAGAGATAACGATAGCCCTCGGAATAGCTGGAGTAGGCTGGGGAATCCTCATGGCGGCGTCTTACCCAGTCATAGGCGACCTCCTGACCAGGTTCGAGAAGGAGGCCTTCACTGGGAGATACTACGGCTTCTTCGAGGCAACGCGCTCCCTGCCGGTTCTGCTGGCTGGGATCATCGGTGGAGCGGTGGTTCAGCTGGCCGGGAATAACTACCGCGTTCTCTTCCCGCTCGGCGCCGTACTGGTCCTCCTCGCGATGCCGATGGTGTGGATGATGAAGAACCTGGAGGCGAAGGGGGTGGAGAGATGATAGGCCCGTTTCTCTCCATCATCGTTTTCCTCGTGTTCGTTTTTATCGCGTTTGTAGCCTTCGTGGGCTACAAGATGGTCAGGCCTCCGAGGCTCATCGAGGAATGGACGCCGAAGGATCTGGGCTTTGACTACGAGGATGTAACATTCGAAACGGAGGACGGGCTCAAGCTCAGCGGCTGGTGGATCGACAACGGGAGTGATAAAACCATCATCCCGCTCCACGGCTACACGGCGAGCAGATGGTATTCGCTCTACATGAGGCCGACGATAGAGTTTCTCTTGAGGGAGGGCTACAACGTCCTGGCCTTTGACTTCCGAGCCCACGGAAAGAGTGAGGGGAAGTACACCACCGTTGGGGATAGGGAGTTGCTCGACGTCAGGGCCGCCGTGGAATGGCTGAAAAAGACTCACCCGGAGAAGGCGGGCAAAATCGGACTCACCGGCTTCTCAATGGGGGCTATGGTCACCATAAGGTCGCTCGCGGAGATCGAGGAGGTCTGCTGCGGCGTTGCCGACAGTCCGCCGATGGACCTGGACAGGACGGGAGCGAGGGGACTTAAATACTTCGCAAACCTTCCTGAGTGGCTTTACCTCTTCGTTAAGCCCTTCACAAAGCTCTTCAGCGGCGGAAAGGAAATCCATCCCATAGAGTATGCCGATAGGGTGAAAAAGCCCCTCCTCCTGATAGCAGGCGAAAAGGATCCCCTCGTTAAGGTCGAGGAGGTGAGGGAGTTCTACGAGAGAAACGGGAAGATCAACCCGAACGTTGAACTCTGGATCACTGACGCCCCCCACGTCAGAACCCTAAAGCTCCACCCCGAGGAGTGGAAGGCTAAAGTCGGAGAGTTCCTGAGAAAGTGGGTGGGCTGATCTCCTCTTTTTTTGGGTTCTGAAAAGGTGAAAAATACCGCGTCACTGGAGCCTCCTGATCGCCCAGCGGTAGAGGAGCACCGCAACAATGAGCATTCCAAAGGCTCCGGCCGCCAGCCAGACCACATCGGGCGCGATTTCCTGGGGAGGCCTGTGGTATATCTCAAGGAGGCGGAGGTCTTTGAGGGCCCTTCCGAGCGGGAAGTACTCGGCTATTGGTTTAGCCCAGTTGGGAAGTATGCTCTCGGGTATGACCACCCCTGCGAGGAAGAGGAGGGGCATCGAGATGAGGTTCACCACGGCGTTCGTGGCCTTCATGCTCCTCGTTCCCATTGCTATCGCCAGACCCAGGCTCATCGAGAACACTGCCGCGAGAACTATTATCGCCCAGCCGAGGGGACCCGGGAAAACCGTCTCCCCAAAGACGAGCTTTGAGTAGCCCACGCCTATCAGTATGCTGACGGTTATCACGATGAAGGTCGAGATCATCTTGCCGGTGAGGAAGTCCCAGGCCGTAGCCGGGGAAGCCGCTATCCTCCTCAGCGTTCCCTTCTCTATCTCCTCGAAGACGAGGCCAGATACCGTCAGCATGGTCGCAAAGAGGAACTGTATCCCTATGAAGCTCGTGACGTAGAACTGCATCGGAGAGGCTTTCTTTCCCCTAACCGCCTCCTCCCGGAAGCTGAGGGGATCTATCATGCCTACCAGATAGGGCTTTATGCTCTCTATGGAAAAATTGGCGGCGTTTCCGGGCATGTATTTCTCCATGTAGCCCAGAGTTATGTTGAGCCTCTTGTAGGCCATTTTCCTTTCGAACTCGGAGAAGAAGCCCTTGACAACCCCGCTCGTTATCTGATACTTCTGCGGGTCGCTCCTGTCGAAATAAGCTAACACGGTTCCCCGAAGGCCCCGGCTCAAGTTCTCGCCGAAGCCCTCTGGGAACACCAGCAGTACGCCGACCCTGCCGGACTTGAGTGCCTCGATGCCCGCGCTCTCGTTCGGGTACCGGGTTACCCTGAAGACCCTCGTCCCATCGACGGTGACGTTCTCCATTATCCCCACGACGTCCCGGGCCGAGAGGGGGGCATCCTCGTTGAAGTAAACCGCCCCGACCTTGACGACAACCGGGGGACTGGAGCCGCCCCATATTCCTCCGAAGAGGGTTATCCACATGAGGGGAAAGACGAATATCCAGAATATCGTCATCTTTTCCCTGCCCACTTCCTTCAGATCCTTCATTACTATGCCCTTCACTGCCCTCGCCTTCATCTCAGCCCCCTCCCGGTGAGCTTCAGGAAAACGTCCTCCAGGGTAGGCTCCTCCACCCGTATGCTCTTGATCTCGCTCCCAGCACTCACGAGCGCTTCAACGAGCCTCGGTAGGACTTCCCTCGCGTTCTCCACGGCCACTCTGATGTAGTTCTCCCCTTCTATCGCCCGGAACTCTTTCTTGAGGAGCTGAACTCCCCTCAGGATCCCCTCAACGTGAATTACACTCTCACTGCCCGCCGTCCTCTTGAGCTCCTCCGGGGTTCCAACTGCTATCACCTTCCCCTCGTTCATTATGGCCACCCTATCGGCGAGCTCTTCTGCCTCTTCCATGTAGTGGGTTGCCAGCAGAACAGTTTTTCCCTCGTCCCTGAACCCCCTGATGATATCCCACAGCTCCCTCCTAGAAGGAACGTCGAGGCCCACGGAGGGTTCGTCTAGAATGAGGATTTTGGGTTCGTAGAGGAGCGCTACGGCCAGGTTTAGCCTCCTCCTGAAGCCGCCGCTCAGCTCCTTCGCCCTCTTCTTTGGTGGAAGCTTGAGCCTCCCGATGAGATCCCCTACCCTCTCGCCGGGAACGTTGTAGAGGTCGGCATAAAAGCCGAGGTTTTCCTCGACGGTAAGAAGATCGTAGGCCAGGCTCTCCTGGGGTACGTAGCCGATAAAGCGGGCCGTCTTTTTGGATAGGGGCTCGCCGAACACTTTAACCGCGCCAGAGTCGTAGGCAAGGCCCTCAGCCAGAATCCTTATCAGCGTCGTCTTTCCAGCCCCGTTTGGGCCCAGAAGGGCGAATGTTTCTCCCTCCTCAACCTCAAGGTCTATCCCCTTCAGGGCCTGAAAGTTGCCGTAGCTTTTCTTCAGGCCCCTGATCTCAATTGCCCTCAATCACCTCACCTGTAATCTAAACCGCTCTCATGGGATATAAAACCTAACGAAACTCTGTGGTTCAGAACGGCCTCGGCTAACCCTCTTCTCCTCACCGCTCAGCGTGGCTAACGCTCGTCATCGGCCTTCTTAATTTTGGAGAACCCTTTTAAAAAGAAACCGGAAAATTCACCGGGGGATGAAGAGCGTTTACCGGTCTGATTCGCTACCGGATGAAGAGACTGGCACTGGCAGACCCCAACAAGAGAAAAGAAAAGGGATTGGTTCAGTAGTCGACCTCTCCCTTCTCCTTGAGCTCCCTGTACATCCTCCAGGTGATTATCGGCTTCTTAGCCGCCAGAACGTCGTCCACCCTTCTCACTGCCGTGTTGTGCGGGGCCTCCTTGACGATTTCCGGATTCGTGTAGGCCTCCTCGCTTATCTTCTTGAGGGCCTCAACGTAGGCGTCGAGCTCCTCCTTGCTCACCGTCTCAGTCGGCTCAATCATGAGGGCCTCATGGACTATCAGCGGGAAGTATATGGTCGGTGCGTGTAATCCGAAGTCGAGGAGCCTCTTGGCAACGTCAAGAGCCTTAACGCCAGTCTCCTTCTTCATAGGCTCGGCTGAGAAGACAGTCTCGTGCTTCCTGAGCTCCTTCCCCGGAAGCTCGTAGCCCCTCGTTCCATTAAGCTTCCGGGTGATGTAGTTGGCGTTGAGAACCGCTATCTCGCTGGCCTCCCTCAGGCCTTCCCTTCCCATTATCTTTAGGTAGGTCAGGGCCCGAACCATTACGGCGAAGTTGCCGTAGAGTTCCTTCACCTTGCCTATGCTCTTCGGAACATCGTAGTCGAGATAGTAGCGGTCGTTCTCCTCATCGTAGCTAACCAGCGGAACCGGCAGGTAGTCCTTGAGGAAGTCCTTAACACCAACCGGACCGCTTCCAGGGCCGCCTCCGCCGTGCGGCGTCGAGAACGTCTTGTGGAGGTTGAGGTGGACGACGTCGAAGCCCATATCGCCGGGCCTGACCTTTCCAAGGACTGCGTTTAGGTTGGCCCCATCGTAGTAGAGCAGACCACCGGCTTTGTGAATGATCTTGGCAATCTCAAGTATCTCGTCCTCGAAGATGCCGAGGGTGTTCGGGTTGGTCAGCATCAAACCTGCCGTTCTCTCGCTCACCGCGTTCTCAAGGGCCTCAAGGTCAACGGTTCCGTTCTCGTTGGAGGGTATCTCAATGACCTTGAAGCCGGCCATGGCAGAGGAAGCGGGGTTGGTTCCGTGGGCGGAATCCGGAACTATCATCTCAGTCCTCTGCGTCTCCCCCCGGTCGAGGTGGTAGGCCCTTATTATAGAAACGCCGGTGAACTCGCCGTTGGCTCCAGCGGCGGGCTGGAGGGTGAAGCGGTCCATTCCGGTTATTTCCTTCAGCCACCCCTCGAGCTCCCACATCACTTTAAGCGCTCCCTGAACGGTTCTTTCGTCCTGGTACGGGTGGATGTAGGCAACACCCGGATGGGAGGCTATTTCCTCGTTTATCTTGGGGTTGTACTTCATGGTGCACGAACCGAGAGGATAGATGCCAGAATCGACGCCGTAGTTCATCTCGCTTAGGCGAGTGTAGTGCTTGACTACCTCCGGCTCGCTCAGCTCTGGGAGGTTGAGTGGGCTCTTTCTCCTAAGCTTCTCGGGAATCTCAACCTCAACGTCCTCGATCGGCTGTGGGAGGGTGTAGCCGATCCTCCCGGAGCGTGAGAGTTCAAAGATGGTTGGCTCATCCCATTTGGCCTGGCGGAACATCTCAATCACCTTCCCCCAGCTTTATAACGTCAACAATCCCAACGTCAAAATCTCCGTTTAGGGTGAAAATCTTCCTAATACCAAACTTCAGGGCCGTGGCAAGGATCAGGGCATCGTTCGGGAGGAGGCGGTGCTTTTCCATCAGCTCGTTGGCGATCTTCACGGTTTCTTCGTCAACTTCGAGCACCGTTAAATCACCCTGCATCAGGCCGCCAAGCAGGAAGTTTGTATAGAATGCTCTGTAGTATTCCAGTAGCTCTTCGTTCTTCTTGAGCTCTCTCTTGACGTCAAATGCCGAGTAGCGGCCCTTTTCTTCCACGTACTTTGCTGCTATGAGCTGGAAGGCTACCTCGCTGAAGATTATCGGGTTTATTGCCAACTGGTGCTCTCTCACTAGCCCTCCAAGCTTCTCCTTAACCTTCTCGTTGCCGCGGAGGAGCTCGAGTATGACGTTGCTGTCAACGAGAACCCGCTCTCTCAAGGACGTAGTCATAGTAGGCCTCCTCCAGCTCCTTGATCCCTATTTTTCTCTGCTTCAGTATGCCAAAGCTGGCCTCAATAAAATCCCTGATGACCTCCACTTTGACCCTCTCACCATCCTTCAGGTTGAGTGGTTTGACGGGTTTTATAACACCCCCCTGGTATACGGCCTCAACGGGCATTCTCCCACCTCACAGCTCCGCCTCGCCTATTATCTCCTTTAGAGCACCGATGAGACCATCAACCCACTCCTTTCTCGTGGTTTCGGTAGCGGCGAAGAGCGTGGTCTCTCCAAGCTCCGGGAAGTGCTCTCCGAGGTAGTAGCCGCCGTGGATTCCTTTTTCAAGGAGCCTCTCGTGGATAACGCTGTAGGGAACCTCAAACTTAACCGGAACATCCTTGAAGTTGATGCCCTCAAAGGGAACCTCCGCAACCTCACCGAGGCGCTTCTTCAGGTATGCAGTGTTCTTGAGGATGACCTCGCCGAGCTCCCTAATTCCCTTTGGCCCTAGGGTAGCGAGATGGATGGCGGCGGCAACGGCAACGAGGGCCTCGTTTGAGCATATGTTCGACGTTGCTTTGGCCCTTCTTATGTGCTGCTCCCTCGTCTGGAGCGTCATCACGAAGGCCCTCTTTCCGTCCGCGTCCTTCGTCATGCCGATTATTCTTCCCGGCATCTGCCTTATCAGCTTCCTGTCGTTTCTAACCGCGAAGATACCGGCTCTGGGCCCGCCGAAGTTCATGGGGTTGCCGAAGTAGGCCGCTTCACCGACAACGATGTCTGCCCCAAGTTCTCCCGGTGCCTCGACTATTCCGAGTATCGTCGGATCTACGCCGACCACAAATAGCGCGCCAGCATCGTGGGCAATCTCCCCGATCTCCCTTAAGTTCTCCTCTAGGAGGCCGAAGAAGTTCGGCATCTCGACGTAAACGCCTGCGGCTCCCTTAACTGCCTCCTTGAGCTTCTCAACGTCCATCTGGCCCCTCTCGTCCCAGGGAACCTCTACCGTCTCAAGGGCCGGGCCGGCCGTGTAGGTCTTGAGGACGAGCTTTTTCTCGGGGCTTAGGGCCTTCGGAACGACGAACTTTTTCCTCTTCGTAACGCGGGCGCTCATCAGGGCCGCTTCCGCCATCGCCGTTCCCCAGTCGTACATCGAGGAGTTCACGATGGGAAGGCCTACGAGCTCGGCTATGAGGCTCTGGTACTCGAAGAGTGCCTGGAGCATGCCTTGGCTTACCTCGGGCTGATATGGAGTGTAGGCCGTGAGGAACTCGCTCCTCTCGATGAGGTACTTGACGTGTGCAGGGACGTAGTGGAAGTATGTCCCAGCTCCCAGAAAGCTCGGCATCTCGAGGACTATCTTGTTTTTGCTCAACGTCTTGTTGAGCTCCGTGAAGACCTCGTATTCGCTCTTCCCCTCTGGGAGGTTGAACTCCTTTGCCATTCCCTCAGGGACGTCGGAGAAGAGGTCTTCAATCGAGGTGAACCCGATCTCTTTCAGCATCTCATCCTTATGGGCCAGGTTGGGAAGGTAGTGTTTGCCCATCTTGATCACCCTTTGAGCTTTAAGATGCTCGTTGAAAATTGAAGTACCGGTAATATATGCTTTGTGGCCCAGTGAACTTGGTTGGGGCAATGAACAAAGATGGGTATCTCTTGCGTTAAAGCTTTAAAAACCGGCTCCACCCCAGTTTTATGGGCGGGAAAAAGGGATTCGTGCTGGTGCTGGTTTTTCTAGTACTGGGAAGTGGCTGTCTGGGAGGCGGAGGGGATAATTTAAAACATGGGCCTGGAACCGTCCCGTGGATACCCGATGGAAGGATAGACCCGGGGGAGTACACGGTGCGGAAGAACTCCGATGGCATGTCCATATACCTCCGCGCTGAGAACGACACCCTCTACGTCGCTATCTCCTCCGAGACCCGGGGCTGGGTGGCAATCGGCTTTGGAGGCGGGCCTGGCATGAAAAATACAGACATCGTGATAGCCTACGTCCTGCCCAACGGAACCGTCGAAATAAGGGATTCCTACTCAACGGGCTTTTCCGGGCCTCACAATCCGGACACGTTCCTCGGGGGACGCGATGATATAGCATCTTACGGCGGGCGGGAAAACGAGAACGGGACCGTTGTGGAGTTTTCACGGCCCCTGAAAACCGGCGACGAATACGATTATCCCGTACCCATTGGAAGGCCTTTCAGGGTGATTTGGGCCTACGGACCAACTGATGATTTTCAATCGATGCACATAAAAGCGGGGCACGTTTATGTAACGCTGGAGGGAGAGGGATGATAATAGCTTTCGACTTCGACGGAACTCTTGCCGATACCTACTCATGCATCGAGGAGGCCTTCAAGCGCGCCCTGGAGAGGCGCTACCGCTGGCTTCCCGGAAAGGCTCTCTGGGCTAAAATTTTGGCTAAGATCGAGCTCCAGTTCGAGAGGCCCTCTTTCGGGAAGCACAAGAAGAAGGGCAAGCCACCTTTCTTCCTCAGGACTAAGTTCTTTGAAACCTGGTTCGAAGAGAGGGCGAAGCTGACGAAGCCGATAGACGATTCCCCGGAGCTGTTGAAGAAGCTCAAAGAAGAGGGCCACACCGTCATCTCCTTCTCTGCGGAGGACTTCATAGACGGCATGAAGGTCAGGAGGCTTAAGGAGATGGGGATCTACGACCTCTTCGACGATGTGATAGTCTTTGGCAGGGAGCTGACGATAGACGAGGCGTTCAAGCTTGTCCGCGAGAAATACGGGGATGATATCTTCATCTGGGTGGACGACAAGCCCTGGCGCTTCATAGGGCACGGCGATGAAAACACCGAGTACGTCTGGTACTACTTCCCCTTCACGGCGAAGTTCGTGGAGAAAAATAGGGAGCGTTTGGCTCTGATCCCTCACCTGCACGTGGTAAGGGATCTCTGGAGCATCTTCGACGTGATAGAGAGGGTCAAGCAGGAGCGCTCAGTCTGAGTCGGCGTTGGTGTACTCCACAGTGTCCTCTATGAACTCGTCAAACGTCTCTTTGTCCGTTTTTTCGAGCTCGAATGTGAACTCCCTCCCGAGGGACCACCTAACGGCCACGTGCCCCTTTTCCCCCTCAACGATGACTATCCCGAAGGGAAGGTCGCCGGCCCAGTGGTGCTTTGTAAAGGAAACGTCAAAACCCCTCTTTTTGAGCTCCTCAAGGATTACCTCCTGGGTCTTGTGGGGCCCGTAGGGACTCCTCGCTTTTCCAATGTAATACATTCTTACCCACCAGTGTATAGTTTGGGGCAGGATTTAAAATCTTTTCGGTTTCCCTAACAAGTTTAGAGGGAACAACGTTTTAAAGAGTGCCTTCGTAGGGGGGTTCGATGAGGTGGAAGAAACTATCACCCCTGGTACTCCTCCCTTCACTCGTCTTTCTCATCCTGTTCTTCTACTACCCCATAGTCCTGATCCTAGAGGATGGACTCTCCCCGGGGGCCCTGATGGATGTAATCGGGGACTCCTACTACCGGAGGGTGATCCTCTTCACGTTCGAACAGGCGGTTGCCTCGACCCTCCTGACGCTCGCGCTCGGCTTGCCCGGGGCGTACATCTTCGCCAAATACGACTTTCCGGGAAAGCGCTTTTTGAGGGCCCTCCTAACAGTTCCCTTTGTTATGCCGAGCATAATGGTGGCCCTCGGGTTTATCGTACTCTTCGGGAGAAATGGTGTGATAACCAACCTCATCGGGCACGATCCCGGGATAATCTACTCGTGGAAGGGAATACTCCTCGCCCACGCCTTCTACAACTTTCCTGTCGTCGTGAGGATGGTCTCAGCTCTATGGCAGAGGATAAACCCCCACTACGAGGAGGCCGCCATGAGCCTTGGGGCGAGGGGCTTTACCCTCTTCAGAAAGGTGACGCTGCCGATGCTCTACCCAGGAATATTCGCCTCGGCGATGTTGACTTTTATCTTCTCCTTCCTCAGCTTCTCGATCCCGCTCATAATCGGCGGCTACCGCTACGCGACGATCGAGGTGGCAATATTCACAGAGATAATGACCCTTCTCGACTTCAGGAGGGGCTCTGCCCTTGCCGTGATTCAGCTCTTGCTCAGCTTCACCTTCATGTACATCTACCTAAAGAGCCTTGAGAGGTATTCAAAGGCAGAAGAGCAGAGGATCTTCCAAAAGGCGAGACGTATAACTCCTGGGGAGCTCCTTGGGATCAAGGGAGCTTTGATCGTCGGGTACTCTCTAATCGTGGGGCTCTTCATCCTGGCCCCACTTCTGGCGATAATCTATGAATCTTTCACCTACGGGGGGAGGTTTACCCTTCAGTGGTACAGCCACCTGTTCGATTCCAGGTACAACCCGATGTTCGCCTCGGACAGCCTGCATGCAATAGGGTACACCTTTGTTTTCGGCTTCTCAACTGTCGTGCTTGGCCTTTTGGTTGCCCTTCCGATAGCATACTCCATGAGGAGGTGGAGCTTTCCAGGGAAGAGGCTTTTTGACACCGCCGTCATGCTGCCCCTAGGCTCCTCTGCAATCGTTATAGGGCTTGGCTACATAAAGGCGTTCCATCGGGAGCCCCTCCAGCTTATAGGAAGCCCTTACCTCATAGTCTTTGCCCACACGGTGATAGCATATCCCTTCGTCCTGAGGGCATTGTCAGCGTCGCTCGGAAAGATAAAGAGGAACCTGCGGGAAGCGGCAATGAGCTTGGGTGCGAGGGATCTAACGGCCTTCCTGAAGGTTGAGCTTCCATTAGCCGCTGGGGGGCTTCTCGTGGGAGCGATCTTCGCCTTCGCCATGAGCATAGCCGAACTCGGTGCAACCTACATGATCTACCGGCCTGAGTACACCACGGTTACGATAGCGATATACAAGTACATCGGGACGAGGCAGTTCGGGCCCGCGTCGGCGATGGCCGTTGTACTTATGGCCGTAAGCCTCGCTGGCTTCCTCCTTATCGAGAGGACGGGTGAGGAGATATGGTAGAGGTAAGGCTCGAGGGAATCAGGCTCACGCGCGAGGGGTTCACCCTTGAGATACCTGAACTCGAAGTTAGGGACGGGGAGCTGATGACGCTCCTTGGACCGAGCGGATGCGGAAAGACGACGACGCTGAGGATAATAGCAGGGTTTGAAAGATCCGGGGGTAGGGTGTTCTTTGACGATGAGGACGTGACCGAGAAGGAGCCTTACGAGAGGAACATCGGGATAGTCTTCCAAGACTACGCACTCTTCCCCCACATGACGGTATTTGAAAACGTTGCCTTCGGGCTCAGGTTGAAGAGGCTCCCGAAGAGCGAGATAGAAAGACGGGTGAGGGATGTCCTTGAACTCGTTGGATTAACCGGAATGGAGAACAGATATCCGGAACAGCTGAGCGGCGGCCAGCAGCAGAGGGTCGCCCTGGCAAGGGCGCTTGTGATAGAACCGAAGGTTCTCCTCCTCGATGAGCCCCTAAGCAACCTCGACGCTAAGATCAGGGAGAGGCTCAGGGGGGAGATAAAGAGGATCCAGCGGGAGACTGGCACTACAACCATCTACGTTACCCACGATCAGGAGGAGGCCATGGCAATAAGCGACAGAATAGCAGTGATGAAAGACGGGAGGATCCTCCAAGTTGGGGAGCCCCTTGAGCTGTACTACCACCCGAAGACCGAGTTCGTTGCGAGGTTCCTCGGAACCGCCAATATACTCGAACTTGAGGCGGAAGGAGGCAAAGCTTCTCTTGGAAACCTGTGCTTCAGCCTGGGAGACGTTAGCGGAAGGGTGAAGGTGTTCTTCAGACCGGAGAGCGTGATGATAAGTGAGGGGGAGGACGCTGAGGTGGTTGGCTATGAGGTCCTTCCCGGGAGGATGAGGATGACCCTTGAGATTGAAGGCCAAAAAATAACCGCCGAGAGACCCCTTCCGGAGCTCCCGTTCAGTCATAAAAAAGTGCCAAAAAAAGTGGGGGTAAAGATCCTGGAGTACTCAACTCTTCCTTGAGGAGATTATTTCCTCGGGACTCTTGTCCTGGATCATCAGCGCAGTCCACTCCCTTATCCAGCGGTTGAAGTTCTGCCTGACGTACTCCGGATCAAGGCTGACGGGTTTTATCTCGTCAGGGGAGACGGCGTACTTGTAAACCTCCGGAAGCTTGACGTTCGGGTTGACCGGGTACATCCACTGGTTCGTGGGCACTTCGCTCTGGAAGTCCTCGGTGAGAAGCCACTCTATGAACTTCTCGGCCAGCTCCTTCTTCTTCGTCCCCTTGATTATCCCTGCCCCCTCAACCTGGAGGTAGTTGCCCTCTGTGAAGGCGACTGCCCTGACGTTGGTGTTGTTGTCGTAGTAGACGGTTGCAGCCGGGGAAGTTGAGTAGCTGAGGACGAGCGGATAACCCTCCTGCATGAACTTTCCGTACCAGGCATCGCTCCAGCCCTCGGTTATGACGACGCCGTTCTCCTTGAGCTTCTGCCAGTAGTTAAGATAGCCGTCGTCGCCGTAAACCGCTATCGTCCAGAGGAGGAAAGCGGCTCCGGGTGAGCTCGTCCTGGGATCTTCTATAACAAGCTTGTCCTTCCACTCGGGCTTGGTGAAGTCTTCGAGGCTCTTCGGCGGCTCACTCACCTTGTCGAGGCGGTAGTTTATGGCGATGTAGCCGTAGTCGTAGGGTATCAAGTGGTAGGTCGGGTCGAGCTTGTCGATCAGCCACTTTGGAACGATGTCTATGTTCTTTGGCTTGTAGGGCTCTAGTATTCCCGCCTCTATTGCCCTAGCGGCGAGACTGTTGTCTATTCCAATGACAACGTCCGCTTGGGGGCTGTCCTTCTCAAGGATGAGCCTGTTCAGGAGCTGGCCAGCATCTCCAACCGTTACCAGCTTTACCTTTACCCCGTACTTCTGCTCGAACTTTGGAAACGCGGCCTTGGCGACGTACTCAAAGCTCTCGTAGGAGTAGACAACGAGGGTCTGGGGCTTTAAGGCTGTAGTTGAAGTGGTAGTTGTCGATGAGCTGGATGAGCTTGGGGAGCTGCTGGTCACGTGGGATGAAGCAGTAGTTTGCGGAGCGCTGGTGGTTGTGGTGGTGGTTTTGTCCTGGCCGCCCCCGATGCAGCCCAAGGCGAAGGCGACCATCATAATCAACAGCAACCCAACGGCTTTAGACTTCATACCCTCACCCCTACAACCTGGTTGTTGTTTTCGATAACCCCTTCAAGACCCGGTTAATAAGTTTTGCTGGGCATAACCGGGTAATCCGCAGTTATCCGAAGCAGTGGTCTGAAAGTTGCAATCTGGGATTTTTTCCGAAGATGTTCGAATGTGGTATCAATTTGTCAAAATTTAGGCGAAGATTGTGATGGGCCTCCGAAAGGATTTTAAAGATGTCTGCCATAGAGATCCAATGTCCTATCTTGTCCCCGTGTGCATTTGTTTTCTTGGGGAAGCCCAAATAAGGGGGTGAATGGAATTGGAGCAACAGAGGGATCAATGGGCAACTAAGATTGGTTTGATTTTGGCCATGGCCGGCAACGCCGTTGGCCTTGGTAACTTCGTCAGGTTCCCAACGCAGGTCGCCCAAAACGGTGGCGGCGCCTTTATGGTGCCGTACTTCATAGCACTGTTCTTCCTTGGTATTCCAGTGATGTGGGTCGAGTGGGTTGCCGGTCGCTACGGTGGCAAGTATGGTCACGGTACCCTCGGCCCAACGTACTACCTGATGTCCAGGGAGAGCCTTAAACCAAGAACCGCCCTGTGGTTTGGTGTCTTTGCAGGGATGCTGGCGTTTGCGCTGACGGTCCTCCTGAACAGCTACTACCTCCACCTTATCGGATGGTCAGCGGCTTACACCTACTTCAGCGCAGCAGGATCGTACTTTGGCCAGAACACCGGTGAATTCTTCGGCAACTACCTGAGCAACCACGGTGAAGTGATGCTCTTCTGGGGCATAACCGTGATTCTCCTTGCCATAGCGGTTGGCCAGGGTGTCAGCAAGGGTATCGAGAGATGGGTCAAGGTAATGATGCCGCTCCTGTACATCTTCGCTATCCTTATGGTTGGCTACATCTTCGTCCTTGGCTCACCGGTTGATCCCAACTGGAGCACTATAGATGGCTTCAAGTTCATCTGGAGCCCGAACTGGAGCTACCTCGGCGACCACCTCTGGGACGTCATGCTTGCGGCAACTGGACAGATATTCTTCACGCTCTCGCTCGGTATGGGTATCATCCAGAACTACGCTTCCTACTTGGGTCCGAAGGATGACGTTGCCCTCTCTGGAATAGCCACCGTTTCACTCAACGAGTTTGCGGAGGTCGTTCTTGGCGGTTCAATAGCCATCCCGCTCGCTACCGCCTACTTCACTAGGATCGTCGATGCGGACCTTATCATGAAGGCCTTTGGTAGCGACCCCAAGACTCTGATGACCCTGGGAGTGCCTCAGAACGTTGCCAATAGCGGCAACACAACGATGATTTCCAACTACCTCAGTGCGCACTGGAGTTCAATATTATCTGCCCTATCACAGCACAAGGACATAGGTCTCGGGGCAATAGGAAAGACCTTTGGCCTTGGGTTCTCCTACGTCAACCTGCCCAACGCCTTCGTCAGTATGGGAGAAGCTGGAAGGTTCTTTGGTGCACTGTGGTTCCTCCTCCTGTGGTTCGCTGGCTTCACTTCCGCCATAGCAATGTACAACTACCTCGTTGCCCTGCTTGAGGAAGACCTCAACATCAAGAGGAGCACCGGTACATGGATAGTCTTCATACTCTACTTCCTCATGGGTCTGCCTGTCGTCTACATCAGCGGCTACATGGACCAGGTCGACTCGTGGGTCAGCTTCCAGCTCACGCTGCTGGCGCTTGTGGACATCATAGTCGCGGTGTACCTCTTCAAGCCCGACAACTTCTGGAAGGAGCTCCACGAGGGTGCATGGATGAAAGTGCCTGAGTGGTACAAGTGGGTTACCCTCTACATCGCGCCCATACTGCTGCTCCTGCCGCTGATTGGAACCTTCAAGAGCTTCGTAAGCGGAAGGATTGGAGTAGCGCCGTGGACGGCAATACTGTCAATGTTCCTCATCGGTGCCATCGAGAGCTACTATGCCATCAAGAAGAAGTACGGCGAAGAGCTGGAGAAGAACGAGGTAATCATAAAGGTCTGAGGTGATGGCAATGGGAAGCTGGGCAATCTACATGCTGACCGCTTGGATCATCATCCTAGGGATGGTCTACTGGAGCGTTACAAAGCTCATGAAGTCGGAGAAGGAAGCGCAAGGGTCTTAAGCCCCCTCTTCTTTTATATTTTGGAGGTGTTCTCGTGAAGAGTAAGGAAGTTCTTCTTGAGACAGCCGAGGTTCTGGAGTCAGCTCTGGATAGAATCGACAGGCTCAAGGTCCTCTCTCAGAAGGAGAAAGAAACCGTCAGGAGGAAGATAGAAAACGCGGCTTCGAACTTTAGGAAGGTGGCGGAAGAAGCCGAGAAGGAAAACGAGGAGCTTGCGGAGTTCTTCTTCAAGAAGGCGAAGGAGTTCAAGCTTAACAGCACCGATAAGAAAATCGAGGAGATGGGAAAGAAGAACTACATGAAGCTGGCGAGCAGGATCGAGCTCTACTCCCTCTCCGCGGAGTACGACTTTAAACCGGAGAAGCTCAAGGAGCTCAAAAAGGAGTACAGGAAGTACCTGTTCGGGATGACATCGTTCTTCGTCCTAACGGGCATTTATCTAAACCAATTCCTGGCTATAACCGCCTTAATCCTGGCGATACCCATAATCCTCTCGATGCTCTCCCTTCAGCGGAGGGGATACCTGGGTCTTCTCCTCGCGTACTCGGCCATTCCAATACCTGTGATAGTAGGGGCCATGGCCCTGAGCTATGGAATGAGAACCCTAAACGACCCGGCGAAGATTGCCAAAATAGCCCAGCACCTCGGCAAGAGCACGGCATTTGCGAAGGGCTACCTCGTGGTCATTGTACTGCTGGCCGCTGTTGAGCTCTACCTGGTTCTGAGTTCCGCGGTGGGCCTCTACAGACACAGGCACGCTTTCCTCTGAAAAATAGAAGCCCTCAATAGAGGGCCTCGTCCCCTTTTTCTCCGGTTCTTATCCTTATCGCGTCGTAAACCGGCAGCACGAAGATCTTTCCGTCCCCGGGTATTCCCCTTCTCGCGTTCCGGGTTATGATGCCGACCACCTGATCAACGTCCCCGTCCTTCACGACTATCTCAAGCTTCACCTTGGGCAGGAGGTCGTAGGGAGGAACCCCTCCTTGAACTCCCCTTCCCTGAACGGAGGAGACCGTCATGGGCACGAAGCCCGCGCTCTTCAGGGCCTTCTTGACGTTCTCAAAATCTTCGGGCCTTAAAATAGCCTCGATCTTCTTCATGGTACCACCTTGAAGAAATAGGGTAAAGTCCGGAAAAGGGTTTCGGAATAGTCATTGAACCTGCTCGATGAACTTCCTGATCCTCTTTGCTGATATCTTCGTCTTTCTTGCGATCTCCTCTGGATCTGCGTTCTTCAGATCCTCAACGGTTTGAATCCCCGCCCTTTTGAGCTTCGCAAGCGTTTTCGGCCCTATTCCCTTTATGGAGAGGAGATCGGTTTTTTCTGTTTTTCCGGATTTTGCTCTTTCCTTCCGGGTTTTGGAAACCTTCTTGGTTTTGGAAGCCCTTACTGCTCTTTTCTTCTTCCTCTTCGCTTTTACAGCCTCCACGGCTATCTCAGTGGAGTAGGCCCTCTCCTCAGCTGGCTTCTCCGGTTCCTCGGTTTTCTCTGGAGGGACCTCTGGAGGCTCAACGTAGTCCTCAAGTTCGGGGGCGTTTTCCGAGATGTAGTGCTCAACGATCACCGGCTTGAATGCACTGTCGCGTTCCTCAAGCTCCTCAAGCACCTTTTCATCGAATTCGCCGGTTTTAACGTATCTAATCAGCTCGTTGGCCAATCTGTGGAAGTCCCTGCTGTGGACAAGAACCCTTCTCCTTCCGTACTCCTTGGCCTGTCCCGTCGTTATGAGGAACTGCCAGTCGCTCGCCTCCAGTATCAACAGCTCCCGGGCCAGCTGCTCGATTGCCCTGTTGGTCAGCTCGTCCCTCCCGTAGAACCTGCTGGCTACTGCGACCATCCTGTCCTCCGCGCGGTATACGTGCTCCCACGTCCACTCCGTCTCCTCGTTCCACCAGGTCGAGTGGTCTGCGTTGGCACCCCACGAACCCTCTGGCAGTTCTATCTCGTGCCTTTCACCCGAATAGCTATCGAGGAACTTCGAGAGGGTCGTCGTCTCTATTCCCCTGCTCGCCATCAGCTCCAGCACCCTCCCGAGCCACCTCACTCCCTCAAACCACCAGTGGCCGAAGAGCTCGGTGTCGTAGGGGGACACTATGATGCCTTTCTCTCCGAACTTCTCCTCGTGTTCCCTCAGGAGGCCCTCAACGAGGGAAACAAAGTGCCGGGCGTGCTCCTCAACCCTCTCCATGGCCTTCTCCGGGTCGTAGAACTCCTTCTCGCCTATGTCGACGTCCTTGCTCGTTATCCTCCAGTACTGCCCGCCGCTCTCCGGTGCCTTCTTGTGGAACTCGCGGTAGTGGAAGTCCCCGGGGTAGCCGAAGTGGGCGCTCCATACCTGATGCCCCGTCTCCCTGTTGCGGGCGAATACCGCAACCCTGGAACCTTTGATCCAGTACGGCCTCAGGGTGGTCTTTTCGGCATCGGCCAGAAGAACCTCCCCATAGACCTTACTAGCCGGGCCTTCATCGATGAGCTTGCTCTCGACGAAGAAGTATTCCAGTCCGAACTCTTCCAAAAAGCGCTCTATCCCCTGTCTCCTTATTTTTCTCCCCCCTGAAAGCTCCCACTCGCCTTCCGGACGATAGGCGCACTCGGGAAGCCATATTCCCTTTGGTCTCCTGCCAAAGTGCTTCTCGTAGGTGGCAACGCCGTTCGCGATCTGGGCCCTTATCGCCTCGTCCCTTCCGAGGAGTGGAAGGTAGCCGTGCGTTGCAGCTGATGTTATGATCTCTAAGTAGCCGGCGTCCTGGAGCTCCCTGAGCTTTCCTATGATGTCCCCGTTTATTGCCCTCCAGTAGTCGTACACCCTTCTGAAGTAGTTCAGCATGAACGATACTGCTTTCTCATCGTACTTCCCGGACTCCAGGTCTTTTTCCATGGCCTTCAGCTTCCTATCCATGTACTTTTCGAACTCTCCCTTGATGTATTCATCCGTCAGCTGCTCCGCCAGAACGGGCGTGACGTTTATGACTATGTTGAACTTCACGCCGCTTTCCCTGAGCCTCTCGAACTCCATCAGGAGGGGAAGGTAGGTTTCGCTGATGGCTTCGTATATCCATTCCTCGCCGAAGGGCCACCTTCCGTGCTTCTTGACGTAGGGAATGTGGGTGTGAAGGACGAAGGTGAAGTAGCCTCTCATGTGTATCACCGGGAGTGTTTACACTTTGCAGTATTTAACGTTAGTGTGTCCCCTTCTGGCGGCCGATCCATATGGATACATTGGTTCATCCCAACCGAAAGACTATTTAGTTCGAGAACCGAAATCCCCCGGGTGGTACCATGATCCCCGAGGAAGTGGAGAGCGGATTGATAGCGGGTTCCATAGGGATACTCCTTTTGGGGGCCATCATAGCTGTACTCGGCAGTTCGGTGAACGGGGTCACAAAAGGGGGATGGATCGTATACGACATCGGCGTTGCGGGAATCTCCTGGGTGTTCCTGGACAAGGCCTTCGATGAGAAAACCTCCGAGAACCTCAGGGTAGCCCTTGTTATAGCCGCGGCGATTATAATCGCGTTCGGCTTCAGAATCCTGGCCGGGTTCTGATCTCCTTTTCGTTTATTTTTTAATGAATGCTACGGGCTTAGGCGTTTAAGCTCTGCCCGATCGTTCTTCTCCAGCCACTCCAGAAGCTCCTTCGCGAACTCGAACTTCTTCCTCTTGCTCTCCCATATGGGGGAATGATCCCTAAGGCCCGGCTTGCTCCATTTGCCCACCAGTGATCCAAAATCGAAGCCCACGAGGGTTATCTCCCTGACCCCAAGCTCCTCAGCCAAGAAAACTGCCCTGTCGCCGTCGGTGAAGCCTCCGAAGTTGTAGACAATGTCGAGCGGCTCTGTCTGGGTAGTCCCAAGTATTCTGGAGAACATGGGGACGTAAACGGTTAGCTTATCAACGTTGTCACCGTGGGCATGAATGACCATAAAAGCTCCTCTGTCGTTGGCTATCTTGAGATCCGGGATTCTGCCGTCGAGATCGGTAACGATAATGTCCGGCACGATGCCGTTCTCAAGGAGGGCTGACGTTGCTCCATCCGCCGCTATCAGCGTCCCGTCCGAGAAATCGAACTTCTCCAAGGCCTTCTCAAGGCTCGGGCCGGCACCGAAGACATAAGCTTTTCTTCCTACAACAGCCCCCAGCTCTTCCTTCAGAATGTATTTGTCCCCCTCCAGGAGAAGCGCGCGGAGTATCTGGGCGGCTTTTCTGTCCTCTTCAATCGAGTACCCCATCTCGCGGACTATGCGGAGGTAGAAGGGTTCCCAATCTTCCCATCTCATACCCCCTCCTCCGATGGGCCGCTTATTAACCTTTGCCGCTGTCATTAGATTTGCATTGTAGGAAACTAAGGGACATTGACAATTGTACAAAGACAACTACGAAAGATTTAAAACGTTGGTGGTCATAAAAGATCATTGGTGAAATCCATGAAGAAAACCAAGATTGCAGTTTTGGTTGTTTTTTTGGTTGTTTTTTCTGTAGTTGCCAGCGGCTGTATTGGAGGCGGCGGTAGCAACACCACGAGTTCGAGCCAGTCCACTACCCAGAGTCAGGGCACCTCAAGCTCTGGTCAGTCCCAGACGACGTCGAGTTCCAGCGCTGGAGTTGCGGAACAGCTCGTTATTGGAGTTACCGACAAGGTTACTGACCTCGATCCAGCGAACGCCTACGACTTCTATACCTGGGAGGTTCTCAACAACGTCATGGAGGGCCTCGTGAAGTACAAACCTGGAACCCTGGAGATAGAGCCCGGCCTCGCCGAGAAGTGGGAGGTAAACAACGACTCAACCGTCTGGACATTCCACCTGAGGAAGGGTCTTAAGTTTGACGACGGAAGCCCGTTCACGGCCCAAGATGTGGTCAGGAGCATAAACAGGATCATGACCATAAAGGGAGATCCCTCTTGGCTCGTAACCAGCTTCGTTGACCACGTCGAGGCCAAAGATGACTACACCGTCGTCTTCTACCTCAAGCACCCGACTGCCTACTTCCTGGCCCTGCTCACGACCCCACCGTACTTCCCGGTGAGCCCGAAGTACGACAACGACAAGATCGACAGCGACGCCACCTTTGGCGGAATCGGCCCGTACAAGATAACCAAGTGGGTCCGCGACCAGGAGCTCGTCCTTGAGGCGAACCCCAACTACTACGGCGACCAGCCCAAGACCAAGAAGATAATCATCAGGTTCTACAACGACGCCTCGACAATGAGGCTCGCCCTCCAGAACGGTGAGATAGATATAGCCTGGAGAACCCTGAGGCCGACCGACATAAAGAGCCTCAAGAAGAACAGCAAGGTCAGCGTTATAGAGGTTCCCGGAGCGTTCATAAGGTACGTATGTCTGAACACCAAGATCGACCCCACTAAGGAAGTTAAGGTGAGGCAGGCCCTTGCGGCCGCGATCAACAGGCAGGAGATATCGAACGTCGTCTTCCAGGGAACCGTTGAGCCTCTCTACAGCCTTATCCCGAACGGAATGTGGAGCCACAAGGACGTCTTCAAGGATGCTTACGGAGACGCCAACCTCGACAAGGCTAAGCAGCTCCTCCAGGAAGCCGGCTACTCCAAGGACAACCCGCTCAAGATAACGCTCTGGTACACACCGACTCACTACGGTGACACCGAGGCTTCCCTGGCCCAGGTTCTCAAGAGCGAGTGGGAGAAGACGGGCATGATCAAGGTCGATATAAAGAGCGCCGAGTGGAACACCTACACCGACTACGCTAGGAAGGGCCAGATGCAGGTTTATCTCCTCGGCTGGTACCCGGACTACCTCGACCCAGATGACTACACCACTCCGTTCCTCGACGGAGACGCCAACGGCTGGGCTGGAACAGGCTACAACAACACCCAGATGAACACCATACTCAGGAAGGCCCAGACCATAACCGACCAGAACCAGAGGGCTAAGCTGTACGAGCAGGCCCAGGACATCCTGGCCCAGGACGTTCCGTACATACCGCTTATACAGGGCAAGCTCTTCGTCGTGACCCAGAAGAGCGTTAAGGGCGTCACCATCGGTCCGGACATGATATTCCACTACAGCACCGTCTACAAGACGGGCTGATCTCTCTTTTGTTTTCTTTTTGTCTGTTTGTATTGAAGTAAAGGGGTGATCAACGTTGGCTCGGGGACTTGGCAGGTACATCTTAATCCGGGCGTTGATGATAATCCCCATGATACTCATCCTGTACACGATCGTTTTCCTGTTCCTGAGAATTCTTCCCGGCAACCCCATTCTCGCGGTTGTGGGAACGAAAAATATCCCGCCTGAGCAGCTTCACCACCTAGAGCACCTTGCCGGTTTGGACAAGCCGCCTTACGTCCAGTACTTTGACTACCTCTGGAAGATGCTCCGCGGTGATCTTGGCGTGACCCTCGCGTCCCCGATGGGAAAATCGGTCGCCAGCTACATAAAGCTCCGCCTTCCAGCTACGGTTGAACTCACGATCTTCGCCTTCACGGTCAGCGTTCTCCTTGGGCTGGCCACCGGTGTTCTGGGCGCCGTTAAGAAGGGGACGAAGGTTGATACCGGGATGAGGGTCTACAGCATAATCGCTTACACCCTGTTCATACCATGGTTCGGCATGATGCTCCAGTACCTCTTCGGCGTCAGGCTCCACTGGCTCCCAACCTCCGGGAGGATCGATCCGGGGATAAACTTCCATTCAATAACAGGCTTCTACGTTCTCGACGCCCTCTTTCAGGGCAACTGGGCGGCTTTGAAGAGTGTTTTAGCGCACCTGGTTCTGCCCAGCATAACCCTTGGAATAGTCCTCAGCGGCGCCTACACGCGTCTGGTCAGGAACAACATGGTCGATGTCCTCAGCCAGGACTTCATAAGGGCGTACCTCGCCAGGGGTGTTCCCGAGAGGAAAGTCCTCTGGTATGCCCTCAAGAACGCCTTCATCCCCGTGGTAACGCTGATGGGACTCCAGTTCGCGATACTCCTCGGGGGTGCGGTTTTGACGGAGACGACCTTCAACTGGCCTGGCATGGGAACGTTCATCATGGAGAGGATAAACTACCGCGACTACAACTCGATCCAGGGTGCTGTGATAGTCTTCGCGCTCTTCGTCGGCCTGATCAGCCTGATAGTGGACGTCATCTACGCCCTCCTCGATCCGAGGGTGGAGTACTAAGGGGGGAGGAGAATGAGGGTGATAGACTATCTGGTAAAGCCCCTCCGTGAGAGGAGGCCTGGTAGGGGACTCATGATCTTTGGGCTGTCGGTGGTTTTAGTCGTTCTCTTCATGGCCCTGCTGGCCCCGTGGATCTCCCCTTACGACCCGACTGAAATAGGTCCGGACATATTCTCTCCCCCCAGCTGGAAGCACCCGATGGGGACCAACAGCCTCGGACAGGACGTTTTCTCAAGGATAATCTGGGGATCGCGGATAATCCTCTACGTGGTTGCCATCGCCACAACCCTCTCTATAGTAATAGGAGTCCCCCTTGGCCTGCTCTCTGGGTACCACGGCGGCAAGACTGACAGAACCCTGAGCATGATAATGGACAGCGTCTACTCCTTTCCGTCCCTCATACTGGCCATAGTCATAGCCGTCGTTCTGGGCCCCAGTCCCATCAACACAGCCGTGGCAATAAGCTTCGTCTACGTGCCCACCTACTTCAGGATGGTGCGCGGCCAGACCCTCAGCCTCAAGGGACAGCTCTTCGTCGAGGCGGCGATGGCCATGGGCGTTAAGGACAGGGAGATCATGCGCAAGTACATACTGCCGAACGTTCTGCCCACCGTTTTGGTGGTGTTCACGCTGAGCGTTGCCGATGCCATCCTGACGGAGGCGGGTCTGAGCTTCCTGGGACTGTCCGTTACGCCGCCAACTCCCGACTGGGGCTACGACCTCCATGTTGGACAGCCCTTCCTGCTGGACGGCTACTGGTGGCTGGCCTTCTTCCCGGGAATAATGATCATGCTCCTGGCAATGGGCTTCGCCATGATAGGCGAGGCAATAAACGAGAGGTTTTCCCTTGGAACGAGGTGATGATGATGCTCCTTGAAGTCAAAAACCTCAGTGTGTACTACTACACGCTCTCGGGGGTTGTCAAAGGTGCGGAAAACGTGTCCTTCTCCCTGGAGGAGGGGGAGTGGATAACCTTCGTCGGAGAAAGCGGGAGTGGAAAGTCAACCGTGGCCCAGGCCGTCATGAACCTCGTTCCGTCCCCCGGGAGGATAGTCTCGGGTGAAGTTCTTTTCAGGGGCAGGGATCTGGTGAAGATGAAGCCGGAGGAACTGAGATCCATACGGGGAAAGGAGATAACAATGGTCTTCCAGGATCCGATGACCAGCCTCGATCCCCTTAGAAAGGTTGGAGACCAGATAGTCGAGGCAATGGTCGTTCACGGTGTTCCTGAGGATGAAGCCAGGGAGAGGGCCAAGGATCTCTTTGAAAAGGTCAATCTCCCGGCGGACAGGCTGGACTACTACCCCCACCAGCTCTCGGGTGGACAGAGGCAGAGGGTCAGCATAGCCATAGCAATGGCCTTCAACCCGAAGCTCCTGATAGCCGACGAACCGACGACCGCCCTCGACGTCATAGTCCAGGACGCCATCATGGATCTCCTCGACAACATGAAGTCCGAGGGGACTACGATCTACTTCGTCACCCACGATATCTCCCTGGCAGCTGAGAGGAGCGACAGGATAGCCGTCATGTACGCCGGAAAGCTCGTCGAACTCGGAACTGTGGAGCAGATAGTTGAGAGCCCGCTCCACCCGTACACCAAGGCCCTTCTAGAAGCCGTCCCGGATCTGTGGAAGGAGGGAGAAGTTAAGGCCATCCCCGGTTACCCGCCCGACCTGAGAAACCCGCCGAGGGGCTGCCGCTTCCACCCGCGCTGTCCCCTTGCGAGGGCAGGGGTGTGCGACAGTGAAGAACCGGAGCTCAGGGAAGTTGAGAAGGGACACCTCGTTGCCTGCCACTTCCCAGGGGGGTGGAAGGAATGAGCGAGCCCCTCCTCAGGGTCGAGAACCTCAGGAAGTACTTCCCAATAAAGAGGAGCGTAATGGAAGCCCTCAGAAAAGTGCCACCGAGGTACGTAAAGGCCGTTGACGGCATAAGCTTCGAGATAGAGAGGGGTGAGGTTCTGGCCCTCATAGGCGAAAGCGGCTGCGGAAAGACGACCGCCGGAAGAACGGTCCTGCGGCTGATAGAGCCGACCGACGGGAGGATAATCTTCGATGGAACGGACATAACAAAGCTCTCGAAGGATGAACTGAGGCCCTTCAGGAGGAGGATGCAGATAATCTTCCAGGATCCTTACTCCAGTTTAAGCCCGAGGATGAAAATCGGGGATGCCATAGCTCACCCCCTCCTCGTTCACGGACTTGCCGACAAGGAGGAGGCCAGGGAAATCGTCCTGAAGATGCTCAAGCGCGTCGGATTGACCCCCGAGGACGAGTTCTACGACCGCTATCCCCACCACCTCAGCGGTGGCCAGAGGCAGAGGGTCGTTATAGCCAGGGCGATGGTGCTGAAGCCAGAGTTCGTGGTTGCTGACGAGGCTGTCTCAATGATAGACGTCTCCATGCGCGCCTCCATACTTGATCTCCTCGAGAGCTTCGAAAGGGAGTACAACCTCAGCCAGCTCTTCATAACCCACGACATAGCCGTCGGAAAGCTCATAGCGGACAGGATAGCGGTGATGTACCTCGGAAAGATAGTCGAGATAGGCCCCACTGAGGAAGTCCTCAAGAACCCCGCTCACCCCTACACAATGGCCCTCATCCAGGCCGTCCCCTCCATAGCCGTCAGGAAGAAGGAGAGGAAGTTTAAGATAGCCGGCGAGGTTCCAAACGCCGCGAACATACCGCCTGGCTGTCGCTTCCACCCAAGGTGCCCCTTCGCGGACGAGAAGTGCAGGAGCGAGGAGCCGAAGCTGATCGAGGTGAGCCACAACCACTTCGTCGCCTGCCACCACCCGCTCGGGTGAGGCCCTTTCTTTTTAATCCTCCTCCTTTGATTTCCCCAGCCTGAGCTTTCTATCAATCTTAAGCATCTCCCTCCACTGCCTCCCGGGCCAGTAGATCTGGCCACAGTCCTTACACACGTAGAACTCTTCGTATTTTTCATAAACGCTTTCCGGTACTCTGCCCTTTACTTCTTCCTTCGGAACCCTCTCTATCGGCCCATTGCACTTTGGACAGCGGGCGTTCGCCGGGAAGAGCTCCCTGAACTCGACGCCAAATCTCCTCAGCTCCTCGACCTGTCCCTCCAGGGAGTTGGAGGAGAGGAGAAAGACTTCTACCCCCGCCGCATTAGCCTTCTCCGCAAGCCCCTCATCGCGGGTTATAATTACCCTGCCCCCCTCAAGGGCTCTCTTAATGATGTCATCATCGTCAACTATCCCGTAGAGGGTATTGTAGCCGTACAGCCTAAGCCATCTCGCCAATCTTCCAAGCATCATGTCGGCGATGAACTTCATGGCTATCGCTGGGATTTTGGTAATTAAGTTAAAGTGCCTTCCGGTGGGAACGCTTATAAATCGGTCCTGTATTTTACAGTTATAAAACACCTTGATGCCAGGTGGTGAAAATGCTCGTCTACTTCATCGGCACCGGCGGAAGCGAGGGAATTCCAGCACATCTATGCACCTGCTCCTCATGCAATCAAGCCAGAAGATTCGGTTTCGCCCAGAGAAGACCCTCGACGCTCGCGGTGATCACTGAAAACCAGAAGGCAGTCCTCTTCGACGTTGGCACTGACATAAGGGACTTCCTCAACGTTCCGCTTGAAGCTATCTTCCTGACCCACTGGCACCACGATCACATCTACGGCCTCTACAAGCTCCGCTGGATGGCAAAGGAGACTGAACTCTACGCCCCAAAAGGACACGCCGATGCCCTCATCCTCAACGACCCCAAAAACCTGAGGCCGAAGACGCTTAAACCCGGCGATACTCTGAAAGTTGATACGCTTAAAATAACGGCCATAAAGCTCAACCATGACGTTGAAACCCTCGGCTACCTCATCGAAGAGGACGGGAAGAGCGTGGCTATTCTCTACGACACCAAAGGCCTCTCCGAAGAAACCTGGGAGTTCCTGAAGGAGAGAGCACCGCTGAGGCTCGCTATTGTGGACGCGACCTACCCGCCGGGAACCGACGATCCTAATCACAACAACGTGGATGAAGCCGCGGAAATTGGCCTCCAACTGGCGGAGAGAACCGTTTTAAGCCACATTTCCCATAAAAACCTTCCCTTCTTGGAACTGGTGGAGTACGTTAGAAAGAGATGGGGAACAAAGGTTCTTGTCGCCTACGACGGGATGGTGTTCTACGTCTGAACTTTTCCATAGATCTTCTCTGAATAATCTGAGTAGAGGGCGAGAACGACCATGGAAGTCGTTTCCGTGTTCGTGTCGCCTACGGGGGTTATTTTCCCGTTTTCCAGTTGGTAGCCTGTGATTATTCCTCCATTCCGCGCTTGGAGGTTGGAAATTGCCCCGATGCATCTCTCATAAACCTTCTGGCCGCTGGAGGGCTTTCCCAGCATTCTATAAAGATAGACGAAGAGGGCGCACTTGTAGGTCTGATAAACGCCGCCGAAGGCTTTATCCCGGAAGCCGTTTCCATCCCACATCGCGAGGAGCGAACGGTAGAACCGCATCGCGCCGGTTCTGTTTCCACTTAAGGTCTCGTTGATGGCCGCATAGGCAAGCAGGTCTGCGTAGTCATCCCAATCGCTCATTTGACAGGAGGGGTTCGCCCGCTCACGTTTTACGGTGAACTCCGCTTGGAACTTCCGGGAGTAGACTTTTCCCATTATATCTGTCTCCGAGCAGAAAAATCCCTCTATCGGCCGTCCAAGGAGAACATCGACCTTCCCGCTTCGGCCGCTCGAGTAGTTCTCGTTGAGGTTTTTCTGGATCCGTTCCCCAAGCGGCGAGCCGAGGAGGATCAGCGCTCTCGCCGCCAGCAGGTTGTCGTTTGCCACGTAGATGGTCTCGTTGTCGGGATAGGCCGTTACCGCCGCCCTCAGCAGTCCCGCCTCCGGAACGTACTGGGACTCCAGGAAAGAGCGGAGGGCTGATTCGTTTAGTTCTGTGGCATTTCTGGTTTTAGGCCTCTCCTCAAGTCGGTGGAGCCCGAGGAAGGACGCCCCAACCAGCAGTAACACGACCAGAGCGGCTATATGTTTCTTCATTGGTAAAACCTTTTGCTTGCCCCATAAAGCTTTTTTGCAGAACGTCCAAAGGGCAACGGTGGTGGGATGCGCGTCCTTGAGCTCGCTAAGAGGAGGAAGACCATCAGGCAGTTCCTCCCGGACAGGCCCCCAAAGGAGGAGGTAATGAAGGCGATAAAGGCTGCGAAGGAAGCTCCTTCCGGGATGAACGCCCAGCCATGGAAGTTCGTCGTTGTTGACGACGACTGGCTGAAGGCTAAAATCCGCGAAGTCTGTGAGAGGGAAGAGGAGAAGTTCTACTCAAAAACCAAGGGCGATCTGATGGCCTGGCTGAACGCGAAGGGCTTCAAGCCGGAGAAGCCGTTCCTGAGTGAAGTGCCTTACCTGATCCTTGTCTTCGGCCACACGAAGGCACCGTACTGGCTCCAGTCAACGTGGATCGCCGTCGGCTACCTCCTGCTGGCGCTTGAGGAACTCGGCCTCGGAACCGTGACCTACACCCCACCGAACCCCAAACCCGTGGAGGAACTGCTGAACGCCCCGAAGGATTACAAGCTCCAGACGATACTGCCCGTCGGATACCCGGCGGATCCAAAGCCGAAATACGAGAGGAAAAAGCTGGAAGACGTGGTGAGCTTCAACGGCTTCTGAGGTGTCTTTCCAGCTCTTTCAAAATTCCCATCTGCTCCCAAGTCTCAACCGCTCCCGGACGGAGCGAGCGGACTCTCATCAGTGCCGTTCTCAAAGGAAGATCCTTGGAGTACATGAGCCAAGCTACCGCCACCGTTCCGCTCCTTCCCAGGCCGCCGATGCAGTGTATAAGGACTCTCTTTCCTTCCTTAACCCGCTTTTCAATCCAGCGGAGAATTCCGAGGAGCTGGTCAAGGTTTGGGGCCGTGAAGTCCGCTATCGGGCTGTGGAGAATCTCAACTCCTCTTTTCTTCCATTCTTCGAGGGAGTAGGGGACTTCGTGCTCCTCAACGAGAACCACTACGGCATCAAACTCCTCTGCCACTTCATCGATCTCCTTCTCCGTCGGCATTCGGGAGAAAGCCACATTCTCATCGATGAACTTTGCAGAGGGCCACATCGTCTCACCACACCCTCGTCCCGACGGGCACTTCCTCTGGAACGGGGAGGAGGTAGACTTTTCCCTCCTCGGTCTCAGCGACGATCAACATCCCCTGGCTCTCGACACCGCTCAGCTTCTTCGGCTTGAGGTTGAGAACGAAAACAAACTTCTTCCCTTCCAGCTCCTCCGGAGAGTATTGGTCGGCTATGCCCGTTATTATTGTTCTCTCCTCGCTGCCGAAGTCCACTTCGAGCTTAATGAGCTTCTTCGTGCGCTTCAGCTTCTCGGCTTTCTTAACCATACCGACGCGGAGGTCGAACTTCCAGAACTCATCAACGTCGTAGAGCTCCATGGACTTCACCGAAGATAATGAGGCGGAGCATATTTTAGGGTTGCCCTTCCCATAGGAGGATTTCATCTCCCATGCTCTCGGCAATTAGCCTTCCATCCCTCTCAAAAACCCACGCGCCGCCGGGAGGATGGCTGTTCACGATGAAAGCCTTAACGCCGAGTAGCCTAACGCGCTCCGACATGGCTCTGACGTCTTCCTCGTTGGGCTCCCCGTAGTCGGGCGAGTATTCCATGGGCACGAAGAGGAGGTCTGGCTTTTTCCTCCTCACCCATTTGGCTATGCGCTTGTTGTAGAAGTCGCCGCAGATGATAATGGCAACCTTCCCGAACTCGGTTCTGGCAGTTTTCACCGTGTTGCCGGTGCAGAACTTGTGGGGTTCTTGGAACTTGTGGTGCTTGAGGAGGACTTCGCCGTTCCGCCCAATGAGCAAGGCCGAGTTGTAAATGCAGTGCTTGTATGGCTCAAGCAGGCCGAATACGATGTAGACGCCGTTCTCCCTTGCGAGGTTGCTCACCCTCCTGAAAATCTCATCGTAAAGCCCCGCCCCTGAAAAGTCCCACTCTCTAAAGCCCGTCAGGCAGTACTCGGGAAAAACGAGAAAGTCTGGATCCTGCTCTAAGGCCTCGCTAAAACGTCTTTTGAACTCCCTCCAGTTGGCCTCGAAGTTTCCATCTTCAACGCGCATTGGAATTAGAGCAACTCTCATCTCAGCTCCCTCGAAGCGTTTAGGAGCTCTTCTGCCAAGCTTTCGGGAATCTCTTCCGGTTTTTGATACTTTGAAAGCTCTTTAAAGAGCTCTTGAAGCCGTTTGAGGGCCTCAAGGTTGTCCTTTACTCTTGTCCTCATCTTTTCGGGCTCATCGTTTGAAACGTCGGTAAGAAAGCCATCTACGCTGGACAGGGCTTCAGAAAGAGTTGAATATTTTCTCTCACCTGTCAAGTCGTATAGCTCCGAGAAGACGTTCCCAAGGGATAACACGTTTTCTTCATAGCGAATCAGCTGAAGCCGTAGGTAGGCATCTGAGGCGTTATGCTCAATGGAGTGTTCAAGAAAGTCGGCCATATCGGAGAGCACCAGCCTGGAGCGGAGGGAGTCGAGGTAGACGCTCTCTACAAGCCTTTCGTTCTTTTTCCTGCACCCTGCCCACGCGTAGGTGGCGGCGAGGAGAGCAATGGCCAGCAGGAGTGCGATTATCTTGAGGGTGCGCTTTTTCTTCATCCTAAATCACCTACTTACCACTAACCTGCAAAAACTTTAAAACTTTTTGTCCACAAAAATGCTTAGCTCTAGGGGGTCCTGAAATGAGAACGTATTCCTTTGGAGTCGAGACGGTTCCGGCCGCTTTAGCGGGTGATCTGCTTATTGGAAGCGTTCACAACGGGAGGAACTACAGGATCATGCTGGCGAGGGCTAGAGGGGAAGAAATACTCGAAACGCGCTTTCTAGGTGAGAGAAACGACTGGGAAGGACACGCTATAGCGCGAATTGAAGACGGCTACGTAATAGGGGGAGCCGTTGAGGGAAAGGCAACGCCTGATGGAGGAGAAGGATGGAAGGCCTACATCGCAAGACTCGATGAGAGCTTAAACCCCCTCTGGGAGCGGGAGATTGAAATTAGGGGCAACGAATGCGTTTACTCAATTTTGCCGGCTGGCGGTTCAATCTTCATAGCCGGCGAGACGGGAAGGCCCAGAAACAAGGGGTTCTTTGTTGGAAAGCTCTCTATGGAAGGAGAACTGGATTGGCTGAAGGATTTTGGCAATTGGGAGGACGTTGTGACGGCATCCCTTCTTCCAGGGGAAAGGCCGAGGTTAGTCGGGAACGTTAAAGATGAAGGCTGGAAGGTCATCACCTTTGATTTCGCTCCTAACGGGAACTTCTTAGGCCAGGAACTCCTCGCGGAAGATGGGATAGCGCTCACCGCGGCACTTTGGAACGGCAAGCTCATCCTGGCCGGTTATGATGGAGACGACCTCTGGGTCTGGGGTGGGGGATGGGAGGTAACCATTCCAAACGGCTCCGCAACATCTCTCCTCCCACTTGAGAGCCGCCTCCTCGTTGGGGGAGAAATTGAAGGTAGGGCCATCGTTATGGAGTTTGGCTCCAATGGGGAAATCCTCTGGAAGAAGCCCCTCTGGGAGCGCGGCTGGGTTGAGGTTCTGGCTCGTGAGATTGCGGCAGGGGTGAAGGAAGAAGGCGAAAGGACCGTCATGGCCCTCGAAGCGATAGGGAGATAAACCCCGTTCCCTAAAACGTTGGGGGGGTTCAACATGGATCTAATCAGGAAGTTCAAGCTCCTGATGGCCCTGATAAGCACGGGCTTCCTTGGGAACCTGCTCGTTATCTACTTCCTCTCCAGGGGCTTCAGCTACGCCCAGATAGGCCTTGAGACCTCTATAGGTGTCCTTGGGGCTTTCCTCTTTGAGGTTCCAACTGGAGTCGTGGGCGACAAAATCAGCAGAAAGCTGAGCGTCCTCATGGGATTTAGTATTCACGCCCTCGGGAGTGTTATTCTCCTCTTCCTCCGCAACTTTCCCATGCTCCTGCTCTACGCCCTCATCTCCTCCCTCGGTGCCTCATTCGTCAGCGGAAGCTTTGAGGCGTGGCTCTTCGACGACCTGAAGCACATCGGGAGGGAGAAGGAATACAGAAAAGTCATGAGGGACGCTAAAAGCATAACCATTCCGCTCTCAGCAACAGCGCTGATAATCGGAGGCTTTCTGGCGCAGTTCTACGGCTTCATCCTTCCCATAATCCTGAGCCTCGTCGTTGAGCTTTCGGCGATAGTCCTTATACTCTCAATTCCTGAGTACGAGTTCAAGAAAACTGAGAGAGACTATCTGGGCCACACATTGTCCTCTTTAAGGGAGCTCTTCCAGCCGAGGCTCTTCTGGTTGATCCTCCTCTCCATAGTCGTGAGCATGCAGGCCAACCAGTTCAGAAAGTTCTTTGAGCCCTACCTTGGAGATATACTAGCAAGAAGCCTCGGAACAACCCTCATGGGCACTCTAGGACTCCTTGGTGTTGTCGAGGTCACGGTTAGGACGGTTCCGAGGCTGGTCGGAGTCCGCCTCCGCGACTCCTGGAGCAGAAAAGCCTACTCCCTCGCCCCCATCCTGATTCCAGTGTTCACGGTTCTCTCCGTGGTCTACCCCAACCCCCTCTGGATAGTCACCCTTGGGATAGTCCTCACAATCCTAACGGCGGCATTCAGCTTCAACCTCAGCGTGGAGTTCCAGCACAGGATACCAAGCGAGAAGAGGGCCACCCTGCTCTCCCTTGACAGGATGATCGCGGGATTGATGATGGCCCTTTTCTATGCCGTTTATGGCTTCGCTGTGGACAAACTGGGCCTGGCTGAGGCGAGGCTAATGTTTGCCGTGATTCTGCTGGTAGTTGGGGCAAGTTTCAAGGTCGGGGAAGTTCTGGGATTCCTTGGGGAACACCTGAGGTTGAGCCACCTTGAGGGAAGCGGGAACTGAATCATGCCTTGCTTCCCCTCCTTTTCAGCATTGAAAGTTCAGCGTAAACGATCCCCAGCATGGAGAATCCCACAAAAGTTCCCCAGAGCAGACCGCCGGTGGAGTATACGCCGCTGAGATAATCAGCGGCCTTAATTAGCTCGTTCCTGAAGATCACTGGGAGCAAGACTGCAAAGAGAGCCGCAGTTCCCAGGATCACCTTTCTGGCGCTTTCATACTTTACATATGCCCAGGGGAGCATATTCCCAAGCCAGTGAATCCCCATCACCAGAAGGAGACTGCCAGTGTAGAGGTAGGCCCAGCCGAGGACAAACCCGATGAGGATGTTGAAGAGGAGCGTACTCCAGCGTCTGGTGGGATGCGAGAACTTGTGAGAGATTCCGAAGAAGATGGAAATCCCAACGAGGCCAGCCAACGGATTCCAGAGCGATAGAAGACCTAGGAAAACGTAGCGGTAGGTCAACTCCTCAGGCAGAGCGGCGCTTATAACCTGGATAACGGCTGCCTGAGCGAAGGTAAGGCTTTTCACGAGCTCCAGCTCTTTCCTTTCTTCCTCGCTTTTAGGGTGAAAAAAATCCCGGAATTCTGGGATGGCTGGGATGGAGCTCAAAAGTGCCAGCGAGAAGAAGGGCAGAAAATCCTTTAGGGGGAAATCCCAGCGGACGAAGTAAATCCCTGGACAGAGGAGGGTCACAAAGATCGCAAGGAAAACCGTGAAGAGTGATGTGAAGAGCCAGTAGCCGGCTATCTCCCCAAATTTTCTTTGAAACGCCTTTACAAGGGGCTTGGTATACAAACCCTTTGTTACGAAGAGGAGAAACGCTAGGATGAATACAATCAGTGGGTTCATGGCATCACCATTCTAGTTTGAGGTGGTATTTTAAAAATCTTTTCATAATAGTAATGATTGTTTCCATAGTTAAAACAACGAATCTCTCCCGGACTTTCTTTCTGCCAAAAACCTCCTCAGCATCTCTGCCTTCTCGATCCTTCCAAGCTTCAGGTAGGCCTGATACTCGTACTCTAAGTCGAGAACGGGTATTTTCATGCCCTCAACTTCCACGAAGCGCCTGTACCTGTTTACGTCCACAGGCTCCTCCCACTCATCGTTGACCCTCTTCTGAATGTCGCCCATTATTTCGACTTTGATCCCATCGATCATCAGAGCCCCAAAGTGCGAGCGGATTCTCTCGCTCTCCTTAAATTTGACAGGTTCGATTACAAACTCAGAAAAGAGGCGTTCGATTTCATAAGCTCCCTCTCTGTCCGTTTGGATATCAATATCATGGGGCTCAACAGGGATACCTTGGAGGGCAAAGCCGAGGCTACCGGTAACCGCCCAGGTGACGTCGCTTTTGCTCAGCCTTTCATAGATCCTTCGGAGGACTTTGAGATGTTTCTGAGGAATCATCGTTTGTACACCTCGTCGATTTATAGCTCAAACAGGATAAAAACCTTGGGAACTCTGACAGTCACGAATTTTCGTCACAGCTCCTCAACAACCACCAAAACGCCCCTCGTAGGTCGCTATGGATCTCTGCACAGTCAGCATGGTGCTATGAATGCCTCGCTTTTGAAATCTCGGAAACATCATCCGCTAATATCGAGAGGAGAGCTCCGGCAAGGGGAACATAGTGATGATACCCCACCAACCTGAAAGTCTGGGGTTTAGTGCTATGAACACGCGCCCTGGCGGCTAAAAAGCTGACCAAAAGGGCCTTTGCAGTACTTAATGAGGAGGGCAAACTCATTGGGACAGTCATCTTGAGCGGAATAGAGTTCAGGAACGGAACGGCGGAAATAGGGTATGTTGTAGGAAAGAATACTGAAATCAGGCTACGCAAGTGGGCACTGACCTCCTCCCCGTCCTAAAGAGCGAGGCTTTCATAAGAAAAGGTAACAAATCCTAAGCGTGTACAAAAACATTTTATACTTCTGATACTAAGTGAAAACTGGTGATTATCATGAGAAAAATTGTGGGAATTCTCGTGGTAGTTATGGTTCTTGCTTCGGGGTGCCTTGGGAACGATGGGGTGAAAACGAAAACACCCGGGACATCACAAACGGAATCCCCCAAAACCACCGTTTCTCCTGGAGAAGGGAACCCCGACAACCCGTCCCTGGCTATCGAGAGAATCGCTCCCTCTGATCCTCTCTGCGGTTTGGACCCGAGTGAAGCTATCTCGCAGTTTATTGGGGCTCTTCAAGATGACTACTCGCTTAAACCTACCGAGCCTGATTTTCCGGTTCCAGAGGGAAGCCTTGCCAGCGAGGTCTTCGAGGTTTCTGAGGTCTCGGGAGCTTACGTTGCAGTTTTTGCTTATCCCGACTATTACTCAGCCTCCAGCGCCTTGGAAGACCTTAGAGAAAAGCTTAACATCAAAGCAAACACCACAGACGGATTCCAGTGGGAGGGAAAAGGCAAGGATGCACTTTACTCGGCCTTTTCAATGTATTTCGGAGGGTTCTATCTAGTTGTCTTGTTCAAAGTGCCATACAGCCAAGATCTGATTGACGAGGCTGAGTACACCCTCAAGGATCTTATGTTCCATACAATGTGGGTTGGTCCCTCTCCGGGGAAGATGCTGGGCTTCTTTATGCATACGAGAGTTCTCAACCAGACCTGGGGAAGTAATGCCTTCTCCGGCGATCTCCTATCGATCAGTGGACTAACTCCAGAGGGGGCAAGGATTGAGGCGGCCGTTTATAGAGAGGGATGCGGTTGGGAAGTCTATGATACACTGAAGGAAAAAATTGAAAAGCTGGGGTTCAGGGAAAAAGCTCTTCCACAGCTTAAATCTCACGATCCCGCTGGGGAGGTCGTCCAGAGGGCCTACTTTGAGGGGGATCTCGGAGTGTACATAGAGCTGTACCGGGGGCCGGGAATGGACAGAGTGATGCTCCTCTACGGGAACAAGAGTGCCGTAAAAACGGCGGTTTTGAACATGTGGTCGGAGGGTAGTTCTGCCGGCTGATTTCATTTTATTTAAAAGGCGTGTCTTTGAGAGGAGCGGGGAAATTCAGAGCCTGGCGGTTCTGGCATCTTCCATGGCGGTTGCCTCATCACTGTTCCTTCTGAAGACCGTCAGGAAAGCAAAAGCATAAAATCCAACGGGCAGACTTACCAACAGGTGAAACATCATGGAACCAAAGATTCGTGAAGCTAAACCCGAGGATAAACCCTTCATTGAGGAGATAGCGAGGCTGACATGGGGCGGGGAGGATTATTTAGCGCGCGTCTTCGATGAGTGGGTTGAAGACGGGAACTTCTACGTGCTTGAACTTGAGGGAAAGGTAATCGGAACCGTCAAGCTGACGTTCCTTCCAGGAAAGGTCGGCTGGCTGGAAGGGCTGAGAGTTCATCCTGATTATCGCGGCAGGGGCTATGGAAAGCTCCTCCATGACTTTATCCTGTGGAAGGGCGAAGAACTTGTGGAAGAGGGAAAGATCGAAGCCCTGGAATTTGCGACTTACTTCCTCAACAGGGAGAGCATAGAGATGGCAAGAGGAAGCGGGTTTATAGTTAAAGCGCGGTTCTTCGCGGCGGGCGCGAGGGTTGGCGATTTTGAACCCGAAGAGCCTACGATGATAGAACCAACGATGGAAGACTTAACGCTGGGCCTCATTCCAGTCGGCTGGCGTTTCGTGAAGCGGAGCGAAGAGACCCTTGAGTGGATACGAAAGAACGCTGAGCTCTATGACTACAACGGCCTCCGCTTCATAGGGCCAAAGGATGGAACAACGTTCACCCCCCTCGACCCGGGCCCTGCTGTCCTGAGGGCTCTCCTGCCGGCGATGGCGTGGGTGGCGAAGGAAAGGGATAAAGAGCAGTTCGACCTTATGTTGCTCAGTGCGATAAAGCCTGTTCTCCCAGGCTTTAAAAGGGCAGGGATTTGGATA
Source organism: Thermococcus profundus (assembly GCF_002214585.1). NCBI lineage: Archaea > Methanobacteriati > Methanobacteriota > Thermococci > Thermococcales > Thermococcaceae > Thermococcus > Thermococcus profundus. The sequence continues at coordinate 707,020 of NZ_CP014862.1, forward strand.
TGGGACGGTTCAGAGGAGCCGAACGTTCTTGTTTTCAGGAAGAAGCTGGTTTAGTTCCTTTCCTTCTTAAAAACCAGCTCCCTCCAGTTGATATCAACAAAAAACTCCCTCGTTAGGACATTCGCGATTTCCTCTGGGAGGCCTTCCTTCTTAAGGGCTCTTTTGAAAGCCCTCCTTCCCCGGCGGACAACCCTGGTTAACCCTGCGATTTGAAATAACAGCCTTGGAATATGCAAAAATAGAAGCTTGAGAAGAGAACGAACTAAATTCACTCCTCTTTCTCCTCCTCTTCAATCTCGACTTCTTTGACTTTTCTCGGCTTGGTGGGGATGTTTATGCTGACGTTACCGCCTTTCTGCTTTATCATGTTCACGAGGGCTTCGGTGAGTGTCTTAGCGACGTTTATGCTGGCCATGTACTCCTTCGTCAGCTCGAGGGCGGCCTCTTTATCCATCCCGGCCTCCACGAGGTTCTTGTAGAAGTCAGCCACGCTTTTGCCCATGGCGGCCATCTTCTCCGGGTCGTAGAGCTCCCTGAGGAGCTCCTTTATCGGCCCCATAATGCCCTCCATCAGGGTTCCGACCCGGTCCATCATCATGGCTACCTTGTCGAGATCCCTGTCGCCTTCGACGGCATCTATCAGGTCTTCAAGCATGTCCACCTTCCGCTCGAGGGCCTCAAGCTCCTCTGGTGTCTTTGCGTTCTTCATCTCCTCGGCAATTTCTTCAATCAGTTTCTCAATCTTCTCCGTGCCCACCATATCAACCACCTCAATAATCATTAGTCTGCTCAAACCTAATCGGCATTCCGATCAGCTCTAACCACCTCTTGACCACGTCGCGGGAGAGGACGTAAACTCGGCCCTTGGAGCTCTCAGAAGAAACCTCCTTCACAACGCCCAGTTTTTTCAGCTCCTCAAGCTTCGCCCTTACAGTGTTCCGTGAAGCCTTTCCGCGCCTCCCCTTAAGTTCCCGGGCTATCTGGCTAACGTTGGCTCTCCTGAGATCGAAGAGAATCTTCACAATTTCCCTGGCTATTGGATCGTGCTTTATCTCGGGGATAACAACGTCTATGCTCAGCCCGCCGTATTCGGCATAGAGGTTGAGGAGCCTGAGGTAAGACTGGGCCAGCTGGGAGACTATCTCGAAGCTCTTTCTGAGGGCATCAAGAGCCTCCCTGAGCTCCTGGACTTCCCTGGCCAAGTCTTCATCGGGCATGTTCGTTATTTGGATGCTCAATCATTTAGGGATTGTGGTCAGAGATGAGCAGTTTTTGTGCTTTCCCAGATAAGTCCGACTTCCCCTTTTCCGTTCCCACAACAAATCCAGCCAGGTTCGCCGCTGAGTGGAAGGTGAAGGCCGTTAGGAGCGAGCGCGTTACTGCAAAGAGGTAGCCAGCGGAGAGTCCAACCAGGAATGCTCCCAAGAGGGTCAAAATCTTTCCGACGAGATTTCCCTCGAAGGCCATCCAGTGGGGAAGGGCGAAGAGGATCGCTGAAAAAACGACCGCACCCCAGAACGCCCCAGAGCCTAAAAGGTAGCTCTCCAGGAGTTCCCTGTAAAGGCTCTCCTCCCCAAGGGGAGCGAGGACGAGGAGAAGAAACCACAACTCAACTTTTCTCTCGGGAAGCTCCGGCGGGGTAATCTCCACTCCGAGCCGCTTTTGGACTAAGTTAAGCACCAGCGAGAGTAAGAAGCCGCCCAACAACGCCTCTGGAAGGTCTGATAAGCTTGAATTCATAGGAATCCCGAGGAGAATGATCAAAATAAGTGAAAAGGCTAGAAAAGAGGCCTGGATAACGAATCCTGTCGCCTGCTTATGCTTTCGGGCAACGAAGAAAGAAACCAGGGAAGATGAGACGAAAACGATGAGCCAGAGCAGGAGCGCGATAAGGTACTCAATCACCCCCAACCACCTCGCGGAGGATTTTAAGGGCCTTCTCAAGCTCTTCAATTCCTTCCTCAGTAAGCTCCACGAACTTCCTTGGTCGCTTCCCGAAGCCGTAGTAAGTCCTTACAATTCCAGCTTTTTCGAGGGCTTTCAGGTGAAACTCGACGTTCCCCGGCGTCATCTTGAGCGCCTTAGCTATCTCTATGAAGGTGCTTCTCTCCCTCGAGAGGAGGTAGAGGGCTATGGCAAGCCTCGTCGGGTTGCCGAGTGGCGAAGTGGAGAGTTTTCTAAGCTTTTCCGCCCTCATCTCACTCCCTCATGGCTTTTCTGATGTAGAGGAAGGCGACGAATGCGAAGGCCATTGAAATAACCATCACCGCGAGAGCGAGCCTGGGAAGGGGGAGCTTTCCTACTAATGATATTGACGAAAGGATTATCAGACCGCCGAGAAGCACCTCCCATTCAGCCCTTTTCACGAAGACGAAGTCCACAGCGGCCATAAGGAGAAGCGCGAGGCCAACAAATGCTAACATCCACTCTCCCTCGGAGGTGTAAGCTAAGCTGGCAACTAGTGCCGAGATAATCCATGCTGAGATCTGAGCGACTAGGTAGGCCTTTTTTTTCTCCCTTTTCATTCCAAGAACCCGCTCTATAGCCTCGACTTTCTTGAAAACCCTCTCGTTTTCAACAATGAACCAGGCCACCACCAGTATGGAAAGGATTGACGAAGCCCAGTCCCAACTAATTCCCGCGTAGGAGTTAAGGATGAGCGTCAGCAGGTAGAGCAGGGGAAGCACAGCCGCCCAGAAGAGGAAGGGAAACGCCAAATACACCCTCTTCGCCAGGTTGAGTTCCTCCTCCACAGCCTTTAACGCCTCAGCGAGTTCTTTCTCCTCCATCCCCATCACCGGATAAAATTGGTATCTCCACCTATTTATAACCGGCCGAAAGTTTGGGGAACAAAGCCAAAGCGCGATCATACACGGGGACAATCGAAGGCCTTTTAACTTCCTCCGGCGGAAACACTGGGATGAGGGATGAGTATGGAAATCCTCCGCGTTTCTAGAGATAACCTAAGCGATTTTCAGGCTATGTACGTCGAGTTCTTTAAGGAACTCAGGGGAAAGCAGGGATGGAGCGCGGGCGATGAAGAGGAGTACCGGAAGGAAGCCGAGGAATACTTCAATAGAGGGGATATAATCTTCCTCGCATTTGACAAAGCTCCCGCGGGGTTCATCAGGATTTCGAGCAGGGACGGGAGCTTCTGGATCGAGGAACTATACGTTAGGCCGGAATTCCGTGGAAGGGGGATCGGAAGGGCGCTCGTCGAGCGGGCGGAGAAGGAGGTTCTCAAGCACGATGCTTTTCTCTACCTCCTCGTCCTCCCCCAGGACAAGAACGCGATAGGTTTCTGGAAGAGGATGGGCTACACAACGATAAACACGATAGAGCTCGTCAAGGAACTTAAACCTGGAGAGAAGGGGTTCCACACGGTTGAAATCCTTGGAGAAGGCTTCAGGATCTTTAAGTGGAGGGACGAGAAGTTCAGCGATGGGGAGATCCGCTTCATGGAGTTGCTGGAGGAGTTCTACTCGAAGGGCGGAACGAAGGAGGAGTTCCTCAAGCTGGTGAACAGGGCCCTTGAGGGGTGGCTTAAGAAATGATTAAGCCAGCCAGTCAAAACGAAAAGAACGGCTTCGGGAGTGTTGCCAGTGGGACGAGAAGCGCTGATCTACGTGAAGGCCTCCACAAAGGTTAAGGCCTGGTGATCTCTCCTTTTCCTTATGCGCTGGAGCGAGATCCCGAGAGATGCCAAGGCCTACATGATCTACCATACTCTAATAGCGCCCGGGCTAATAACCTGGACGCTCTTCCCGCTCTACCTCATGATGACGGGCTATTCGATCCTGGAAGTCGGGGCGTTCTTTACGGTAGTTAACATAGCCTCAATCCCGCTCACCTACATATTCGGCAGGCTCTTCAACCGCTGGGACATCAAAAAGGGCCTGATAGCGATAGACATCCTCGACGGGATAGCCTACGTCATGTACGGCCTTGCAAAAGGAGCGATAGCGCCGCTGATGCTCTTTGGCGGTAAGCTGATCGACAAGCTCTCCACTCTCTTGTATCCTCTCTACCAGGCCTACGAGCAGGTGATCTATCCAGAGGACAAGTACGAGGAGATATTCGCTTGGCATCTAAGGTTGCCCGAGATAGCAACTTTAGTGAGCTTTCCGATAATGGGCTACCTCCTCGGCTATGTTTACAACAAACCGAAGCACTACCGCTTAACCTTCCTCTTCTTCGGCCTATTCTCGGTTGTTACCGTTACTTATCTCTGGCTCTTTCTGCCTTCGGTGGGAAAGGAGGAGAGGATAAGCCCTGAGGGCTTCACTTTCAAGGCTGGGGAGTTCAAGCGTTTGATCGCGTTTGAAACGCTCCTAGCTCTAGCCTGGGGATTGGCTCCTGAGTTCATCCTCATAAACTATGTTGTCTTCGTCCTCCATAAAACGGTCTTCGAGCTAACGCTCATAGCCGTTGCCTGCAGTCTGATGAGAATAACCGGAACTTACGCCAGCGAGAGAGTCCCTAAGGGCAGGGGCTTCCACGCGATAGCCGTAGGAATGTTCCTCAACGCCTTCTACGCCTTGGTGATGGCCTTTGCACCACCCTTCTGGCTGGCATTAGTAGTCTACGCCATCGGGGACTTCGGAAATGCGCTCTGGTTCCCCTTCTACCGCTCGTGGCTCTTCAAGCTCATCCCGAAAGAGAAGACAACCGAGTTCCACGCGGCGATATCGAGCTATCGGAGGGTTCTCGGGCTGATAACACCGCTCCTGGCCGGCTTTCTTGCGAGCCTACATCCAACACTGCCCTACGGCGCTAGCCTTGGTGGATTTATAGCGGCAGGACTTTTCCTCCTGTGGATCGCAAAGAGAAAGTAACGGACTCACGCCCTTCCCATCTGAGAGGTGTAGAGCCTGTAGAAGTAGCCTTTCCTCGCGAGCAGTTCCTCCGGAGATCCTTCCTCCACTATTCTCCCATCATCAACTACTACGACCTTGTCAGCGAAGCGCGTTATCCCGAGGCGGTGAGCGATTATTATGCTCGTCCTTCCCTCCATCAGCCTGAGCATGGCATCCTGCACCAGCCTTTCGGTCTTCGGGTCAACGCTTGAGAGCGCCTCGTCGAGGATGACTATGTCGGGATCCTTTAGAAGTGCCCTCGCGAGCGATATGAGTTGCCTTTCCCCAACGGAGAGGAGCTTTCCGGCCTCCCCCGCGGAGGTGTTGTAGCCCTGCGGGAGCCTTTCTATGAATTCGTGGACGCCGAGCCCTTTGCAGACCCTTATCACGTCCTCCTCACTCGCCTCCGGGTTCGCCATGAGGATGTTCTCCATTATCGTTCCCGGGAAGAGGTAGGTCTCCTGCGGGACGTAGCCTATTCTCTTCCTCAGGCTCTTCCTGCTTATCTCCTTCCCGTCGAGGCCATCGTAGCGAAGCTTCCCGCTCGTAGGATCGTAGAAGCGCATTATTAAGCTCGCCATCGTGGTTTTTCCAGCGCCAGTCTTTCCAACAACGGCCACCTTTGTAGCGGGAGGAATGTGGAGGTCTATCCCCTTGAGAACAGGGATGCCATCCTCGTACTCGAACCAGACGTCCTCGAACGTGAGCTCGCCCTTCAACCTCTCGACGTCCCTTCCCGAGTAGTCCTCGACGTTTCCATCCTCTAATACCTCGTATATCCTCTCCAGCGCGGCCAGAGCTGACTGTAGGCTGTCGTACATGCTTACGACGTTGTTTATGGGCCCGCGGAATCGCTGGGCGTACTGGATGAAGGCAACCACAACGCCGACGCTAACCGCGCCCTGGTGGACAAGGTAGCCGCCGTAGGCTATGACTACTATGACCGAAATCAGGCTTGTTATATTCATGAGCGGCCAGAAGATGCCCATGTATACAGCCACCCGGAGGTATGCCTTTATCGTCTCCCTTGAGGCCTTGGAAAACTCCCTTTCTGCTTCACCCTCCCTGCCGAAGGCTCTTATCGTCTCAATACCCGCGACGCTTTCTTCCACGACGCTTGAGATCCTCGCTATCTTCTGCCTCGTCTCCCTGTAGGCCCTCCTCATCTTCCCCCCGAAGTAATAAGCGACAAGGACCATCAGCGGGACGCTCGTTAGCGTTACGAGGGTCAGCTTAACGTCGAGGAGGAGCATGGCGATGATTATGCCTGTGAGGCTGAGCAGACTCCCAAGGCCCCCCAGAAGGCCCGAAACGAGGACGTCGTTCACTATTCCCGTGTCGTTCACTATCCTCGACACGAGGTCCCCGGTTGATTTGTCCTTGAAGAAGTTCAGACTCGAGCGAAGAACCTTCTCGTGTAGCCTCGCCCTTAAATCACGGAGGACTTTCTGACCGAAGACCTCGATGTAGAAGGTTTGAAGCGTCGCGAAGAACCACTGAGCCACGAGAGAGGCAAGGTAGAGCAGGCCTATGACCCAGAAGCGGGAATAGTTGTTCACCAAAATGTAGCGGTCAATCGCTATACTCAGGATGTACGGGGGAGCGAGCGTGGCCAGGGCGGAGCCCACTATGCTCGCAACGACTATCGCGAGGGTTTTCCTGTGGGAGAGGGCTTCACCTATGAACCTCCTGAGGAGCGAGAGGGACGACTTACCTTCCATTCCACCCACCCCTTCCGAGCATCTCGCTGAAGAGTCCCCCCGCCTTTGCGAGCTCCTCTGGGCTTCCGTCCTCGACAGCCTTACCGTCCACCATAACGATAACCCTGTCGGCGAGCCTGGCCATTGAGAGCCTCTGGGAGACGATTACTGCAGTCCTGCCCTTGAGGATGTCCCTAAGATCCCCAATCAGGCTCTCCTCTGTCTTTGCGTCGAGGTTCGAGACCGGGTCATCAAGGAGGATTATCTTGGGCTCGAGGAGGAGTGCCCTCGCCAGAGCGATTCTCTGCCTCTGGCCTCCGGAGAGGGTTACGCCCTTCTCGCCGACAACAGTGTCGTAACCCTCTGGAAGCGAGGAGATGAAGTCGTGGATCTTCGCTATTTTGGCCGCTCTGATGATCTCTTCAAGGCTCGCGTCGGGCTTCGCTAAAGCTATGTTCTCCCTTATGCTCCTGTTGAATATGAAGGGCTCCTGCGGGACGTATGCCACTATCTTCCTCAGGCTGGAGGTCTTTATTTTCCCCACGTCCACGCCGTCAATCAAGACTTCGCCCTTGTCCGGCTCGTAGAAGCGCGCTATGAGCTTCAGCAGGGTGCTCTTCCCGGAACCGGGCGGGCCGGTTATTAGGACTCTCTCGCCCGGCCGGATTTTAAGGTTAAGTCCTTTGAGGACCGTCTTCCCGGTGTGGTAGGTTAGGTAAACGTCCCTGAACTCTATTTCCCCGCGCGGGCTGGTGAGCTCTACAGCGTCAGGCGGGTCTATATGTTTCGGAGCGGAATCAATCACCTCAAAGAGCCTTGAGGCAGCGGCAAGACTCCTCTGGATGTCGCCTATCGTGAAGCCCAAAGCCCTCAGCGGCCACGTCATGGTGAGCATGTAGGTCAGAAAGGCGGTAAGCTCGCCAACGGTCAGGTTTTGGGCCATTATGGCCCTCCCGCCATAGTAGAGCATGGCACTCATCGCAATTCCCATTATCAGGAAGGGCGCGTTTCCGTAGAGGGCGGTTATCTTGGTCGCCTCGACGTTGAGGGAATAGAGCTTCTCGTTCTCTTCCTGGAACTTTCCCTGGATTTCTTCCTCCACCGAGAGGGCCTTTATCGTCTTAACCCCCGCTATGCTGCCCGTTGAGACCGAGGCTATGACTCCGGTCTGGTGCCTCACTTCATCGTATATAGGTCTCACCTTTTTCGCGTACGTGGTGTTTAAAGCAACCACTAGGGCTATCGTGATGAGGGCAACACCCGTAAGGGCAGTGTTCATTCTTGCCATGTAGTAGAGCGAGATTATGATGAGGAAGACTGAGTAGACGAACATCCTGATGCGGAACGATAAAAAGCGCGTTATCCTCTCGGTATCGTTGGTTATCCTGCTTATGAGCTGGCCCGAGTAGGTCTTATCGAAGAACTCCATCCTCTGCCTCTGGATGGCCTTGAATGCCTCCATGCGGAGGTGGTAGACAGCGTGCTGGGCCGCCCTTACGAGGAGATAGCGACCGCTGAAGCTGAATGCCCCGTTGAGAACAGCGACGAGGAGGACGAGGAGAGCGTAGCGGATAGCTACGCGGTACTCTCCGGTGGTTATTCCCCCGTCTATCGCCCCCCTTATTAGGACGGGGATTACTCCGTTGGTGTAGGACATCAGGAGGACCAGGGATAGGCCCGCGATGAAGTGAAACTTGTGCTCCCTTAGATAGCCCAGCAGCCTTTTGAGTTGCCGCACCGAGTCGCCCATATTGGAAACGTTGCGTCCGCTACTATAAATATTTGCCGGTTAAGACGTCCATCTGATAATGCCTTCAGCACGCCCAGGGCTTGACCATTAGTGCCGATGTGGTTAAAAACCACGTGAAGACCACCAGAGCGAGCTCGTGAAGCTGTTTTTCGTAGTATTCGTGCTGAAGGAGATACGACAGGCCGGTTGCGAGGGAGAGAAAGTAGAGCATCGTTACAAAGCCCCAGTCTTGCAGAGGCCAACCGGGACGAGGAGAAGACCGAAGAGTAAGTGGCTCTTCGCGTGCTCCCTTATGGCCTCATAGCGCTCAAGGAGAAGGTAGCTGAGGAGCAAGGGGGCTATCAAAATAGCTAGAGCAAGAATCCAAGTGGAGGTAACGCAGTAAAACTTAACACAGGGGATCCCGCCAACCCTTTGGGTAGTCCGGTAGAGGTCGGCGACCTTCCTGTGGATTCCGAGGGATGCCTCAACTAGAAAGACGAAAAGGGAATACGCCACTGACGGGGCTGGCCTTCCCCTCATTCTCCTCTCCTCAGAACTCTGGAATCCTTATAGGTGCCTGGAGCTCCTTCTCGTTCTTCTCAAGGTTAGTCGCGAGCATCCGTATTCTCTCACAGCCTTTGATTTCCCTGATGAACTCTGCAACGCTTTTGGGGACGAGCTCCTCCCAGGGTTCCCCCTCAACCATGCGCCTCCTTATCTCGGTAGCAGATAGAATGTCCTTCCTGAACATCGGCTGGACGATAACTTCGTAACCCTTCTCGCGGAAGAGCTGAGCCACCAGGGAATTTCCGGTAAAGACCACGTCGAAGCGCGGAACCATGCTCACCACGTAGGTCGCCCAGATGGCGTTGAAGTTTATGTCTGGCAGAGGGATGAGGTAGTATCTCTTCTCCGTTAAGCCTGCCTCGTCGAGCGCCCTTATGAGCATCTCCATCCTTTCGCTCGTCGTGAATGGGTTTTTAAGCGTGTGACTTGCCTGTGCGCTTCCAACTCCTATTATCACTTCATCAACCTGCGAAAAAACGAATTCGAGCGCCTTTATGTGTCCGTTGTGGACGGGCTGAAAGCGGCCGACGAAGAGGCCTCGCTTAACCATTGCTTTCACCTCCCCTGTTGTCTAACATTACAAACGCATTCAATTCCCTCGGCAGTTGATGCCCCCTCAAAATCGGAGTCCATGGAGACCAGTGAAAGCTCATAAAATTTGGCGGTTGCGAGGATTATCGCATCGTTTGGCAGGAGGCCGTATTTCTTCAGGAAACCGAAGGCCATATCAGTGATCTCTTCGGTAACCGGCAGTTCCACGAAGTTATCTCTCAAGAATAGATAGAGCTTCTCGATTTTATCCTCGTGTGCTTTTATCTCCTCAGTGTTATTTCTAAGGGTCAAGTAGCTCTTCCCGGTTACCTGTTTAAGGAACACAAAGAGAACTTCGCTGAAGATCACAGGATTTATGAACTTTGGATCGTTTTCTACTGACTTCAACAGCTCCTTCGCCCGGGAGTTCCCCCTGAGAGCCTCCAGGATGACCGAGGAATCAACCAAATATCTCCTCATAGAGCTCCATCCTCAGCTCTTTTGCTGACTTCTCCGAGGGCATCATTCCGAATACGTCATCAATCTTCACTCTCTGCTTTTTCTTGGCCTTCCAGAGGGACTCAAGAATCGCTGAGAGCTCCCTCTTGAAAATTTCCTCCATTCCGTCTGGAACCATAACCCGGACCTTTACTTCTCCCATTTTCTCACCACTTCTTTATTTTCCCCAAAGCTGATAACGTTTTCTCATAACAGCTTTTCAGCTACTCCTATAAACTCCCCCATCTTTGGAAGGATATCCACAATCTCATCCGGGTCTGGAGGGAAACCCACGTCATACTGGGTCTGGTGTCTTAAGTTTCTAACGTAGTCCAGATACCTCACCCATTTAACGTCGAGAAGGCCGGGCTTTACGTAGAACTCCCTGAGGTAGGCTGAAATGCAAGTGTGGCTCTTCTCCCTCCATCCATCTTTGAGAAGCAAAGCCCTGGCGGCGTGAAACAGTGCAAGGTACGCCATCACGAGCGCACCGTCGTATATTCCCATCTCAAGGTTTCTTCGCGAGGACTCCAAAAAGGAGCGTGCTTTGTGGATGCTGAGGCGGGCAAGCTCTGGCTGGGGCTCCATTCTTCTCAGATAGCCCCTTTCCACACATTCTTCAAACCTCATCAAGATCACCCCACAGCACGATGGAGGACAGTTTGATACTCCAGTACAGGTAGGGGTTTTCCTCCTTCAGGCGGGCAAGTTTTTCCTTCGTAAGCACCAGGAGATCAACTTCTCTGCCAGTAACGGTCTCGAGCTTTTCTTGTAGCTCCATAATCCTGAGTGGATCATTTTCCTTGGTTAATACCCAGACGTCGAGATCACTCTCAGGCCGGTTTTCACCGCGGGCAAAACTGCCATAAACACCGAGGGCAAGCATCCACTCTTCTCTGAGTGGGAGAATTTTATCCCTGAGGGTCCAGAAGTTGAGGAAGCGCTTTGTTTCCCTGAGCTCTACTCCAGACCTTAAGAAGAACTTCCTCCCCTTCTTCTCCAGCAACCCAAGCTCAAGTAATTCTTTGAGGTAAAGAGAAACCAGCCCCTTGCTGATCCCCAGTGCATAACTTACGTCTTCAACCCCAAACTCCCCCTTTTCCAGTATGTATTCAAGTATCTTCTCCCGCTTCTCCGTCGATGCAATTCTGTGGATCATGGTAGAGACTCTCGTTCAAGATTTTTGAACCTTTCGTTCAAGATTTTTGAACGAGCCTCACCCTTACTTTATCACCAACCTTGAGGCCCAGCCTCTCAGCAGCAGAACCCTGGTTAACCGCTATCTCAAGGTAGCCGTGGCTTCCCGGGAGGGCCAAGAGCTCACCGGGCTTGACCTGGCCATAGGTATCGAGGTAGGGAACTTTAATGTCAAAATCAACGAGTTCAACCCTACTCGGACTTCCGTAGTCCTCAAGGTTCAGGATAACGTTTCCGAAATCGTCTATGTAAATAACCTTGAGAAGCCAGGTGTCGTTCTCTTTCCTCGGCCCGACGTCGAGCTTAACGAGGCTTTCAAGCTCTATCTCACGGGCGAACTCATCAGGGTGGATCCCTTTATCTATCAGAGCCCCCGCCGGTCCGAAGACGTCCCTCCCGTGGAAGGTTGAACTAACATCCCAGCCGGTAAATCGTTTGAGCCTTCCAATATCGATCTCCCAGGCCCTATTTGGTCTGATGTGTTTGAGCGGGAGCGTGGCTAAGCCGTTGTCGGGGACGACGAGCCATTGTTCACCCTCGATTATCAGGGCTCTCCTCGAAGTTCCAACTCCAGGGTCTATAACGCCGACGTGGACGGTTCCTTCTGTGGAGTACTTAACAACCTGCTCCATGACGAAGGAGCCCTCGATGATTGAGTGGCGCGTTATGGAATGTGTTACATCAACGATGGTCGCGTTTGGATTCATCCTGAGCATGGCCACCTTCATCTCGCCGACGTAGGGGCCTCTCATGCCAAAGTCGGTCGTCAGCGTTATCACCCTCACCACCGGAAAGGATTTATGTGATCTGCCTTAAGAGGTTGCCGGAGGGAGAGCATGATAGCGGTGCTCAGGCTCGGACACAGACCGGAGAGGGACAAGAGGATAACGACCCACGTGGCTTTAACCGCGAGGGCCTTCGGTGCCGAAAAGATAATCATAGCGGCCGAGGAGGACGAACACGTCAGGGAGAGCGTTGAGGACGTCGTGAGACGCTGGGGAGGGCCGTTTCAGATAGAGTTCAACCCGAGCTGGAAGAAGATCCTCCGCGAGTGGAGGGAATCGGGAGGGGTTATAGTTCACCTCACGATGTATGGAATACACATCGACGACGCCATTCCGAGGGTCAGGGAGGAGCTGAAGGCTGGAAAAGACGTCCTAGTGGTGGTTGGGGCAGAGAAGGTGCCGAGAGATGTTTACGAGATAGCCCACTACAACGTGGCCGTTGGGAACCAGCCCCACAGTGAGGTCGCGGCTTTGGCGGTCTTCCTCGACAGACTGCTGGAAGGTAAAGGCCTCAGGAGGGAGTTCGAGGGGGCAAAGCTTAAGATAATTCCCCAGGAGAGGGGGAAGAAGGTCATCGAGCTGGAGTGATGGGCATGGTGCTCAACAACTACCGGGATAACGTTAGGGGCTACCTTGAGGCCATCGTTAGGCCGCTGGCTAAGATGGGAGTTACTCCGAACACTATAACCTTTGTTGGTCTTCTAATAAGCCTCCTCGGAGCTTACCTTTTCTACATTCGGAGCCCGAGGCTGGCGGCATTGGTCCTGCTGATTGGATCCGCGATAGACGCCCTCGACGGAACATTGGCGAGGATGACTGGGAAGGTGAGCCGCTTTGGGGCGTTCCTCGATTCCACCTTCGACAGGATCAGCGACGGGGCAGTTCTGTTCGGCATAGCCCTCGGGAACCTTGCGGACTGGCGCTGGACCTTCCTGACGTTCATAGGTGCCTACCTGGTCAGCTATGAGCGCTGTCGGGCCGAGCTTGCCGGCTCGGGAAAGCTGGCAGTGGGAATAGCGGAGAGGGCCGAGAGACTGCTAATCTTGATAGCCTTCTCCCTCGCGGGTATCGATTACGTGAAGTGGGGAGTTTACCTCGTTGGAATCCTGGCATGGATAACGGTCTTCCAGAGGATGTGGGCCGCTTACAGAAGGCTCAAGGAGTAATGGGCAAGAACGGGGGATGACGAGAATTTCGCTAGGCGAGCCTTACGGCGATGAAGAGCCCTGCCGTTACCGACCCATCTTTTTCTCTTTCCTGAGGAGAAGTTCGGCGGTGAGGGCTCCCTGGAGCTTTCTCATGCAGGAAGAACAATACGCGGGAGGTCTTCTGTCCCAGTCATCTATGTCGCTGGGGGGATTCATAACGCACTCATTGGGACAGTGTTCAAGCTCGAAGCTGTGGCCGAGCTCGTGGAGGACGCCCTTGAAGATGCGGGACTTCATAAGCTCCTTGTCTTCGCTCTCGAAGGGCTTCATCGACAGAACCATTATCTTCATCCCGAGGATATCCTGCTGGAAACCAAGAAACTTCTCGTATATGTGGAAGTACTGGTTGCGCGAAACCAGGGGAAAGGTAGTCAGGCCGAAGATACGCCTCATCTGGAAGCTCTCATCCTTGTGGATCTCCTGGAGAAGCCTCGCGTAGAGGGCCTCAATGAGTGCCTCTAGGGGGTACCCCTTAACCTGCTTGTCCCCAACCGGGATGTTGATCAGATATCCAGGGCCAACTTCCAGTTTTCCAAGGTACAGGAACCTGATCGGGAGGTCGTTCTGGGCTAGATATCGGTTGGCCTCGTCGAAGACTTCGAATATGAGGTTTTTGTCCGTGAAGTTCCCGATGTAGGTGGCGCCTATGTAGCTCAGTCGTCGGTCCCTTGGATACTGCATAGTGGGGGAACCTCCTGGAAGTTATTAAGTTTTATGGGCAAACGCTTTAAGGTCTCTTTGAGATTTCCTAATGCCCCCGGGAAACCGCGGGGAGCGAGCGCTCGGCGAGCCGTGAGTTCCCTTCGCTCCCCGGGGGCACAGCTTCATTCTTCCTCAACGTAGGGAGCTGTAATGACCTTCCTTATCTCCCTCGCCTTCTTCGGGCCTATGCCTTCAACTTCCTTCAGCTCCTCCTCTGTGGCGGTGAAGACCCTCTCAACGCTGCCAAAGTGCCTTAAAAGCCTCTTTGCAAGGGTAGCCGAGACGTTTGGAAGGCCCTCGACTATGAGCCGCTGCCTCTCGGCAAGTGTTAGTGCCTTCTTCTCGCTCCTCACCCTTACTTCCTTCTTCCTCTCCTCCTGTTCGCGCTTTGCCAGGAGGTAGATGAACTGTGCCGTCTCCTCCGGCCCGGAGGAGAAGAGTATCGGAACCCCCCAGTCGAGGGTCACCGCCGCTATCGCACCCCTTATGGCGTTGGGGTGGACGTTCCTTATGCCGTAGAGGTTGCCCTCGATGATTATGACTGGCTTCTCGTAGGCCCTCTTCAGCCTGTCAACCTGGTCGAAGAGGCGACCGTCTATTATGGACTGGATGAAGTCGTTGGCGCTCTTCCTCTCTATCCCAACGTCCTCGCTCACAACGTAGTCTGCAACATCGAGGGTTCTAACCTCAACCTCCGCTCCAAGTTCCCTCAGATGCTTAGGAACTCCGCTCCTCAGCTCGCGGTTGTCCACGTAAACAACTATCCCCTTCGGCTTTCTCACAAAGATGGGCTTTATCGGAAGATCCTCGGCGGTTTCTTTCGGCTTCTCGCTGGATTTTTCTTTCGAGGCCGCGGAAACGGCCCCCTCAACTCCGTCAGCATTTATGGCCTCGGCCTTTTCAGGTTTCTTCGGCTTCAGAAAAGCGTCCAGCGGGGTTATCTTACCCTTAGCCATCTCGGCACTCCCCTTGGGTTCGTTCTCACCTGATTTCACAACCTCATCTGCCCCTGCATAGGAGCGAACCTTCCCGGACTTTTCCAGCTCCCTCGCTATCTTCTTTATCGCGCTGAACATTCCCCTCTCCTTCCTTTTAGAGGCCCAGTAGTAGGCTTCATCTCTCGTTCCCTTCGCCATCAATATTACGACCTTCCCTGGCCTGTGTCTTCCCGTTCTTCCCCTCCTTTGTATGCTCCTTATGGCTGATGGTACGGGCTCGTAGAATACCACCAAATCCACTTCGGGAACGTCGAGGCCCTCTTCACCCACGCTTGTGGCAACCAGAACGTTGAACTCCCCCCTGGAGAAGCGCTCCAACGTTTCCTTCTGCTCCCTCTGGCTCATGCCTTTATCCTTTCCCCTGCTGGCCTGCCCTATGAACCTCTCAGCAGAGATTCCCATCGAAGTGAGCTCCTCGACGATTTTCTTTCCCGTATCGCGGTAGTTCGTGAAGACGATTATCTTGGAGTTCGGTTTTCTCTCCAGTTGCCTTTTGACGAGCTCCTTCAGCTTCTCCATCTTGGGGTGGTCTACTCCGCTCTCCTTCGCCTGGACGAGGAGGTAGATGACCTTTCTCATGCGCGGGTCTTCCATGAGCTCCCTGCTCGACTTCGTCCTCCTGTCCTCGCGGAGCTTTCTCAAATATGAGCTCAGGGCTGTGAGGCCCTGGGTTTCTAGGAGTTCAATCGCGTGGAGGAGCTTTACGGCCTTCGCCTGATGCATTCTGAGCCGTCCTATCTCGTAGTTTCCTCTTGCAACTTCCTGGTTTATCTTTGAGCCCGCCTGGAGGACTTCCCTCTTTGATATGTCAGGAGAATAAGTAGAAACGAGCTTGAAGTGGGCGAGGGGCTTGAGGGTCTCCTTAAGCATCTCGCGGAGGAGCGAGCGAACCTCCTTGTATATCCCGGGGAGATCCACTTTAACCCACTCGAACGCTATCCTCTGAACGTAGGGCTTAACGTCGGGCGAGCTTTCGGTTCTGATCTCGATCCTCTGGATTCCGAGGTTCTGGATTATCTCCCTTATCTTTTCCTCGTCGCTTCCTGGAGATGCGGTTAATCCAAGAACAAGCGGGTGTTTTGCTGTCTTGAGGTATTCCTTCGCGATGAAGACGTAGGAGTAGTTCCCGACCGCGCGGTGAGCCTCGTCTATGACGAGCAGAACAACATCCTCGAGGGAGATCTTTCCTGTGAGAATGTCGTTCTCGATGGTTTGGGGGGTTGCGGTGATGACAACGCTGTTCTCCCATACTTCTTTCCTCTTCTCCGGGGAGAGCTCACCGGTGAGGACGTTTATTTTATCTGGCTGAAGGCTGAACAGCCTTTTGAAGCTCTCGGCGTGCTGGACAGCTAGAGGTTTGGTAGGGGCGAGCATTAGAACCTTCCCGCCGTACTTTGAGAGCCTGTAGTCGGCTATGAGCATGGCTATCAGGGTTTTTCCAAGGCCCGTCGGGAGGACAACGAGGCAGTTCCACTCTTTACAGTGGGCGTATATAACCTCCTGGTAAACGCGCGGTTCTATTAGATCCCTTCTGAGGTACCCCATATTCTTGGGGACGGTGGGGAGGATAAAAAGCTTCTCATGGGATACTGAACAGCAAGCCCGTTGTCGTCAGGGCGAGCTGGAGCGGGGACGTCCCCGTGAGGAGAAACGCGTTGTTGACAACCGGCAGGGCTTTTAACAGGACGAAGAACGGGGGAAAGTATCCCGCGGCAGGCACCCTCTCCGCTAGCTTGATGGAGAGGAGTATGAGGGCGATTCCGAGGATCGTGAAGAGGGCGAAGCTTCCAAAGAACAGGGTCGGATTGGAGATCCGGGAGGCTATAACTGGGTTCCCCTCAGCGAATCCCCTTCTCACGCCTGCCCACGTTGTAAGGGCGTCGAGCACTGAGAAAACTGAGAAGGCCAGTGCGTATTTCAGCCCCTCAGTTTTAACCCCCATTTTGATCGTACTTTTTACGCTCCCATTCCTTAAATACTTTGTGCATTAGTCAGAACCTACATGTGTAGGTACACATGTATGCTGGCAAACGTTTTAACTCCCCCATCTAAGTGGGCAACATGCTCCTCACTAGGCACGCGAGGGAGAGGCTCATCAAGAGGCTCGCAAAGAGGAGAAGCTCCGAGAGGGTTTACCGGGCCCTGTGGGACTTCCTAGATCGCTCGAAAAAGCTCATGATTAACGACGAGGTCGTGATCTTCACCGACGGGAGGAAGAGCCTCGTCTGCGTTAAGCTACCCTGCGAAAGGCTTCCACTTGAGGAAATTCGGACGAGGGTAAGGGGAATAAGCGAACCCTACGAGTGCGTTTTTCCAGACGGAAAGCTGGGGAAGACGACAGTTCCCTCTAAATTCCTCGAGATGATACCCGACGGAATCTACTGCTTCTACCTCAACCGCGAGAAAAGGTCGCTCTACGTTGGAAGTGAAAGCCCGCTCCTGGCCGTAACCCTGAGGCCAGCCAAGAGATGGGAGAGGGACTCGTGAGAAAAGCTCTTATCCCGTCGTTCTAATTTAATCCGGTGAGATCATGGATGTGAAAAAGCTCGTTAAAGCCCGCGATCGTGTGGTTCTTTGGAAGCTAAAGATAACGAGGGCGGCCAGCTACCTCAGCATCGCGAACAGCTTTATGATCCTATTCGTCTTCGCTAAGGAACTCTACTCAATTCCCTGGATAGCGGAGAACTTCAGCTTCCGGGAGTTCGTGCTCCTGGCCTACGGTCTGGCCGTTGTCGGCTTCATAGCCCTTGCGGAGATCGACTGGCACTTCATGTACAAGAGGGAGCAGAGCTACGCCCTAACGCGGAACCCCCTCCTCCCCGCCCAGTGCTTCACCGCGGAATACCTCCTTGAAAAGGCCGCTGAGGAGGGCAGGATAACGGAGGAAGAAGCGGAAAAAATAATGGCATCCCTCAGGCTGGCTGGCTGTCCTCAAGGGGGACGACGGTTATCTCGCCGAAGGGCTCCTCCTGAATGAGGTCCACCTTCCCCATGTTGGAGAGGAAGAGCAGGTACAGGAACGTCCTCGCTACTATCTTCGGACTCGGGTCGAAAACCAGCTCCCAGAATTTTATCGGTTCCCCTTTTTCTCTGTAGAGCTTGACCACAATATTGTGGAGCCGGTAAACGTGCTTCTCGATGTCAACGCGGAAGTCGTCGACCACGAACACCTGCTCCTCTATGTTATCCTTCTTCCGCCTGCGCGGCTTCCTCTTTTCTGCCTCCTCAAGCGCGTCCATCAGGGCCTCAAGAAGATCATCGAAGGTGTAGTAACGTTCGCTCCGCCTTATTGGGGGAGCCAGAGGTTCGACTTCAACTCGTATGCGTTCCTCCGGTTTTTCTTCCTCCTCGCCGTCTTCTTCGTTGAGCAAAGCCTCGGTCTTCATCCTAACAAGAATTGAAGCGGCTAAAATTGCCCTCGCCGAGATGCGTAAATCCAGCTCCCTCATCTCGCGGAGCATCTTTATGTACTTCTCCGTTAGGTCAACGATGTCTATGTTCCAGGGGTCAACTTTACCCATCTTGACGAGCTGGAGGAGGATGTCAACGGGAGTTACCTCAGGTTCGAATCGGGATTCCATGGTATCACCCCACCTTTATCCAACCTCTCTCAAAACGCTTGAACTTTCTCTTTGCCCTATTGAAGGCTCTCTTAACCTCCTCAACATAAGCCTTCTCGCCGTAGAGAACCACGCCGTCGCTTAGGGCGTCCATTATAAGGGGATGTCCCTTAGCGAGCATCCTTCTGACCTCACCTGGCGTGTAGCCTTTTACATCGAGAGGGGCCCGGGTTTTATCGAGATCGTAGAGGAGTTTAAGCCTCTCGACTGGGTTGCTTGGGAGGTCGTCTGCTACAACAAGAACGTCAACGTCGCTTCCCAGACCAAATGAACCCTTGGCCGTCGAGCCGTAAAGGATAACCAGACGGACTTTGAGGGCCCGCTTGAGGCTTTCAACGTACTCCTGAACATCACTGAGGTAGGGGATGTCACCGGGCTTCATCATCAACCCTCCCCACGAACTCAATAACTCTCTTGGCGGCGTTTATAGCTTCCAAGGCGTCGTTCTTTCCGTAGTACTCGTGGGGGGCACCTTCAACGTATGCATCCGGATAGCGGGGAGGGATGTAATGCCTGTCCAGAAGCCTTGCAACGTCAAAGAGCTCTTCCGGAACATCAACCCTCTGCGATAGTACGTCCAAGAGCTTCTTTATCGAATGTCCGTATGCCATGATTCCAAAGCCAAAGAGGGCCGCTTTTACGGCGTACTCTGCCGCCTGCTGGGCTTTAAAGCACGCCCATGAGTAAAAGCCCCCCCTAATGTCATTCTCGGCACTTTTTAACGTGTAAAGGGCCTGGTCGAGCCACCTCTCGTACTCCTCGCGGTCAAACATCCTCAGACCCCCAAATGGCCGAACATCTCCGCGTGCTCGGCCTCGCTCTTTTTCCTCGCCTCCTCGAGGATCTTCATGGCCTTCTCAAGGCTCAAGGCGACGACCCTGCTTATGCCGTTCCTCATGCTCACCCCGATGATCTTGTCGGCGTTGGCCATCATGACGTCGCGGAGGGTTATCACTATGAACTGGCTTGACTGGGAGGATTCCTTTATGAGATCGGCGACGCGCTTGACGTTTGCATCGTCGAGGTGGGCGTCTATCTCGTCGAAGAGGTAGAACGGGGCCGGCTTGTAGCGCTGTATGGCGAAGACAAATGCCAAAGCAGTCAGAGCCTTCTCGCCGCCGCTCATCGCTTCGATCCTCTTGACGTCCTTTCCTGCAGGTTTGGCCTCTATTTCAAGACCTCCCGCGAAGGGATCCTCTGGATTCTCAAGGATGAGCTTCGCGCTTCCCCCAGGTGAGAGCTTGGCGAAGAGCTCCGAGAAGTTCTTCGCTATCTCGTTGAGCGTCCTCATGAAGACCTCCCTCTTCTGTCCCTCGATCTCGGCTATGAAGTCCTCTATGCTCTCCTTCTCAGCCAAGACCTGCTCGCGCCTGCTGCTGAGCTCCATGTACCTCCTCTCAACGACCTCGAAGTCCTCTATGGCCTTCATGTTAACGGGCTCGAGGGAGCGTATTTCCTCTTCCATTTTCTCTATCTCTCCCTTGAGCTCCTCAAGCTCCTCCGGCTCCGGGATCTCATCTGGCTTTATCGACTTCACCAGCTTTTGATCGAAGTGCTTAAGCTCGGCCTGCCTCTCCTTCAGCTCGTTCTCGTACTGGGCGAGCTTTATTTTCAGTGTGTTCGCCTCTATCCTGAGCTCCTGGATCCTGTTGGAGAGCTCGTCCTTCCTCTCGCGGAGCTCTACTATCTCGTTCCTCAGGCTCTCGCGCCTCTCGCGGAGCTCCTTGAGCTCGTCCTTGACGTTCTCCTCGGCCTTCTTCAGCTCTTCAAGCTCCGCCTCGAACTTCTTTATTGCCTCCTCATTCTCGGTTATGTTGGCTTTGAGGGCGTTTATCCTGTTGATCAGGCCCTCTATCTCCTCCTCAAGGTCGGCCTTTCTCGGCAGGAGCTCGTCGTTTATCCTGCTCTCCAGGCTTTCGAGCTTGCTTTCGACCCTGCTCAGCTCTTCCCTGAGCTTGGCGATCTCGCCCTCGACCTCCCTGATCTTTGCGTTCAGCTCCCTTGCCTCTGGGTTTTCGAGGGCCTTCTTGAGCTTCTCCCTCTTCTTCTCAAGCCTCTCTATTCTTCCACGGAGCTTCGCCATCTCGCCAGTGTACTCGTGTATCCTCTCGTTGAGCTTCTCTATCATCCTCTCGATTTCGGCTATCTCCTCCGCCAGGGCCTTGTCTTCCTTTAGGAGCCTCTCCATGTCCCTCTGGGACACCTGAAGGTCCTTGCTCAGCTCGCTCTTTTTCATGCGCAGGTTGAAGAGTTCGTTTTCAAGCCCCCTTATCTCGAGCTTGAGGGCGTTGACGGCAGACTCCAAGCTCTCTTTCTCGCGCTCCAGCCTCTCGACCCTCTTCTTTATCTCGTCAGTGTTAATTCCAAGCCTTCCGCGCGGACGGTAGTGGCCGCCGGTTATGGCGCCGCTCTTTTCTAGGAGCTCCCCTCCAAGGGTGACCATCCTGACCTTTCCGATTCCAACGGTTCTTGCCTCGTCCATGTCCTCGACTATGAGCGTGTCGCCCAGGGCGTAGGCCACGGCGTTCTTAAAGCGCGGGTCGTACTGGACGACGTCGAGGGCGGGAACCCCCAGAGGGGGCCTGGATTTCATGGAGCGGGGCTTTATCTTGTTGAGGGGGAGAAAAGTCAGCCTCCCGAGCTTCTTCTCCTTGAGGAGTCTTATTGCCTCCTCGGCGACGCGGTCGTCCTCAACAACAACGTTGTCGTAGTTGCCGCCGAGGGCCACTTCAACCGCTAAAGCGTACCTTTCGTCCGAGACCTTTATGAGCTCTCCGAGCGTGCCGTAGAGGCCTGGGATATTCTGCTTTTTGAGGAACTCTGCCGCCCTGTTGCCCCGAACTTCCCTCTGGGCCTCGGCTTTGATCAGCTCTTCCTTGGCCTTGGCGAGATCGGATTCAACCTTTTTGAGCTTCTTTGCCTTCTCTTCAAGCTCCTTCTCCGCCTTCCTGAGTCTGCCCTCGGCTTTGTTCATCTTGCCCTCTATCTCGACGAGCTCGGAGCGCTTCCCCTCAAGCTCTTCCTTCGCCTTGGCTATCTCCTCCTTGAGGGCGTTCCTCTTCAACTTCGCCTGGGTTATTCTCGTTTTCCCCCTCTCGATTTCCTCTTCGAACTTCTTTACCTCCGCCTCCCTGGTGTAGAGCTCCTTCTTGGCCTCTTCGAGTTCGTTTACAACCTTGTCGAACTCCTCCCTGGCAACCGCGTAGCTCCTGTCTATCTCACCCAGCCTGACGACGAGTTCGTTCCTGGCCGTTTCCTTCTCCTTTATCTCGACGAGGAGCTTCTCCCGTCTCTTGCTCCAGCGCGTTATTGCCCCCTTGCTCTTCTCAATCTCGTCGGAGACCTTTTTCAGCTCCTCCTTGGCCTTGGCGAGCCTTCTCTGATCCTCTTCAATCTCCTTCCTCGCGTTCTCGATGTTCCTCTTGGCCATCTCTATCTTGGATTTTACCTCGCTTATCTTCCTCGTGACCTCAAGAATACCGTCCTCGCTCTTCTCCTCCAGCTCCCTCTCAACTTCGTTCAGCTCCCTCTCCTTGGCTATTATCTCCTTAACTAAAGCTTTCAGCTCCTCTTCCACGGAGCTCGTTTCCTTCTCGATGAGCGTGTCTCTTTCCTCGCTATCAGCTATTAGGGATTCGAGCCTCTTGATCTCCCCGAGGAGGAGGGCAACCTTGGCGCGCTCAACCTTCTCCTTGAGATCCAGATATCTGAGGGCGTCGTTCCTCTCCTTCTCAAGCTTGTCTAACTGCTTCTTCACTTCTTTGATGAGGAGATCGACTCTGGCTAGGTTCTCTTCGGCCTGCTTGAGCTCTTCGATGGCCTTCTCCTTTTTGGCGTCGTATTCCGCTATTCCGGATATCTCGTCGATGATGAGCCTCCTTTCGGTTGGGGACATCTTGATGAACTTGGTTATATCCCCCTGGAGAACGAGGTTGTATCCCTCGGGCGAGATCATCGCCGCACTCAGAAGATCGAGTATCTCGCTCCTCGTTGCCCTCTTTCCGTTCAGCCAGTAGTTGCTCCTTCCGTCGGGATAGACGCGCCTCTTAATGACTACCTCGTCCTCATCGATGGGGAAGCCTCTGTCCTCGTTGTTGAAGTACATGGCAACCTCCGCATACTTCGCCGCTGGTTCTGCCTTGTTCCCGGCGAAAATAAGATCGCTGATCCTCGTTGCGCGCATGGCCTTAGCGGAGAGACCACCGAGGACGAAGAGAACGGCATCGCCGATGTTGCTCTTTCCAGAACCGTTGGCTCCAACTATCGCCGTGAAGCCCTTTGAGAGCGGAACAACGACTTTTTTGTTACCGTAAGATTTGAATCCCTTCATTTCAATCTTCTCAATGTACGGCATATTCGACACCTAAGAGCGTGAATGGCATCAGGGCTTATATAAGTTTGCCGCGGCCTGTGGGTGCCTATAACTGTCGGGAATACCCCCGGCTCGGATAAATTACCATGGCGAATGAAAAAGGTTTTATATGTCTTTGTTCAGAGAATAGAGTGGTGAGATGCATGCAGATCGTAGAACTCGATATTAAACTGCCCTACGAAGGAAGGGGAAAAATTCTAGGCCGTCTGTACGGCAAGGTTAGGGGCAGGATCAGGGATATACATTTCTTCCCGCCCGACGTGAGGGGCATCAGCGAGATCAGGATGGAGGTAATCGAGGAGGATGCTTCAAAACTCCTCTCCGAGCTCAAAAAGATAGTTGGGAACGGAAAGGTGACCTCAAAGGTTCTCTCCGAGGCCTGAGCCTCACCCTTTTATTCCTCTGTTCAGCTCTATCAGCTTTTCTCTGGCCTTCTCGATCGAGCCGGCCTTCTCTATAGCGGTCCCCGTGACTATTATGTCGGCACCTGCCTTCACGGCTGCCCTCGCCTGTTCTTCGGTTCTTATTCCACCACCGACTATGAGCGGAACTTCTATAACGCGCTTCACCAGCGCTATCATCTCCGGCGGAACCGGCTGTGGCGCGCCGCTTCCGGCTTCAAGGTATACCAATCTCATTCCAAGGTACTGGCCGGCAAGGGCGTAAGCTGCCGCTATCTTCGGCTTGTGCCTTGGGAGTGGCTTTGCATCCCCAACCCAGCCGACGGTTTCGCCGGGCTCGACGATGAGGTACGCCATCGGGATCGGCTCTATTCCATAGCGCTTCACCTGAAAGGCCCCAAGAGCCTGGGCCCCGGTTATGAAGAACGGGTTCCGCGAGTTGAGGAGGCTCATGAAGAAGATTGCATCGGCGTATTTGCTTATTCCCCCATGGGAGCCGGGGAAGAGTATCACAGGGAGGTTCGAGTTCTCCTTTATTCCCTTCACAACGCCGTCAAGAACCTCTCCTTCGGCTCCAGTAGAGCCTCCCACCATTATGGCATCGACGCCTATTTCTTCGCTCATCCTCGCGAGCTCTCCCGCAACTTCGGGTGAGACGTCGTCCGGATCGAGGAGGACGAAGTGGAGCTTTTCCCTCTCAAGCTTTTCGCGAATGTAGGTTTCGACTTTTCCAAGTTTAATCATCATCACACCTCCATAAACTTTCTAATATCGTCTTCACTGATGGATTCATCGATCAAGAGACAGTCAACATCAAGTCGATGGGCATGCGCGCACATAGGCCGGTCCCGAGTTATGAGCGAATAACCCTTCTCAATGGCGAGGGCAAGGAAGTAAGTGTCGAATCCTGAGGGAGATTCAATGGCCGCAATGCCCTTAGCGGTACTGTATAGCTCCTCTTCCCTCACCACTTCAAATGAGTTCTCGACGGCGTTACCAAGCCTTACTGCAAGTTTCTGATCGCCGCTTAGCCTCTTGGCAACGCTGATAACCTCGACTATCGCCACACGGGGAACTGCAATCTTCTTTCCCCTTGAAAGTGACAGTACAAGGCGGCACTTGTCAAGGATACCCCGCTTCTGTTTTAACTGAGGGTGAGTGGAGTTGTAAAAAAACGCCCCTATAATGACGTTTGTATCAATAACGAACCCTTTTTCTGCCCCTGACATCTTCCAGCACTTCCTCAATACTGGCGTTAACGGGGATTCCATTTATTTCCTCCAGCATGTCCCAGATCGTCTCACCAACGATGATCTTAACCTTTGCTCCCTTGGGCAGGTTAACCCTTTTGAGGGGCCTGAAACTCTCACCATCGTAAACAGCCTCAATGACCGTCCCCATAATCCCACCGTATTCTTGATACTTCCTCCCCACTTTTAACGGTTTTCCAGCGAAGGCTCATGCCCTCAAGAATTCTGACCAAGACCTTGTCCGGCTCTTCATCAAAGCGATAGAGGTTCGTGCTCACCTTCACATCCCCGGCCCCAAAGCCTTCAACTGGCTCCCCAAACTTCGAAACCTCCACTGAGAGCTTTTCTTCCAGCCTTTCTTCGCTGGGGATTAAGTAAGCCCTCAGAAGTTCTGCCTCCTTCAAGAGGTAGTCGATGTGCCAGTGGAGCTTCTTTTTTCTTGAAAAGTGCCTTGCAACGCGCTTTTCAAGCGAGTTCATGGCGGAACCAACGTAGACGTAGTAACCGGCCTTCAGAGAGAACTCCCTAGCCTTCGTGTGCACCGTTTTATCCCTGTCAAGCCTGATGACAAGTAGGTAGGATCCCTTCATGGGCTCGACTTTCCGGCAGGGTTTATAAATGGTTCCGCCGACTCAGCTTAAAGGTGTTCGACATGGACGAAAAGGAAGGAAAAAGAAAGCGCCCGGTGGACGACTTCGCCTGGCAGGAGTACGACAGGGAAGAGTTCAAGCGAACCTTTCCCGCCCTTGCAAGGGAGCTTGAAGAAGATGCGGAACTTCAGATAACCGCCTACAGGACGTCGGAAGAAGCGGCGCTGAAGGATGAGGAGGTCGAGCTCCAGGACTTCTCTGGCTACAACCCCACGGTAATCGACTTCCTGAGGAGATGCGAGACCGACGAAGAGGCCCTTGAGATAATCAACTGGATGGAGGAGAGGGGTGAGATAACCCCTGAGATGGCAAAGGATCTTAGAATAACCCTTACCAAGAAGGGTGTGAGGGCTTTTGGTCCCAAGAAGGAGTGGGGCTGGTACGAGAAACACGGCAGACATTGAGATGCCCATCGAAAAGTTAATATCCCCCTCTTCCCTTAGATTTGTCGGTGGGCCTCATGAACTTCGACCCCGTTTCTGAGGCTAAGAAGATTGAAGAGCGGATAATCTCCTGGAGAAGGGACTTCCATATGCATCCCGAACTCGGTTATGAAGAGGAGAGAACCTCAGAGATAGTCGAGGAACACCTCCGCGAGTGGGGATATTCAGTTAAACGCGTTGGAACCGGGATAATAGCTGACATGGGGAAAGGCGAGAGGACGATAGCTTTGAGGGCCGACATGGACGCCCTCCCGATTCATGAGGAGAACGACGTCCCGTACAAGTCCAAAGTTCCAGGAAAGATGCACGCCTGCGGCCACGATGCCCACACGGCCATGCTCCTCGGGGCGGCCAGGATAATAGCGGAACACAGGGATGAGCTGAACGGAAGGGTTAGGTTAATCTTTCAGCCGGCGGAAGAGGGTGGAAACGGAGCGGTCAAGATGATAGAAGGTGGTGCCCTCGAAGGCGTCGATGCCATCTTCGGCTTCCACGTCTGGATGGACCTTCCAAGTGGGCTTATCGGCATCAGGGAAGGGCCGTTCCTGGCTGGAGCGGGGATATTCAACGGGAAGATCATTGGAAAAGGCGGGCATGGTGCGTCTCCACATGAGACGATTGACCCGATTCCAATAGCGGCCGAGGCGGTTCTGGCGCTTCAAACGGTAGTCAGCAGAAACGTAGATCCAATTGAGACGGGAGTTGTCAGCGTTACATCCATTCACGGGGGAACCGCATTCAACGTCATCCCCGAGGAGGTCAAGTTCAAGGGAACCTTCCGCTTCTTCAAGCCGGAGATAGGCGAGCTCATTCAGAGGAGGATGGGGGAGATCCTCGATGGTGTTACAAAGGCTCACGGGGCAAAGTACGAGCTGAGCATAGAGGAGCTCACGCCGCCAACGATAAACTCCAAGGAGATGGCCGACTTCGCCAGAAAAGTGGCTGAAAAGTACGGCCTGAGGTACGGGGAGGTCAGGCCGACGATGGGAGCTGAAGATTTCGCCTTCTACCTGCAGAAAGTTCCGGGAGTGTTCCTTGCCCTTGGCATCAGAAACGAGGGGAAGGGGATAATCTATCCCCACCACCATCCGAAGTTCGACGTTGATGAGGAAGTCCTCTACCTCGGAACCGCGATGGAAGTCGCTTTAGCCTTCGAGTTCCTCCGCTAAAGCCGCTTCGCTATTATCGGCACCTTTCCCTTCTTTTCCGCTCCTAAAGCGTCGGCGGTTCCTTCGTCCAGAACGGTTAAAACGCTCTCAAATCCAAGCTCCCTTGCGCGGCCTATGGCTTTGGGGATATCTTCTAAATTCCCCCAGAGGAAGAGGCTCGCCTTTCCGGGTCTTCCAGGCAAGGGCTTGAGGACGTAGTGGGAATCTCCGATTTTTCCGGCCTCCGCGAGCTCGTGAACGCCTGCGAAGAGATCCCTGAAGCTTGAGAACCACATGTCGTAGGAACTCTGAAACCTGCCCGCTACAAACTCAAGGTCTTCCACGTCCTCCCAGGGGAAGAACTCCAAGGTTTTAACTTCTCCCGCGTTAAATCTAGAGGTCTCAACTTCCACTAGCCGGTTCTCGTAGAGAACTCTATCAAAACCCAGCTTCTTGTAAAAGCCAGCCGCTTCCTCGCTCGGCTGGGTCGTTAGGAGTTCCGCCCTATCCGCAAAATTTCGCTCAATGTACTCGATGAGCGCCCTTCCCACTCCCCTGCCCCTGAAGTCGGGGTGAACCTCTATGAGGTCGAGGTGGGCTATCCTCTTTATCTCGCCTTTTATTGGCTCCTCCGAGAGAAATACTTCCGCTTCCCCGACTATTCTCCCGTCCAGCTCGGCCACTATCGGATACTGCCCATCGAGGAGGAGGGCGTTGATATGGACTGAACAGGTCTCAACGCTCATCCAGGGGCCGCCGCGGAGGTATCTTTCACGAACGGAAAGGCCTGAAAGCTCCTCCCCTGCAGTGTGAACGTTGACGATCCCTTTAACGTCGTCGAGGGTGGCCTTTCTGATCACGGGTTCCATGAGCTCACTCCTCCAGATAGCCAAACTTTCTGAGGATGTGCATCACTGCCTCCGCTCCACCGTCACCGTAGGGCTTCTGGGTGACGTAGTCTGCTTTCTCTTTCACACTCTCCGGGGCCTGGGCTATCGCGACGCGGTAGCCAACGACGCGGAAGGCGTCGAGGTCGTTCTCCCCGTCGCCAACGTGGGCGACCTCCTTTGGAGAGATGCCTAGGTACTCACAGGCCTTCTCTATTCCAGTCCCCTTGTTTATCCATGGCTTCTTCACGTGGATTGCAAAGCCCGAATCGACGGCAACCAGGTTGAGGCCGAGTTCCCTGATGATCTCCCTGACGGCCTCAACGGGGATTGTTCTCCTTATGACAAGGCCGGCTTTCCTCTCCATCGTTGAAAAGCTGAGCTCAGCTTTAGGATAGCGCTTCTTCAGCTCGCTCCAGAGGATCCACTCCTCGTCCATGTCGGTTAGAAAAACGCGCTTTCTCATCGTCCCTTTCCCTTTAAGCGAAAGGGCTCCTCCGTCCTCCGCTATGACCGGCCCGCTAGTGCCGATGAAGATCGCCGCTGCCTCGGCGAAGGGAACGGAGTTTCCCGTTACGAGCATAACCGGAACGCCAAGGCTCTCGGCAAGTCTTATCGCTTTCAATGCCTCAATGCTCAGCCTTCTATCCCGATAGGTTATCGTGCCGTCTATGTCGAGAGAAATCGCCCTTACCTTCATTCTCTTCACCAGAGAAAGGAGGAAAGAGGTGTATTAAACCTTTCCGGCGAAGGTCAGGAATTCCCTACCAAGGGCCCTTACCGAGTAAGCCCTCAGCTTTCCATCGAGGAAGTCTTTTATCGCCTCAAGGGTCTTCTCGCGCCTCTTGAGTTCCTTTAGAGCTTCGTTAGGGGTTACTTCCTTAAACTGAACCTTTGTTCCGGGCCTGCTCTGGGCGAGACGGGATAGATCGGCGCTTATCACCGTCGCTATCTTAGCGTAGCCTCCAGTGGTTTGAGCGTCCTTCATCATAACTATCGGCTTCCCGTTGGCCGGCACCTGGACGCTTCCTGAGATGAGGGGGCCGGTAACAATGTCAGCTCCCTTCTCCGAATGCTCAACACTCGGCCCGTCCAGACGGTAGCCCATCCTGTCGCTTTCGGGAGTTATGGTGTAGGCCGAGTTCAGGAAGGTCTCGATGCCCTTCTCCGTGAAGTGGTCCAAATCCGGGCCGAGGACGACGCGGACTTCCACCTTATCGCGTGAGTAGTTTGGCCTCAGCTTTGGGGGAAGAAAGCGACCCTCCCTGCCCGTTAAGAGGGCGTAACCAACACTAAGCCTGTCGCCGGTCTTCAGCGGCCTCCCAAGATCGGCACGGGGATAGGCCGAACAGCTTCCCAAAAGCCTCTCGCACTTTATCCCACCGGCGAGGGCTATGTAACCGTAGAGGCCGCTCCTCAAAGTTCCGACTTCGAGGATGTCGCCTCTCTTCGCCCAGTAGCTCCGCCAGGCTTCAATGGGGACTCCGTTTAGCTTGACTTCAACGTCCCCAGCGACGGCGAAAACCACAGAGGCGTTAAACTTTATCTTTGGCCCCGCAAGGAGAAACTCGAGGAGAGGCGCATCACCGGGATTCCCTACTAGGTAGTTGGCTATCCTCGCAGAAAAGCCATCCATGAAGCCAGAAACCGGAACACCGAGCCTTCGGTAGCCGGTCCTCCCCGCGTCCTGAACGGTTAAGAGCGATGGAACGCTGATGAGTTCAATCATTACCCATCCCCCCACTCGGCTTTGTGGATCTCCCAGAACTCCTTCTCGCCTATAGGCACAAAATTGACTTCATCCCCCGGCTGGAGTAACGTGGGTGGGTCTCTGCCTGGATCGAAAAGTCTCAGCGGGGTTCTCCCTATGAGCCGCCAGCCGCCGGGGCTTTCGATGGGATAGATGCCTGTCTGCCTTCCAGCTATCCCAACAGAACCCGCTGGGACCTTCAGGCGGGGCTTTTCGAGCCTCGGAATGGTGATCCTCTCATCAACGGGGCTAAGGTAAGCAAACCCGGGCAGGAAGCCGAGGAAGTGGACACGGTATGTTTTTCCGGAATGTAACTCTATCACATCATCAACGCTCAGCCCGTTGTACTGGGCGACAAATTCGATGTCCGGCCCGTATTCGCCGCCGTATAGGACGGGTATCTCGATTCTCCTCCCCATAAAAGCCTCGGCACTCACACCGAGCAGTGGCTGGATGGCCTCTCTAACGTCTTCAAATGAAGCCCTCAGCGGGTCGAAGATAACCGCCAGGGAAGAGTAAGCGGGAACGGTCTCTACCAGCCAATCGAAGTCTTTTTTCTCAATGGCCCTTGCAACTGCGTGGACTCTCGCGTTTATGGAGTCGTCTATGACCTCACCGAAGGAGATGAGAATGGCCGAATCTCCAAGCGGCTTTATCTCCATGCTCTCACCTAACCACTTCCCTCATTGGAGCTACCTTAATCCCTTCCTCCTCAAGCACCTTCCTGATGTGAGCGGCTATCTCAACAGCTTTCGGGTTGTCCCCGTGGAGGCAGATAGTATCGACCTTCAGCTCGATCCACTCGCCGTTTATCGCTTTGATGCCGCCGTCCTTGACCATCGAAATTACTCTTTCGGCTATCTCTTCCCTGTCCTCTATCACCGCCCCCGGCTTCGAGCGTGAGACGAGGGTTCCGTCGGGGTTGTAGGCCCTATCCGCGAAGACTTCATGGGCAACCTTAACCCCCATCTCCTCCGCGATCTCCGCCGGCCTTGAGCCGGAGAGTGTTACGAAGATCAGGTTTTTGTCGAAGTCGGCTATCCCCTCGATCACACCTCTCGCTAGTTCTTCCTCCGTCACAAGGGCGTTGTAGAGTGCTCCGTGGGGCTTGACGTGCTGAAGCTTAAGACCCTCAGCTCTGACAAAGGCGTAGAGCGCCCCAACCTGGTAGAGAATGTAGTTCCGCGCCTCTTCCTGAGAAAGCCTCATGTACCTCCTGCCGAAGCCGAGAAGGTCTGGATAGCCGGGATGGGCGCCAACCGCTACGCCTTTCTCCTTCGCCAGCTTTACCGTCTTTCTCATGACGAGCGGGTCTCCAGCGTGCCAGCCGGTCGCTACATTGGCGCTGGTGATGTAGTTCATCACCTCCTCGTCGAGGCCGAGCTTGTACCTCCCAAAGCTCTCGCCGAGGTCGGCGTTGAGGTCAACCTTCATGCTCCCACCGAATCCGTTTCGACGCAAATCTAAAAAAGCCTTTCTCCAAGCTTTCCTCATGGGCGATGAAAAGGAACGAACGAAAAAAGCCGTCATAGACTCGGCCTTCTTCATTCAGGGAGCGGATGTTGAAGGCTTAACTACTCCTGGCGTCGTTGAAGAGGTTAAAGACCCCGAATCGAGGCTCTTCCTAGAGGGTCTCATCAGCGCTGGAAAGGTGAAAGTAGTTCTCCCATCGAAGGAAAGCGTGGAGGCAGTAAAAGAAGCCGCTAAGAGGACGGGTGAACTTGAAGAGCTGAGTGAGGCCGATATTGAAGTCCTAGCGCTGGCCTACGAAATCAACGGAATCCTCCTCACCGACGACTACAACCTCCAGAACATCGCGAAAACCCTTGGAATAGAATTCAAAACCCTAAAGCGCGGGATAAAAAGGGTAATCCGGTGGAACTACGTCTGCATAGGCTGTGGAAAGAAGTTCGAGGAGATGCCACCGGGGGGTATATGCCCGGACTGC
This sequence comes from Thermococcus profundus, assembly GCF_002214585.1. Taxonomy (NCBI): domain Archaea; kingdom Methanobacteriati; phylum Methanobacteriota; class Thermococci; order Thermococcales; family Thermococcaceae; genus Thermococcus; species Thermococcus profundus. The sequence continues at coordinate 738,263 of NZ_CP014862.1, forward strand.
GGAAGTCCTGTAAGGCTGATACCGAAGAGGAAGCGGAAGAAGCGAAAGGGAAAAAGGAGGACTCAAGGATAGATATCAACTACTATTCTGTCCGGGTTCGAGAGGGTGAAGTCCCTGTATGGAAGATACGGACTGTTGAGTTCTACCACGATGAAGGCCGTGTTCCCGCTCTGGGTTGCATAGATTATTGGGGCCGTGTTCGAACCAGTGTAGGAGTAATACCAGCCGTTGTAGGTTGCCCATCCTAGGTCGGCGAGCTGGGCATTGTCAACCTGGATAACGAGGTGGTAGCCGTTTGAGTAGGATGTGTAGTAGACGTGGTACCCAGTTAACTGGCTCAGGTCGAGGACAACGCGGAAGTAGCTTCCGTGGTCGGCAAAGCGGATTCTCGTTACAGTCGGTAGTGGGTCGTGGACGGGAACGCCGAAGTAGCGCTGGACGCCGTGGAGAATGGCAGAGGCGTACTTCCACTGGTAGGTCTCGTCGCTTATTATCCCGGCATCGTAAGAGTTGGTCACAAAGCCGGTCTCGATTAGGATGGCGGGCATTTTGGTGTACTTGATGACGTAGTAGCCGGCGCTCTTAACCCCCCTGTTCTTTAGGGGTATCAGCTTGGCAATCTCTTCGTCAACGTAGGTGGCAAGGACAGTTCCCTTGCTTGAGGTGTAGTAATGGTAGACCTCAAAGCCAGTGGCCGAGCTTGGACCGGAGTTGGCGTGGATGCTGATAAAGATGTCGCAGCCGGCGGAGTTGGCTATTTGAACCCTTCCCGAGAGGGTAACGAAATAATCGCCATCCCTTGTAAGCACAACGTTGGCCCCGTCCATCTCTAGAGCTTTGGCGACTTTCAGTGCTATGGCGAGGTTGACGTCCTTCTCCACGACGTAGCCGACGGCTCCAGGGTCTTTTCCGCCATGACCGGCGTCAACGCAGATTGTATATCCGCTCAGATTGTATCCACTTGCTCCCACCTTTGGTGTCCAAAAAAGAACACCAACGATCAATATAGTCACTAATAGGGCCTTGAATTTCATTTATTTCACCCCCAATGCATTAGTGTCCAAACATTTAGCGGTTGGAAATTATAAAATTTACGGAGAGATGTGGACGGAAGGCTAGATAAAAAGAACGACAGACATCAAAGGCGCAAGTATGGAAGAACTTCGTCGTAAACCTTGCTCCAGTCCACGATACCGACCCTTTTCTTAACGCCCTTTCTTATGAGGTCGAGTATCTCCTCGACGACTTCTTCCGGCGTTTTTCCAGTGGTGTCAACCTCGATAACGTTCTCGTTCTCTTCAAGGGCCTCTACGAGGATTACATCCACAAGCTCGGCCTCGACGTTCTCCCCGAGCTTCTCCCTGCTGTACCCTCTCTCCTTCAGTCTCTCGGCTATCAGCTTGGGATTCGCCCTGAGGACGATAACAAGGTCCGCGTTGAGGAAGTGGCTTAGATGACCGTCGGCGACGACGTTTTTGCCCTTAAAGTCTCTCTCGAAGTTGTAAGCAAGTTCATCCACCTCTACCTCGAGTTCATCCCCCTTCATCTCTCCTATACCCCTTTCGACGGCGTAGTCCCTGAGGTTAACGTATTCGTAGCCGAGTCTCTCAGCTAAAAGCTTCGACACGGTCGTCTTTCCAACTCCAGGTGTTCCGGTTACCGCGATTATCATTATCCCACCCTCCGTATTTGTCCAAAATTGTCCGAGTGAGTTTAAAATCACGTCCCGGACGGGCTCGGCGCTCATAGGGTACGTCATCGCCTGAACGGCTAAGCCCGTCTTGGATTCGTCACTGCCCGCCCGGGACGGCGTCAGATGACGTTTCTCTTCACGGATCCGCGCAATTCGCTGTCATCATCCGCATGGGTTCATCTCATATAATAGGATATAAGCTTTCTCAGCTCGGGATCTCTCCTGAGCGGGAGCTTGAGGAAGCGCCTCAGCTGGTTGTTTTCAGCAATTAAACCCGAAAGCTCGATGGCCAGGATCTTGTTGTCCTCGCTCAGTCCGTAGGCTTTGAAGCGGAGCGGTGCGTATTCCTTTTCCAGCTTCCAGACTTTTCCTTCGAGTTCCCCCACTTTCTTTTCAAGCTCTTCAAGATCTCCCTCCTGTTTTCTGAACTCGCCGGTAAGGGCAATCTCAACAACCTTCTCAGCCGGAACTCCATAGCGTTCGCTAAGCCCCTTTATCTCGCTCCAGAGCTCGGCGGAAAGTTCTATCTCTATCTTCCCGAGGCCTTTCTGGGGTTTGATGGTGAGCTTCATTTCGTTCACGCTCCATGAACGATTCGTTCACGCTTTGTGAACTTTCCTCTTCTCCAGCTCCTCTCTCAGCCTCTCGTTCTCCTCTCTCAGCTCGCTTCTCACAGCCAAGAACCTTTCCTTATCCTTTTTTGCTTTCTCGTAGAACTCTCTCATCTCTTCCAGCTGGTTCTCCATCTCGGATAGTTTTTTCTCAAGCTTCTTGAGCTTTTCACGTAGGTACTCTTCCCTTTCCGCCCTAAGGGTTTCCTCGGTTTTCTCGAGGTTATCCAGGATAAGTTTCTCGACATCCAGTCCTTTCAGGGCTTTGAACTTCTCTTTGGGTAAAACCACAACTATCTCGCTCATTTTCTTCTCCTCTCCAGCTCGGTCTTCCTGTCGTAGCAGGTGATGTAAAAAGCCAGCAGGCCCTTCCATTTACCGTACGGCTCAAGGATCTCCCTAACGTTTTTCTCCTTGACTTCCTTCACGCTCTTTCCGAATATCTTGGCTATCCCCCTTCTCAGCCCCAAATCTCCAGCTGGGTAGGTGTTCTTCCTCAGACCGTAGGCAAGGAACAGCTCGGCCGTCCACTTTCCTATCCCATGAAAGCCAGTTAGATAATTTATAGCTTCTTTCTCGTCCAATTCCCACAGATCGAGCTTCAGCTCACCCTTCATGTAGAGTTCCGTAAGGTGCTTTATGTATTCCGCTCGATAACCGAGCTTGGCTTTTCTAAGCTCGTCGAGAGTTAGAGAGGCTATCCTTTCGGCCGCTGGAAAGGCGTAGATCTCATCGACTTTTTCACCGGCAATTTCCACGAGATTCCTTATCGTCCTCTGCGCGAAGTCGAAGTTTACCTGCTGTTGCGCTATCACCTCAACGAGGGCCTGATATTGGGAAGGTGCGGCGGGAACCGTTAGACCCTTGAACTCCTCGGCGAGGAAAGAAAAGGGTGAATCACCTATCTCTGAGTAGAACGAATCAAGGTCGGTGTTAAGGCCGAGGATGAAAGAGATCTTTTCCCTTGCTTCTTTTCTCTCCCTCTTACTCCATGTCCCGGGGAAGAGAAAATCCCCGTTGTATGTTGCGACCCCGATTACACCGTTTTCCAATCTGAGGGCCTGATAGAATGTATCCCCTTCGAGCTTCCACGTGCCGTTCTTTATCATTTCGCTTGCGGTCTTCCTAAGGTCAATCACTCCCTCCACCCCATCACCCTCGACTGGTAGTGCTGCTTTGGGAAGATTGTGAGTGGGTCGATCCCTTCCTTCCTCAAGAAATACCTCAACTCGACCTCATAGTCGCTCTTCTCAAGCTCCTCGCTCTCGCGGATTTCAACCATGAAGAGCTTCTCGGTTAATTCCCTTATCGTCTTGTAACCGAGGCCAAGGAGGGGCCTTATGTAGGCGACGTTGAAGCGATCCTCGAGCGAGCGGGCTTTCGGAAGGTCAAGGAAAGGAACCCTGTCGTCCCTCCGCGTTCCGTCGCTTATCCTTTCGACTTCAGGAAGGGAGGCCAGGGCCTCAAGGGCCTTTTCGTGGATGAACTGGATGGCGTTGTTTGGGTGTCCGTCTTTCACTGCCATTTCCGCGGCTTTTTCTAAAATCTCCGTTGGCAGATAGAGCACCCTGTGCTCAAAGCCGAGTCTCTCAGCCGTCTCCCTCGCGTACTTCCAGCTGTCAAGGATGCCAAAGTTCACCGTGACGAGCTCGACATCGTAGCCCATTCTGGTTAGAATCCATGCGGCCAAGCTCGAGTCCTTGCCCCCGGAGTAGAAGTGGTGCACGATCATGGTTTCACCGGAGGAGGTTTGTATGTCCCCTCTTAAATCCTCCCCCGAAAGGGTTATTAGGAAATCCGGGTAATACCATATTGGTGAATGTAATGCCAGTTGTCACTAAGAAATACCAGGTTACGATCCCCAAGGAAGTTCGAGAGAGTCTGGGCATCAAAGCAGGGGATGAGGTGGTTTTTGTACGCAAGGGGGATTCATATGTACTGATGAGGCTGGATGACCTTTTGAATGAGTTCACGGAGATCATGGAAGGGGTCGATGAGACTGTTGAGGAGAGCAGAAGGGGTATTGCACGAGGTATCGAGAGAACCCTGAGGGAGCTGGAGGGAGAGGAGTGAAAGTTGTACTCGACACCAACGCTTTTAACGACAGAAAATTCCTTGAGTGGCTCATGGGATCCCCCTTCCAACCGGTGACGAGTTCTGTGGTCTACATGGAGGTTTTGTATAGGTATGCCAGGAGAAAGGGATTGCCTGAGGCCAGAAGCAAAGTGAAAGCAGTTTTCGAGTCCCTTTCCTTGGAGATCCTAGACTTCGATGAAGAATCCGCGGAAATAGTCGTTCAAAATGCCCTCGGCCGCTGGGACTTCTCCAAGAACGCGAGGGATTACATGATAGGTTCACTCGCGCTGAAGCTGAACGCCCCGCTCGTCACACACAACAAGAGGCACTTCGAGTGGCTCCCAGAGGTGTACACACCCGAGGAGTTCATGGAGAAGTTTGGATCTTGAGTGGGTACAACATCTTTAAAAGGCCAACCTTTATAAGGCCTTCAGCAAACCGCGAGAAGCTTAGAGGTGAGAGATATGGAAAAACGCTTACCCGGTAACGTGAGGAGGGCCATCCGTGCGAGATACTACGATATTCCCCCGCGAGCGTGGGTGGGGAAGAAGGGATTAGATGACGGCGTGATCGAGGAGATAAACACCCAGCTTGAGAAGGACGGAGTCCTCAAAGTTGAGATAAGGAAAGGCGCGCTCATAAGCACAGGGCTTGATAGGAAACAGCTGGCTGAGAAGGTCGCGGAGCTCACCGACAGCGAGCTCATTGAGGTTCGCGGCAAAAGGTTTATATTGTTCAAGCCGAGGGAAGGCTGGGAAAAGTATTTAAGGAAGCTCCAGAGAAAGGAGCTTTCGAAGGAGAAGCGGGAGGAGAAGCCCGTTCGCAAGGTCAAGCTCGACATCGCTGGATTCAGGAAGAAATTCAGAAAAGGGAGGGATTGAAGTATGGCGACGGTTTATGACGTTCCCGGTGATTTGCTCGTTGAGAGGGTTGCCAAGGCCCTGAAGGAAGTGGAAGAGATAAAGCCGCCCGAGTGGGCCCCCTTCGTCAAGACCGGAAGGCACAAGGAGAGGCTTCCAGAGCAGGAGGACTGGTGGTACTACCGCGTTGCCAGCGTCTTCAGGAAGGTCTACGTTGACGGGCCCGTTGGTATTGAGAGGCTCAGGACCTGGTACGGGGGAAGAAAGAACCGCGGTCACGCTCCAGAGCACTTCTACAAGGCCGGCGGAAGCATTATAAGAAAGGCCCTCCAGCAGCTTGAGCAGGCTGGCTTCGTCCAGAAGGTTCCGGGCGAGGGAAGGGTTGTTACCCCAAAGGGCCAGAGCTTCCTCGACAAGATAGCCACCGAGCTCAAGAAGGAGCTCGAAGAGCAGATTCCGGAGCTCAAGAAGTACTGAGCTCCGTTCCCCAACTTTAACTTCCCCTTTCTAACCTGGTTTCTCCCGCGAACCCAATACCTTTTTAACCGGGGGACCAACCTAAGCATGGAGGTGAGACCATGGCCGAGGACATCGAGGAGATCAGGAAGAGGAAGCTCATGGAGCTCCAGAAGAAGTACCTCGAACAGCAGAAAGCTCAGGAGGAGGCCATAAAGCAGGAAATGGAGCTTGAAGCTCAGCTTGAGGCGATAATGCGGAAGATCCTCACCCCTGAGGCAAGGGAGAGGCTCGGTCGGGTTAAGCTCGTAAAGCCCGAACTTGCGAGGCAGGTCGAGCTCATACTGGTTCAGCTCTACCAGGCGGGCCAGATCAGGGAACCGATAGGTGATGATAAACTCAAGAGAATACTGGCACAGATCGATGCCAGGACTAGAAAGGAGTTCCGTATCAAGTGGTAGCGGAAGGTGACCGGATGGACGTCAAGAGGATCATAGAACTCCTCGATTCCAAAGGCGAGGTGAGCCTCGACACCTGGAAGGCCGTCTCGGTTAAGAACAACCGGGATGGGACAGTGGATATTCTCTATCGCAACCTCCACCTTGGAAGCGATGAAGATCCGGTCTTCCTCTGGATATACGCCAACCTAGTTGAAGACGGCGACGAAGACGTTAGGGTTCTCGAAAGGATAACCTTCAAGAGGGAGGATCTGGCGTGGATACTCCGCTACATCCCTGCCAAGAAGAACGGGAAGAGAAACCCTGAGGAAGGTTTATAAGGCCTATCCCGATAGGGCCGGCCGTGGGGGTGTTTGAGTGAGTAAGAAGAGGGTCTGTCCTGTTTGCGGCTCCACGGAGTTCATCTACGATCCAAGCAGGGGAGAGGTCGTCTGTAAGGTTTGCGGTTACGTTATTGAGGAGAACGTCGTTGATATGGGGCCCGAGTGGAGGGCCTTTGATGCGAGCCAGAGGGAGAAGAGGGCACGCGCGGGCGCCCCAGAGAGCATACTCCTTCACGATAAGGGCCTCTCCACGGATATAGGAATAGACCGTTCCCTTACCGGCTTGATGAGGGAGAAGATGTACCGCCTGAGGAAGTGGCAGAGCCGCCTGAGGGTCAGCGACGCCGCCGAGAGAAACCTGGCCTTCGCCCTGAGCGAGCTGGACAGGCTGGCCAGCAACCTGCGCCTTCCGAGGCACGTTGAGGAGGAGGCCGCCCGTTTGTACCGTGAGGCCGTTAGAAAGGGCCTGATAAGGGGCCGCTCCATTGAGAGCGTCATAGCGGCCTGTGTCTACGCCGCCTGCAGGCTTCTCAAGATCCCCCGAACCCTTGATGAAATAGCTGAAGTTTCTCGCGTCGACAAAAAGGAGATAGGCAGAAGCTTTCGCTTCATAGCGAGACACCTCAACCTCACCCCAAAGAAGCTCTTCGTTAAGCCGACAGATTACGTCAGCAAGTTTGCAGATGAGCTGGGATTAAGTGAGAAGGTTAGAAAGAAGGCCATAGAGCTCCTTGAGGAGGCATACTCCCGGGGTTTAACCAGCGGGAAGAGCCCGGCCGGCCTCGTTGCGGCGGCGCTCTACATAGCCGGCCTCATGGAGGGGGAAAAGAGAACCCAGAGGGAAGTGGCCGAGGTGGCGAGGGTCACGGAGGTCACAGTCAGGAACAGGTACAAGGAGCTCATAGAAAAACTAAACCTGAAGGTGCCGATGGGCTGATCAGCCGAACCAGCTTTCCAGTGTCTTCTGCTTCCCCGCTTTTACTGCTTTCTTCAGTCTTTCAAGACCGTTCTTCACCCTCTCCTCGCTGAAATCGTGCTCGTCGCACAGGAACTTGAGGATTCTTTCTTCATCGGGCTCTCGCCACTTGAGCTCGTATTCGTCGGTAACCGGGGGATTGAGGAAGAACTCCTTTATGGCGTAGAGGTCGACCTCGCTCTCCTTCTGGTACCTGGCGAGGGGGTCTTTACTCCTCTTGACTATCGTCAGGGCCTTCTTTGGCCCGATGCCCTTTATCCCGCCGGGGTTGTAGTCGGTTCCTATTAAAATCGCCATCTCGATGAGCTTCTCCCTGTCTATGCCTAGTTCTTTGAGCACCTCATCCAGAACGACCAGTTCGGGCTTGACATCGACGTAGACGTTCTTTCCGGGGAGCTTTCTCCTCCCGGTTATCGTGAGGTTTCTCACGAGCCTTGGGGCCCCGAAGAGGAGGGAGTCGTAGTCCTGACTGGCCGATGCGTAGACCCTCTTTCTGGCCGCCATGTACGCCGCCTGGGCTTCTCCCTCGCTTGGGGCCTGTACAACGGGGATTCCCATAAGCTCCAGGAGTTTTTTGGCGTCGTTGATTAACCCTTCATTAACGCGCGTCGCCCTCATGGCGTACTTCTTGGCTTCTTCAAGGTCTCCCCTTTCTAGCGCTTCGTGCCACTTCTCTTCGGCCTCTTCTCGGGCTTCCCTTCTCTTTTCTATCTCCCTCTTCTTGAACTCAGGAGGTTTGCCGTCAAACACATAAGCGGGCTTCACCCCAGCTTCCATGAGGTTTATGGTCCTGTAGAAAAAGCCGCTGAGGTGGGAGGTTATCCTTCCCTTTGAGTCCATTAGCGGTGTTCCATCGCGCTGCCTTATGATCGAGAGGAACTGGTACATGGCGTTGAAGGCGTCGATAGCAACTTTTCTGCCGTAGAGGTTCTCGATTCCAATCTCCTTCCGAGGCACAAGCTCTCCGATCTGTACTCCCATCCTTCCCCACCTAGAGAAAAGTTGGGATGAGGGATATTTAGCCTTTGCTTCTGCCCACATCCCCCTCATTGATTGGAGGACCACTGTTTATTTATTCCATGCTCAATAATGAACCTCTCCTCCTCTGAGATCCTCCGCCTCTCCTGGACGTATATCCATCCGAGGACGAATATTACGGCCGCCATGCTAATCAACGTCTGCCATCCCAGGGCGTTGTAGTCCGCGGTTATAACCAGCTTTCTGACTATGGCCACAACGCCGAGTTCGGCCACGCGGCGCATGCTGACGTGGTGCTCCTTGATGTAGAGGGAGAGCAACTCAAAGAGCTCCAGGAGGATTATGACGAGGAGGAACTCGTGGAGCGCCTCCTCCACGTCGGTGCCGTGGAGCATGATAAGCGTGAGGTCGTAGAGCATGTATGCAACGTAAGCCATGGTGAGGAGTGCCAGGATTATCACGACCAGGTCAAACGCAAGGGACATCCACTTGAGTGCCGCAGTCTGAAGGGGGGTCAGCTCTCTCTTTGGCTTTTCGATTATCCCCATTAGACCACCCTAACTGATTGCATCCCTTGGTTTAAATCCTTTTTTGCCTTTAACGGCTGTCGATTCAATCATCGTCAAAATGAGAAGGGAAAGGTTTTAACGGCTTTCACAGACGTAAAACTGTAAATGTCATCTGAGGTGATAGAGATGGTTGACCAGAACATAGTTGCCCTGTTCAGACCGAAGAGCATCGCCGTTATCGGCGCTTCAGAAAAACCTGGCAAAATCGGATACGCTGTCATGAAAAACCTCGTTGAGTACGGCTATGAGGGCAAGATCTACCCTGTCAACATCAAAGGGGTAGAGATTGAGATAAACGGAAGGAAGTTCAAGTCCTACAAGAGCATCCTCGACGTTCCGGACGAGGTTGATATGGCCGTCATCGTCGTCCCGGCCAAGTTCGTTCCCCAGGTGGTTGAGGAGTGCGGAAAGAAGGGCGTCAAAGTTCTCCCGATAATCAGCTCTGGATTCGGTGAGCTCGGCCCAGAGGGCAAGAAGGTTGAGGAGCAGCTCGTCGAGACTGCCCGCAAGTACGGCATGAGAATCCTCGGCCCGAACATCTTCGGCGTCGTCTACACCCCCAAGAAGCTCAACGCCACCTTCGGCCCGACCGACGTCATGCCGGGCAAGCTCGCCCTCATCAGCCAGAGCGGTGCCCTCGGTATAGCCCTTATGGGCTGGACCATCCTTGAGAAGGTTGGCCTCTCGGCGGTTGTCAGCATTGGAAACAAGAGCGACATCGATGATGCGGACCTGCTTGAGTACTTCGAGGATGATGAGAACACCAATGCAATCCTCATCTACATGGAGGGCGTTAAGGACGGAAGGAAGTTCATGGATGCAGCTAAGAAGGTCAGCATGAAGAAGCCTATAATCATCATAAAGGCCGGAAGGAGCGAGCGCGGTGCCAAGGCCGCAGCTTCCCACACCGGTTCACTCGCCGGTTCAGACAAGATATACGAGGCCGCGTTCAAGCAGAGCGGCGTACTCAGAGCTCTTACCATCGGAGAAGCCTTTGACTGGGCGAGAACACTCAGCAACCTCCCAGAGCCCGAGGGAGAGAACGTGGTCATACTCACCAACGGCGGTGGAATAGGCGTTATGGCCACCGATGCCGCCGAGGAGGAGGGACTTCACCTCTACGACAACCTCGAGGACCTCAAGATCTTCGCCAACCACATGCCGCCCTTCGGAAGCTACAAGAACCCGGTCGATTTAACCGGTATGGCCGGAGCAGAGGCCTATGAGGGAGCCGTCCGCGATGCACTCGCCAACCCGAACATGCACAGCATAGCCGTCCTCTACTGCCAGACAGCGGTCCTCGACCCAAGGGACCTAGCAAAGATAGTCATCCGCGAGTACAACGAGAGCGGAAGGAAGAAGCCGCTCGTGGTAGCCATCGTCGGCGGCATAGAGGCCAAGGAAGCCATTGACATGCTCAACGAGGAGGGCATTCCGGCCTATCCGGAGCCGGAGAGGGCCATCAAGTCCCTCGCGGCCCTCTACAAGTGGAGCAACTGGAAGAAGAAGCAGAAGAAGGAGTGAATCTCCTCTTCTCTTTTCTGGATATTTTACCCAAAGATTTTTATGTGCATCAGGAGTAATATTTGTGATGTCCTATGTACAGGAAAATAGTTTACGTTCTGGGATTTTTGCTGTTATCCCTGGGTGCAGTCCTAACGGCAACTTACAGTCCAGCAAACTGCGGCGGCCTGGCCTGCATGCTTCCATCATCCGTACTCTTTGACGCAAACTTGAACACAACTCCCGAACTCGCCTCTTCTGGGGGAGGTTTTGTCTTTACCTCGAATTACTCACTGAACGTCTCAAGATTTGTCGTGGTTCTAGACTCTCCCGCGGGGACTTCGTTCCACATCGAGAATGACGCTCTGGTTCTAGAAAGCGGTCCACTGAAGAACCTGACCTTCATCTATTCCAACGGAACCCTTGAAATCCGGAGAGATGAAAGGGGAAAGAAGCCTGTGAATCTTCGGCGGCTGATCTTCAGAAAGGGCCTCAAAGTGGAGTCCCTGACCGTTTACGGCGATCCGAGGGAGTACCTTGACTTCGAGTACTGCTCCAAGCACTTCGATGAGCTCAAGAGGGAGTGCGAGGAGAGCGGTTCTCCCGCGTATCAGCTCTACTCTGGTCTTCTTCTGATGGTTTTCGGCCTTGCGGTCTTTGGCTTCGGCATGCTACGGGGAGTTCCTGAAGTGATTTAAGCCCTTCCCCCAATTTTATTGTCGGGTGGTCTCATGCTCATAACCCTGATGAGCGATATTCACTCCAACTGGGAGGCCCTTCAGGCGGTCTGGAAGGAGGTTAGAAAAGCGGATGTGATACTCTGCATGGGTGATTTGGTCGGCTACGGAGCGAATCCAAACGAGGTCGTGGAGTTCGTCAGGGAGCAGATGGAGAAGAGGGAGTTCCTCTGCGTCCGGGGCAACCACGACAACGCGATAGCCTTCGGAGCGGAGTGGGGCTTCAACCCCTACGCGAGGGAAGCGGTTCGGTGGCACCAGCGGGTCATGGGCATTGAGAACCTTGATTTCCTGAGGAGGCTCCCAGTGAGACAACTGTTCACCGACGACACCGGGAGGAGCTACCTTCTCATCCACGGCTCGCCAAGGGCACCTCTCGATGAGTATCTCTTCCCCTGGCTTCCGGATAGCGAGTTTAACTCCGTTTTGAGCTACGTAAGGCAGGACGATCTCCTTGTCGGCCACACTCACGTCCCAATGCTGAAGCTGATAGGGGAGAGACGCATCATCAACCCCGGTGGTGTTGGTCAGCCAAGGGACGGGGACTGGAGGGCTGCTTACGCCATCATAGACACGGAAGAGGAACCGCCGGATAACGTGGAGTTCCGCAGGGTGGAATACGATGTGGAAGAAGCGGCGAGGAAGATAGTGGAGGCGGGCCTTCCGCGGTTCCTCGCGGACAGGCTCTTTGAGGGCTATTAACGGTGCCTTATACCGCGGAGCTTGGACTTAACCGCGAGCTTGTTGGAGTCGATGATGATCACCTCACCTATGCTCCTAACTGCGCTCACCGGTATCAGAAGGAGCCCCTCGTGATCGGTGACGAACTCGCTGGTGTCGAGGTCTTCGTCGGGCTCGGCCACGATGACGAGAAGCTCTCCAGTTTCCTCATCGAAGCTGAGGTCGTAGACCCAGCCGAGTCTTACACCCGTATCTGTAATCAGCTCCACATCCCTGAGCTTTGAGGCGAGGATCTTTACCATCTTCTTTCACCCCTTGTTTTATGCACATTCCTTTGTGGATTTAATCGTATAAAACTTTTCCGATGTCTTTATACCGACGGAATTCAGGGAAAGTCTTTCCCACAAAAGCAAAGGAGAAAAAGCAGGGAGTTCAGATCCCGGCTCCAATGTCCTCCGCGATGTCCGGGAGGTCGAGGGTGAGGAGCTTGACCTTGGTCGGGATTCCGTCCCTGCTCCAGCCCCTTGCCTGGTAGTATTCATCCAGCATCCTGTCGAGCTCCCAGGGCGGGACGTGCAGGCCCTTGCTGACTCCCTCTGGGATCGGCTCCCACATGATCCTGTACGGGAGCGTGTCGTCCTTCCTGCTGAAGCCCTCCCTGACGTTGAATGCCCTTGCGACGTTCATGATCCTCTCTCCGACGGTTATTATCTCGGCCTCGCTCATGTGCATTCCGGTCACTGCCTCAATGAGCTCCGGGAAGCCCTCGAGGAAGTACATGTGCCTTGAGAACTTGCACACTCCAAGGGCATCGTAGACCGCCATGAGGTTCTCGTGAACGGCTATCTCGTATCCCTTGTTCTCGCCCTTCGTCCTGTCGATTCCGTCGAACTTCCACCACTTGCCGACGAGCTCGGTTCCGTAGGCTCCGGCAGTTAGGTGGTCGGCACCGCGGACGCTGACGGCGAACGCTAAAGCCATTCCCTTTATGCCGCGGACGTCGTAAGCGGGCGGCTCCATTCCCTTGACGTGCATGGCGAACTTCCAGCTCTCCTTTCCAAGCCTCTCGCTGGCCCTCTTGACACCATCGGCGAGGAGCTTTCCGAGGTTGCCCTCGCGGTAGGCCATCTTTCTGAGGGCCTCAACGGCTGCCTCACCGTTGCCGAAGGTGAGCTCTATGCCGTCCGTGTCTTCCTTGGTGAGGAGACCGCGCTCATAAGCTTCCATTGCCCAAGCTATCGTGACACCGGCCGAGATGGTGTCGAGGCCGAGCTGATCCGCGAGGTAGTTGAGGTAGGCAACGGTTTCAAAGTCGTCTATCTCAAGCACACCGCCGAATGAGTAGAGGGTCTCGTACTCGGGACCGTCGACCTCAAAGGTTCCCCACTTCTGGCTCTCAACGTGGACGTACTGGCTGCACGGCTTGTTACAGAGCGGGCACGGCTTCCTTCCCTTCCTGTACTTCGGTGCCCAGAAGTAGGGGTCTATGCCGATGTGCTCCCTGCCCTCCTCCTTGGCCTTCTCGTAGGCCTTCTTGAAGAAGCCCATCTGCCAGTTCCTGACCGGGAAGGTGCCCCTCTCGCGGTTCATCCAGTCGAGGAACTCGCCGCTTCCGTAGTCCATGTCGGCCTTGGTAGCCGGGTGGTCCTTGAAGATGAGCGCCCACTTCTTTATCAGCTCGCGGAGCTTCTCTGGATTAGCTATCGGAACCTTCTTGCTTCCCTTTACAAGTATTCCCTTGAGCTTCTTGCTTCCGAGAACTGCACCCGGACCGCCTCTGGCGGCCTGCCTGTCGTCGGTCTCGATTATCGAGATGAGGCTTAGCCTCTCGCCGGCGGGACCGATGAAAGCGGTAGCGTAGCCGGGATACTCTTCCTTGGCCTTGCTCCTGGCCTCTCCGGTGGTGAGGCCCCAGTAGCCGTCGGCCGGGACTATCTTTACCTCGTCATCGTTGATAACGAGGAGAACGGGTTCATCGCTCTGCCCCTCAATGATGAGCATGTCGTAGCCGGCTCTCTTGAGCTGAACTCCGAGCTCGGCACCGGCCATAGATCTGCCGTAGCCGCCTGTGAGCGGGCTCTTGAAGTTGAAAGCGGTCTTTGAACCGGTTCCGATTCCGGTGTCAACGAAGAGACCGGGGGTTATTATCATCTTGTTCTCCGGCCCGAGCGGGTCCGCTCCTTTCGGAACCTCGTCGTAGAGAATCCTGGTTCCAAAACCGACACCGCCGAGGTACTTCCTCGGGAAGCCCTCTGGGAGCGGTTCGACTTTGGTCTCTTTGGTAGTCAAGTTGACCCTAAGGATCTTTCCCCAGTATCCACTCATATAAGATCACCCACGCTCAGTAATGTGCAGGTTCTAATAAACCTTTTGGGTTCACAGAGAGCTTTAATTCTCTCCAGATCTGAAAACACTCCCGTTTAACGAAAAAGGCCAAATAAGCTTCCATATTTAGCGCCGGCACATGAAAGAGTTTTCGGGCTCTGGTGAAAGAGCGAAAATTCTTGCATGAAAAATTGATAAACCCGAAAATTCAGAGCTTCCACGGCTCAAGGGATATCCCCCTATCGTTCAGAAACTGAGTCACCTTATCTACCTCTTTCTCGTCCTCTGCAAAGATTATCAGCCCTATGTACTTCCCAAAGCCCTTTGGGGACGAGTGTATCCTGACGTTGAATTCCTCCAGGGCTTCTTTGAGGAGAGGGGCCAGTTTGCTCTCGTCGGTTATCTCCGCCAAAAACTTCCTCTGGACGAACTTCCTCTTTCCAAGCCTCGGGAGAACCTCCTTTTCGAGCATTGCCTTCATCTCCCTCGGCATGCCTGGGAGGACGAATATCTTAACGCCATCGTGCTCAATGAAAGCCCCCGGCGCGGCACCTTCGGTGTTCTCAAGCGGCTCCGCCCCCTCCGGCAGGTAGGTCATCTTCCTCCGGCCCTCGTTGAGGTTTGGATCGTCTATGTATCCCTCCCTATAAAGCTTCTCGTAGAAGACCTTTATCCTCTCTAGACACTCCTCACATTGGACTAGCTTTCTCTCAAGTGCCTCAGCAACAGCCAGCATTGTAACGTCGTCGTGGGTCGGCCCGAGGCCGCCTGAGATGACGAGGACTTCAGGTTTTCTGCCGAGTATCTCCATAACAGCTACCTTTATCTCCTCAACGTCATCGCCAACCGTTGTTATCCTCCTCACCCAGTAACCCCTCTCCGTCAGCTTTGATGCTATGAACGCCGCGTTGCTGTCAACGGTGTTGCCGCTCAAAAGCTCATCTCCGATGGTCAAAATCTCAGCGAACATCTGGCCTCACCTCAGCCTAGTTCCGAATCCGTCCCCCCTGATGGCCCCAGCCAGTCTTCCGGGGATTTTCCCGTTCACAAACCAGACCTCCGAGTAGTTGGCCATCTCGTAGGCCTTCCTCAGCTTGTTGCATATCCCCCCGGTGACGTCCGTTCCGGAGGCTGTGCAGTTGAGGCGATCTAGAAGGCTAGGAACTTCGTCTCTGGCAAGCTCCTGAATGAGCGTCCCCTCACCGGGTTTTCCGTCGTAGATGCCGTCAACGTCCATGAGGAATACGGCTTTCTTCGGCCTGAGCATCTTCGTGAGGTACGCCATTATTTGGTCGCCTGAGAGGATGTCTATTCCTTGGGCAACATCAACCGCTACATCCCCGAAGAGAATTGGGACGAAGTCCAGTTCAAGGAGCCTCTCAATGACCTCTATGTCGGCGTAGATTATTTCTCCCCTTTCCGTTAGGAAGATTGAAGACGTTGAAACCGAAAACGCTGGCAGGTTTTGGGAGAGGAAGATGTCGATGAACCTCGCGTTCGCCCTCAGCATCGACTGATGGGTGAGGGAAAAGCCCCTCCTCTTTCCCTGATCCGCTTCCCAGTTCCCAGAGAGACCGTCCCGTATTGCGTGCTCGCTCGCGTGGTAGTGGCCGAAGCTGCCGCCGCCGTGAACCACTATGAACTCCTCGTTTGGATAGAACTCGGCAATCTCCCCGGCGATTCTCCTCACGGTTTCAGTGTCAAAGTTCTCCGCTTCCCCAGCCTTGTTGCTGAAGACGCTTCCTCCGATCTTTATGAGTATCATGGCAACACCCAAAAAAGAGTTGAAAAAACAGTTTAAGAGTTTGTTGGACCCACTCAGGCGAGCTTTACTTCCATCATTTCAATACCAGGGTTAAGGGCTTTTGCAACCCTAACAACGTCCGTTCCGCTGGCCCTTTCAATTTCGATCACTGTTGTCGTAAGCTCAGCTACCAGGGGAATTATGTACGGCGAAACCTCTTTCATTAGAGTTCTGTTTATAAAGCAGAAACCCTTAACGCGCTCATCTCCGACGTGGGAAAGCATTGTGTTTACTATGTTCAGTATCCCCCTCCTTGACTCGGCGAAGAGCATCATGAGCTTTTCAAGGCCCAGGACTATCATAACTACATTGCCATCCTTTACCGCGCTTTCGTACGTTCTGGAGAATGCCTTTTCCCCAACCGTCGATCCCGTTATATTAAGCTGGCCTATAACATTACCCACAACGGTTCTACCGCCTATCTTTATAACGTCGATATCTTTGAACTTTTCCACGTTCATTCCATTGAGCCTCATGTGCTGGTAGTGAAGGTAGAGCGTATCGAGGATGTCAACGATAACTACTTTATAATGCCTTTTCTCTGCCCATGAGGTCAGATAGTAGAGGCTCCTAACGGGTGTTGAATATCCGGAGTACTCAATCATTACTATCTCCCCGAACTTTATACCATCGAGTACTCCCTCAAACTCACCCACGGCCTTCTCCATCCTCTCACCCCCATGATGGTGAAGGACATAAAGCTTATCTCACCGAACGGAATGGAATGTATGGAATATTTTAAAACTTTTTGTGACTAAAAATGTCCAGGCCGGCTCAAATCTATAACTCCCATGATTGCCTTTAAAACAGAAAAAGGAGCCATACACTTCCAAAAAATGATTATGGGGTGGTATAAGCGGATTATACCTCCACCTCCTCAATCCTTAAGCCTTCCCTGCTTATCCTCGTCACCATCGGTGTCCCGCCCGCTATCGTTATGGCGGTTGCAACCTCGCTCTGCTTTCCTGGTGCGAGTGCGTACATACAGCCGCCTCCTCCAGCCCCGGTGATCTTAGCTCCAAGTGCACCCGCTGTCCTGGCCGCATAAACCAGCTCGCTCAGCTTTTTAGTTGAGACGCCGAGGGCATCGAGGAGGCCATGGTTTATGTTCATCAGCTTACCTAGGGTCTGGAACTTCAGCTCTCTATCAAGGTCGGAAGTGATGACGTCTTTGGCCTTATCAACGAGTCTGCCCATTGAATTCAATATTGGCTCGAATATCTCTGGCATCTCCTCGTAGTTTCTCCTGACCATTGCCACGAGCTCCTTAGTCGAGCCGCTCGAACCGGTGTAGCCTACAACGATCGGGAGCTCCATGAAGGGTAAATGCCCAAACTTCCCACCCTTGTAGTGAATGAAGCCGCCTATGGCAGAGACCGTCGGATCTATGCCGCTCGATGCACCCTGGACGAGGAGTTCAACTTTATGCCCGAGCTTTCCAACTTCCTCGTTGCTCAGCTCGAGGCCGAGAAGCCTTGAGACGGCACCGATGGTGGCCACAGCAACCGCCGCGGAGCTTCCCAAGCCAGCGCCAACGGGAATCTGGGAGGTTATTGAAACCGTTATTCCCCTCCCGTTTACGTCCGCCTCTTCCTTCACCAGCTCTATCGCCTCCCGGACGTAGCCGAGAACTTCAGCGGCTTTTCCATAGTCGCTCTCGAAGTAGATGCTGTCCTCTGTAAAGGAAACTATTAAGCCCGGCGTCCTTATGTCGTGGGCCTCTATCTTTATCGCTCCAGTGTCGTTGAACTCAGCCCGAACGTACGTCCTGAGGTCTATGGCCGCCGCTATGGCCGGCTTCCCATAAACGACGCTGTGCTCCCCAAAGAGGATAATTTTAGCCGGTGCCGAGGCGAGAACCCTTTTAGCGCTCATCTTTGACCCTCCAAAAGCCGTTTTAAAGCATCTTCAAGCTGTGGGAGATCATTCTGGAGTGTATACCAAACTATCGAGAGATCAACACCGAAATAAGCGTGAATCAGCCTGTCCTTCATACCAGCTATCTCTCTCCAAGGCACTTCGGGGTGCTTCTCCTTGAATTCGGAGGGCAAATTCTTTGCGGCTTCGCCGATGATTTCAAGGTTTCTCAAAACAGCGTCTACTGTCTTTTCATCCTCGATAAAATCCTCATATGCCATGCCTTCGGTGTATCTTTGTATCTTTTCAATGGCCTCAGGAACCTCTTCAACGTAGAGAAGGGGGTCTCTCATAGGTATTTCACCTCTCTCAAAACATGCTCCTTGATCCTTTTTTTGAGAGCCTGTGGAGTTACCAGGTCAACCCTTACGCCCAGAAGGCTTTCAAGGTACTCCTGAAGGCGGATAAAGTCTATCATCCCAATCGGACTCTCAAACTCGACCAGAATATCCACGTCGCTCTCCGGCTTCTGCTCACCTCTCGAGTACGAGCCAAAAATCCCGATTCTCTTTACTCCGAACCTTCTACGAAGCTCGCTCCTATGCAAGCGGAGAATCCTTTGGACATCGGAGAGGTTTCTTACCCTGCGAGTCTGCATGGTAGAAAATATTGAAAAACCCTTATCACACTTTCGCTAGCGCCTGAAGACTATGCTCGCGTATCCCACAACCGCCTCTGTGCTCCTGCTGACCTCGAAGCTCGTCGTGTAGTGGAGGAGTTCAGCCTCAACCGCTCCAGCCAGGCGGGAATAGACTATCGCAGTCCCAACTCCGCCCGGTCCGCACATCGTGTGGTTCATCTCTCTTATCCCCCTGAACATTCCCTTGACGTCGAAGTCGAGAATCCTCCTGATTATCCTGAAGTCCCACTCCTTTATCCTGTGGGGAAGTTCGTCAGCTCTAACTCTGAAGGGCACGTAGCCGTAGACAGGGCCGTAGTGCATGAAGTCCGTGCTGGCTATGACAACCACGTCCCTGCCGAGTTCCCTGCTCGCCTCGAAGATGGCCCTTCCGAGGTCTTCGGCAACTTCTTCGTCCTGCATTCCAAGGACTATCGGCACGATTTTGACTTCCTTTCCAGCCTTCTCAGCTAGATACTGTATAAACGGAACCTGAACCTCGATGGAGTGCTCGTATCTATGCGCGAGGTCGTCCAAGTCGGCTATGCCCGAAATCTTAGCTATCTCCTTTGCCAGCTCTCCGTCAACCTCTATCTCGCCGAGCGGTGTTATCCACGTGCCCGGTGGGTGGATTGCTATGGGTGAACCAAGACCGGTGTGGTTCGGTCCGAGGATTATGAACGTCTCTGGAAGGCCGTCCTCAAAGATAGCCTTGTAGGTTCTGCTCGCTGTGTAGCCCGAAAATATGTAGCCGGCATGAGGCGCAACTCCAGCCGTTATCCTCCTCTCGCTTCCTTCTTCCCCAAGGTCTTTGAAAAACTCGTTCAGCATTCTAACTAACTCCTCGTCAGCGGGGTAGAAGCTTCCGGCAACGGCGGGATACCTGACTGTCATACTCTCACCCCCAATTGTTAGTCATCCTCAGGGTTCAAATACCTTGGGTTAACTTGAGCCCCGAACCAGTTAGGGGGAGTAGGATCTTCGAGCCGTCTGGTATCTCCCCAGTTTCAACGAGTTCCCACAGTGCCGCCAGGACGACCGCCGAAGTCGGCTCCACGAGGAAACCCGCTTTTCTGAGCCACTTCAGTGCGTTTTCTGTCTCGTACTCGTCGACACTCACGCATGTCCCTCCCGTTTCCTGCAGGGCCCTCTTCATCTCTTCTCTCCTTGGGGGCTCGGGAATCGCTATTCCGTCGGCAAGAAGATTTTGAATCGGTGAGCGCTCGCAGAGGCTTTCGTATCCCGAAGCCTGCACCGCTATCAGCCTTGGGATCTCGCTAACGACGCCCATTTTCCTTAACTCGAAGAATCCCTTCCAGAGGCCTAGGAGGAGTGTTCCACTTCCGGTTGGGGCGAAGACGTAATCAGGGACTCCAACCTGCTCGTAAGCCTCGAAGGCGGCAGTTTTCGTTCCCTCGATGAAGTATGGGTTGAGCCAGTGTGAGGCGTAGGTTATCCCCTCGCTCTCTGAAAACTCTACCGCCCTCTCGTGAACTTTCATCCTGTCCCCATCTATGAAGTGGAGAACCGCACCGAGCCTTTGTAAGAGGGATATCTTCTCCGGGCGGGCGTCGTAGGAGAGGAATACGTGGACGTTTATGTTGGCGGGGAGGGAGTAGAGGGCCAAGCTGAGCGCCGCGTTGCCCGAGCTGTCTATCGCAACCTCGTCTATCCCCTCCTCAAGGAGCTTTGAAACCGTTACCCACGTCCCCCTATCCTTGAAAGATCCGCTCGGCTGGAGGTATTCGAGTTTGAAGATGGCCGTGACGGTCTCCAGGTTCAGCTCGCTCACTGGCGTTATCGCGGGCGTTGCTGGGGGGAGCAGAGAGCCGCTTATCGGGAGGAAGTTGATGTACCTCCTCATATCTAGGTACGGCTGAAGGTTCCCGAAGAAGTCGAAGTAGTTCCTCTCGACCAGCAGTGTGCCGCCGCAGCCGCACCTTAGGATGAACCTCTCGTCGTACTCCTTTCCACACCGCGTACACTTCAGCATTCTCCCACCCAAGGGTTTTTAGGTTTGAGTTCCATATTGACCCCAGAGACTAAAAAGGTGATGGGTATGGGTGAAAAGTTCGTTTCGGCTGAGAGGCCCCAGACTGAGGAGGGATACCAGTACCACATAGCCTGCAAGCCGGGGGACGTTTCAAGGTACGTTCTCCTTCCGGGAGACCCTGAGAGGGTTCCAAAGATAAGCTCCCTCTGGGACGAGGCCAGGGAGATTGCCTTCCACCGTGAGTACAGGACGCACACCGGGAAGTACAAGGGCGTGCCTATAAGCGTGACCTCAACTGGAATAGGTGGGCCGTCGGCGGCGATAGCCGTCGAGGAGCTGGCGGCTATTGGAGCTGACACCTTCATCCGGGTGGGCTCTACTGGAGCCATACAGCCGGGAATGGAGATAGGAGACCTCATTATAGCTAAGGCCGCCGTAAGGCTCGAGGGAACCTCCAAGCAGTACGTACGGGTTGAGTATCCTGCTGTGGCTGATCTTGAGGTTACCCTTGCCCTCATAGAGGCCGCTGAGAGCCTCGGAGTACGCTACCACCTTGGCATAACGGCCTCGACCGACAGCTTCTACCTGGGCCAGGGCAGGCCTGGTTTAAACGGCTACTTCCCGAGCTTCGCGAGGAACATAATGGACGACCTCAGGCAGGCCAACGTTACCAACTTCGAGATGGAGGCGGCGACACTCTACACCCTCGCGAGCATCTACGGCCTGAGGGCAGGCTGTAT
Source organism: Thermococcus profundus (assembly GCF_002214585.1). NCBI lineage: Archaea > Methanobacteriati > Methanobacteriota > Thermococci > Thermococcales > Thermococcaceae > Thermococcus > Thermococcus profundus. The sequence goes on from NZ_CP014862.1 coordinate 759,582, forward strand.
CTGCGCCGTCTTCGCCAACAGGGTTACCAACGAGTTCGGCAAGGCCGGCGAGAAGGAGGCGGCTTTGGTTGCGAGCGAAGCAGTTAAGATACTCTCCGAGTGGGACGAGGAGAAGGAGAAAGCCGGAAAGAAGGTCTGGCATCCGGGATTGAGGCTTAGAAGGTAACGCGGTGAGGGTTTTGGATGAGAGGCTGATCGAGGTTAAGAGCCTCATCAACAAAGGCGACCTTGGGGCGGCACTCGCACTGGCCGGGAGAATAGATGATCCATACTGGAGGGACTACGCCCTCAGGTGGGTGGCTGAGGCCTACGCCCAGGAGAACCCTGGGAAGGCCCTTGAAGTCGCTGGAAAGATAGCGACGGAGTCCCTGCGTGATGAGGTCTTCAGGGATCTTTCCTACATTTTCTCCAAGAACTGGATGTTCAAACCTGCCATCGAGGCGTCGAAGAAGATCCGGAGCGAATTCGTGAGGAAAAAGGCCCTTAAGGCGGTCTCCGCCATGCTCGCAAGGGCGATCGTGGAGAAGGGAAGTGCCGGCATGAGCCTCAGCGAGCTCGGCCTCGATGAGGGGGATATAGAGGTTCTCAAGCCTCTTCCCCCCGGAATCAGCCTTAAGAACGGCAAACTGATGCCGGGGGCAGAGCTCCTCCGTATGAAAGGGGAATTCAGGAACGCCGTTGTTTCTCAGAACGAGGTGGCTAAGGTAGCTCCACCAAAACCTTCGGTTAAGCCCCTCGAGCCCCAGCTGGGAGGTTACCTCGTTGGGTACTTCAAGCTGATCGCGGATCTGGCCAACGCCGAGGAGCTCCAATACTGGGCGTCCCTAGTGGGGGAACCCCTGAGAAGTCGCCTTCTGGAGGATCTGGGGCTCATCTACCTGAAATCTGGGAATTTCGAAAAGGCGGCGGAAATCTACGAAAAGGCCTCTCGTGTGAGCCAGCTGGGCTTTCTCCTGGCCCTCAAATGTCTGGAGAATGGCGATGCCAAGCGGGCCGTGGAGTTCGCCGAGAAGATAGCGGATCCTGTTAAGCGGGTGGTTCTCCTTGAGGAGATGCTGAGAAGAGGCTTTCTCGATGAGGAGCTTGCTCGAAAGGTTTTGACTCCCAAAAGCGACTACGTCTTAGCGAGGCTCCTTAAGTTCTTTGCCTTTGAACTCTTGGAGGAGTCAAAGATGAGAAACGACTCCGAGCTGAGGGAGCTCTCGAAGCGGATCTTTGATCTTGGGGTGAAAATTCAGAGGGAGTATGAAGCCCGGCTGTTTTAGCTACCAGTCCTCGTCCTCTTCCCAGTCCTCTTCTTCCCACTCCTCCTCCCAGTCTTCGTCCTCGAAGTCCTCCTCGAACTCCAGTTCCTCCTCCAGATACTCCTCGTCCTCCCTTTTGGAAACCTTCTTTTTGGGTGGGATCATGGGACTACCTCCTGAAAAATTTCGTGCGATCGGATTTAAGACTTTCTCCAGGGGAAGGTTTTTGAGCGTTCCCGGAGATGAACGACCATGCGGGTGGCCGTTATCACCGAGGATGCGCGGGTCTACTATCTCATCGTAAAAACCCTCAAGGCTTACGGGATAGGTTTTCACAGCCTTAGACCTGGGGAAAAGATACCCTTCGACGTTGAAGCAGTCCTTACTGACGAGAAGAGCTTTGGTAAGGTGGATTTTCCTGTTAAGATAGTGGTGAGGGACGAGAGCTTTGTAGACGAACTCCTGGCAGTTCTTGAAGGTAGGGAGAGGTTCAAGCAGGTTTTCATCGCCATCGATCCGGGAGAGAGGCCGGGTCTGAGCGTCGTCGCAGACAACAGGGTTCTGGAAGTCCACAGGCTCAAAGGTCCGAGGGACGTGGGAATCATAATCGATCTTTTGGAGCGCTATCCGGGTGCGAAAATAAAAATCGGCCACGGAGCGAAGAGGCAGCGGACGCTGACTTTGAAGGCCCTCGGTCAGCTCCTCGGCTACGATTATCCCGTGATCCTGGTCAACGAGGCGAGAACCACGCCTAGGGTCGGCAACACCGAGGCCTCTGGAGTTCAGGACATAGTCGCCTCAATAAACATTGGGCTGAGACGGGGAAGGGAAACCACGATAGCGGACCTCCTTGAGGTTAAGGAACCTACCAAAAGGGAACTCGAGGACATAAAGCGCAGGAGCAGGGAGCTGAGCGGGAACGTGACGATATCAACTAGCTTGGCCAGGGAAGTCGCCCTCGGGAACATGACCCTTGAAGAGGCCATAGAGAAGCAGCGGAGGAGGAAGGGTTAGCGGAGAGGTTTTATACCCTCTCGTCCTATAACGAAGCGTTGGGAGAGATGTTTGGGGGTGATCATTATGATATTCGGAAGGGAGGAGAGTGTGGACGAGATCAAGCTCAGGGTTGCAGAGGCTCTCAAGGTCGACGTTGGGAGGGGCATAGTCCGCTTTGACAGGCCCTACCAAAAGAAGCTCGGTGTCAGCACGGGCGACATAGTCGAGCTCGTAGGATCGCGTTCAACTGCTGCCATAGTTGCCAACGCCCACCCCGACGACAGGGGACTGGACATAGTGAGGATGGACGGGTACATAAGGAAGAACGCGGGGGTCAGCATAGGGGACTACATCACGATACGCCGCGCCCAGGTTCAGGAGGCCAAGAAAGTGGTTCTCGCCCCGGCCCAGAAAGGTGTGATCCTCCAGATCCCGGGGGATCTGGTCAAGGGAAACCTCCTCGGGAGGCCCGTGGTCAAAGGGGACATAATCGTCGCTAGCAGTAGGGGTGAGACCGGTTACTACGGCGGTTCCCCCCTGGACGACCTCATAAGGGGCCTCTTCGAGACGATGCCCCTCGGCTTCGGTGAGCTCAAGTTCGTTGTCGTCAACACCATCCCCAAGGGGATAGTTCAGATAACCTACAACACTGAGGTTGAAGTTCTCCCTCAAGCGGTGGAGATCAGGGAGGAGAGCATCCCAGAGGTTACCTACGAGGACATCGGCGGTTTAAGCGACGCCATCCAAAAGATCCGTGAGATGGTTGAGCTCCCGCTCAAGCACCCTGAGCTCTTCGAGAGGTTGGGCATCGAGCCGCCCAAGGGAGTTCTGCTTTACGGTCCGCCCGGAACTGGTAAGACTCTGCTCGCTAAGGCCGTTGCCAACGAAGCCAACGCTCACTTCATAGCGATAAACGGTCCGGAGATAATGAGCAAGTACTACGGCGAAAGCGAGGAGCGCTTGAGGGATATCTTCAAGGAAGCTGAGGAGAACGCCCCGAGCATAATCTTCATTGACGAGATTGACGCAATAGCGCCGAAGAGGGAGGAAGTCGTTGGGGAGGTTGAGAAGCGCGTTGTTTCACAGTTGCTCACCCTCATGGACGGCCTCAAGAGCAGGGGCAAGGTGATTGTTATAGCCGCCACCAACAGGCCCGATGCACTCGATCCAGCCCTCAGGAGACCTGGAAGGTTCGACAGGGAGATTGAGGTAGGCGTTCCGGATAAGCAGGGCAGGAAGGAGATACTTCAGATCCACACAAGGGGAATGCCGCTCGAACCGCCCTTTGAAAAGACGGAGGTCCTTAGAATACTCGATGAACTGGCCGCGAGGGGAGGCCAGTACCTTCAGAGCGCGGAGGTCATGAAGAGGCTGGTTGCGGAAGCGGGGAGCGAGGACGAGATAAGGGAGGTTCTCAAGAGGAACAGCGAGATCTATTCGGAAGTCAGGGCCAGGCTCGTGGACAAGATGCTAGAGAGAATCGCCGAGAGGACTCACGGCTTCGTCGGTGCTGATTTAGCGGCCCTCGCCAGGGAGGCCGCGATGGTGGTTCTCAGGAGGCTCATAAAGGAGGGCAAGGTGAGCCCCGAGCAGGAGAGGATACCGCCGGAGGTTCTCCAGGAGCTCCGCGTTCGGGAGGAGGACTTCTACGAGGCCCTCAAGATGGTCGAGCCGAGTGCGCTCAGGGAGGTTCTCATAGAGGTTCCGAACGTCCACTGGGAGGACGTCGGCGGGCTTGAGGAAGTCAAGCAGGAGCTCAGGGAAGCGGTAGAATGGCCCCTGAGGTACCCCAAGGCCTTTGAGAGGCTTGGGGTGAACCCGCCGAAGGGGATTCTGCTCTACGGTCCGCCTGGAACCGGCAAGACCCTACTAGCCAAGGCGGTCGCCAACGAGAGCGAAGCCAACTTCATAGCCATAAGGGGGCCTGAAGTGCTGAGCAAGTGGGTTGGGGAGACGGAGAAGAGGATAAGGGAGATCTTCAGGAAGGCCAGGCAGGCCGCCCCAACCGTGATATTCATCGATGAAATAGACGCAATAGCCCCCGCCAGGGGAAGCTACGAGGGCGGAAGGTACCTCGACACCCTCCTCAACCAGCTCCTCACCGAGATGGACGGAATTGAAGAGAACAGCGGTGTGGTCGTCATAGCGGCGACCAACAGGCCGGACATCATTGATCCTGCACTCCTCAGGCCGGGAAGGTTCGACAGGCTGATAATGGTCCCCGCTCCTGATCAGAGGGCCAGGCTGGAGATATTCAGGGTGCACACCAGAAGAGTTCCGCTGGCCGAAGACGTTGACCTCGCGGAGCTGGCGAAGAGAACCGAGGGTTACTCCGGTGCCGATATAGAAGCCCTCGTAAGGGAGGCGGCGATGATAGCCCTCAGGAGGGCGGCTTCATCGGCTTCGAGGGAAGCTCTGGAGAGCCAGAGTGAGGAGTTCCTCGAGAGCCTGAAGGTTACTAAGAGGGACTTCGAGCTCGCCCTGAAGAAGGTCAAGCCGAGCATAACCCCCTACATGCTGGACTACTACCGGAACTTCGAGGAGAGCAGAAAGAGGAGGGCCGAGAAGGAGAAGCGGGGGGTCGATTACTACACGTTTTGACCCCTCCCCCCGAAATCTTTAAATACCCTTTATCCAAAGCGCCATTGTGGTTTTTCTGTTCTATACAGACCATCAGGGGTGTTACTGTTGAACGGGAGTCTAAACGCCACGAAGGGCACAACAACCGTAGGCGTAGTGTGTAAGGACGGAGTGATCCTAGCGGCCGACAGAAGGGCAACGCTCGGCAACATGATAACGTCGAAAGAAGTCACCAAGGTGTTCCAGATAGACGACCATCTGGGCATAGCCGGCGCCGGTCTGGTTGGGGATATACTCGGCTTAACCAGGCTTCTAAGGGCCGAGGCCAAGCTTTACCGGGCCAAGGTGGGAAAAGAGATGTCGGTCAAGGCCCTTGCCACCCTGCTCTCGAACGTTCTCCACGGAGGCAGGGGCTATGCCTACTTCGCGTGGTTTCTGGTTGGAGGCTACGACTCTGCCCCAGCACTCTACTCAATAGACGCCGCGGGCGGAGTTACTAAGGAGAAGTTCGTGGCGGCGGGTTCTGGTATGGAGTTCGCCCTTGCAATACTTGAGGATGGATTCTCGGAGGATATGGGTCTTGAAGAGGGGATAAAACTCGCCGCCAGGGCCGTGAAAGCCGCGATAAAGAGGGACGTTTACACCGGAGAAGGTGTTACCCTCGTGACGATCACGAAGGATGGGTATAAGGAGCTCAGCGGGGAGGAACTTGAAGCGATTCTGAAGTGAGGTGGTACCTTTGATCAGGAGGGAAACTTTTGTAGAGGACATTCTAAAGGACATAAGGGCAGTGATAGACCAGATGGTCCCGAGGGAAGCCAAGGTTACGGAGGTTGAGTTCGAAGGACCTGAGCTAGTCATCTACGTCAAGAACCCCGAGGCAATAATGCGCGACGGCAACCTCATCAAGAGCCTTGCCAAGGTTCTAAAGAAGAGGATCAGCGTCAGGCCAGACCCGGAGATTCTCCTGCCCCCGGAGCAGGCCGAGGAGCTGATAAAGCAGATAGTCCCGCCGGAAGCGGAGATAACGAACATAAGCTTCGATCCATCGGTGGGTGAAGTTATAATCGAGGCGAGGAAGCCGGGTCTGGTCATAGGCAAGAACGGCGAGACGCTCAGGGAGATAACGCAGAAGGTTCACTGGGCACCAAAGGCGGTGAGAACTCCGCCTATTCAGAGCCAGACCATCTATTCGATCAGGCAGATACTCCAGGCCGAGGCGAAGGACAGGAGGAAGTTCCTCAGGCACGTTGGCAGGAACATCTACCGCAAGCCCGAGTACAAGAGCAAGTGGATAAGGATCACCGGTCTTGGAGGGTTCCGCGAGGTCGGAAGGAGTGCCCTTCTCGTTCAGACCGACGAGAGCTACGTCCTCGTTGATTTTGGTGTCAACATAGCCGCGCTGAGGGATCCGAGCAAAGCCTTCCCGCACTTCGATGCCCCCGAGTTCCGCTACGTTCTCGACGAGGGCCTTCTCGATGCCATAATCATCACCCACGCCCATCTCGACCACAGCGGAATGCTTCCCTACCTCTTCCGCTACAAGCTCTTCGACGGGCCGATCTACACGACCCCGCCAACTAGGGATCTGATGACCCTCCTCCAGCAGGACTTCATCGAAATCCAGCACATGAACGGCGTCGAGCCGCTTTACCGGCCGAGGGACATCAAGGAGGTCATTAAACACACCATAACCCTGGACTACGGCGAGGTTCGCGACATAGCGCCGGACATAAGGCTCACCCTCCACAACGCCGGCCACATACTAGGTTCCGCCATAGTCCACCTCCACATCGGAAACGGCCTCCACAACATAGCGGTCACCGGCGACTTCAAGTTCATCCCGACGAGACTCCTTGAACCGGCGGTCTCTCGCTTCCCGCGCGTTGAGACCCTGGTGATGGAGTCGACCTACGGAGCCAGCAACGACTACCAGATGCCGCGCGAGGAGGCCGAGAAGAGGCTTATAGAGGTCATCCACCAGACGATAAAGCGCGGTGGAAAGGTTCTCATTCCCGCTATGGCTGTTGGAAGGGCCCAGGAGATAATGATGGTCCTTGAGGAGTACGCCAGGATTGGTGGCTTCGAGGTTCCCATTTACCTCGACGGAATGATATGGGAGGCGACGGCGATTCACACCGCCTACCCTGAGTACCTGAGCAAGAGGCTGAGGGAGCAGATATTCCACGAGGGCTACAACCCGTTCCTCAATCCGATATTCAAGAGCGTCGCCAACTCCCGCGAGAGGCAGGACATCATAGACTCGGGAGAGCCGGCGATAATCATCGCGACCTCTGGTATGCTCGTCGGCGGGCCGAGCGTGGAGTACTTCAAACAGCTCGCATCCGATCCGAAGAACACAATGATCTTCGTCAGCTACCAGGCTGAGGGAACCCTCGGAAGGCAGGTGCAGAGGGGCCTCCGCGAGATACCGCTCGTAGGGGAAGATGGGAGGACCGAAGTCGTCCAGGTCAACATGGAGGTTCAGACCATAGACGGCTTCTCAGGTCACGCCGACAGGAGGGAGCTGATGAGCTACGTGGCAAGGCTCAGACCGAGGCCGGAGAGGATAATCACAGTCCACGGCGAGCCTCACAAGTGCCTTGACCTCGCTTCGAGCATACACAAGAAGTTCAACCTCTCCACTAGGGCCCCCAACAACCTCGACGCCATAAGGCTCAAGTGAAAACTTTAAATCCCTCCTCCTCTTTTAACTATTGGTGTTAGGAATGGTAGCCCCCGGCCCAATGAATAACGCCGATTTTGCCATCATCGCCCCTTACGTCTACACCGCGCTTCTGTTGAACGCGGCCCTCTGTGTCCTCGCGTACCGGGAAGTGCGGGCGGTCTGGGAAGAACTCCCCCCTATGAAGTGGAGGACCATATCCTTTCTCCTGGGCCTCATGGCCGTTCTCGTTGCTTCCCTCCTTGAGTTCCCGTTCATAGCGCCCCTGAAGTTCGGGGAAAAAAGTGCTTCTCTCTTTGCCCTCTTCCTCCTTGGAATGGCGGTCGGCCCTATAGAAGAGTTCTCAAAGCTTCTCCCGGTTAAGATCTTCCACGAGGAGCTCTGGGTGCTCTGGAAGAAGGCCGTGGGAACGGCGTTTTTCTTCGGCCTGATCGAGGCAGTCCTTTATTCCATCGTCCTTACGGTGGCTGGTGAGCCCGTTATGGCTCTCCTGAGGTTCGTTCTCGTCGGATTTCACGTTGCCCTCACCGCTATCTCTGCCACCATCCTCCTGGTTGAGGGGAGCTGGGGTGGCTACATCAGGGCTTCCGTTTACCACTCACTATACGATCTCCCTGTTCTCCTGTTTGCGGGAGGCTACACCGGTCCCCTCCTCTACGCCCTGATGCTCGTGGGAGTTGTCGCTATCATAGCGATCATCGTGGACTTCGCCCTCTCCGTGAAGAAGGCCGGACGGCTGAAGGTGGGGGAAATACCCGGGGAAGGCTTTGTTTACCCGCCTTTTGGCGATTTTGATCTCTGATTTTCCCTTGATTTAATTCAAAAGCAGGAAATATGATGCCTCTTCCGCCTCACCTCTTCGCTTTGAACCTTTCCTGGAGTTCGTAGAGCTGTGCAACTCTCTCTATCGTGTCGGCCTCTTCAGGACTCTTGTCTTCCCTCAGGGCCACGTAGCGCGGGAAACGAAGGGCAAAACCGCTCCCGTACTTTGGACTCTTCTGTATCTCCTGGTAGGTGACCTCTATAACCACCTTGGGCTCCAGTTCGACGTATTTTCCCTCCTCCCTGACTATCAGCGGCTTGAGCATCTTTGTGAACTCGGCCAGATCCTCATCGGTGAAGCCGCTGCCGACCTTCCCAACCGGGACGAACTCGCCGCTGTGGGGATCGAAGGCCGCGACGAGGAAAGAGCCGAGGAGGTGCGCCCTCCTTCCCTCTCCCCACTCGGCGCCTATAATGACCAGATCTAGATCCTCCATCGTGGGCTTCACCTTGAGCCACTTCTTGCCCCTGTTGCCTGGCTCGTAGATCGAATCCAGTCTTTTTGCCATAACCCCCTCATGTCCGAGCTCCAATGCCTTCTCGTAGAATTTCTGAGCTTCCTCAACGCTGTTCGTCACCAGCTGTACGGCGAGCTTTATCTTCTCGCTCTCCTCGATGAGGTTCTCAAGTCTTCTCCGCCTTTCCTCAAACGGGGTCTCTATGAGGCTCTCCCCGTCGATGAACATCACGTCGAAAAGGTTGAGCTCCAGGGGGATCTTCTCAATCATCTCCTCGATGTTGTACTTTCTCCTGAAGCGCCTGAGGACGTACTGGAAGGGCCTTGGTCTTCCGCCTTCGCCGACCGCTACAAGTTCGCCTTCCACTATCGCCCTTTCGGCTTTGATGCTCTCCAGGACTGCTGAGACAACATCAGGGATTGCCCTCGTGACGTTCTCCAGCCTGCGGGAGTAGATGACGACGCTCTTTCCGTCCTTGTGCACCTGAACCCTGGCCCCGTCGTACTTTATCTCGAAGGCGGCCTTTCCACCCATCTCAAGGAGGGCTTCCTTGACGTCCGCGGCGTTCTGGGCCAGCATCGGTCTTATAGGCTTCCCTACCTGAATCCTCACCTTGGACAGTCCATCGTTGCCCTCAAGTTTGGCTATCTTTGCCACGTGGCCAAAGTCGCTCGTGAGCATGTACGCCCTCTCAACGAGCTCTGGTTTGACGTTGAAGGCGCTCGCTATGGCGTCTCTAAGTATCCCCTCGGCAACCCCGGTTCTCATGGTTCCGAGAACGGTCCTCGCCAGGTATTTAGCTTCCTCGCCCTCCGCGTCCATGAACAGGTTCGCCAGGTACTTCATCTTTCTGTCCTGGCTCCCCTCCCCGCTCGCCTCTGCGATCTTGATGAAGGTGTCGTAAACGCGTTTTATAGTGAGGGGCTGGGAAAAGAAACTCTTCTGCTTTTTCTTTTTGACTGCCAGGGCTATGCTCTCACCCAGATCCCCCGTGTCTTTGATTGAGTTCTCTATTTCGCTCTCCGAAACTCCCGTTGCCATGGAAACTGCCTTTATCAGAAGCTTCTCCCCAACACCCAGCTCCCTCTCATCCCAGTCCGGGAAGACCTTGCCCAGGATGAGGTAGGGAACCACATCGAGAAGCTCGTCCGGCGTTCTCTTCAGAAAATCTGCGACGAACTTTGTCTTGAGGGTTTTCAGCGTGGTCTTTTCAAGCCTCCTGTAGAGGTCGGCGAGCTCGGAGTACTTCATGTCTGCCATGATTATCACCTGTCTTAACCTTGAATCGAAAAGATAAAAAGTCAGCGCTTCCGCGGTGAGAGCCCCCACTCAAAGGCAACCGTCAGGAGAAAGCCTGTTGAAAACGACACCAATGGATTCAGTCTTCCCTCGAAGAGGAGCCAGAGGGCAAAGCCTCCAGCGAAGCCCGATAGAAGGGTTCCCCATTGATAGACTCCCTTCATGTTGGCGTATGTGGCGAGGGCCACGAAGAGGAGTGTGAGAAAGATTAGGTACCCGTTCATTCCGATCCCCCCTCGAACCATCTTCCAACCTTCGGTCTCTCCCAGTGTATCCCGGTTATGTCGTAGGGCACACCTAGATCCGCAAGGAGGCTTTTTACGTCATCCACCTCGTTCTTCCTAAGCAGGGCGAAGAGGCCCTTCCCGAGCATTATCATCGAGCTCGGGTTCTTCAGGACTTTATCGATCTCTCTCGCGAGCTCCATGAGGTCGCCAGTGAGGAGGCCCGTCCCCTCTGCAAAGGACCTTGCCAGGACCATCATTCTCTCCGGCCTTGGATCCTTCAAAAGGGCATCAAGGGCCTTTGAGCCCTCCACCTCAATAGCCTTCACGACGTCCCCGTCTAGGACTTCCCTCGTGTGGAGGGGGCCTAGGGGGACGACGAGAACCCGGTAGTCCTCGAAGAACAGGTTGTCCACGACCCCTATTCCTGGGCCCCCCGCCTTTACCCTGACTTCAATTCCCCCTGCGAGCTGGCCCACAACGTCGCCCAGTCCGCCCTTGTGGATCACCTCTGCCTCGTGAGCCAGCTTCGCCGCGGAGAGCCACGTGCCTCCAAACGCGTAGCTCAAAGCTAAAGCAGTTCCAAGGGCGCCCCCCGCGCTGTTTCCGAAGCCGTGGCCGTTGGGAAAATCAAAGTACTGCCATATCTCAACCTCCCCAAGGAAGTCCTCGGGAACGAGATTTTCGGCGACGTAGTAGGTTATCTCTGCATCCCTCTTCCCCACTGGCTCCCCGTTGAAAGCCGCGTGTATGTGTCTCTCCAGCGTCCCGCCCTCAATACTTGCAAAGACGTTGGTTCCTTTGTCAAGGTTTATCCCCGCCCCGAGGGAGCCAGCCTTCAGGGGATCATCGTGGAACCTTGGGACGAAGAAGGCAGTTATGTGAGCCGGGATGAAAGCCCTGACCAGCATTCACTCACCCCCTTTGACTTCAACAATGTCCCCGTTTCCCGGTGGAAGCGTTGCCATGATATCCTCCTCGCGCACCCTGTAGCCCCACTTCTCAAGGAGGTGCTTAATCTTCTTAACCAGCTCGCTCTTCTTTAGTCCTCCGGGCCTTATCACAATGTACCTGTCGGTGTGAGCCTTTATGGCATCAACAGGCGCGCAGACGACGTAGTCTTCACCTTCGTAGTTCACAACTCCAACCGCGAGCTTGAGCGGAAGCCCGTGAAGCCAGTTCCTCTTCCCGTACACCATGAAAGCACCCTTGCCGAGGTACTCACCGCTCGGCGTCTGCTTGGTAACCTGGTTGGGATACGCCCAGTATGCATCTTCGCTGTAAACGCCCCTGCTCCAGGCCTTGCTCATGGAAACCGCGAACTGGCAGGCCTCGAAGATGGTTTTCTCTCCAGCCTTCTGGCCGTCCTTGATAACGACGTGGGGAGCACCGTAAACGTCGGCGTGGCAGTAGAGGTCGTTCTCGTCCATGTGCCTCTTGATGAGTATCTCGTTCGTGCTCGCGTCCTTTCCGGCTAAAACGAGGAAGCCCTCACTTGATATAAACCAGCGGAACTTCTCGAACCACTTCTTCTTTCTTCTCTCGATTCTCTTAACGTTGAGTTCCTTCTTCATCTCCTCCTCGATGAGCTTCTCCACCTCGTCGAGCTTCCTCTTCGTGTCCTCGTAGGCCTTCAGCGCCCCCTCGTACTTGTGCCTGAACTTCTTGGCCTTCTCGTAGTAGAGTTCGGCGTTCTCGCCTATGCTCTTATGGAGGTAGAGCCTCACCTTTTTGCCTTCGAGCTCTATCGTTACCGCCTTCTCCTTCGGGTCGATCCCCTTAACCATGAGCGCCACTTTGTTGCCCGCCTTCTTGCCCTCCTCTATCCGTTTCTTGAACTCGTCCCAGCCGAGCGTTTCCGTTGCCTTTCTGAATTCCTCCAGAAGGCGCTCCACGAGCGAGAAGTTGGCGTAGATTAAATCTCCTATCTCCTGGTTGGCCTTCGCTCCCTCCTCGAAGCCCTTCAGCATCTCCTCCTGCTTTTTGAGGGTCATTAGGAGCTGTCTCTTTTTTCCTTCTAATCTCTTCGTCTGCTCAAACCGGGCCTTCTCAATCGTTATCTTTCCAAAGTATTCGTCGAGGGCCTCGCTGAAGGTGGGGAAATAGCGCTTCTCAAGCCCCTCGTAGATCTTCAGCTCTATCGGAACGACGTCGTGCATCGCTCCGTCTTTGAAGACTATGTTGGGCATCGGCTCGTCGTTGAAGGTCTTCATCATGGATTCGTAGACTTTCCTCAGGTCATCGTCGCTTAACTCCTTCACGGGCGTAGTCTTCTCGAAGCCGGCCCTTCTCGAAATCTCCTCGGCGTACATGCCGCCCATGTTGAGCTTTCTAGCGAGAGCGCGGACGAGCTCAAGCTCTTCCTCCTCGCGCATCAGCTCAAGGAAGCGCTCAGGAGTAACCTCAAGAGGGTTCTCTCTAGCTGGAGGATACTGGTAGTCCGCCTTCGGCATTATCCGTCTGTCCTTGTACTCCTCGTAGCGGAGGGCGGCGATGATTTTGTTTTCAGAGTCCACGAGGAGGATGTTGCCCTTCCCGAAGAGCTCCCCCACGATGGTGTACTCCCCTATCCTGATCTTCACAATTCTATCGAAGGAGTGCTGTTCGATGGCGTCTATGAAACCGCCGCTCAGGTGCTTTCTCAAAAGCATCGTGAAGCTTGATGGCTGTTTCGGTGCTTCCTTCACGTAGCTCGTGACGTGGAAGCGCTTTCCTGCCTGTAGGATCAGATCTGCCCTGCCCTCCTTAGTGCGCAACTTTATCCTAATCTCGTCCCCGTCGTGGTAGACCTTGTCAACGCGGGAGCCAACGAGCCACTGGAGCTCCCTAACTATGTAGCGTATGTCAACGCTGCTCATTCCCTCCTTCATTCTCCCACCGGTGTAAGTTGGGGGAGGAGTTTAAATGGTTGTGCCCGAGGCTTTATAAGCTCCACAACTGAGTAGAGTTAGGTGAACCAAATGAAGACCGAACGCGCGAAGGAGATACTCCTTCAGCTTTTGAGAATACCCTCGCCTTCTGGAAGAGAGGACAGGGTTATGCTCCACATCATGGAGTTCCTCCACAGACTTGATTACGACGTCCACATCGAGAGCGACGGCGAGATAATAGACCTCGTTGTGAACCCAAACGCGGACCTCTTCTACGAAGTCCACGTCGATACAATACCCGTTAGGGCCGAGCCCTTCGTGAGGGGCAACATCGTCTACGGAACCGGTTCCAGCGATATAAAGGGCGGTGCAGCTGCGATTCTCTTGATGATGGAGAACCTGAAGAAGGAAGGGAAGGACCTCAACGTTGGAGTGGTTTTCGTCAGCGACGAGGAGATGGGAGGAAGGGGAAGCGCCCTCTTCATGGAGCGCTACAAGCCCAAGATGGCGGTGGTTCTCGAACCGACTGATCTGGAAGTTCACATAGCCCACGCAGGTAACATCGAGGCGTATTTTGAAGTTGATGGAAAGGAGGCCCACGGTGCCTGTCCTGAAAGCGGCGTCAACGCGATAGAGGAGACTTACAAGATGCTCGAGGAGATGAAGAAGCTCGAACCCTTCAAGCAGAAGGGGAAGTACTTCGACCCGCACATAGGCATCCAGGAGCTCGTCTGCGAGAACCCGGTCTACCTCATCCCGGCCCTCTGCAAGGGAAGGCTTGAGGCTAGGCTTCTGCCGGACCAGGAAGTTGAGGACATACTGGACCTCCTCGACCCGATATTCGACGAGTACACGCTGAAGTACGAGTATACAGAGATTTGGGACGGCTACGAGCTCGATGAGGATGAGGAGATAGTCCAGCTGGCGAAGAAGGCCATGGAGAAGACCGATGTTGATGAGTTCGGCGGAATGAGGAGCTGGACAGATGCTATAAACTTCATGTACAACGGGACTAAGACCATCGTCTTCGGCCCCGGCAATCTCGACATCTCCCACACGAAGAACGAGCACATCGACGTTAGGGACGTAGTAGCTGCAAGCGAGTTCCTAAAGGTTCTCAACGAGCTCTATGGTGAGTGAAGGCAACCCTTATTAGGACTGACCCCCCACCAGTAACTGGTGGGGGGTAATGCTCTTCAATCCAAAACCCAAAACAAGGAGAGACGAACTCTACGACCGCGAGGAAGAGCTCTCAATTCTGGAGGGTTCTCTCAAAAAAGGCGTTCCTCTTATCGTCCTGCTCGGCATAAGGCGCCTTGGAAAAAGCTCTCTCCTCAACGTCTCCCTCGGTGAGGTCCCGGTTAAAAGCGTCAAGATAGACGCCAGAAAGGTTTATTCCGCCTTTGGAAGCGTCCCTGGAAGCGCCCTGGCAAAGCTTATTCTCGAAGGCTACATCAAAACTTCGCCCCGTGAGAGGGTTAAAGATGCTTTAAAGGACATCAAAGGTGTTCGCCTAGCGGGTGTTGGCCTTGAAATCCGTGTGGATAGCAGCGTAAACCTCTTCAAGGTCCTCGAGAGGATTGACTCAATGGGAGAAAGGTTCGTCATAGCCATAGACGAGGCCCAGTACCTTCGCTTTTCCCGCTCCCGCTATGCCGAGCTGATAGCGTGGGCGGTTGACGAACTCCAGAACGTCGGATTCATCCTGACCGGCTCGGAAGTCGGCCTTCTGGAGGACTTCCTCCGCCTTCACGATCCGGAATCGGCGCTCTTCGGCAGGGCCCACGTTGAGGTGAAACTCAGAAGGTTTGAGAAAAGCCAGAGCCTCGATTTTCTCAGGAGGGGCTTTGAGGAGATTGAACTCGACATAGATGAGCACGAAATTGAAGAGGCCGTTGACGAGCTCGACGGCATAGTCGGCTGGCTGACTCTCTACGGCTACAACCGCTATCTCGGCCTTTCCCACGGCGAATCCCTCCGGAAACTGAAAGACGATGCCAGGAGGTTAATCCTCAGTGAGTTCTCAAAGCTTAAAGAGCTCTCCCCCCGCTACGGGCTCGCCATGATGGCGGTCGCCAACGGCAGACACAGATGGAAGGAGATAAAAGAGGCCGTCGAACTCCTCGAAGGCAAAAGACTGGACGACAAAAACTTCTCCAACGTCCTCAACAACCTCGTCCGCTACGGCTACCTTGAAAAAAGGATAGACGGATACTTCATACCCGACCCCCTCGTTGAGCTGGCGTTTAAGTAACCCCCACCAGTAACTGGTGCCCCTTCAGAGCTCAGGACTCCCCGTCTTTTTCTTTGCCATTTTCCTCACCCTTCTTATCCACCCAGAAGCGCCTCGTCCTTATGAACTGCCTCTCGCGCTCCATCAGGGCGACCAGGAGTGCATCCCCCTTATACTGGGCAAGAATCCTTGCGGCAGTATCAGGTCCGGTTCCATAGCTGGCAAGAGCTAAGACAGCGTCGAAGCCGTAGGAGTCTACGAGGTCCGCAGCCTTCAGCAGCTTTCTGTAAACCCTTTCCTCCTTTCTCTCAAGCGGTCTTCCGTGCCTGACCTTATCAAGAACCGGCAGGAACTCCTCCGCGTCTATCGGGTGGGCGACGGCCAGCATCTTCGAGCCGCAGCGGGGGCACTCCCTTTTTTTGATGCTTCTAAGGCGGGCAACCTTCGTCTTCGAGTGCCAGCCGCAGTTGGTGCATACTAAAACCACCTCGTGGTCTAGGAGTCTATTCCTAAACAGTTCAAGGATTTCGTCCCTCTCAAGCGCTCCGCTCAGAAGGAACTCTCCTCCAACGGTTACGTTCAGCTTTGCAAGCGTTGACGGCTCCCCTCTCAAAGCCGTCTTCACTCTCAGCGAGCCCCTCTTCAGCATCTCAAGAACAAGCTCTGCCTTTTTCACGTCGACTTTGTCGTGGTAGAGCTCGTTCAGGGTTTCCCTCTCTATCACCGTCCCCTCGAAGAGCCTCTCAACACGCCTTATCTTCGCGTCTCTCCGCAGAGCCCCGAAGCGCTTCGCAACGTTCAGCATCCTCCAGCGGTAGGCGTGAGAGTCTCTCAAAGCCCTAGCCACGATGAACTCGACGCTCTCCGGCTCCTGGTAGAGGTAGCGCTTGACTTCGTCGGGGTTAAGCTGGAATGGCGTCTTGAAGACTATCGCATGCGCTTGAGCCCTGACGGAGAAAACCCTTCCGTAGCGGAGGATTAGGAGTGAGTGGACTATCCTGCCTATCGCCTCGTTTGCCCTGTTGCCGAAGTCCGCGTGGATAACGAGCGCTTTCGGCGTGCTCTCCACGACTATATCGCGGTCCGTCGAGAAGGGTTCGCCCTTTATTTCTCCGAAGGCCCTCCTGAGCTCCTCCTCGCTGAACTCAACTCCTCCAAGGAGGGAAAGCGCGTTCTTGAAGTCAAATGCCAGCTCTCTCTTTAGCCTCCCAACGGCAAAGGCGACACTGAAAGGAACCGGTATCATCTCGCCCTCCCAGCTCGGTATGGCGCTCTCAATGCTCGAGCTCTCGCGCGCCTTGATGATCTTGGCCTCGTCGTCTATCTCCAGAACTATCCAGCTGCGCCCGTTCATGACGAAGTCCATCCCTTCCTCCAGATCCATGACGAACCTCTCGTCCAGCCTTCCGATTATGTGACCGCTCCTCGCGTCGAAAACCCGCCAGGAGACCTCGTCCGGTATCGTCGAGAGGTTCTCGTAGTAGTACTGGAACGCTCCCCTCCTGAGGTAGAGCAGGCCGGTTTCCTCGTCGTAGCCGATCAGGCGGGCATCTTCGAGCACCTTGAGAGTATCGAGATAATCCTCCCAGGTTAAATCCCTGTAAACGTAGGCCCTTCTGGCTATTTCATAGGGCCTCTCTCTCGGCAATCTCTTGTATTCAACGAGCAAGCCGACGACAAAATGTGCCAGAACGTCCAGACCGCCAATAGGCTCAACGGCCTCAAAGCGGCCTTCCAGCGCGTGCTTCGCTATGACTAGACTCTGGAGATAGTCCTCAACGTTGGAGGTTATCACGTAGGCCTCGCTGACCTCCCCAATGCGGTGCTTCGCCCTCCCGGCTCTTTGAACGAGCCTGTTAACCTGCCTCGGGCTCATGTATTGAATCACGACATCGACGTCGCCGATGTCTATGCCAAGCTCCATCGATGAAGTGCATATCAAAGCCTTTATCCTGCCTTCCTTCAGGCCCTTCTCGGCTTTAATGCGCGCTTCCCTGGAGAGCGAGCCGTGGTGGACTTCAACCGGTTTGCCCCAGGCCTTCAGCCTGTGGGCAAGGATTTCCGCGAACTGGCGCGTGTTCGTGAATATGAGGGCTTTACCGTGCCTCTCGACTATCTCCCAGAGGAGCCTCAGACGGGCGGCTATCTCCGGCGAGAGGCTCAGCTCCCGGCCGAGCTTTTCGTCTTCCTTGGTCGGAGTTGGATAGAGAACATGGAAGCGGTAGGCCTTCTTCCAGTTGGGCTTCACTATGACGTCAGCCTTCAGCCACTCCCTCACTTCCTCCTCGTTGCCGACGGTAGCGGTCATTCCTATCCCTCTAAAGTCCGCTATCTCCTCCAGGCGCTCAAGGCCGAGGAGGAGCTGGGCGCCGCGCTTGTTATCAACGAGCTCGGCTATCTCATCCACGATAACGAACTTGACGTTGGTCAGGTGTTTTCGGAGGGATTTGACTGTTAGAATCACGCCGAGGGTTTCCGGAGTTATTATGAGCATCTGTGGCGGGTTCTTGGTTTGTTTGGCTTTTCTGTATGCGGAGGTGTCGCCATGGCGCACCTCGACGGTTATTCCGAGTTTCTTCCCCCACCACTCGAGCCTTTCGAGGAGGTCGCGGTTGAGGGCCTTGAGTGGGGCGATGTAGAGAGCTGAAATCGGCTTTAGCCCATTCTCAAGGATTTCGTTGAAAACTGGAAGAACAGCGGCTTCAGTCTTCCCCGAACCTGTGGGGGCTATTATCAGAACACTCTTTCCGGAACTAACCTCGCGGAAAGCGTCCTGCTGGAGCCTGTTGAGCCTTCCAAAGCGCTCCTTTATGGCCTTCTTGAGGAGGGGGTGCATGTTTTCTACATCTGCGGGACGGTTTATAATTTCTACCGACCGCTAGCTTTATAAGTGATATATCGTTCGATAGGTCGGTGATAAAAATGAGGGTAGTCGAGAAGGGGCGGACATACGACTTGGCCTACGCAAAGAAGGCGATGATGGTGGTTGTCATCCTCCCTCTCCTCGTCATGTACACGGAGGCCATGCTGACACCCGCTTTACCAACTATCCAGAAGGAGTTCGCGATAAACCCAAACGACGTCAGCTGGATTCTGACGATTTACCTCCTCGTTGGAACCGTCAGCGTCGCCCTATTCGGAAAGCTCGGCGACATGTACGGAAAAAAGAGGATGTTTCTGGTAGCGCTCGCCTTCTACACCATTGGCGTCATTCTCAACGGCTTCGCGCCGAGCTTCAGATGGCTCCTTGTCACGAGAGCCATCCAGGGCTTTGGAATGGCCATATTCCCCCTCGCCTTCGCGCTCGTCCGCGAGGAGTTCCCGCCGAGCATGGTGCCGCAGGTCCAGGGGATGATAAGCGCGATGTTCGCGGTGGGTATGGTCATAGCCCTCCCGCTTGGGGCATGGGTCACCCAGAACTACGGGTGGAGGTGGACGTACCACTCGGCGGCGCCCTTTGCAGTCCTCATGTTCTTCCTCGCTTGGTACGTTCTCCGTGAGAGCCGCTACGTAAACCCCGGAAGGATCGACTGGGTAGGCGCGTTCCTTCTCACCGTTGCCGTTGTGCCAATGCTCGTCGCCGTAACGAGAGCTCCCAACGTCGGCTGGGCGGCGAGGGAAACGCTTATACTCCTTGGAATAGGTATAATCGGCACGATATTCCTCGTCCTCTGGGAGCGGAGAGTGGAAAACCCGATAATTCCCCTTCGCATCATAACCGCCAGAAACCCAGCCATAGCCAACCTGGGGATAATGTTAGCAGCCTTTGGACTCTCGATGATGAGCCAGGCAAACACCTACCTCCTCCAGATGCCGGAACCGTACGGTTTCGGAAAGACGATACTCCAGAGCGGCCTGTTAATGACCCCAATGGCCCTCGTCATGCTCATCGTTGCCCCGCTCGCCGGGAAGTTCATGCCGAAGATCGGAGCGAAGCCCATAGCAATAGCGGGTGCCCTCACCGGAAGCGGTGCCCTCGCGGTAATGTCCCTCTACGCAACGAAGATGTCGCTCTGGCAGTTCGTGACGATGATAACCGTCGTAGGGGTGGGCATAAACCTCATGAACATCTCCCTCATCAACGTGCTGGTCTTCTCGGTGCCGCCGAGAATGATGGGAGTTGCAACAGGCTCCAACAGCCTCTTCAGGAACTTCGGCTCAACCTGGGGGCCAGCCATAGCGGGAACGGTGATGAGCACCTACTACGCCCTCTTCCATCCGCCTGGGGCTCCCCCCTTCGTTAAAATAAAAATTCCAACAGAGAGGGCCTACGAGGTGCTTTTCGGCAGCGCCGCAGGGATTTATTTCATCCTTGCCCTGCTTGCTCTGGCCATCGTTGAGGTCATGAAGGGCGGAAGGATACGCGAGGTGGAAGAGGAAGGAGAAAAAGAAGTGGTCGTTGAATAATGGTTCTTTTTTCTTTCTCTTCTGTTCCCATTCATTCCCCGTAGAAAGCCTTCAAATACAGCTTCCTTATCTCCTCCGGTTTTGGTTCCACTGGATTAAACGCTATCAGCCCGTCATGGTAAGCCTTCTCCACCATCTCGTCGAGCTTTGCCGTGAATGTTTCTTCATCAACAAGGTCATTAAGCTTTGGAACCCCAAGCTGCTCGTTGAGCTCTTTGACCGCTTGTATCAGCTCCTCCGCGCTCTTCAGTCCAAGCTCTCTCGCTATCTCATCATAGCGCTTCCTCGCGTACTCGCTTCTCTCGGCGTTGAACTTCATCACGTAGGGTATCAATATAGCGTTGAGAAGGCCGTGCGGTCCCATCCACGCTCCCTTGTGGCTCATGGCATGTGCCAAACCAAGGCGTGCGTTGAGGAAGGCTATCCCAGCCATCGTCGCCGCGTAGTGCATCCTTGCCCTCGCCTCGGCATCACCTTCAAGGGACTTTGGAAGCCACTCGAAGACGGTCTTTATAGCCCGAATCGCCATCGCGTCGCTGAAAGGTCCCGCAACATTCGTCGTGTAAGCTTCTATCCCGTGGACAAGGACATCCAAGCCGGAGTTCCGGGCGACTTCCTTCGGCATCCTCCTCGGTAGCCTCGGGTCGAGAATAGCCACATCCGGCGCTATCTCCGGGGTGACTATGTTGTACTTGACCCCACCTTTCTTCAGCACGCTCGCGGCGGAAACCTCGCTTCCGGCGCCGCTCGTTGAGGGGACCGCTATGAGTGGAGTCTTTAACTTTGGAACGGGCTTTGGCTTCGAGAAGCGGTCGATGAATGCTATCTCCTCGAAGACGAGGTCAGGGGCATCGTAGAAGACCTTCAATGCCTTAGTCGTGTCGATGACGCTGCCACCGCCGAGGGCTATGAGAAGGTCAGGCTGGAACTCCCTCACCTTCGGCAGTAACTCCTCCACCGCCTCGACACTCGGCTCCGCAGGAAGGCCCGCTATGCTCATGGTCTCTGCGCCCGCTTCCTTAACGTAGTCCTCGGCCTCGCTCAGGAATCCTCCTCTCTTCATGGAACCTGAGGACAGAATGAGAACGCGCTCGTGGTTCCTGGCCTCGTTCTTGAGGCTCTCCAGTGAACCCTCACCTTCAACTATGCGGGTCTTAAGCCAGAACATGGGCACCACCAATGTTGGTTGATTGGTCGACTTTTAATCCTCTCGCATGGGGGAAGTACTGGGGGTGCAAAACTGCAACATGCGATGAATAGTTGCGTCAATGATGTCACCAATCCGAGTACTGTGCGTGGAAAGGATGAACCACCAGAGGGGCCCCAACAGGAGCTCGATTTCCAAAGGGTTTTTCTACCCTTGAGGTTTTAGTGTTTTCCATGAGAACGTTCATCATTAAGGCAAACACTACCGTGACTTCCCCGGACTTCTCGCTCAAAGACCTTCCCGGGACAGGAGGGAGGATAGATCTCCTCTGCAGGTTCCTCAACAGCGCATTCCTCCTCTCGCACGGCATAAGAAAGGACGTCAGGGTCTTCATGACGCTCTACGGCAAGCCCAATCCCCCGAAGACCGTCCACTTCGAAGGACCAAGACTGAAGGTTCGCCTCAATCCAGACGAGAGGAGCACGGCGTTAATCCTCAAGAGGGCCCTTAAGGCAGGAAAGGACCTGCGGGATCCCCTAAAGGAATTGGAAGTCTTCCCGGGAGTTTACGTCAGCAACATGACTTTCGAGGATGTGATACGGAGGGTAATGAAGGACTCGTC
This sequence comes from Thermococcus profundus, assembly GCF_002214585.1. Lineage (NCBI taxonomy): Archaea > Methanobacteriati > Methanobacteriota > Thermococci > Thermococcales > Thermococcaceae > Thermococcus > Thermococcus profundus. The sequence goes on from NZ_CP014862.1 coordinate 781,170, forward strand.
GCTCTACTACCTCGTCGAGGATGGAAAACCTATAACGGAAGTCAGATTTCCTCAGAACCCTGCATTCATTCTCGGAGACCACATTGGCCTCAGCAAAGATGATGAACGATTCCTTGAGGGCATAGTGGAGAAGGTTAGGGTGGGGAGGAAGAGCTACCTGGCCTCGCACGTAGTGGCTTTCGTCAACATCTGGCTGGATGGGATAGGACACAGAAATGAGAAAGGATAAAGAAAAGCCTCATCCCAGCTTGAATAGCTTCTTTAGATTCCTCTCGAAGGGCGGCCAGACCACGCCCCTATCGGTTATTATTCCAGTCAGGTACTTGTGGGGGGTGACGTCAAAGGCCGGGTTGTAGACGTCAACGTCCGGCGCTATCTTACAGCCGCCGCAGGTGAGAACCTCTTCCGGCTTGCGCTCCTCTATGGGTATTTCCTTCCCGCTCTTCAGGCTCATGTCTATCGTTGAGAGCGGTGCAACCGTGAAGAACGGAATTCCATGTTCTTTTGCCAGAACAGCCAAGGTATACGTTCCAATCTTGTTGGCGAAGTCCCCGTTGGCAACGATCCTATCTGCTCCGACTATTATCGCGTCAACTTTGCCCTGCTGCATCACAAAGCCCGCCATGTTGTCGGTTATCAGCTTGAGCGGAATTCCATCGTAGTGGTACTCCCATGCGCTCAGGCGGGCGCCTTGAAGGACGGGCCTTGTCTCGTCCACCCAGAGGAGCTTCAGAGCTCCATCGCGGTGCATGACCCTCAAAACGGCCCCAACAGTTCCGAGTTGAACCGTTGCAAGGCTTCCCGCGTTGCAGTGCGTTAGAACATTACCCTCGGGGAGAACATCCGCACCGTAGTGGCCCATCCTCAGGTTGGCCTCAACGTCCTCGTCGGCTATCTTTTGAGCCTCAGCAACGATGAGCTTCTTTATCTCATCAAGGCTATCCTCCATGTGCTCCTCAACCAGCTTCTTCACCCTGTTGAGGGCCCAGAAGAGGTTGACGGCTGTGGGCCTCGTGTTCTTGAGCCTGTCGTAGGCTGAGTAAAACCCGTTCATGAACTCGTCCTTGGTCTTGGCCTTCGTCGTGTCCGCGTAGAGTGCCAAACCGAAGGCGGCAGCAGCGCCTATTGCCGGCGCTCCGCGGACTTTCATCGTAACTATCGCATCGGCGACCTCGTCAACGGTCCTGAGTTCTATCTCCCTGAACTCCCTCGGGAGAAGGGTCTGGTCTATCATGATGACCTTTCCTGGCTCATATCTAACGCTCCTTGGTAACCTGGTGAGTTCTTCCGGCTTGTACCTGATCTCCATACCCATCACCCCAAAGTGTTTAAGGGAGGAACTTAAAGCTCCTTCGGTGAGCGGAATGGTGCTGAGAATATTCGTAACGGGGCCAGTTGGAGTCGGAAAAACAACGCTCGTTGAGCGGGTGGCTAAAGAAGCCGACCGCTGGGGCTACATCGTCGGCGGAATGATAACCCAGGAAGTGCGCAGGGGCGGAAGGCGCGTCGGGTTCAAGATAACTGCCCTCGACACCGGCGAGGAGGGAACCCTCGCCAGCATTAGGGGCACCTCACATCTCCCTGGCGTTCCGTTCGGGAAGTACATCGTCCACGTCGATGAAATCGAGCGCGTCGGCGTTTCTGCGATAAGAAGAGCCCTAGTAGAGGCAGACCTGATAGTCATAGACGAGATCGGCCCGATGGAGTACAAGAGCGACGAGTTCGCCAAAGCCGTCGGAGAAGTCCTGAAGTCGGAAAAGCCTCTTCTTGCGGTCGTCCACCGCAAATTTGCCGACAGGTTCAGACCGCTTGGAGAACTTCATGCGCTTAGCTTTGAGAACAGGAACGCAGAATTTGGAATAATTTTGGATAAGGTAATGAAAGAACTGAAGGGAATCAGAGGTTGAGGGAGTCCTTACAGCTCTCGCAGACCCACTTCTCTCCTCCTTCAATGTAGACCTTGTAGAGCGGGCCGTACTGACCGCAGATCTCGCAGATGCCGTAGACCTCGGTCTCCTCCTCCGTCTCTTCCTCTTCCTCACTGTTGTACGTGTTGAGTGCCGTGAGCAGATCCGCAGCCGTAACGAAGCCGATGGGTTTCCCGAGTCTGGTGACGAGGAGCCTTCTGACACCCTTGTCCATCATCCTGTCGATCGCGTCCTGGATGCTGTAATCGTCTTCGATTGTTATGGGGTTCTTGGTCATGACGTCCTTCACTTTGACCTTCTTCGGATCCTTCCCCTTGGCAACGACCTTGTCAAGGATGTCCCTATCAGTGATAATCCCTACGATCTCATCGTTTTCATCAACGACAACGGCACTTCCCACCTTGTTACGTGCCAACACCCTCGCGACCCTGTGCACGGTATCGTTTGGCTTTACGATTACTGCCTTTCTCTTGACCACCTGACCCACCGCGATCTCTGCCAACTCTATCACCCCATCAGTGGGGGTTACTCGCGACTCTTAAAAACGTTTTGGGATTTCCTCTTAAGAAGCCAGTATGCGACCAGAAAAACGATAATGAACGTTATTATTGCTAGATACAACGGAAGGGAACTCCAGTTAGAACCGTGAGTTTGGGCTACGCCGCTTACTGTGCCATTTGAAACCGTATGTAAGGGCGTGGTTGTTGCTGCAGGCGGCCTTGTGGTGTTGGTGCCTGTGATAACGAACTTGGATATGTTTTCACTCACCGAATAGCTCTCAGTGACGTTTGTGGTGTTTGTGATGGCGAGCGTCCCCGCGGGTTTAGCTCCAAGGAACCTCTTTGAAACTGCATACACGACGGTGGAGATGAAAGCGGCCAGTCCCAGGCTTATCACGTGGAGCCTTTCTATAGTGTGCAGTTTTTTGCTCACCTTCGTAGCATCGCGCCGGGGGACTATGAGGATCGGCCTGTTGGATGCACGGTAGAGCTTCACCTCTTGGAGCTTTTTGCCGTACTTCTTCCCTGCCAGTTCAACGAGTCCCACCCGTAGCATTCGCTCTATGTGGTAGCTGACCGTGGAGAGGGGGAAGTTAAGCTCCTCCGCTATTTGGGTTATCGATTTCGGCTCTTCCTCAATAGCGTGAAGAATGGCCAGTGCCTTCTCGTTTGTTATGATCTGCGCAAGAAGCTTCGCGCTTTCGTCGTTGATGTCTATGACATTGCCGTCTCCCACTAACGCCACCAGAATAAGATTGGGGACGATAGGTATTAAAACTTTCCACAGGTTCAAGGCGGCTTGAAGTAAAAGGGGTTAGAGTAAAAGGAAAGGGATTTAATCAGTTCACGGCTTCTCGAGAACGATCTCGATGGTCGAGGTGTTGGCAGTCCTGCCGTCGGCGGTCGGAAGCTCCTCGGTGCCGATCTTGATCTCCTTAACCCTGACCTCTGGGAGGAACCTGTTCCTGACGATCTCGGCGACGTCAACGGCCCTGCTGATAGCCCTACCGCGAGCCTTCACGGTGACCTCCTTGGCACCCTCGTTGAACTGGGTGATAACGGCCAGGACGTAGTTCATAACCGGCTTCTTTCCAATGTAGACAACGTGCTCCTCAGCCATTTCTGGCACCTCCGGAAGTTTTGTCGTTAGGCTATCGCCGGGATAGGGTTAAATACTTTTCGGTTTTCCCATCGACACGAAAGGGAGTTGCCCCTCTGCAAGGGGATTCCGCGAAAGGCCGCTTCACATCTTAACATTATTGTGCCAAAGAAAAGGTTTTAACCCCTTTAAATTGACATGTAGATGGTGATAAAATGGCCGTTCATCCGATCGACTACCGCTATGGAAGCGAAGAGATGAGGCGCATCTGGGACGAGGAGAACAAGCTTCAGAAGCTCCTTGACGTCGAGGCTGCCCTAGCGAGGGCCCACGCAAAGCTTGGCAACATCCCGGAGGAGAGCGCGAGAGTAATCTCTGAGAGAGCGAACACGAGATGGGTTAAGCTCGAGAGGGTTAAGGAAATCGAGGCGGAGATACACCACGACATAATGGCGGTAGTTAAAGCTTTAAGTGAGGTCTGCGGCGAGCATGGCAAATACGTCCACCTAGGTGCAACTTCAAACGACATAATAGACACCGCGAACGCGCTCCTCATAAAGGAGAGCCTTGCTATAGTCGAGAGAGACCTAAGGGAGCTGCGCTCAGTCCTCAAGAAGCTAGCGAAGGAGCACAAGTATACCGTCTGCATCGGAAGGACGCACGGTCAGCACGCCATCCCAACGACATACGGCATGAAGTTTGCGATATGGCTTGATGAGGTGCAGAGGCACATAGACAGACTCAACCAGCTCAAGGAGAGGATCCTCGTGGGTCAGATGAGCGGCGCGGTTGGAACCATGGCGAGCTTCGGAGAGAAGGGGCTTGAGATACAGAAATTGGTTATGGAAGACCTTGGTCTCAAACCAGCGAGGATAAGCAACCAGATAATACAGAGGGATGTTTACGCCGAGCTCATGGCCTTCCTTGCCATCGTTGCCTCAACTCTCGACAAGATGGCCCTAGAAATCAGGAACCTCCAAAGGACCGAGATACTTGAGGTCAGCGAGCCCTTCGGGAAGAAGCAGGTCGGCTCTTCAACCATGCCTCACAAGAGAAACCCGATAAGGAGCGAGAAGGTGAGTGGCTTAGCTAGAGTTCTCTACTCCAATGTGATCCCCGCTTTGCTGAACAATCCGCTCTGGCACGAGAGGGACCTTACCAATTCCTCCGTCGAACGCGTTGTTCTACCAGAGAGCTTCGTTCTCCTCGATGAGATGCTGAGGAATATGATAAAGGTGCTCTCTGGCCTCGAGTTCTTCCCGGAGAACATAAAGAGGAACCTCTATATGACGAGGAACCTCATAATGGCCGAGCCGCTGATGCTGAAGCTCACCGAAAGGGGCATGGGGAGACAGGAGGCGCACGAGCTTGTAAGGAAGCTGGCCATGAAGGCCTTCAGCGAGGGCAGAGACCTTCTTGAGATCGTGAGGGAGGACAAGACCGCGAGGGAGCTCCTGAGTGAAGAGGACTTCAAAGCACTAAAGCCTGAGAACTACATTGGGCTTGCACCGCGGATAGTGGACAATGTAATCGCGTTTATAGAGGAGAAAGAGCGGGAAGAAGTATCTAAAGGCCAGTAATCTTTCTTTAGGCCTTTCTACTGCCTTTTTCTTTGGGCATTCTTTTAGAGTATTTTCTACAATTTATCTCTCAGATTTCTCAGTGAATTATTACATTTAGTATTCTTAAATCTGAAACCTTAGATAAGATGTTTTTCATTTATTTTAATATAAAAATAAAATAATAATATAAAATATCTAATTTTTATTAATATTATGGCTTTTAAAATAAACCTAGAAATCTAAAGTTGTTTAAAAACTATTATAAATAGTAAAAAATGGTAAATTTATACTACTTAACAATGTTAAATGAACAAAGGCGAGCATTTGGTTGCCTGGAATGTTGGGATGCCAAGAACGTCAATTGTTCAAGTGTGAAGCCCGCTATTACATGACCAGTTTTCTATTACAATGAAAGGTAGTTATCCACCTGATGAGGGCATCCAGTATGCCCATTTAGGAAACTACCGATATCATATTGATCTGCCTCCCTGAAATACTTAATAAAAGCCAGAATGCAAGGAGGACTGTGATCATTTTTCACTATGCTTGTTATAAGAAGCCCAAGGCCTACCCCAATTATCCGCGAGCACCTTCTAACACCCATCAAAGTTAGAAGGAAAGCTGAGGTCATGAAATAATCAAGAGATAAAACCCTTCTCAGGAGGTTAGATGGAAGGTCCTTTTGGAACGTGTCTGAAGGGAAATGTTGAGGGTACTGTTTGCAGCGCTGTTAAAGGCCCTATGGCCGCAACTAGGCAGATAGTTTACTCAGCTACACATTATTGGGGTACCAATGATAAACGTCGTCTCCTCAGAGAACCCGTCTCCTCAATTTGGCTTTTCAACTGCATTGAGCTTCCTAATTAATTAGATATCGCTTTGAAATTGAGTAGTTGATCAGGAGATACAAGAAATCCCTCTGCATTGAGGGGTTTTAAAAGTTGAGTTTATGGCTTCCGTAGCTTTAACCCTCGAATGACTGGATGGGTTTTTGTTCCTGCTGTCCTCTTGCTTAATCCGTGAGCACTTTCCGTGGTGTTTTTCTTCCAGCAGATCTAATAAGAGCTTCTTGAAAAACTGTTCCCATCTCTGCTTGAATGCCCCATTAAGTGCTCGTTTTTGTTCTTTAGTTTTAGATATAATGTATCTTATATGACAAACTAAAGTACAGCAAAGAACATCAAAACAAGGGGGAGCTCACAACCATAATAGCATCTAAATTGGAGTCCATGAAATATAAGAGAGGCCACGCCACAATACCCCAATGGGGGCAGAAACCGGGGCAGATACATAATGGCCTTGTACCACAGTCAGACATTATATCTCAAACCCTGTTCCTGAGGCATGGTACAAAGCAACCTCAACAGATTTGAGGCGGTACTCATACTGTAACAAGGCCATGGACAGGTTCGAGGCCTTTTCTCAAACGTAGGGGAGGACTACAATGAAGCCAAAAACTGATATCCCACCTGAAATTGCCGTTAGGTACCTTCACTTATCTCACTGTGTAGCTGAGATACGGAGGCCCAGGTTGAAAGCCTACACAACCCGTGCTGACTCTCAGCCGTTTATCGAGGTGAACCGACAGACAAGGAAGTTGGAGCTGGTTAAAAAAAGCCCGCCCGTACGAGGAATGGTAGGGTTATAGTCACCGTCACAGGCCAGTCTGAGCTTGAACTGGTGACGGGTAAGCCGCTAGAGTGGGGCTCCGCGCGTGTTATTCTAAATCCAATTGCTAGGTCGGCACTAGCCCGATCAATAACCACCTTTGCTCGTAACCAAAAACTGGTGGTGTAAGAGCGGGCTTTAATTGAAAAATTTCCATTACCCCCAACGGGTTCCCATTATGGTATCAAGCTAAGGTATCAGTGAATAATGAATTAATTTTTTTATTTTTATAAAGTTAGAATTTTAAGTTTAATATAAGTATAAAATTGCCATTTTTTAACATTTTTAAAAATAATTTAAATAATGGCTATCAAATTTTCAAAATTTAAAACTATAAAATGTATAAATTTAAAACATATACAAAAATTCTAAAAAAATATTTTAAATAATTATTAATATTACGTTTTAATAATGTAACAAATCACAGAAAAATTCATGACATAAGAAAACGGGAGGGGTACAAGAACAAAAATCCAATATGTTGAAAAATCTACAAGAAAGCGCTAAAGCGGGGCTATATGCTAACCGATTAGTATTAAAACGATGGGAGAGTATTCTTATGGAGGGTGAGGGTGATGAGGTTACCATCACATAAGACGAAGATAGTGGCTACGATAGGTCCAGCGTCGAGGGATAGAAAGACTCTAGAGTCGCTGATAAAGGCCGGAATGAGCGTTGCCAGAATAAACTTCTCCCACGGCACGTTTGAAGAGCACAGGGAGACTATCAAGAGAATAAGGGACGTTTCTGTCAGACTTGGAAGACGCGTTGCCATACTCGGGGATCTCCCTGGGGTCAAGATCAGGGTGGGTGAGATCATAGGCGGAAAGGTGGAGCTGAGGAGAAACCAGACGGTAACTCTAACGATTAGGGACGTTGAGGGCATGGAAGGAATGATCCCCGTGGAGTTCAAAGAGTTCCCGAGGCTTGTGTCCCCAGGGGACACCATCTACCTGAGCGACGGCTTCATAGTTCTCAAAGTGGTTAAAGTAACGGGAACGGACGTTGTCTGCAAGGTTTTGGTTGGGGGCGTCTTGTATTCTCACAAGGGAATAAACGTTCCAAATGCCAGGATACCCCTAGAGGCAATAACAAAAAAGGATCTCGAGATTCTGGAGTTCATGATAGAGAACGGCGTCGACGCTGCGGGAGTAAGCTTCGTCGGTTCTGCCTACGACATCCTGAAGGTCAGACACTTCATAAGCGAGAGGGGAGGCAACCTCTTCATTGTGGCCAAGATAGAGCGCCCGGATGCCATCAGAAACTTTGACGAGATACTCTCAGCCGCGGACGGAGTGATGATAGCTAGGGGTGACCTGGGTGTGGAGATGCCTATTGAGAAGCTTCCCATACTCCAGAAGAAGCTCATAGAGAAGGCTGTCACTGCTGGAAAACCGGCTATAGTCGCAACGCAGATGCTGGAGAGTATGACTGTGGAGAAATTGCCAACGAGGGCCGAGGTTACAGACGTTGCCAACGCCATCCTCGACGGTGCCGACGCCGTTATGCTCTCGGAGGAGACCGCAGTGGGCAAATACCCTGTGGATGCCGTGAGGATGATGGCAAGGATAGCAAGGGCCACCGAGGCCTACAGGGAGAGCTTTGGAAACGTGAGGATGCTTGAGTGGAAAGAAAAGATTCCAAAGAGGGGAACGATAAAGGACGCGGTTACTAGGGGCATAATAGAGGCTCTCCAGGTAATCGATGCAAAATACATCCTCACTCCCACAAAGAACGGCTACACTGCGAGGCTGATTTCAAGGTTCAGGCCAAAACAGTGGATCCTTGCCTTCACCAAAGACGAGAGGGTGGCAAATGGGCTTATGTTCAGCTACGGTGTCTATCCCTTTGTTGTTGAAAGCGACAATGAGTGCGAGATAGTACGCCTTATAAAGGGCCTGGGATTGGTGAAGGAGGAGGATACAGTTCTCTTAACAAAGGGGGCACCAATCGGAAAGACCGTTGGAACGAATACGATAAGGATATTCCAGATCCCGTGAGGCTTGTTTTCTTTTTGATTTTTCTTGAATTTTCAAAAGGAAAATAAAAAGTTGGTAGTTTTTAGATCTTGATCCTCTTCCACACGGTTCCCTGCGGCGTGTCCTCGAGCTGGATTCCAAGGTTTCTAAGCTCGTCTCTTATCTTGTCGGCCAGGTCGAACTTCCTCTCCTTCCGGAGCTGGGCACGGACGTCGATGAGGAGCTTTATCAAAGCTTCCTCCTCTCCGGCCTTTTCTTCGCGGAAGTAGTCTTCGAAGATTCCGAAGACCTCGCTGACAATCTTGAAGAACTCCCATGCCTTCCGCAGGATGCTCTCCTTCGGCCTCTCGACCTGGGTAAGGTAGCGGTTCACGGCGTTGCTTACCTCGAAGACTGCCTTGAGGGCTTCAGCCGTGTTGAAGTCGTCGTCCATAGCATCGTAGAACTTCTTCCTGCCGTCCCTTATGGCTTCGTAGGCCTCGAACTCCTCATTATCCCACTTGAAGGATATCTCCGCCCTCTCCATAGCCACGCGGATGTTCTCAAGGGTGTTATACAGGCGCTCAAGGTTGTTCTTGGCATGTTCAAGGCCCTCCTCCGTGTAGTCGAGAGGTGAGCGGTAGTGTCTCTGAAGGACGAAGAGCCTTATTACCTCCGGATCGTAGCGCTCCAGCGCTTCCCTAATCGTCACAAAGTTGCCGAGACTCTTGCTCATCTTCTCGCCGTTCACCATGAGGAATCCGGTGTGCATCCAGTAGCGAACCCACTCGTGGCCGGTGCACGCTTCCGTCTGCGCTATCTCGTTCTCGTGATGCGGGAAGATTAGGTCGCTCCCTCCCCCATGGATGTCGAAGCTCTCGCCGAGGTATTTCGTGCTCATCGTGGAGCACTCGATGTGCCAGCCGGGCCTTCCCTCGCCCCAGGGACTCTTCCACTTGGGTTCGCCAGGCTTGGCCTTCTTCCAGAGGGCGAAGTCCTCGGGGTTCTTCTTGCCCTCGCCCGGCTCAACGCGCGCTCCCTTAACGAGCTCCTCAACCTTTATCTTGCTGAGCTTTCCGTAGTCCTTGAACTTCCTGACCTCAAAATAAACGCCATCGCTTCCCTCGTAGGCGTAGCCCTTCTCCTGGAGCTTCTTCACGAAGTCGATGATATCGTTAATGTGCTCGGTGACGCGGGGGTATATGTCCGCCGGTTTAACCTTGAGAGCTTTCATATCCTCAAGGAAGTATTTGAGAAACTTCTCCGCGAGTTCCTTCGGGTCTTCGCCAGTCTCGTTGGCCCTCCTAATTATTTTATCGTCTATGTCCGTGAAGTTCATGGCCATTAGGACAGTATAACCCTTGTGCTCGAGGTAGCGCCTTATCACATCGAAGGCAATGTATGTCCTCGCATGGCCGATGTGGGTGTAGTCGTAAACCGTTGGACCGCAGACGTACATCCTGACCTCGCCTTCTCTCAGCGGCTTGAACTCCTCCTTCTGCCTCGTTAGGGTGTTGTATATTTTTATGGCCATTTTCTCACCACCGGGACAACTTCACCGGGAGTTTTATTAGGTTATCGCCGTCCAAATATGGGTAGAACGTCGCGGCAAAAGCTTAAAAGTGGTGGCCTTAAATGCCACTCAGGAATTAGAGGAGGTAATGATCATGACGAAGGTTCAGAAGGGAGACGTCGTAAGGCTTCACTACACCGGAAAGGTCAAGGAAACCGGCGAGATATTTGACACTACCTATGAGGAGGTTGCCAAAGAGGCCGGGATCTACAGCGAGAAGGGTATCTACGGCCCGGTTCCAATAGCGGTTGGGGCGGGTCACGTTCTCAGGGGATTGGATGAGCAGCTTGAGGGCCTTGAGGTCGGGAAGAAGTACGAGATAATCGTCCCGCCCGAGAAGGGCTTTGGGAAGCGCGATCCCAAACTCATCAAGACCTTCACCCTCGGCCAGTTCAGGAGAAGGGGAATGTACCCGATTCCGGGGATGGAGATTGAGTTTGAGGGCAGCGACGGGAAGAAGCTTAGGGGAAGGGTTCTAAGCGTCTCAAGCGGAAGGGTTCGGGTTGACTTCAACCACCCCTACGCCGGCAAACATCTCGTCTACGAAGTCGAGGTCGTTGAGAAGGTGGAGGATCCTATAGAGAAAGTCAAGGCCATGATAGAGCTTCGCCTGCCGATGGTCGACAAGGAGAAGGTCGTAATAGAGGTGGGGGAGAAGGACGTCACCGTGAACTTCAGCCCTGTACTGGAGAGCGTCGATAAGAACACGCTCGTCCTCGGCGAGATACTCCTTGAGAGCGACCTCAAGTTCATAGGCTACGAGGAGGTCAAGTTCAAGCCGACGGTTGAGGAACTCCTAAAGCCATCTGAAGCGGGGGGAGAATCTGAAGAAGCCGGGGAAGGCGAAGAAAACGAAGGCACTTCAGAATCTCCGGAAACCGTTGAGAATGCCACGGAAACCCCACAAGAGGAGGGAAAAGAGGGCGAGGAAACAGTGGTAGAAGACGAGAAGGTTGAGGAGGTCCCGTCTGAGGGCTCTCCACAGGGAGAAGCGTCCGTAGAGGCCCCGGGAGAACAATCCCACTCTGAGGATGAGCAGGAGGAGTGATCCTTCTTCCTTTCTCTTCCAATTTCCGCGAAGTTTATAATGTTCGATGCAGAATTCTTCAGAAGGTGAGAGTATGCCTGCCCTGAGTAGGGAGAGATTTGAGGTGTTGATCCGGGATCTCACCAGCAGGTTTTCACAGGCCGACGAGAAGAAGATACGCGAGGTTCTCCCGGCTTTCGCCAGGGTTACTGAGATCCCAGTTTCTTATCTGAATCCCTCGTCGCGGTATCATCCCGTCCTTATCTTAAAGAAGCGCTTTGGCAACTTGGAAAAGGATGTCAGAGTTTCCCTCGTTGATTTCAGGATACTCAATAAGTACAACATGCCAGGGTGGAGGAGGGAAGTCGAGTTCAGGCTCGACAGGGATGTTGTTCTGAGGGAGCGGGTTGGAGGTGTAGAGGCCCTGCTCATTGGGGATCCCTCACTCGTCTCTCGCATGAGGGACGCGGTGGTGAGGATCCTCCAGCAGATGAACTTTAGGCCGAGAAACTTTGTGATGTTCTACAACCAGATCTACATGGACTTTGGCAACAACAGGTTCATCCACATCGAGATCCTGGGAAGCGACCTCCGCCTGAGGCTTGTAAACCTTAAGTTCACGGACGCCAGCAGGATCCTTGGAAAGGCCATCCCCTACATGGACTCCGTCTTCGGCAACAAGAACCCCGAGTTCTACAAGCTCCTTTTCGTCTACGCCTCTGAAACCACCGGGAGCTTTGACTGGTTCTTCCACAGGTATATAATGCCCAGGCTGAACCCTGAGCAGAGGGAGTTTCTGAACGAGATGCACGACTACCACAACTTTCTGAGGCTCCTCTACACCTACGTTGCAAGGCTCAACAAAGATCGTCTTGGGGACGAAGTTGGCATCAGGGTTGTCAGGAGGGCGAACCCCAACAGGCCCCTGGAGATAGGCATAGCCTTCACCAACAGGGGCATTGAGGTGAAGAGGTATCCGAGCACGACGACGATAAGCTTTATGGTGTAACTTATGGGTGTTCGGAGAAATCCCTATGTTCTTTTTCTTATCCTTCTGCCGGTTTCTTTTGTACCCCGACTCTTTGGGGGCTTCCTGGAAAGCTGGGCCCTCTGGCTGACTCTGTGGTACCTCATCATCCCGCTAGTAGTTTCCCTCTCTCTCGGCTTCAAGCTGAGGGATCTTGGACTTGCCCGTCCAAGTGGAGGATGGAGGGCTTTCGGTGTCCTACTGATGCTGGCGGTCGTTCTCAGCTTTGCCGGCATCTTCGTTCCTTCCATGAGGGGTTACTACCCCCGATTTGCCTATTCGAGCTGGTGGGAGTTTGGGGAGAAGGAAATGATTATGGGTCTCGTAATGTTTGCCCATGAGGCATTTTTCAGAGGCTTTCTGCTATTCCCCCTGGTAAGGGAGAATAAAGAGCTCGCCATCCTTGCTCAGGACATTCCGTACACTCTGGTACACCTTGGCAAACCCGGGGTGGAGGTGCCGTACTCCTTCTTCGCTGGCATCGTTTTTGGGTGGCTTGATTTAAAGTCTGGAAGCTTCCTTTTGAGCTTTCTGCTCCACTGGCTCGGCTCGGCGTTCTTTGACTTCCTCTGTGCCCTCGTTAAGGCGGGAGTGATTCCGCTGTAATCCTTCAGAAAAGTTTGGAATGAGAGAAAAAAACTTCACTGGAGCATTCCCTCAAGCTTCTCCACGAACTTGATGCTTCTCCTGAGGTCTGCGAAGTATTCCTTGGCCTTCTCCACGTGCTCCTTCTCGACCTTTCCACCCCTGGCAAGTATGCTGGCTGGTGCTAGAAGCTGGACTGCATAGCGCAGGCTGGTCTTCTCGCCGAGCTCAGCTAGGTATTCAATTGCCTCCTCGCTTATCTCAATCTTCTCTTCCTTCGCGCGGATCTTTACTATTTCCCTGACCTCCTCCTTCTTGTACGGTTCGGTGTTTATTATGAGGAGCCTGTCGAGCATGTCTATGGGGATCCCGTGCGGAGCTTTTATGTCGGTGCCCCTTATCGTCGTCATGCCCCTGTTTGTGGCCAGGATGAGTATCGGCGCGAGTTCGCTTTCCATGGCCCTTGCCAGGAACGAGAACGCCTCGATATCGAGCATGTGGCACTCGTCGATGAAGAGAACTCCCGGAACGAGAACGGCCCTTCCTTCCTCTATCCACTTCTTGACGGTTTCATCAACCCTGCTCCTGACTTCATCACTTATCTCTGCCCCCGTGCTGAAGAGCAGGCCGAATATGTTGCCGCGGGCGTTTGCAACGTCTAGGTCGTGAAGTGTGACGGTGTAGGTGAACTCCTTGATCTTGAGAACCGGGCCGCTCGGGAGGTTGACCTTCTTCTTGAAGAAAAGCCCCTCTTCCTCCTTCGTTGTTCCAACCTTGGATATCCTGCCGGTTTCGGCATCGATCTGGATAACGTCCCCTTCCTCGATGTCGCTCTCCATGAGCTGGTAGGCGATCTCCCTGCCCGCCCTTATCGTCTTCTCGTCGTCCTTGGTGCGGAGGGTTATTATCACACTCTCGGGTATCTCAACGTAGGGGTTGAAGGGGTGCTTGGTCTTCCTGACCTCTATCTTTTTGACCTCTCCCTCGTAGACCTTCCTCTCCTCGCTTATCCTGACTCCGATGGCTCGTCTCATGGCCTGCTTAAGGAACTCCGTTTTGTTCACCTCACTTGAGTAGATCTCGCTTCCAGCTATCTGGACGAAGGGCACATCTTCGCCTAGTTCCCTGGCTATGCCCATGGCTATGGCTGTTTTACCGCTTCCCGTAGGGCCCGCCAGCAGTATTCCCTTGCCGGCCAGTTTGCCCTTCTTTATTAGCTGGACCGCTATTCCAGCCGCTTCCCTCGCCTTAACCTGTCCCACCATTCCGTCGGCCATGAACTTCGCCTTGCCGTTCTCGTCGAGGCCGAGGCCCCTTATGTGGGAGTGCATCCCCACCCTCTCGAGGCTCCTTGGCGCGGCCACTTCTTCGATGATGGGCATGGTCTCACCCCCTTTATCTTTCCAGAAGTTACTAAAAAGGGGATGGGTTTAAAAATTTGACGGGCTCAGGCCGTCGATCCCGGGCATCGTTCACCCCAAAGGCCAATCTCATCATAGCCTTGAATAGTTAAAGTGAGGGGATTTAAGTGTTCCTCTTAAGGATCACCCATGCCACCCGTACTCACCTATCAGTGGAACGAACGCAACGCCGCCGTGGTTTTTGACCCTTACCGATTCATCTGGGAGCTTAATAACTTCCAAAAGATCCTGCCAGAGGTGGTAGTTTCCCACGGGAATTATCAACTTTCCGCCCGGCTTCAGCTGCTCAACGAGCGGCTTTGGAATATCCGGTGCCCCTGCCGTAACTATGATCCTGTCGTAGGGAGCTTTAGGGGGAAAGCCCTTCGTCCCATCCCCCTGGATGACGTGGACTCTGTGGGAATAACCTGCCCTCTCAATGTTCTTCCTTGCGAACTCGACCAGCTCAGGAATCCTCTCGATGGTGTATACGTCGGTCTTCACGAGCTCCGCTATCAAAGCCGCGTTCCAGCCGCTCCCGGTTCCAATCTCCAGAACTTTCATTTTGGGCCTCAGTTTAGCCAGCTGAAGCATTATGACTACCATATGCGGGGCGCTTACCGTCTGGCCCGCGGGGATTGGGAGGGGTTCATCAACGTGTGCGTATCCTCTGTACCTCTCCTCAACGAAAAGATACCTTGGGATCTTGAGAAGGGCCCCTTTGACTTCCCCATCTTTCAGGATCTCCTCAAGTTCCAGCCTTTTGACTGTCTTCTTCCAGAGTCCCTTCAGCTCGTCCTCATCCATAGCTATCACTCCAAAATTAGGATGAGGATGGCTTAAGGTTGTCCCTCAGAGGGCGCTGAAGAGGACACCGAGGAGCTGGGTTTGGCTTCCTCCGCTCGTAATGCCCATCATCCTCTCCATTAGAACCTGACCGGCGTACATGCCCGCGGCAAAGATCCAGAGGAGTATCACGAAGTACTTGAGGGCGACTATCCAGTGGCCGCCGTCGGCGGTCTTTATAGCGAGGGCGGAGAGGAGAGAGTGGATTATCATTATCGTAAGCATAACGTACATGACGAAGCTCATTCCAGTCGGCGGAATGACGTGGATTATGTCGCCTATGTACTCCGTCGGGATCTGGAGCTGGCCGAAGAGAGTGTTTATAGACGCTGCGACCTGAAAGGAGGCCGCAAGGGCAAAGGCGAAAGAGGCCGTGAGTCCGTAGATTATACCTATGAAGCTGGCCATGCTCTGCTGCCTCTTTCTCCTCAGCCTGACCAGCCGCTCGAAGTTCCTGCTTATGACCAAGCCAACGTAGTCGGGCTCGGCACCGAGCCTTATTGCCTCCCTGAATATCTCGGAGAAGATTCCAATGAGCCAGCTTCCGGTTCCGGCTATGAAGAAGTCCCAGGCCCTCTCCCGGTCCACTCTGATTGCCAGCCGCCTGTAGAGGGCCCTTATGTCGTCGGTAAGCGATCCAAAGTCGTGGGCGCTTAGGTACTTGAGGACGAGGACGAGGGAGGTGCCGCTCGCGGCCAGTGATGAGCTCAGACTCCTTATGAATGCGGCGAAGTTCTCGTCCTTTCTAAATATTGACTCTTCCTCCTTGGCCGCGAGGTGGCCAACGTAGTAGAGGGGGGTGAGCACCAGGGCCACTACGAAGGGCTTGGGTATCTCAAACCGCGGTCCTATGAAGAGATAGTACGCTAGGCCGGTTATGACGATCCCAAGAACGGAGATCTGAGCCGCCCTCTTCAGGCGCTTCATTCTCTCGGTCTCTATCCCCTTGGTGCTGGCCCATATCGGATCCTCCGGCATTCTGAACTTTATGACTAGGAAAACACCTATCTCAGCCGCCAGGATGATTGCCAGGGTGTAGAGGGAGAGCTTTCCTATATCCTGACCCGTGATCAGGGGTCCTATGATGATGAAGCTGGCCATGAAGACGACGGAGATGATTATTGACTCATAGATCTCTTTGAACACGTCCAGATCGTAGAGGGCGCCCTCGTAAAATGTCTCGTAGTCGTCCATAACTGTTTTCTGCTCTTGGAAGAGGTACTCCTTCATGTCGACACCGCTGTCGAGGGAGTATGCCAGCCTGTCGAGGAAGTCCGCGAAGACCTTGCTCGGGGTTCTTCTCGCGAGAAAGCGGAAGGCCTCGGGCATGGATCTGTGGAGCTTTTCCACGATCACGTAGACTTTCTTGAGCTCGCTGGCTATTGCCCCTAGCTTTGGATCGTGGGCGAGTATCCTTATCAGGTCGGACCTCCCCATCTCGCTCGTCGAGAGGACAGCGAAGTAGGTTATGAAGTAAGGAATGTGGGAGTTTATCGAGATCTTCTTTGAGTCAGCCACTATGTAGGGGTAAACCGCGGCGTATATGAGGAGAATGACCGGGATGGAGTAGAGGAGGAGTGAGAGGGCGGACGATATCATCAGAAGGTTGGAGAATATGGCCGCGACTATGAAGAGAACCGCTGAAATGGCCACGTAGGGTATGAGGATCTTGCGTATGTAGGTCTTCATGTCAAGGTCTGCCTTGGTGAAGATGCTGATCTTTCCGTCGCTCACCTGGATCCCCCCTCAGATCCTAAAGCTCAGACCCTCGATACCGCGCTGGTAGAAGGCCTTGATCTCGCGGTAGACGTCCCAGTAGTTGGTTATGCCCAGCTCTCCCATCCTCTGGAGAATTCTAGCCCTAAGGAAGAGTTCGTTGTAAATCTCTTTGGGGTCCTCGTAACCCGCGACCTCTGCTATCTTGTTCTCAAGGATGTAGGAGTTGTTGAAACCGCGGAATATGTGCTTGTCAGCCACAGGGTCCCACTCAAAGACGTTCCTCGTCGCAACACCGCCGAGCTCCTCGTAGTAGCCCTCTATCTCAACGACGCTGATCGTCCTTCTGAGGAACTTACCCTTGACGTAGACGGCCTGCTGGAAGACGGCTATGTTGAGGTTGTCGATGAAGGTTATCGGGACGTTTATAGGGGAACCGGTGAAACGCTGTATCATCTTCTTGATGTCACCTGCGTGGAAAGTGCTCATGACCGGGTGGCCGGTCTGCATTGCTTGGAAGGCTATGGCACCCTCGGCACCACGGATCTCACCGACGATGATGTAGTTCGGCCTTGAACGCAGTGCCGCCTTCAGGAGGTCGAAGAGGGTGACCCTGCTCTCCTCCGGGCCCCTCTCACGCGTTATGAGCCTCTGCCAGGTTGGATGCGGCACCTGAACCTCCGGCGTGTCCTCAGCGGTGTAGATCTTTGAACCCGGCTTGATGAAGGGTATTATCGAGTTCAGGAGCGTTGTCTTACCTGAAGCGGTCTCACCGCAGACAAAAACACTCATGCCGTATTCAAGGGCTATCCACAGGTACGCCGCGACCTCAGCGCTCAGGGTTCCCCAGTTTATAAGCTGGACGATGCTTATCGGGGTGGCTGAGAACTTACGGATGGTGGCGCTCGGTCCCTTGAGGGAGATATCCGGGGAGTAGATTATGTTGATACGCGAGCCGTCGGGGAGGGCGCCGTCGACTATCGGGTTCCTGTCGCTGACCGGCCTTCCTATGCGCTCCGCGATGTTCTTGAAGTAGTCGGCCAGCTTAACGTTGTCTCCGAAGGTGATGTTGGTTGGTAATGCCTCGAATATCTTGTGGACGAGGGAAACGTAGTTCGCACCTATGATGTGGATATCCTCTATGTACGGATCCCTTGCTAGGGGTTCGAGGGGACCGATTCCTATGATATCCCTCTTGATGAGGTAGCGGAACTTCTCCATCTCCTCCTTGGTTATCGTGAAGGCCTCCTTTGTCCCCCCTATTTTCTGCTTGCTTTTCACCAGTGCCAGAACAGCCTCATCGAAGAGGGAATCTAGGAACCTCTCGAACTCTTCCTGATCCTCTGGAATTTCCCTGGTTGGAGCTATCTCAAGGATCTTGTCTTTAACCATCTCGTACTTCCTTTCTTCGTTTATGTTCTCGATCCTGGGCTCGATGACTATGTACTTTTTCTCTGTTTTAGGGTCGCCGTATATGTGGATGAATATTGGATCTCCGACGGGATAGAGGATGTTGGGGTACATTATGTCCTTCATGTCTCTGCTGAGCTGGGCGTAGAACTCGGGCAGTTTTCCGTATTTTTTCCTGAAGTTTTCCACGTACCTCCTGAGGTGTGGGTTTCTCTGCATGGCATCTTCCAGGGTGTCGCTCTTGATCATCTGCGCGGCCATATCACACCACCGCCGCTATTTCTACTATCAGTCCTACCTTGGGTTCGACGCGGAAGGGGATAATCTTCTGGAAGATGCCCTTGGCGTTGTTGTACTTGACTATGGTTGCCGAGTTCTTCAAGTCACCACCAAAGACCTTGACGTTGAGCCTCACCAGCATGGTGGCCGCTTCCTCGAGGACGAAGAGGGAATCTCTGTCGATCTCCTCAGTGTTTGCGGTCAGTATTATCACCTTGTCCAGGGAGGCAAGCTTCTTCACGTAGAGGAGGAAATCCCTAACGGCGTTTGGATCCTGCTCCCTGGATAGGAGTGATGAGAATGAGTCGATTATCATGACGTTCGGCTCCCAGAGTCGGGGCTCACCGAGGAGCCTGCTGAGAAACTTCCTCTTCTCGCTTATTCCACTGAGAAGTGGATACAGGGAAACAAAGACGAGCTTCTTTCTGATTAGAAAAGGGATTATGTCGTAGCCGAGCGAGCCCATCTGCTTTATGTACTCAACGGTGGTGTACTGGCTGGAGATGTAGCTGGCAGTGTAGCCGTTCATGAGGAAGCCGTAGAGCAGCCTCTGGACGAATATGGACTTACCAGTACCCCTGTCTCCCTCTAAGAGCATGATTGTCCCTGCGGGGATTCCTCCACCGAGACGACGGTGAAGCTCGTCGCCCTTGAGTTCCATCTTGAGCAGTTCCTCGACCACGATGATCACCACCGTCAACGTTTGATTTTAGCCGATTTCAGGGCTTCACGTCCGATCACTTCTTGAATACCAGCGATCTCTTCTTGCCGTTCTCGAGCACTATTTGGATCCTGTGGTACCCGGTGTCTATGGTGGTTTGAACGTGGATGACTCCCACATCGTACGGGTTGAGGGATGTTATCTCGTTGTTGTTCACGTCCGTGAAGGTGAGGTTCGCCGGTGGGATGATGTTGCCGTCGATGAAGACCTGCACGGAGTCGCTGCTGAACGGGAAGCTCACCTTTCCAATGTTTTTGATGTAAAACATGTACTTCCCGTCGGCATCTGTGGGAATGTTGTTGGGATCGTTGATTATCGCAAAGTCCGTCCTGAGCTTGTCAGCCATCAGGGCTCCGTTATCGTTTATCCCGTGGGCTATGTCGTTGGTTACGTAGGCAAGAGCCCCCGCAACACTGCCAGCGACGATTATCGCCACGATGAACATTATCAGCTCGCTCGCTGGCCCTCCTGCTGCCATTAGCTCACCTCCGTTGGACAGTATGTAGCGGAACTTACCAAAGTTACACCTGGCGCCGTTGAGGAATACTGGTACGCGAACCAAACAATGCATCCATTGGGGAAAGACACGGTCTCGTTGTGAACATTAGTAGTATCTACGAGGGCATTAACGACTACGTAACTGAGATTTCCCCCAGGGAGTAAGTAGCCTCTGTCCAGATTACCGATGTATATTCCATCATCAATGACATCAAACAAAGCCCTCACTGTGGTGCCGTTGTTCCCAAGTACAACTTCAAGGTCATCGGCAGATCCATCGTTATCATAATCTCCCCTTGAGAGACTCACTACATTGACGTTAAAGTACATCTGAGATATCCTCAAACTGTACCAATCCTCCCTGGCGGCCTGGACGTTGCTGTAGCTGCTGTCCCATGCGGAGTAGAGTGTGCCGGCGGCCACTAAAAATGAAATGAAGATTATCGCTGCACTCGCTGACACACTGAACCCCATGGCCCTTCCCCCGCCGCTGTTTTGCTGCCACGCTCAGATTCCGTAGAACTCATCGAGCGTCTTTTCCAGGAGCTTTATCTCCCTCTCCAGCTTGTCGAGAACGTCTCTGTTGATTCTGAGCCCTCTAAGCCTCTCGATGAAGAGCAGACTTATGAGGTGGTCCTGCACGGTGAGCTTGTCCGCCGGCTTCCACTCCGGGTCCCTGTGGTGCGGCCTGGTTCCCTTCGCGTAGCGGAGCAACTGGTTGAGCACTTCCTCGCTTATCCAGCCTATCTCGTAGTAGAACTCAAGGACCCTCTCAAGGTTCTGAATGCCGACCCTGTCGATGAGGAACCCGAGCCACTTGAGGGCTATCATGGTTGATACGACGTCTTCCGGCAGTTTCTCAAGTCTGGCCTTCCTGGGCTCTTCCTCGAACAGCAGGTTGGCAATATCCTCGGGAATCTGAAGTTTCTCGGCCATCTCAACACCACCTTCCTCTTTTTCTTCCTCAACTTCGGGGGAAGGAACCTCCTCAACTTCAACCTCGGACGGAACCTCTACCTCTTCATGAACGTGAGCTTCCTCCACAATTTCCTCGGGGGCGGTTACCTCTTCAACTTCTTCAATTTCTTCCTCAACTTTCTCCTCTTCGGGCATTTCCTCAGGCACTTCGGCCTCTTCAACGACCTCGGTTTCCTCGGGAACTTCTTCCACTACCGCCTCCTCAGGAACGGCTACCTCTTCAACTTCTTCAATTTCTTCCTCAACTTTCTCCTCTTCGGGGATCTCTGGGGCAATTTCTTCAACTTCAGGTGCCGCCTCCTCTGGGACCTCCTCAGGAGTTTCCGCCTCTGCTTCGGCGGCTTCGACACTCTCCACGGCCTCGGCGAGTTCCTCTGCTGTGACCTCCTCGCCGCTTTCGAGCTTCTTCTCCAGCTCCTCGACCTTGGACTTTGCCTCTTCAATCATCTCAGTTGCGGTTTTTCCTGTGAGCTTAGCTTCAAGCTCCTCGATCTTCTCGCGAAGCTCATCGAGCTTCTTCTTGGCCTCTTCGGGTATGGCTTCCTCTTCACCTTTTTCGAGCATCTCTTCGAGCTTCCCTATTCTCTCGTGAACCTCCTCAACCTTCTCTGTGACCTCCTCGGCCCTCTTCTCGTGAACCTTGAACTTGGTCTCCTCGAGGCTTTCTATGAGCCTGCTCAGCTGAAGGCCGAGGTCGCTCAGCCTCTTGCCAAGTTCATCCACCCTTCTGCTCAGCTGTTCGTACTTAGTGGCCTGGTTGCCGTAGGTTTCGAGCACCTTCTTGACTATCTTGTCGAGCTGCTCTGGCGTGAGCTGGTCCTTTCTGGCTATCAGCTTCTCCCTGAGGTCGTTGATGACGACCGTTGGCACCTTGCCCTTAAGTTCTGAGAGCCTGGCGTTTATGTCTGCCTCAGTGACGAACCCTGCTATCTCCATCGATCACACCTCCGCGAGCACTTCGTAGATTATCGAGTCGAGGTCTACACCATACCCAGCGAGCACCTTAATGTCGTTCTTGACCTGCGCAAGCTCCATCTTGAGATCCTCCAATTCCTTTCTGAGCTCCTGTATCTCGTTGCTGAGCGGGTTCTCCTGTCCCATCTGCTCTTTGAACGGATTGATCTCCTGGCTGATGACTTCGTAGAGCATCATGACGTCCTTTATGGTTTTGTCCAGCCTCTCGATGTCGTCTCTGAGCTCCTGGATCTGCTTCTTCAGGGTGTCGATGCCTATCTTCATCCTCGGGAGGTCGTTTTCGATCTCGTTTATCCTTTCCATGAGCTGGTTTATCTGCTCGTTCTCTTCCCTGCTCTCAACCCTTTCCTCAAGCTCCTCTACTGCAATCTCCTCTTCGGGGGCGGTCAGTTCTTCTTTCTTCTTTTTCCCTCCAAATAAAGATGAAAGGAAAGCTAGGGCCATCTGACCACCCCCTCACTGGAGTTCGAGCACCTGCTGGGTGTACGAGTGCGGTGTTGTGAAGTCTATAACCCCCGCGGCACCGTTTTCGGGTATGACCTTTCCTGTAACGTGCGTGGCCGGTGGGAGTCCGTGGCCCTTGCCGAAGTCGGTTGTATCTATGAGTATGCCTGCTATGTCTCCCCAGTTCAGGACGGGGTTGTCTTGGCTATCCTTCATACTCCTGTCCGAGTCCTGGACGACGGCGATTCCGAAGCTGGTTCCGCTTACGCTACTCCAGGTGGATATACCGAAGATGTTGTCAATGTCCCCAGTGTAGAACGCAGTGGGATCGTAGTTGAAGACGGTCATCTTCGCACCGTCGGTCAGCACTACCTTAACGTTGCTGAGGTCTATGCCCCCGCTTCCGGCATTGGGAGTGACGTAAATGACCATTCTGGTAATGTTGGATGACGTGGGGTTGGCGGAGTTAACGTAGCCGTAGACGTCCATTACCCGTATACCGCTCGCCACCTCCATGGTCGTCTGCCTGCCGGTACTCATGGCCTTCTGCTGGAGGTAGCCGCTGGTGGCTATGAGTACCCCTGCTGCCACCGCGGCAACCAGGACCATTGCGATGAACACTATGAGCGTTCCAATACCTATCGCACCCTTCTTCTTCATCTGCCATCACCTCACTGGAGCTGCATCACGTTCTCGCCGAAGGTCGCCGGCGTGGTGAAGTCAATGACTCCTGCGGATCCCCTCTCGGGTATGACCTTTCCTGTCATCTTCGTGCTCGGCCCGATGCCGTTTCCGCCATCGTGCTGGAACATCGTCGTCCAGATGCAGAGCGCAACGGTGTCGCCGAACTCCAGCGTGGGGTGGGTGTCCTGCATCTTGCTTCCTATGTCGTTTATAACGACTATTCCAAAGCTGGCTTCGTCCTGTATGGGGCCCCATATGGTTATCTCGGTACTGTCAAACAGGTCCTTGACGTTCCCAGGATTCAGGAACTGTGACGAGTAGTTGTAGACCACCAGTCTCTTTCCGTCGCTCAGGACTATCTTTACGTTGCTGAGGTCGATGCCCTCGCTCCCGGCGTTTGGAGTAACCATTATGGCCATCCTCTCTATGAGGCCGCTGCTCGGCGGGTCTGCTGGAGTGTAGCCGTATATGTTGACTATCTTTATACCGCTCGCTACTTCCTGGGTCGTCTGCCTCCCTGTGGCCTGAGCCTTCTGCTGGAGGTAGCCCGCTGTCCCTATGATAACCCCTGCCGCTACTGCCGCCACTAGCACCATGGCTATGAAGACGATCAGCGTTCCAATGCCTATTGCTCCCTTCCTACGCATAGCACCACCTCCTGAAAATCTCAAAGAACGAAAAGGAAAGCTGAAGAAGCGAAGGTTCACTGGAGGTCAACGATGTGGGCGGTGTAGGTGCTTGGTGTGGTGAAGTCGATGACGCCTGGAGCGCCGAACTCAGGTATGACCTTGCCGGTTATGTGGGTCCTCACAGCTATTCCGTTAGTTCCACCATAAAGGGCTTTCTGGACATCTATGAGGAGAGCTGCGATGTCTCCTTTGTTAAGGGTGGTTCCTCCGTCGAGTGCTGACCCATCATAGTCCTGGATGATCATAGCAACATAGTGGGTCTCGTTGGCGTAGCTCCAGTAAGTTGCAGTTGAGTCAAAGATGTTGGTGACACTCGTTCCATCTACGGTGGGGGGGCTAGTTTGGTCGTGGAACTTGAGGTAAACCTGCTTGTCCTTGTTGGCAAGGAGGATCTTGGTGTTCTTGAGGTCTATGCCGGCACTGCCAGCGTTCGGGGTAACGTAGACTGCAAGTTTAGTGATGTAAGTCTTGTCAGGAGTGTATCCGACCACCTTCATGACTTGTATTCCGCTTGCTACTTGTTCGGTGCTTTCTCTGCCGGTGCTTGAAGCCTTCTGCTGGAGGAAGCCGCTCGTGTTGATGAGCACTGCCGCGGCCACCGCCGCCACTAGAACCATGGCTATGAAGACAATAAGAGTGCCTATTCCTATAGCACCCCTCTTCTTCATGATCTTCATCTCACATCACCTCCTCACTGTAGGTTAACTATGGGCGTGGTGTAGGTGCTTGGTGTGGTGAAGTCGATGACGCCCGGAGCGCCGAACTCTGGAACGACCTGTCCAGTGATGTGCTTTCTTACGCCTATCGCACCGAAGAGATCCTTCACGTCAACTGTGAGGACGACAATGTCCCCTGCGTTTATGGTTGGAGAATTCTCCTGAACGCTGGTATCGTAGTCCTGGATGACGATAATTCCGAAGTAGGTTGCGTCGGTTGCTGTTGTTGGCCATGCATTTGCGCTGAATATGTCGTTGTTAGTACTGTCAAACAAGTGCTTGTCCTTGTCATACCTCAGAACAGCCTGCTTGCTTCCATCACTGAGAATGACCTTAGTGTTGCTGAGGTCTATGCCGGCGCTGCCAGCGTTCGGGGTAACGTAGATGGCGAGCTTGATGATACCGTTGTCGCCACTGTTGTAGTATCCGGTGACCTGCATAACCTGTATTCCGCTTGCTACTTGTTCGGTGCTTTCTCTGCCGGTGCTTGAAGCCTTCTGCTGGAGGAAGCCGCTCGTGTTGATGAGCACTGCAGCCGCTACCGCGGCCACTAGAACCATGGCTATAAACACTATCAAGGTTCCAATACCAATCGCACCTCTTCTGTTTCTGGCCTTCATCAGCCATGCACCCCCTAGGGTTGTTTGCACTCATGATTACAAGCCGTAGATATAAATCGCTTTTTTGTTCTTAGTAGTGTAGGTGGACATGTAGGTGCATATGTAGGTAACTGTTTAATTTTTCTTGAAGTGGGGTTTGGATCAAACGATTTCATGTGGTTCTGGAGAAATTTTTTCGGGGGTTCTTGAATGTTAAAATGAATACAAGGATAAACCAAAAACGTTATATACTATACAATCGAGAGATAGTTACGGTGCACACCTGTAGGTCGTTCCAGTAAAATCAGGGATGGTCAAAGGAGTCAGTAGACCCAGCTAATGCCAGTGGGGGGTGAAGGGGGATGGCGGTGAGAACCATGATAATAGATCCGCAGGTGCTCAGGTCTATACACCGAAGCGAGCTCAGGAAAAGAATACTGCTGTACCTGAACGAAATATACCCTTCTGCCACGTATCTCTCGGAGATAGCGAGGGTTGTCGGTTCTGATCCTTCTAATGTCCGCGGTGCCCTCGTCGGTCTCGGCAATCGCTACAACGGCGAAAGTTCTCTCGTTTATCTCGGTCTGGTGGAAGAGATCAGCAACAACGGCTTCAAGTACTACCGGCTGACTGACTACGGAAGGCAGGTTGTAGAGTACCTGAGGGAGTACTACAGGTATTACAGGAAGTTTATGTGAGGTGACGGGGATGGAGGAAGTGAAGCGCAGGGTGGCCGTCGTTGACTCCAACATCGAGCAGATGGTCAAGATGTCAATACTCCACGTAATCCAGCTCGGAACGAAGCACGGCGTTTTTAAAGTCCTCTCAAGGGGACCTACTCAGAGGGAAGTCCTCGACAGCGTTGACCTCCCGAACAGGAAGCTTCTGATGGAGTTTCTGGATACCCTGAGGGCGATAGGGATCGTGGAGGAGCAGGGAAATCAGCTCAAGCTCAATGGGTTCTCATACCTCCTGAAAGTCCCGCAGGAGCACTACGATTCGCTTCTACCCGGATGGGTTTCCATCCTTGAAGAGATATACAGAATGGTCGATTATGCGTTCATAACCCCAACCCATCCGCACGTTCTCATGGACTTCGACAAGGACGCCGACTTCTGGGACATAAGGATGAACACTGACTTCGCGACCCTTTACAGGGATGCGATAGCCGCTGCCGGGGAGATAAGCAGTGGGGCGAGTGTCCTGGATCTTGGGTGTGGTTCGGTAGCACCCTACGATTTTGGAAAGAGAATAGGGTACACGGGCTTCTACACTGGCGTAGACTATTCGTCAGCCATACTGGAGATAGCCAGGATGAGGGCCGAGGAGAACAGCCTCCCAGTCGAGCTTAAGGAGCTGGACGTGAGGCTGATAAGGCCCGTCAACGAGTACGACACCGCAGTGATAAGCTTCCTTCTTGAGTACCTGAAACCGGAAGACTACGGACGGGTTCTCAGAAGGACGCTTGAAGCACTGAAGCCTGGAGGAAAGCTCGTGATCGTGGAGCCCTTCAGGGACAGGTTCAAGCATATTGAAGCCCTTGAGTTCTTTGAGAAGCTCAACAAGGACTTTAAGCGGTTCCCAGAAGCTAAAGAGGTTATAGGTGCTGTGGAGAAAGAGGGGTTCGATGTAGCAATAAAAGAGTATGGAAGGAGCATGATCGTGGTTAGCCTGATGCCCTGATTTTGGATTTTTTACAATTTGTCCCGGTATTTCATACGGGAATTTGTATATTTTGCAGGGATTCTAAC
The DNA here is from genome assembly GCF_002214585.1 of Thermococcus profundus. Classification (NCBI taxonomy): domain Archaea; kingdom Methanobacteriati; phylum Methanobacteriota; class Thermococci; order Thermococcales; family Thermococcaceae; genus Thermococcus; species Thermococcus profundus. The sequence goes on from NZ_CP014862.1 coordinate 807,803, forward strand.
GGGTCCGGTGGTGTAGCTACATACCTACCTACACAGAAGGGTTTTAGGGGTGTTGTTTAAATCTGGTGAAGTAAGGAGGGGACGTCAATGGCAAGGGTGCTCATAGCGGACGACGCTCTATTCGCGCGGATTCTCCTAAGGAAGATATTCACCGACGCAGGGCACGAAGTTGTTGGAGAAGCCTCAACAGGTAAGGAGGTTGTCGAGAAATACGCGGAGCTGAGGCCGGATATAGTGACCCTGGATATAATAATGCCTGACATGGACGGTATAGAAGCCCTCAAAAAGATCATCGAGATGGATCCCAATGCCAAGGTGATAATGATAACCTCCGTCGACAGTGAGAAGAAGGTTATTGAGTGCATAAACGCCGGGGCATCGGGGTATATAATCAAACCCTTCGAGCCCTCACAGGTGCTTAGTGAAGTAAACAGGGTGCTTTCAAAGCGGAGGGCATAGAGGCCGGCCGGGGAAGTAATGCCTTGGGGGCGTTATTTCAGAGTGCTTGGCGGCATGGCCCGGCCGGCCCACAGCGATCTGGGGGTGGAAGCATCTCCCGGCTGTATATGAACGAGTTCATTGAGGAAGCAAGGACCAAGTTTGAGGAACTGGAGGATCTGATGCGGGAGCTCAGAGACGGGGTAGCCGGAGGAAGGGAGATTGGGCCGGTCCTGAGGAGAATGATCCGGGAGATTCACACGATAAAGGGGCTAGCCTCCCTGGCTGGTTTTCCAACCCTTAACAAGGCCGCCCACTGGCTTGAAACCCTCCTGGAACTGGCCTCTGAAGGGGAGCTCAAACCAGGGGAGGATTTTCTGAACGTCGTTGGTGACTTTATATCGGCGATGGAAAGAATTCTGAACTCAATCGAGACTTCGGGGGAGGAAGGTGATGCTGGCATTGATTACCTGGTGACCCGCGCTACTCTTCTTTTGAAAAAATCCAAGGGAAAAGGATCTGTTTTCGCGTCCCTAAAGGAAAAGGGAAGAACGTACCGGGTAGTTCTGACTCTTGACAGCGTCCCTGAGAAGATTCCATCCTGGCTCTTTTCCATCGTCTCAAAACTTCAAACGGCCTGTGAGATATTGAGCTCATCGCCAGACGTGGAGGAGGTGCTTAAGGGAAACGCAGAGCTCTCAAGCAGGTTTGAATTTCAAGTGCGCACCGCCCTTGATCCGGACAGGCTTAGGGATCTTCTCCTTGGGTGTGAGGGGGTCAGAAGCGTGGAGGTGGTGGAAGGTGAAGAAGTCGAAAAAATCCCCCTCCTTATCAGGGTTTACTTCAAGGAGGAGGCTCCTCTTAAGGCGGCACGTGCTCTTCTTATCCTTAAGGATCTCAGGGATCTTGGAAAGGTCGTATCGGTGAATCCACCTGAGGCGGAACTTAAAAACGGCATCCTTCTGGGCGGTAGGGTCTTGGAAGTCCTGATTGAAACGTCCAAGAGGCCGGAGAGAATAAAGAACGCTATCCTTGCCCACCAAGATGTGGACACGGTCGAGATTTTGGAGGATTTTGATGTTGAGACCCTGAAGCCTAAAAACGAAAGGCCCCCCTCTAAACCGGCTCGCGCTGTGGTAGAAAGGCCCTCTCTGGGGGAGAAGTCCGTCAGGATCAACCCCACCGTTCTGGACAGGCTTATGGCCGCCGTGGAGGAGTTTCTACTTCTGAAGGAGTGGCTGGAGGAGGCCGATGAGGGCGATCTGGGGGAGATAAGGGAAAAGTTCAAGAAGTCCTTTGAGGAGCTCAGGAAGACCGTTTTGGAGATGAGAACCGTCTCGCTTCGCGATGTTCTGAAGAGCCTCATCCCCGGCATCAAAGGACTGGCCAGGGACCTGGGAAAAGAAATCAAGGTTGTTGTTGATGGAGATGATGTAAGGGTTGATCGGGGGATCGTTGAGGTTCTCTTGGAAAGCCTTGTGCACATACTCAACAACGCGGTTGTTCACGGTATAGAGAGCCCTGAGGAGAGAATCCGCAAGGGAAAACCGCGGGAAGGTACCCTCCGCATTTCGCTTTCTCAGTATTCCGACTACGTTGAGGTATCCGTGAGCGACGACGGCAGGGGCATAGACCTTGAGACGATAAGGAAGAGGGCGGTTGAGAAGGGTGTGGTACCTCCTGAGAAGGTGGATCGGCTCTCCAAAAAGGAGGTTCTTGGACTCCTCTTTCTTCCCGGCATGAGCAGTGAGAAAGTGGCTTCCGAGAGGTCGGGGAGGGGCATAGGCCTCAGCGTTGTTTGGGAGGCTGTGAGAGCGGTTCACGGAAGTATAATCGTAGACACCGAGCAGGGAAGGGGCACGACTTTCAGGATCCGCGTTCCCTATACTTTCTCCGTGATCCCCGCGTACATCCTGGATGTGGGGGGCAACCTGTACGCGTTTCCCTCCTTGGGTGTGCTGGGGGAGGTAAGGGTTGAGAAGGCCCTCGTCCGGAAGTTGGGCGGGGGTTACCTAACCGTTGCTGAGGGAGAGGTTCTCCCGGCGGTTATGCTCCACGACCTCGTGGACTTCGCAGCTTTTCCGGGCGAGGAGCTTTCAGGTCTTATCTTTGATGCCGGGAAATCCAAGGTTGTCCTATTGGCAGACAGGATCGTGGACAAGAGGGAGATAGCCGTTAAACCACTGAGGGAAGTCCTTCCTCCTTCCCTTCTGGGAGAGGGGAAGCTGTACACGGGGATCACCCTGCTCGGTGGGAAGAGGATCGTGCCCGTATTGGATCACCTCGAAATCCTGGGGGTGCTCGGCTATGAGCCTGGTGGGGAAGCTTAAGCTCCTTTTTGAGAGCCTTTTTGAGGATGTTCTAACCCGCATAGATCCGGAGGGAAGACTGAGGCTTTCTTCGGTTAGGGTGGTCCCCTCCACAACCCTTGTCCGGGAGGCGCTTCTGGAGGGCATTAACGCCGTCTGCTTTACGCTGGGAAACCCGCCGGAGGTTATAATCGCCTTTAGCTTTGAAGGTTCATCGAAGGTGTGGGAAGACCTCATCAAGGGCGGCATTGGCTCGGATCTCCTTCACTCCTCTGATCCGACCGCGTTCCTGAGTTCCCTGCTCAAGGAGACCGGCAACATAATAGTGGGCCCCCTCTCTACCAGATTTTCGCGGGCCCTGGGAAGGGAGGTGCTACCGAGTGTTCCCTTCACCCTGAACGGCGTCGATAACTTGGAAAAGCTCCTTCAGATCATGGGTGAGGGGCCGCTTCCGGTGTTTAGGGGGAGGATAAGCGACGGCCATGTCGGCTCCATACAGGTTTACGTTATCCCCTCACGGCGCTTCCTCAGTGAGCTCAATGAGAGGCCAGAGATCGTTGAGAGGGCAAGGGGCCACCCCAGGGGGAGGGGCCTTGGGAGAAGAGGGGGGATTGAAATTGCCTGAGGGGAAAGTTCGTGCGCGGGTTATGGTTGTTCCAGACTCATCCCCCGGTGGAAGTGCCGATACCTGGAAGGAGGCTGAGCTCTCCATCGAAGGTGGCCTCAGAATCCGCTACTTGAAGGACGGGCTCTTCTCCGGTGAGGACTTCTTCTCGTTTTCCTCCGTTGTTGATCTGGGTTTCAAAGTTCCCTCCCACATTGGTACTGGGGACGTGTTCGCGGTTAGGTTCCAGGGAAAAACCCTTTTCATGGCGCCGGGTAGCAATCCCCTCATATACAGTCCCTCAAAGTTCCGGGATTTCATCCATGGAATCTTTGAGGCCCTGCTGAGGGGAAGGCCAGTTCTGTTCTGGGAGGGCGGTGAAGTTCCGGTTTGGGAGAGGGGATACCTCGGTGCGGTGGGAGTTGGGAAGCTTTTGATCATCGGGCCCAACAGGGCGCCGATTCTGAGCTTTCCCTCCGTTGTAAAGGCCCGAACAGAGACCGTGGATGGAAAGATCGCCTGGTTCCTGGAAAGGTACACCCCACTGGGCATCTCCGGGGTCTACCTGCACATTCCCGAGAGGAAGACCCGGCTATTTGTCCTCAGGTACCTATCCCGGTTCGGCGGCGCCGGGTACCTCCCGGAACTTGCCAGGGAGTTCCCGGATGTCCTGGCGGATCTCAAAGTGCCCGACGTTTCCCCGGAGGAGAGGGAAGTTCTAATGGCGCTCATGTCCGGTATAGATCCCCTTGAGCTTCCCGGTCTCCTGAGGATGGACGTCAGAAGGGTCGAGGAGATATACGACAGGTTGATAAGGAAAGGCCTCCTAAGTCTTGTTGGCATAAGGAAAATAGTGGAGCCGACACCGCTCGCTGAGACGGCGGTAGAACTGGAGGAAGGTGAAGGGGAATGAAGAAGACCGTTGCGTTCACTTTGCTCGCGGTGCTTTTCCTGCTTTTGGGGACTTCAGTCCAGGCGGAGATGTACCCAGTGGTGTTCCAGGGCAGCGTTGGTGAGGATATCCCCTACCAGAAGACAATAGAGGCAGTCGCTTTCGGGAACGGTACCGTCTACGCGGCGTGCGACTATCGGATGCAGGCTGGAAAGGAGCTCATAGGTATCTACTACCTTGGCCTCATGGGGGCGTACTCAACAAACGGTTCGAAGCTCTGGGTCAATGGCTCTGGCTACGTTGTTAAAATCCAGCCTGTCGGAGACGGTGTCCTCGCAGGAAGCCTTGGAGGCTTCGTTTTCTTTGATAAAGATGGTCACATCGTAGCGAACGCCCCGACGATAAACAAGCTCTACGATTTCGTTGTTGGGGACGGCTACGTATATGGTGTCGATGGGGACGTGTGGTATAGCAACGGAACCTACAGCAGTTCCGGGGAGGTTTTCAAGGCGAAGCTGTATGAAAACGGAAGCGTTGCCCTCTACAAAACCGGATGGGTCCTGAACCTCACATCGATGCCGAGCAGGGTTAGGCTTGGGGATGTGGTGTACGTCGGCTCGGGCATGCCCTCTGGCTACTCCACCGGTTACAGGTTCGGTGCCGTATACGGCGTTTCCTACGATGGAAAGCTCCTCTGGACAATCAGAACAGGTGATTGGGTCAGGGATCTTGAGGTCTGGGACGGAAAGGCCGTGGCAGGGGTTGGCTCCAACGACGGAAGGGGACGGATTCTTCTGGTTGATGAAAGCGGAAAGGTCCTCTGGAACGAGAGCGCTTTTTCCATTGACGACCTTCTGGTCAGCGGGAACACCCTCTACGCCTCTGGAATAGACGAGGACGGCAGGGGAAGGGTGGCCGCCTACGATCTGGGGAAGAAGAAAAAGCTCTGGGAGATCACCCTTCCGTACAGGGCGAAGGTTCTCGCTTACGGTGATGGAAAGCTCGCCGTCGGAATCGGAAAGTTTGAGAGCAGGAAAGAGGGGAACGTAACTAAGGTCTACAGTGAGGGCGGCCTTTACGTCCTCGATCCCAAGAACGGAAAGACCCTCTGGAAGAGCACGGACTTTGGCTACGTTAGAAGCCTCGCCGTCAGCGGCAACCTGCTTGCGGCCGGAACTGCCAGCTCATATTTCTACGTCGTGGATCTGGATAAGATCAGGTCGTCCTCGGGCATCTGTGGGCCAGGTATCTTTCTCCTTACCATCCTGCTCTCGATGGCCGTTGTGAAGGGAGGTGGTGGAGGTGCCTCCTGAGGAAGAGCTTGACGTTAGGGAGGCCCTCGCAACAGGTGAGAGGCTGGACGAGATCATTGTGCGAGCCGCTCACGACCGCGATCTCCTTGAGGAGCTCATCAAATACCTTGACGACGACCTCTGGACAGTCCAGAAAAACGCCCTCATAGCGATAGTTGAGGTCATTGAGGATTACGAGGAGCTTTTTGATCCACTCCTGCGGAAGCTCCTCGTTATGATAAGGAAGAGCGAAGCGGTTCCCCTAACGATAGAGGTGGCGAGGGCCATAGGAAAGCTCTCCAAGATAAAACCCGACCTCGTTAAGAACGCCGTTCCGGTGATATTCGCAAACTACCGCATAGGGGATCCGAAGATCAAGATAAACATGGCGTACGTCCTTGAGGAGATCATGCGCCAGAATCCGGTCCTCATCGGCAACATGCTCAGGGATATCGTTAACCTTCTGAACTCCCCCGACGAGACAGACAGGCTCACCGCACTGAACTTCATATCCGCCCTGGGGGAGAACAGTCCGAGGTACATCACCCCCTTCCTGCCCAGGCTCCTCTCCCTGCTCTACGATAAGGACGAGATAGTTAGGGCAAGCGTTGTCGAGACGCTGGTGGAGGTGGCGGTGAACAGCCCCAAGTTCAGGAAGATAATTAAGGCAAAGCTCGCCGAGCTTAACGATAGAAGCGAGCTCGTTATGGGCAGAGTTCGGGACGGGCTCAACAAGATCGCCCTCGCTGAGATCGAGGAGATTCATGATGAGTCCGAGGAACCTGAGGAGTCTGGGGAGTCTGAGGATTAGCCTTCCTCCTTGCCTTCTTCTCTTTTAGGTATGGGTACCTCATGATGTTGCCGCAGTTGAGGCACTTCACTACCACATGGCCGTTTCTGAGCCTGACCCTGGCGTTGATCCCGGGGACGAGGAAGGAGTGGCACTTCTTGCAGTAGCGTCTCTTCCACTTCCTCGGCATTCTTATCTTGGCCTTCTGCTGGACTGCTAGGGCTATTTCAACGTAGCGGTTGGCGAGCTCCCTCTCGTAGGGAAAGACCCTCTCCGCCAAGGTGAACAGTGTCTCGACTCTCTCCCTCGCCACTCTTTTCTTTTCCCTCTGCTCCTTTTCCCGAATAAAACGCTTTTTTCCCATTCGTTCTCACCTAACAAGTCTGAGCTTTCCGGCGGCCGGTTCGTAGAGATAGCCCTCCCTTATGAGCATCTCCAAAGTCCTTGCCGCCCCCTCCTGGCTGAAGCCGGCCTTAATCAGTGCTCTCTCGAACTCGGCCCTGCTCACGGTTCCTCTGAGGGTCGTCGACTCCAGATCCCTGAAGATGGTGAGTGCTTTTGCCGCCCTCCTGTCCGAGGGCACGTACCCCCTGTAGTTTTTGAGGAGCCTCTGCACCTCGCTCTGGGGAAGGGACGACAGCACGGTCATCCAGTCGTTGAGGATTTCGTCGTTTATAGTTTGAACGGTGCGGATATGGCTTCTCCTAACGTTCCCCTCAAGTCTGGCGATGGAGCCGAAGAGGCGGAGACTGAGCTCATAGCGGCTTCCAACGTCAAAGACTCCCCCCGGGATAGTTAGGACGTCGAACTTCCACCCGTACTCGCTCCGCTTCTCCATGAGCCAGTCCTCGAACTTTCTCCTGAAAGCTTCTCCAGTCCCCTTCGAAGCCGACAGTGCCGATACCTTCTCCCTCTCGAGGAATACAGTGACGATGAGGTTGGGCAGGTACTTCCTTATCCTTCCGCCCTCCTCAAGGTACGGCCTTTCGTCCTCCTCTGGTATGAATACGAAGGGAGTCTCTGCCTTTCCAGTTATGCTGTCCCCTGGATGGGCCCTCTTCGGAAGGGCCAGCAGTCCTACGGTCCGTTTCTCTAAAATGGCCCGTTCGGCTCCCTTCGACAACCTCCCCGGCGAGCGGGGAACGTAATACCTGAGGGGAGTGTTGTTCGGGTCAAACACTTTAAAGTCCAGATCCAAAAAGTTATCCACGAAGTTTTCCTTTCTGTTCTTTCTGAACCGAAGCTCCCGCGGCAGGAGGGAGTGGAGAAACTTGAGGATGCGCCACAGGGTTAGAACTCCGCTTTCCCTGCCTTTGTAGCCCAGAACAGAGAATTCGTAGCCCTCTCCCCAGTCCCTAGGAGATTCGAGGATTCGAGGACTCCCGTAGAGGGAATAAATAAGGCCCAGCTGGAAGTCGTGGTTAGCATAGATCGACGTTGAGATGAGTTCTTCAACCTCCTCCGGCTTCAGGGCCATATCTTTGTACTCCTTCCAGTACTCCGAGTAGTCCTCAGGGGTTATGGAGGTCGCCCTCACCATCCTCATGTTTCCCCAGGGGTAGGCATCGATGACGCCGTGCACCACCACGTAGGATCCGGAGAGGAACTTTCCGGAAAGAACGGTCTTTTCGTCTATCCGGACTGCTACGTATGACCTCGGCGAGTTTGCGGGAAGCTCCCTAAGCTCGCCCGGGCTGAGTGGAGAAAGCAGGTAGTAGGCGGCATCCTTCGGCGCGTTTGGAGGTTTTCTCAGGAGAAGGAAGCCCGAAACTTCGACTTCCTCCCCGTTTGGAATCCTCTGTATCCTTTCCTGAAAGTCTCTAACCCTCTTCTGGGGCGTGAGTGCTTCCCTCTCCTCCCGAAGGAGCTCTGCGAGTTCAAGGTACGGATCCTTCATCACCATCCGATAGGGAGGGGGGCTGATAAAATTTTGGTCTGCAGGACCGTAAACTTTATAAACCCCCGGCGGCAGGTATGTATCGGTACGGCGGTCAGGGCGGCGGGGTTACACCCGGTCTCGTTTCGACCCCGGAAGTTAAGCCCGCCAGCGATCCCGGGTGTACTGCCCTCCGGGAGGGGGCGGGAAACCGGGGACGCCGCCGGCCACTATATTCTCTCTATCCAATTCCTCCTAGACGCTACTAGTTCTTACTGTCCCAACTGGTAACGGCCTACACAAAACCTATTTAAGTTTTGGATCCCTTAATTCTCCGAGGCGTTATGTTCGACAAGGGAAAGTCAGGCATTACCTGGGACTACCTGAAGGAGAGGCATCCTGAGATCCTCTCGGAGCTGAAGACCCTTAGGGAGTGGGATACTGTAAAGTCTATAGTTCCTGAGTCCGAAAAGCTTGATGATTACTCCCTTCTTGCCCTCCAGGCTTTGGCTTCTCTCATCCGTGAGTTTCATATAGAGAGGAACATTCTGGGTGAGAGGATCGAGATCCTAAACGGGAAGCTTGAGGATCTCAGAACCGAGGTGAGAGAGAGCAACTCCTCCCTTGAAAAGCGCATAAAAGCCCTCGAAGATGCCATCAGGGACATACAGAGGAAGATGCTTTTCGTCGAGGGAGTGAGCAATCTAATTCCTCGCATCAACGAGCTTGAGGAGAAGATGGAAGCAAATCAGGCAGAGCTCCTTGCCAGGCTGGAGAAGCGCTACGCTCAGCTCATTGAGGAGAGGGTTGACGAGATGATCAACCAGCGCCTTCAGGAGTTCGAGAGATCCATTCTCGGCATCAGCGGCGACCTCGCCAAGACCCTCAGGGAGATGCAGGAGAAGCACGAAACACTTGTTATTGAAAACTACCGCCTGAAGAAGGAAGTGGAACCCCTCAAAGCCGCACTCAGGGCCCGGGAGAGCGAGATAGCTGAGCTCAGGAAGAAACTTGCCCGGTGCAACGAGCTCAACAAGAAGATAGACGAACTCCAGAGGAGGGTCAAGGAGTACGAGGAGCGGGTTGGAACGCTCTCCCCGATAGAGAAGGAGCTTCTTGAGATAACTGGTGCCCCGACTCCAGAAGGAGCCATAGCCCTCGTCAAGAGGATGAAATCGGAGTACGTCCCCAGGTCTAAGCTTACCCCCCTCCTTGCTGAGGTCAAGCGCCTTAAGTCAAGGATTGAGGAGCTGGAAGATGAGAACCGCTCCCTTAGGGAGAAGAACGAGAAGCTCGGCCAGGCCCTCAAGATGCTCCTTGAGAGGGGAGAAGAGGAGGGCGAATAGGCCTAAAGAACTGCGACCGCCCTTACGGGACTTCCAGAGCCGCCCTTTATTTTCAGCGGAAGCGCTATGAATGTGAACTCTTTGCCCCTCAGTTCTTCGAGGTTCCTCAGGTTCTCGAAGATCGGCACTTCCTCGCTCAGGAATATGGTGTGCACAGCATCACTCCCTATGCTCATTGCGTCGGTTCCAACTGCCTTTATCCCCTCCGCTACTAGGAAAAGCGCCACCTCTGCCGAGAGTTCCCTCCCGCCTGTCAGAATGAGGACTACCCTGTCGTAGTAGCCTGAATCTGGGATCTCATCGAGCTTTACTTCGCCGTCCCCGCCGCGGACATCGATGACGACTCCCCTTCCTATGAATCGCTCCAGGGGCAGTTCATCGACGGTCTTTCCGTTTGGAATGAAGTGCGCTGGGGCGTCAACGTGAGTCCCCGCGTGCTCCCCCAGTTTGAGGACGTTCATGTAGTAACCGTCCCTCCATATCAGAGCCCAGGGCTTGACACTGATCGGGGGATCCCCAGGATAAACCTCGGTTTCCTCCCCCAGCGGAAGGGAAAGATCCACTATCATGGCCTCACCGTTCAAACTACGCCAAACTCCATAAAAACCTTCCTCCACCGGCGTCTTTGTTCGCTCTTAGACGGGTCAAATACTTTTTAACCTTGGAACCGTTATTGTTCAGGGTGGTCCATGTGAACTGCACGAAGAATTACTGCGTTAAGGACATCTCTTTAGCACCGAGCGGGGAGAGGAAGATAGACTGGGTCTCCCGCTTCATGCCCGTCCTCCAGCACATCAGGAGGGACTTCGAGGAGAGAAAGCCGTTCAAGGGAGTGAGGATAGCGACGACGCTCCACCTTGAGATGAAGACGGCTTTTCTGCTTCTGACGCTCAAATCGGCTGGGGCTGAGGTTTCTGCCGCTGCAAGCAATCCTCTGAGCACTCAGGACGATGTTGTTGCGGCTCTGGCTAGAGCAGGGGTTAAGGTCTACGCAATCAGGGGCGAGGACAGGGAGCAGTATTACGAGTTCATGCACAAGGCCCTCGACATCAAACCGAACATCATCATAGACGACGGTGCCGATATGGTAAGCACAGTCCTCAAAGAGAGACAGGAGCTCATCCCTGACCTCTGGGGTGCGAGCGAAGAGACCACAACCGGCGTCATAAGGCTCCGCGCTATGGAGAAGGACGGTGTTTTGAAGTTCCCGATTATAGCGGTCAACGATTCCTACACCAAATACCTCTTCGACAACCGCTACGGAACCGGTCAGTCAACGTGGGACGGCATAATAAGGACCACGAACCTCCTCGTCGCCGGTAAAAACGTCGTCGTTGTCGGCTACGGCTGGTGCGGCAGGGGCATAGCCATGCGCGCGAGGGGACTCGGAGCGACTGTCATAGTGGTCGAGGTCGATCCGATAAGGGCACTGGAGGCGAGGATGGACGGGTTCATAGTCACGAACATGATGGAGGCCGCTAAAATAGGAGACATTTTCGTGACCTCTACCGGCGATATCAACTGCATAAGGCGGGAGCACTTCGAGGTCATGAAGGACGGCGTCATAATGGCCAACGCCGGCCACTTTGACGTCGAGATAAGCAAGCCTGACCTTGAGGAGCTGGCGGTTGAGATAAGCGAGCCGAGGCCGAACATAACCGAGTACAAGATGGCCGACGGAAGGAGGCTCTACCTCCTTGCTGAGGGCAGGCTGGTGAATTTAGCTGCTGCAGACGGCCATCCTGCGGAGATAATGGACATGAGCTTCGCCCTCCAGGCTAAGGCCGCTGAATACATCATGGAGAATCATGAAAAGCTTGAGCCGAGGGTCTACGTCCTCCCGAGGGAGATAGACGAGATGGTGGCGAGGATAAAGCTGGCCTCGATGGGGATCAAGATTGAAGAGCTGACGGAAGAGCAGAAAAGGTACCTGGAGAGCTGGGAGCACGGGACTTGATCTCTTTTCATTTTGAGGTGGGACGATGGATTTCGAACCCTTCAAAATTGTCCCAGTGGGTTACCTGAGAAATGACGAGAGGCTTCATGAGACGTCCATTGAAGTCCTCCCTGAGTTTACCGAAGCCATAGAGGGCCTCCGCGAAGGAGACTGGATAAAGCTCCTCCTCTGGTTCCACGAGAGTGACGGACCTGAAAAAAGAAGGATCCTCAAAGTCCACCCACGGGGAAATCCCAGGAACCCTGTTAGAGGTGTCTTCGCGACGCGCTCACCGTACAGGCCGAATCCAGTAGCGCTCTACACCGTCCAGATACACCGAATAGAGGGCAATATGCTCTACATCGATTGGATAGACGCCCGCGATGGAACACCTGTCGTTGACATAAAACCCTTCGTTGAGAGGCTTGACTGCCCTTTCGACGAAATTGAGGAACGGGAACTTGATCTCGATAAGGCATTCTGGATTGGAAAGCTTAGAATAATTCCGCGGAAAAGCGAGCACCTGGATGAGCTTGAGGAGGTTTCACCCGAAGAGTACGACTCCTTAATCATTGAAATCGGCCCCAAGGCTACGACGCTGAGTGCCAGGGAGCTGAAAGACTTGATAAACTTTCTAAAGGAAGTTTATGATAACCTCCCAGTTGAGATTAAGGACAGGCTCGGTGAGCCCGAATGCTGAGGGGAATCATCTTCGACGTTGACGAGACCCTCGTTTACTACGAGGGCTACGACCATAAGAGGTGGTTCGAGGAGTGGGTCAGGCCGGAGCTTGAGGGGCACGGGATAAGGCTTGACTACGAACTCTACTCCAAGACCGCCCGTCTGGAACTTCCAAGGACTTACGTGAAAAAGTTCGGCATAGATCCTGTGGAGCTGTGGAAGATAATAGATGCCGTAAACAACAGATACCGGAAGAAGATGCTCGCTGAAGGAAAGATAAAGGCTTTCCCCGATGTTTCGGCACTCAAAGAACTTAAAAAGCTCGGTTTAAAGCTCGCGGCAGTCAGCAACGCCTCACTCGAAAATACCCTCCTCGTGCTGAGAGCCTTCGACCTCCGGAAGTACTTCGACGTTATTCTCGGGAAGGACTACTCCAACCTCGATGGGGTGAAGCCCAGCCCGTACCTCATAGAAAAGGCACTAAAAGAACTCGAACTTCCGCCGGATGAGGCCCTCGTTGTGGGAGACAGCTCAAACGACGTCCTCGCTGCTCACGGAGCTGGGGTAAAGGCCGTAAACGTGGTCCGCTTTGGAAAGGTCGATGGGGCGGACTACCACGTAAAAAACCTATGGGAACTTGTTGAACTCGTTGAAAGCATGATCCGATGATCTTTTTCTTAACCTCTCAGTCTCCCTTGAGCGGGAGGTGCTCTTTTCTAGTTAGTGAAAAATCCTTTTATGTGCCACTTTTGCATAGCCGGAAAAAGAGGAGATGGGGTTAGGGTCCGAACTTCTCTTCAATGTACGCCCTTATGAGCTCCTTGGTCGCTAGGAGACCCTTTACGTGCGTCCTCTCCATGCCGTGGCTCGCGTGGACGCCCTGGCCGATGAGGGCAACCCTGAAGTCCCAGCCGGCCCTTAGAGCCGCGCTCCCGTCGGAGCCGTAGTAGGGGAAGACGTCCACCGTGTAGGGGATTCCCCTCTTCTCGGCGAGCTCGATCAGCTTGGTCGTCATCTCGTAGTCGTAGGGGCCGCTTGAGTCCTTCGCCGCTATTGAGACGGCCGTCTCCTTTCCGACTACACCCTCGCCGACGACGCCCATGTCGACGACTAGGAGTTCCTTAGTGCTCTTTGGATAGCCGGCTGAGCCTCCGTGTCCTACCTCTTCGTAGGGCGAGAAGAAGAACGCCACCGGGAGCTTTTCGAGAGCTTCCGCACCGAGATCTAGCATGAGGTCGATGAGTACTGCAACGCTCGCCTTGTCATCAAGGAAGTGGGCTTTGACGAAGCCGTTCACGTACTCAAACTTTGGATCGAAGGCTATGAAATCCCCCGGCCTTATTCCGAGCTTCTCAGTGTCCTCCCTCTTCTCGACCTCTGCATCCAGTCGGATGTACATGTTCTCCTCCTTGCGCTCTTTCTTTCCCACTTCCCTGTTGACGTGGACGCTCGGGTTCTTGAGGAGGAGAGTGCCCCTATAGCGCTTCCCTGAGCGGGTGATTATAGTGCAGTACTCCCCCTCAAACGTTGGAAGGAGTAGACCGCCTATCCTCGTGAAGCTTAGGTGTCCGTCGGGGAGGATCCCCTTCACCATCGCACCGAGAGTATCAACGTGGGCCGCTATCACAAGCTCGGGCTCCGGGTGGTTGCCCGCTATTAGGGCACCCTTGTTGGTGTAGTAAGTCTTAATCCCGGCATCGTTAAGCTTCCCCTCGATGTGGGACAGGACCTCCTTGGTGTAGCCCGTGGGGGAGGGTATTTCCAGTATCTCCTTCAAAATCTCGACGACGCGCTCCATGATGACCACCGTTCAAAAATTGTTCGAAGGGTTGAAAAGGGAATCGGTTAGAAACCGATGGCCCTGAGGGTTGTGAAGAAGACGAGAGTGATGAGCGTCAGAACCACGGTAACCCCAATCCCCTCCTCTGCCTTCAGCTTATAGTGGGCCAGGATGACGTTCGCCATTATGGCCGGCGGCATCGCTGACTCCACCAGGACGGCGTAGTAGACATCTCCAGCGCCCTTCAGGGTCAGGAAGACGAAGATGAACGGGAGGACGTTCCTGAAGAGACCGACCTCGACGAGGTGCCTCAGCCTGAACTCGCGGAGGTCTATTATCGATCCGAAGTAAACCAGCAGGAGCGGGATGCTCCACCAGCCGACTTCCTTCACTGGGTTCAGGAGCCACGCCGGGAGCCGCACACCAGCGAGGACTAGGGCCAGCGCCAGAAGGTTTGCGGCCGTTGGAGGGAACTTAAGGGCCCTGACCAGGCTGTTCTTCACCGAGGCCCGGCCGCTTGAATAGTGAGCCGCTATGAACGTCGCTAGCGGGAGAACGATGAGGCTGTTGGTGGTGGAGTAGAGTATCGCGGGCGTTATGTCGTCCAGGAAGAGGCTCGCTATGGGGAAGCCCATCGCCGCGGTGTTCGGGTAAGTTGAGAGTATCATGAGCGCCCCGCGCCAGTTGTCGTCTTTTACAAAGCTTCTCGCGTAGATGTAAGACATGCCAAGGCTCAGGGTTATGATGAGGACGACGTAGATGAAAACGAGCCGTATGCTCAGGAGGTAGCCCAAATCCTTGCTCGCCACGTTGCCGAAGACGAAGAGTGTGAGCAGTATCCTGGTTGAGAAGACGTTGAGCCACTGGAAGGGCCTTTCGTCCCGGACCAGCCACTTCAGGACGCACCCAACGGCTATTACGGCGAGCATCTCGTAGATGTTCATGGTGAGAGCTCGGGCTTAGCGTTTAAAAGTCTGTCGAGTATGTCCGAAAAATAAAAAAGAGAAAACGGAGAGGGGGCTCACTCCTTCTTCTCAACCCTGTGCAGGGGCCACCAGGCTTTCTCCCCAAAGAGGGCCATTGTGGCCGGTCCTATGAAGTACACCGCCAGCGTTGCCGTTAGGAGGACGCCGAGGGCCAGTGCAAAGCCTATCTCCCTGATGCCCCACGTTGCACCGGTCATCAGTGAGCCGTAGGTAGCCGTGAGCACGGCCGCTAGACCTACCACTAGAGTGTCCATGGTTCCCGCCGCGACTATCAGGGCATCCTCGGGCTTTCTCCTCTCGAACTCATCCCTGGCCTTCACGAGGTAGAAGCTGTTGTAGTCGATGCCGACACCCATCAGCACGATGAAGACCATCAGCGGCAGGAACCACATGACCTGCTGTCCGAAGACCCTCTCGAAGAGCCAGCTCGATATCGTTATGCTGAGGAGAACTCCAGTGGCTATCGTGCCCATAGTTGCTATGACCGCCGGCAGGCCCCTGAGCGTCGGTATGAGCGACAGGAACATCAGGAGGAGCGCCACTGGGAATATCCTGTGCCAGAAGACGTCGTTGATGAGGTTGCTGAGGTCGAGAGCTAGAGCCGTGTTCCCCCCGACCATTTCACCGGCGATACTTCCGGAGTCCTTCTCTCCCTTTACGATGTCCCTTATCTCCCTGACCATCTCCTTTGAGCGCTCGTCAGTGGCGCTGTACTTTCCAACGACCTGGATGAGAACCTTGTTCTCCTTCTCGGAGAGATAGCGGTCTCCGCCAAGAGATTTCAGGGTTTCGATGTCGCTGGTGTTGATGGCCTTCCCGTAGGGCATGGTGAAGGTGTAGACGTGCTGAACCCCTTTTACCCCGGCTATCTTTTCCGCTATCGAGTTTATCTCCGCCAGATCATCCGCGCTGATCCTGTGGCCGAGGTCGAGGACGACGTAAGTCGGTGAGCTGACCCCAGCTCCGACGGTTTTGTCGCTCAGGTCAAGGAAGTGGTACGTCTCGCTGTCCTTGGGGATGAAGAGCTTGACGTCGTGGGTTCCGTGGAAGTTGGTGAAGTTGTACGCCGCCGGAACTGCTATGAGAAGGGCTATTATCGTGACGACCTTGGCGTGCTTTACCGCCCATTCAGCTATTCTGCTCCTCTCGTGGAGGTCAACGTTTCCGATGTGGTGCTCGATGTGCCTTGGCCACCAGAATATCGGCTTGTCCCCTATCAGGACGGTTATCGCGGGGATGAAGGTCAGGCTCGCGAGGAGGACTATGATGACGGCCAGGGGCGCTATTACGCCCATCGTCTTGAATATTGGGAACTCCCAGGCGAGGACAAAGCTGGCGAAGGCTATGATGTCCGTTGATGCGCTCGCCAAAACTGCATCCTTAGCCCTCTTTAGGGCCTCGCTCGCGGCCCCGTCGTGGTCGTAGCCTTCAGCCAGGTACTCCTTGAAGCGGTGGAGGTAGTAGGTTGAGTAGTCTATACCGAGACCGAGGGCGGTGGTTACCGTGAGCATCTGGGCCCAGCTTCCAACGTCGAGGATGTCTCCCCTGGCGAGCAGGTAGAGCATTCCAAGGGCGGTCAGGGTAGAGGTCGCAACGCCCGTGAACGGCAGGAGCGTCGCGAGGAGGGCCACCCCCATCAGGATCAGGAGCACGAGCAGGGCACCAGCCACGCTGAACTTCGTGGTCTTGTCGTTGTCCTCCTTTCCGTACTTGATGGCCTCGTAGGTCTGTATCGGGGTTCCCGTGACGTAGGCCTCGACTTCCTTGAAGTCCTTTCCGAACTCCTTCAGGGCCAGTTCCTTGACCTTGAGAGAGCTCTCGTACTGCGCTTTGCTGGCCTTTTCCAGGTCGCTGATCCCCTCGCCGCCCTTCGGGGTGAAGAGTATCAGCATCGTCCTGTTGTCCTTGCTCTTCAGCATTTCTATGTAGTCCCTGGCGTTTTCGTAGAGCTTGGAGTAGAGATCGTCCGAGAGGGGTTTGACTTCGTCCTCGGTTATGGAATCTGGATCGTCCAGGTGCTTCATGGAGATATCGATAACGAGGCCCGCGTCGAGATCCTCCGTCACCGGGTTGTCCTTGAGGTTCTCGGATATTATTTCGAGTGCTTTTTCCCTTACGAGGGCCTCTGTTCTGCTCTCATCAATCGGGTATTCCGAGGCCACACTCTCGGCTATCTCAATGACCTTTCCCTTCACATCCTTGGGGAGGTTCCTCTCCTTCATCTCCTCCTCAACGCCCTCAAGGAAGAGGGCCCTGGCGATCTCACCTGGGGATGAGCCCTCGTAGAGCCTTTCAACCACTTCCTCGATGGTCCAGTTCCCGGGCAGATCGACGTTTCCCGCCAGGCTGACCACGACCTCAACGGTGGCGTTCTCAATTCCCTCTCCCCTTGCGAGGCCTTGGGGGTTGCTTAAAGCCGCGTTTAATATCTCCTCCGCCGTTTTCTCGGAATCACCAATACCTTTCTCCTCCAGCTTTTCGATGAGGCCGCTCAGCAGGATCTCTCTGGTCACTCTTTCGAGCTTCTCCGCGTCTCCCCCGCTCTCATAGATCTCCCTCAGGTACTTTTCGTCTATTACAACTCCTTCCTCCGCGAACGCTTTCTCCGCCGCTTCTATGGTCGCTTCCTCAAGGGAGGTCTCGTTTTTGGCAATGCCCTCCGCAACGTTCACAATGACATTGGCGAGTTTGGCCGGGTCTTTGACTTTTCCCTCCAGCCTCTTTGAGACCTCTTCAGCGAGCACCTCTCTGGTCACGGTCTCGGGATTCTTCCCCTCGTAGAGCTCCCGGAGGTATTTCTCGTTCAGGAAGACGCCCCTTTGGGTAAGGATGCCTTTGATGATTTCGATGGTGGCGTCCTCGAGCTCTTCAGCACTCGTTGAGATTCCCGGATTGGAGGCGGCGGTGTCGACTATTATCCCGGCCATTCCCTCGGGGTTCTCAGTCCCTTTCTCTGCCAGCTCTTCGGCTACGGCTTTTCTGAGCACCGCCTTTGCCACCTCTGAGATCCTGGCTTCGTCACCACCGCTCTCGTAGACCTCCCTCAGGAGGGACTTGTCCGTGGGAACGTTCTCCTCCTTTAGAATGGCCGCTGTGGCCTCGATGGTTGCGTTTTCGAGGAGGGCGCCGTTTGAAGTGAGGATCCCCTCCGCGTTGGGGTCGTATGTCATGGTCGCGTTGACTACGATGGGTGCAATTGACTTGGCCTCGTTTCCAACCTCCTCCATAAGTCCCTCTTCGAGGAGGGTTCTTTCGAGATCTTTCGTCGGACCTTTCCTGAGGAGCCCGGTGAGAACCGCCTTTGGGTCGGGAAGCTTGAGGAGCGGACTATCAGGCTGGGTCTTTGAGAGGTACTCCATGGCAAACTCAGCTGTCTCTTCCTCGACGGCTTTGGGAGTGGGATTGGGGCCCAGGGAGATGGAGACGTTGACCAGGAGTGAGAGGGTCTCCGAGTTTATCTCCCCGAAGCCGGGAACGGTCATGCTCTCCCCGCTGGCCGCTATCACCTCGGGGGTGTTTTCAAGGGCGGCTGTGGCCAGCTGGGAGGAAACCCTGGGTAAGAGATCCTCCGGAAGTTCTTGGACAGCGTAGGGGCTTCCGTGTGTTCTATCAAAACCCTCAACTGCAAGGTAGAAAGCGTAGGCGTAGGCTTCGGCCAGCTTTCTCTCGCCTGGATCGCTGAGGGTGGAGAGCACTATCCCTGAGGTAACGTTTGCAAGGGCGCCGTCCGTTACACCGGCGCTTCCGTAGTGGGAGTAGATCTGGCTGGTCGCGTTGAAGACGGCGTAAACGAACTCCACAGAAGTTCCGGTTGCGTTGGCAACGGCCTCGGCGGTGGTGGGATCGAGGGATCCGCTGGAGTAAACCCCTGCCGTGGTGAGGGCCCTGTAGACACCCACCGTGCCAGCGTAGGCCCTTCCGTAGGTTTCGTTGAGGGCGTAGAGGCCCCTGTTTATCTCCCATATTGTGGCGTTGAGGGCCTTAAGGGTCTCGCTTGTCCTGCTCAGGTTCTCGTGAAGCACAACGTAGGCCGCGTCGGTCGAGTTGATTGCCGTGCTGAGGTTTGCCATTTTGCCGTACAGGAGGGTCAGGTTCTCCATCAGCTCGGAGTAGACCTGGGCAGTCTGGTTCAGGGCGCTGGAGAGCTCGATCATCTGAGCTTGGAGTTGGGTCAAGTTGTAGCTGAGCTCGACGTAAGCGCCGGAGGTCTGGTTGATCGCATTCTGGAGTTCAATCATCTTACCGTATGCCTCTGTGAGGTTCTCCCTTAGTTCAAGGTACACCTTCGCCGTCTCCTGGATAGCTTCTTTCGTGTCGCTGATGCTCGCCGCGAGGTCGCTCATGTTCCTGAGAATGGTTCCGTAGGTTTCGTTCATCTCAACCGTCGTGTTGTAGAGCGAGGAGGTCAGATTGGCCGCGATCAACGTTACGTTCAGCGCCACTTCATCGGACTTGTTCCTGAGCAGATCAACGGCGTCGTAGTAGCTGGTGAAGTTGCTCCCGTACGTTTCTGCCTTGCCCTTGAGCCTCTCGTAGGCTTCCCTGGCCCTCGGATCGTTCACGTCTATACCAGTTACTATCATGTACGTCTGGTTCGTGCTCTGGGAGAAGCTCGGGAACTCCCTCTCGAGGGTGTGCTGAACCTTCACCGACTCAACATCGTTCGGAAGGAACTGGTCCATGCTGTAGTTGGTTACATCATGGAGCCTGCTTGCGAGCGGTATCGAGAGGAGTACCGCTATTATCCAGACGGCCACTATAGCCTTCGCGTGCTTTACAATCCACTCGTTCCACGCCATATCCACCACCAATGTCGCTTTTCAACATGGTGTTTCTTAACATGTCGAAATCCGACATGTCGTTTGGAGAAGCCTTTATAAACCTTTTGCCCGAAGTTTGGAACAAAGGTGGTGAAAGATGAGCGAAGACGTTGAACGACGAATAATAAAGGGTCTGTTTACGGTGCCTCTGAAGGACATAATACTTGTTATAGTTGGCCTTAAGGGTGAGGCCCACGGCTACGAGATACTCAAGGAGCTGGAGAAGCTTGCGATAGGTCTGTGGAAGCCCAGCCACAGCAACCTCTACACGATCCTCAACAAAATGGTCGAGGAAGGCCTGCTGGAGCCTAGGGAAGAATACCGGGGAAAGGTCAGGAGGGTGAAGTACAGCCTCACCCCCAAGGGATTGGAGTATTTGAAGGTCTCCAACGATCTGGCTTTGAGGGTTCTGTACACGGCCGTGAACTATCACGAAGCCCTCAAGCGGAAGCTGGATACTCTCGGTGAGAAGAGGGAGATGGACAAGGAGGCCGTCAGGGAGTACCTCGAACTGCTGAAGAGCATACGGGACATTCTGGACGAGGAGATAAAGACGATAGAGGAAAAGCTCTCCTAATGCCTCCCCTTTTTTGCCTTTTCCGGATTCCTGCGTTTCTGGTGGGGTTCCGTTCCTCCCCAGTGTCTCGGATGATTGGGGTCTCGGGCTTTAACTCCGGACCGATAAACTTTTATATACCTACAGCACTAGTTGAGTACAGAAAAGTGTACTACAAAAATCTGTACCTGGTGGTAGCATGGACGATTTGAAGGCCCAGCTCGAGGAGCTGAAGAAGAGGCTGGAGGTGCTTGAGGAGAACATCGACCCAGTTGACGAGGTCATGCTCTCCATAAAGGCCCGTCTGAAAAAGCGGCTTGAGGGTGGGGTTCTGCCTGAGATAGACGAAGAGAAAGCCGCCAAGACCCTGAAGGCCCTCGCCAACCCCGACAGGATAAGGATCCTGAAGATGCTCGCCGAGAGACCGATGGGCTTCAAGGAGATGAAGGAGATCCTGGGTGTCGAGAGCCCAACCGTTTCTCACCACCTCAAGCTCCTCGTCAGGACTGGAATGGTGAGGAAGGGTGATAAGTATGAGATTTCGCCCAACGGACGTTTGTTTTTGCGCTTGCTCGAGATTATAACTGCCCTTGAGGAGGTGGAAGAATGATGTACGGTTTCCAGGAAGAGAGTGGCTTCCGGTTCAGACTGGCCGAATATCTGAAAGCTCTCACGGCGCTCCTGCTTATACTCTGGCTCTTTAAGGGGCCGCTGAAGCTTGAAGCATACAACGACTACATGGTGTATGCGATAATAGCGCTCATCTTTGTCTTCGAGCTCCTGAGCGTCGGGAAGTGGTTTGGGGTAACGATAAGCGGGGTCGTTTTTGCCCTCGCCAAGGCCTCCTTTTGGACGAGCGTATTCCTGTTCTTCGGGAAGTGGCTGGGGTTATCCAAGACCTTCACAGGTGAGAACGCCACCATAACCGCGGGCACGATGTTCGCCTACGCGGTCGTCCTCTCCATAGCCGGCCTTCTGCTGACCAAGTTCGACGAGAGGAGGCTTGAATGGAAGGTTGAAAGGAATGCTTACGAGTTCAACGGCGCCTCTTTCGGCGGGGTCAGGCTCAATGGAAGCGGCAAGGCCTACCCGGTGAAGTTCGGAAGGAAGCTCGTTGGCTGGGTCATCGACGGCGACCTCACCGTGGAGGCAGAGACGCCTATTGGGAAGGTCACGAGAAGGCTTCTCTCTCCGGTTGCAGTCTGGACTTCGGAGAAGATTGCCGAAAAGAAGACCTCGCCAGATCCTGGTTTCGTCAAGAGGGCAAACGAGCTGATAAACCCCGACAGGCTCTACCACCCCAAGGACAAGGCGAGCGTCGTTGATCTGGGGATTGTAAAGGTCTACGAGGGCAGCGGCTTCGAGTACGTGAAAGTGCCCTTTGTGGAGGTCATAAGCACTCCCGCGGGGGAGGAGGTGAAGATAGGGCCGATGAGGTTCCGCGAGGGCAGGGTTGGAAGGTTCGTGGAAGAAATGCTCACCATAAGGGAACTCACCAACGGCTTCCAGCTAACCAAGGCCGGCGATAGGCTGACCATCAAGACTGAGGAGTACACGATAGAGACCGACGGGAGAAAGGTAACGTACAGAAGCGGCGATGAAACCCTGAGCCTTGGAGAAACCGTCTCCCTCCGTTCGGGAGACATCTCCGTCACCGTCGGCAGGGGGAGGGCCAAGCTCAGGATAGAGGACGTGGTTATCTCCGCCCGCGATGGAACTGTGAAAATCCGCGTCGGGGAGAAGACCCACACGATTGAGAGCAGGGAAGCCTGCAGCCTCGTCCTCAGGAAGGCGAAGGAGATAGTAGAGGAGCAGGGCGTTGAAATGGTAGAAGGTCTCGGCATAGACCGCGGAAAGCTGAACGCGCGCGTCAGGGAGCTGATAGACGAGCTGATGAGGTATTTGGGGTGATGGCGGTGATCTTTGAAAACGTGAGGGAAGTTGAGATATCTGCCGTGAACGGCAGAGTGGAGATTGAAGGCTGGGAGAACGACCACGCGGAAGTAAGTTACACCGTACACGGGGAGGCAGAGGTGGAAGTCGAGCGGAAAGGGGGGAAGCTCATCGTCAGGGAGGAGCCGAAGAAGAAGTTCCTCAACCTCTTCGGGAAGAGCGGCTGGGCCGAGGTTAGGGTAAGGGTGCCAAGAAAAGTCGCCGTGAGAGCCTCTACAGTGAACGGGGAAATAAAGGCAAAAAACGTCTCCTTCGAGAAGGTCTCCACTGTGAACGGAAGGATAGAGCTTGAAGACTGTAATGCGGGGGAGATAAGCAACGTGAACGGGAGGGTGAGGGCGCATTTAGCGTTCGCGAAATCCCTGAAAGTGGGCAGTGTCAACGGGCCGATTGAGGTTGAGATAGAGGAGCTTGAGGGGAACGCGAAGATAAGCACGGTGAACGGGCATATCAGAGTGGGTCTCTCCGACTTCTGCGATGCGACCATAAAGGCGGGCCGCGTGAACGGGGCGGTAACCTTCGAGGGCATTGACCCCGAGAACCCCGTGATCGGCACCGGCGATTACGAGGTGAAGGTCTCCACGGTGAACGGCGACATAACTGTTGAGCTGGTTTAGCTTTCTTTTTCTGCTCACTTCTGCGCGGAAGGCGGAAGTGGACTGAGCGGTCTAGTGCAGTTGTAGTAAGGGGGTTAGGGAAGATGCTCGACGACTTGAGGTCACTCGGAAAAAACTTCTGGCTATTCGCGGTGGGGCGCTTTATTTCACAGCTCGGCTGGGCGGTTCAGGATGTTGCGTTGCCCCTCTATGTTCTCGACAAGACCCACAGCGGGGGCATGATGACCGCATTCATCCTCGCCGAGATGATCCCGGCCATGATAGTAATGCCCTTCGCCGGGGTCGTGGGCGACCGCTACAACAGAAAGAAGCTGATGGTTTGGTTCGATATCGCGAGGGGGATTCTCCTCTTCGGCGTCCTGGCCTTCAACCTTCTGGAGCTGAACCAGCTTATAGTCGTTCAGGTTGTAATGGCAGTCATGGGCACGTTCTTCGGCTCCGCCACAAGCGCGATGTTTCCGGATCTTGTGGAACCAGATGAGCTTGAGAGGGCCAACTCGGTGAACTCTTCCATGAACATACTGGCGAGGCTGGTGGGGCCGGCCCTCGGCGGCTTTATCTACGCAGTCGGCGGCATAAGGCTTGCCATACTAATCAACGCGGTCAGCTTCTTCGGCTCCGGCCTGTTTGAGGCCCTCATAAAGTACGAATGGAGGACAAAGGAGCTTGAGAGCTTCTCCCAGGTTGTAGACGATCTGCGGGAGGGGATCTCGTACCTGCTTTCGAACAGGTATCTGAGGACCCTCATGTTCTTTGCCCTGTTTATGATGGCTTTCGGACAGCCATTTGGAGCCGTTCTCATGCCCTACTCATTCAGGGAAGTCCTTAAGTTCTCCAGCTATCAGTTCGGTCTTCTTGAGAGCGCCTTCATGCTCGGCGCCCTCGCCGGGAACATGCTGATAGGGATGAAGTTTGGCAGAAAGGCTGGAATGTATCTCTTCCACGCGCTCCTCTTCGACGGCTTCATGATACTTCTCTTTACGTGGGCAATAAGCCCGCTCTCAGCTTTTGATCGGACGGGGGTGTTCCTCTTCCTGGCGACAATCAACGTGCTCTGGGGGGCGGTTGAGGCTTTCTTAAGCGTCCCCTTAAACTCAAAGATTCAGCGCGCCGTCCCTAGTGAGCTGAGGGGGAGGGTGTTCTCTGCCATGGCGGTGATGATGCACGTTTCCGGGCCCCTCGGCCTGGTTGCAGTTGGGCCTCTCCTCGACAGGTTCCCAGCATGGGGGGTGTCACTCGGCCTCTGGGCCGGAATGGGTGCCGTGGTCGCTTATTTCTGGATGAATCACAGGGAAACCCTTCTTGCGGATGTGGGGGGAGAAAAGAATGGGAACGCGGAGGTTACTTAACCTCCTTTACCTTCCCCTCCCTCTTCTCTATGACCCTTGCCATTATAAAGAGCAGGTCACTGAGCCTGTTGAGGTAGACGAGTGCGTTCTGGCCGAAGCCGTAGTCGAGGACGAGCCTTGCAACCTTCCTCTCCGCCCTTCTTGCAACGGTCCTGCAGATATCGAGCTTGGCGCTGGCTATGGTTGAGCCCGGCAGGACGAAAGCCCTCATCTGGAACTCTTCTTCATACTTATGAATAAGCTCCTCCATCCACTTTACCTCTTCTTCCCCTATCTTTGCGTACTTCCCCTTGCTCGCCAGCTCTGCCATTAGGTCGTAGAGCTGAACCTGGATCTTTTCGAGGATCCCAACCATCTCCTCTGGGACGTAGTGCTTTGCCTCGCCGATGAAGCTGTCCAGCTCGTCTATCGTTCCGTTCGCCTCCATAATCGGCGAGTACTTTGCAACGCGCTCCCCGGTGAAGAGGCCGGTCAAACCCTTATCTCCAGTTTTCGTGGTAATGGACATTTTGACCACCAATCTCGATGGGGCAAAAACCTTTATTGCCTTTTTGGATGGGTGGGTTTTTATACTCCCTCGACCGTCGCCCAATGGGGTGAGAGAAATGGAGATAAGAGAGTTTCAGGACATGATAAGGGAGATCTACTTTCACAAGGATTCGAAGCGCGGCGTTGAGAGGACGTTTCTCTGGTTCGTCGAGGAGATTGGTGAGCTGAGCGAGGCGATAAGGAAGCGCGATAGGGAATCGATGGAGGAGGAGTTTGCAGACGTTCTGGCCTGGCTTGCGAGCCTTGCTAACCTGCTTGGGATTGATCTTGAGGAGGCGGCGAAAAAGAAGTACCCCGGCGTCTGTCCATACTGCGGGAAGAAGCCCTGTGAGTGCGAGGAGAAGTGACTACTCGTAAACGTTCTCCCGCTTTCCAAATTTAATAATCAAAATCAACAACTCATCTTTTTCAAGCTCGTAAATTACCCTATATCCTCCCAGACGCACTCTGAACGTGTTTTTACGGCCTTTGAGCTTTTTAATATCAAATCTTTCCGAGGGAATTGGGTTGAACCTGAGTTCTTCAACAAACTCATAAAATCTTTGTTTGATGCTATCAGGAGCTTGTTTTAAGCTTTTTAGTACATTTCGATGAAGAATCACTCTGTAGGACATAAAAAGTCCCTCACAGTCCGAGCTCTTTCTTCGCTTCTTCCCATAAGATCCCACTCTTTCTGGCCTCTTCAGACAGCTTGTCAATCTCTTGGAGTTCGTCCTCGGTGACTTCTTCCTCCTCAAGCTCCTGAATTTTCAGCTTGAGAAGCTCTTTTTCGATCTCATCCAGCTTTTTTCTCATTAATTGAATGTCTCGGAGGATTAGGGAGATGTTCACACTATCGCTCATGTCCTCACCACTTGTCGTTCTGTTTCGGGAAACTTAAAGCTTACGAGTCTTTTCGACCATCATCTAAGCGAAAAGATTTTTATACTCCGGAGAGCACTATCCTATGCAGTAAACCGAGGTGGTGTGCATGCATGAACTTGTGGAGTTCGCCGTTGAGAAGGCCCTCGAACTGGGGGCGGATTATGGGGAAGCGCGCTTCGAGGAGAAGAACGGCACTTCCCTGGCAATGAAAAACGGAAACCCCGAGGGGCTCTCGATAGAGGCAGACAAGGGGATTGGCATCAGGGTTCTCGTAAACGGTGGAATGGGCTTCGCCTCAACCAACGTTCTAACTAGGGAAAGCGTGGCCGAGGCGGTGAAGAAGGCCGTAAAGCTCGCTAAGGCCGCATCGAAGGTAAGGAACGAGCCGATACGCTTCAGCGAGGAGGACTTTCACGAAGTTTACTATGAGGTTAAGATGAGGAAGGACTTCCGCGGCGTTTCTCCGGAGGAGAAGCTTGAACTCCTGAAGAAAATCGAGGAGGAGGTAAAGGCTACCGGCGTAAACGTCCCGATGCGCTATCTAATGTACTCTGACCAGGTGTGGCACAAGATCTTCATGAACAGCGATGGGGCTTTGGTTGAGAGCGTTATTCCGCGCGTCTCAACGGTCTACAACCTCGTCGTCTTCGAGAACGGCCAGATGGAGCAGGCTCCATTCGTCCAGAGGGCCTTTGCCGGCGGGCTGGAACTTCTCGAGAGGGACGAACCCTGGAAGTGGGCTGTCAAGGATGTTCAGGCACTCAAGAGGCTTATCCAAGAGGGGCAGAAGGCACCCGAGGGGAAGGTTGACCTCGTGATAAGCCCCGAGGTCGCTGGAATAGCAGTACACGAGAGCGTCGGGCACCCCTACGAGTCAGACAGGATATTCGGAAGGGAGGCGGCCCAGGCGGGAGAGAGCTTCGTAAAGCCGGACATGCTCGGCGAGAGGATTGGAAGCGACGTCGTTACCGTCATTGAAGACCCAACGATACCGAACAGCTGGGGCTTCTATCTCTACGACGACGAGGGCGTTAAAGCCCGTCCGAGGTACCTAATAAGGAACGGAATCATCACCGAGTTTCTCACCAACAGAGAGTACGCCTACAAGCTCGGGCAGCGCTCAAACGCGGCCGCTAGGGCCATCAACTACAACCGCGAGCCGATAGTGAGGATGGCGAACACCTACCTAGCTCCAGGCGATCACTCCTTCGAGGAGCTGATTGAAGATATTAAGCTCGGCGTCTACATGGTGAGCTTCAACGAGTGGAACATAGACGATAGAAGATACCAGCAGAGGTACATAGGCAGAGAGGCTTATCTCATCGAGAACGGCGAGATAAAGCACCCTGTCAGGAGGCCCATCCTCGAGATAACGACGAGGGCTTTATGGAGCAGCGTCGATGCCGTTGGCAAGGATGTCGAGTTCTATCCAGGAACCTGCGGAAAGGGCGAGCCAGGACAGGGCGTTCCAGTCTGGATGGGCGGTGCCCACGCGAGACTACGCGATATTCCGCTTAGGAGGCCGTGAGGTGGTGGAGATGTTCGACGTTAACGAGTTCATCCTCAAGAAGGCGAAGGAACTCGGCTTCGGTGACGTGGTTGTCCTGAGCTACGAAACAAACCGGAGGCAGGTCCGCTTCGCCAACAACGAAATAACCATCGCCAAGAACTGGCACGAGAGGAAGGTCGAGCTCTTCGTGGAGCTGGAGAAGCGCGTTGCAGGAACGACGATAACCGAGCTGAGCGAGGAGAACATCGAGCGGACACTCAAAACGCTCCTCTCCAACATGAAGGGCATGGCCCCGAAGGAGGACTACTACGGCATAGCCGAGGGGCCGTTCGAGTACAGGGACATCTCGGAGACCTTCGATAAAGCCATAGTCGAGCTCGACGAGCCGAACGAGTACGTTGAGAGGGCAATAAACGCGGCCCTTGAGGAGGGGGCGAAGAGGGTAGCCGGAGTGCTCTACACCGACCACGACAAGATTTACCTCACAACGAGCAACGGCGTTGAAGCCTTCGACGAGGGCACCGGGATAGAGATAAGTGTTCGCGCCTTCATCGGCGATCTTGAGAGCGGCCACGGGACGAACTCGGTTCGCGTTCTCAAGAAGTTTGACCCCGAGAGCGCCGGAAGGAAGGCCGGTGAGATAGCAAAGCTCGCCCAGAACCCGGAGCAGGGGCCGGAAGGGAAGTTCGACGTCATCTTTGACCCATTGGCCTTCGCCAACCTGCTGAGCTACATGAGCTTCATGACGTCCGCCTATGCCGCAGAAGCTGGTTTCTCATTCCTCGTGAACAAGCTCGGGCAGAAAGTCGCCGCCGAAGGGGTCACCATCAAGGACGTTGGAAACATGCCCAACGGCTATGGAACCAGGAAGTTCGACGATGAGGGCGTTCCAACGAGGGAAACTGCAATAATCGAAAACGGAACCTTCAAGACGTTCCTCCTCAACACGAGCCTCGCCAAGAAGTACGGGACTGAAACGACTGCCAACGCCGGTCTTGTAATACCCCACGCCTGGAACATAGTCCTTGAGCCGGGCGACTACTCGAAGGAGGAGCTATTCAGCGATGTGAAACAGGGAATTTACATCACCAACGTATGGTACACGCGCTTCCAGAACTACGTTGCGGGAGACTTCTCAACCATTCCAAGGGACGGCATCTTCCTGGTTGAAAACGGCGAGCTGAAGCCGATAAGGAACATAAGGGTGAGCGACAATCTCCAGAGGATTCTTGAGAACATCGTAGCCCTCGGAAGAGACCTCTACCATATCCACTGGTGGGAGGTAAACACCCCGGTCTCGGCGCCGTACGTGCTCGTCAAAGATGTTGGTATAACCAGGGCGACGAAGTGAAGGTTGTGAGGTTTCATCTCTCCAGTTGTTTTTTCTTTTCTTCTGAAATCCCCATTGTAAGGACAAAGGAGCTGAAAGCGGCTTTTGGATGGACGTTGAAAGAGGGCCAAAACCTTATTAGCTTCCAAGGGGTGGTGTTAATTGGTGAGAGACTGTGCTTGAGATATTGAACGTGCTCATGCGCCTCTTCACTTGGGGGCTTGCCGTATACCGCTGGGGGAAAAGAAGGGAGGGGTTCATGTTTCCCCTGACCCTCGCCCTCTGGATAGATTTTCTGGCGGCCCTGACTCAAAGGGCAATCTTAACCGACCTGGGATGGACCCCCAGTGCAAACGCGCTGGCTCCTTTACTGAGCACGTTCGCTGTGCTGGAGGGTACGCTCTTCATCACGGTGGCTCTCCTCGTTCTAGACAGCTTTGATACACTCAAGGGGCAGCTGACCGTCCTTGTAAGCTCCGTTATTGGGCCCGCCTACGTCCTGGTGGCGGTTCTGCTCAACGAGCCCTCAACGATCCTCTTCGCGTTTCCCCTTCCCTTCATGGGGGCCTCTCTCATCCTCATGGGATACGCCCTCATCAAGGAAGAGGTCGGTGTTAAAAGCGTGGCCACTCTGTTCCCCTTGGGAGCATTGTTTTTGGGCATCATAAACCTCACGTACCCCATAACAGTTAAAACCTCTCTGTCCGGTTATCTCTATGCACTGGGAGCCATCTTTAGGGCGATGATATTCATAGGGATGCTGAACTACGCATTCCTTCCTGTGAGGCCTCCCGAGAAGCCCATAACAGAGCTCCCCACCGGGGCATTCTACTCCTCGGAGGCGAAGGTCCTCAGGATCCTCCTCCAAAAGATGCAGTCCAGCGGAAACGGCATTCTCATAACTAGAAACCTACTGCGGGGCCTCAAACCCAGGTTTCCTGTTTTTTGGGTGAGCAAGGTCTCAGAAGGCGAAATGGCTGAGGGCATCATGACGATATCCCCGACGGATATGGGCATCCTGATCGACCTCATAAGGAAGTACCTCGAAAAGGGCCACTCCCTTGTGGTTATAGACTGCTTCGAGTACTTGATGATGGAGAACGGCTTTGAGAGCGCCCTTAAGTTTCTGCTCTCCCTGAAGGACTACGCGTCCAAGTACGGGGGCACCCTAGTCCTGGTTACAGATCCCTCCGCATATCCAGAAAAGGAGTGGAGGATAATAACCCGGGAGCTGGAGAAGCTGGAACTGTAGCCCTCGCTGGAACGTTTTGGCATAATCAAAGAAGAAGCAAAGTTCCCGGATAAATCCGATGCGTTGTTCAAAGGCTTAGGATCTGGAGATATCTCTGCATATGCTTCGATTCTGTGGTTTTCAATGGTTGATATCTTCCCGCATGGAAACTGAAACTGGAGTCCGAGTAGGCCCCTAAACGTTTTTATTTTCCCTGCTCAACTCCTACCGGTGAGAAAATGATAGAGTTCGTGATCCTCCTCGGCGTCATCGGCGGCTGGTTCATAGCCGCGACCACACTGCTCCTGATGCTGGTTTTTGGAAAAATGTGGGGACTTCTTGGGGTCTTCCTCCTAGTCCTGGGGGTAGAACTCAATAAGTTCTTAAAACGGAGGTACATGGGGGTTATAGTCTCAAACTCACCGCGTGCTCGTGAGGTTGCGAGGCACATCTTCGAGATGAACGAGCTTATAATCCTCTCCTCCTACGCGGCGGCGCTGTTCCTTTACATAGTGGTTCAGAAGTACGTCGAGATCGTAATCAAAGTTCCCGCGGGGTGATCGCATGTTCAACGTGGTTATCGTGAGGTACGGCGAGATCGGAACGAAATCGAGGCAGACGAGGAGATGGTTTGAGAACATCCTCATGAACAACATCAGGGAGGCCCTCGTCAGCGAAGGGATTGAGTTCAAGAAGATAGAGGCTAGGCATGGAAGGGTTCTTGTGAAGACTAACAGGGCAAGGGAATCGGTAGAAGTCCTCTCCAGGGTTTTTGGTATAGTATCGCTCTCGCCGGCCATGGAAGTCGACGCCGAGATGGAGAAGATCAACAGGACTTCCCTGAAGCTCTTCAGGAAGATGAAGCGCGAGCTTGGCCTTGAGAGACCGAGGTTCCGAGTTACCGCTAGGAGGATAACGAAGGAGTTCCCGCTCAAGAGCCCGGAGGTTCAGGCCAAGGTCGGTGAGTACATCCTCGAAAACGAAGAGAGTGAAGTCAACCTCCATGAGTACGATGTAGAAGTCGGCGTTGAGCTGATGGAGGGTAGGGCGTATATCTACGTCGAGAAAGTGAGGGGCTGGGGGGGTCTTCCGATAGGCACTCAGGGCAAGGTCGTTGCCCTTCTCAGCGGAGGTATAGACTCGCCGGTTGCCGCCTTTCTCATGATGAAGCGCGGCGTGGAGGTCATTCCAGTCCATATTTACATGGGCGAGAAGACGCTTGAGAAGGTCAGGAAGATATGGAGCCAGCTCAAGAAGTACGGCTACGGTGGAAAAGGCGAGCTGATAGTGATAAAGCCGAAGGAGCGTGAGAAAATAATTCAGAAGCTCAAGGAGCTCAAGAAGGAAAAGTACACCTGCGTCTTCTGCAAGTATATGATGGTAAAGCATGCGGATAGAATTGCGAGGGAGTTCGGCGCAAAGGGGATAGTCATGGGCGACTCCCTTGGCCAGGTGGCAAGCCAGACTCTCGAGAACATGTACATAGTCAGTCAGGCGACCGATCTGCCGATTTACAGACCGCTCATCGGCCTCGACAAGGAGGAGATAGTTGAAATGGCCAAGAGGATCGGCACCTTCGAGCTGTCGACGCTTCCCGAGGATGAGATACCTTTCATACCTAAACACCCGGTAATAAGGGGTTCCTGGGAGGAGTTCAAAAAGATATACAGGGCAGTGTTTGAGGAAGAACCGAGAAAGAGGGAATGCTGAGGGATGGAACATGGAGTTGACAAAGCTCGCAGGCTACGTTGCCCTTTCCCTTCCCGCTATTTTCATTATCGGGCTTTCCCTGGTTATTCACCACAATCCCTGGTTCTCGTTCACCGACAACGCACTCAGCGACATGGGCTCACTTGAAAATCCCGCTAGGTGGTGGTTCAACGGATTCCTGATGGTATTCGCGATCTTTACTATGGTACCATCGATCATCGCCTTCAGAAACGGCCTCAGCTACATGATGCCCATAGCGGCGGTGTTTTTATTCCTAGTTGGGGTTTTTCCTGAGGAAACCTCCCTCCACGCTCCCTCCGCGGTGCTCTTCTACCTTTTAGCCCTGGGGGACATAGCGGTGATGGGCTTCAAACTGGGGGAAGGAGGAGTAAGGGTTGGATACGTTTGGAGTGCCTTGGCAGGGGTTACTTTTCTCTTAATGCTGTACCTAGCCGGTGTCGTGGCCTTCCGGGGTCTTGCAATACCCGAGCTTGTGGGGGCCACCACAATACTCGCGTGGTTCGCCTACCTGGGTTTTCTTCTTCTCAGGGGTTTTAAACTTTAAGTTTTGAAAAGAGCCTTAAGGCGTTGAAGGAATGCTCTGCCATGAGAGCGGTAGCGTTGCTCAGCTCTGGAATAGACTCACCGGTGGCCATATATCTCATGCTCCGGAAGGGGATAGAGGTTGTTCCCGTCCACTTCAGGCAGGATGCTGTGAAGGAAGGGAAGGTCTTGGAAATAATTGATGTCCTGAGGAGATACGGAAAACTCGGTGATCCGATCGTTGTTGACTTCTCGGAGGAACATATCCCGGCTTTCAGGAGACTTCAGGAAATCGGCAAGACCCGCTATACCTGCGTCCTGTGCAAGTGGCTGATGGTGAGGAAGGCCTGTCAAGTGGGGCATGAGATCGGTGCACAAGCTTTAATAATGGGTGATTCCCTCGGTCAGGTGGCAAGCCAGACCCTCGACAACCTGCTGGTTGTAAGCTCCGTCAGCGACCTTCCGATTCTAAGACCGCTGATAGGATTTGACAAGGAGGAGATAGTAGGGATTGCGAAGGCCATAGGTACTTTTGAGATTAGCTCAAGGAGGGAGCCTCCCTGTCCCTTCACGCCGAAATACCCTGTTGTCCGTGCCTCCTTCGCGGAATTTCTGGATATAACAAGGGCCGTGAGAAAAGTTTTATAAAGCAACATATCAAGCGATATATCCGTGAAAGAAAAATGGAGAAGCCGAAGTTTAAGGGACACCTCAGAATTCTCGTTTTGAAGCTTCTCGCGGAGCGACCCCTTCACGGCTACGGCATAATGGCGGAGCTTGAAAAGAGGTACGGAATGCCCCACCCAAGTCCCGGAACCATATATCCCATACTTGCCTCCCTCAGGAGGGCCGGTCTCATAGAGATCGCCAGCGAAGGCAAGAGGGAGAAGAAGCTCTACCGCATAACGGAGAAAGGAAAGGAGTATCTCAAGGAGCATGACTACGAGGTCAAAGAAGCCCTTGAAATGGCAGAGAGCTTCAGAGAGTTCGCCAGGCTTGGAGGAAGAGAACTCGCGGAGGTTCTTAAGGAGGCATTCGGTTCCGTTAGCAAGCTGAGCGAGGAGCAAAAGGCGGCCCTAGCAAAGGAGTTTGAAGAGTTCGCGAAGAGAGTTAGGTTGATTCTGCTGGGGGAGATCCAGGGGAAAAACAATAGCCCGTGAAATTGAGTTCAGAAGTGAGAACCAGGGTTTGGCGCCGGGGCAGGGATTTGAACCCTGGCGGGCAAACGCCCACGGACTCTCCAGGCCCGCGCCTTCCCAGGCTAGGCTACCCCGGCGCATAAATGAGAGGAATTAAGAGATGAGCTCGATCTCGATGGTGACATCCTCGGGAACGCGGATGCGCATGATCTGGCGCATGGCCCTTTCGTCTGCCTCAATGTCGACGAGCCTCTTGTGGACGCGGAGCTCGAACCTGTCGAAGGTGGCGGTGCCCTCTCCGTCCGGGCTCTTTCTGGTGGTGATCCTTATCCTCTTGGTTGGGAGCGGTATCGGGCCGCTCATCCTGACGCCGGTCCTCTCTGCTATCTGCTTGATCTGGTCAGTGACCTCGTTGAGGGCCTTAATGTTGGTGCTCGCAAGCTTAATCCTTGCCTTCTGCATTTCCGTCCCTCCTAAGAGTTCAAGGAAGTAAAGGAAAGGTCAGAGAAGGCCTTCACTCGGCCTTCTGGATGGATATAACCATACCCGCGGCAACGGTCTGGCCCATGTCACGGATGGCGAACCTGCCCATCTGCGGGATCTCCTTGACCGGCTCGATGACCATCGGCTTGGTCGGCCTGAGGATAACGATGGCCGAGTCACCGGTCTTGATGAACTGCGGGTTCTCCTCGACGATGTTTCCAGTCCTCGGGTCGAGCTTGGCGAGGAGCTGCTCGAACCTGACGGCGACCTGGAGGGTGTGGGCGTGGAGGACCGGGGTGTAGCCGACGGTGATAGCTGTTGGGTGGTTGAGGACGATGATCTGGGCCTTGAAGGTGTCCTTCGGCCTGACGACGGTCGGCGGGTTGTTGGTGTGTCCGGCAACGTCACCGCGCTTTATGTCGTTCTTACCGACGCCACGGACGTTGAAACCGATGTTGTCGCCTGGGTAGGCTTCCTGGAGCGGCTCGTGGTGCATCTCGATGGACTTAACCTCACCCTGGATCGGCTTGTGGAAGATCGTTGAAGCCGGCTCGAAGATGACGACGTCACCGACCTTGAGGACACCGGTCTCAACACGACCGACCGGAACGGTACCGACACCCTTGATGGAGTAAACGTCCTGGATCGGGATGCGGAGCGGCTTGTCAGTCGGCTTCGGCGGCTCTGGGATCTGGTCAAGGGCCTCGAAGAGGGTCGGGCCGTTGTACCAGGGCATCTTGTCGCTCTTCTTAACGATGTTGTCGCCTTCCCAAGCGCTGGTCGGGATGATCTGGACGTTCTTGTAGCCGAGCATCTGCAGGAGCTTCTTGACCTGGTCGGCAACCTGCTTGAACTTCTTCTCGTCGTAGTTGACCATGTCCATCTTGTTGATGCTGACGATCATGTGGTTGATACCGAGGGTCCTGGCAAGGAAGGCGTGCTCCTTGGTCTGCGGCATGACACCGTCGGTGGCGGCGACGACGAGAACTGCCGCGTCGGCCTGGCTGGCACCGGTGATCATGTTCTTAACGAAGTCCCTGTGGCCCGGAGCGTCGATGATGGTGATGTACCTGTGCGGGGTCTCGAACTTGGTGTGGGCGACGTCGATGGTGATACCCCTCTCGCGCTCCTCCTTGAGCCTGTCCATGACCCAAGCGAACTTGAAGGACTTACCCTTCTCACCCATCTGCTCGAACTTCTGGATGATGTTCTCCGGGATGTTCTGGCTGTCGAACAGGAGCCTTCCGACGGTGGTACTCTTACCGTGGTCGACGTGTCCGATAAAGACAATGTTAATGTGTGGCTTCTCCTTAGCCATTTTCAAACACCTCCAAATTTTGGTCTAGCCTCATTGACTAGGATGGCTTTTTAAATCTTTCGAACCTCGGCCCCCTCGGGCGGGAAACCCGCCGTTTTCGGGGGGACCTCATGAGTCCCGGTGTTGATTTAAAGGGGAGGTTTAAAAAGTTAACTAAAAGCCGGTTCTCCTCTAGCGGAGTTCTTTTTATTTTTCATGGTTTGTGTCCATAAGGTACCTTATGCTCTCCGCAAGGAGTCTCGCGTGCTGTCTTTCAGCTTCCGCGAGCATTTTAAACGTGTCTCCGTTGGTCATCAGTTTTTTCGCTAGATATTCGTAGACCTCTGCCATTAGAAGCTCGTTTTCGTGTAGAATCGAGAGAAGATCCATTAATCTAGAACTTCTTATCATGGGTTTTACCCTGTTTTCAAGCAGGATAACCTACATTGGAGGCAGATCCACGTTTTTTGTAGGTTCTTCCCTGAAGA
Organism: Thermococcus profundus; assembly: GCF_002214585.1. Lineage (NCBI taxonomy): Archaea > Methanobacteriati > Methanobacteriota > Thermococci > Thermococcales > Thermococcaceae > Thermococcus > Thermococcus profundus. The sequence continues at coordinate 843,172 of NZ_CP014862.1, forward strand.
GAGATTTGTACGTCTTTAACAGTATTTCAGAGTGTTGGAGGCGCTGGTTGGCCAACTCCTCGAAAACCTTTGGAATTCTATCGTCCCAGACGATGTCTCGGATAGTTCTGGCGAGCTCGGAGTACATCTCGGCTTCCTCTAGTTCACCCTCAATCCAGTAGGAGATTAATTCCTTCTCGTCTAGTCTCATCAGCTTTCCTAGGAGGTCTCTCAGTTCGGGGATCAGATTATCGTCGGTCTTTTCCATGGATCTCCCCAAAAATAATGCCAAAAGAGAAAATAAAAAGTTACTCTCACTTTGAAGATATTACGACAAAGCCATCCATTACAAGCAAATCTAAACCGGCTTTTCTGAACGTTTCCAGCGCGTCCCGGGGTGAGCAAACTATCGGCTCTCCGTGCATGTTGAAGCTCGTGTTGAGAACCGCACCAATTCCTGCTTTTTTGTTGAATTCTTTAATTACTGAATAGTACAATTCATTAGACTCTTTCCTTACAGCCTGCGGCCTCGTTGTTCCGTCAACGTGTACAACGGCTGGGGCAAGTTTCCTAAATTCCTCTGTGGCAGTGTAGCTCATCGTCATGAACTCGTTGGGCCTTCCGTTAAGGTCTTCAAGGTATTCTCCTGCCTTCTCCCAGAGCACCGAGGGTGCAAAGGGCTGAAAGACGTCCCTTTTCAGGGCAACGTTGAGCCTCTCCTTTACTCCTTCGTCCCTCGGATCGGCCAGAATTGAGCGGTTGCCCAAAGCCCTCGGCCCGAACTCCATCCTCCCCTGGAAAAGGCCGACGAGCTTTCCATCTAGGAGGGCATCGGCGACGAACCCGGGAATATCGGTTACCTCCGCGTACTCAAATCCCTCCTCTTTAAGAACGCTCTCTATCTCTTCACTCGAATACTCAGGTCCCAAATAGACGTGCTCCAGCTTGAATGGTCTCCACTTCCCATCTAGCCTCTCGAACTGAGCCTTGACGAAGACCGCCGCCCCAAATGCTAGGCCTCCGTCATCCATAGCTGGGAACACCCAGAGGTCCTCGTCTCCAAAAACGTGCCTTAAAACCGCGTTGGCCTTGACGTTCTGGGCAACACCGCCAGCGTAGGCCACCGGCAGGGAGTAGCCTTTAAGGTTGAGTCCGAGCTCTTCAACAAGCTTTTCAAGGTGGGCTTGGGCGCTGGCGGCTATCTCTATCGCCTTCCTCTGGAGCTTTCCATCGAGCTTTCCGTGCTTCATCTGAGTGGCTATCTCCTTTGCATGCCTGAGAGGGTAATTGAACAGCTCAGCTAATTTTCTCGTCGCCTCGATGCCAACAACTTTGAGGTGGTTCTCGAAGGTCAGGCCGTTTAACTCGATTATTGAGCTTAAATCGTAGGTGGGCTTTCCGTAGGCAGCTAGGCTCATCACCTTGCCCTCGTGCCTCATCGGCTTAAATCCTAGGAGTTCAGTAACGGAGGCATAGAAGTCGCCGAGGGAGTCTAAATAGGTGCTCTGGGCTATCCTGATCATCTCGCCGTCTCTGGCTATGTAAACCGACGAGCTAAGCCCGTCTCCTGCCGCGTCTATGCTCAGGACTACCGCATCCCTCCAGCCTGACGTGTAGTATGCAGAGGCCGAGTGGGCAAGGTGGTGTTCGACGAAAAGAACCTTCCGCTTAAAATCCGGCCCGAGGATTGATTTTAGGTTCTCCTCAAGTTCTATAAGTCTCTTCTGCTTTCGGAATATGCCTGCTATTGCTATTACCTCAACGTCCTCTGGGGAAGCCCCGGCCATTTCAAGGACTTTCTTGATGCTCAGCTCAGGGAAGCCGCGGTACTTTTTAATTCGGTTTAAGCGCTCCTCGTTCACCGCAAAGATTCTGTCGCCGTCTATCAGAACGGCTCCCGCGTCGTGACCGTCGTGGACTCCGAGGATCATTGTCGCCACCATAAAATTAAATTTTGAAAATTAACGCCGATTCAAAAATGGGAAATCAATAAGTTCTCGCGAACCTCGCGATGAACTTGGCTTCCCTGCCGCAGACCGGGCACTTCTTGCTCTCCGGGGCTTTGGCCTTCTCCTCCGGATAGGGAATTCCGAGCATCTTGGCGTCCAGTTCCTCCTCCATCTTGAGGCCGCACTCCTCCTCACCGCACCAGGGAATCTCGACGATTCCGCGCCTGTCCTCGAATACCTCTTTGGCCTCCTCGATGGTATCGACGCGCTTGATGTGGCTCTCGAGGAACTCGCTCGCCCTCTGGTAGAGGTTCTCCATTATCTCGTCGAAGGTTTTCCTAACGGCCTCAACGAGCTCCCCCCTCTCGACGACCTTCTTGGTGAGAGTGTCGCGCCTCGCTATGACGGCCTTCTTTCCTTCCACGTCCCTCGGGCCGACCTCTATCCTCACCGGAACTCCCTTCATCTCCCAGTCGTAGTACTTCCTGCCTGGTCTTATGTCGCGTTCATCAACGTGAACCCTTATTCCAGCGGTTCTGAGTTCATCGGCTATCTCGCGCGCGTAGGCGAAGACGTCGGCTTCGGCATTCTTCTTCGGTATCGGGACGATGACGACCTGTATCGGCGCTATCGTGGGCGGGAGAACTAGACCGTTGTCATCGCCGTGTATAGCCATAACAGCAGCCAGAAGCCTCTCGCTCATTCCGAAGGTCGTCTGGTGAACGTACTCGTGCTCTCCCTCCTCCGTCTCGTACTGGATGTTGTAGGCCTTGGCAAAGTTCTGCTTGTAGTTGTGCATCGTGCCTATCTGGAGCGTCCTGCCGTCGGGCATCATCACTTCAGCGCCGAGCGAATAGTACGCCCCGGGGAACTTGTCCCACTCCGGCCTCTTGGAGACTATGTACGGAATCGCCAGGAATTTGGCGAGGTTGTCGAATATCTCAAGGTCCTCCTTTATCTGTCTCTCCGCATCTTCGTAGCTGTCGTGGGCCGTGTGGGCCTCAAAGAACCTGCTTATCTCTCTGACCCTGATGAGGGGCCTTGTGTGCTTGGTCTCGTAGCGGTATGTGTTGACTATCTGGTAAACCTTGAAGGGAAGGTCAGCGTGGGATCTTATCCAGAGGGAGAACATCGAGTACATAGCGGTCTCGCTCGTTGGGCGGAGGATGAGCCTAACATCAAGAGGATCCAATCCAGCGTGGGTAACCCAGTAAACCTCCCCTTCGAACCCCTTTATGTGCTCGGCCTCCTTCTGAAACTCTGTTTCAGGAATTAAAGCCGGGAAGAGAACCTCGTCGTGGCCTGTTCTTTCCATCTCGGCGTGAATGAAGCGCTCTATGTTTCTCATGATTTTAAGTCCGTACGGGAGCCAGATGTTCATTCCCTTAACCGGATAGCGCTTGTCCTGGATTCCAGCGGTCTCGATGAGCTCGTTGTACCACTCGCTGAAATTCTCGCTCCACTTTTCCCTCTTAACTTTACCCGCCATCTGCACCACCTAGCCGTTGCAGGGAAAAGCTGTTTATTAAGTTTTTTTCGATAGAAGTCGAGGGCGGAAAAGTTGGGAAAGAAAGGGGATCTAACCCTAAAACTTTAGAACCCTGGCGAGGACTATGAGCGGGTCCCAGACTGGGGCAAAGGGTGGTGCGTAGGCCAAGTCCGTGAAGAAGGCGTCCTTCGTGGTGAACCCTGCGGTTAGCATAGCCGCGGCCGTGTCTATCCTCGGGAGTATCTCGGCACCTACAGCCTGCACACCGAGCAGTTTGTTCGTCTCGTTGTCGACTACGCCCTTGAGCCATATCGTCCTGGAGCCAGGATAGTAGTGGGGCTTTGTTCCGGCCTTTATGAAAGCAGTCCTGACATCGTAGCCCTCCTTTATTGCCTCCGCCTCAGTAAGACCTGTCTTTCCTATCTCGAGGTCGAGGAACTTGGTTATACTAGTTCCAAGGACGCCGGGGAAGTGGACTTCCTTGCCCGCTATGTTGCTTCCGGCCACGTAGCCCATCTTGTTTCCGGCTGGGGCGAGGGGCATCCATACACGTCTGCCCGTTATCATGTGTTTTGTCTCGGCGACGTCTCCGGCGGCGTAGACGTTCTCGACGCTTGTCTGCATTTTATCGTTTGTCCAGATTGCCCCTGTCTCTCCCACCCTAACACCAAGCTGCCTGGCCAGCTCGGTGTTTGGCTTTATCCCGGTGGCCACTATGACGAGGTCGGCCGGGTACTCGCCGGCGTCGGTGATGACCTTCTCGACCCTTCCGTCCCCTTCAAAGCGCATCGTCAGCTCCTCAAGGCGGAGGTTGAGGTTTTCCCTGAGCTTCCCCTCCACGACTTCGGTTATCTCCTTGTCGAAGGTCTTTCTGAGAACCCTCTCGCTCCTGCCGATGAGGGTGACGTTCTTCCCGCGTTCAACAAAGGCTTCTGCCATCTCAATGGCGATGTAACCAGTTCCGATGACGGCGACGTTCTTAACGTCGTGCTTCTCCATGTACTCGGTTATCGCAACGGCGTCGGGCGGCAGGTCTGCTGTGAATACTCCTTCCAGGTGACAGCCCTCTATCGCCGGAACCTGCGGCGAGGCACCGTTTGCGAAGACGAGGTAGTCCCACTCGTAGGTGTGCTCCCCATCTGGTTCTCTCACGCGCACGCGCCCCTGCTCGACCTCGATTACCTCAGCCTTCATGTGGAGGTCTATGCCGCGCTTTTTGATGAAGACCTCCGGCGGATAGTGCATGAGCTTCTCCTTGGGCGAAATACCCTCAACTACGTAGGGGATACCACAGGGAGCGTGGCTCACCCATTCCGTCGCCTCGAAGACCTTGACGTCCCACTCGGGCTTGAGCCTCTTGACGCGCGATGCGGCGCTCATTCCTGCCGCTCCACCGCCTATGATAACAACGCGTTTCCTCTCCATACCAACCACCAGCGGGCTTTCGAACCATCAGTTAAAAACATTAGGTGACAGAAATGTCCTCAGGTCTTTCTTAGTATTATCTCGTAAGTCCTGTCCCCCTTCATCATGCTTAAGACGAGGCTCTTGTCGTAGTCTATGAACTTTGCTCCAGTGAGCGAATAGCCTTCCCCCTCAAGGAACTCCCGGATTTTAAGGCCTAGATCATCAAAGAGCTCCGCAGCCAGGGTTGCCAGGCTGGGCTCCTCGATCTTCAGCTCACCGTGGTATCTCCTTGCCAACTCAAAAACATCGACTTCTTCACCCATCACGATCACCATTCCCTACTCGTCGCAAACCTTTTTATTACCTTCCCGCATACCCCCATATTGGCTGGAGGTGAGAAAAATGGCGGGATTGAAGTTCTGCCCAAAATGCGGCACTCTCATGCGTCCGGACAGGAAGAAGAACGTCTGGGTCTGTCCAAACTGTGGCTATGAGGAGCCGATAACTGACGAAGACAAAAAGAATGCTAAAATAACACAAAAGGTGGAGCACAAGCCTGACGAGGGAATAATCGTGGTCGAGCAGGACGTCAAGACCCTTCCGACGACCCACGTAATCTGCCCCAAGTGCGGCAACGACACCGCCTACTGGTGGGAGATGCAGACCCGTGCTGGAGACGAGCCGAGCACGATATTCTACAAGTGTACCAAGTGCGGCTACGTCTGGAGGGCCTACGAGTGAGGGAGCTCACCGAACTTGAGAGGGAAACCCTCAGAAAGCTCGCGCAGAAGGCCCTGAAGGAGCTTGAGGAGGCCTACCGCAGGGTACCCGGTACCGACAACGGAAAAGCTTATCTATTCCGGGGGAAAGAAAGGGTTAGGCTAATGCTTGGGATACTGAATAAGGAGGGATAAAGATGGCGTTTGAGATCGTTTTTGATGGGGCAAAGGAGTTCGCGGATCTCATAGCGACCGCAAGCAACCTGATAGACGAGGCCGCATTTAAGGTCACGGAAGAGGGCATAAGCATGCGCGCCATGGATCCCAGCAGGGTTGTTCTCATAGACCTGAACCTTCCGGAGAGCATATTCTCCAAGTACGAGGTCGAGGAAGAGGAGACAATCGGGGTTAACATAGACCACTTCAAGAAGATACTCAAGCGCGGAAAGGGCAAGGACACCCTCATCCTCAGGAAGGGCGACGAGAACTTCCTTGAGGTGACCTTTGAGGGCACTGCCAAGAGGACTTTCCGCCTTCCGCTGATCGATGTGGAGGAGCTGGAGCTCGACCTTCCGGAGCTCCCGTTCACTGCCAAGGTGGTTCTCCTCGGGGAGGTTCTGAAGGAGGCCGTTAAAGACGCCTCTCTAGTCAGCGACGCCATGAAGTTCATAGCCAAGGAGAACGAGTTCACAATGAAGGCCGAGGGTGAGACCAACGAGGTCGAGATAAAGCTCACCCTCGAGGACGAGGGCCTTCTTGACCTTGAGGTCGATGAGGAGACCAAGAGCGCCTACGGAATAAGTTACCTCGCAGACATGGTGAAGGGCATCGGCAAGGCCGACGAGGTGACGATCCGCTTCGGCAACGAGATGCCGCTCCAGATGGACTACTTCATCCGCGACGAGGGCAAGCTGACGTTCCTCCTCGCTCCCAGGGTTGAGGACTGATACCTTTTCTTCTTTTGATAATCTCCTGAACGGTGGAAAGCCATGGACATCGTCAAGCTCAGGGAGATGCTAGAAGGAGAACTCTCCAGCGATGAGCTCTCACCTCTGGATGAGGGCTTTTACAGGGACTACGACAGTCTCATGAAGGCCCTAAAACTGGGCGCCGAGAGCTCAAGGGAGAGGGGAGAGGAGATCGAAGAGAGGCTCTACCTCGAACAGCTTAAAATAGCCGAGGGGCTGATGAGGGAGATACTTCGGGTGAGGCTTCACAAGCTCGTCGATATGGCGTTCTCGGGGACTCCTCCTGAGCTTGTGGATGAGGAGAAGAGGATGTTCCTCGTTCTAAAGGCCTTCGTGGAACGGGGTGAGCTCCCTGGAATTGAAGTGGTCTCCCCGGAGAGCATACCTTCAGAGTCCGAAACCGCTAATGAAGAACCTTCGGTCTCCCTTACCAGCAAAGCTCCCACGGAAGCGTACATTGTTACCGAGGATGTTCCCCGGATTCTCGACGAGAACCTTAACGAGTACGGTCCGATAAAGGCCGGTGATCTCGCGGTTCTGCCAAGGAGTATCGCGGATGTTCTTTTAAAACGTGGGGTTGCCCAGAAAATCAGGCTCTCATTTTGAATTCTTTTCCATTTGGGAATAAAGAAAAGTGGAAAGGGGTCAGCCGTACATGGCCATGTAGTACTGGAGGGTGTACTGGGCGAGCACGGCGTACTTGTAGGCCTGCTTCATGTAGTACTGGCTGACCATCGGGTCGTAGAGCGCGTACTTCATCGCCTTGCCCCTGAACTCCTCCGACTTCTGGATGTAAGCGTTCGTGACCGCGGATATCCTGGCAACGGTCTGGATCGGAAGTGTCTCCATGGCCTCGGTGAGCTCGGCGTAGTATTCAGTCACGGTTTCCTCGTACTTGGACTCGATCTTCTTCACTTCTTTGGTTGCCTCTACCTTCTGGTTGAGAACGAGTACCGTGTCAGTGTATCCGTAGTTCGGGTTTATCACGGTGATGTGGAGGAGGTTGTCCCCGGCTTTGACTTTGTACTCGAACTTGACCGTTCCGAGGGTGGTGTAGTAGTACATGCCGTTGACGTACACCTTGGTGCCGCTGGTTATGAGGTCACCGCTGTTCGGATCGCGGAGTTCGAGGGTAACGTTAACTGTGTTGCCTGGCTTGATCTCGCCCTCAACGTACGGAACCACGGCAACCTGCGGGGTTCCAACGTCAACGATGACCGGGGCGTAGTCTATGAGCTCCCCTGTCTCGGCGTTGACGACTTCGACGACGCCAAGGTAGGTTCCGGTTTCGTCCACTTTGGCCATCAGGTTTATGGGCATCTCCCCGTTGTTATTGACCTGAACGTTAGAGGGCTCAACCTGGAGGTCTCCGTTGTCTCCAAGGAGCTGGTAGTAGAACAGGTAGTGGATCGGGTTGTAGCCGACGGTGTCGTAGCCGTAGACCGCTATTAGGTAGTAGCCCGGAGCAGGCATGAAGGCCTCGTAGTACTCGTAGCTGGTTGGACCAATCTGGTCAGTGTAGAGCTCGTAGTTCGTGAAGTTCATGAGATCATCGTAGGTCGGGAAGTAGTACACGTAGAGGTCGAGGTCTGCGCTTGGATCCTCTGGCTGGGTTATGCCGACGCGGAAGTAGTAGTCGCTTGAGGTGACGGGGATGACGCCGATGACGTCCCACCCATCCTGGGTGACGTTCCTGTCCATGGCGTAGGCGAGGTCGAGCCTTCCGAGACCGAGGCCGGTGACGTTGACCTCAACGTCGCCGTACCCTCTGTTGACGAGCTCGGCCTGGGTCTTAACTACGCCGGGCTTGTCGGAGTAAGTCCTGACGATGTGCGGTGAGACTCCAAGTGAAGCAGCCTCAACCTCTATCTCGTAGTGGGACTCGTTGTAACCTGTCCTCGGCTTGGTGAAGGTGCTCGTGTAGGCGGTTATCTCCCAGGTTCCGGGCTCTGGATCCTTGATAACCCAGGTGTATTCCGGAAGTCCTGGACCGACGAAGTAGTATCTCGGGACGTAACGGGCAACGACGGCTCCCTCTGGCCTGGCTATCATGAGGGTCGTCCTTCCCATCGGGTTTCCGTTCTCATCGAGGGGAACCCTGAGGGTGACGCGGAGCTCCTTGGTTCCCGGAGCGACCTGGAAGTAGTAGTGCTTGGCGACGCCCGGAAGGGCAGTGTCGCTCAGAGAGGCGTGGCTCTCACCGTTCGGGTTCATCGGATAGTCCACGATGACAGGGATGAAGCCGTCGATGTAGCTCGTGTCAGGGTCGTCGATGTAGACGAGGCCGACGTAGATGTGGCCCGGCTGGAGCTTCGAGTAGTCGATCTGGATTGAGAAGGCTCCGATGGTCTGGTTGCCTGCCACAACCATGCTGGTGCTCGGTGTTATCCAGTCGACGTTGGTGCTTATTTGGTAGGCCTTCTCAGATCCGGTGTACCAGAGGCCCCATCCTGGGTAGTAGTCCATCGGGTAGAAGTAGAGCGGCACGCTCTCCGGGAACTCGTTCCTGATGTAGACACCGCGGTAGAAGTACGGGAGTCCAAACTCGCCGTGGAAGTAGCTGTTGAAGTCAGCGTAAGCGGGGCTGAGCGGTATCTTCTCTTTGTCGAGGGCATTCCTGAAGCCGGTAAAGGTCGTTCCGCCGTAGATGTAGGTGGTGGGCTCCTTGCTCAGGTTCTCAAGGGCGGCTATGGCGTCCTCGACCTGTATAAGGCCAAAGCCCTCGTCGATCATCGTCGTCTCTTCGAGGTGCTTTCCGGTCATCTCAAGGGCGCGCTTTATCATGAACGGGTCGTACCTGAGGCCGTGGGCCTTTGCATAGCTGATCATGAGGGCGACGGCACCGCTGACGTGAGGTGTTGCCATAGAGGTTCCATCCCAGATGCCGTAGTACCTGTACCACTTGCCTGTTATAATGGTATTCCAGAGCGGCAGACTTGAGAATATCATCTCACCAGGCGCGGTTACGTCCGGGTCGAGCAGACCGTCCATCCTCGGCCCCCTGCTTGAGAAGCTCGCCATGGTGTCGGCAACGCCGTCAACACCGTAGAATATCTGCCAGCGCTGGCTTGAGCGGTATGCGCCTACGGTTATGACAAGGTCGCTGTCACCTGGGGCGTGGACGGTGTTGGTGGTTGGTCCCTCGTTGCCGGCGGCTATGGCGAAGGTAACTCCAAAGTAGTCGGTTAGGAGGTTGGCGAAGAAGATCTCCGGGGTCTCAAGACCGTCGTTTATCTCTCCACCGCCGCCGAGGGACATGCTTATGACGTCCGCACCGTTAAGGGCCGCGTAGAACATTCCGTTGATGATCCAGCTCGTTCTTCCAAATCCAAGTTCGCCAGGGAGGACCTTAACTTCCATGAGCTGGGCGTTGGGAGCCATTCCATAGACGTCGCTGAAGACTGGATCATCCGGGAGACCAACACCAGCTATAGTACCGCTGACGTGGGTTCCGTGGCCGTGGGCATCCCACATGAACATTGCGTAGCCGATTCCCTGCCCGTAGGGTATCGTGTACGGGTAGTTCTCGTCGTTGCTCATGTCCCCGATGTGCACCCTTGAGAGGGCAATGTCGACGAGAGTCGGGGTCTGGAAGTAGTCGCCGGTCAGGTTAAACAATCCGAGAGGCTGGTCGTCGGTAAAGTCATTGTTGAGGTTGTAGTCGATGTAAGCAACGAAGTTTCCGCTCTGGTTGACGACGAGGACGGGGTAGACGTCGCTGAGGTCTCCGAAGAGGCCAAGGTCGTATGGGTCGTTCGGAGTGCCTGCGAAGTTGTTGAGGTCGAAGTACCTCTCCGGAAGGAGTCCGAGGTAGTACTCGTCTCCGCTTATGTTTCCGACGTAGTAGGAGGTCATTGTGTACTCAGTGGTTGGGTTGTGACCATAGTATTTGGCATAAACACCCCAGTAAACCGGAACCGTCATGTCAACTGTGATGGTTCCATTCTGAACCTCGTCAGTGGCGTAGTAGAGCTGGGCGATTCCCTCATCGCTTGCGTCGTAAACGTCTATGATCTTCCTCCTGCCGTCAAGGGTCCTCTGGAGGAAGGGGTGGCCGACGTCGATTCCAGTATCAAGAACCGCAACGGTAACGTTCTCACCGAGAACACCGTAGTCGACCCAGGTGTTGTAAGCTTGGGTGGTGAAGACGCTCAGGAACATGTTGGGCATCTGGGGGGCGTCCTTTGGTGGGAGGGCATCGGGCTCCTTTACAGGCTCGGGGAGCTTAACCATCCTGTCCTCCCAGATCCCGATTATCCCATCGATCTGCCTGAGCTTCTCAAGGTTCTCCCTCGGGATCGTGGCAACTATAAACTGGTACTCGGGTTTGCTTATGGGGTCGATCTTACCGATCTTGGATATCTCGTCGTAGACCTTCATGGTCTTGTCCTTCGCCGGCGCTATGATGAGCCTAAGCTCCTTTTCGTCTCCTTGGAGAAGCTTTTCAATCTGCTTATCAACTGGCATAAGTTTCGCAGTGGTTGGATTCTGATTTGCAACCGTTGGAGTGGCGGCAGCTGGCGCTGAAGTCACTGGAACGATGGCCAGGGCCATAATCAAAACAACCAAGACGCTAAGGGTCTTTCTGCTCATAATTCAAGACACCTCCATGCAGTAGTGTGCAGTGGTGTATACACTAAGGGGATTATTAAATTTTCCGTTTTCTCTGGCACTTATTTCCCGTGAAGCTTCAGGATTAACGAGGCCCAACAAGTTACAGTGGTGTGGAAAGTTAATTCCCCGTAGAATTAAAGAGGGGGACGTTTTTATTCATCAAAGTCGATGAAAATTCACTGATCACCTCAATTTTCTCTTGGATCGTTTGGATACATGAGAACAGGCAGAAGAATTTGGATCTCCCTAAGATTATTCCCCAGAGTCCCCCAGACCCCTTAAAAAGTTGTCCCCTCCCTCCGGGGGGTTAATTTTAAATAGGGTTTACTTATATCACCACCGGTAAGTACTTTAAAAAGGAGGGATCGCCATGAGCGAATACAAATTTATAAGGTGGTTTGAGGAGCTCAGGAAGACCGACGTTCCCCTCGTCGGTGGAAAGGGTGCCAACCTTGGAGAAATGACCAACGCGGGAATACCCGTCCCGCCCGGATTCTGTGTCACCGCCGAAGCCTACAAGTACTTTGTCGAGAACGTCAAGCTCGAGGACGGTACCGTTCTCCAGGACTGGATTATGAACATCATCGCCCAGACGAATGTTGATGACTCAAAGCAGCTCCAGGAGAACACCGCCAAGATCAGGCAGAAGATCATCGAGCTCCCGATGCTCCCTGAGATCGCCCAGGAGATCGAGGACGCCTACAAGAAGCTCAGCCAGAGGTTCAACAAGGACGCCGTTTACGTCGCCGTTAGGAGCTCGGCCACCGCCGAGGACCTTCCGGAGGCTTCCTTCGCCGGCCAGCAGGAGACCTACCTCGACGTCTACGGCGTTGACGACGTCATAGACAAGGTCAAGAAGTGCTGGGCCAGCCTCTGGACCGCTCGCGCTACATTCTACAGGGCCAAGCAGGGCTTCGACCACAGCAAGGTCTACCTCTCAGCCGTCGTCCAGAAGATGGTCAACAGCGAGACCAGCGGTGTCATGTTCACCGCCAACCCGGTCACCAATGACAGGAGCGAGATAATGATCAACGCCGCCTGGGGCCTCGGTGAGGCCGTCGTCAGCGGTAGCGTTTCCCCGGACGAGTACATCGTCGAGAAGGGCACCTGGAAGATAAAGGAGAAGTACATCGCCAAGAAGGAAGTTATGGTCGTCAGGAACCCGGAGACCGGCAAGGGCACCGTCTACGTCAAGGTCGCCGACTATCTCGGCCCCGAGTACGTTGAGAAGCAGGTTCTTACAGAGGAGCAGATCGTTGAGGTCGCCAAGATCGGCGCCAAGATAGAGGAGCACTACGGCTGGCCGCAGGATATCGAGTGGGCCTACGACAAGGATGACGGCAAGCTCTACATCGTCCAGAGCAGGCCGATCACCACCCTTAAGGAGGAGGTTAAGACGGAGGAGACCGAAATGACCGAAGAGATGAAGGTCCTTCTCAAGGGTCTTGGAGCCTCACCCGGCGTTGGTGCCGGTAAGGTTGTCGTTATCTTCGACGCCAGCGAGATCGACAAGGTCAAGGAAGGAGACGTTCTCGTTACCACAATGACCAACCCGGACATGGTTCCGGCAATGAAGAGGGCTTCCGCCATCGTTACCGACGAGGGCGGAAGGACCTGCCACGCGGCCATCGTCAGCCGTGAGCTCGGCATTCCAGCCGTCGTCGGTACCAAGGAGGCCACCAAGGTCCTCAAGGACGGCATGCTCGTCACCGTTGACGGTACCAGGGGTGTCGTTTACGAGGGCATAGTCAAGAGCCTTGTCAAGGGCAAGGAAGAGGAGAAGGCCGCCGGCGGCCAGGTCGTCGTTGCCGGTGCCCCGCTCGTCACCGCCACCGAGGTCAAGGTCAACGTCTCAATGCCCGAGGTTGCTGAGAGGGCAGCCGCCACCGGCGCCGACGGCGTTGGACTTCTCCGCGCTGAGCACATGATCCTCGGCATCGGTGCCCACCCGGTCAAGTTCATCAAGGAGGGCAAGGAGGAGGAGCTCATCGAGAAGCTCGTCGAAGGCATAAGGAAGGTCGTTGAGGCCTTCTACCCGAGGCGCGTCTGGTACAGGACCCTTGACGCCCCGACCAACGAGTTCCGCGAGCTTCCGGGCGGAGAGGACGAACCGGAAGAGAGGAACCCGATGCTCGGCTGGCGCGGAATCAGGCGCGGTCTCGACCAGCCGGAGCTCCTCAGGGCCGAGTTCAAGGCCATCAAGAGGCTTGTCGACGAGGGCTACGACAACATCGGCGTCATGCTCCCGCTCGTCAGCTACCCGGAGCAGGTCAGGCAGGCCAAGGAGATCGCCCTCAGCGTCGGCCTCGTTCCGCACAAGGACGTCGAGTGGGGCGTCATGATCGAGACCCCAGCCAGCGCCCTCATCATTGAGGACCTCATCAAGGAGGGCCTTGACTTCGTCAGCTTCGGCACCAACGACCTCACCCAGTACACCCTCGCCATCGACAGGGACAACGAGCGCGTCTTCAAGCTCTACGACGAGAAGCACCCGGCAGTCCTCAAGCTCATCGAGAACGTCATAAAGGTCGCCAAGAAGTACGGCGTCGAGACCAGCATCTGCGGCCAGGCCGGAAGCGACCCGAAGATGGTCAAGCTCCTCGTCAGGATGGGCATCGACAGCATTAGCGCCAACCCGGATGCCGTCGAGCTCGTCAGGAAGACCGTCGCCAGAGAAGAGGCCAGGATTCAGCTCGAGGCCGCCAGGAAGGCCCTCAAGGAGTGAAGCCTTCCGGCTTCCTTCTTTTCTACTTCGTTTTGAACCGTTTCACATTTCTAGTCCCTACGGGGCTGTATTCCCATAGCTGGCTCTTTTATCCACGATAAGCTTTTTATACTAACGTTTAGATTGCTATCTGATCGAACATGCGGAGCGAGAAAGTAGAGCGGATGCGCGAACAGATACTCAACGGCCCGATAATTAAAACGCTTATCCTGTTATCCTACCCATTGATTATCAACCAGCTCGTTCAGGTGCTCTACAACCTCACAGATACGTTCTGGCTCGGAAAGCTCGGAAGGCTTGAACTCTCCGCCCCTGGAACGGCGTGGCCTCTCGTGTGGTTCTTCATGAGCATAGGGATGGGCTTTGCCACAGCAGGCTTCGCCTTCGTGAGCCAGTACGTTGGGGCAAAGGACTACGAGAAGGCCAACCGCTATGCAGGAGCGCTCTACTCCCTCATGCTCATCTTTGCAACGGCAGTTGGAATTCTCGGCGTCATACTAGCTCCCTATCTCCTCAGTTTGATGGGCGTCAGCGACACGATATTCCCCTATGCCCTCCGCTACACCCGCGTGATATTCGCCGGGATACCGTTCTCATTCACCCTCTTTGCCTTCAACTTCCTCCTGAGGGCGGTTGGTGACACTAAAACCCCTGTAAAGATAAACGTCGGTACAGTTCTCCTCAACCTCTTTCTGGACCCCTTCTTCATCTTCGGCTGGGGACCCTTTCCACAGCTTGGGGTCGTCGGCGCTGCGGTAGCTACTATGCTCTCTAACACCCTAGGTTCCCTGATCGGCGGCTACCTGCTCTTTACCGGTAAGGTGGGCATACACCTGACGCCGGAGACCCTTAGGCCCGACATCCACTTCTACTCGCGGATATTCCGCGTCGGCCTGCCTTCGAGCATTGGATCATCAACCACTGCCCTCGGCTTCGTCATCCTGGCGAGGGTAATCTTTACCGTTGGACGGCTCTATGGAGAAGCACATGGCATTCCACACTACGAGGACGTTGCCTTTGCCACGTACAGCATAACCAACAGGCTCACCAACTTCATGTTCGCCTTCTCCGACGGCATCAGCATGGCGATGGGGACGATGGTAGGGCAGGCCATCGGTGCCGGCCTCTACGAAAGGGCCAAGAGGATAGCGGAGAAGACGATGTTGATCAACTTCACCATCCTGAGCATTGGAACGCTCCTCTTCGCGTTCTTCCGCGTCCCAATATTCAGGTTCTTCATCAACGATCCGGCGATAATAGCCGAGAGCGGGAAGGTGGTTCTCTACTTCTCTGCCTCACTTCCATTCTTCGGGGTATTCGCGGCCGTGAACAATACGTTCAACAGCGCGGGACACACCAAGAAGAGCATGGTCATAGGGATGGTCCGCCTCTGGGGCATAAGGCTCCCGCTCAGCTACGGCCTCGGAGTTCTCATGAGGGACACCGCCGGAATGTGGCTTGGAATGGGCCTCAGCAACGTCCTTGGAGCAGTCATAGCGCTCGCCTGGTTCCTCAGGGGCAGCTGGATGAGGGCGATAATCGAGGGGGAAGCCCATTAACTTTTTATATCCTCGCTTCGATGCCCATCTTACCGTGATGGGGATGGAGCGCGGAAAGATTCAAGCGATGCGTGAGCAGATACTCAACGGGCCGATAGAGAAGACCCTCCTCAAGCTAGCTTACCCCCTCATCGTCAGCAACCTCGTTCAGGTTCTCTACAACATAACCGATACCTTCTGGCTTGGAAAGCTTGGAAGGGAAGCATTAGCGGCCCCAGGGACGAGCTGGCCGATAATAGGGACGCTAATGGCCCTTGGCATGGGGTTCGCTACTGCCGGCTTCGCCTTCGTTGGGCAGTACATTGGGGCTGGGAACTACGAAAGGGCCAACCGCTCAGCTGGAGCGCTTTACTCACTAATGCTCCTCTTCTCAACGGCGACGGCAATAATAAGTCTCGCGATCCTTCCTTACGCGCTCCAATTCATGAAGGTCACACCCAACGTCTACCCCTACGCCAAGGCATATGCCACGGTAGTTTTCGCGGGCGTTCCCTTCTCCTTCACGTTCATGGCCTTCTCTGCCCTTATGAGGGCCTCTGGAGACACAAAAACTCCTGTAAAGATAAGCATGCTCACAGTGGCTATGAATATAGTGCTCGATCCTCTCTTAATCTTTGGAATCGGACCCTGTCCGAGGTGGGGCGTTGCGGGGGCGGCGGTAGCAACGGTTATCTCCAACGCAACCGGCGCCGTGATAGGTGCAAGGCTCTTAACGAGCGGAAGGGCCGGCCTTCACCTCACGAGGGAAACACTTAAACCTGACACGGAGTTCTACTCGAGGATCTTCCGCGTTGGCCTGCCTTCGGCCGTCGGTCAGTCTGCCAACAGCTTCGGCTTTGTTGTCCTTACGAGGATCATCTACGGCTACGGAGATGTGACCTACGCGGCCTACACAATAACCACCAGACTGGTGAACTTCATAACTAGCATAGCAAGGGGCGTCAGCATGGCGATGGGGACGATGATAGCCCAGAACATCGGGGCGGAGAAGTACGAGAGGGCAAAGAGAATAGCGGAGAGGGCAATGGTGATTAACTTCCTCATTGCGTCCTCTGCAGTCTTGACAATAGGCCTTTTTAGAGTTCCCGTCTTCAAGGTCTTCCTCGATGACCCAAAGGTCATAGCCCAGAGCGAGTACGTTCTCAAATACTTCCTGATATCAGTCCCGTTCTTCAACGGGATCTTCGTCGTCGTAACGAGAACCTTTAGCTCCGCCGGACACACGAAGAAGAGCATGGTGCTCAGCATGCTCCGCCTCTGGGGCTTCAGGATACCCCTGAGCTACCTCTTCGGCTACGTAGCTTCGATAACGGTTTTTGGTCTTAGAATTCCTCTCGCTGAGCTCTTTGGGATGAGCCCCAAGGGAGTCTTCTTCGGGATGGGTATGAGCAACTTTCTAGCGGCGATAGTTGCTTTCCTCTGGTTCAGCAGGGGGACGTGGATGAAGAGGATAATAGAAGAGGAAGTCAGGAGAGAGCCTTAATAACAAACGCGAGGAGATCCGTGAGCTCCCTTGCCCTCGTCTCCGGCGATGCCCCCATGTGGCCGCTCTTCGTTTCAACTCTAAGATAGACTGGTGCACCTGTCTCCTTCAGCTTCATGAAGAACTTGAGGGCGTGCGCTGGATGAACGCGGTCATCGTGGAGACCTGTGTAAATGAGCGTCGGCGGGTAGCGCTTGTTCGGGTCGATGTTGTGGTATGGGGAGTACTTCAGCAAGAACTCCCTGTCCTTCGGGTCATCGGGGTTTCCGTATTCCGGAACCCAGACGCTACCGATGTAGAGCTTGTGGAAGCGCATCATGTCGATGACGGGATAGCCGATTAGCGCAGCGTCCATTACATCGGGCCTCTGGGTGAGGGTTGCTGAAACCAGAAGCCCACCGTTGCTCCTTCCCCACGCGGCAACATTATAGCCCTTCTCCTTGAGCTTCCCAAGGACTGCTATGAAGTCATCGAAGACGTTCTGCTTGTTTTCCCTCATTCCAGCTCTGTGCCATTCCTCACCGTATTCTGAGCCTCCGCGCAGGTTGGCCATGGCGAATGTTCCACCGCGCCTGATGAACGGAATCGCCTGCGGGAAGAAGCGCGGGGTTAGGGAGATGTTGAAGCCGCCGTAGCCGAAGACCCAGACCTTTTTGTTGTCATCCTTTCCCTTAACATGGAAGTAGTGAATTTTAGTTCCGTCCCTGCTCACCGCGAAGTCCTCTTCAACGGCAAACTCCCCCTCGATTTCCTGCTTCTCCACGAGCCTAAGCTCACCTTTGAACTCGTAGAGCCTGTAGGGAACCGTAAAGCTCTCGTAGCGGAGCAGGACCTTTTTACCGTCTGAATCAAGTGGATAAACGCTTCCAGGAAGTTCAAAGCCGAGCTCACTTATCTTCTCACCTTCAAGGGAGTAAACCTCAATCCTGTGGCTCGCATGAACGAGCCTGCCGGCGAGGATTTTGTCATCCAGGATCACGGCCCACTCGAGCGGGAACTCGCTTTCTGGAATGACCTCGATGGTTTTCTCACCCTCTATGGCAACGACCTTTCCGAGGCCCTTTCCTTCCCTCGTGAGAACGTAGAGCCTGCCGTTGATGACATCGATCGGCTCCGCTGGAACTTCGGCAGAGTAAACCTTCTCCCATAGGTCGGGGGCCTCAATCGGTCCAATGTAGATATCGGCCTTGTTCCAGCCGAAGGTGACGGTGAGCATCGCCCACTTCCCGTCGGTGCTCCTTCTGAGACCCATGAAGTAGCCTGAACCCAGACCCTTTCCAAAGACCATCCTCTCTCCGTTTTCGTCCCCCCAGAAAAGCCTTACCGCGGGCGCTTTAACTCCATCTGGAGTCTCCCCGTGCCTGTAGAAGCGGCTGAAGTAGTATCCGTTCTTGAGGAACGTGACGTTCCACACCGATGGCTTGAGCTCGTCTATAAGTTCGCCGCTTTCGAGGTCGATAATCCTCGTTATCCCCTCGTCCGCCCCTCCGATTGAGAAGCTGTAGGAAAGCCGTTTGCCCGTTTTATCAACGGTGAAGCCCTGGAGAAGAACCTGGTCGTTTACTTCCTCTTCCAGCTCCTTTGAGTCGATTATAACGTCCCCACCGAGCCACCTTATTATCTGCCTGTCTTTTTCGCGGTACATTGCGATAGTGCCCTTTTCAGTCAGCATTGCACTTCTGAGGATTGGGATCGAGTACAGCCCCCAGACCTCTGGGAAGAGCTCATCGCTGAGATCGCCCACAAACCCTCTGAAGCGCTTGTTCTCCTCCTCAACGAGCTTCAAAACGCGCTCGTCCTGGAGGTTCTCCATCCATGCATAAGGGTCTTCCATAGAAACCACCGAAGGGGTATATGAAAATTGGAATATAAACGTTTAGGCAGTGGTATTAGTGATCATTTGGCGGAGATCCTGTTCTTCAGATCCTCAATCAGCTCGATGAGCTCATCAACGTCCTTGATTTCCTCAAAGCTCTCCTTTGGAATCAGGGGAACCTCAGAAACGACTTCAAGCTTTGACTTCTCAAGAACGAAGAGGCCGCCGCTGTTTATTATCCTTCCCACTTCCGCCACCATCTCTGCGCGCTTTACAGTCGAGCGGGTTTTCTTCTCATCTATGCCAGTCAGTATGGTGAACTCGTCCTCCTTGGAGAGGGCGTTGAAGGGAGCGCGCTTCACCTTCACCACGCCCATACCCAGCTCGGTGAGCTTGTCGAAGACCTCCTTTTCCAGGGGCGTCTCGGGTTTGGAGGGCTTGAGCTCCCCCTCAACCTTAGCCCGGAGCACGTCTATGGGCTCCGCTATGGGCTCGTCGAATATCTCCTCCATTCTCACAGCGACTTCGAGCGAAACCGCCCCCTCCTCGCGCTCGTAGTTCAGGATGCTCTTCCTCGAAACCCCGAGGAGAGAAGCGAGCTCGCCAACGGAGTAGCCGTGCTTCTCGCGGAGCCTGCGCAGAAGTTCCCCGTTTATCCTCACGTACAATCCTCCGCGCTCGGCGAATATCGCCGGAAGTTCACCTTCTATTATGACCCGGTAGAGGGTGGCTGGGCTCAGCGCGTATATTCCAAAGCGCTCGTATATGACGTCCTCCTCCAGCTCGGAGTTCTTCGTCTTAAGTCCCACTATGAGCGGGGAAGCCTTGAACACCTTTGAGAGCCTCTTTAAGTCCTCCGCCTGCTCCTCAGTGACCGTATCTATGTTGGTGGCGACCTTGACGAAGAGGAGCGTCAGAAGCCCGCTGGCGACCAGATCAAAACACCCTCCTCTAAGCTCGACGCGCGCAACCTTGAAGCCACCCCTCTGGAACACCCTTGAAACGATCTCTATGAGCCTTTCCCTGTCCATCAAGGTTTAAATATGAGAAGGAGCTTTTAAAGTTAAGGTGCAAGCCATGAGGCCCGTTGTTATCAAAGGTGACAGGGTCAGCCTGGGAGTGCTCACAAGGGAGGATCTCCATACCGTCTGGAAGTGGTACAACGACAGGAGGGTGAGAAGGTACCTCTCCTTCCCTCACGAGGTCTTCTTCTACGAGGATGAAATGGAGTGGTATGAAGCCATAAGGCGGGAGAAGAGCAGGGAGAAGGTCTTTGCCATCGTGAAAAACGAGGAAAAGACCCTTGTGGGGTTGATAGGCCTCCACAACATCGACCTCTACAGCAGGAACGCCGAGCTCGGCTACTTCCTTGGCCCAGAGCACTGGGGGATGGGGTACGCGACGGAGGCTGTTTTTCTGGCCGTCAGATACGCCTTCGAATGGCTTAACCTGAGGAAGCTCTATGCTAGGGTTTTTGAGCCCAACGTCCCCTCCAGCAGGATCCTTGAGAGGAACGGCTTCACCCTGGCTGGAAGGCTCAGGGAGCACCAGTACGTACCTGGAAAGGGCTTCGTTGACGTCCTCCTCTACGAGCTGCTTCGTGAGGAGGTGTAGGGACTTGTGTGAGTACGTCTACGCCAACGGGAAGAAGTGCAGGCTGAAACCGCTGGAGGGCTCGAAGTTCTGTCCTCTCCACGTTCCCTACGAGGAAGGAGAGTCCCTTTTGGGTGATGGGATAAGGGAGATAAAAAGGAAAAAATTCGAGGAGAGACTCAAAGCGGGGAGGTCATACTTTGAGGGCGTTTATCTCTACGATGCCGTCGTTAAGGATTTCAACTCAGAGAAAGCCATTGTGTTCAAAAACTCCCATGTGAAGACCCTCATCATTGAAGGCTCCACTCTGAAGGGTCTGATAGTGGTGAACTCAAAGATAGAGCGGGTAATAATCTTCGAGACGAAGGTGGAGATGCTCTTCTTCAAAGGGTCCGAGATATTCGGTCTCAACATCCTTCGCGTTGATTTCACCGGCCACATCTCCATAAGAGACTTAGAGGTCAGGTACCTCATGATAAACTCCACCCGATACGTCAGAGACGGTGAGGGCGGAGAAGAAGAGGCTTACGGTGAAAAGAAGGGCATCATCGGAACTATAGAACTCTCGGGCCTCAAAAACGTTAGGAGAATAGGAATCAACACGCGGTATCCCCTTCTCAGGAAGATATTGGAGGAGCACGGTGTAAGCGTCTCCGAGAACCGTGAGCGCATGGTAAGGGTGGTGTCCCTGATCCTGAGGGACGTGAGCTTCGACGTTTCCCCCCGCTTTAAAAGGCAGGTCAGACTTGCCGTAAGCGGCCTCTCCGGCCAGCTGGTAATGGAGAACCTTGAGGTCTTCGGCCATGTGGAGATACGGAGGAGCAGGCTCAGATCACCTGAGTTTATACACGTGAGGATCGAGAGCAACCTGATCCTGAGGGGATCATCCTTTATAGCGGACCCCTCGTGGAACATAACGGTACTGCCGAACCTGCCGATAGAACTCATCATTGGCGGTTTTATGATCGTTGAGGACTGCGAGTTCAGCAATCCCCACGCGGCTGAGGTCTTCTACCGCCTCGCCAGAACGAGCTGGGAAAGGAGCGGGGATTTCGAGAAAGCCGATGAGTACTACTATCTTGAGATGGTCGCTAAAAGAAAGATAAAATCCCTTGGGCGGAGAAGAGGGTGGAGGAAGATACTTCAGAGGCTTGAGGTCGCCTTCGAGTGGCTCTTCGCTGATTTGACCTGCAAGTACGGAACCGACTGGAAGAGGCCCGTTATAATCTGGATCATTGCAGTCAACGTGCTCTTTCCGATCCTCTTTTACGCGACGGAAAGCGTGGAGGGTATCTCTGGGGCAATGGGATCCCTGGACTACGAATACTTCAGCATAGTCACTGCCACCACCCTCGGCTACGGAGACTACCACCCGATAGGTGTTGGCAGGGCCATCGCCTCCCTTGAAGCGCTCTTCGGAATGTTCATGTGGGCGGTATTCCTCACGGTCTTCGCGAGGAAGTACATGAGGTAGAAACCTTTAAGCTACCTAGGCGTTCTACACTCCGGGGATACGTATGACGGAGAAAAGACTAAGAGTGGGCCTCGTAGTCAATCCCATAGCCGGAATGGGGGGAAAGGTGGCCCTAAAGGGAACCGATGGCGTTGTCGAGGAGGCTATAAGGCGTGGGGCCAGACCAATCGCCCCCGACGTGGCGAGGCTTTTTCTGAACGAGCTCAGCAACTACGAGGAAAATGAGCGGATAGAGTTCCTGACGGGCCCTGACGGACTCGGTGAGGATATAATACGGGAGTTCGAGTTTCCCCACGAGGTCATAATGCACAGGGAGATAGGCTACCGGGAGGTTCTGGGAGTCAAAATTCCTGACACAAGCGGCGACGATACGAAGGAGCTTGTAAGAAGGATGCTCGGAGCGGTTGACATCATAGTCTTTGCCGGCGGTGATGGAACCGCCAGGGACGTCCATTCCGTTGCTGACAAAAAAGTTCCGATCCTCGGTGTGCCGACCGGTGTAAAGATGTTCTCCGGGGTCTTCGCGGCTTCTCCAGAGGACGCAGCGAGGCTCGTCGTCGAGTTCCTCAAGGGAAACGCGGAGCTTGTCGAGAGGGACGTCATGGATCTCGACGAGAACGCCTTCAGGCACGACGAGGTGAAGCCGAAGCACTACGGAAAAGCCCTGACGCCCTACGCGGAGCTGCTCCTCCAGGGCGCTAAGGAGCCCACCAAGACCGACGAGGCAGAGGACGCGGATTCCATGATACGGGCCCTCGCGGAGGAGCTTGAGGACGGCGTTTACTTCCTGGGGGCAGGTTCAACGGTCAAAAAACTAAAAGATCTCCTCGGCATAAACGGCACTCTCCTGGGCGTCGACGTTGTTGAGATAAAGGACGGGAAGGCGAGGCTTCTTGTTAAAGATGCGGCCGAGAAAGACCTCCTGAAGTTCGTTGACCGGAATCCAAAGATAGTGGTCACCGTTATAGGCGGGCTGGGCTTCCTCTTCGGCAGGGGCAACCAGCAGTTCTCGGCGGAGGTTCTGAGGCACATACCCAAGGAGAACATCATAGTCGTCGCCACGCCCTCAAAGCTGAGAAACGGCATCGTGAGGGTCTATACTGGGGATAAGGAGGTCGACGAAAAGCTCAGAGGGTACATGAAAGTCCGCGTTAGCCCCTGGATGGAGAGGATGGTGAAGGTGGTTTGAGCGGACGAACCAGAAGCCGTTTATACAACCTCCCCCTATTCTTAACCTGTGATGCGTATGAAGTACAGCCGCATAGCGGTTCGACTTTTCGAGAGGGAGGGCCAGGATGTATTCTACGACCCCGTTTACCACGGCAGAACCCTCAAGGTCTTCGGAATGGACGAGTGGCCTGGAAAGGCCCTCCAGTACTTTGTGGGAAAGTACTGGGAGATAGGCTACGGGACGGTGGTCTTCGACACCACAGGGACTTTTCGAGAGGAAGGCTTTGACACGGTAATTAAAGTGAAGGACGGTGAAGGAACGGGCCTTGATCCGCTGGCCCTTGCTTCGAAGGGCATCTTGGACGGCTACACTGCGGCCACAATAGTTCAGACTATCTACGGCCTCGACAGAACACTCACCGAGAGGCTCTACGCGGACTTCCTCTCGGGAAAGGTCAAGAGCGTTCCGGAGGCGGCGAAGTCGGAGAACAAGTACTCAGAGGTCATTCAGGAAAGCTACACCCCCCTTGACGAGGCTTTTTACAGGGGAAATGCTCCCGAGTTCGGTAAAAACATTTTAGTGAACCTGGGGGAGACGTACAGCGTAAGCCTCGCGGGAATGGCTTTTCTGATAATGGGCGCGGTCATCAGAACGAGAAGAAACGTAATGGTGGGTGTTAACGACGCCGCCGTTCTCGCATACACGGAGATAGGCAGCGCCGCTGTGCCTCTGATAACCAAGCCCCTGAGGAGGAGGGTGGCGATTCTGGCAACACAGTACGCCCTTGAGAGCGTGATGAACCTGGCCGGCCCGAGCCTGCTACTCTACCACGATCCGGACACTCAGAGCGTCGTCTACGAGACCAACGGGGTTCCCCCGGGTCCGATGAGGAAGTACGTCCACAAGGGGCAGGCGGCATTTATATACCGCACGCCGGAAACGATAGACGTGGAGTGGGGGAGATGGCTTTCTAACCCCCCAGGTTCTTTACCAGCTCCTCCATAACCCCGAGGAAGGTCTCGACCTCTTCAGAGCTGTTGTAAACGTGGAACGAGGCCCTAACAGTGCCGTTTATTCCGAGCTTCTTCATCACCGGCAGGGCGCAGTGGTGGCCGGAGCGGACCATTATGCCGTGTTCGTCGAGGACAGCGGCAACGTCATGCGGGTGGAGCGGGGGAACGTTGAAGCTCACCACCCCGGCGTGCTTCTCCATGTCCCTCGGCCCGTACCACGGAACCTCAAGTTCGTCGAGACCCTCGGTGATGCGCTTTACCAGCTTGTGCTCCTGCCTCTCGATTTTTTCTATCCCAATCCTCTTGATGTACCTTATTCCCGTAGCGAGCCCTATGGCTCCCCCTATGTTCGGAGTGCCGGCTTCAAAGCGCTCGGGTGGTTCGGCCAGCCTGTAGTTCTCAAGCCACACGTCCTCTATCGTCCCGCCGCCTATGAGGGGCGGTTCAAACATATCGAAGACCTCCTCGTTTACGTAGAGCACCCCAATCCCGGTCGGTCCCATTGGCCCCTTATGGCCAGAAAAACCAAGAAAGTCCGCGTGGAGTTTTCTCACATCAACCTCCATGTGACCGGCGCTCTGGGCCGCGTCAACGACGAATACCGCCCCCTCCTCCTTCGCCATCCTTCCGAGCTCCTCAACCTCGTGGATGACCCCTAAAGCGTTCGAGACGTGCTGGACGGCGACGAGCTTGGCACCTTTTATTTTCTTCTCCGCATTGTCCAAGTCGAGGTTTCCCTTGTTGTCCCCCTCTATGAACTCCAGCCTGAGACCTTTCTTCTTTGCCAACCTCTGCCAGGGGAGTAAATCTGAGTGATGCTCGTAGGGCGTCGTAACTATCTTGTCTCCCTTTTTAAAGAGGTGCTCCAGCCCGAGTGCTACTAAGTTCAGGCTCTCGCTCGTGTTCTTCGTGAAAACGATCTCCTCGAACTTCGCGTTGATGAAGTCCGCCACAACCTTCCTGCTCTCCTCGTACTTGTGCGTCGCCATCTGGGAGAGTCTGTGTACTCCGCGGTGGACGTTGGCGCGGTACTTCAGGTAGTACTCGTTCATCGCCTCGACAACGGGCTTTGGAGTGAGAGAGGTTGCAGTGTTGTCGAAGTAGATGACCTCGCTCGTCAGGGGTATGTCCTTCCTAACGTCTTCGGGGATTCTCATGATACCACCTCCAGAATCCCGGCGCAGTCGTATACGGTTTCGGCCAGCTCCTTTCCTTTCCTGGAGTCTTCAAGGAGCTTGATTATTATCTTCCCGCTGGGATAAACGCTCGTCTCGTAGCCATCCATCTCAAGGATGAGCATCATACCTGGAATGAGCTTTTTCACCGTGTAACCCCTTTCCTTAAGACACTGGGCGGTTTTTGTCAGGTCTATCTTAATGGGCTTCTCCCATGAATAAGCTCCGACAACTATCCCCCTCATGGTGGTGCAGGGTTTTGCTATCATCATTCCACGCTCACCTGAGGCTTTTTGGCGCCTCGGAATTTATACGTTTCCTAAACCAAAAGTTGAGGGCGGATGTGTCCAAAGGTTTTAAACCACCGGTTTAGGAAAGTCTAAAAATTGGGTTCTCCCAAATCCCGATCATGAGGGCCGGTGAGATTGGAAGGTGGAGGGAGCTCTGGTATCTGCTGCTTATAGTCCTCCTATCATTTGGGATAAGTGGGGTCGCTCTGTCCCTGCTGGGAATGTCCTACTTTATTCCCCAGTTCCTCACCTTGGCACTAACGGATTCCGTGAACCCGTGCACCTTCGCGGTGTACACCCTCTTTCTGATAGCCCTGTCGGTTAAGGGCGTCGACAAAAAACGCCTTTACCTGGTCGGTTTCTCCTTTGTGGTGGCAGTTTACATCTCCTACTACACCCTCGGGCTTGGTCTGACGTTTATAGCTGGAAAGATACCCGTTAAGTGGGCCGGCTACTTTGCGATAGCCTTCGGACTCTACACGATAGTTACCGGAATAGCGGAGCGTTCAAGAACGGGGGATAAAAAGACCCTGAGGAAAAAGATGTTCTCGTCCGATACAACCGTCCTCGGGGCGATGATACTGGGTATCAGCGTTTCCACTACTCTGCTGCCGTGCTCAGCGGGTCCTTACATAGTTTACGCCGCGGTTATAGCCAGATCCTCTATGGGGCTGGCGGCCCTCTTGCTGGCCCTCTACAACATCATCTTCGTTCTTCCCTTGATGGTGATCCTCTTTGCCATGGGAGGATTGAGGGAGAGCAAAGAGTTCTCCAGGGCCATGGTCAGGCACTCGGCCGAGCTCTCCATATTTGCGGGAGCGCTCCTGATCCTTGTGGGGCTCTGGATTCTGGGAATTGTGGGGTTCTAGCGAAAGGCTCTTTAGAGGAACTTCCAAGAGGGCACGGGTGGTAAAATGAAGATAACCCGCTTCGGCGTCTCAATCCCGGATAACCTCCTCAGAAAGTTCGACGAGATAATCGAGGAGAAAGGCTACGCCAACAGGAGCGAGGCCATCAGAGACCTCATCAGGGACTTCATAGTCCGGCACGAATGGGAAACCGGCGATGCGGAGGTGGCGGGAACCATAACGATGGTCTACAACCACGATGAGGCGGACGTCGTCAAGGAGCTTCTCGATCTCCAGCACGACTACTTGAGCGAGATAGTCTCAAGCATACACATACACATGGATGAACACAACTGCCTCGAAGTCGTTATAGTCAAGGGGAAGGCAAGCAGGATAAAGGAGATAGCGGACAGACTGCTGAGCCTGAAAGGGGTAAAGCACGGAAAGCTCGTCATGACTACAACGGGGAAGGAGATAGTGTAGTCATCGAAAGATTTAAAAAGGCCCTCCTGGAGGTATAGGTCGAGCGCTCGGGCAGTGCCGGGGTAGCTTAGCCTGGTCAGAGCGCTCGGCTCATAGGGCCGCTCCCCTTCGGGGGAGCCTGAGAAACCGAGAGGTCCGGGGTTCAAAGCCCCGCCCCGGCACCACCAAGCCTTTTCTGCGGCGTTTAATGCTGGACACAGCATTTGAGAACTCCAGAGCTACCTCGAAAAGCTTTTATTGATGCTCTCAAACTTATAATGTGGGGGATGGGTTATGGAACCGAACGAGTTCAAGCTCACGGAGGAGGGAATAAGGGCAGTACTGCCCCCCCTCGAAGCCGAGATAATGGAGTACATGTGGAAGGTAAAGGTCGCCACCGCCGGAGAGGTCTACGAACACCTCAAACCAAAGCATCCTGACATGAGGCGCTCAACGGTCAGCATCCTCATGAACCGCCTCTGCGAGAAGGGCCTGCTTTCGAGAAGCATCGACCACGGAAGGGGCGGCATGAGGTACGTCTACTCAATAACCACCACCAGGGAAGAGTTCGAGGAGAGAATCGTCCAGAAGATCCTGGACGCACTCATGAGCAACTTCAGGGAAGCCACCTACGCCTACCTCTCCAGGATCAGGCGTGACTGAGGGATTGGGGATGCTGCCTGTCCCAATACTGCTGACCTTCCTGCTCGCGTACCTATCCGCTGGAAGGCTGGGGATAACGATTATTGCGGCCCTTCTTGGGGGGGTCCTTCTTATCGGAAAGCTCTCGCTCTCCCAGAACCACCGCAACTGCACCCCCCTCCGAGAATCTGCCCCTCAGGGGTTCGCCAGGAGAGTCCAGAGGATCCTCGATAGGGCAGGTGTGGGGGGGCTTGAGGTTTACACGATAGACGACTACATTCCCAACGCGTTCTCCTACGGCAAAAGGGTCGTTCTTTCCCTGGGCCTCTTTGAAATCCTCGATGACGATGAGATACTCGGCGTCGTTGCCCATGAGGTAGGGCACGTAAAGAACAAGGACACGCTGATCTTTCCCCTCGTCGCTTATTTCCGCGTTTTCATGATACTGAGCTCAATAGCCTTGTTTTTTATGACGCTGAACCTGTGGGTGGGGCTTTTAGCGCTTTTCCTGTACGTGTGGTACGAATTCGAAAGATCCAAGTTCCTTAAGGACAGGGAGTTCAAAGCGGACTACGTGGCGCTCCACCTCCTAGACACTCCCCTGAGCCTCAAGAGGGCCCTTGAGGAGCTCAAGTACTACGAGGACATAAGGGCCGCCGTCAAGAACCAGACCCTTCCGGGAATCGAGCCGAGTATAGAGAGGAAGTCGAGCCCCAAAAAGCGCTACTGGACTCCAAGCTTCATAGTCTTTCCAACCCATCCCAGCTACGATGAGAGGATATTCAGGATAGTGGCCTACTCCCACAACTTCTCCACCAAGTAAGCGGGGTGGTCCTTTGGGAGTCGAGATAATCCTTGACCGGGAAAAGGCCGAGAGGATAAAAAGAATCCGACCGACCAAAGACGAGTACTTCATGCTGATAGCAAAGCTCGTTTCCCTTAGGGCAACATGTCCAAGACTCCGCGTTGGAGCGGTTGCAGTCAAGGACGGCTACATTCTGGCGACCGGCTACAACGGTGCTCCTAGAGGAATGGATCACTGCATTGACGTTGGCTGTCTCATCGTTGACGGCCACTGCCATAGAGCGGTTCACGCGGAGCAGAACGTCATAGCGATGGCGGCAAGGAAGGGCATAAGCCTCGAAGGGGCAACGCTCTACGTCACACACTTCCCCTGCGACACCTGCTTCAAGCTCGTGATAAACGCGGGCATAAAGGAGATAGTATACGAGGAGATGTATCCAAATAAGGCCACTGAGATACTCCTGAAAGAGGCTCGGGAAAAGGGGATAATAAAGATAAGGCAGTTCAAACTGCCGAAGGAGCGCGTTAAGCTCTTCCTTGAGGAGCTCTTTGATGGAGATCTTTAGCCCTTCTTCTCGATCTTTTCAAGCTTCTCGTTTATCTCCTCCAGCTCTATGGCCACTTTCCTAGTGAGCTCCGTTATCTCCCTCTTCGTCCTGTCTATCTCCACGTAGAGCTGGAACATGAGGAGGAATATCAGCCCGATGGAGACTACGAAGAGGGCATCCAGCCCCCTTCCAAGGCCGAGGAGGTCTTTAATCTCCATTGAAACCTTTAGTGGGAAGAGGGCAATCAGTCCGAACACTGTGAATATCACAAGCCACGAGATAACACCGGACCAGTCTATCCTTCCCTGCCGGTAGTCGTTCAGCATCTTAACCAGTAGATAGCCGATAACCACGAGAGCTACTATCTGGGCCATGTACATACCCATCACCTCACCTTGTCAAACAGAAGGTTGAGGGCTATCTTAACACCCTCCAAGACGTTAGTTCCCTTCTTCATTGAATATTCGGTGTAAACTGCCTTAATCGGGACTTCAACGATTCTGCACCCTTTCTTGGCGGCCTCGATTATTATTTCGCTTGAAACTGCGTATCGGTCGCAGGTTATTTTAATCCGCGAAGCACAGCTCTTGTTGAAGCATCTAAGTCCGCTCTGGCTGTCGCTGACGTATTTGTGGGCAAAGAGAGCGGTTATGGCATCGAGCACGAAGTTCCCGAACTTCTTCACAAAGGGCATCTCGCTTACGTCTCCCTTGAGCCTCGAACCAACTGCAAAATCGGCTTTTCCTTCTGCAACGGGCTTCATGACCCTCAATGCGTCGCTTATCAGATGCTGGCCGTCGGCGTCGAAGGTTACAACTAGTTCCGCCCCCTTTCTGACAGCGTAGCTCAATCCAGTTCCGAGGGCCCCGCCAAGGCCTCGGTTTACGAGGTGAGTGAGAACGTGAACCCCGTAGGAGCGGGCTATTTCCTGGGTTTTATCCCGAGAGCCGTCGTTGACGACGACTATCTCCTCCCTCTTGAAGTACCTCAGCAGGTCTTCGAGAACCTTCCCGATGGTCTTCTCCTCGTTGTAAGCAGGGACAACGACGTAGGTCGAATATAGACGCTTTAGCAGATCCCGAAGATCCGAGATCGTTGCCACCTCGAAATTGGGTTCTGACTCCACGGCAAAACTCATTCTCCCCGAGTCGTGGGAGGTTATCAGGACGCTCAGCGTTCCGGCCTTTCCAGCGGCTATAACATCGTACCCGTGATCACCGACCACCAGGGTTTTCTCGGGAGGGATCCCGAGGTCTTGGAGGGCCTTCTTTATCTGCCCCGGCTCCGGTTTGAGATCCTTCGGGGGAACGTCCTCCCTGGCAACGATGAGGTCGAAGTAGTTGGAAATCCCGTTTCTTTCGAGGGCAATTAGTGCCGCTTCCCTTGAGCTCCTCGTCACAAGAGCAAGCTTTATCCCCCACTTCTTTAGATCGTCCAATACATCCCGAACACCATCGAAAAGAAAGCTCTCCTTCATTCTATCGACTTCAAGCTCAACCTGGATTGAGTGAAGCTCCTTGAAGTCTATTCCTGTCTCCTTTGAGATCCTTATCAGGCTCTCGTACATGGGGGTCAGATCTCCGATTAGATCTTCGGATATTCCCATCTCAAGCAGACGTTTCTTAAGCTCCTCCTTTATCTCCGCAAACGACCTAGGGGCCCCCACGAGGGTACCATCAAGGTCAAAGATGACCAGCCTTATGTCCATGGGAACCACGCCTCTCGGCTTTATTTTCAATCCAGCACTCTTTAAAGGACTGGTATATCGTTCCCCATTCGATATAATCAAGGGCGTTTCCAAGGGAATTCTTCAGTCTGGCCGCGAACCGTTTCATTTCCTCCATGTCCTTGAACTCCGCTATTATCATGACCTGCGTCCTGCCGGTGGTTCGGTAGAGGCTCTGGACGTTCTCTGTGGCGGCAAACTTTGCCAGGATCCAGTCTATTTCCGGTCCCTCGACCTTCAGCTTAAGGAGCATAAAGACCCGAACGTACCTGTCAAGGAAGGCGTGATCGATCACGGCCGAGTAGCCCTTTATAGCCCCCAGTTTTTCAAGCTTCTCAAGCCGGTTTTTAACGCTCGCGGGGGACAGGTTCACCCTCCTTCCCAGCTCGGTGAGGGTAATCCGGCCCTCCCTCCTGAGAATCCGCAGTATCTCCCTGTCCTTCTCGTCTATTCCTGGCATTTCTTCCACCGGAGTAGAGTTTGAGAAAGCAAAAAGAAGGAAATCAGCGGGTTATCTTCACCTGGTTCATGAGCTCAAGCGGCTCCGGGTGTTTCTCGAAGTAGTCCCTGACCGGCTTGAGGAGTTCGATGAGGTATTCCGCAACTCCGTTCTTGAGGTCGAGCGGGTGGAGCTTCCCTTCTGCAAAGTCCCTCTTGAGCTCCTCAAAGGTGGTGTAAGTTACATCTCCACCGAACTTCGCCGGGCGGTGGATGGTGAACTCCGTTGGCTCTTCCCTGAAGATTATGTATTCTGCCCAGTCCAAGACGGGGTTGTAGTTTACCTCTCTAGCCGGGCAGAAAGCCTTTCTGAGCTTCTGCTTTATCTCCTCGGGACTGTCATGGATGAAGACGGCTGAATACGGCTTGCTCTTGCTCATCTTCATCTGGGTCTTTAACTCCTTGAACTGCTCCTCGCTCTCTATCGGCCAGACGGGCGGCTCCTGGAGGCCGAGGAGGAGGTGGTGGTGTAAAGCTACCGGCTTGAGCTTCTCGCCCTTCCACTCGAGGGCGTGGTACTTGAGCTTCTGAGCAACTTCAATCGCTATGACGTGGGCCTTTCTCTGGTCCATTCCCGCATGGGCAATGGTGACGCCCTGGTAGAAGATGTCGGCGACCTGCATTGCAGGGTAGATGAGCTTGGCGAAGTCTATGGCCTCTCCCATCTGACGGCCCATGATGGTTATGGAGCGCATCATTCTGGCAAGGGTAACGTTCTTGGAGATGTCAATGACGGTCTGCCAGTAGTCGCCCTTCTCGAGTATCTCGCTCGCTAAGACGAACTCGACCTTATCCGGGTCGCCTCCCATGACCTTAATGCTCTGCTTCATGCCCTCCTTGAAGTAGGTGAGCGCTACCTTTTGGATGACCTCGAGGTCTCCACCGAGCTTGTCGTTTATCCAGCTGTGCCAGTCGGCAAGGAAAATTCTCGTCTTGACACCAGCCTTCTGGAGGTCGGCTATCTTCGCTCCGGCCATCAGTCCGGTTCCGAGGTGAATGTAACCGCTTATTTCAAAGCCTATGTAGTGCTGCATCGGGATTCCAACCTCGAGGAGGTGCCTGAGGTTCTCCTCTGTCAGGAGCTCTTCCGTTGGTTTTCTCGTGATGAGCTCGATTCTTCTCTCCATGTCCATTCTAACCACCTAAACGATGAACGGCTTTGAGTTTAAGGGTTTTGCGGCCGAAAGCTTAATTAGGTTTCGTGACTACACTGGTCTGAACGTTATGGGGGTGTTCGACATGAAGATTCTGTTTCTGAGTGCCGACGAGTTCGAGGATCTTGAGCTGATATACCCGCTCCACCGCCTTAGGGAGGAGGGACACGAGGTCTACGTGGCCAGCTTTAAGAGAGGGAAGATCACAGGGAAGCATGGCTACACCGTTGAAGCTCAGCTCTCCTTTGATGAGGTCGATCCAGATGAGTTCGATGCGCTCGTTCTTCCAGGTGGCAAGGCTCCCGAGAGGGTTAGGCTGAACGAGAAGGCAGTGAGCATAGCCAAAAAGATGTTCGAAGATGGAAAGCCCGTCGCCAGCATCTGCCACGGGCCGCAGATACTCATCTCAGCCGGCGTTCTCAGGGGCAGGAAGGGAACAAGCTACGCTGCCATACGGGACGACGTGAAGAACGCCGGGGCGGAATGGGTTGATGAAGAGGTAGTCGTGGATGGAAACTGGGTCAGCTCAAGGCATCCAGGAGACCTGTACGCTTGGATGAGGGAGTTCGTGAGGCTCCTTCGCTGAGGTCTTTTTTGTATTTTTTACTAATTTTTGCAAATTTTTCAAATCATGGCCCGTTATTTTGCACCAACCAGTGCATTTCGAAGGGCCAGCTCCCTTAAACCTTCCTTGTACATATTCCAATTTTGTGGGTTTTCGGTAAATTTTTGTAATATTCTGAAGACATGCACTCGACTTATTGGAAAAAATCCAATTAAAAATCATTTATCTTATGAAAAATCCAAGATCTTGTTAACTATTTTGGAAAATCTTTAAATAGGATGAGAGCGCAGTAAACTAAGGAGGTGATGAGTATGAAGACCTGGGAAGGAGTCAGGATGTATGAGAACGTTGTCTGCAAATCACCGGAGGATCTCTTCCTGCTCATCCAAGAGGCACTGCGCATAGGTGATGGGGCCCTCGTAAGGGTGTTCTCATCGAGCGGAAACTACTACTTCCATCTCCTCTTCGACGACGAGAAGCTTCTCCTGGGTGAGGCCCGCTCTTTAAGAACCAACGGCAGGATAACGGGCAGGCCAATGCTCAGCATGCTGATGGAAGTCCTCAAGGAGCCGTTCGTAGCCGATGTGATGGCCCTTACGGACTCGGATATAAAGAACACCCTGCTGGCCAACATAGACCTCTACGAATCCACGCCAAAGGTACTGCTCTTCGAAATGTTCACACCAAGGCTGTGGCAGTCCCCCTTCACCCCCGAAGCAGGAGTAAAATCAGAAACATCGCTCTCGCTTGAATAAGGGGGCTCAAATCAGCCTTCCTTTTCTATCAGTGCGTAGAAGAAGCCTATCGTCCCGTGCCTGTGGGGCCATGCCCTCATCGTCCCTTTGAGAAAGCCGGGATCGTAGGGGCCATCAAGCGGAATCAGCTTTGCGTCCCCATGCCTTCCAAGGAACCACTTCACAACCTCCTCGTTCTCTTCTGGGAGCATCGAGCAGGTGGAGTAGAGGAGCCTTCCATTGGGTTTTAAAAGCTTCCAGGCGCTTTCCATAAGCTCTCTCTGAAGGGCCATCACTTTGGAAATGTTCTTTTCCCTTAGACGCCACCTCAGCTCTGGGTTCTTCGCTATCGTTCCGTCGCTGGTGCACGGGGCATCGAGCATCACTCTGTCCGCTACCTCTTCCCCGAGGATCTCTGGGGCTTTCCTTCCGTCGGCTTTGATTGTTTCGGCGATTTCAACATCCGCTCTTTTGAGAACCTCGTCCATGCGCTTTATTCTCGCTTTATCCACGTCGAAAGCGTATATCTTTCCCTCGTTGTTCATGAGTTCAGCCATGTGGGCCGTTTTTCCTCCGGGGGCCGCCGCCAAATCGACCACGGTTTCACCCGGTTCCGGAGAGAGAACTAGCGATGCGACAGCCGCGGCTTCCTCCTGCGCTATGGCCCAGCCCTTGTTAAACAGCCACTCGGGATTGAATGGATCGAGGATTCTGATTACGGTCTCAACCCTCTCGCTTCTCTTGAAGCGGACTCTCTTCTTCCTTAAGTAGCCCTCCACCTTTTCGACGTCCGCCTTCAGGCGGTTCACCCTTATGCTCGTTGGGAGCGTCTCGTTTAGTGCCTTGAGAAGTTCTTCGGCCTCTTCCCCGAGAAGGGCGCGCATTCTCGCTATGAACCACTCGGGAAAGAGGTAGTCCCACTTCAGCCGTTTCTCTTCGGAGTCTATCACGGGAACGTATTCGAGAATCTTCGGAAGGAGGTCGTAGTAGTAATACCCGGCGTAGGGGTGCGTCCTCTTTGAGAGGAACTGGGCGATTCCCTTGAGGTGCTGGATGGTCTTCCCGTTAGGGTCGCGGAAGACTGCCACCTCAACAGCCACCCTCAAAGCGGCCCTGAGCCAGGGATCGAGGATGAGAGGAGAAACGCCGACGAGTTCTTCAATGACTTCATCTATCAGGCCCAAGCGCCTTTGGACTGAGTAGAATATTCCCGTCAGCTTGGAGTTCTCCCAGCCATCGATTTTGTACTTCGCGAAGGCCTTTCTCTTGGCCCCCTGGCTCGGCTTTACTTCCTCGCCGAGCTTGACCGCCTCAATGAGCGCGTAGAGCTGTCTGTCGCTGAGCTTGAGCTTCCCCATCTCAATCCCTCTCAAAGCGGTAGATATCAACCAAAATCCTCTCGATCCTCTTCCTGTGGAAGTGGAACTGGGCTGGAATTTCGAACGGTAGTGTTAGGCGGTGGGTGATTTTAAAACCATTGTCCCGGGTGAAGACTTCTATGAAACGTCTCACTTCCGGTTTTGCAAGGTGAATTGAGTAAACGGCATCGCCCAACTCGAAGGCCTTAAGTAGGAATGGCCTGTCTGCATGGGGGTTCTGACTGCCGAAGGGAGGATTCATAATAACCGTATCCACCTTCCTGGAGAACTCGGAGACGTCCGCGTTTATGAACTCGATTTTATCCTCAACCCCAAGCGAGCGAGCATTTTCCCGGGCTACCTCAATGGCTTTTTCATCCTTTTCAACGGCGTAAACTTTCTTGGCTCCTATCAATGCGGCGCCGATGCTTAAAACTCCGGTTCCAGCCCCCAAATCCGCGACGATCTTCCCCTCAACGTCGTCCAGAGAATAGGCTAACCACAGCAGTTCCGCGGCCACATCGCCGGGGGTCCTGTACTGCTCCAGTTCCGGTCTAGGACGTTCAAAACCTCTCAGCTTTGAAAGGAGCATTGCGAGGTGCTTTTTCTTTATTTTCATATTCATAACTGCTGTTAATCGCAATTTATTTATATTTTTAGTGTATACACAGTAGAAGGGGAGAACAGAGATGAATTTGATACCGACGGGAATACCCAGTCTTGACGGGGCTCTGAGTGGTGGGTTTCCAAGAGGTTCCACAATTCTTCTCGCAGGAAATCCTGGAAGCGGAAAGACTCACTTAGCTGTTCACATCCTCTACAACAACATGAGAAGAGGGTTGAGAGGAGTGTACGTCTCCTTTGCGGAGACAAAAAAGCAGTTCTACAGGAACGCCCATCAGAGCGGGATCGATCTATCGAAAATGGAAGAAGCCGGCCTGTTTAAGTTCTATGACATGCTCACCGTCCCGCGGGATGAACTTGAGGGCATGATCGCGTACCTTATCAGCGACATAGTTGAGTTCAAACCGGACATTATAGTTTTTGACTCTGTTACGGTCTTTGGTCAGATGTTTGGAGAGGCTCACCTGAGGTCCTTCCTTCATTCTGTAATCGGCCGAATAGTGAACGCATTGGACTCGCTGGCTATCTTAATAGACGAGATTCCCTACGGTGAGAGAAGGGTCGGCTTTGGGCTTGAGGAGTTCGTCGTTGATGGCGTCATCGTCCTTGAAATGGAGCGGATGGGCGAGGTTATACGACGGTACCTCACAATACCCAAGATGCGTGGCAGGCCGCTCAGGCGCTCTGCCTACGAGTACGTTATAACGGAGGACGGTCTTGAAGTTCTCGCCATCCCGGAGCTTGAATTTGCCGAGCCGGAGGTTCTACGTTCCCGCTTGGATACGGGGGTCCCCGGCCTTGATGAGCTGCTCGGTGGGGGTCTTTACGAGGGGAGCATCACCCTCATAGCCGGCCCAACAGGTTCTGGAAAGACTATCATGGCACTCAATCTGGCATCGAACCTCGCCAGCTCTGGCAAGAAAGTCCTTTACATTGCTTATGAGGAAAGTCTGGCCGCCCTCAGGGACACCCTTGAAAAGTTAGGTCTCAAGGAGAACTTTAAGATAGTTTCAATGATCCCAGAGGGGAGAACTCCTGTAGAGTACTACGCTCTGATAAAAGGGCTCGTTGAAAAGGAGGGCTTTGATGTTCTTGTAATAGATTCCCTATCGGCAATGCAGACTCACATGGATAAAAAAGAGTTCATAAAGGCAGTTCGCTACCTTCAGCTCCTCACCAAGGAGAAGGGAATCACGTTCATACTAACGTACATCACGGGGGGTGCTTATCAGCTGACCTCCACGGGGTTCAGTACACTCTCGGACAACCTCATATTCCTCACGTATGAAGTACCTGAAAAAGTCGGAGAGTCTCTCAAAAGACACATCCTTGTCCTCAAAGCGAGGCGCTCAAAGAACGACCCAACGCTGAAAAACTTTATCATTGGGGAAGGGGGGATAAGGATTGAGTAAGCTGAATGCCGAGATTAACAGGGCCCTCGTAGTTGCCACAGCTAGGGAGCTCCTAACCCAGCTCGGCCCCCATTTTCTTCCGACGGTTGAAGCGTATCTAAAAGCTAGATACAACGCGGATCTTGAGATAGCTGGTGAAGACCCGAAAAAGTTCTACCGTGCCATAGAGGAGCTCTTCGGAGAGTTCGGCGCGGCGATGTTCTTCTACAACCTCCTGATGGAGCTCCACCTCAAGCCGGATAAGAGAGATAAGGAGACCGTGATCTCTCTTATAAAAGAGTTTGCTGGTGTTGAGGATGGGGAATGAGATTGTCAAAGCCCTTAAGGAGAAGTACTCTTTTCTGTCCCTGATGCTGGACAGCATCGAGGGGGCTATCTCAGGCTTAGAGAAGGGGAAGGATCCGGAAGATGTTTACCACACCCTTGTGACCTTTCTCGGAGAGTTCCCGACTAGGGCAATGCTTCAGAAGCTTGCCGATGAGGAAGGCCTCAACATAAAAGTCAAGGATAAGGAGAGCGCCATTGAGGTCATCAAATTACTCGGCGGTTGAAGAGGACCTTGAACCTCGATGCCATCTCTTCCAAAATCCTTATCGCAAGCTTCTGCTCATCAGGTAATGCCGTCTTTTTGATCCGCTCGAGCAGGGGCACATAGTCCCTGAGAAGTTTCGCTTTCTCGGCCGGAATGGAAGTGACAATGGCTTCAAGTACCATTAGCGCGTCGAACCTGAGCCTATCATCTTTGAGGAACCTCCTCAGCCCGGGGAGAACCATTCTGGCGGTCTTCTCATCCCACGTTTCCAGGAAGTAGTAGCTGAAGAACTCCAGCGCGGATATAGCCCTCCTCTTTTCTCTAGAAAGGTAGCCATCCAGAAACTTTCCGACTATTTCGTCCCTCCTTTTACTCTTCAAAGCCAGCGTTGCCAATGTCCTAGTGGCCCTTAATCTCATCCATCTGTTTTTTGTCGAATGTGCCACTTCGAAGAGCTTCGCCACAACCGGCTCCAGAATGAAGACTGCTTTTGGTTTGAGCTTCTCAGATAACTTTGAGAGCGCCCAGAGGGCGTCCATTTTCTCTAACTTGCTCCCTTCTTCGAGCTTTCTTTCGAGTTCAAACACCACTTCGGGCTTTCTCAACGCCAGATCCACCAGTTTGCTGGTTTTTCCGGAGGTTAGGACAGCTTCCAGCTCTCTCCTTGTTTCCTCATCGGGCATTCTGGGAATTTGTTTCGATATTTCAGCGTTTTTGGTCAGCTTTTCAAGGTCGAGCTTCCCGCCCCTGAACTTGTGGAGGTCCGGCATGTTTAGGGTCTTCTGGGCTTTGCTTTCCGGCGGTGGGGAAGGATATTTCGGCCCGGGCAGTATTCTCTCGTTTATTTTTAATCTCTCTTTCTCCATTCTTTCAAGCTCTCCCTCAAGCCATTTGAGGACGTACGTGTCCCCCACGGCCAGCGCAAGATCAATTGCCTCATAAAACCTCTCGTTTATCAGGAGTTCCTGTATCTTCTCCTTAGCTTCCTCTGGCTGGTTTTTGTAGTACCTGTATATTGAATCCTCAAGCTTCTCCGCAACAATTC
Source organism: Thermococcus profundus (assembly GCF_002214585.1). Taxonomy (NCBI): domain Archaea; kingdom Methanobacteriati; phylum Methanobacteriota; class Thermococci; order Thermococcales; family Thermococcaceae; genus Thermococcus; species Thermococcus profundus. The sequence continues at coordinate 881,548 of NZ_CP014862.1, forward strand.
TGGCCTTTTCCCTGAGCTCGGACCTTCTCCCAATGGCCAGATTCTTCACGAGGGTCAGAACGCCCGCAACCTCGTCCACGAGTTCTTCCTGTAGGGGACAGTCCGATACCTCGAGGAGGATGTTGAGGGCGAAGTCGGTGAGGGCAATGTCTTCCCCGGTGAGCATATCCTTGATCTCTGAAAAAATCATCTTCAACAGCGAAGAGTCGCCGGTGTATGAGCTCGTGTTTAGAGTGAGCCTCAAACCCATTGCCTTCAACCTTGGATTTCTGGAGTGCAGAAGCCTGGATATTACATCGTAAACCCTGGGATCGGAAGAGGTTACCCTGACGTTCTCCAAAATTGATGGGATCTCCAGGAGAACAACCTCATTCCCGCGTTGCTTTACGAGGTCTTTGAGAGCGTGATTGAGCTTTACGAAGCTCCTGGGATCTAGGGGGATCCCTGTAATCAGGGCCCTTATCGTCCTGAGGGCGCGGATCAAGAGATCATCATCCCCCTCCTTTGCGAGGTCGATTAGGGTATCCAGCAACACTTTGACCAGTCCGAGCCTTCTTACGTCGGGCATCCCTTTTAGAGCCTCTTCCAGCGCTATAAGGGCGGCCTTTTTCAGTTCCTTATCTTTCCCGTGAAGGATGGACAGAAGGGCGCGCAATGCATCATCGCTGCTCAGGACTAATTCAGCAGCCTTCCCGATCCTCCAAGAAGCTAGGTGCTCTTTGAGGGGTCCGGGCTCCCCTTCCATTTCCCTATTCTGTCCGAAGTTAAACCTTATACGCTTTTTGCCATTTCTAGATGTCATAAAAATAAAAGATAATTCCAACGATAAGTTCCAACATTGCTCTATATATGCAGGCTCACACCAAGGGGCTCGTCCTCCCCCCTTTCAACGCCGAGTATCTCGTCGAACTCGTAGTCTTCGCGGAGGCCTAGGAGGATTTCAACTTCCCTCGGGGTCAGCACCGGCTTCCTCCAGTTCTCGTAGTCATCTATTGGGACGCGTGGGCAGGCAACGACGACGTATGCGTCAAAATCGAACCCCTCTAGTGCGGGATAGTTTATGTGGTTCATGGTTATCAGCCTGGCGTACTTTCCGTGTCCGCGGAGGAGCCTGACTATCCTTCTGGCCTCGGCAAGCCGGAGCTGGCCCTTCTTCGTGCTCGTTACTACTCCGAACCTTTGGGCGTCCATAGCCTTCGCTATCTGCGCCCAGCGCTTTCTAACGAGCCTCTCGGCCTCTTTGTCCAGCCAGATTGCATCGCCCGAGTAGGGGTTAACGGCGAGCGTGGGCTTCTTAACGGCCATCGCAACGCCAATCGGGTGAAAATAGCCGGCGCCGATGAAGAGAATCCCATCAGCGTCAACCTTAGCCGCGCTGAAGTTGCATCCCAAAACCTGCCCCGGCCAGCTCACCCTTGAATCGCCCCTCCCGATGAGCACTTCAAAGCCGTTCTCTTCGAGAAACTTCCTCGCCAGTTCAAGCCGGTGAATGTGCTGTGCAGTTGTGACGAGGGCAATCCTCTTCCCGAGCTTTCTGATTTCATCGAGGTTTTTCTCAAGGGCTGGGATAACATCCACCTTCGCAAACGCGGGTACGAATATCGTTGGAACCTCAAGGTGGAGGGTCATGTATGAGTGTCCAAGATGAATCAGCGCGTCGCACCCGAGCCTCTTCGCCTCGCCGTCAGCTGGATCGCAGGCTCCGTAGTTTATATCGCCGCTTATTATGGCCTCTATTTTGTTCTCCTCCAGAAAATCCGCAAGTCCCTGAGCTTCCCTCTTGAGCCCCTCCGGAGTTTGAATGAGAACCTTCGTTGCTCCCAGATCCCTCAAAACTCTCAGAACTTCTTCCCTTCCTATCTCGTGCATCTTCCTCTCCCGACCCCTCTGGACATTTTGGTGATTTAAACCTTTGGAAAAAAGCACGATGGAATTATGCACATATTTTAACCATCCACGATTAATAGTGGTAAGCAAAAACATTTATTAGGCATCAATGTACATAGAAGATGCACATCTATTGGAGGTGGCTGAAATGAAGCGGTTGGTAGGACTGATACTGGCTTTTGCCGTGGTTGCCCTTGTTTTCCAGCCGGTTGGTGCCACCGGAAGCAAGGGGGGAAGCAACTACTACCATCCGTATCCCTACGGTCTCAAACCGGGGGACATAGTTATCGGTCACAACCCCGTTAGCAGCATCATAATCCCCGGCTACTGGACGCACACGGGAATGATAGCGTACTACGACTACTACGCCAATGATTGGGTGGTAGTCGAGGCATGGGACAACCCCAGTGCGGTCAGGCTCGTTTACCTCTCGGACTTCATGAGAAGGTACGACACCCTTGCGGTTCTCCGCGTCAACACCAACGACTACGTCAGGCAGAATGCAGTCTACTTCGCCCTCCAGCAGCTTGGAAAGCCCTACGACTGGGGCTGGTACACCAAGCAGGTCTACGGCGACAGCTACTACTGCTCCGAGCTCGTCTGGGCGGCTTACAAAGCGGTCGGCGGTCCGGACATCGACGACCACCCAGGATTCTACTTGAAGTACCTCTACGGCGTTGCCCCCCAGGAAGTTTACGACGATGACGACACCTACGTGATCTACTACCACTCTGCCTGATTCCCTCCCTTCTACCTTTCTTCCACAACCGATCAAAAAGCTTTTATATCCTTCACTCCAACAATACCTCGAAGTTCGATGCATCGAGGTGATTAGTATGGAGACCGTCGAGGGGATCGCTGTTGTGACGACCGAAACTATCCCCGGCTATCGCATTGTGGAAGTAAAGGGCATAGCCAGGGGAGGCATAGTAAAGGCCACCCACATAGGGAGGGACATAATGGCCGTCCTGAGGAACATCAAGGGTGGTGAGGTTAAGGAGTACACCCAGATGATGGCCGAGGCGAGGGAAGAGGCCCTGAAAAGGATGGTGCTTCACGCTAAAGAACTCGGGGCCAACGCGGTCGTGAACGTCCGTTTTGCCACTTCAAACGTCGGTTCAAGCGTTGCCGAAGTTTATGCCTATGGAACAGCGGTAGTGATCGAGAAGGAGGAGTGAACATGTACCTCCCGCCCTTTCCCGTTCTTGGCGGGCTCCTCGCTTGGGCGACGGTTTACTTCATCGGCTTCAAGAGAACGCAGTGGGGTGACTTCCTCCTCGGCCTGGCAGCTTTTCTCCTGGCGATGGTGGTGCAGAGCCCCGTTCAGCAGCTCCCTCTAATAGGAATGGGAATCCAGAAAAACGCGGATATAGTCGCGAGGGGTACCGTTTTCATCGTTGGAACCGCCCTCTGGGTCGGTCTCGTTGCGGGCTTTGTGCAGGAGGGCGTTAAGTACTTCCTCGTAAAGGACAAGAGCACCAGAACGGCGTTCTTCGTGGGACTCGGCTTCGGGATTACTGAGGTCGTGTTTGTAACAGTTGCGCCCATAATCGCTGTGGCCTCCGTTGGAGGGACGCTGAATGTCCCGCTAATTCAAGCACTCCTCTCGCTGATAGAAAGATACTCTGCGGTGCTCTTCCACATCGGGACAACGGTTTTCCTGGCTTACGCTGCCAGGAAAGGTTTTGGGAGATGGGGGTTCCTCTCCATGGCGGTTCTCCACGGCTTCGTGGACTCACTTGCCACTTACATCCAGCTCCTTTCCATCGAGAATGATAAGCTCGCCATGAAGTTTGCCCCCGGCTTCGAGGCCTTATTCGGCCTAATAGCGATAGTTTTAATTGCATACACGCTGCCACTCGCCAGGATAGAGAAACCGGAAGAGGAAAAGATGATATGGTGAACGAACTTGCTCGGGAAGAGTGAGGAAAAGGCACTCAAGAAACTCAGGAAGGAGCTTCGCTCCGGCCTATACTCCTACCTAGTGCTTTCCATCCTCGAAAAGGAGGGGGAGCTCCACGGCTACGCGATAAGGAAAAGGCTGGAGGAGCTGAGCGGTGGAGAACTCGTCCCGAGTGAGGGCGCTCTGTACGACCTCTTGAAGAGCCTCAAGAAGCTCGGCCTCCTCCAGGACAGCTGGGCTGAAGTTGGGGGAAGACCTAGGAAGTACTACTCCATCACCGAGATGGGGAAAAACGTACTTGCCCGGATGCGGGATGAAATAAGGGTTATCGAGTCTGTTCTTGAGAAGCTGGGGGGATTGGAATGAACGAAATGGCATTTGAAGTTTTTATCTCACTCACCCTTCTGGCAGCAGGTTTGCTGACCTACGCCTTCAGGAACAAACGGAACTACTTCATAGGCTTCAGAGTGGGCTACACCTACATGTCCGAGAGGGCGTGGAGGGAGACCAACGCATTCGCGGGACTTTTTATGGCGGTCTTCTCAATATTCCTGCTCGGGCTTGCACTCGCGGGGGTTGAGATTCCCGTCTTCACTCTGGTTATGCTGGCGGGGGTTATTTTACTCATGGTGGCGGGCTTCAGAATAGCCAAAAGGGCCTACGAAGAGGAGGAGCTTTCAATAGAAGCCCCAGAAAAGCCGCCTGAGAGAATACGGGTCAGTGTTAAACCATATCTGACACTCCAACTCCTGGGACTGGCCGCGTATTTCATTCTCCTGGCCCTTCTCTGGGATAAACTCCCGGAAAAAGTCGCGATTCACTTCAACGCCTCAGGAAAACCAGATAGCTTCGCCTCAAAGACCGTTGGTGTCCTTCTGTTTCCGCTGGTTGTCTATCCTCTCTTTCTCGTCATGACATACCTCCTCAGGGAGCCTGCTTTCGTGCCTCAACTGAAGTTCAGTGAAAGGGGATGGAAAGCCTTTGCGGAACTTATGACGGTCATGGCCCTGGGGCTGGTCTTCCTGGATGCCATGCTCCTGCTCTACAACGCAAGCTATGTCTCCTCTGAGTGGATAGGTTACTCGGTCTGGGCTTTCCTGGCCGTTACATTTGGGATGATCTTCAGGCTTTTGTGGAAGAGGTGAGGCAACTTGAACCTGTACTTCATCCTCAGGGTTCTCTACGGCGTTTTCCTTGGACTGGCTTTCATGATAGGAGGCATACTGACCGCAACCTCCAAGGGCGAACCAGGGATAGGGTTCAGAATTGGATACACCTACCTCAGTGAGCGAGCAAGGAAAAAGGCGAATAGGGTGACTGGAATCGGTCTGATAGTACTTGGTGTGCTGTTTATGCTCTCCTCGTTCTTCCTGCCGCTCTACGGCATGTTCGTCCTCCTCATCGGAGGAGTCGCCGTTGTCCTTGCGATCGGCTACGTCGTGGCCAGGCGCGAGTACGAGCTTGAGGACATCTCCAGGGAAGCGCCAGAAAAACCTGGGAAAAGGGTAGAACCGCCCAGGCTCGGGAAGTACTTGGTAACACAGCTGGCCCTCGCTTTCCTCTTCCTTCTCATGTCCCCAAAGCTCCCGAGGAGGATGACCTTTGTCCTCGGCTCAGTGATGGCCCTCTTCGTGGCCCTGACGCTCCTCGCATCCCGGCCGCTCGTCTTCCAGCTCACCCCAAAGTTCTCGGGAATAATGGCGCGCGGCTTTGCGAAGGCCCTTACGCTGATCTCTGCACTCATGACCTTCGAAGTCTTTCTCGTATGGATGGGCTTTGAGGATGACGTTCTGGGAATACTGCTACTTCCGATTTTCCTGCTGGTTATTTTCTACGCGGCCTACGTCATGCTGACCTCTGCCTACGAGGAGGGCTACTACTAACGGGGCCCATCTTCCGTTATCTTTAAATAATTTCACCAATTTTCTTTCGTGGTGATGCCATGTCCCTTGAGGAGCTCTACAAATACGCCCGGAACTACATGGATCCGAAAAACGAAGGGGCAAGAAGGAGGTTCAAAGGGCTCGTGGAGTTCTTCAAAACTCTGGACTTACCAAGGGGTGGACGAATTCTAGACCTCTGCGCCGGGACAGGGATAGTCGGCGCGGCCCTCGCCAAGGCAACAGAGGCCAAGCGCTTGACCCTCGTGGATCTCAGGAGGAAGGATCTCGGAAGGGTCTGCGAGTGGCTGGAAATTGGAGGGGTAAAAGTCGACGTCGAGACGGTTGAGGGGGACATCCGGGAGCTTCCAGAGCTGGTGGGGGAGCATGACATAGCGACCCTCTTCGGGAACAGCATGATACACTTCGACCCCTTCGATGCCGTGAAGATTTTCTCCGGCGTTGCCTCGGTTCTGAGCGATGACGGGATTTTCATGATCGAGGACACGGACAGGGTCTACCGCTTCCTCTACCTCGTGGGATACAAGGAGTTCTTCGTGGAGCAGAGGGAGGAGGACTACTCCCTCGCTTCTGTTCACGAGGGCTACGACATCAGGAGGGGCACGTTCAGGAGGGGCTACTACCTGCTCCCGGGCTTCAAAAAGGTGGGGACTTTCGACTACCACCACTGGGATTTAGCAACCCAGCTCGCCATTGGAAGCATCTTCTTCAGGGAATACCGCATGATACTCCCCTCAGAGCACGGCTTCTCAAACGTAGGGCACGTCTTGGTCTTTGAGGAGCCGAAGGAAAGCTTATAAACTCTCGCGGAGATTACCCCACAGGTGAGTACATGGGGGAGAAGAGGCTCGTGCGCTCAAAGAGAGACCGCATGTTCCTGGGGGTTCTAGGCGGCCTCGCGGAGTATCTAAACGTAGACCCAACACTGGTCAGGCTGGTGTTTGTGATACTCCTCGTTTTCAACCCGGTCACGATGGTGATACTCTACCTCCTTGCTGCCATCGTCGTGCCCGAAGAGGGGGAGAATGAAAAACCCGTTGAGGAGAGGCTCAACGACATCATGAGGGAGGCGGAAAAAGTAGTCTCGGGTGAGGAAGGAAGTGAGATCATAAAAATCGTGGCGATCGTTCTCATCCTAATAGGTGCCATGTACCTTGCGGTTTTCGCACTGCCGGCGCTCTTCATATTCCGCACACCAGTCGGGACAAACCTGCTGGCGATCCTCCTGATACTGCTTGGGATAATCCTCCTTTTCAGGGGTGACTGAAATGGGGAAGAGGCTTGGGGCCCTCCTCGTCCTCCTCGGGCTCCTTCTCCTTCTTAGGCACTCTGCCCTTGGGATGGAGCTTAGAAACCTTCTGGAGCCGTACCGATACGAGATCAAAGAATATTTCTGGGGAATAACGTTCATAGCCGCGGGGCTTTACATGATAACTGAAAGGGCCCTCAGGAAGGCCGTTTTGACGCTCTACATCATCTACCTGCTGCTCTACCTGGTGGTGTGAATGGAGCGCTGGAGGATCGTTAAGGCTTTCACTCTGGGTCCCATGCTTGAGGCTGCTATCCCCAAGCCCGGCAATGTGAACCGCTTCGCCGACTTCGAGGATCTCAGCCTGTACCACTTCCTCTTCGGCAACACTTCAGTTTTGCCTGTGTACTACGAGGCAATCAAAACCGGGGAGCTCGTCAGGAAGGGAATCATCGAGCCGAACGAAGCAGGCATAGGAGAGCTGATCAAGAGGGCCGTTTCCGAGTCCAGGAAGGCCCAGGACGCGAACCCAAACTTCGGAGTAATAACGCTCTCCATACCGCTGATGATGGGCCTCGCAATGGCCAGGAACATAATGGAGGGACCTGAAAAAGCGGCAATGCTCCTCAGGGAATCCACGGTCAGGGATACGATGGAGCTTTACAGGGCGATAAGGATAGCCAATCCAAAGGGCATTCCAAGCGGGGTCAAGTACGACGTGTATTCAGACGACTCGTTCAGGGAGCTCTTCCGCGACGGGATCGACCTCTGGGCCCTGGCGGAGATGAGTTGCGAGAGAGAGCTGATATTCTGCGAGTGGGTCAACTCCTACGGGCTGAGCTACCAAACCGCCGACAGGCTTGTCGAGCTGTTGAAGGAGTTTCCCCTTGAGGAGGCAGTGGTGATGGGGTTCATCGAGCTCATGGCTGAGGAGACAGACACCCTGATACTGAGAAAAGCCGGGGCTGAAGAGGCGGAGAGGGTTAAGGATGCCGCGAGAAAAGTGCTCACCGGCGATATGACCGTTGAGGAGCTGGATACGTTCCTTCGTGAAAAAGGGGACCTCAGAAACCCCGGAAGTCTGGCGGACATAACGGCGGTTTCGCTGAGCCTCCTTGCCCTTTCCGGTCTGAGGGTGGAAATGAGAGGAGGAAAAGTCTTCGGCGTCATTTGATCACGGTGAGCCTCTTCGCCCCGCCCAGGCCCAAGCCAATGGCGCTGCTGTCTATGACGACCGCGTCCCCTCCGAGCTCCTCCAGAAGTCTCACTTTAAGCCCCGAGAGCTCCAGGAGCTCCTCATCGCCGCCGAACTCTTCCCTCACCTGCTCCTTCACGAACTCGTAGGCCTCAACGCCCATGAGAACGACGTCCGGCTCGTAGCCGTCGAGCTTGAGCTCGTTGGCTTTCTCCTCGATCCCGCTGAGAACCCTTATCAGGTCGCCGCGCATTTTCAACACCGGGAAAAATAGGGGGAGGAGGTTAAAAAGCCTTGCTCAGCCCGAGGATTACCTTGTTAGCCATGGAGTTCGTGTACAGCCAGCGGCTCTTTTAGGGCCGTTGCCGAGAAAATCTCCGCCGCGGCCTTGGTCAGTTCCTCGTTACCCATGGCCATGAAGACCCTCAGCAGACCGGTGTTCTTGACCTCAGCGACCTCGACGTAGAGGTACTGCTCATCCTTCCTGTAAAGCGCAATCATCACGGGCTTAAAGTCCTCGTTCTCACGGGGCTCCCACCAGTTCTTGACCCTTTCAAAACCAGACTCCTCAATGGAGCGCTGAAAGGCCTGAGCGAACTCCTCTGGATTGCATGAGCACGTCGCGTTGAGGCCCCTCATCCTGGGTATCATTCCTCCTGTCTTCAGAAAATCACTCTCGTTTATGGTTATGATGTTCTCCATGATCTTCCAGCTCCCGTTTTGAATTGGGATCATATATTGAGCCAGGTAAATCTTGCCGGCCGGGAAGTCCCTAAACTGGCCAAGGACGCTCTTACCCCGGATAGTGTAACTAAATCTGGCCGTCGATGTTCTGTTGGAGACAAAAACCTCCCACTCGCCGGTAAGCGCACACGGAGGCTTTATACCCAGTTCTTTGGGCCAGTCCTTGGAGAACGCCTTTCCGTAGCTCTTCCCCTCCAAGAGATGAACCTCGGGGGTGAGCTCCATCCCCATGAAGAACAACGATTTTCCGCTGGTGGCGTTGAATATCATCGCGCCTCCACCCGCATTGGCCAGCTCAAAGCTCGTGTTTGATATTAAAGTGCAGGAGGGGGATTTTGGCTTCTCCACTTCAGTTGAATTCAAATTCTGGGAATCGTCTCCAGAGGAAGGCTGGTTCTCCATTGCGGTGCCCTTCTCGCTCCCCCCTTTAAAGTGGAGGGCCGCCACCCCCGAGAGGAGGGCGAGGACGAGGAGAGCCGCCAGGATTTGGGATTTTTTCATGTGGATCACCTCCAAACTTAGCTGGAAAGAAACAGCTCTGAAACGGCTTTCACGACGTTCTCATCGCCCATGACCATGAGAACCCTCGCGGCGTCCATGCCGTTTATGCCGGCCACTTCAAGGTACAGGTATCCTTTGGATCCCCTGTATGTGAGCCGATGAACCTCGGAAAACACACTGTTTCCGTCGACCCTCGCGGAGGAGATCTGCTTAAATCCCGCCTTCTCGATCCGGCCCTTCAGGTCCGAGAGCACGGATTCAACGCCGCAGTGGCACGGCAACGTAAAGTTCTTGACCCACTTCTCTGGATGGCCGCAGACCGAAAGGAAATCCACCACATTGGAGCAGTAGACGTGATCCCACCTGTCCCACGAGGCGTTCCCTGTGGGCACGACGTACATTGCCAGGTAAACCCTGCCCGCCGGAAGCTCCGCCCTTTCGCGGAGGCTCTCCCTCCCGTTGCACGGGGAGTTCATCAGGCTAGTCTCGGAGGAGTTGGACGTGCAGAGCAGGGCATTGTAGAACGCCTTGGCCGTGGAGTTTGCCTCAAACACGCCCTCGCCGCCCTGGACGTAGCAGGGGGGTGTGAGGTTCAGCTCGGACGTCCAGTTTCTAAGGTATAACCTGCCGTAGCTCTGGGATGCTTTGAAATCAACCCTGGGAATGAGGGAGATCCCCTCTGTAAACCTTGTCCAGTGTCCATCAAGCCTCTCGGCAACTGCCAGGGAGCCGAAGGAGTTGAGGGCATCGGGAGGCGCTCCAGAGGGGCAACTTTGATCCGTGATGTTTCCATTTTTTGTAGAATCCTGGCTCACTGCAATTCCCGCGACCACCAGAAGAACCAGCAGGATTAGGATCCACCGAACGCCTTTCACACGGATCGCCTCCCGAAATCCGGCGATATTAGGATAACTTTCTCACCACTCCCCTTAGCCGGTGCCGGTATCACGACCCCCCCCCAACAGGAGGAGTCCAAGAAACAGGGCAATCGTTGGTTTCCCCTTCACACTCCGCACCTCCGGTGGTGACTGCACTGTGGAGTTGAACTTCATCTTATTTAAGGGTTTCTTCACATTCGAAGTGATAACCGGACAAAAACGGATTAAACCAAAATCGACCATGAAAAGTTGTCCATTAATTTTGAACTCGGATGTTCAGGCTGATCGGAAAAGAAGGGATCAGAGCCCGAAGGCCCCCTTGATGCCGTTGATTATCATCTGAACCGCCATAGAGGTCAGTATGAGACCCATCATCCTCGTCATGACCTTGATGCCGACCCTTCCGAGCCTCTTCTGTATCCTGTTCGAGGAGCAGAGGATCAGCCACACGGTAAGTCCTATTGCCACTATGCTCCCTATCACCGTGGCCTTTTCTGCCAGACCTCCGCTTTTGGCCATGTAAATCATAACTGTGGTTATCGCGCCCGGTCCGGAAATCAGAGGTATAGCGAGCGGGATTATCGCGACTTCCTCCAGGGTAACTACCTCCTCGCTGAACTCCTCCGTCTCCTCGCTGCTTATCTTAACCGTTGAAAGCTTTCCCGAGAGCATCTCCATGGCCATCTTGAAGAGAAGGATTCCACCGGCTATGGCGAAGGCGTCAACGCTGGAACCAAAGAACTTGAATATCCACTCGCCGATAAGGGCAAAGGTAACCAGCGTGATGATGACTGTCAGTGACGTCTTCGTGGCTATTTCGCGCCTTTCTCGGAGGCCGAGATCGTGGGTAACGCTCAGAAACACTGGAACGGCTCCCACGGGGTTGGTTATCGCGAACAGCCCGCCGTACAGGAGCACAAAATACTTGAGCAGCTCTATCACACCATCACCGTAGGGGCCAGATGGGAGGGGGTTAAAAAGTTAATCCCTCCCCTTTTCCGGAAGTATCTCAAAGGAGTACGTCAGCTCGGCCCCGCTGAGCTTAACGTGGGCCGAGGCGGAGCAGTACTTGTCCTGGCTCAGCTCTATCGCGCGCTTGACCTTCTCCTCCTTCACGTTACCGTATACCCTGTAGTGGAGGTGCACCTTCTTGTAAATCCTCGGGTGCTCTTCCCTCCTCTCGCCGCTTATCTCGACTTCAAGGCCCTCTATCGGCTCCCTCATCTTTTGAAGTATCATTACGACGTCGTAGGCAGTACAGCCCGCGACGCTCAGGAGGAGGAGCTTCATGGGGCTTATCCCGCCCTCCCCGAGTATCACCGAGCACTTATCGTCGGCTATCCTTCCTATAAACTGGTAATCCTTAAACCACTCGACCTTTCCCCTAACGGGTTCCGACATGAGCACCACCGCTCCCCTCTCTGGGAAGGGATTTAAAGTCCTTTCCCAAACCGATGGTGATGTACATAAGACCGTTCGATCCCTGGAAGGCGAAGCTCTGCACATGCCCGTTCAAGTACACGCTGAACGTTTACACCGGTTGCGACCACGCCTGCGTCTACTGCTACATAACGGGCTACATTCCCAACGCCTTCCGCGTGAGGATTAAGGAGGGGCTCCTGCCTAAGCTTGAGAGGGAGCTGAGGAAGTTCGATAAGCGCTACATTATAGCCCTCTCATATTCCTCGGATCCTTATCCGACCATAGAGCGCGAACTGGGGATAACGCGAAAGGTGCTGGAGCTTTTCAGGAGGTACGACGTTAGGTGCCTTCTCCTCACGAAGTCCGACATTTTTGAGCGCGATCTGGACATTCTGAGCGGGCTTCGCTGTGCGGTTGGGATAACGGTGACAACCGTCGATGAGCGGAAGGCCAGACTTCTGGAGCCGAACGCCCCCTCACCCAAGGACAGGATCCGCGCGCTTAAAAAGGCTAAGGAAGCCGGAATTCCGGTTTACGCCCGCATAGACCCGATAATCCCGTTCTACACGTGGGAGGACTTTGATGAGACCCTCGATGCGCTCTCCTTCGTTAGCCACATAACCGTTTCAACCCTCAAGCTCCGCCCTGACTCAAAGAGGAGGATGTTCGCCAAGTTCCCGGGGCTGATGGAGAAGCTGTGGCCGCTCTACGAGAAAGGAGAGCGCATTGGGGGTTACTACTACCTGCCGCGCGAGTTCAGGCTCAAAATACTGAGGGAGGCCGAGGAAAAAATCCTGGAGAAGGGGATAACCTTCGGCTCGTGCAGGGAGGGCTACCGCTCCTTTCCAAGTTGCGACGGTTCACACCTCGTTCCCTGAGTTTTCTGCTTCGGCCTCTATCTGCTCCCTCTGGATCCTCCTGAGTTGACTTTCGTGGGCGGCTTTAACGAAGCCCTCGTAGAGGGACCTCATTTCGGGGAGGAACTGGGGGTTCCACTGAACGCCGATGTAGAAGCCGTCCTTCATCTCAATGGCCTCGGCTATGCCGTCTATCGAGAACGCAACCGACCTGAAGCCTTCGCCGACCCGTTTAATGCCCTGGTGGTGGAAGCTGTTGACGTGGATGAAGATCTCGTTGGTGCTTGCCACATCGAGCCGATCCTTGAGAATATCGTAGAGCTTCGAGGCGGTCTTCATCCTTATGCTGTGGAGCCGCTGGGATGGATCGGTCTCCCTAGGATCCCAGCTGTGCTTGATCGCCTTTGGGATCTCCTTTTCGAGATCCTGATAGAGGGTGCCGTTCATAGCGACGTTCATTATCTGCATTCCCCTGCCCACTCCAAGAACCGGGATGTCCATCTTGAGGGCCCTTTTGAAAAGCTCTATCTCAAACTTGTCCCTCTCATAGTTCACACTTCTCATGTAGGGGGATGGGTCCTCGCCGTAGAAGTAGGGGTGAACGTCGGGACCCTCTATCAGCAGTATTCCGTCCGCTATCGCGGTAACGTTTGATGGATCCCCCCTGCTCAAAAAGGCCGCGGGAATGCCGCCAGCTTCGCTCACCACTGAGAAGTGCCGCAGGAGCCACTCAGAATTTATATTCCTTTCATTCCCAACTATGATTGCAATCAGGGGCTTCACAATCACCACCAGAGGAAGTCCCCGGAAAATTATAAAAAGGTTCTGGAAGGTTTAAAAGGGCTCAGCCCTTGACCCTCTTCATCTCTTCCTTGATCGTCTCCGCGAGCCTTCTGACGCCTTCCCTTATCGTCTCCTCGGGAACATAGGTGAAGTTGAGCCTCATGGTGTTCTTCTTGTCCCTGTGGACGAAGAACGCCTCTCCCGGGACGTAGGCCACTCCCTTTGCGACGGCCCTCTCCATCATGAGCTTGGTGTCGATTCCCTCTGGCAGTGTCACCCAGACGAACATTCCGCCCTCGGGCTTCGTCCATTCGACTCCCTCGGGCATGTACTCCTCGAGGGCCTCAAGCATGGCGTCCCTGCGCGGCTTGTAGAACTCGATTATCTTCGGTATGTGCTCATCGAGGTAGCCGTTCTCGACGTACTTCCAGGCTATTGCCTGCCCAAAGGTGTTAGTGCAGAGGTCGATGCTCTGCTTGGCTATCTCCATCTTCCTTATGAGGTGCGGGTGGGCCGCCACCCAGCCGATCCTGAAGCCGGGGGCCAGTATCTTGGAGAACGTGCCGAGGTAGATGACGCGCCCGTAGTCGTCGAAGTGCTTTATCGGCGGGGTTGGCTCCCCGGAGTAGCGGAGTTCGCTGTAGGGCCCGTCCTCAACGATCAGGAAGTCGTACTCGTTGGCAAGCTCAAGGAGCTTTTTCCTCCGGTCAACGCTCATCGTTACTCCCGCGGGGTTCTGGAAGGTCGAGACGGTGTAGACAATCTTAACCCTCTTTCCCTGCTTCCTTAGCTCTTCAAGCTTCTCCTCCAGCAGGTCAACCCGCATGCCCTTGTCGTCGAGAGGGATCGATATGAACTCGGGGTCGTAGTACTTGAAGGCCTGGATCGCGGCCAGGTAAGTTGGGGCCTCGACGACTATGGGGTCGCCGGGGTTGAGGAAGACCCTTCCTATGAGGTCGAGCGCCTGCTGGGAGCCGGCAACGGTCATTATTTCGACTTTGCTCATTGGGATATCGTATCTCTTCTCCATCCACCTTGCGAGGGCAAGGCGCAGGGGTGTGAAGCCCTTGGTTGTCCCGTACTGAAGGGCCTTGTCGGCATGTTCCTCAAGAACTTCCACGGCGATCTTCTTTATGGTCTCCACGGGAAAGGTCTCAGGGGCGGGCAGACCCCCGGCTAAACTTATAACATCGCTCGTCTCGACAAGCTTGAGGAGTTCCCTCACTTCGGAGGCCTTCATCAGCATTGCCTTCTCCGAGAAGAACGAGTCGAAGTTTATGGGCTCGGCGGAGAGCTTCTTCTCAAGTTTTTTCATTTTTTTCTCCACGTTCCTCCCTCCCGATGATCATTTCAATTCATCAGTACTGAACTGTACATGAGTAGATTGGGGGCAGTGGTTATAAACTTTTCTTTAAAACCGGACCGATCTTTTTCTATTTGTAAAGAAAAACCCTGGATAAACTTCATGTGCATTCATGACGCTTTTGGTGGTTGAATATGCAGAACAGCACTCTAACGGAGGTTTTTGGACTTGGCATGGAAGCGGATTCAGATACTTTTAGACAAGATCACGGCAGAAGAAGTTCTGTGGCGGGCCGGACGGGATTCGAACCCGCGGCCACGGGGTTAAAAGCCCCGCGCTCTAACCAGGCTGAGCTACCGGCCCAGACCCGCGGATTGATAAAGGCTGAGCTTTTATAAGCTTTACCCCTCTCACCGCTTGTAAACCCTGACATCAACTACAACGTGCCAAACTCCTGGAGCGTAGCGCTTGATGATCAGCTCGTTGAGCTTTTCCGTCTCGTAGCCGTGCTCCTTCGCTATCCTCTGGAACGTCTCGAAGGGCTCCTTTGGCATGAGCCTCTCGGGAACGGTGTTGTGGTAGTGGATTACAGCTTCGTCCTTCGCTATGCTGAGGGCCTTTGGAATGAATTCGTGGGTTGTCACCACGTACCCCATGAGAACCCTGTCGGCGATGTTCTCACCTGGAAAGTCCCTGTTGTCCATGTTGTAGGCCGTCATCCTGTCCCATACCCCGTTAAGCTCTATGTTCTCCACGAGAAAGCTGAAAGTGTATGGGCTCTTCTCTATCGCTATAACCCTCGCCCCCTTGTGGACTGCCATGGGGAGGCTGAGGTGCCCTACCCCCGCGAACATGTCCACAACCAGCTCCCCCGGCTTTGCCACCTCGGCCATTCTGACCCTCTCCTTGACGTTGGCCGGGGAGAACATGATCTTTGCCACGTCGAGCTTGTATTTTATCCCGTTCTCCACGTGGACAGTTACCGTGTCGCTCCCGTAGAGAACCTCGTAGTTGGTCTCGCGGAACTCGCCGCCGATGCGGCCCTTCCTCAGGACGGTCTTGGCGCCGATGACCCGAGCGTAGACCTCCGCTATGCGGTGCTTGTACGCTTCAAGCTCCGGGCGGAGCGGCAGGATCAAAACTTCTCCTATCTGGACCCAGTGTTTGGGGAGCGTATTCACTAACTCAGGGGGGAGCTCGTGGGAGAGGATCTCCCTTATACGCGGCTTTATGAGCTGTGTTCTCTTTGCCATCGATGATCCGTTGGGGGAAGGCTTTATTAGCCTTTTCCGTCATTTCGTCAAAAAACGAGGAAAAAGCTTTAAAAGGCGAAAGACCAAACTATAGCCGAGAAAGGTGTCGACCGGAGGTCGATGAAGCGTATGGACGAAGACCCTTCAAGTAGTAGCTGGTTCTCCCGGATATTTAAAGGAAGGAAGGAGGAGTTCCTTCTTGAACAGGAGTTGAGTTCCAGAGCGTACGAGGAATACCGCAGGCTCCTCCTCAGGGCAAGGCCCGAGATCGAGGGAAATAACATCTACGTCAGGCTTCCTGACGGCGAGGTCGAGCTGTCCCACGGCAAGCTCATTGTCAAGGCAAAGGACAGGAATACTGCAGAGAAGATACTCAGGAACCTCCACCACTACGAACAGCCCCCAAGCCTTTGGCCGGCCTACGGCCTCAGCTACTCCCTGAGGAAGGCCGGAAAGCCTCGAATAAGGGCATGAGGGGGAGTTCTTTTTTCGGGGCAAAGGGTTTTAAGTTCCTTCTTTTACCCCCTCTGCGGATGACGACCCTTGCCCAGTCTGATTTGTGATGACGTCGGTATTAGCTGACGCCGGGGCGGCGAGGTTCGCGGGCCGATGACCCGCCCCCCATCTGGAGGGAGTGACATGAGCGGCAACGGAAGCAATGGGGACGATGGCTTCATTGAGTTCTACGCGAGCGAGGCCTTAACCTGCCCGCGGAGGATATACTTCCGCCTCATGGGATACCCCGAAAGGTGGCCGGAGTTTGTCAGGGTTCGCCTGAACCAGGGGATAAACACCCACAGCGTTCTCGGGGAGATCCTGCAGAAGCGCTTCGGCTTCGAACTTGAGAAGCACCTCGTCCTGCGCTCCAACAAGCTGGGGTTTGAGATCCACGGCAGAATCGATGCGTTTAGGGATTTCCCGATAGAAATAAAGGGGAAGACCAGCCTTCCAAAGACCCCCTACGACTACCACATGGCCCAGCTCAACATCTACCTCCGGTGGGCAGAGGCAGAGTACGGCTACCTCTACTACATCAAGCTCCACGACGAGCCTATGAAGATCATAGGAAAGCTCGACTTCTCGGACTTCCCAGTGGTCAGAGGGCCGAACTTCAGGGTCTTTGAGGTTCCCTACGACAAACACCTCTTCAGGGAGACGTTGAGGCACTTCTACAACGTGAAAAAAGCGTACGAGAAGGAAAAGCCCCCAAAGGGTCAGTACTCTTACATGTGCAAGTTCTGCCCATATAGATACCTGTGCTATCCCGACGAGGAATGAGTCTGTGAATTGCAACCTCAAAGGTCAGCCTAATCTCTGTGGTTGCCAACCACATAATTTCGAGCAAGCTTTGTGGTTAGTAACCGCAAAGTTTAAGGGAGTTGTGGACAAGGATTGAGCATGAAGATCGAGGAACTCAAAAACGTTCTGATCTCTCAGAGGGAAGAACTTCTGGACTTCGTGAGCAGGGAAAGACTAGTGGAGAGGGACGTCGAGAGAAGCGCTAGGGAGTTCCTTTCCTTCCCCAACGTTCTCGCCATACTCGGCGTGCGGCGTTCTGGAAAATCGGTTCTATCATGGCGCCTCGCGGGGGAAGACGCTCTTTACGTCAACTTCTTCGACGAGAGATTGATCGGCTTCAAAAGCGGGGACTTTGAGAGGCTTCTCAGTGCTGCACGGGAGCTCTGGGGGGAGCCCACAACTATAGTCCTCGATGAGGTTCAGGAAGTAGAGGGCTGGCAGAAGTTCGTCTCACGCATGAGGGTGAACAAGAGGATCATCGTCACCGGCTCGTCCTCAAAGCTCCTCTCCGGTGAGATGGCCACCTATCTGACCGGGAGGCACGTTGAGCTCACGCTCTTTCCGTTTTCATTCCGCGAGTTCTTAAAGCTTCGCGGGGTCGAGCTTGGGGAGAACTGGGAGCACTCAGATAGAAAGCTGGCAGAGATAAAACGCGTCCTCAGCGAGTACCTTGAGATGGGAGGTTTCCCCGAAGTTGGGAAGTTCGGAAAACTGTACCTGAATCAGATATACCGCGATCTCGTGGAGCGGGACGTGATAATGAGACACAACGTAAGACACCGGGAGGCTCTAAGGGAACTCGCGAGGTACCTGATTTCGAATTATTCCTCTGAGTTCACCTACTCCAAGCTTGGTTCGATAGTTGGCCTAAGGGACGTTCACACAGTCAAGGATTACGTTTCATACCTAGAGGAGGCTTATCTAATCTTCACGCTGATGCGCTTTTCTTTCAAGCCCAAAGGCCAGCTGCTAGCCCCTAGAAAGGTCTATCCGGTAGACACGGGCATAGCAAGGACGCTCTCCCTGAAGGCCCATCCCGAAAGGGGAAAGCTCATGGAACTGGCGGTGTTCCTCGAAATCCAGCGTTCACTGAGCTACTCTTTTATCCCTGGAGAAGTCTATTACTGGAGGGACGATAAGGGAGAGGTGGACTTTGTAGTTCGGTTGTCTCATACATTGCTTCCCATCCAGGTGACTTTCTCCCTTGAAGACGCACATGCAAGAGAAATTGGAAATCTGGTGCGGGTTTCTAAACTTCTCCGGTCAAAGAAGGCCCTCGTGGTCACATGGGAGGAAAAGGAGAAGAAGACCATAGACGGTGTTGAAATTGAAATCCTTCCCTTATGGGAGTTCCTGATGAAGGGGCTCAGCCCCTTCTTACCCTCCACTTGAGTCCTCTATCAACGACTGCCTCTATTTTTCCTTCGTTGTACAGCTCCGCTATGAAGGCCCTCACCGGGACTAGGTTGAGGGCGAGCTTCTGGGGCGTGACTTCGACGCCGTAGTGCTCCATTATCCTGAACGCCAGCTCGTCCATGCCCATTGGGCTCTCAAGTAGTCTCAGCATCAGCGATTCAGTTTCTTCCACCCGGTTAAGGTTGAAATCGAGCAGTTCGGTCGCTTCCTCCCCTTTAACGGGCTTTCCATGGGAGGGTATCAGGAGGTACCCCTTTTCTGAATAATTCCGTAATTCCCTAATCGAGGTTTTAAATAATTCTGGGTCAATGAGGTAGGGCAGACCAACGGAGATGATGACCCTCTCGCCGAAGAAGGAGTCGCCGGCGTAGAGAAGGCCGTTCTCTTCATCGAGAAAGCCCGTCATCCCCGGGGAGTGGCCGCTGAGTTTGATTGCCTTCATCCCGAAAATTTCGTCCCCCCACTCGAAGACCGCGTGAACCTTCACCTCATCCGGGAACTGGAAGATGAGAAAGCCGCGCGGTGCCTTGGAGCCGAAGGTGAGCATTTCTCTGTTCAGCGGGCTCTCGGCGATGGAGAACTCAAAGCGGTGCATGAAGAGGGGAGCCTCCAGCCTGGGAGAAACGGCTATGTGATCGGCGTGTCCGTGGGTTGCTACCTGGGTCTTGATTTCCACGCCGAGTTTCCTGATCTCCCTCCTAAGATCCTTGTGCCGCCCGCTCCCGTGGCCGGGATCAACCAGAACGGCCCCTCCCTCAAGAACCCTGACGAGGGTCGAGGGGCTTCCGGGATAAAGGTACGCAGAATCACCGAGTTTTCTAAGCGCCATGTTACCACCGTAGAAATTATGGATGGGAGAATAAAAGGTCATCGATGAAATTGAAAAAAGCAGGGAAAAGGGACTTCAGACGTGTCTTGGGTAGAGGGTCTTCTTGCCCTCGTCCTTGGCCCTCTTGACTGCCTTCTCAATGAGGGCCTTGATCTCGGCCTCGAGGGCGTCGTAGAACTCTGGGTTAACCCTCATCTCGGCATCAAGGCTCTTAACGTAGTCCTTAACCTTTGACTTAACTATCATTTCGGCCATTTTTTAACACCTCCTACAGCGGGCTGTCGCGAGGACAGCTCCGCCCATAACTGGTAAGAAGAGTTTATAATCTTTCCTCTGTCCCCATCAAGCAAAAGGTTAAATCCTCGAAGTCCTATTGATATCAAGGTGGTGGGATGAGGATAGCCCTAATTGACGGGGAGCACTATCCCGACGTGGTGAAATGGGCTCTCGGACAGCTTGGAGATGTCTGTTGTGCCGTCTTCCTGGGGGGAACGGAGAAAATAGGGAGTCTGGAAGAGGTTAGGCAAAAGCTGGGCATCAGGATTTATTACGAACCATCGGATTACCTCACGGCGCTTTTCCTTGCCCTCCGGGAGAACCCAAAGGTGGAGGAAGTTGTTGACCTCAGCGACGAACCCGTTCTCAACTACGAGGATCGCTTTAGGATAGCCTCCCTCTGCATGCTTTTTGGGGTTCGGTACCGCGGCGCCGACTTTGTGTTCACACCAAAGCCCTTGAGGAAGACAAGGAAGCCCAGCATAGCCGTTATCGGTACTGGAAAGAGAATCGGAAAGACTGCCGTGAGCGGGTTCGTCGCGAGAACTCTGAAATCTATAGCTAGGCCCGTTGTCGTTACGATGGGGCGCGGAGGGCCGGAGGAGCCGGAGGTAATAGACGGGGAGAAGTTTGAGATAACCCCCAATTTTCTCCTGAAGATGGTTGAGATGGGCAAGCATGCGGCGTCTGATCACTTTGAGGACGCACTGACCTCCCGGGTAACGACGATAGGCTGCAGGCGTTGCGGCGGAGGTATGGCTGGCTTCTCCTTCTTCGACGTCGTCGACAAGGGGGTAGAACTCGCGGAGAGCCTTCCCCATGACCTCATAATCCTCGAAGGTAGCGGGGCAACTTTTCCAGCCTACCGGGCGGACGGCTATATCACGGTTGTGGGTGCGTCCCAGAGGGCGGATTTCATCGGGAAGTACTTCGGCCCGTTCAGGATCGCCCTTGCGGACATAGTGGTCGTTACTGGATCCGATGTCGTCCCCGGGGAGCGGCTGGCTGGGCTGGAAGGGGTGATCCAGAGAATCAACCCGAACGCGGATATACACTTCACAGCATTTAGACCGAGGCCCCTTGGGGAGGTCGCCGGAAAGAAGCTTGCGCTGGTGATGACATCACACACCGCCCTTTCCCGGGCAGGGGAACACCTAGAGGCCATGGGTGCTGAGGTTCTCCACGTTTCTGGCAATCTCTCGAACAGACCCGCACTCCTTGAGGATCTGAAGGCTTTCCAGGGCATCGATGCGGTAGCCGTTGAACTGAAGGCAGCAGCGGTGGATGTAGTAACTAGGTGGGCGGTGGAGAGGGGGATAGAGATTGTCTACCTCGACAACGAGCCTGTCAATATAGACGGAAAAGACCTGAGGAGCGCGGTTCTTGATCTGGGAAAGAGGATCCTCTCAAAGGGGGACGGGGGATGATAATAGTAACGGACTCAGAGCGGAAGGTGAGGCTTCCCTTTTCTAGGGGTATACTAACGCGCTCGATAACGCTCGCTGGTGTCGACGTTGGCATAGCCTACGCGATAGCCGCAGAGGTTCAGAAGGAGCTCGAGAGGAGGAGGAAGTACGCGGTTACGAGCGAGGAGATAAGGGAGATCACCTATTCAAAGCTCGTTGAAAGGGGTCTGAAGGAGGCCGCGGAGAGGTACCTTTTCTGGAGGACCCTCAGAAGGAGAAGGGTGAGGCTTGCCGTTCTTCTTGGAGGCGCTACGGGAGTGGGAAAATCAACGATAGCAACCGAGCTGGCCTTCAGGCTCGGAATAAGGAGCATAATAGGCACGGACACAATAAGGGAAGTTATGAGAAAGGTGATAGCGAAGGAGCTTCTCCCGGATATCCACGTTTCGTCCTTCATGGCTGAGAGGGTTGTGAACACTCCGAAGGGCATGGATCCGCTTATCTATGGCTTCGAAACGCAGGTGAAGCACGTTTCAGTTGGGATAACGGCCGTCCTGGAGCGTTCAAGAAGAGAAGGTTTAAACGCCCTGATAGAGGGGATCCACGTTGTTCCGGGGTTTATAGAGCCCAAGGAGAACGAGTTCATGTACATCATCACCGTTCCGAGCCAGGAGCATCTTGTATCCCACTTCTATGAGAGGGCCAGGTATTCGGTGAGGAGCGCCGAGAGGTACGTGAAGAACGCGGACAGGATAATGCGGATACAGGAGTACCTTGTGGAGCGCGCGCGGGAGTTCGGGATACCCGTTATAGAGAACGTCGAGCTCGAGAAGACCGTCTCGACAATAATGGAGGATATGATGAAGAGGCTGGGAAAGGGGGAGAGCAGGGAGGGAGGTTAGCTCTTCCTCTTCCATATCCCAAGGAGCTTCTTGCTCCCCCACGTGGACTGAACCTCCCAGACAACGACCATGTCTGTGTAGATGTCGATGAGGTTGAAGCTGTTCCCGAAGGGGTTTCTGTGTAGCTCCCAGCTGACGGAGCCGGCGTTGACTATCGGGGTGTTCTCAATTTTGACCCCATAAGCGTTCCCGCCGTGTCCAGTGAGGACCAGCTCGGTTCTCTCCTCGGTCAGCACCTTCAGAACGTCGCCCGCGTCTTCCAGAAAGCCTATTTCCCTGCTCTTAGGTATTGGAATGACGTTGTGGTGCATCGCCACTATTCTGAACTTCCCCTCGTACTCCTCGAGGATCCTCCTAAGCTTCCTCTGCCCCATCCTGCCAACCACGCCGATGGGTGTCTCGTACTGGGCGCTCAAGACTGGTATTATCACGACGCCGTTGAGCTCCAGTATTTCCGGCTCCCCGAAGTACTCCTGGAACAGCTCGTAGCCGAGGTAGGTTATGTCGTTGTGCCCCGGAACCACGATCTTCGGCGCCGAGAGCGACTTGTAGTACCCGTAGGCCTTATCGTAGTAGCGCTCTATGCCCGCATCAACGACGTCCCCGTTGTGTACAACGAGATCGGGCTTCAGCCTCTCGTTTATCATCCTGATGACGTTATCGAGGGTTCTCTTCCTGAAGTAGATCCTGTCCGAGACGTTGCTCTCGCTCACCTGGACTATCCTCAGAACGCGCCTCCCTCCTGGAACAAAGATCTTGGGCTTTATCGGGCTGTGCTCCTTCTCGATCTCGTCCCCGGTTACGCGCCGTATGTTGACCCTTACGCTTCCATCTTCATGGAGCTCTATGATGTTGTAGCTGTTCACGTCCCCCCTCCGCGTCTTCCGGCACGAGGTACATCCAGCGTTGTCTATGACGAGGTCTTCCACGCGGTACACGTTGGGAACGTGCTTGTGGCCGCAGGTGTAGAGCGTGACTTCGTTTCTGAGGAGGAGATCGAGGACATCCCCCGCGTTGAAGAGGACGTTCCGCT
Source organism: Thermococcus profundus (assembly GCF_002214585.1). Lineage (NCBI taxonomy): Archaea > Methanobacteriati > Methanobacteriota > Thermococci > Thermococcales > Thermococcaceae > Thermococcus > Thermococcus profundus. The sequence goes on from NZ_CP014862.1 coordinate 904,585, forward strand.
CCCTTCCCGTGTCTGGAAGGGGAACTAGGTGGTGGTGGGCAGCTACTATCTTGAACTTCCTGTCAGAGTACTCCTCAAGCGTCTCCTTGAGCCAGCGGAACTTGTTGCCGCCGATCCGGCCGTCGCTTAGGTCCGGAATGGTTGAATCCACCCAGATGACGACCCCTTCCTTGAACTCGTAGACCCCGTTTAGGGGACCGATAAACTCTTCAAAGAGTTTGTATCCAACGTTCCTGACATCGTGGTTGCCTGGAAGAACGACCAGCGGCTTTTTTATTTTCTTCAGCTGGTATGCGGCCTGTTCGTACTCCTCGCGAAGACCCTGGTTGGTTATGTCGCCCGTGTGGATAACAAAGTCGAAGTTCCCGCGGTTTATTTCTTCCACGATGAGGTCGTAGGCGTAGCCTTTGAAGGCTCCCTCGTTGGTTATGTGGGTGTCGCTTATGTGGGCTATCCGTATCATGGCCATCACTCCGTAGCTATCGCCGTTTCGAGCTTTCTCCTGCTCGCTTCAAGGAGGTCCGTTATCGAGAAGATGCCGGTTATCTTTCCCTCTTCCTCCACTAGGATGTGCTTGATGCCCTTCTTGCTCATTATGTCGAGGACTTCCCGCAGGGGGGTTTCGGCCGAGACCGTTACGAGCTCCTTCGTCATTACCTCTTTCACCGGGGTCGTGTTGGGGAGCCCTGGAACCACCACGCGCCTTATGAGGTCCCCCTTTGTGAGGAATCCTATCACGAAATCCTCCTCATCGACAACCACCAGCGAGCCTATATCGAACTCCGTCATGACCTCTCCCGCGCGCTTTACTGTGTCGTCGGGCCTTACCCCAATAAGTTTCCGGCTCATGTACACCTTTATGGGGGCCCTCATCTCCATACGGATCACCGGAAACAAATTAAGGCGGAAAAGTATAAAACCCTACCTCAACCGAGGACGAGTTCCTGAACGCTGAAGGTCTCGTCTCCGAAGTCAATATCAACGTAGAACGCGGTGCCGTTCACTGCGTTCTTCCATTCTGCCCTGTGATAAAGCTCCAGCGTTGATGAGCCCACCGCAAAGAGGTTCTCCCTCCTAAGAACGATCTGCCTGACGTAGTCCCAGTTCTCGCGCTTCAGCAGGTAGGTGGGCTTTGAGTAGGCCGTCACGAAGCCGGCGGCGTTTCCAGAGGGGCCCAGGAAAAGCGTCCCTGTGTTGAAGCTGGTGTTCGCTGTTTTTGCAAGTATTGAGTAGTGCTTTAGAACCTCGTCCCTCTCAAAGGAATCCAGCTTCCTGCACAGGTAGGCACCCATTGCATAGCTGTCGGAGGCGCCTTCAAAGTGAGTCTCCTCGAAGTCCGCCAGTTTTATCACCTCTGCCTTGTTGAGGTCGCCGTTGTGGTAGACCCAGTACGAGAACCCCTTTCTGCTGGAAAAAGCGAACGGCTGGACGTTGAACAGGTTTTTTGCACCTTGGGATGCCGCCCGTGTGTGGGCGATAACGGCCAGGAACCCTTGAAGGGAGTCTTTAAGCCTCTCAACGCCTTCAATGTCTTCGAAAATGGGTCTGCTGGAGCGGTAGTGCATCACCGATTCCTTCTTGAGGAGCGCGTACCCCCAGCCGTCCCTGTGGGCCTTTCCCTTTCCCCTAGCTTCCTTGTAGGGATCGTTTTCAGAAGCCTTAACGAGGGCATCGAGGAGGGGCTTGATCTTTTCACCTTCCCCCACTGCGAAAAGAACGCGGCACAACTTGATCACCGGTATCCCTTGGGGTGGAGAGGCTAAAAACCTGCCGAATCCAAAACGTTTTTTAGGGTGTGGTGTTTAGTGTACTAGTGGCATAAGTGCAATCGGTGAGTTCTAATGGTGGAGAGCAAATCCAGCGTTCTGGACTCTTCACATCTTTCATCGAGATCATCGGTGGCAATGGACCTCGGCCCAATAGCCGAGAGCATAATGCGAGTCCTGAAGAAGATCAACGCCCACAGGAGCCTTTATGAGAGCAACGAGGAGGCGGTAAAGCAGCACCTCATAGGGGAGATAATGAGGGCCCTTGGATGGGAATGGAACGACCCGGAGGAGGTAAGGCCCGAGGCCAGGACGGAGGAAGGAAGGGCAGACTACGCACTCATAATCGGGGGCGAGATCGTCGCTTATCTGGAGGCGAAGAACCTCAGCGTTAACGTGTTCAAAAGAGAGGACCCCCTCCGTCAGCTCGCCAAGTACTGCTTCAACACCGGCGTTAAGTACGGGATCCTCACCAACGGGGCCATGTGGATAGGTGTTAAGGCCTTTGAAGTTGGATCCAGCTTGCGTGAGAGGATACTCGTCAAGGTGAACATCCTCGAAGAGCCCCCGATGAAGGCAGCACTTAAGCTCTCCCTTCTCTCTAAGGGCCGGATAAACGAAATGGAGAGGCTCTCGTCCCTTCTGAAGGCCTTAGAGCTCAGCTTTATGGGGCTCATAAAAGAGGGTTACCCCAGAGAGGCGCTCTTCGAGTACCTCAAGGTCGACAGGGGGAAGAGGATAGTGCCCATATACCTCCTCGAAGGCCACGAGATCCCGAAGGTGGCCTACGTCTACGACAACGGCTGGAAGATGCTCCCGCTTCCCGAGAGAACCATGAAGGGTGTTCTCCTCGCTGTTCTTCTCTACATGGGGCAGAGGGCCTTTGGAGATGAAAAAAAGGAGATAATGGCCGCCTACGAACAGCTCAAGAGGATTCCCCTGGAGCAGAGAAAGGCCCATGAGATACTCCTCAGGCTTGAGGAAGAGGAGAAGCTCAACATCTCTGTGGAGCTATGAGGCTCGTTATAAGAAGGGATGATCTGGTGGGGATCATAAAGAGCGCAGGGGAGAGTGAGGGGGAGATCTGCGGCTTCCTCCTCGGCAGGATAGAGGGTTCGGCAGTCTTCGTTGAAGAGGTAAGGGGGACTAGAAACAAGCTCAACTCGCCTATTGCCTTTGAAATCGATCCCCTTGAAACTGCGGAAGTTCTCGACGAAGCCGAGGGGAAAGGGCTTGAAGTCGTTGGGGTCTTCCACTCCCACCTCGAGTGTCCGCCAGTGCCCTCGGGAAAAGACATTGAGGGCATGGATCTTTGGAGGAACGTCTGGCTGATAGTAACTCCCTCCGGAGGATTCCAGGCTTGGATCCTTGAAAACGGCGAAGTAAAAGAAGTTAGAGTTGAAACTAGGTAGCTACTCCCCGAATACCTTCCACAGCTCGTCGGTTTTTGGCCTTGGGAAGGGCCGTTCTTCCCCATCCACTATTGCCACGCGCTTCTTCTCGGCCAGGAACTCCCCGATAACGGCCGCATTTATGCCCTTTGAAAGCAACCTCTCAACGACAAACTTCGCGTGATCCCTTGGAACTGCCGCCAGGAGGGAACCCGAGCTTATCAGCGCGAGCGGGTTTAGGCTGTAGAACTCGCACACCTTGAGAGTTTCGTCCCTGATTGGCACCCTGTTTGGGAACACCCGAAAACCCAAGCCTGCCGCATCGGCCATTTCGTAGATTCCATTTGCTATTCCTCCCTCCGTCGGGTCGTGCATGGCGTTGGCGTAGTCCCGAAGAACCGTCGCCTCAGGAACGATGCTGATATAATCTATGAGCGAAGAGGCCCTCTCCACGAAGTCTCCTCCGAAGGCGCTGGCCAGTTCCTCCCTTTTCTCCCGCGCTATTATGGAGGTTCCCTCAAGCCCCGCCCATTTCGTCATGACTATTGCATCCCCGGGTCTCGCTCCATCGGATCTGACGAGCTTTTCCTTCTCAACCTCCCCCAGCATCGTGCCGATCACTATGGGCCTGTTCAAACCAGGGGTTACCTCGGTGTGGCCCCCCACTACGGAAACACCGATATTACGTGCCGTTTCGACGATATCCCCCATCAATCCGGAGAGTAACGCCTCATCTCCGTTCTCGGGCAGGAGTATCGTGACTAGGAACCACCTCGGCCTCGCACCGAAGGTAGCCACGTCGTTCGCGTTTACGTGGACGGCATAGAATCCGATGTCCTCAACGGCTCCGGTTATGGGATCTGTTGAAGCAACCACTATCTTTTCGCCGAAGTCTATCGCCGCCGCGTCTATCCCCTGGCCGGGACCGGTTATGACCCTTGGATCCGATTTCTCAAGCCGTTTAAAGACGAGTTCCTCCAGCTTCTCGGGCGGAAGCTTTCCAGGTGGAAGACCCATCATTATCACCTCACACTCCAGATCACAAGGAACATTAGGATGTAGGTGAGAACGGAGAGGATTATATGAACCTTGGTCCACAGCCCGGATCTCCTTCCGTTGAGGAAGATCAGTGCACCGCTCAGCATGGCGGCGCTCATGAGGGTGAAGGTAAGCCAGCCGAGGGTGTGGTGGTCCAGGTTCATCTCAAACCCTCCCAACCGGGAAGATGTAGAGGGGCCTGCCCTCCGTTCCGAGGATCTCTGAGACCCGCTCATCGTCGAAGGCCCCAACCGCCACCGTTCCGAGTCCGAGGGCGGTGGCCTGCAGGTATATGTTCTCCCCTATATGCCCGGCTTCCATGTGAACGTACCTCACTCCCCGTTCCCCGTAAACTTCGGTCGCCCTCCCATAAAAAGCCACGAGAACTATGTCGACGGCCGCATTTCCGACCCAATCCTGGTCGAGCGCTGCCCTCTCCAGATCATCCCTGTAGTCTCCCCTCTTGATGAACATCAAGCTGTGCCTTTGGGGATTGTACTTGTAGATGCCGGGTTCCAGACCCTCCACGTTCCCAGCCACCACGAACACTTCGAAGGGGTAAGTGGCACCGGCGCTCGGGGCGGCGCGCTTTCCATCTGGGCTCGTTATCCCCTGTGCTGCCCAGAGAAGCTGGGAGAGCTCCTCAAGCTTCAGGGGCTCGGGCAGGTAATCCCTCATGCTCCTCCTCCTGAGTATGGCCTCCTCAACAATCATCTCCCCCTTAAACCGGGGTTTTGGAAGGGCTATCTCCTCTCCCGAGGCCGTTCCGCCGCTCTCCCTTGGGAGGTAAGGCTTCACTAGGAGGAGTGAGCTCAGCACGATGACCGTGAAGACGACGAACCAGCCGATCCCCCTGTAGTTCCAAGGCATGTTGAAAGTTTGCACCGGAAACTTTTAACATATTCGGACGGGGTAGTTCACCCCTTGTCAAAAAGTTTGGGAAGAAATCCGGGGAAAGGCCGCCAAAAGAAAGTCAGGCGGCGGTGTAGTAGTACTCACCCATCTCCTTCTGCTCCCTGTCCTTAACGGAGCCCTCCTTGTTGGCCCTCGGCCTTCCGGTGTCGGGGTCGCGCCTGAAGGTTATTCCAATGTTCGCTAGGAAGCGGTTCATTCCATCCCTCATGCCCATCGGCGGGAGGGCCCTTCCGTGCTTTCCAGGCTCGCCCTCGAAGACTATCAGGCGGTCGCTGAGGTAGTCGACCATCATGACGTCGTGCTCGACTATCAGAGCGGTCTTCTCGTTCTTTGCCATGAGGGAGCGGATGGCCTTTGAGACCGCTAACCTCTGCTCGACGTCGAGATGTGCCGATGGCTCGTCAAGGAGGTAGAGGTCAGCGTCCCTGAGCAGGCAGGCCGTTATGGCAACGCGCTGGAGCTCACCGCCCGAGAGCTCGTTGACCTGCCTATCGTAGAGTTCCGGAATTCCGAGCGGGTTGAGCAGTTCCGTCTTGTAGAAGTTGCTCATGAGCTTAGCGGCGTCTATTTTGCTCAGCAGGTCAAAGACAGTTCCCTCGTAGTCGGTCTTGATGTACTGGGGCTTGTAGCTAACGGTAAGCGACCAGTCAACCTCCCCCTCGGTGGGCTTCTCGACTCCAGCTAACATTTTCACGAAGGTCGTCTTTCCGATACCGTTGGGCCCGACTATGCCGACGACTTCGCCAACGTAGAGCTCTCCACCCTCTGCCTCAAGCCTGAAGGAGCCGTTTTCGTACTCCTTAACGAGGCTTGGGTACTGGACGAGGATTTCACCCTCCTGGCTCTTCCTCTCGCTCTTCTTGGTGAAGCTTATCTCGAAGGGTCTGAAGCGGACGTTCTCGTCCCTCAAGTATCCCCTAAGGAACTCGTTTATGCCGTTCCTCGTCGATTTCGGCTGGGAGAAGATACCGTAGGCGCCTGGCTTGCCGTAAACTACATGGATGATGTCGCTCATGTAATCGAGGATGGCCAAATCGTGCTCAACCGTTAGAACCGCCTTCCCTGAATCGGCGAGCTTTCTTATCGTCTTGGCGATCCTGAGCCTCTGCCTTATGTCGAGGTAGCTTGAGGGCTCATCGAAGAAGTAGAAGTGCGCATCGCGGAGGAGAGCGGCGGCTATGGCGACGCGCTGGAGCTCACCTCCCGAGAGCTGCCTTATGTCCCTGTCGAGGATGTTCTCCAGTTCGAGCTCCCTCGCGACTTCATCGAGCCTTCCGCTCTCGTCGGCCCTCTTGAGGAGGTCTCTAACTTTGCCCTTAACCGCCTTAGGTATCAGATCGACGTACTGGGGCTTGACGACGGGCTTTATCTCCCCGTTTTTCAGCCTCTCGAAGTAGTTCTGGAGCTCGTTGCCGCGGAAGGTCTTGATCACGTTGTCCCATTCCTCGTTGTCGCCGCAGAGGTTGGGGATAAGCTGGCCCGAGAGGATTTTAACGGCGGTTGTCTTACCCGTTCCGTTCGGACCGAGGATTCCAACCACCATGCCGTCCTTGACGACGGGGAGACGGTAGAGGACGAAGGCGTTTATCCCGTACCTGTGAACACAGTCCTCGTCGAGCTGTTCCGGGAGGTTGACTATGGTTATCGCGCCGAAGGGGCACTTGTGAACGCAGATTCCACAGCCGGTACAGCTGGCCTCCTGGATAATCGGTCTGTAGTTCTCCTCGTCGATTATTATCGCTTCCCCGCCCATTCTGTTGACGGGGCAGACTCTCTCGCAGAGGAAGTGCCCGCACTTGTCGGGGTTGCACTTGTCGTAATCGATGACCGCTATCCTGCTCATCCTCACCACCGGGCCGGACTGGGAAAAGGTATTTTAAAGGGTTGCGGGGGTGAAACGGTAGCTCCTCCTATTTTGAATGACCCACTGTACTCCAACGCAACTAATGGACAAAAAATGTAAAATACAAGCCCTCACATTTTCCGCTTTCTCCAGAGAAGCGGGAGAAGCGGCAGGAATACAATTAGCCCTGGCCCGCAGGTGACGTTGAAACTGAACCCGTTTGAAGTTTCCGAAGTCGAAGTAGTGGGTTTGGAAGAAGGCTGGGATGAAGGGTGGAATCCAGTTTGGCTCTCCGTTGTGGTCTGCTGAGTATGTGGGGAGGATTTAGTTGGTGCCTCTGTTTGTGTGGGCTGGGTTGTCCGAGTTTGGGAGGGGGCAGTTGAAGTAGACGCTGAGGTGCAACCCCACGCGGTTTCAAACTTTGGGGTGACATTGTAGATTTCGGCGTCTGTATCGTGGATCTGGGCGTTTGAATCTTCCACCTCGGGGTTTGTCCCGCTCACTTTGGCGTTAGAATCGTGCACTTCAACGGAGGCTTCCTCATCCCAATTCCATCCAGAGTACTGGGGAACGCGACTAACGTTAATGAGACCTACATAAGGTCCACCGGCGAATACTGCGGTTCCGTCCTCCCGGATTTTGACGCTCGTCGTGTACATTGCCCTGGCCCACTTAAGGTTGCCGTTCGTGTCGAGAGCGAGCAAATAGGAATCCCCTGCTACCAAAATATCCCCGCCGGGGGTTAGAACAACCGCGTGAGCGTAGTCATCCTCGCTTCCGCCGTACGTCTTCTGCCACTTAACGTTGCCGTTCCCGTCGAGTCTCAAAAGCCAGAAATCCCTTCCGCCAGCACCGAAGCCCTCGGTGTCCCCTGCGACGATAATGTCGCCGTTGGGAGCAATTGCAACTGCACTAGCTTCATCCCACTCTTCTCCCCCGTAAGCCTTTCCCCATTTGAGGGTTCCATCCTTGTCAAGCTTCAAAACCCACGCGTCAGACCTGCCAGCACCAAAGCTACCTGTGTTCCCAGCTAGGATAATGTCGCCGTTTGAAGAGATTGCAACTGCGAGAACAGCCTCTCCGCCGCTTCCGCCGTACGTCTTCTGCCATTCAATTTTTCCGTTCTTGTCCAGCCTAATAACCCAGACATCATTCTGACCAGAGCCGAAGCTGTAAGTGTATCCTGCCACTATAACGTCGTCGTTGGGAGCTACAGCAACCGCGAGGGCTACATCAGGGTTGCTTCCTCCGAATGCCTTTCCCCATATCACGTTTCCATCTTTGTCGAGCCTGAGAACCCACGCATCATCATATCCCGCGCCGAAGCTTGAGGTGTCCCCTACGACGATGATGTCCCCGTTTGGGGCTACATCCACAGAGTAAGCCCAATCGTAACCCCTTCCTCCGTAAGTTCTTCCCCAGTTGGCATTCCCGTTTTCGTCAAGCCTCAAAACCAAAAAGTCCTCGTTACTAGCGCCAGAACTACCGGTTCTTCCTATGATAACTATATCGCCGTTTGAAGCTACGGCAACCGCATTAAATTGGCCGTCTTCGGAATTCTTCACCCAATAATGAGCGCCTCCTGTGGTGGCTTTCGCTGATGGCGTCATAAGAGCCGCCACTAACATCACGAGCCCTAATAGGGCAATAATGTTCTTTTTCATTTTCTATCTCCCCTCAGCACTCAACGTGAAAAAAGAAAATGTCACTCCCTCCGCCTTCTCCACAGAAGCGGTAGAAGGGGTAAGAGGGCGATTAGTCCGGGCCCGCAGGTGACGTTGAAACTGAACCCCTTTGAGGTTTCTGAGGAAGTGCCCGCCGATGAAGACCGGGATGGGGTGTGGAATCCCGTTTGACTTTCCGTTGTGGCCCGCTGGGTGTTTGTGGGAGAAGGCTTGGTCGTGGTTTCCGTTTTTGTCCGGGAATTAGACGAGCTTGTCTTCGTATGGGGTGGCGAACTTGCTGTGGAAGTTGCCCCACCCTGGCCTCCGGGCGAGAGCTTGATAACGTAGACATCGTTACTTCTAGTTTCAATTGAATAGGTGTATCCCACTATTATGTAGCCTCCATCACCAGTCTGCCGAATAGAATACCCTTTATCCCAAACGCCGCCTTGTGTGGGATCGTGGACACTTTCCGCATCGAATGCCTTTTCCCATTCCAAGTTCCCATCGGGGTCAGTCTTGATCAGATAAACATCGTATCCCTTTGAGCTCGAGAATGTGTACCCGACGATCGTGTAACCTCCATCGTCAGTCTGCAGGACAGAGAAGCCACAATCAGCGTTGCTTTCCCCGAATGTCTTTTCCCATCTTAGGTTTCCCGTGGGATCGACCTTAATCAGGTAAACATTGTAACCACCTGAATCGGATGAAAATGTAGTTCCGGCTATTATGTAATCACCATCCGCGGTTTGCTGGACGGAGAAGCCTCTGTCATCCCCCTCCCTTCCGAAGGTTCTTGTCCATTCTATATAACCACCTGAATCAGTTTTAACCAAATAAACATCGTTACTTTGAGTTTTAGTTGAATATACGTATCCAACTGTTATGTAGCCTCTATCTTTGGTCTGCTGGACGGGATGATCGCCAACATGCCCAAAAAAATTGTCACGGATTCCGCCGTACTCGTTTTCCCACTCAATGTTCCCTTTTGAATCAATCTTGGTCAAATAGATCGAATTGGGTGTGTATTTGCGTCCAGTGATAATGTAACCCCCGTCGTCGGTCGGCTGAACAGAGTGGCCTTCAATCGCCCTCTCCCCTCCAAACGCTTTTTCCCATTCCAGATTCCCGCTGGAGTCAGTTTTGATTAAGTATACTTTTCTACCGCTCTTGAGCGATTCTGTATACCCAACAGTGATATAACCCCCATCGGGGGTCTGCTGAACGTCGTAGGCACCATCATTGTCGTCTCCTTCGAACCTCTTCTCCCACTCGAGGTTTCCCTTTGAGTCGATCTTGACCAAGTAAACGTCGTCTGAGCCTTGAAGCACCGTGGTTCCAACTATTATGTACCCACCGTCTATAGTCTGCTGCACCGAATAACCGTAATCATGGTCGATCTCCTTTCCAAAGGTTCTCTCCCACTCCACCTTCACTCCCGCCTCGGACTGGGCGTGTACTGAGGCAACCATAAAGGTCAAAAAGAGAATTATCGCCACGCCAATTAGTGGTTTGCCAATCTTTCCCCTCCAGGCCTTGGGGGGCCCGTTTTGGGCAAAAACAGGGATTTTCATAACGCTCCCTTCCTACCCTTTTAGACTGCCGCCCCAAGAATCTCCCAAACCGGAAGAACTCAGGGTTAAGCGGTCTTGTTTTATATTGCCGCTTTCAAAGTATTTATAAGTTTCTGAGGGATGACTAAATATCAACATTAAGCCCATATATACTTTACAAAAACCAGCTAAAAACTGAAAAAGTTAAAGTTAAAACCGCAATGATCGTCATCCTAGGATGCCCCCTTGTTTCCGGCGAGTAACATGAAAGGAAAAGACTCACGCTTCCCTCTCTATCCTGTGGAGCAAAACCTTAAGCCGCTCGATGAAGTCCTCGCCAATCGGGATGCCCTCCTTCAGCATGAGCTCGACCTGAGAGATGGCGTTCTGAAGCTCATCGTGCTGCTCCTTCGTGTAGAACTTCAAGTCTTCAAGGGCGTTCAGGAGCTCGGCCTTGTCGTTTAGCCTCGCGCTCAAGAGAGCAAGCTTTGCAGTTTTTTCAACGGCCTCCTTTGTTAGCCTCTTGATTTCCTCCCTGGAGCGGCTCCTCTTCAGGGTTTGCTCGGTTTCCTCAAGGCTCTTCTTTAACTCCTCGCGCTCCCTGTGGAGGATTTCAAGATCCTCCAACGCGCGCAAGAACTCTTCAACGCTCTGGTAGCGCTCCTCCTTCCTCTTTGCGAGAAGCTTCTCGATTATCCCGTCGTACCTTGCTAGGGCTGGGTTGATCTTCGATGGTGGAACGGGTTTAACATCCTTCGCCAGGATCTTGCCCACGATCGCCCCCGGCGTGTATCCCTCGTAGGGGAGCTTTCCAGTTAAGAGCTCGTAGAGGATGACGCCGAGCCCGTAAATGTCAGTTCTATGATCTGGAGAGCCATAAGTCCCCTCGTCGAGCTGTTCTGGAGCCGCGTAGAGCGGTGAGTAGCCGCTGTGAGTTGAGAGCGAGCTCCTTGCGCTTATCTTCGCCAGCCCCCAGTCGGTTATCTTCGGGGTTAAGTCACTCCTAAGGAGAACGTTGAGGGGCTTGAGGTCGAGGTGCCAGATGCCCTTCGAGTGTGCGTGTTTTAAACCCTCAGAGATTCCCCTGATGAGCTTTAAGGCGGTCTTCTCATCAACCGGCTTGGGATACCTGTCAAGGTCTCTGATGGTCTCTCCGTTGAGGGGTACCCCTTCAATGTATTCCAGCTCAAGGTACGGAACAGGCAGAATGTCGGCCTTGTAGAGCCTCACGATGTTTGGATGGTTGAGGTGGTACCACGCGGCAATCTCCTTCAGGAAGAGTGAGCTCGTCTTCTCGTTTATGCGCGGGATTTTTAGGGCGACGATTTCGCCGTCGGATTTTCTCTTAACCTTGAAGACTTTGGCGAAACCACCCTCACCGAGGAATTCGAGGGGCTCGTACCTGTCGAGGAGTTGGGGCGGGAAGCCGGGGAGAAGGGGCGGTTGAATCGTAGAAGCTGGTGTGGGTTGTGGTTTGGGCTTCTCCGACGGTTCTTGCGTGGGGCGTTTCTCCAGCTTAGCCTCCGGCTTAGAGGAGGGTTCACTGGGTTTCTTTTCACCTCTTGTCTTTGCTGCGACCCCGCCAAAGAGTGCTAAGAGGATGAGGGCTCCGAGAGCGTACGGGAGTTTGGATGAGCTCCCTGAAGAGGAACTTAAGGGAGTCGTTGATGAGGGAGAAGTTGAAGACTGGATAGGGCTTGATGTTGTTGTAGTCGTAGTGGTCGTTGTTGTGCCGGTAGTTGTCGTAGTGGGCTGAGAAGTCACTGCAGTGGTAGTTGTTGTAGTTGGGGTTGTGGTGGTTGTTGGTGATGTTGTAGTGGTCGTTGTACTGCTCGGCGTGCTGGTTGTCGCGGTTATGGGTTTCAATTGTGGAGTTAGCAAGAGTGTTTTTCCGGCAGTTATCGTAATGTTCGCGGAATAACCCTCGTATCCTTCCTTGACGAGCCTTAACTCATGTTTGCCCTTTGGAAGCTTATAGTCAGTAATAGGAGTCGTGCCAATGAGGGAACCGTCCACGTAAACTTTGGCCCCTTCTGGGGAAGTTATTGACAAGTACCCGAAAAGGGGCGATAATGCTGGGGAGAGCGTCTTGTTTTCTCCGGGGTTAAGGGTTATCGTGGTAGTGTAGTTCTCGTAATCCTCCTTTGAGAGTTTTACCTGGTAGGTTCTGGGGTTAAGCCTGAGGTTTATCGGTGTTGTTCCTTTGTAGGTTCCGTTAATGTAAACCTCAGCTCCGCTTGGGGTAGAGTTTATTGAAAGAGTTACTGGTTTTGGACTCAGAGTAGCTTCAACAGTAGTTGTCTTGCCTGGTTCAATAGTTACAGCGGTAGAGTAATCCTGGTAGGTTTCTTTTCTGATTTTTACCTCGTGTTTTCCCGTTGATAATTTGTAGTCTTTTAGGGGAGTCTCCCCTATATAAGAGCCGTTAATGTAAACTTTAGCGTTTGAGGGGGTTGATATGACAGTTATATATCCAAAGCGAGACTCAAGAGTGACGTTAATAGTCTTGATCTCTCCAGGATGAAGAGTTACTGTCTGAGTATAGTTTTCGTAGTCTTCTTTGGAGAGTTTTAATTGGTAAGTTCCATGGTTGAGGGTTAGTGTTAGTGGTGTCACCCCTTCATAAGTTCCATTAATGTAAACCTTAGCCCCGCTTGGCTTAGAGTTAATTGAGAGGATGGCGGAACTGTATTGTGTCTCTACATGAGGGCTCCATAATTGGGGATAAGCAGTGGAATTTCCCACTAAAGCCTGGGAATCCTCTGTTATTGCACTTGAAGAAGTGATATCAGCAGATGCGACAATTGAAATTGCGTTTGAGTCCATACAAAAGTCACAACTTGCCAATTCCCCGGAATAAGGTAACCTAAGAACCCAGGCATCCGACCAATCAACGCTGAAGCTGGAAGTGTAGCCAGCGACGATAATGTCACCATTTGGAGCCAAAGCAACTGCTAATGCCTCTTCACTAAACATTCCTCCGTAAGTCTTCTGCCACTTGATATTTCCCTCACTATCAAGCCTGAGAACCCAAACATCCTCTTTGCCAGCGCCGAAACTGTCAGTTTTCCCAGCAACGATGATGTCCTCATTTGGAGCGATTGCAACCGCGTAAGCCTCATCCCAATCACCTCTCCCGTAAGTCTTCTGCCATTTCACGTTACCATTCTCGTCAAGTCTAAGAACCCAAGCGTCATCATTATAATATCCGAAGCTTAAAGTGTAGCCTGCTACGATAATGTCCCCATTCGGAGCTATAGAAACCGCGGTAGCCATATCTCCCTCTTCCCCTCCGTAAGTTTTCTGCCATTTTATATTGCCATTCTCGTCAAGCCTGAGAATCCAAACATCATAACCACCAACGCCAAAGCTTTTAGTCCAGCCTGCTACAATAATGTCCCCATTAGGAGCTATGGCAACTGCTTCAGCCACATCACTATCACTTCCTCCGTAAGTCTTCTGCCACTTGATATTTCCCTCACCATCAAGCCTGAGAACCCAAACATCCTCTTTGCCAGCGCCGAAACTGTAGGTGCCCCCAGCAACAATAATATCCCCATTTGAAGCTAAGGCAACCGCAAGAGCCCCATCCTCACCGCTCCCTCCGTAAGTCTTCTGCCATTTCACGTTACCATTAGAGTCGAGCCTCAAAACCCACACATCCATTCCTCCAGCGCCAAAGCTTTCAGTCCAGCCTGCTACAATAATGTCCCCATTAGGAGCTATAGAAACCTCAGAAGGATAATCATTCCGGTCTCCTCCATAGGTTTTTGCCCAGGCAACACTTCCGTTCGGGTCAAGCTTCATTACAGAAATATAGTTTCCGAGGGCTCCAGTTGAGCGAGTATCCACAACCGCAATGATGCTCCCGTCTTGTAGGACTTTAACATCGTTGATGGCGTTGGCATCTCCAGTACTCATCCCCCCGTAAGTCTTGGCCCAGTAACTATCCTCTGCGGTTGCTTTAGCAGTGGGTATCATAAATGACCCTACTATGAGAACGGCAAACATCAGCGTGACGAGCCTTTTCATTTTTATTCCTCCAGGCCCGTTTCATCCCTGAAAATTATAACTTTGTTCCTTTTATTGGTTTCTTCCTAAGCGGACAAAATTTCAATCCATTGTTTAAATGGGAGACATCAGGGGTTGTGGGGCGAAGCCCCACTTCGGGGGTTTGAGAGTACAGGAAGCTTTTGGGAAAAGCTTCACCAAAAGCTTGAATGTCCTTTGGAATTGGTTTGGTAGTGTTGGATTCTCTAGGCAAATGGGCAGAGAAGTGCGGGTTTTCTTCTTTTTTTTTAACGCCCGGAGGGCGTTGCACATGAGCAAACCCTTTGGAAATTTGCAAATTAGATGTAAGAATCCCACTAAAATTGGGGCAAGTGCGAACGGGCATTCACTTTTCAAACCAATCCTGTTAAAAGCAATCAATCATTTTCCGCCAGCGCTGAAACTTTGCAAGCAAAGTTTCATCAAAGTTTGTGGCTCCCATTAAGGGTTCTGCCTTTGAGTGATTTCTCTTGAAAATTTGTTGTTGGAGTGGAATTCCAGTTTTAGCGAGCTTGTTCTCTGAGAGTTTGCTTTATAATCGACGCCTGAAGGGCGTCAAGGAGAGATAAACTCTTTTTAGTAGGCCGAATTTTGGAATTCATGCCTTTTTAGCCTGTGTATTACGAAAATCATTGTAGAAGGGCAATTTTAAGAAGAACCACGAACTTTGATCAAACTTTTGCTTGGCAAAAGTTTGTTTTCTGGCGGGCCGGGCGGGATTTGAACCCGCGACCTTCGGCTCCGGAGGCCGACGCCCCGTCCAGACTAGGCCACCGGCCCACGACCCGAGGATAGTATGGTCGAGCGTTTAAAAATCTAACCCGCAACTAAGCTTTTTAAGACCCTCGGCTAAATCCAATGGAGGTGGAGTCAATGACGATAGTCGATGTCAGGATCCTTGTGGAAGGTGCGAGCGACGTTGAGGTGGTAAGCAAGGCCCTCCAGGGGCTGGCCCTTGGGAGCGAGTACAACATAACGATCTCCTCGATAATCCCAACGACCAACATAGAGATAGCCAAGAGCGCCGCCGCTGGAGCAGATCTGCTCATAATAGCCACGGACGCAGACAGGGTTGGGAGGGATCTAGCGGAGAGGCTCTTTAACGAGCTCGGGCAGATGGTCGGCCACATAGAGAGAATGAAGCTCCCGCTCGGCCACGATTTGGAGCACGTCGACGTTGAACTCGTCAGGAAGGAGCTCAAGAACACTCTCGTGAGGGCGGGATTGAAGAGCCTTCAGGTTCTTCCTGAGTACATGGAGCTGAGAAAGGAGCTTTTGGACGTAAAGGGAAGCTACGACAACCTGGCCAGTCAGTACGAGGCACTAGAAAGGGAGCACGAGGAGCTCAGGAAGAAGTACGAGGAGCTCAGGAGCGAATACCTCAGGGTCAAGCAGGAGAACGAGAGCCTCCAGGCACTTCTTGAGAAGAAGACGAGGCCCGTCAAGATAGAGGAGGCCTGGAAGGCGCTCTTCCCGGCGGAGCCTGTTCCTCCCGAGGAGTACCTCGCGATAGCAGTTGAAAAGCTCGGCCTCAACGGAAAGATAGTCGTTGGACAGGGCTTCGTATACGCCGAAGACGAGGAGGCGGTGAACGAGCTGCTCAAAACGGTTTACCTCAGCATAGCAATCTCTGGAGAGCTGGCCAAGACAACCGAGACCAAAGAGAAGAGCGAGCCCGTGGAGAGAAGTCCCGAGATCATTGCAGAACAAACACTCGAGGTCGAGGAGGAAGAGGACGAGATAAAGAAGCTCCTCTCAAGCGTTGGAGGCGGCGAGAGCTGAGCTGATAGCTATGGAGCAGGGAGTAGACGATATCGTAGAGGAGTTCGCCACATACCTCGACCTGGAGGGAAAGAGCGGGCACACCATTCGAATGTACACCTACTATGTAAAGCGCTACCTGGAATGGGGCGGGAGCCTGAACTCGCGCTCCGCCCTCAGGTTCCTAACGACCCTCAGGAAGAGCGGCTACTCCAACAGGAGCCTCAACCTCGTGGTTCAGGCCCTCCGCTCCTACTTCCGCTTTGAGGGGGCGGACGATGAAGCCGAAAGGCTCAAGCCCCCGAAGGTTCCGAGGAGCCTTCCCAAGGCCCTGAGCAGGGAGGAGGTTAGAAAGCTCCTCTCCGTGATTCCTCCAACTAGAAAAAGGGACAGGCTCATCTTCCTTCTCCTCTACGGTGCCGGCCTGCGCGTCAGCGAGGTCTGCAACCTCAAGATAAGTGATGTTGACTTTGAGAGGGGTTTTATCGTTGTGCGCGGGGGTAAAGGCGCAAAGGACAGGGTTGTGCCGATCTCCGGTACCCTCCTCGATGAAATCCGTTCCTACCTCTCAACTAGAGACGACGACAGCGAGTACCTCATAGTCGAGGAGAGGCGCAGGAGAAAGAACAAGCTCTCCCCTAGAAACGTTTGGTATCTCCTGCGGAAATACGGACAAAAGGTCGGAGTAAAGGTCACCCCCCACATGCTCCGCCACAGCTTTGCAACACACATGCTCGAGAGCGGAGTTGACATAAGGGCAATCCAGGAGCTCCTCGGCCATTCAAACCTCTCAACCACCCAGATCTACACTAAGGTTACAGTTGAACACCTCAAGAAGGCACAGGAGAAGGCGAGACTGCTCGAATCCCTCCAGGAAGGAGAGTAGGAGGAGAATAAAAAGAAACGGTCAGTCCTCCCAGGGCTCCCTGTACTTAAGCGCCCAGCCGAACTCCTCCTTCAGGATGTCTATTGCCGCGTACGGCGGGATTATGCTCTTCTCGGTGATGATAACGTCCACGTACTCCGGCGGCGTTACGTCGAACGCTGGGTTCCAGACCTCTATGTTCTTCGGCCACTCCTTGAGCTCCTCCTCTGGGATGACTTCGGTTGGGTCGCGCATCTCTATCTCAACGAGCTGACCGAGCATGGTCTCGGGGTGGAACTTGTAGGTTTCAGCGGCAATCATCGTCCAAACCCTGTGCTCCTTGGCTGTGAGGGCTATTAGCGCGGTTCCGATCTTGTTGATGACCGCTCCGTTGGCGGTGATGCTGTCGGCGCCCATGACCACCTTATCTGTCATCTTCATGTAGTGCCTAGCGGCCGAATCAACAACGTAGATAACCGGAATGCCGTAGCTTGCCAGCTCCTTCGCCGTTATCTTGCCCTGCCACTTGGGCCTCGTCTCGGTGACGATGACCTTTATCTCCTTTCCCTGCTCCCACGCGGTCTTCATGACGCTTATGGCAGCTTTGCTGTGGCAGTGGGTCATTATGACGTCTCCATCTTCTATCCTCTTGGCGCCGATCTCACCTATCCGCTCCACGGCCTTCTCGGAGTTGTGGATGAACTCCTTTGCGGCCGTTATTATGACGTAGCGGAGTTGATCAAGGTCGGCCCCGCTGGAGTAGGTGACCTTACCGCGGTGCATGACGTAACGGAGGGCGTTCGGTAGGGAGACCGCCGTTGGCCTCGTCTCGTAGAGTATCTTTGAAGCTTCCTTCATCTCCTTCCAGAATTCCTCAATGTCCTTGGCTTTGCTCTCCTCGGCCTGTCGCTGAAGGGCGTAGGCGGCAGATCTGGCTATTTTTCCAGCGCCCCTTATCTCCATGTTCCGTATCTTCTCCGCTATTTCAAGGACTTCCCTGACCACAGGCATGTCAACACCTCCAAGTGTGCATTAATGGGTAATTTGGAAGTTGGGGCAGGGGGTTTATATCGTTTGTGCAGGCTGAAGAGGAAGTTTTTTAAAGCGATCCCTCAACACCACTCGGGAAAGGGCAGGGCCCAATGAATCCCGCTGATGAATGGAGGTGGGAGGAAATGGCTACGTTCAAGGTTGTTGTGTCAAACCCCAAGACCGGAACCGCAAAGCAGATCGAGCTGAGCGGAGACGCGGCTGACAAGCTCGTGGGAAAGCGTATAGGCGATGAGATACCCGTCAGCGAGCTCGGAATAAACCTCTCGGAGATCTTCGGCGAGGAGATCCCGGCCGATGCAAAGCTCAAGATCAAAGGCGGAACCGACAAGGACGGCTTCCCGATGAGGCCGGACGTTCACGGCCCGAGAAGGGTCAAGATCCTCCTCTCAAAGGGCCCGGGCTTCAGGCCGAAGGAGAAGGGCGAGAGGAGGAAGAAGACCGTCAGGGGCAACACCATAAGCCCAGAGATAGTCCAGATAAACGCGGTCCTCGTTTTCTGAGGACCCTCTTCTTCCTTCCGGGTTCCTTTTAGTTTCCAAATTTCAGAACTCCTCAATTTTCCTGGGGCTGGATTCTCCAAACGCCGAAACGTCAAAGACCTGGTTTAGCTCCTCAAGCACTGCCTCATAGAGGTGCCTGTTATCCCTCAGTTTTTCCCTCCCGAGGATCAGGTACTCTTCCCAGGGTTCCCCCTTTAGGTTCTTCACTGCGGCGAGGAAAATGTAGCCGGCCCATGCCAGAGGGTAGTTCGATCCCTGTCCCATCCTTATCATCTCCCCCGCGTCCTCCTCGGCTTTCTCAAGCTCTCCACTCCCTATGAATGACACACAGCGGTAGGCAAGGGTGTCAACTGCCCTCCGGTAGTTCCTCATCCTCTTGAAGTACTCAGCTGCCTTACTGGAGTGCTCGACGGCCTTTTCGTAGTCACCGAGATGGTAGTACACCTTCGCCAGCTCCATGTGGGCCAGATTCTCGAAGAAGGGAATGCCGTGAAGTCTCGCCACATCCACCGCTTCGCTGTAGTACTTTAGGGCCTCCTTCGGTTTGCCCATCCATGAGTTTATGTCCCCTATGTGGAGGAGGACAAGCGCCTCAAGCTCAGGATTGCCGCCGATTTCCCTTAGAATCTTCAGCTCCATAAAAGCGCTTTCCATGGCTTTCTCGGGCTCGTTTTTGTAGTAGTGGAACTTGGTGAGCGTCATGTAATACCAGAGCTTAACCTCGGGATCCTCAGAGGCCTTAGCGATTTCCTGGCTCTTTTTGAGGTATTCCTCTGCCTCCTCCAGCCTGTTCATCTCCAGGTAAGCGTCAGCTATTGAGGTGAGCACATCCGCCTTGAATACGCCGTCAACCTTGCCTTCTACCCTCAGCCAGATATCCAGGGCTTTCTCAAAGAAGCCGTTCTGGAAGTAGAGGTGGCCGAGCTCGAGGTCAACGTAGGGGTTCCCCTTTCCTGCGGAGAGCACCTTGAGATATGGCCCCTTAAAGCTCCTCACGAGACCCTTAAATCTCCTGAGCCTCAGCTCCACGAGCCTCTTTATCAATTCCTCATCCCCGAGCATGAGGGCGTACCTGAAGGCACTTATGAACGCTGTCTCTTCTCCTTTCTCCATCAGGTATTCCACGTATTTCCGGTAATACTCTCCCCCCTCTACCTCCCCGACCCTCTCCACGAAGCTTCTTATGAGGTCATGGAGGAAGTACACCCCACCCCTCCTTTCCACAAGCCCCTTTCTGAGGAGGGAGTGCAGAACGGGAAAGAGTGACTTCTCCCCGTAGAGCTTTTTAAGTGCTCCATACTCGAGGGGTTCCTCGAAGAGGGATATTACCTGAAGGAGGAACTTTTCTTTATCGCTCAACCTTGAATAGACCTCCTCCAGGAGGAATTCAAAGAAGTTCTCCGCTGCGGTTTCCACTCTTCCAGGATACGCCTGGGAAAAGAGTGTTAAAGCCAGCGGATGTCCTCTCGTGAGCCTGTAGATCTCTGCAAAGTCGCGGACGTCCACGTTCCCTCTCTTGGTCTTGAGGAGCCGGTATGAACTTTCAACGTCAAGACCGTCCAATTTGAGGTAAAAACTCCCCAGAATCCCGAACTTCGGCCTCTCCCTGGAGAGGATCACCGCCTTTCCCCTCTTCATTCTTTCGGCAAGAAACGTTATGAACCTTCCAAGCCTTTCATCCCTGCATCTGTGGAAATCGTCGATTACGATAACGGCGCCGGTCTCGTCAATCCCCTCCAGGGCTATTTCGAACAGCTCCCTTTCCTCGGTATTTCCCGTTCTGAGATATTCAATGAGACCCCGGTAGCCAAGACGGTTCAGGTGGAGGCCGAGCTGCCAGGTGAAGTATTCAAAGCTGTCTCCTTCCCTTACAGGATACCAGAGGGCATCGGGGAACGCTTTGGCCGCTAGGGTGGTCTTCCCTATTCCGGCCATCCCGTAAATGACAACAACAGGCTCTTTCACGGAACTGAGGAGATTAAGCTCCCTCCTCCTCCCGAAGAACTCCTCAACGACCGGTGCCTCATCCTTAACGATCCTAGTGCTGTAGTCTTCCTCTCTCTCGGCCTCCACCCTAATTCCCTCGGGCTCGAAGTTCACTCTAAGCTCGTCAACCCTGAGGGAGTACTTCCTCACGTTCCTGTTCCCGATCCTGACCCACCTTCCCTCCACCAATCCTGCCTTTTCGAGGGCCTTCAGCCTTCTCGACACGTCGGTCTCGTCTCTTCCCAGAATTTTGGCGAGCTCCCGCGGGTTGAATGAACCTGAGCGGAGAATCGAGAGTATCTCAAGATTGACTTCACTTGAGAGGAGCTTCAGAACCGACGGTACGTTTTCCTTCCTCTGCGGCACCCCGACCACCTTCGAAGGGAGCTCTCACAGCGACCGTTGGAGTCCAACCCTAATAAGGCTTGCTTTGGGTTTGAAGTTTTTCCTCAAACCCACCTCGTAAGTAGTTCGCGTGCGTATTCTCCATGGGGATCACCATGGGAGTCGGTCCAAAGGTTATACTCTCGGTTATCCTCGCCGGCCTGCTGGCGTTCTCGCTGGCAGGCTACGCCGGAGCTTTCGGCGGTGGCGGGGGAGAGGGGAAACTCGAGTATAAGGTGTACAACAAGGACCAAATCATGAGCGGCGCCTACAAGGTCTACGGAAATCCGAAGCTCGGCTTCTGGGTGGCGAAGGTCGTTCTAAGGAACACTGGAAAAGGTGACATCACCGACATCAGGATAACGTACTCGATAGACCGCTATGCAACGCAGAGCGAGAAGAGCTACCCAATCCTAGTCTCGAACGGCACGATAGTTGACCTGTACTTCCCAATCCTCTCGAGCGAGGTGACAAAGCTCACCGCCTCAACGCCGGTCAACCTCCACATAACCATCCGCTACAAGGTCAACGGTGAGGAGAGGGAGGAGACGATAACGAGAAGCCTCAGCATACTCGGAGTTAACGACTTCGTCTTTTCCTCGCTCTCTCCGGAGGAGAGCACAGGGAGCTTTTACGACACCTTCAACAACGCTCCCCTTCTAGCGGCGTGGGTTACACCGAGCGACCCCGTTGTCAGGGAGTTCGCGGACATGGGCAACAAATTAGCGGGAGGAGCAGGGGCGAGCCTGAGCGACGATGAAGCTATCAAAAGCCTCAGCGGGATGTGGGAGCTGGCATTGAGGAACGGCTTCTCCTACAAGACCGAAGCTACCGAATACTGGACCGGCAAGTTCTCGGAGCACATAATGTTCCCCAGGGATGTCATAAGGGACAAGAGCGGAACCTGTGTTGACCTCGCCCTGTGGTTCTCCTCGTTGGCCATGAGCCAGGGCCTCAAGGCTTACATCGTCCTCATGCCCGGCCACGCCTTCCCTCTCATCGAGCTCCCAAGCGGGGCGATAATCCCGGTTGAGGCCACGGCCATAAACAGCGGCGTCTCCTTCCAGGAGGCGGTGCAGGTCGGCATGGAGAAGAGCTGGCAGATGGCCATGAGCGGGCCCCACTTCATACTGAACATAGCCGAACTGCAGAGCGAGGGGATAGCGCCTCCTGAGCTTCCCCAGCTCCCGGCAGACATACTGAGCAAGTGGGGCATAACCCTTGGAGGAGCGAACCAGGGAGCCGGGGGCAACACCGGCGGTGGATACGGTGGGGGAAACACCGGTGGCAATGAAGGTGGCAACAACGGAGGAAACGAAGGGAATACCGGTGGCAATGGAGGGAACAACGGCGGGAACACCGGAGGAAACTGGGCCACCTACAACGGGAACTACTTCTCCTTCCAGTATCCGGCCGACTGGGGAGCTCCCGAGGACTATGGAGGCTACGTTTACATGACGAGCCCGGACGGCGAGTTCGAGTTCATGGTGCTCTACGCTCAGGGGGCAGGCGTTCAGGATATGGTCTACGCATTCGAAAACAGCCTGCAGGAGGGTGGAATAACCATAAATGCGAGGCAAGAAACGCAATCAAGCATAGCGGGAATGACGGTTTACACCGTTATATACTCGCTCTCGTCGGACTATGGAGACTACGCGGCTCTGGCTAGATACTTCACCGCTGGGGGAATGGGCTTTGCGGTCGTTTACGACATAGACAAGAGCAGCGCCAACTACGACGCCTACAACCAGCTCGGAGAGTACATGGTTAGCACGTTCCAGGTGGGGTGATGGCGATGAGGAAGTTGGTCCTTGCCGTGTTGCTCCTCTTGATCTTTCTGCCTCTGGTATCGGCCGAGATAAAGATCGAGGAGTACAAGATAGACGGCACGATGAAGGTGAGCATTGACAATGCCGGAAACGCGCACGTCACGGAGGTTTGGAAGTTCACGCCCAACCTCTACCTCCAGATGAAGCAGGCCTATCCAACCACCTACATGCTGAAGAGGGAGTTCGAGAACAAGAGGGCAGATGTGGAGTACAAGGACATGAAGATCGAGTGGGACGACTCGAACAACCAGCTCAAGAGCACCTACACCGTTCTGGGGGCGGCGGTGAACAAAGGCTCCTACTGGGAGTACAAGCCGGAGGAAGGCGACCTCACCCTCTCAAGCACCAACGGGAACGTCGTTGTCCTGACGGCGGCACAGCCGATCTTCGGTGGAGACGGGAGGTTGATAGAGACCATAACGGTTGAGTTGCCAAAGGAAGCTAAGAACGTCCGCTTCGAGAACGGCGTCATAAAGTACGAGCTCCAGGAGAAGTCCGGTGGGGGAAAGACCCTCTACCTGGCCCTCGCCGCGGTCTCGGTCATAGGTCTCATAGTAGTCAACCTGCCCCTGCGGAGGTAGCGGCGGAATCTTCAGGCGTCTTTTTATTTTTTCAACTGAAGGGGGCGGGCCGATGCTTGAGAGGGTAAATAACGAGCTCGTTAACTTCATAGTGGCAAGAACAGGGCTCAGCAGGGAGACCGTGGTGAGGGTTCTAAAGGCGGAGGAGGCTTTCTTTGAGCTTGAGGTTGAGAGGGCCTTGAATGGGGCCCAATCCCCAAGCAAAGGGGGTGGATCAGGAACCTCCAACGGTCGGAGTAACCCAACCATTGAGCATGACCCATGACACGAACGTCACTGAGATGGGGTGAAGTTGAGGAACGTTACCGCCGAAATCAATGGGTTGGGTATCATGCTGGTCCAGCGGAACGTTGATCCCAATCCGGAACCCCCCCGGAAAAGCCATCACGGTCTTGATTTCTTTTTTAGATCAAGAGCTGGATTTATAAGCAGTCTCCGCATAACCTTTTTTCGGGCGATGAAGAGATTCATCCCTCCTGACGGGGACTCGCTCCCCCCGAGATGAAGACGCGGTCCCCCCTCGAGCCCCTTCTGGAGGTGGAAGGGTGAGGATAAGCTCGATCGAAGGGTTTCCGAGGGAGATCATCCCGATTGAGATTCCCCCTCACGTCGTAATGCTCCGTGGGATAAGCTGGGACTCCAACGTCTACCTAGTTAGGGATGGGGATGGAGCACTCATAATCGACACCGGAACTGGTGTGAACTGGCACGTCTACGCGGAAATCTGGGAGCGAGGAGGCTATCTTGACGGAGTTAAGAAGGCGGTTATATTTAACACCCACGAGCACTTCGACCACGTCGGCGGGAACTCGGTGCTTAAAGACTGGCTGGAGAGAAAAGGAATCGACGTCCTCTTCGCGGCTCATCGGGTAACGGCTGAGACACTCGAAAAGGGCGACGATTATGTGATCCTTGCCTACTCCTACGGGAGGAGATTCGAGCCGCAACCGGTGGACCTCAAACTTGAAGATGGGGAAGCGCTGAAAGTGGGCTCGCTGAGGCTTGAACTCCTCCACACACCCGGTCATACCGCCGGGAGCTCCTGTTTGTATCTTGACGACGGGAGGAACAAGATCATGTTTACGGGCGACACGGTCTTCAAGGGCACCGTCGGCAGAACGGATCTTCCAACGGGAGACGGCTGGGCGCTCAGGGAAAGCCTCGAGCGGCTCATGGAGTTCGAGGTGGATTTTGGCCTTCCCGGGCACGGAAAGATTATTGAGAACTGGAAGGGCAATCTTGCTGAGGTTCTGGGGTGGCTTTGATGAGGAAGGGTTCCGTTAAGGAAGTGCTCGCGAAGATAAAGTACGATCCCCGGGAGAACGAGGATGATTACTACATCGTCATTGAGCACAGGGGGGCTTACGGAAACGTCAAGAGAATCCCGGTAAGGTTGATAGAACTTGGCCACGGATACTTTTTCGTGGATGAGGCTCAGATACCGTACCACCGCATATTGAAGGTTGTGAGAAAGGACGGAAGGGTGGTATGGGAAACGAGAAAAAACAGATAGCTACACCAGGCCTTCCATGTTGGCCTGAAGTATGGCCCAGTTTGTTGGGGTGAACGCCTCTTTTTCAGCGGAGACCACGAGATAGAACCCGTTTTCTATTGCCAGGTCGCGTATTAGAAGAACGAACTTAATCAGCTCCCTCTCCTCGAAGTCAAGAAGAAGGTACTCAACTCCCTCGAGCAGTATAACCTTGAATCCCTCTGATTTCACCCATTCAGCGAGGGTTTCCACGTTCGTGAGGAGGAGTTTGGAGGACATGACCCTGACCCCGGTGGCCTTAAGGGTACCTTCCGAGAGCCAGAGGACGGGAACCTCTCTCTTCATCCAGCTCCGGAGCTTCTTTGGATGTTCCCGTGTTATAACCACACCGTTCCCTTCCCCGATGAGATCCAGGAAGAAGTATCTAGCTTTTATCTTATCAGTAAAGAGGTATCCGCCCGCCTCAAGCTCACCGGGTATGAGTCTTCTTCTCTTCGTCCGAAGCACCATCTCGTAGGCCTTCTTTATCCTCTCATAGTGGGAATGTTCCATTATGGATAGCTGAACAAAGAGGCCCCTGGCATCTTCATCGACGGCCTTCTCCGAGAGAATTTCATAGGCTCTCTTAGCAAAGAGCTCGCTCTCCATACAGTACTCCAGGGCTTTGAGGTAATCCTCAACCTTCTCAAACTCTGTGTAGAACGGGACGACTTCCACGGGGGGAGCTTCCACCTTTACAGGCTCCTCGTCGGGAAAAACCTTTTTGAAAAGAGCGTAGAGTTTGTTCCTGTGATTCCTGCTCTCATCGCTCATTTGAATAAAGAGAACCTTTATGCTAGGCCGTTTAGCCTTTTTGGACAGTCTAGCGTAATAGTCAGCCTCGCCTTCCTCATCGAATATCGCGTAGCTTAAGGCCTCCTTAAAGGAGAGGGATTTGAGCTTTTCAACGACTTCCTCCAGGTATTCGTCAAGTTCTCTATCCTCAATTGTAGGCATGCAGTTGCACCTGTTGTCCTATAGGGGCTCCATTAGAAAAGCTTTTCTACTCCATGTTTTTCATTCGCCGGGGGAGAAGATGATTGACGCCCACTGCCACATCGAGATGTTCAAAGGAAGGGCCGGGGAAGTGGTTGAGGAGAGCAAAAAGCACCTTAATGCCGTAGTGGACTCGATAACAGAGTACAGAAAGTTCCACGTCTGGAAGAGCTGGGATCTCCTAAAGCCTTACTTCGACTTCGTCTTTCCAACACTGGGTTATGCTCCTAACGAGGCCAGAAGGGGAAACTGGGAGAAGGTCAAACGGGTGGAGGAATTTATAAGGGATCACGCCAATGATATAGTGGCTGTCGGTGAGATTGGACTCGACTTCTACTACGCTAAAACAGAGGAAGAACGGAAGAACCAGAGGGAGATCTTCCACCACTTCTTAAATCTGGCGGCCGAGCTTGACAAGCCCGTTGTCCTGCACGCGCGCGATGCCGAGAAGGAGGTTTTCGAGGCCATTCAGAAAGCTGGAGTTAAAGCCTACTTCCACTCCTACAGCGGGCCGAAGGAGCTTGCCCTGGAAATAGCAAAGGAGGGCCATATAATTGGAATAAACACGGGGATAGACTTCATCCCCGCGGTCAGAGAGGTGGCCGAGATAATTCCGCTTGAGAGCATCGTTGTCGAAACGGACGCTCCCTACATGAGCCCGTACAAGGGCGAGAAGAACTATCCCTGGAACGTGGAGTACGCGGTGAGAAGGATATCCGAGATAAAAGGGCTTGGGTTTGAAGAGGTTGAGAATGCAACGGAAAGGAACACGGTTAAGTTCTTTGGGCTGAGATTAAAAGAGTAAGGGGGAATCGGTATGGCCGTTGAGGTTCCGGAGGTTGATGAGGTTAGGGAGCTGCTCGAAGGGCTTGGGGAGAAAGCGCTCATCGCCAGGCTCGACTCGTTCATAGCTCTGAACGAGGGGCTGGAGAGCAAGAGGGGCGAGGACTTCATCAGGGTTTCGATTCTGGGCTTCCTTGAGGGGCTTCTCGTAAGTCTCAGGAAGAAGTATCCCGACGAGCAGAGGATTGAGGCGCTCTACGAGAGGATAAGCGCGAGGAGACAAGAGCTGGACGAGCTGTTCAGAAAGCCCGCAATGCAGAACTTGAACGTATAACGGCATGCCCCGATACCTGCAGTACGGGTCGCAACTGGCCAGGAAAAGCCCATTGTATATCTTCCAACATTTCGCAGGCTTACCGAAAGCCTATTATACTTTGAGCGAGTTATATGAAATATGAATACACGCAAGAGGGGCCCAAACGTCGCTCTCCAATAACGGCCCCCTCAAATCAAGTTTCAATTTCCCCCTCGACGTTCGGACTCTTCTTGCCAAGGGGTGATACGTATGAAGAAGCGGGTTATCCTGTTGATCTATCTTCTTCTGGTCTCTTATTTAAACGTGGGCTTCGTGGGCTTTGCACCCGTTAGTGCGAGTGGGAACGTCGTTTTTTCCGATGACTTCAATGACAACAGCCTCGATACCTCCGAATGGACGGAAGACGTTGTTGGGAGCGGAAATTCTTACACCGAGGCCAACGGTGAGGCGAAGTTTGTGGTCTACGGCCACCAGGGCTGGGACTATGGACACGCGGTTCTGAGGAGCAGGGGCATCCATCTGAACAACTGGAGCTCGATAACCCTCTCCGGAAGGTGGAAGTTTACCAACCCGGGAACTGCCGAGATGCTCGTGAGGGTTGAGGACCTAAACTCCAGCAACTTCGTGGGGATTCACTACGTAAGCTGGCCGAGCGAGCAGGTCTCCTACCGCTACTACGGCAACAGCGTCAACGAGGCGAGAACTATACCCCGAAACTACGCCACATTCAAGGTGGTCATCCACAAGGACCGCTTCGAGTTCTGGGAGAGCGGGGCGCTCGTTAAAACGATTTACACAACGAGTATGGCCAACGCGACGGACTTTCAGGTCGTTATCGGCGGCTGGGACTACTCGGCCTATTACTCCCACGTGTACTTCGACGACATAGCGGTTGAGTACACCCTGGAAACGCCACCGGAGAATCCACTGAGTATTACGATAGTTTCTCCGGAGGAGGGAACCTACAGCACGACCACGATAGACCTCAACGTCACGGCAAACAAGCCGGTCGACGAGTGGCGCTACTCCCTGAACGGGGGGAAGAACATCACGTTCACGCCGAACACCACAATAGAAGCCCAAGAAGGCGAGAACTCCCTTGAGGTCTACGCTTTAGCTGGCGATGAGAGTGTCATGGCCCAGGTGAACTTTTACGTTGAGGTGAAAGACACGACCCCGCCGGGGACGGTGAGGAACCTCCGCCACGAGGTCGGGAGCGACTACATCCTCTGGACGTGGGAGAACCCGGATGATAAGGACTTCGACGAGGCCCTCGTTTACATCGATGGGGAATTCGAGGGTGGAACAGCCGACGGCGAGTGGCTCCTCGACGGCCTCTCCCCGGGCGAGACCCATACCATAGGAATCCTCACGAACGATACCTCCGGAAACGTGAACACGACGTGGGTGAACGATACGGCAACGACTCCCTCTCCCTCGGAGACCGTCTACGTCAACGAGAGCGGCTGGTGGTATGAGGGGGGAACCTTTAACCCGAGCGAGACGCCCCTTCAGAGTGGGATAGACGCCGCCTCCGAAAACGGGACCGTTATCGTGCTCCACGGAAACTACGGTGAGAGCGTCGAGATCGACAAACCCCTCATGCTCAGAAGCTCCGGCCTGGCCGTAATCGAGGGCGATGGGAGCGAGTTGGACGAGGGCGTGAAGCCCGTCGTTTACGTGGGTTCGGATAACGTGACCCTGAGGGACCTAACGATCGTCTCGTCTATATCAAACATAGGAATATGGCTCGACGGTGTTCATAACTGCACCTTTGAGGGAAGCAACGTCACCATAACCGAGGCGAGCGAAGATTTCCGCTACGGGGTTTACCTGAGCTACGGCGGGGGCAACACGGTTAGAAACAACGGGATAAGTGTCTTTGGCTCCCAAGGAGTCGGAGTTTACGTCTACGAGGAAGAGGGCAGGAGCGGTGTTTACGGCAACACCGTGACCGTTAATGGAGACAGCGCGGACGGAATTGAGGTCTTCTACACCTCCGCAGACGTTCACGGCAATTCCCTTCAGATTTCAGGGATCGGTGAAAACTCCGGCTATGCGCTCTACCTCTACCTTGCCGGCAACTCCGGCGTTGAGGACAACGACGTTGCCACTTCACTAAACGAGGCGAACGCGTGGGCAATAACCGTTGTTGAGGAGTTCAGCGGTACGCTCAGTGGAAACCAGATAAACGACCTCTCCGTGGAGATAAGGTGTCCCGGGGACTGCATGGTTAGGGGCGTTGGGGAAAGCGAAAGGCCGGCTCCTCCAGAGGGCTACTCCGACATAGGCGAGTTCATTGAGGCGAGCGCCGACACCTGGCTCTACCTAACATTCCACTACGATGATTTCACTCTCGAAGGCCTCAAAGAGGATTCGCTCGGGATATGGCGCTTCAGCGAGGGCTGGACGCTCGATGGGGTCAGCGACCCGAGCCTCGATACTGTGGAAAACACCGTGGGAGCCAACTTAACGCAGTTCAGCATCTTCGCCCCCCTGGCCCAAGCCGAAGAGGACACGACGCCACCGGTTCTCACATTAGTCGAGCCGACGCCCGAAGACGGCTCCCTCCTCGGCGACTCGATCGTAACCATAAACGTTACAGCTAACGAGAACCTCACCTCAGCTTTCCTAGAGTTCGACGGGGTAAACCACACGATGAGCGGGAGCGGGAGGGAGTGGAGCTACACGCTGAGCGTTCCCGACGGTTCACACTCCTTCAGGGTTTACGGACAGGATTTGGCCGGAAACAACGGGACGAGCGAGGAGCGGAGCTTTGAAGTTGATACTCAAGCACCGAGCTACTCCAGTGTGGGGCAGGACAAAGAGGACATTCCACAGGGCGAAACCCTCCACGTTTATGCCCTCTGGAGCGACCCGCATCTGGAGGAGGCTCTACTGCACACCAACATCAGCGGCTCGTGGGAGGTCTTGGACGGGTTCTCCTTCGAGGGAACCTCTGGATGGAGCAACTTCTCGATAAGCGCAGACGAGCCGGGCCTCTACTGCTGGTACATAGAGGGCTTGGATGAGCTTGAGCACTCGAATGAGACGCCGGTTCACTGCTTCGAGGTCCATTCGCCTCCGGAGGTGGTCTCCTACTCGCCCGAAAGTCCCGTCGAGAGCTACGTCGGGGATTCCGTTACGTTCACCGTAACGGCCAATGGAGTAGTGAACGTCACCTGGTACGTCGGTGAGGACGAGGTTAAGAGCGAGGAGAACGTCCAGACGTCGAGCTACACCGGTTCAATGCCAGTAGAAGGGGAGTACAGCGTATATGTGGTAATCGAGAACGCCTACGGGAGCCTCACCCATTACTGGACATGGTACGTCTACGAGAGGCCGGGCTTCGTTATCTCTTTTGCCGACCCCACTCCCGAAGACGGCGCGATGCTGAACGTGAGGAGCGTTACGATAAACGTCACCTCTTCGCTTGACCTCGACAACGCCACCCTCGAGTGGAACGGGGCAAACGAGAGCATGAGCGGTTCCGGAAGGAGCTGGTGGCTGACCAAGGAGAACCTGCCGGATGGGGATTACGCCTTTAGGGTCTACGGTTCGGCGGACGGCGTTACCAACAGAACCGAAGAAAGGACGATCGAGATAGACGCGACGCCGCCGGAGCTTTTGGAGAGCGGGCAGAGCGCAGATCTCCTTAGGGTTGGGGAGAGCGTTACCCTCTTCGCGAGATGGAGCGACGTCCACTTGGAGAGTGCCGTCCTCTGGAGCAACACCACCTTCACCGACGGCGTTTTCATCTGGGAGGAAACACCACTGGAAATAGCTGACGGCTGGAGCAACTGGACGGTGAGCATCACCGAGGAGATGGCAGGAAAGACCTTCTGCTGGTACATGGTTGCGAACGACACCTTTGGCAACGAGGAACAGAGTGACGAGCTATGCTTCTCCGTTGAAGAGAGGCTGAGGATAACCTCTTTCTCGCCTGAGGGAGAAGAGGCCACCTATCCTCCCGACGGGAGCGCCGCTTTCTCCATAGCGCTTAACCAGATAGCCAACGTCACCTGGTTCGTCAACGGAACGGAAGTCCTAAACAGAGAGGGCAATTCTTCAACCTACATTAACTCGACGCTGGTAGTCGGCCTCTGGAACGTGAGCGTCGTTGCCAGCAACGAGAACGGGGAGGTTTCACACTGGTGGTTAATGCGCGTTGAGGAAGCCGACACGACTCCACCGGCGCTCTGGTTCGTCGAGCCGACACCCCATAATGGTTCGGTTCTCAACGATTCCAGGGTAATCATAGCAGCCTCCTCCAGCGAGGATTTGAGAGAAGCAACACTTTACGTTGACAACGTGGCCTACGAGATGGAGGGCTCAAACAGATCGTGGAGCGCCGAGATCAGTCTAACGGACGGAACCCACGTGCTAAGGGTTCAGGGAATTGATCTGGCCGGGAACAGCGGGAGTACTGAAAGCAGAGAACTCGTAGTGGACACGACACACCCGGAGATAGCCTTCGGATTACAAACACCGAAAAACGGTTCATTCGTGAACACGACTGCCATCCAGTTCGTTGTTTCTTCCAGCGAGAACCTCTCGTCGGCGGTTCTGGTGCTCGACGGCGAAAGCTACGAGATGACCGGAGGGGGAACCGAGTGGACGCTTGAGCTCACCCTACCTGAGGGACTTCACACCTTCCACGCTGAGGGGAGGGACCTTGCGGGAAATCCCGGATCAACGGGATGGAGGAGCTTCACTGTAGACACGACTCCGCCGGAGATAGCGTTTGTTCCGCCAACACCTGAGAACGGGAGCTCTCTTGGAACCGGAGACGTGACGTTCTCCCTGAACTCGTCGGAACCCCTGAAAAGCGCTACCCTTCACCTAGACGGGAGCACGTATGATATGGTGCAGAATGGGGACCTCTGGACCCTTCATTTGACCCTGGGGGATGGGGATCATACCTTCTACGTCACGGTCCGTGACAGAGCCGAAAACCTAGGTATGAGCGGGATCAGCAGTTTTGAAATAGACACGACCCCACCCGTCCTTGAGCTAGTCTCTCCAACACCAGAAAACGGTTCATTCGTAAACAGAACCACTATCACCGTAGAAACGAAGGCGAACGAGAACCTGAGCTCCGCGATACTCGAATTCGATGGGGTAGACTACACCATGGGCGGATCTGGAACAAAATGGAGCATTACGATCGAAGCCTCCGAGGGCTCCCACAGCTTTCTAGTTTACGGCTTTGATGAGGCTGGCAACCGCGGATTCACGGAGAGGAGAAGCTTCGTCATAGACGTAACACCTCCGACTTTGAAGCTGATAGGGTCAACGCCAAGGGCAGGTTCGATCCTTAACAGAAGCGCTGTGGAATTTGAAATAACCTCTAGCGAGGCCATCTCAAGTGCCGTTCTCGTGCTCGACGGAAAAGAGTACGTAATGGAGGGCTCTGGAGAGTCATGGAGAGTAAGCCTGAGCGTTGAAGACGGCCATCATGAGTTCTACGTAGTAGGGAAGGACCTCGCGGGGAACGAGGGCAAGAGTGAGGAGAGGCCCTTCACAGTCGATACGGCCCCTCCAGAGATAGAATTCAAGCCGCCCACCCCCACAAATGGGTCGGTTGTAAACACGGAGGAGGTACTGGTACGGGTAACCTCCAATGAGATCCTGAAGGCGGCATTCCTGGAGCTCGATGGTGTGAACCACACGATGACAAATTACGGAGCAGACTGGAGGTGCAGCATTGCTGTTTCAGAGGGAGATCACAGGATCAAAGTGTACGCGATAGACCTTGCGGGGAACCTGGGAGGGAGCGGGATACTGAACTTCAGTGTGGATTTAACCCCTCCCAGTGCAGCGTTCATTGCTCCGACTCCCGCCAATGGCTCTCTGACGTCCTCCAATATCGCCGAATTCAGGGTGGTCTCCAGTGAGGGGCTGTCTAAAGCCGTGCTCCACCTGGATGGGGAGACGTACCCAATGGAGAGACACGACCCATACTGGACCGCAACTCTAACCCTCTCAGACGGCATTCACGTGTTCTGGGCCGAGGTAACTGACGAAGCCGGCAACGTCGGGTTCACAGAGGGAAGGACCTTCACAGTAGACACAACCCCACCCACTCTGACGTTTGTGCCCCCAACTCCTGAAAACGGCTCACTCCTCGGAGCGTACGTCTACAAGTTCGCGGTGAACGCGAGCGAGAACCTCGCCTCCGCGGTGCTCGAGCTAGACGGTGCGAACGTCACCCTCTTCGGCTCCGGGATGCACTGGGAGTCCGGGTGGAGATATATCCTCAATGATGGCTTCCACAGGTTCAGGGTTTATGGAACGGACCGTGCAGGAAATCTCGGCATCAGCGAACTCCACGTTTTTGAAGTGGACATCACCAAGCCGAGCGTGGGTGAGGGCTTTGTGAACCTCACAATCACTTCCTCCACGGGGGATGTAATCCACGCAAAGGCAGAGAGGAAGAGCGGAGCGGGCACTGTTCTCAACGCGACCGACGCCCACCCCGGCCTCTACACCGTCGATTTCAACCCCAACGCCAACACGCCTCAGGAAGGGTGGTACCGGCTAGAGACGGGCCCATATGAAAGCGGCGTTCCGTTCCTCATTCCCTTCAACACAAGCGAGGAGGCCTACGTGATATACTCCATTGAGGTCGCCGATGCCACAGGGAACAGGGGCTACCACAAGTACATCTACCTAACCGTCGAAGACACGACGCCGCCCGGAGGTATGGGATACTTCGACGTCAGCACGTACGTCGGCGGTGCTATCGTGAGCTGGATCAATCCGAACGATGAGGACTTTGACCACACGGAGCTGTGGGTGAACGGTAGCCTTGTGGGCAACTTCACAGGCGAGCCCGGAAGCGGGATGGAGCAGGCGGTTTCCCTCACGCCCGGCGGCACATACAACGTCTCCGTGGTGCCAGTTGACAGGTACGGCAACAGGGGAGTTCCATCGTGGAGGGTCGTCACCATCCCCTACCCGGACCTGAGCAAGGCCTCCTACGTCCTGCCTACACCGGAGGACGGCATGGAGCTTCCAGCGAATACATCGAACGTGACGGTGAAGGTGAGCTCCCCTGAGAGGATAGCCTCGTGCAGGATAGTGTGGGACGGAGACAGCTACAACGTCCCGGTGGAGCACAGGTTCGTGAGATACATCGACGAAAAGGGAAGGATGCATTCGAAGCTCGTCTACACCTGCGAGAAGACCTTCTCGGGGCATCTCAACGGGGGGCACTACTTCTACGCCCTCGTTTACGACGGCTACGGGAACAGCAGAACCCTTGAGGTTCGCCACATAAACGTCCAGTGGCCGTGTTTCGAGGACTGCAGCCTGGAGGTAACGTCTCCGAGAGAGAAGAGCAACGTCATGAGCCTGCTGGTTCCGATAAACTTCACAATGGTTGGAAACGCCCTGCCGGAGGGGTATGCCCTAACAATAGGGGGACTCGATTACAAAGAGAGCTTCCTCCCCAACATCAGCCACACGTGGGTGGGGGATGAACTGAAGATCACCGGAAGCTACGTCTTCGACATGAGGCCCCTCCTCGAAAAGCTTGGAAAGCTTCTTGAGTCCGGGGAGCCCCTGAGACTCACCATAACAGCGGAGGGAAGATGCGGAAGGAAAGTGAGGGGAGAAACCGTCTTCACGCTCTGCAAGGGCAACAGGCCGCCGGAGATGAAGGTGAATCTCCACACCAACTACAGACCGGATGAAAGCGTCGTTCCGGAGATAAGGGTCAACGACCCGGACGGAAACCTTGAAGGCCTCTACATCTCCATAAACGGAGGGCCCTACGTGAGGTACACCGAGGGAACGGACGTCTCCGAGAACCTAACCCCCTACGCAGGGAACATCGTCCGGATAAAGGCCGTCGACCTCTGCGGAGCCGAGACGGTTGAGACGTTCAAGGTCGAGGTGTCGGGGCCGCCAGTCAGCGGCGACTGGGTGGTGAACGGGAGCCAGGCCTGCTACGGCATGGAGTACACCGTGAACGGGAGCATTCTGATAACCGAAAACGGCTCCCTCACACTGAAGAACTGCAGGATTCACGTTCTCGGTAAGGGGGTAGATGTCAACGGCACCTTCCGCGTTCTCGGGGGTTCGTTCGTGGAGGGCTTGTCCCTGAGCCTGAGGGGGACGGGGGGAACGCTCGACGTCGAGGATTCCGCACTAGGGGGCTTCAAGAACGGCGAATTCAC
The DNA here is from genome assembly GCF_002214585.1 of Thermococcus profundus. Classification (NCBI taxonomy): domain Archaea; kingdom Methanobacteriati; phylum Methanobacteriota; class Thermococci; order Thermococcales; family Thermococcaceae; genus Thermococcus; species Thermococcus profundus. The sequence goes on from NZ_CP014862.1 coordinate 939,573, forward strand.
TGGAACCGTCTCCACCCTCAATTCTCACCTCATCGGCAACTTCGCCTTCACCTCTTCGGAGGTTAGCCTCGAAGGGAGCGAGATCGAGGGAGGGGCAACCGTCAGCGGGAGCTTAACCGTGGAGGGGAGCACCTTCCACAGTGGAGCGGGGCTCAGATACCTCAGGAACGGCCTCCCCGGAGAGAGCCTGAGCGTGATCAACAGCACCTTCGTTGATGGCGATAGGGGAATCGAGGTCATAGGGGACCTCTCCGACTGGCACTGGACCCTTAGGGACCTGGAGGTAGAGAACAACCGGGGATGCGGCCTCTACTTTGAGGACCCGAGCTACTCCTACGCCACCCAGACGGTAAAGGGGGCCGTGGTAGGGAACAACGGGAAGGGGGTCTGCATCAGGAACGCCCGGCTGAGGTTTGAGAACTCGGTTGTGGAGTCCAACGATGATGCAAACTTCGACCTCGACCTCGGAACGAACTGGCTCTGCCTGGTGAGTTCAAATGTAACCGGGAGCAGGTATGCCTTTCTCGCCAAGAACACGGGCGGTATAGAGATGTGGGACACCAACGTGAGCGGGAGCGTCTCGCCGTATCCCACCTACCTCATCGTCCACGTGAGCGGTGGGAAGAGGACGAGCTTTGAGAATGGAGACGCGGGCCACTTCTACGCCTACGTTGACGGTGAGCTCGTCGTTAAGAGCTACCACCTCCAGGACGGCAAGATAGAGGTTCATCCGGGAGGAACCCTCCGCGTCGAGGACACCGACGGGATTCCGGCAACGAACCCGCTCGACGATGACGCGAGCGTGCTCAAGAAGATGACGATAAGCGGGGAAGCGGGAAGCGAGGAGTCAACGCTCCTTCTGCTGAACTCGAAGCTTGAAGACACCACCGTCGAGAGCTACTCAAAGGAGGTTCTCGTCAGGGGCTGCCACATTGAGGGCGGAAGCCTTGCGTTCAACACGAACCTCTTCTGGAGCCAGGAGGATACTGAAACGCTGAACGAGGTCATTGGAGAGGGCTCGGAGTGGTTTTACTCCACCTCAATGCCTGCTGAAGACTGGATCTACACGACCTCCACCGCTGGAATGGAAGCGAGCGATGGGCCCTTCTACGCTGATTCCTCTAGGTCCCACTTTACTGGTGGAACCGAGGTGGGGAAGTTCACCGACCTCTACCTCAAGAAGGTCGTTACGCTCGATACGCTCCCTGCCCAGGCCTGGCTGAACTACTACGCGGTAAGCGGCGTGGAGGTATACATCAACGGCAGGAAGGTCGTTGATGAGCTCGACCACAGGGCCCAGCTCTCCTACGCCTACGGCTGGGGAGGAGGGGTAATAACGGCCCACCCGCTCATGGACGTCATTGATGTGGGCGGCTACCTCAGGCGCGGTGAAAACGTGATAGCGGTGCACGTGAGAAGTCCTACCCACTACCCATACCTCCAGCTCGGTGCCTTCAAGGCGACGCTCCACGTGGTCGAGGGGATGGCCGGATTAACTGACAGCGTGGTGAGGGCACCAATCACGGGAGCGGCGGCGAGGCTCATCGTGGCAAGGGACGAGGTGGACTCGAACATCACGTTTACCTACTACGCCAGAGTTAGGATAAGCGATTCGACGCTCCATGGAGGCATCAGTGTAGCGGGCAACCTCGAACTCCTCAGGAGTGAGGTGATAGGAAGCGAGAGCGGCCAAGGAATACATCTAGGGGCGGTGTTTAACGCACTCGTTAACGAGAGCACCGTGAGGGGCTTCTCCCAGGGAATCTACGCGCAGCCCGGAAGGAGGGGGACCTCGACCCTCGGCATCTACTCGAGCAGAATAAGCGGGAACGGCGTTGGAGTCCATGCTCGCGGCATCAACATGACGGTGAGGAGCAGCTACATAATGCACAACAGCGAAGGAATTGATCTCAGCCACGTTGAGGGAAGGGTGGAGGACAGCCTGATCTTCGACAACGGTGTTGGTATACTCGTCCATCCCTACGTCGGTGGGGGACTCCTCGTTGACCACGACACCGTGGTGGGCAACGACGTGGGTCTCTTGGTGAAGGACGGAAACGGTGAGGGCGTCGCGATAACGAACAGCCTCATTCAGAACAACGACTTAGGCCTCCTCGTTAACGGCAGCGCGTCAATAATAGCCATGAACAACTCCATCGTCAACACCCGCGGGGTTCACGTCGTCAGGAACTCCGGCTACACAGTATTGAAGAGGACTGACTGGGGCGGCCACGAGCCGGTTCTCGTTGAGAACTACACCGGCGGAACCATGTACACCGTCGACGGCAAGGAGAGCGAGGACTACGACATTCTCGTCGAGAGCGGAACTCTGACCCTTGGAGACATAGTTGAGACCGGAAGCGGCTGGGGCTCAAGCCTCCTCGGTGCCTTCCTCTCCGTCTATCCGATGAACGGGGACGAAGTTAAGGGAGTTGTAACCCTCGCAGGGAGTGCCAGCTCGAGGAGCAAGATAGTCAAAGTGAACTACACCCTTGTATGGAATGGCACGGAGGAGCTGATAGGGGAAGCGACGCTGAATTCCCACGAATACCGCGACTACGTCACCTTCGACTCCCTCGCGAGGAACCTCACGGGCGTCGGCTACCTAAAGTTCACGGCGGAGGACGCGGACGGAACGAGCGTGAGCGCGGTTAGAAAGGTGTACTTCGGAAACGCCCACATAGATATAGTCTCGGTCTCAGTAAACCATCCAACGGCCGTCTACGTCTACCGCCGCTACCACGAGGGAGAGAAAGAGACCAGCATGCCCTACGACGAGCGCTTTGCCAACGTCACGGTTACCCTCCGCAACACGGGCAACCTGACGGGAGTGGTCAAGGTCGAGCTCGTCCTTCCGGGGTACATAGAGCGCCACACCGGCAGGGTAAGTCTCTTGGTTGCAGTTCCGGGGGGAATGAGCGGCGAGTTCCACGCGCTGATCCCGATAACCGTCTACGACCCGATAACGCTGAAATGGGACCCTCTCCCTGACGAACTGCCCTCTAACCACAAGATACCTATGGACGTTAAGCTCTACGACCTGGACGGCATCGTGAGGGACGAAGCCTCCAAGGAGATAGGCTTCGACCTCGGCCCGGTGTTCAAGATAGAATCGTACTCAGCCTACCCGTACACGCGCCAGTTTTGCCAGAACGAGCCCGGACACTGCCACGTGAAGGAGTTCTCGGAGGGAACGACGTACACCTACGACGGGGACGGAGATGATGACCTCGAGGCGGCGGAGAGCCACCACTTCAACCTCGACATAAGGAACGTTGGAGACAAAACGGCATACATAAAGCTGGTGGACGTGAGGGATCAGATACCCGAGCGCGATCCAAACGCCCACTACAAGTTCCTCAGGATGATGTCGGTAGCCATAGAGGAGGAGAACAGCGTCTACACCCTCGACGTTGAGTCAGCAAATTTAACGGGCCTCGCTCCCCCTGGAAGGCTGAAGTGGATATGGGGGGCATGGATGCCCTGGTGGCACGACGATCCGCCTAAGTGGATACCCCCCGTCAACTTCTCGGGCGACTACATGACCTCGGTTGCCGTTAACTACGTCCCCTACGAGAACGGCCAGCCCTCTGACTGGATATACACCACCTACTCAATAAACTACGAGAAAACCCCGGTGAAGGCCCTCAACAAGACATTCGCCCCCTTCAGCGAGTCCCTCGGGCCGGTTCAGATAGACGTGCTCGGCATCAACGGGAACAAGACCTACATGAGGCTCAGAAACACGGACGAGAACATCTACTACAGCTACTACGCCGAGGGAGCCTACGACATGAGCCCAGAAGGCTACGTGTGGTACCACGTCATACCGCCCGGCTTCGAGTTCAAGGCAATAGTGGATCAGAGCAGGGAACCGGGAACGGTCATTCCCCACTACAGGGTCAACGCCGGCGTTGACTACTCCCTTCTGTTCAACGAGCTCCAGCTCGCGGCCATAGCCACCGAAGGGGCCCTCAAGGTCTACGACATAGACGTTCCCGTCGAGACCATAGTGATGGCCATAGCCAAGTCGGGGCTGAAGATAGGGAACATCGTCGGAAACATAGACTTCCCCGACGACCAGACGATAGAGGAGTACTCGAAGAGCAGCTCGGCAGTCCAGGTGAACGCGATGCTCTCCGCCGACAACACCACCATCGTTCCCCTGACGCTGAACGACTTCGCGCGCTGGGAGGAAGACTACGGGATGGATCAGAACTACTACTACAACCTCACCCACCTCTCGGAGATTCCGCTCGATGCGAAGGTTAACGTGCTAACCACCCTCGCCAAGGCTATAATCACGGACGAGGAGCTCCAGACGGTCTTCATAGAGACGGTGCTCGAGGTTGTGGACAACGACGTCCTCAACGACATCTACAAGAACGTGCAGGAGATGAAGGAGCCCCCCGATCCTGGGGATGAGGTGGAAGAGAACCTCAACGACATGAGGGACGATATAAACGAGATGCTCGTGGAGTACCTCAAGGAGGAGATAAAGAAGCAGAAGTCCTTCCAGGAGCTTGATCCCAAAGAGCAGAAAAAGGCCCTCAAAAAGAGCGGAAAGAGCATCGCTGCCGCGATAGAAACCTTTGAGAAGATGGGCGAATGGGCCTTTTACAACATCTACGCCGTGATGACGAAGCCATCCCCCATGCAGATACAGGTTCTCGACCCACCGGCCAACTACACGGTCGAGGCGGAGAAGATGGACACTGTGGTTCTCCTCGGCGGTGAGGGCGGAAACCTCGACGGCTGGGGCAACGTGAGCCTCACCTTCGGAAACCCCGACGTTTACCGCGCTGAGTACATAGTGCCGACGCCAGCCACCAGGGTCGGCCCGCTCTTCAACGGCACCTTCGAGAGGATGGGGCTTGAAATCCATGGCCGCAGGGACGGGGAGATGAAAGGAACCGTGACGGTCAGGATAACCCCCGACGCCAGGAATGCCTCAATGGTCTTCGCGTTCTTCAGGAACGGGGCCTTCGCGAGGGCTTTCATCGGTGCATACATGACGAGGATTGAGTCATTCAACGTCAGGATAGAGAACAACACCGTGCTCATCATCGCGGAGGGCGAGCTGGCCGCCCTTCCGGAGGACAAGGAAGTCCACATAACCCTGAACGTCGGAAGGATTCTCACCAACGCCACCATCGTCAGGAAGGGCCACTACGGGGTCGTTGAGTTGAAACCGGCCTTTGGCATAGACCCCTCAAAGGTCGAGACGTCCCTCGGTGGAAACGCTACCATCTCCGAGGACAGTACAGGAAGCGGAGTGATAATCGTTGCATCTTCCGGGAACGAGACAATAGAGCCGCCTGAGATAGCCGTGAGCCCGATCGAGCTCTATATCGGTGGGGCTATAGGGATAGAAACCTCGAAGCCGTGTCTCGTGAGCTGGACGCTCGGAAACCGCACTGGAGAGGGGGCTCTCGTCCCAACCGGAGACCTCGAGCCCGGCAACTACACCCTCGGGGTGATCTGCACCTACGGGAACCTCACCGTGAGGAGGGAGTTCTCCATGAGGGTCCTCAAGAGGCCAATCGTTGAGAGAAAAGCATCGGGAGACGTAGTCTCCGGAAGAGGAGGTGAGTGGATAAGGGTCATAACCAATACAGACTTATACAGGCTCTACTTCATTCCAGCATCAAGCGTGAGTGGCACGGTGGTGGTTCGCCAGAGCCCTGGCGGGGTAGAGAACTACCTCACCTACGCCCTCTTCAACGTGACCCACCCTGAGAACTGGTCGCTGAGGAACGTCACGCTCCGCTTCCGCGTCTCCAAGAACTGGCTGGCGGAGAACAACGTGAGCGTCGATAAGGTTCTCCTCCTCCGCTGGGAAGGTGAATGGGTGGAGTACAGGCCGGAGTTTGAATACGAAGATCTCAGGTACGTCTATTACAAGGTCAGCGTTCCGGGATTGTCCCTCTTCGCTGTGGCGGAGAAGATCGAGGCCCCCTCACCGGGAACCAACGGGACAAGCGAGACGGAAACAACAATCACCCCCGGCCCAACGGGGACCACATCAAGCTCCCCATCGCCGCCGAGCGCTTCAGGAGGAAGCAACCTCCCATACTACGCATTAGCAATAGCGGTGCTGGTACTCATTGGACTCTACCTCTACAGGAAGCGGTGAGTCCTTCTTTTTCCTTTTTTGCTTCTTTTTCTCCCCCTAAAGCACTCCTGCAGTTTTAAGGGCTTCCCTGATGTCTTCAAGGGCCGTTTCGCCGAGAGAGAGCGACGGGAGCCTTGGTTTGCCTACGGCCAGTCCCCTCATCTCCATCGCGGCCTTTATGGCGCTTATCTGGTTGTACTTCTTGACCACGACCTCGTTCAGGAGGTTCACTTTCAGCTGGAGCTCCCTAGCCTTCCTGTGGTCTTTTTCTTTGAAAGCCTTCCACAGCTCAACGCAGAGCTCAGGTGCAACGTTCGCAACGGCAACAACCGCGCCTTGGGCGCCGAGAACCCAGGAAGGATACATGACATCGGCCGTTCCGGCTAGGATGGTAAACCTGTCGCCGAGCCCCCTGACGAGCTCGCCTATTCTTCCCATGTTCGCGTCGGAGTCCTTGATGCCGATGATGTTGGAGTGCTCCTCCGCAAGGCGCTCGATGACCTCAATGGGAATGTTCAGGCCGGCAAATTTTGGAACGTTGTAGAGCAGGATTTTTCCGTCGAGTTTGTCAGCAAGAGTGGAGTAGTGTGCAAAAAGCTCCTCGGAGGACGGTTTGAAGTAGTAGGGCGGGCCTATCAGAAGAAAGTTGGCACCGAGGTCGAGGAGTGCCTTTCCGAGCCTCAAAGCTTCTCTCGTTGAATTCTCGGTGGCTCCAGCGACTACCGGAATCTTTGATGGAGCTTCCTCCCTGACTATCTCAACAACACTCAGCTTTTCCTCAAAGCTCAGGTAGGGAAACTCCCCGTTGCTCCCGAGGGAGACGAGGCCGTTCAGGCCGGAGCTGATGAAGTAGTGAACGAGCTCCCTGAGAACAGGCTCGTTGATGTTTTCGTTCTCGTCAAAGGGCGTTATATGGGGAACGAACACTCCTTCCAGCATAGGCATCGGGTAGAGTAGGAGCGGGAGGTTAAACGCTTTTCGCGGGGAAAGGCTTAAATAGTTATTGGCCGAGTATAATACCATGCCAATAACTTTCATTGACAGGGAGAAAGAGCTCACCTTCATGGAATCCCTCTGGAATAGGGATAACTCCTTCCTACCGATCTACGGCAGGAGGAGGGTTGGAAAGACCCGCCTGGTTAAGGAGTTCATCTGGGGAAAGCCCTCAGTCTATTATCTGGCCAGGAACAGCACCTACCGCGACAACTTGCTCGAGTTCTCAAGGGTGGTTCTTGAGAAATACCCAAGCCCCTACCTCACCCCTTCATCATTCTCAGGCTTCGTTGACGTCTTCAGATATTTGAGCGAAAAAGGAAAGGTCATCGTGGTCATCGACGAGTTCCCCTACCTAATCCAGTCCGATAGAAAAGTCTTGAGCGAGTTCCAGTACATAGTGGACGAAGTCGTGAGGAACTCTAAAATCCACCTCATCCTCGTCGGTTCGAGCGTTGGCATGATGGAGGAGCACGTTTTGAGCCAGAAGAGCCCCCTCTACGGGAGGAGGGACGGGCAGATAAGACTCCAACCGTTAGACTTCTTCAGCTCGTGGAAGCTATTGGGGGTTGACGTGGAGGAGGCCGTTAGGATATACGGGATAACCGGGGGAATTCCCGCTTACCTTCTCCTCTTCAGGAGGTTCGAAGACGTTAGGGCGGTTGCCTTCACAAAGCGGGGCTTCCTCTACGCTGAGGGCGACTTTCTCCTGTCGAGCGAACTGAGGGAGCCGAGGGTTTACAAGCTGATCCTCAAGGCCATAGCCGAAGGGAGGAGGCGCTTCAACGAGATAAGCAACTTCACCGGAATCCCGCGCTCGAACCTCTTCAAGTACGTGGAAGCCCTTGAGAGACTTGGCTTCCTCCGGCGGGAGGTTCCCGTAACTGCTTCACCAAAGACCAAGAACACGCGTTATGCCATAGCCGACAACTACATGGCCTTCTACTTCCGCTTCGTCGAGCGTTATAGAAACGAGGTCGAGCTTGAGAGCTTGGACTTTTGGGGAGAGTTCCTTGAGGATTACACCCGCTACCTTGGAGGGGTGTTTGAGGGAGTTGCCAAGGAGTTTCTCCTGGGGCTTAACAGGGCTGAAAAGCTTCCCCTCAGGTTCACGAAAATCGGCCGCTGGTGGCATAAGAGCGAGGAGATCGACCTCGTTGCCCTTAACGAGCGGGAAAGGAAGGCGTTGTTCGTCGAGGTGAAGTGGAAGGACCTCAAAGAGAGGGAGGCGAGGGGAATTCTGAAAGATCTTGGGAGGAAAGCAGAGCTGGTCGGACTTAATGGATGGAGTAAAGAATACGGGTTGATTGCCAAAAGGCTTGAAAAGAAAGAAAACCTAAGACAAGAAGACTTTTTGGCCTGGGATTTGAGAGACTTCGAGAAGGTAAAAACCTATCTTCCGCTCCAGTAGAACTCCCGAAAAAGCTCAACTTCCTGAATGTAGCTCCTCCTCAGCTTTAACGCCGTGTGAGCCCTCTCAAGCTCTCTGCCTAGGTAGAAGGCGTGCCTCGGGCTTATCTCGAAGCGCTCCAGAATCGTGTCGATTATCGCGTTCGGTTCGTCTCCGACGATTGTCAGAACTGCCTCGGTGCCCCTGTGGGCGTTCACCCATATCCTCCCGTCTTCCACCCAGATGCGGAAGTATATCGGCTCAAGCTCAACGGGTTTTTCCTCCGCCTCTATGACTTCTCTTGCAGGCTCGAATTGCCATTCGCTCTCCCTCTTCTCCTTGAGGATAAGGAGGTCGAAACCGAGGTTTTTTGGAATATCGAAGAGATCCATATCAACTGCCCTTCTCAGCTCCCTTACTGAGCCTTTGACCTTCGCGCTTACCTCCGTCGTCAGCAGGAGGTTTATCGAAAGTTCCTTCGCGATCCCCGCGAGAAGCGCGTTCATCCCAACGCTGTCGGCATCGTAAAGCTCCACAACGTTTCCAACGCCAGCTAGGAGAACGTCTTCGGGATTTCTCTCGCGGTAGAGCTGAAAGGCCGCTATTGAGCGCGCTAGATGGGGGACGTGTTCAAGGATGAGGTCTGGGATGATAGTTTTGTAACCGAGGTCGAGGGCTCCCTCTTTGAGCTTTTCAAGGAACTCAACCCTTTCGGCAGGCTTAGTGGGGAAGTAGCCCTTCCTTTGGTTGGTGGGGATTAAAACAACGGGCTTCTCCGTTACGAGGGCCTCAAGATTGCCCTCATCTACGCTGAGGAAGAGGTCAGCATAGTCAAGCGCGCTCTCGATTTCGGACGTGTTAAGCGAATCGAAGCTGATGGGGACGTCGAAACCTGCCTCTTTCAACCTCTCACGTATTTCAGGGAGTTTTTCAATAAAGTTGAGGTTCGTCTCGCCTGCAACCATGCCGATGTCGATTATATCCGCTCCCTCACGGAGGTAGTAGAGGGCCTTCTCCAGGGTTTTCTCGACGCCTAACTTGGGAGAATCGACCACCTCTCCTAAAATCCTCGCTGGAAAGTCCCTCCCAACTGGCAGGTTTCCAATGAGGACGTTCCAGGGCTTTTTCAGGGCTTCCTCAATGTAGTTCCTGTTCCTCGTCTTATTCCTGATGTCCTCAACCCTCTTGAGCGCATCGAAGGAGAAGAGCTCATCTGCGGGAATCTCCTTGCTGAGCTTGAAGCCCTCTTCTAAGGCCTTTAAGACCTGCGATAAATCCATCGCGTTCCTCGGCCCTTTGTAAGCTGGAATCCCAAGCTCGTCCTCGATAAGCTGGGCAGAGCCCCTAACGAGGCCAGGGACGAGAATAAGGTCGTATTCCTCGCTTTTTACTCCGGCCTTTTTCAGGTATCTCGCAATCAACTCTGGAGTGAGAAAAGCTGCCACGCTCACGGGGGTTACAAAAACGTCGTAGCCCTCACTGTACTTCCTCACAAGGGGTTCGGCGAGCCTGCCAGTTACGAGGAGAATTCTTCTGGGTTTCTCCATAGGTTGGGGTTGGAGGAACGACTTTTAGGGGTTGCGGTCTTCGGGCGAAAGGTTTTTGTTCCAGGGGAGAAATCAACTAAAGGTGGTAATATGGAGGCAGATGCCGTTGGAATCGTGTTCGGTGAATCCAGCACCGACCACTTCACGTTCATAGTGAACCCGAGGAACGAGCTTCCGCGCTTTGGGGAGTTCCTGATAGTCAAAAATCGGGATGGGGACGAGGTTCTGGCGCTTCTGAAGTCGATAAGGAACGTAAACTGGCTGATGGACGCTGGCAGGGGAAGCTACGACTACGTTGAGAAGACCGTTAACGTCTTTTCCAAAGGAGTTCTGGACAAGAGCGAGGAGATATTAGCTACTGCCAAGGTTCTTGGAGTGCTTAGGAGACACGACGGCGAGTTTCTGCCGAAGCCGGCCCCGAACCGTGTCCCAATAAAGCCAGGGGAGAAGGTCTACCTGGCAAGGGACGAGGACTTGGCAAGGATTTTCTCAAACGGACACATAAGGCTCGGCAGGCTCATAGCGAGGAAGGACATCGAGGTAAAGCTCGACGCCAACAGGCTGGTTTCAAGGCACTTCGCGGTTCTGGCGGTTACAGGTGCTGGAAAGTCCAACACGATAGCAGTTCTCGCGAAGGAGATGGTGAGCAACGTCAATGCTACCCTTGTTCTCCTCGATCCGCACGGTGAATACCAGAGGCTCAGCTGGCCTGGGGCGCGCGTGAACCCGATAAAGGCCACGATAGATCCAGGCAGGATAAGGCTCAGCGAGTTCGCGGCTCTCCTTGGAATAGCCGAGAACGCCAGCCTGCAGAGGCGCTTCCTGGGACTGGTCTACAGGACCGTGAGGGAGGAGATGAGACGCGAAGGCCAGGTCGTTGGGGGACTTGACTTCATACACGCCATGGAGGACAAGATAGAAGAGTGGATACGCGTTTACGAGAACACCGACGAGAAGGTGATTTATTATTACGACGAGAAAGGTGTGGAAGTGCCGAGGAAAATACAAGCTAAAGACCTCGACTCACTGATAAGGCTGAAGGACTACCTGAGCGAGCTCCGCGCCAACTTCGGCGAGTTCATAAGCCCGATTGACGTTCTCGGAGAGATAAGGCCCGGAATGGTGAACGTGATCGACCTGAGCGGCATGGAAGAGGAGCAGATGATAACCCTAGCGAGCTTTGTCCTGCGCGGAATCCTCAAAAACAGGATAGACTACGTGAAGGGTGTTAGAACCAACGACAGAAACCTCGTCAGGGAAGTCGCCGACAGGTATCCCGCCCTCACCCGGCCGGTTCTCGTTATAGTTGAGGAGGCGCACATATTTGCTCCGAGGGGCGAGAAAAACCCCGCAACGCTCTGGCTCGGCAAGATAGCACGCGAGGGGAGAAAGTTTGGAGTAGGCCTCGGCATAGTCTCCCAGAGGCCGAAGAAGCTTGACGACGACATACTGAGCCAGACTAACACCAAGATAATCCTCAAGCTTGTCGAACCAAACGACCAGCGCTACGTCCAGCAGGCGAGCGAGCAGATAAGCGAGGATCTGCTCAACGACATAGCCTCCCTCGGCGTCGGTGAAGCGGTCATAGTCGGCTACGCGATAACGATTCCGGCGATGGTGAAGATATACAGCTTCGAGAAGGACATGAACGGCCACTACGGCGGCGGGGACATCGACATCGTCGGAGAGTGGCTCGAGGGGAGAGATGACGAGGAAGACGTAACCGAGGAGGAGGCCATAGCGGAGCTCCCGCTGTGAGGTGTCCGTATGAAGTTCGCTCATATAGCTGACGTCCACCTTGGGAGGGAGCAGTTCAACCAGCCCTTCAGGTACAACGACTACCTCAAGGTGTTCCGCGAGGCGATAGAGAAGTCGGTGAACGAGAGGGTCGATTTCATACTCATCGCCGGAGACCTCTTCCACGTCAGCAGGCCCTCACCGAGGACGATACGCGATGCCGTTGAAGTCCTTGAACTCCCTATGAAGAAGGACATTCCCGTCTTCGCCATAGAGGGCAACCACGACAAGACCATAAGGGAGACGTCAGTTTTCGACCTGCTTGAGCACCTTGGGCTTCTCCACACCGTTGGGCTGAGGAGGGAGCCGGGTAAGGGCGAGTTCATCAGGAGCAAGAAGCTGTCCGAAAACCGCTATCTCGTTTGGGGCCAGGTTGGGGATGTTGAGATATACGGGCTGAGGCACCACACGCGCTGGCAACTCATAAGGAACGACGGTGCAGTAAACGTCCTCAAGGCGCTCTTCAAGGGCAGAAAGGGGATTCTGATGCTCCACCAGGCGGTTGACTACCTCGCCAAGGACACGCCCTACCAGGACGCCTTCGACCTCAAGTTGAGCGAGCTTCCTGATGGCTTCTCCTACTACGCCCTCGGCCACATCCACGTTCACCGCGTTGCTGAACCGTCACAGACGGGTTTGAGCGGACCGATAGTTTATCCCGGCTCGCTGGAGAGGACGGAAGTTAGGGAAGCCAGTCATATAATTCGCTACTCCTCCAGGGACAGAAAGCCGAAGGTTATTGACAACCGCGACGGGCCGAAGGGATTCTACATCGTGGAGGACTTCCAGCCTGAGTTCATAGAGGTTGATGCGAGACCATTCTACTCGGTTAGAGTGGAGGGCGAGAGCAAGGCCGAGCTCAGGAAGAAGGTTGAAGAGGCCGCCTCGCTCATTCCGAAGGATGCCCTAGCGGTCATAACGCTCGAGGGAACGATAAAAGGCGGAGTGAGCCTCGCGGAGTTCAATGACCTTCTGAAGGACTCTGGATTAAGGTACTACACCTTCAGGAGCAGGGTCGTTGGAGAGGCAGTCCTCTCGAAGGAGAGGCTGAGCGAGGAGGAGCTGTTCACCGACTGGGAGAGGGAGCTGCTCCTGCACCTCCGCGTTCCCCCCAAGGAGTTCTCGGAGGGGCTTACCGAGTTCGTCTCCTGGCTGATGGAGAGGTACAAGAAGGGCATCCCGAAGAACACTCCAAAGAAAGCCGCCGAAGTCCAGAAGGGAGGAGAAAAAGAAGAAACCTGGGAGAAAGGGGACGAAAAGCCAAAAGCCGTGAAGGGACCCACGAAGGAGGAGAAACCCAAACCCACGGAGGAGAAAGTTCCCAAAAAGTCTAAGCCCGTTCCCAAACCCAAGAACCCGTCGAGCCTCGATGCCTGGCTGAGGAGGGGTAAGCCGTGAGGATAAGGAGGTTGAAGATCAGGAACTTCAGGGCGCACGAGAAGAGCGAGGTCGAGTTCAACGACGGCATAAACCTGCTGATAGGGCAGAACGGGGCGGGAAAGAGCTCGATCCTCGAGGCGATATTTGCAGCGCTCTACATGGGGCATCCGAGCTTTCCAAGGGGCTACCTCCAGGCGAACACGCGCGTCAACGCGAAGGGCGGCATAGGACTAACCCTTGAGTTCGAGCACGATGAGAAGAGCTACAAAATCCACAGGGACACCAAGAAGAGCGAGCTGATAGAAGATGGAGCTTTGATAGCGGAGAAAAGCTCGGACATAGCGCGCTGGGTCGAGAGGAACATCTACCCGATACAGGTCTTCACGAACGCGCTCTACATACGGCAGGGCGAGATTGAAGGCATAATCACCAACCGCGAGATAATGGAGAAGGTTCTGAGGAAGGTTCTGGGCATAGATGACTACGAGAACGCCGAGAAGAACGCAACCGATGTAATAAGGGAGCTGAAGAGGAAGAAAGACTACCTCAAAAAGCTCATCGAGAGGAAGGCCGAGGTTGAGGAGAGTCTCCGCGAGGCCGAGAAGCGCTTCTCCGAGACGCTGAGGAGGATAAGCGAGCTGCGCGAGAGGGAGAGGAAGCTCCAGGGAGAATTTGATGAAGCTGAAAAGGAGTATTCAAGGCTCAGGAGCCTGAAGGAGGAGCTGGATAAACTGGAGAAGGAGAAGGCCATCATAGAGCAGAGGATAAAGGCCGAGAAGGAAAGGATAAAAGACTACGAAACCCAGATCGAGGAGGCAAAGAAGGAGATAACGGAGCTTGAGGAAAAGGCTGAACGGCTTAAAGATCTCGAACCCGTTGAGAAGGAGTACGTGAAGCTAAAATCCCTCTTATCTCTCAAGGACGAGCTCTCGAAGCTCAGCCTCTCTGAGGCAAAGCTGGCCGAGAAGAAGCGCTCTCTTGAAGAGAAAGTCGCTAAGGTTGAGGAAGTTCAGAAAAACATCGAGGAGCTTGAGAGAGAGGAGAAATCCCTCAGGAGGGACTATGAGGAACTGAAGAGGAAGAACGGTCTCTACCAGCGGGCCCTCCAGCTGACGGCCGAGGCGGAGAGGTACAGGAATGAGCTTGAGAAGGCTGGAACCACTCCGGAGAAGCTTGAGAAAGAGCTGGAAGAGGTTGAGAGCGCTAAAGAGAGGCTTGAAGACCTCCGTGAGGAGATGGCAAGGACAAGGGAAGAGATAGCGAGCTTAACCGGGCAGAAGGAGAACCTCTTAGAGAACCTCTCGAAGCTTGAGGGTGCCAAGGTCTGCCCGCTCTGTAAGAGGCCAATCGAGGAGCACGAGGAAGGGGAGATAAAAGCGGAGTACGACGCCGAAATAAGCTCCATCGAGAAAAAGCTGGAGAAGCTCTCAAAGAAGCTTGAAAAGCTTAGACAAGAGGAACTCAAACTCAGGGAGGTCATAAAAGGGGAGTCGAGGCTCATACGGCTGAAGAAGACGGCCGACCTTTTACAGGAAGTTGAGGAGAAACTGTCCAAGTACGACATAGAGGAGCTTGAGAGAGCCGCCGAGGAATTTGAGAACACGAAGGCCAGGCTCATCGAGATAAAGAGGGAGCTGAGGCACCTCAGGGAGGAGCTGGAGGAGCTTGAGAAGGCTAAGGAAGAGCTGGAAAGGGTGGAGAAGAGGCTCGAAGAAATAGGGAAGGAAAAGGCGGAAATTGAGAAGAAGCTCCAGGCTGAAGGTTTTGGCTCCTTTGAGGAAGTTGAAGGCAGGATTAAGGAGCTTGAACCTGCTTACAGGGAGTACCTTTCGCTTAGAAACGTTCCTTCCCAGCTCGAAAGGGCGAAGAAAAGGCTGGCCAGCCTTGAGGGGAAGCGCAGGGAATCGGTTGAGAGGCTTGAAGGGCTCAGAACTGAGCTTAACGTGGTTAAAGGAAAGATAAAGAAGCTCTCGGAGGAGTTTTCACTAGAGGCCTACAATGAGGCAGAGAAGAGGTACATGGAGAGCGCCAAGGAGCTTGAGAAGGCAAAGGCAGAGCTCAAAGGTGCCGAGGAGCTTAGAGATGAGGTCATGAAGCTCCTCGACGAGCTGAAGGTCAAGAAGAGGGAGATAGAGAAAGCGGAGAAGGAGATAGAGGCCGTCGAGAAGGCCATAGCTGACATGATCACCTTCAAGGAAAAGGTGGCCAGGCTCAAGGCTGAGGAGGAGCTCCGCGGGCTTGAGGAGGTTCAGAAGATAGCGGGCGAGACGTTCTCAGAGATGACCGAGGGCAAATACCAGGGAGTGAAGCTCAAGCGGGAGAAGAAGTACGGGAAGGAGAGGATAGACCTGAAGGTGCTCTACGCTGGCAACGAAGTTGGTCTGGAGTTCCTCAGCGGCGGCGAGAGGATAGCCCTCGGACTGGCGTTCCGCCTGGCGCTCTCGCTGTATAAGGTGAGAAACCTTGAGCTGCTCATCCTAGACGAGCCGACGCCGTTCCTCGACGAGGAGAGGAGGAAAAAGCTCGTTGAGATAATATCGAGCCAGCTGAGGAAGATACCTCAGGTTATCATAGTTTCGCACGACGAGGAGCTGAAGGATGCGGCAGATTACGTGATAAGGGTGGAGAACGTAGGTGGAAAGAGCAGGGTAGAGGTGGAGAGCCTTGGAGCGTATTAGCGACGTTCACGTCAGGGAGATCAGGGAGTTCCTTCTGAAGAGCCTCAAGGACGTTGAGAGGCTCAGAAAGGCGGTGGGAAAGTACTTCTCATGGAAGCCGCTCCCTACTCAAAGGGAGGCGAGCGTTTACGCCGTTGACGGCAGTAGAATGATGAAACGCCTCAGCGGGGCGATAGTCTACGCGGTTTCAGCTTCGGCCATTGGGGAGAAGCTCTACTACTGGAACGACATCGGCATGGTCTTTCCCTACAAGAGCGTCGACGACCGCGTTGCCCTCCACATGGACATCCTGGAGAAGAGGATGGGTGCGATGGCCCTCGAACTAGGTGCTGACTTAGTTCTTATGGACGGCACGATAAGCAGCGCCATAATCACGCCACCAACTTACGTAACGTCCACGACGAGAGACCTCTACAGCAGGCACGGCGACAAACTGCTTAACGCGGCGCTGGAATTCCTAGACTTCCTAGACGAACAGTGGGTTGAGTGGAGGGAGAAACTCAAGGAGGAGGGCGTCCTCAACGGCTTTTCACTTCCTTCGAGGAGCTGGAACGGGGAAGAGGTATTCTCGATTCTGATGAAACGCGGGGCGAAGAGCATAAAGGGCAGCTTCTGGTGGGTCAACGACAAGGAGGACCTTATAGTCCTCTTTGAGTACCTTGAGTATCTCCACGCGCTGGACAGGCTCCTTGGGGGAAGGGTAGCGGCGATAGCGAAGACATTCTACAAGTCTGATGTCGTGAAGACAGTCAAATCGAGGGAAGGGGACAATCTCAAGGGCACGCCGATGATAATCGACACCCCCGTTGTCGCTTCACTCTCTGAGGAAAGCGGCTATCTACCCTTTAGTTATCTCAAGGAACCAAAGGGCGGCTTTCCAAGGCTGGTGGCGGAGCTGATGGCCCGCGGAAGGTTCCAGAACCTTAAAGACACCTTAATAATGGAGGGGGGGAAGATAGTCGGAGCGAGAATACGGCCTGCTTACGTGCGCTTTGCCGAGGGAGGACTGATATACCTCCTGGAGGTTCCCGAAAAGCAGGACTTCGAGAGAACCCTCTCGGAAATCCTCTCCGTTGCGGAGGACGAGTATGTCATCCCCCTTGAGTACGCCCACCACTCGGTCGTGATAAAGAAGAAGGAGTTCGACGCCTACGTCAACGCGGTGCTGAGCGCGCTGGTCGGAGAAGATGAGCGCTTCCTGAGCTTTCTGCGCTACGGGAGGGAGCCGCTGGAGTGAGGGGAATGATAGCGGTCGGAACCTGCGGCTTCTGCGAGGCCCACTCGAAGTACTACCGCGACTTCGATGCAATCGAGATACAGCAGACGTTTTACCGGATCCTTCAGGAGAAGACGCTGAGAAAATGGAGGGAAGAAGCTCCAGAGGGCTTCACCTTCTCAATCAAGGCGTTTCAGGGAGTAACTCATCCCCCGAACAGCCCCACCTGGAGGAGGAGCAACGTCAGGCCGCCTAAAGAGGCGGGTCTCCTTAGGCCGAACGCGGAAGTCCTCCACTTCTGGAGGCTGACGCTGAAGGAAGCGGAAACCCTCGGCGCGAAGTTCATACTCATACAGCTGCCTAAGAGCTTCAAAGAGAGCGAGGAGAACTTTGCGAACGCGGAGAGGTTCTTTGGGATGATCGACAGAAAGGACTTTGAAATAGCCGTTGAGCTGAGGGGCTGGAGCGAGAAAGGGGTTAAACGCTTCGTTCGGGAGTTCGACTTAATAGATGTTACAGACCCCCTCCTTAGGATTCCATTGCATAACGGCAGCATCAACTACTACCGCCTGCATGGGCGCTATGATAAGGGAAGGATAGTATACAACCACACCTACAGCGATGAGGAGCTTGAGAAGGTACGGGAGAGGGTTCTCAGCTGGAACCGGGAAGAGAGCTTCGTCTTCTTCAACAACTCGAACATGTGCAGGGATGCGAAGAGGTTCAAGGAGATGGCACAGTGCAACAAACTTAACCGTTTAGTGCAGTACTACAATAAAGCTTAAAAGCTTGAAAATGAAAGATTAAGTGGCGAGTTATTATGAGCTATGAGGATAGAGTACAGTTATATGAGCAAATTGAAGAAATTAGAGGTCGCCCGTTAATTGCATACTATACCAGCCTAAGACCTAATGCTTCTGGCCAAATAGCGTCCGATGTCATACCGCATTTTGCCCGACAAATATCCAAAATCTCAGAATCCACAAAGGAAGTGGATATTCTAATAGTAAGTTATGGAGGGGATCCTACTGTAGCATGGCGCCTAATCACTATGTTAAGAGAACGCTTTGATAAAGTAGGTGTTTTAATACCCTTTGCGGCATACAGTGCTGCAACACTTTTGGCACTTGGAGCAGACGAAATTGTGATGCATCCATTTTCAAATTTGGGACCTGTAGATCCCCAGCTCACTTATCCACGGAAAAACCCTGATGGAACCGTTGAGCAGATTCAATTTGGAGCGGAGGATTTGAGGCACTTCCTAGACTTCGTAAAAAAGGATGTTGGGGTATCCGACCAAGAGCCGCTAGAAAGAGCATTTGAATTGATTTGTACAGATGTAGGATCAATTCCTATTGGTGTTGCCAAAAGAAGTTCTTATCTTGCACTCTCTCTTGGGGAAAAGCTACTAAGTTTACATATGAAGGATCAAAACAAGGTTAGAGCCATATCTGAGGCTCTTAATAAGTCTTTTTATCATCATGGCTACCCAGTGGGAAGAAGAGAAGCCAAGGAAATAGGATTACCCGTAACTGAGCCTAGTGAAGATCTCGAAAAGTTAATGTGGGAGGTATGGAAAGACATTGAAAAAGAAATGGAATGTGATAAACCGTTCGAGCCCATCGAGCTCGTCCTGAATAGTCCAGAGGCCGGGAAACTACTCAGTCCAGTAACGCAGATAGACATTCCAATGATAAATGGGCCTCCAGAGATCGCCCAACAAATTTATACACAAATAATGCAAGGAGTAATGAGCTCAATAAAAGTGCGTGAGATTAACCCTGTTCCTTACGAGTTGTTAATAGCAACAATAGAAAGCCCCAGAGCTAGAAGTGAGTTTAAAGTAAAAGGAAAAATCTTGGCAATGCGCTTGCCGGACCTGCGTATCACAGTAAACGTTTTAAAGACAAGTGGTGAATGGGCATATGAAGATATATAAGGAAGTATATAATCTCAATTAAATTTATCCAAGAAACTTTCAGGTGGTGTGGATGATTAGAAAAAAAGAGATATATTCTTCATTCGCCCAAGAAAGTGTCCTAAAGAACTTGGGGCCATTCAGGATGGTCACCCAAGATAGATCTCTAAAGGGCTCTTATACTATACTCCAGAGGACATATTCTGGGATTATTGCTGGGCAACAGAAAACATTTCATGGGATGGAGATACCCCCTAAAGAGTACTAATCCTGAATGTTAAAGGAACCGGGTTCTTTTACTTTACAGTTTTCTACTCTACTATTTGCAGCTTCCAGTTAGTTGGTCTTGTGATGGATTTGCAATTGACAAATAAGCCAAATACTCAGTACGTTTGCCCCTTCCAGACAGAAGAGCATAGAAAAGAAAAAGAGGCTCAGTAGGCGAGGTTCCTCTTCTTCTTCCACTTGTGGGACCAGCTGTACTTCCTCATTCTCCTGCTTCTGCCGAACCCGCAGGCGGCGCAGTAGCCCTTCTTGACGTTGAAGGCCCTCCTACCGCAGCGCCTGCAGCGGATGTGAGTAGGAGTATGGTTCCTCCTGCCCTTTGGCTCTGTTCCCGCTCCCATGCTATCACCTCGCTAAGGTTCACTCAATCTCAACCGGGGAAATGGCGAGGACGTTGTCTCCCCTAACGACAATTTTACCGTAGCTCTTCACGACCTCGCCGTCCTGGATGTAGTCGGCCTCGGCGAGGACGACGTTCAGGTGGATGTCATAACCGATGAGCTTGCCCCTAAACTCCCCTCCCCTCTTGAGGAGCACGAGCACGTCCTTCTCAAGGGACCTGTGGATAACATCGAGTGGTCTTTCCGCCATTTTCACGCACCTCCAAATAATCAAAGCTCATAGCCTAAACGAGGGAAACGGTTTATAACTCTTTCTCTATTCATCGGCAGGGAGAACAAAAATTGCGAAGTCTTTTCTCGGAATGCTTTGATCAAACCACCTTTATCAACATGAAAATAAGGAGATCCGTCTTTAGGGAGCTGAGAAAAGTGGGTTTTCTACTTTTTATTTCCTTTCTTTTTTAGTAATTTTAATTAAATGCATACTTTTTCTGATTGTTAATTTGAATAGACAGAAGGTTTAAATACTATGAGTGCGCTGAATTATATTGACAGCCCTGTTGGAGGGGTTAGATGCGGCAAAAAATGGTGTGGTTCGTACTTGGGCTCATGATTGGAAGCCTGTTCTTAGTAGCGGCATATCCTCAGGGAAGTAGTCCTAAGAATGATACACCCCCTTTCCAAAAGATTGAGAATAGCATCCTAGTTTACTATATTGGAAATGAAACTCCGAGCTACTTTCTCAGGACAGCAAAAGTGACTGGGTTCAGGAAAATCAAAACCCCACACGTATTGATAGTGGAAGGGTCATACGTAGAAAACAGCTCCCAGCTCAAGCAGTTCATAAAGGAAGAAATTCTCTCTGGAATTCCTGTAATAGTGAAGGACAATCCCGAACTGCTTAAAGGCATTTTCAAAGGCCAGTTCTATCCCAGAATAGTGGGAGGTCGAAACCCAGACGGAACACCTCTCGGATAAGGAGAGAGTCTACGGCTACGTTACATATCCGCTTCCGGAGGGCATTCTAATAACCAAGGTATTCATTTCAGTTGATTCAAGTCCCAGGGCAATTGAGAACGCGTATAATTGGGCCGTTGAAAACCTCCAACCCCATGCAGGGTCGCTTGAGATTGAGCCCTTATCCTCTGGAGCATACTGGGAATACCAGGCCCAACTTGATCTAACTACTGTAGACGACTGGAAGCCATATGGTAGATTCAACATTAGGACGATCTACTATTACCTTATGAACGACAACTCTGCATCTTATGGCTGGTTTGATATTCACTTAAGGCAACAGTCCGTTCCGGGAAAGGAATTGGGATGGTCTGAGTGGAGAACAGCAGACATGTATACATGGATAGACACAGATTACTACAACTCCGATGGATTCCTATCCGATTACTCTCCTACAACAACGTATGGGGTTAGAGCAGTAACCGTCTCAATAGGCGCTGGTGCAGGAGAAAGCAGAGCTCAAGCTAGCGCATCTCAATCTTGGAGTTATACTATTCGGGATGTCGTGGTTCATGATCAGAGTGATTTCTCTCAAGAACTTGCAAAATGGTGGCACGATGTTGCAGAAGATAAAGCAGTTGGTAAAGACACTTACATGATAGAGCCCGGAGCAACTCTAAGGTTCCCAGAATCGGGAGCCAAGGAATGGAAAGAGCACTATGGGATCAGATATGCAAAGCCTCCCAAATGGTGGGGACTTGGGCGGAATTGGCATTACACCACTGAAAGTTGGATTGAGGTCCATATCGCAATGGGGTGATTTAAAGGCTTTATTTTTTTATTGTTCTTCTTTCTTATGGATGAAATCATCACAAACCCTTCTACAATTCCTGATTCAAAAACTGTATAAGCCTGTCACATCTACCTTAACCGGATTTTCCTCTCAGGAATGAAATATCCTCTCCTGAACTGGGGGGCTCTGTTTCCATTTAATTTGTTTGGCACACTGACAAAGGTCTTCCCAAAAGCTTTTTATGAAAATCCCCGACCCACTCTCCAGGTGGTGAGCGATGGGAGAAAAGCCCGACAAGTACGAGGTTCTTCAGGATTTGATGAGGAGAAGGGGCTTTGCCTGGGGTAGCTTTGAAATCTACGGCGGCTCACGCGGATTCTATGATTACGGCCCGCTTGGAGCGGCGATAAAGCGTAAAATCGAGCGGAAGATAAGGGAGGCCTTCCAGAGGGAGGGCTTCTTCGAGCTTGAGACGCCGGACATAACGCCTGAGAAGGTCTTCATAGCTAGCGGCCACGTAGAGAAGTTCGTTGACCCGCTGGTGGAGTGTAAGAAGTGCGGGGCAAGGTTCAGGGCGGACCACCTCGTTGAAGAAGCCCTGGGAATAGACACAGAGGGAATGAGCGCCGAACACCTTACAGATCTCATTCGCGAGCATGATATTCGCTGCCCGGAGTGCGGCGGTGAACTCGGTGAAGTGTGGTACTTCAACCTCATGTTCGAGACGAGGATAGGTCCCTACGGCGACCAGAAGGGTTATCTAAGGCCCGAGACTGCCCAGGGAATATTTGTGAACTTCAGGAGGTTGAACGCCTTCGCAAGGAACAGGCTTCCCTTTGGAGTCTTCCAGATAGGGAAAGCTTATCGCAACGAGATTTCGCCGAGACAGGGAATGTTGAGGCTTAGGGAGTTCACGCAGGCTGAAGCTGAGATATTCTTCAACCCCAAGGAGACAGAACATCCGCACTTCGACGAGGTCAAGGATGAAGTTCTCAGGCTTTACCCGATTGAGAACCAGCTCAAGAACCTTGGGATGATCGAGATAACCGCGGAAGAGGCAGTCAAGAGGGGCTACGTAATGAACACTTTCTTCGCCTACTACATGGTCATGGTCAAGAGAACGCTCCTCGACATAGGCATCCCGGAGGACAAAATCCGCTTCAGGCAGCAGCTCCCCGAGGAGAGGGCGCACTACTCCCGCGACACCTGGGACGCCGAAATCCATAGCGAGCGCTTCGGCTGGGTCGAGTGCGTCGGAATAGCCAACAGGGGAGACTACGACCTCAGCAAGCACATGAAGATGAGCGGGGCCGATTTGACCGTCCTCATCCACTACGACGAGCCGAAGGTAGTCAAGCACCTCAAAGTGAGCCTCAACATGAAGCGCGTCGGGCCGAAGCTCAAGAAGGACGCCAAGAGGATAAACAACATCATACAGGGCTGGGACGAGGAGAAGAAGCGTGAGCTGGTTGAGCTCCTCGAAAAAGATGGAAAGGTCACGATCGAAGGCTATGAGCTTGAGAAGGATGACTTCACCATCAAGGAAGTCGAGGAGAAGATAACCGGTGAAAAGATCGTTCCCCACGTCCTTGAGCCGAGTTTTGGAATAGACAGGCCCTTCTACCTTCTCCTTGAGAACTCGTTAGTTATCGAGGAGGACAGGACGTACCTCAAGATCAAGAAGGACATGGCACCGATCGAGGTGGCGGTTCTCCCGCTTGTTGCCAAAGAACCGCTCAAGAGCATAGCCTACGAGGTCTTCAGGACGCTCCAGAAGGAGGGCTTCATAGCCGTTTACGACGAGAAAGACACCGTCGGAAGGAGGTACCTCCGCTACGACGAGATAGGAACGCCCTACTGTGTAACCGTCGACAACCAGACTCCAGAAGACAACACTGTAACCATCAGAGACCGCGACACGAGGGAGCAGATAAGGGTTAAGATCGAGGAGCTGCCGGGGAAGCTTAGGGAGCTGATTTTCGGAGGTTAACACGCCTCCATGATTATTTTTTCCACATCTTCTTTTAGCTCTCCAAGTTGGGAGCTAACGATAACCCATACAACCGAGAGATCAACGCCGAAATAGTGATGAACAACGACGTTTCTCAGGCCCACTATCCTTCTCCAGGGAATGGACGAATATTTCTCCCGAATATTCTCAGGAACGTTCTTCGCAGCTTCTCCGATTATTTCAAGGTTTCTTAGAACCGCGTCAACGGTTTTTCTGTCCTTTACAAAGGTTTCAAAGTCGTAGCCCTCGATGTATTCTTCGATTCTTTCAATTGCCTCCAGGATATCGGTGAGGAAGAGACACGGATCACGCTTAGACATAGACCAGCTCCCTCTTTATATGCTCCCAGAACTTCTTCCGGCTCATTGCGGCATTCTTTGTGACGAGATCGACTTTCACTCCCAGCAGGGACTCAAGGTAGTCCTTTAGGTCCACTATTTCCCAGCCTATTGGGATCTCAAATTCAACGAGGATATCAAGGTCGCTGAGCTCGCTCTCCTCGCCCCGCGCGTAGGAGCCGAATATAGCTATAGTTTTAACCCCAAAGCGCGAATGGAGCTCATGTTTGTGCTCTTCCAAAATTCTCCTGATCTCTTTCAATTTTCGAGCCATCATTTAACTTGTAGGACTTCAAAAAATAAAAATGCTTTGCTGGCTATCCAACAACCATTTGAGAAATTTCACCCACTCAGGCACATGAGAATCCTGATACTTGCTACCATATCCCTCTCAGCCGGCTTCATTGGCTCCCTCATGAGCGGCGGGAGCATCGTGATATTCTTCTTGCTGACCTTTCTAGGAATCCCTGTGCAGAGCGCCGTTGGCTCTGCGCTGACTTACTACCGCGGCGGTGCCATTGAGGTGAGAACCGCTCTGTATCTGATTACCTTCTCCGTCCCGGGGGCAGTAGGGGCAGTTATCTCTTCTCGTCTCTCCCTGTGGAACCGGCCGGTGCTGTGTCGCTGGCTCTGCTCCTTGTGGGACTGTATTTCTCGATCCCACCGGACTCGGAGGTGAGTGGGAATGGGATGAAGAAGACCAGTTCCGCCTGGGTCTCAGGGGTGGGGTTCTTCATCGGGGTCTACATCGGAATTCTGGGAATAGCATCAACGCTCATAGTGATAGCAGCATTGAAGGCCTTTTTCGGAATGGACATGCTGAAGGCCAACGGTACGGCGAAGGCCCTCATCTTTTTCAACAATTTTGTCGCGACCGCAGTGTACGGGCTTAGGGGGTTAGATAGACTACGCCCTGCTTCTCCCGGTTGTCGTTCCGGTCTGCGTTGGCGCGTGGCTTGGTGCCAGGATCGTCCTAAAACTTGGAAGCGGGAGGCTCAAGTGGTCTATCGCCCATGTTGCCACAACACCATTAAGGCCCCTGGAGGATAACATGAGCGGGAGAAAAGTGGGGACTCATATGAATCCCGTCTTCTTCAGTCCCCTTGCGTTGAGCTCCTCGTCTATAACGCCCCGGACTGTGCTCTCAAGGGCCTCCGAGACCAGCTTTTCCAGGAGCTCCTTCATCTGATCGATGTCGTGTCTTATTCCCTCAAGGAGCTTTATGTACTCCCTGGCCATCTCAAGCTGGCCCTCCTGGCGGATCAGCTGCTCCTTGAGGTGCTCGAAGTCCTCTTTCATGACCTCGTAGCGCCTGAGCTCCCTCTGGGCCTCGTCGAGCTGACGCCTCAGCTGGGAGTTCTCCTCCTTCAGGCTCTTGAGAAGGGTCTCCTTCTCCCTCAGCTGGCTTGCAAGATCCTCGTACTCGCTCTGGAGCTGGGTCATGTGTTCTATCTCCCTCAGCGGGGGAACCTTTCCATCACCGAGGATTATAACGTCGGGTCCAACGTTCACTATGTCCCCCGGCTCTATCCTGATTTTGGTCTCGTTTGTGAAGACTCCCTGGCCTTTACCGAGGTTCTCGACTATCTTCATCTTGAGAATGAAGTAGAACTTCGTACCCTCGACCTCAACGTTGATATCGGTAACGTAGCCGAGTATCCTACCCGTGGTCAGCGAGATAACGAACTTGTTCACCAGCTGATTAGCGCGATCGCTTCCAGTTACCATAAGCACCACCGGTTAAAGTGCTTCTTTCAAATACTTAACTTTTCCGCAAGAGTTTATTAACCCTCCACCACAGAGGAATGGGGGTGAGAGGGTGATAATATTCGTGGGGAGATCGAACGTTGGGAAGAGCACTCTGATCCACAGGCTCACAGGGAAGGAGGTCAGGAGGGGAAAAAGACCTGGAGTAACGAGGAGACCGATTGAGATAAACTGGAGGGGCAAGAGGGTCATCGACATGCCGGGCTTCGGCTTCATGAGCGGGGTCCCCAAGAGGGTTCAGGAGAGGGTGAAGGATGAGATAGTCCACTTTATAGAGGATCACGCTGAAGAAATAGAGCTCGCCGTCCTGGTAATAGACGGAAAAGCCGCCCCGGAGATAATAGAAAGGTGGGAGAACCGGGGGGAGATACCGATAGACGTTGAGTTCTTCCAGTTCCTCAGGGAGCTTGAGATCCCGACGCTGGTGGCGCTCAACAAGGTGGACAGGGTTAGGAACGTCGAGGGAACCGTGAACTTTCTCGCCGAGAAGTTTGGGATAACCCACACCGAGGCCAGGAGGATAATCATTCCTATTTCAGCAAAGTTCGGGAGGAACATTGAAACCCTGAGAAGGGCCATAAGCGAGACCCTGGAAAAGGGGAAGAAAGCCTCAGAGAACCTCGAGAACGACGTGGGTGATGGTCTCTCTGACCCCGTCGAGTGAGGCTATCTCCTCAAGGATTTCATCGAGCTTGCTCTTGTCAGCCTCAATGATGAGGTCAATGTCACCGGTGACGCGGTAGATCCTCTTTATTCTCATCTTTTGAAGGGTTTCATAGACGTGCTTCCTCTTGGTGGGCTCAATGCGGACGAAAACGAACACGTCCCCTTTCCTCTCTCCGAGGAGTTCAAGGGCCTTATCGGTCAGGTCTATAAAGCCCCTGCCGGTCCTTATGTAGCCGAGCTCCTTGAGGACCTTGAGGTGATTGCTGAGTGCCTGCCGGGTTATTCCAAGCTCGTTGGCCAGCTCATCCTGAGTCTTCTCCACGGTGTAAACTTCAACGGGTTTGCCCTCTTCGTAGAGCTTCTTCAGAAGTTTGACCTGCCTTGGGGTAAGGGATTCCCTTTCCATCGAATTCACCTCCATGCGATCAGCTTTACTCAGTTAGCATTTCTGGTTTTATTTTGTCAAGCAACACTGAGTAGAGGGGCAGAGAATTTTATAAGTCTTTCCCATAAGATCAGGCAGGGGAGAGCATGGAGGGAGAAATCACCTCAAACAAGGCCGTTTACACACGGAACGTGCCTGAGGACAGGCTTCAGCTGGTTGAGATCATTGACAAGAGCAGGGCAAAAGTCGTCATGTTCATCGGCGACGTTGACAGCGGAAAGACCACTACCCTGACCTTCGTGGCCAACGAGCTGATAGGGAAAGGATACAGGGTTGCCATCGTCGACAGCGACGTTGGACAGAAGGGTATCCTACCGCCTGCAACGATAAGCCTCGGGATCGCTGGTGGGAGGTTTTCAAACCTGAACGAGGTAGCGCCGGTTGCGCATTACTTCATAGGGACAACGACTCCAAGCCAGCATACAGCAGAGACGGTGGTTGGGGTCAAGAGGCTCGTTGAGCTGGGAAAGTCAATGGCAGACGTTGTCCTGATTGACACAACGGGCTTCATCAGCGGCCGGGGATTTGACCTTAAGAGGCTCAAGATAGAGGCCACAGAACCCGACTTAACGGTTTTTATTAAGGGAAAAGGCGAGAGGGAGGGGGACATAAGGAGGCTGATGGATAGCGTCTCCAATCTGACCAACACGTTTCTTCTCCAGAGGAGCGGGGAGGTCAGAAGATACGATCCAGCTGAGAGGAGGGAGATCAGAAGGGTCAAATGGAGGAAGTACTTCGAAGGCTCCAGAACGGTTGAGGTAGATCTCTCCCATCTCAGAGTCTCAGGGACTTCAATGTTTTCAGGGAGGCCCCTTACACCCGAGGAGAGGGAGCTTATAGAGAGGATCCACGGATGGGTAGTGCTGGACGGATGGAAAGGAAAGGAGGAATACGCCGTAATAAAAGCGGGGGACGATGGAAAGCGGTATTACAACCGCTCCGTCATCAAGGCAGTGGATTTTGAGTCCCTCAGCAACCTCCTGGTAGGGTTCATAGACGGGAGGGGGCTGTGCCTTGGGCTGGGCATTCTGAAGTGGCCGAGGCTGAGCGAGGGGAAGCTTGAGGTCTTGACCCCTCTGAGCGAAGGAGAGCTCGCCAAAGCCACTGAAATACGGTTTGGAAGGATAAGGGTCACAGAAACGGGGGAGGAGCTGGGTCTTCTGATGCGCGATGAGCTTTAGCAAACATTTTTAAATCTCCCCCCGATTTTTATTAGGTGCGTCTAATGGAGGTCAGGGCTTTTGTAGAGATAACCAGGCCGCACAACTGCTCCTTGGCTGGCATAGTCGGTATTCTGGGTTCCATCGTTGCCCTCGGCTCCGTTCCCCAAATAAAAACTGCGTTGCTGGTGTTTCTAGTGGTGACCCTCGGATGCGCTGGTGGGAACACGATAAACGACTACTTCGACTACGAGATAGACAGCATCAACAGGCCGGAGAGACCCCTTCCCAGGGGTGCGATGAGCAGAAAAACGGCTTTCTGGTACGCGATGTTTCTCTTCGCCATTGGCCTCCTGACGGCGTGGTTGATATCAACTTACGCCTTCCTCTTCGCCCTCGCCGCTTACGTCCTCATGTTCCTCTACGCGTGGAAGCTCAAACCGATGCCGTTCATAGGCAATCTCGCCGTTGCTACCCTGACCGGAGCTACGCCCCTCTACGGGGCCATCGCAGTTGGCAGGTTTGGACTTGCTGGAACCCTGGCCGTCTGTGCCTTCCTCGTCAACGTCGCCAGGGAGGTCGTCAAGGACATTGAGGATATGAAGGGTGACCTTCAGAAGGGGGCAAAGACACTGCCGATAATAATCGGGCCAAAAAAAGCGGCCTATGTGGGAGCTGGCTTCGGAATAGCCACGGTTATAGCCTCTTTCCTTCCCGTGAGGGCGGGAGTCGGAGTGGGGTACTACGCCATGGTTCCCGTGGATCTCATTATTCTCTACGCGGTTTATCTGATAGCCAGGAACCAAGATAAAAGAACCGCTCACAGATCCCAGATCCTGCTCAAGGTGAGCATATTCCTGGCCGTTATGGCCTTCCTGATAGCTGCACTCGTGTGAGGTGGTGAGAATGGAGTTTAAGGACGAAATCGTCAAAAACCTGGAGAGCGAAGGGCTCTGGACCGTGATCACTTTCAAAACTCCCCACGGCCCGGGAGAGACTATGAAAGAGCTCTCAAACGCAGTAGAGGAGGCCGGCTGGAGGATAACGTTCAAAGCCAACTGGTGGACGGCGGACATACCCTACGGCCTCATAAGGATCGACGCCGTCAAGGATGGAAGGGAGAAGATAATCCTCGGAAAGTGGGTTCTGGGGAGCGAGTACTCCCTGATAAAAATAGAGAACATGGATCTTGAAAGAGGTAAGGAAGAGTTCTTCCGTATGGTGGACAGCATAACGTCGACGCTCATACACGACCCGGTGATAAGAACCATGAGGGAGCAGTACTGACCGCTTTTTCTTTTCCTTTGAGGTCGAAAGAAAATGGACAAAGTAGAGCCTCAAAGGGGCTCGTAATAACCGGTCTCCGGCTCGTAGATCTCCCCCTCGGCGAGCAGCTGGGTTATTGCCTCCTCGACTATCTCCTCATCGAAGTCCTTTGAGAGCTTCTTAACGATGAAGCGGTGGGAGAGTGGTTTTCCTTTCTCTGTGAGGAGATCCATGACGGCTTTCTTAGCCTTTTCGAGTTCTGGGTTCTCCTCGGGCTTTTCCTCCTCGACCGGCTCCTCAAAGAGCTCCTCCTCAAGCTCCGCGCTCCTCTGCTCAAGCATCAGTGTGTAGAGCTCGTCTATGGTGAGGAGAAGATCCTCATCCACCCCCTTGTTCTTGGCTATTACCTTTGCCTTGGCGGTTATGCCGTAGCGGTCGTAGATGTCGAAGGCTATCCTGGCCTTTCTCGCGTGTTCGGCCTTCTCCTTGAGGGTCTCAAAGCGGTGGAGGATCATCATGTTCGGGTGAACCGTGGAAACGCCCTCAACGAGTATCTGCTTGTCGTCGCGCCACTCGGCAACCTTTCCGATTACCTGAACGAGATCACCCTTCTTGACGAGCTTGACGAAGCGGGTGTTGTCGCGGAAGGCGAGAACCCATATGGTCCCGGTTCCATCGTCGATCTGGAACTTGCCGTAGGTCTCGTCGTCGCTTATGAAAGGCTCGCGCACAACGGTGGCAACCACTTTAACGCGGTAGACTTTCCTGGCGTCTTTGGTTATGATGTAGTTCGGCTCCAGGTCGCCGTCGCTCTTTATGTAGTAGCCGTCTATGATGTCCCGCAGGTAGACCCTGCTGGCTGGCAGGCGCTTCTTCATGCCTCCTCACCCCCTTCCCAGAAGGCAGTCTTTGCCTCTATCTTCGGGAGGTACTCCCTCTCTAGCTTCTGTATCTCCTCTAAGCTCTCCAGATCAGCGCCGCTGAAGTCCTGGAGCACCTCCCCATAAATGTGGATCCCTTCGTCGTTCCTGATGACCCTGCCGATAACCCTTACAAGCTGTCCTGGCTCTGGAAGCACGTTCTCCTCGCTCTCGATAAGAATGACACCGGTTCCGTCGTCGAGCCAGAAGGTATAGTCCATTTTGTCTATCTTGAAGGCCTTTCCTATGAGGGCGACGCGCGTGTCGTCTTCCTTTATCTCGGCGATCTTCCTCTCAACGGCGGGCTTCCTCCGCCTGAACCTGGGCTCGCCTTCAACTTCCATCTAGATCACCCCTCAACCTCTTCGAGCCTCTTTAAAGCTTCCCTGAGCTGGCTCCTCTCGATGGAGATCTCCCTCTTGAAGTCTATCTCGTCCCAGCCGAAGGCCTTCAGGATGAGACCGAAGAACTTGTCGTCGATGACGTTGCCCCTCGTCACTATCTCCTTCCCGAGAACCGTGTAGAACTCCTCCTCCGCGAGCTTTCTGGAGGCCTCCTTGGGAGTAGCCCCGGCCTCGATCAGTTCCTTCTGCTTCTCGTAGATCTCCTCGGGATCCACGCCGAGAAGATCCGCCGCCTCGTCCCCGAAGAGTGTAACCCTTATGTAGCCGCTTCCGTCGTCGAGGCCGAAGTCAACGACGGTCATCTTAACCGGTTCGACTTCACCGTGCTCCGGGCAGATCCATGTCTCGGTGGCTGGATCGTAGTCAACCTTCCTCCTGCACTGGGGGCAGGCGTCGTAAACTGTGACGCGGTAGAGTCTAGCCACAGTTCCCCTCAGCTCTATGAACTTCTCTCCTCCCATGAGGTCGCCTATCTTAACGCGCTTGTAGTTGTAGCTCCTGACCTCTTCAATGGGCGGTATCTCCTCAACGCGGGGATCGTCGGTCGGGTTAACGATTATCCTGCTTCTGAAGTTGACGTGGAGCTCAACTCCGTTTCTCCCCTCGCGGACGCTCGGGTTGATGACCTTAACGACGTCGCCGGGGTTTATTTCGTTGTAGTACTTTCCAAACTGCGAGTCCCACAGGACGAGCCTGACCTTTCCTGTGGCGTCGTAAATGATGAGGTTGGCCACAACGCCTTTTCCGCCGTCCCTCCTCGTGTATTCCCTTGGTGGATACTTCCTGAGAACCCTGCCCACGACGTTGACGCCGGTCATCCCGGGAACAAGGTCTCCGAGCTTAAGGGCCTCTTCCTCCTCTTCAAGACTGATTCCAAGTTCCTCTGCAAGGAGAAGCGCAGCGGCGTGTTCTCCGACACCCTCACGCTTCATGATCTCCTTGAGTTTTTTCTCTATCTCTCCCTCACTCATGCCGGTCTTTGACCGGACGAGTTTGAGGATGTCCTCCTTTGTAAGCACTGCCATAAAACTCACCTAGATGGTAATTCATGTCCCCGTATTTAAACCTTTCCGGCTTTTGGAGAGCCGGAGAAGTGAGAACCTGCCGCAACGTGTAGTGCCCTCTTTGGCCCGTTTGAGGGCATTAGCATCTCGTTCTTGTGCTTCGGCCCAAGGATCTAGACAACTCACTTCTGGTTATCATTGAAGAAATGAAAATGGCCGGAGGGGGACTTAATTGCCTCACGTCTCGTTTTCCCGTTTTATTTCGTGAACTAAAACTTTCAGTCTTTCTATGAAGTCTTCGCTAACAGGGAGGTTCTCTTTCAAGAGGGTCTCGGCCGTGCTTATCGCGCTGAGGAGGTCGTTCAAGTTCTTCACCGTGTAGAACTTGAGGTCGTTGAGGGTGTTGAGGAGTTCGGCTTTGTTGTTGAGTTGCGCGTACGCGAGGGCCAGTTTTCCGAGTGTTTCAACTACTATTCTCCTGTTTTTCCGAATTTCCTCTGGTGTTGTGC
This sequence comes from Thermococcus profundus, assembly GCF_002214585.1. Lineage (NCBI taxonomy): Archaea > Methanobacteriati > Methanobacteriota > Thermococci > Thermococcales > Thermococcaceae > Thermococcus > Thermococcus profundus. The sequence continues at coordinate 971,473 of NZ_CP014862.1, forward strand.
TCTTCTTCAGTGCCGAAACACTCCAGCTGAGGGTCTTTTTGAGTTCTTGGACTTCGCTTTCCAGCTCAGCTTTCCGCCTCTCAACTTCTTCAAGCTTTCCAACGTCTTTTAAGAACTCGTCAACGCTCTGATAGCGCTCCTCCTTCCTTTTGGCTAAGAGCTTCTCGAAGATTTCATCGTATTTTGCCAGCTCCGGATCGATCTTTGATGGTGGAGTGAACCTGTAAGTTTCGTCAACTATCTTTCCGAAGACCTCTTCATAGGTGTAGCCCTCAAAGGGAAGCTTTCCAGTTAGGAGCTCGTAGAATATGACGCCCAACTGCCAGATATCGGTTCTCGCGTCCGTGTGGCCGTATTTTCCGGGCAGGAGGTGCTCTGGAGCCGCGTAAAGGGGAGTGTAGCCCATTACGCTCCTGCTTGAGCTCATTGTTCCAATTTTTGCCAGGCCCCAGTCAGTTATTTTGGGAGTTAAATCGCTCTTGAGGAGGACGTTTTGAGGCTTTAAATCACGGTGGTAGATTCCTTTAGAGTGGGCGTGTTTTAATCCTTCGGCAATTCCCCTGACGAGTCTCAGTGCAGTGCTTTCATCAACGGGCTTCGGGTACTTTTCCAGGTCTCTGATGGTCTTTCCGTTCAGTTTGAAGCCCTCAACGTACTCCATTTCAAGGTGCGGTACTGGGAGGATGTCCGCGTCGTAGAGTTTGACGATGTTCGGATGGTCGAGCTGTAACCATGTGGATACTTCCCTGAGGAAGGTCTTGCTCGTCTTCTCATCTATACGCGGGATTTTAAGGGCCACGATTTGGCCGTCTTTCTTTCTCCTTACTTTGTAAACTTTGGCGAAGCCGCCCTCACCGAGGAATTCTAAGGGCTCGTACTTGTTGAGGAGTTCTGCCGGGAATTCCGGATGATAGTTCGATGGTTGAGATGCTGAAGTTGCTGCCAGTTGTGGTGTGGGGCTCTCCATATGTTCTTGGGCGGGGTGTTTTCCTTGTGTGGCCTCTGGTCTCCGAGAGGGTTCACTGGGTTTCTTCCCGCCCCTTGCCTTTGCAGCTATCCCTCCTATGAGAGCAAGGATGAGGATTGTTCCGAGAGCGTAGAGGAGTTTTGATGAGAATCCTGTTGAAGAGGAGCTTACCGGAGTCGTTGATGATGGGGAAGTTGAAGACTGAATGAGGTTTGATGTTGTAGTGGTTGTGGTAGTTGTTGTAGTGGTCGCTGTTGTGCTTGTGGTAGTCTTGATTATGGGCTTCAATTGTGGAGTGAGCGAGAGGGTTTTCCCGCCCGTTATCGTAATGTTCGCGGAATAACCCTCATAACCCTCTTTAACAAGTTTTAACTCGTGCTTGCCCTTCGGCAACTTGTAGTCTGTGATTGGAGTCGTGCCGATGAGTGAACCATCAACGTAAACTTTAGCTCCTTCAGGGGAAGTTATTGATAAGTAACCGAAAAGAGGTGATAGTACTGGAGAGATCGTCTTGCTCTCCCCTGGGTTAAGGGTTATTGTGGTGGTATAATTCTCGTAATCCTCTTTAGAGAGTTTTATCCGATACGTCCCGGGGCTGAGGGTCAGATTTAATGGGGTTATCCCCTCGTAAGTTCCGTTAACGTAAACCTTAGCACCTGCTGGATCTGAATTAACCGAGAGAGTCGCTGGTTTGGGGGTTAGCTGGGCTGTTATTGTCTTGTTTTCCATTGGAGCAAGGGTTACTGTGGTAGTGTAGTCCTTGTAGTTCTCTTTGGAGAGTTTTACCTGATAGGTTCCGGGATTGAGGGTTAAAGTTAATGGTGTTACCCCTTCATAGGTCCCGTTAATGTAAACTCCTGCTCCACTTGGCTCAGAGCTAACTGAGAGGGTTGCGGGCCCATACTGCGTCTCCACCTGTGGACTCCATGAATGAGGATAGGCGTTTGAGTATTCAACTTCGGCGTTAGTCTCGTGGATTTCTGCGTTTGAGTCTTCAATGGTTGGGTAAGGCTCATTAATCTGGGCGTTTGAGTCTTTGTAGAAGCTACAGCCGGGAAGGTTCCCGTCCGGTGGGAGGCGGAGGAGCCAAGCATCTGCTCCAACATCAAGGATGGTAGGTTCTGCTCCATTGTCTCCTGCGATGATGATATTCCCATTATCCATGATAGCAACTGCGTGAGCATCATCAAAATCGTTTCCACCATAGATCTTTTCCCATTTAATGTTCCCATTATCATCAAGCCTGAGAACCCAAACATCAGTCCCGCGAGCACCAAAGTTTGAAGTTACTCCAGCTATAATAATATCTCCGTTGGAAGCGATGGCAACCGCATAAGCCTCATCATAAATATCTCCCCCATAAGTTTTCTGCCATTTAATGTTCCCATTCTCGTCAAGTCTCAAAATCCAGGCGTCATTATTACCAGCACCAAAGCTACGAGTCTCTCCAACGAGGATAATGTCTCCATTTGGAGCAATGGTGACTGCGTAAGCCCAATCGTTGTCTTTCCCTCCGTAAGTTTTCTGCCATTTTATGTTTCCATTCCCGTCAAGTCTGAGAACCCAAACATCACCATATGCAACGTCAAAACTCCACGTTTCTCCTGCCACAATGATGTCTCCGTTGTTAGCCAAGGCAATCGCGTAAGCCCTATCGATACTACTTCCCCCATAAGTCTTCTGCCACTCCACCTTTCCGTTCTCGTCCAGACGAAGAATCCAAACATTGGGTCCGTTAGTTCTAAAACTCCTAGTGTATCCAGCAACGATAATGCCCGCATTTGGAGCTATAGTGACTGCATGAGCTTCGTCATCATACTCTCCCCCATAAGTTTTCTGCCATTTTATACTCCCATTCTCGTCAAGCTTCAAAACCCAAACATCTTTACCCCCAGCGCCGAAACTTTCAGTCCAGCCTGCTACGATAATGTCCCCGTTATTGGCAATAGCAACTGCTGAAGCTGAGTCATTTTTGCTTCCACCGTATGTTTTTGCCCAAGCGAGGCTTCCATCTGGGTTGAGCTTCATCACAAAAGCGTCGTATCCTCCTGCTCCGGTTGAGTTGGTATAACCAACCGCGATAATACTCCCGTCCGACCAAATCTTGACGTCATTGATAACGTCAGTGCCAGCCCCGCCGTAGCTCTTAGCCCAGTAATAGTTGTCTCCTGCGACGGCTTTCGTTGGAAGTATTACGAGCGACCCCACCAGAACGGCGGCAAGTACCAGCGTGATGAGCCTTCTCATCTCCCTCACCTTCAGCGTTTTGTGAACGTGGAAAAGAAAAAACTTTTCCCTTCATCTTCAAAATCTTCCTAACTTAACCTTATGGGAGTGTTTTCCTTGATTTTTCCTTTAAAACTTCTTCCAAATCCCAAAGGTCGTAAACTCCCTCAAGCCCTTTCTTCCCTTTAACCTTCCTCGCCACGAGGATTGGGAAGGCCTTCCCCCTGTACCCAGTGGCTTTTATCCTCTCCCCTAACCACTCAAGCTCCCTCTCGGCCTCCTTCCTGTTCAGCTCTTCCCACTTAACCTCAAAGAAGGCTGCCTCGCCCCTCCCAACGGCCACAACGTCTATCTCGAATGACTCCTTTCCCTTCTCTTTATCCTTGAACTTTCCCCACAGCTTTCCCCGGCTTTCAATCTCAAAGGGAACAAAGAGATCTGCCAGCGCTTCTATTAGCTCCTCAACCTTCCTCCCGATGTATGAGTTGAACTCGTTATCGTTCCACCTCAGCGCCCCCCGCTCGATCTTCCCGTAGTTCCTCCAGAGGAAGCGGAACCAGAAGTGAACGAGGTTCTGAGAGATATAATAGCGGTTTCTGCCCCTCCCGAAGGCGTCCTTCTTCTTCACGATCAGCTCGTAGTCCTTCTCAAGCGCGTGGAGGTACTTGGTGAGGCTCGTTTCCTTCACCGAGAGGTGGGAGGATATCTCGCCGAGGGTGTGCTTTCCCTCGCTTATCGCCTGGAGGATGCTGAAGTAAGTTCGGTACTCCTTCCCAAGCTCCTCCTTGAGCATGAGCATTACCTCAGGGAACATTGGATAAGGCTCCTCAAAGAACATCGTCCTTATGAAGTCCTCAACGGGCATTGAAAAGCGCTCAAGGGTCTCGTAGTACTTCGGAAGCCCGCCGAAAACCGCCCACATCTTAACGGCATCCTCAACACCATAGCCGAGGTCTTTCATAATCTCCAGGACGGTTTGAAAGTCAAGCTCCCTCAGCTTCACCACGATGTCGAACCTGCCGTAGAGAGGGCTGTTGTAGTCCTCTATGAGCTTCTTTGACATTGAGATTAGGGAGCCCGTAACAACGAGCTTCGCCTCCCGGTGCTTGTCGAGGAGCCTCTGGAGGTCATAGACGAAGGAGGGATTAACTTTGAGAGCATTCTGGAGCTCATCTATGAAGACGGTCTCCCCCTCCCTCATCAGGAACTCTACGATGCCCTTCATGGTGCCTATCTCCGGGATGTAGCGCCTTTCCCTTATCTCCTCCAGCCAGTCCCTACATATCAGGGCCTCGTTCTTCTCTGCTGGTATGAAGAGCGTTATGGGATTTAGGGCCTCCTCCACGAGTCTCGTCTTCCCCACTCTTCTCCTCCCTATTATCGCAGCTCTCTTAGCCTTCCTCAGGAGTTCAACCTCCTTCTCCCTGTCGTAGAACTTCATGGTCATCCCCGGCCGTTGTTTATACCTGGCAGGTATAATACCTAACAGGTATAAAAATGTTGAGGATCAGCTCCCAACCTCTTAATATTCCTCATGCTCGTTCAACTTACTTCCTCACCAGCGGGCTCTTGACCTTCCTGAACTTCCCCTTGAGATCCTTCATTCTCTTCCTTCCCTTCCAGCTTGGCAATGATGTCGGTGTACTCCGCGTGCACGACCCTCTTGAAGGCCTCCTTGATGACGTTCGGGTCGTTCTCAGGGAAGCCGTAGAGCTCAGCGAACTTCTGAGTCGTTCCCAGAAGTTTGGTCCTCTCGTAGGGCTCCGCGTAAACAAGTCCCATCTCAACAAGCTTCTTTATGTGCTCGTAGGCCTGGCTTCCGCGGAGTTTGATTATCTTACTCTGCTCTATCGGCTGGAGGTAGGCTATCAAGGCGAGAGTCTTGAGCTCACCCGTCCTGAGGTCGGGTCTGGGCATGAGGTGAATTACCCTCTGGCTGTACTCCTGCTTCACCTGCATAACGTATTTGTCCCCGAGAACCCTGACAATCTCTATCGCGCTCTTCCTCTCCGCGTACTCGGCCGCTATCAGCTCTATGAGCTTTTCGAGGTAGTCAATGGATTTTATCCCAAGGGCCTTTGAGAGCTCCTTCAGACTGAGGGGTCTTCCAGAAACGAAAAGTGCAGCCTCGACGAGGGCCTTGTCTTCGAGCAGTCCCATGATTCTCACCACCGAAGGGTTTGGGCGCTTAGTTAAATAAAGGTTTGGGGTGTTGGGTGGGGGCGTATCGTCCATGAAAGCACAAAAATCAAGAGAAAACGGGAGATCACTTCTTTCTTCTTACAAAAACCATTGGAGTGAGAGCGGCTAGGGCTACGAACCCCGGCCCGCAGATGCCGCTTCCCCCTTCGCTGGATGTTGTTGTGGGGAGCTTCTCCGGTTCTCCCGCCTTAACGAAGAGGTAGTAGAGCTTGTTCACGGTTTCCATGCTTTTCGTGCTGTTCCATGGGAGGAGGTAGGTTTTTCCGCCAACGAACAAAAGGGTGCCGTTGTTTTGAAGGGCGATCCTAACTATCTCGGGGGTTGCGCTGACGTTGTACTCGCCCTCGATGATTCCCACCAGCTTACCGTCGTAAACAATCCCGATGGCCGGGACACCGGTTATACCCGTCAGCCTGCTGATGTTGGTAAGGACTTTCCCGTTGTGCTGGTTCCCGTTGAGTTCGTAGTAGGTGAACCTGTCGTATCCGTATGTTTCCGGTATCAGCTTCTTCATGTGCCTGCAGTGTGGGCAGGTGCTCATGCCGTACATGTAGAAGTGGATCTTTGATTTCTCAAACTTCCAATCCGCCGCGCTCGCCAGCGGGAGGAGCAGGATGGAGAGGATCAGGAGGATGGCAAACGCGGACTTTAACTTCTTCATTTCTATATCACCATTCAAAATACCTCCCGAGCGTTATAACGTTTCTCCCTCCACCAGATTTTTATACTCCGCGGACGTGCATTAATCAAGGTGAAGGGAATGGAGATAGGCGTCACGATATATCCCCAGTTCATAACGAAGGACAAGACCCTCGCGTCGATACTGGCGGACGTTAAGATAAAGGAGTACGACTTCGTCTCGGTGTTCCCGCACACCCTTGGACTGATCGTCAACGGCCAGGTCGTTGAGAAGAAGCTCCGGAACATTGAGAACACCCTGAAGGGGGTTGGAATAGACTACATCATAAGGATGCCCACCTCAATGAACCTCAGGGATCACATCTACCACACCAGGCACTTCCGCGTGGCCAAAGCCATAGCGGACGTCTCCATAAAGCTCGGGGCCAAGGTTATAGTCATGCAGAGCGGCAAGACCGGAAGGCTTGACCTTGAGATAGAGGCCCTCCAGCAGCTCGCGGACATGGTGAAGCCCTTTGGAATAAAGATAGCCCTGGAGAACACTTACAGCGTTAAGGACACCCTATACGTGGTTGACAACGTTGGGAGGGACAACGTGGGCTTTGCCCTCGACGTTGCACACGCCTTCCTGAGCGCCCAGGGTGACGAGAACAAACTACTTGAGGACGTCAAGCTCGGAACCGACAAAACGATCATCCTGATGATACACGACAACTTCGGGAAGCTCTTCCCCCAGGTCGAGCCGGAGGATGCCCTGGCGTACGGCGTCGGTGACCTGCACCTGCTCCCCGGGGAGGGGAAGATACCCTTCGGCAAGGTTCTCAAGCTCTTCGGGGACGTTCCAATACTCCTGAAGGTCAAGGATCCCGAGAAGTTCTCAAAGATACCGACGAAAAAAGGATTGATAGAGCTCCTGACGAGCCTCTGAACCTTTTAAACTCTTTAAATTTAAAGTCGGGAGGGGGGCTCACTCCTCTCCAAAGATCAGGTCGACGAACCACTTCTCGTCGAAGGGCCTCAGGTCGTCGTAGCCCTGACCAACGCCCACGAAGAGAATTGGAGCGCCTATCGCGTGGCTTATGCTCAAAGCTGCTCCTCCCCTTGCATCGGCATCTAGCTTGGTGAGTATGACCCCGTCTATCCTAACCGCCTCGTTGAACTGCCTGGCCTGCTCTATTATCGAGTTGCCCGCCAGGGAATCCCCGACGAAGACGACAAGATCGGGCTTGGTGACGCGGACGATCTTCTTCATCTCGTCCATGAGGTTTCTGTTCAGCTCGTTCCTACCTGCGGTATCGACGAGCACCACATCGATCCCCCTGGCCTTGGCGTGCTGGATGGCGTCGTAGGCGACTGCCGCTGGGTCGGCCCCGTAGGAGTGCTTTATCACCTTAACGCCAACGTTCTTCGCGTGCTGTTCCACCTGCTCTATCGCCCCCGCACGGAAGGTGTCGCTGGCCGCTATGACAACGCCCAGACCGTTCTTCTTGAGCCAGTGGGCAAGCTTGGCTATGGTGGTCGTCTTCCCGGAGCCGTTGAAGCCGACGAAGACTATCACGTAGGGCTTTTCTCCCTTCTTTTTGATCTCCTCCAGAAGGTCGATCCTCTTCGGTGGAGTTAGGACTTCAAGAACGGCCTCCTTAACGGCCCCCTCGATGATCTTGCCCTTGTCTGTTCCGATTCTAACCTTCCTCCCCACGAGCTTCCTCTTTATGCTCTCCCTCAGCTCGTCAACGACTTCTAAAGCAACGTCCGCCTCAAGGAGCTCTATCTCCAGATCCTCAAGGGCCCTCTCCACGTCCTTCTCCTTTATCTCAACCTGGAGGAGCTTTCCAAGAAAACCTGGTTTTTTCTCTTCCTTTGCGGAAACCTCTTCTTTCTTCTCAGCTTCAGCGGGCTTTGTTCCTACCTCAGGAAGCTTCTTCTCTTCTTCCTCAACCTTCTCCTCGACCTGCTTTGTGAACTTCTTAAGCTTCTCCCTGAGCTTCCCGAACATTCTCACCACCGCTCACCGGGCAACTTATTCCTATATATGAGTATCGGACGCCTCAGCGATAGCTGGTGTCATCACAGCTCAGACCCGAAGCCACACATCATCGGCCTTTCCTAACAAGTTTCGAGGACTCAACCACCTCACCGTTCTCGAGCTTATATAGGTTGACCACTTCGGTGTCAACGGTTTCACGCCTGTAGGCCACGAGGTAATCGACGAAAAACCGTATCCTGTACCGGCTTATCGAATCGCCAATGTACTTGCCCTCGTAGAGGAGAACAAGCTTATCCCGATTCGACTCAAGCCATGAGTAGAGCTTTTCCTGGGCGGTTTTCGATCTAGAGAGGGGATTCACGATGAGGTAGGCGTCAAAGCCCGGATTTTCCAGGGGATCCCCTATGAAAACCTCTCCTTCAACTTGGAATGGCAGGCTCTCGGCCAGTATTTTCCACCCTTCTCTTCCCCACTCGTTCAGGAATATCCTCGCGAGCCTCTTGGCGTTTCCCGTCATCATTATTCTCCCTGATTTGAGGTAAACTAGGTCTGTCAGTTTCAGCGGCACTCCCACACCCCCTCACAAATCGGAGTTTTAAACTATTAACGGGCGGGAATTCAAAAGTTTTTCGTCAGAATTTCTATGTATGGCAACAACTTTCATTTACGAACTCGACAAACCGCAAACTATATATCTGGGGCGGTGTCATCATCACCGACAACCAATTTAGGGGTGTTTGCATGAAGAAAGCCATCTTTGCCCTGTTGTTGATAGGGCTCGTAGGATTTAGCGTCGTGGCCAGCGGCTGTATCGGCGGCGGTGGAGGCGGAAAGACCAGCACCACCAGCTCAAGCCCAACCAAGACCTCCACCGAGGCCTCTGGAACTGGTACCACAACCCAAAGCCCAAGCCAGACCGCAACCTCAGGCCAGGGATACAAGGGCGCCATAGCCATCGTTTATGACGTTGGCGGCAGGGGAGACCTGAGCTTCAACGATATGGCCTACCTCGGGGCCAGCAAGGCCGCGAAGGACTTCAACCTCCAGCTCGTCGAGCTCCAGAGCAGCAGTGAGGACGACTACTACAAGAACCTTGAGACCCTCGCCAAAGAGAAGAAGTACGCCCTCATAATAGCCGTTGGCTTCATGATGACCGAGTCGGTTGAGGCAATCTCCAAGAAGTACCCCGACCAGAAGTTTGCAATCGTTGATGGTGACGTTTACGACAGGCCGAACGTTATGAGCATCAAGTTCAAGGAGAACGAGGGTTCCGCCCTTGCCGGTGCCCTCGCGGCCCTCATAGCGGCCAACGACAACAAGAACAAGGTTGGAATCGTTCTGGGTATGGAGATACCCGTTCTCTACAAGTTCGAGGCCGGCTACCGCTTCGGTGTCAAGTGGGCCGAGGACTACTACAAGCAGAAGCAGGGCAAGGACGTTAGTATAGACGTCATCTACCAGTACACCGGATCCTTCAACGATGCCGCCAAGGGTAAGGCCGCGGCCGACGCCCAGCTCCAGGATGGGGCATGGGTAATATACCAGGTCGCCGGTGGAACCGGTCTCGGAGTCTTCAACGCGGTTCAGGAATACCTAAAGTCCCACGGGGATAAGAAGATGGGACCGCCTTTCGCCATCGGTGTTGACTCAGCCCAGGACTGGATCAAGCCGGGAGTCATCATAGCTAGCATGATGAAGCGCGTTGACGTCGGTGTCTACAACGCCGTCAAGGCTGCCCTCGACGGTAGCTTCAAGGGCGGGGCCCTTGAGCTCGGTCTCAAGGAGGGCGGTGTCAAGCTCAGCACCGTCGACGACGTTATGACCATGTTCAACTCCCTCCCCGAGGACCGCCAGAAGGACAAGCTCAAGGAGCTCGGCTTCAACAGCAAGGACGAGCTGAGGCAGTTCCTTGAGAACACGAGGAAGCAGGTTCCCGACTGGATATGGCAGGCCGTCGACGAGCTCCAGCAGAAGATCATCAGCGGGGAGATCAAGGTTCCGGCTCCGACCAACAAGGACGGAATCGAGAAGATCAGGAGCGCCGGCACCTGGCAGGAGATGGAGCAGCTCGCGGGCTGACCTTTCTTTTATTCTCTCTTCCATTTTGAGGGGGTGTTTCTGTGAGCCGGGAAGGACAGCCGATCATAGAGATGAAGGATATAGTCAAAGTCTATTCGGACGGAACCAAAGCCCTTAGGGGCGTGAATCTCACCGTTTATCCCGGAGAAATCCTGGGTCTCCTCGGCGAGAACGGAGCCGGAAAGACGACTTTAATGAAGATCCTCTTTGGCATGCTCAAACCGACTTCTGGTAAAATCGTTGTGAAGGGGCAGGAAGTTCGTTTTAAGAGCCCCTCCGATGCCATTGCGATGGGCATCGGTATGGTTCACCAGCACTTCACCCTCGTTGAGGTTTTTGACGCTCTACACAACATCATCCTCGGTATGGAGGGTCACGGTCTTCTCTCCAAGATCGACGTTGGGAAGGCAAGGGAAAAGCTCCAGAAACTCATGAACGACCTCAACTTTCAGGTTCCCCTCGATGTCCCGATCGAGGATCTACCTGTCGGGGTTCAGCAGAGGGTCGAGATTCTCAAGATGCTCTACAGGGACGTTGACGTCCTCATCCTAGATGAGCCCACGGCCGTTCTGACGCCAATAGAGGTCGAAGAGCTGTTCCAGGTTCTCAGGAAGCTCAAGAGCGAGGGGAAGACGATAATATTCATCAGCCACAAGCTCAACGAGGTAATGGAGATAACCGACCGCGTTACCGTGATCAGAAAGGGGGAGGTTATAGGAACCGTCAACACGAGCGAGGCAACGCCGCAGCTCCTGGCAAAGATGATGGTCGGGAGGGACGTGGTTCTGAGGATAGAGAAGCCGCCGAAGGAGCCTGGAAAACCCGTCCTTCAGGTGAGGGACCTCTGGGTCAAGGGTGACAGGGGGGAAGAGGCGGTAAAGGGTCTGTCCTTTGAGGTTAGAGAAGGCGAAATATTCGGCATAGCCGGCGTGGAAGGCAACGGACAGACCGAGCTCATTGAAACTATCACCGGGCTGAGAAAGCCAGAGAAGGGGGAGGTTGTCCTGAACAACACCCCTATAACCGGGAGATCCCCAAAGGAGCTCTACGACATGGGGATGGCCCACATCCCCGAGGACAGGACCAACATGGGGCTCATCCTCGACATGACGGTGACGGAGAACTCCATCTTGGGTCTCCAGTGGAGGAAGAAGTTCCAGCGCTGGAAGGGGGTTATCCACTGGGGAAAAGCCAGACAACACGCGGAAAAGTTGATCGAGGACTTTGACATCTCCGCGCCTGGAACAGGAGCTCCGGTAAAGAGCCTTAGCGGGGGCAACCAGCAGAAGCTCATCGTGGCAAGGGAGGTCAGCAAGGAGCCTGTTCTGATCGTGGCCTCCCAGCCGACGAGGGGTGTTGACGTCGCATCAACGGAGTACATAAGGAACTACCTCGTGAGGCTGAGGAACGAGGGAAAGGCCGTTCTCCTCGTTTCGGCCGACCTGGATGAGGTTCTCCAGCTGAGCGACAGGATGGGGATAATCTACGAGGGAGAGTTCATGGGCGTTGTAAAGCCTGAGGAAGTTACTATCGAAGAGATAGGCATGATGATGGGAGGTATCCGCTATGAAGAGCTCGGAAAAGCCAGGAGTGAGTGATGTACTCTCCAAGATCAACGTGAAAGCCTTCGTCGAGAGTCTCATAGCAATAGCCATCGGCTTCGCCATAGGCGCGGTTATCCTAGTTGCTTTCGGCTACGACCCCGTTAAAGCGTACAGCGCCCTCTTTAGGGGAGGCCTCGAGTCAACCGACAACATCGCCGCTACTCTTCACTACTCAACCCCGATCCTCCTAACGGCCCTGACCTTTGCAGTCGGAGCCAGAACGGGAATCTTCAACATCGGTGCCGAGAGCTCCTTCTACTTTGGAGCCATAGCGGCGATAGCCTTCACGAACATCTGGGGCAACCTCTGGTTCGGTCTGCTGATGGGAATGATCCTCGGCGCCCTCTGGGCCCTCCCGGCTGCTCTGCTTAAAGTCTACCGCGGGGTTCACGAGGTCATCTCCACCATAATGCTCAACTGGATAGGCTGGTACTTAATGCTCTACCTGATAGTCGGTCCCTATGCAAACCCCATGAACCCAATCAAGACTATAAAGGTCCCAGATAGCGCGAGGCTTCCCCTCATCGGAGACACCATTCTGTCATGGGGCTTCTTCATCGCGGTGCTGGCGGCTGTGGTTACGTACTTTATCCTCTGGCACACAACCCTGGGCTTTGGAATGAGGGCCAGCGGCTACAACCAGAGGGCGGCTAGATACGGGGGAATTAACCCGAAGATGGCTATCATCTGGTCTTTTGTAATCGGAGGGATGGCGAGCGGCCTTGGTGGAGCGATGAAGATAATGAGTGAGTTTCCTGGATACGCCATAAGCCAGGGTGGGGCGAACATCTACGGCTTCGGCTTCGACGGAATCGGCGTCTCCCTCGTCGGCAGGAACCACCCGCTCGGCATAATACTCTCGGCGATCTTCTTCGGAATGCTGAAGGCGGGAACCTCATCGATGCAGCAGACTGGTGTTCCCCTTGAGATAGTCAAGGTTATCCAGGGCATCATAATCATCACCGTCGCCATCCCCGGCCTCTACGATCTGCTGAAGAAGAGCGTTAAGAGGGGGGCTGCCTGATGGACGCGGGAGCGATCATCTTCATACTCAAAACCTCCCTCATGGCAATGGTCCCCATAGTCCTGACGAGCGTCGGAGCCGCTTGGAGCGAGAGGGCCGGAGTCGTCAGCATAGGCTACGAGGGCGTCCTTCTTGCCAGCGCATTCTTTGGGGCCATATTCGCGGAGATGACGGGACATGCGAGCGTGGGCCTCCTTGGTGGTATTCTGGTTGGGGTGCTCTTTGGAATGCTCCACGGGGCCCTCACGGTCTACCTCAAGGGAGACCACGTCATTCCCGGCATAGGAATAAACCTGCTGGCCGCGGGCCTGGTTCCCTTCGGAATCATAGCCTACTGGGGAACCGCCGGTCAGCACCAGCTCCCCGATTCGGCAAAGCTGTGGCACATTAAGCTGGGCCACAACGGTGAGATAAGCCCCATGGTCATCATCACGGTGGTGATCGCCCTGGTGACATGGTGGGTGCTCTTCAAGACCCCGCTCGGCCTCCGCGTCCGCTCCGTTGGTGAGAACCCAGAGGCGGCGGATGCGCTCGGAATAAACGTCGAGAAGTACCGCTTCTGGTCGACGGTCTACGGCCACGCTCTAGCTGGACTGGCGGGGGCATACATGAGCGTGGACTGGCTTGGGATGGTCCACAAGACGATGTCCGGGGGAAGGGGCTTCATAGCACTCGCCAACATGGTCTTCAGCAACTGGAACCCGCTGATTTCGCTCATCGGCGGCTGGCTCTTCGGATTCTTCGACGCATTAGCTACGTGGCTGGCACCGAAGCACATGGTACCGGAGCAGTTTATCTACATGCTGCCCTACATAATGACCCTGATAATCGTCGCGGGAATAATAGGAAAGGCAAAGCCGCCCAAATGGGACGGAAGGCCCTACAAGAGGGAGTGATCCCTCTTGTTCCTTTTCAACTTTTCAAAATATAGCCAAGGGCCGTTCCTAGTGCCAGACCGGCGAAGAGGGCTGAAAGGATATAGGCTGAATCTGTGCCTCCGGAGTTCTTCTGAACGATCACCTTCTCTCCGGCGGCTTTTAGAACGCTCACCGTGTTCTCCTTAAGGATCTCAGTGTAGGGTTTACCCTCCCAGAAGACCACAACTCCCCCAGTGGGCTTTCCGCTCTTTTCCGCGAGCTCGAAGGCGGCTTTCTTAAGCTGCTCCGGGCTCTGGAGGGAGTAGAGGACGAGGTCAGAACGTTCGGCGGTGGGAAGGAGATCATCAACCCCCAGGGCCGGTACTTCTTCCTCAGGCTTTATCGATGCAACCACCTTTATCCCGAGCCACTCCACCGCGTACTGCACAGGGGGCATGTTCACAACGGCGCTCTTGTTTCCCTCCAGAAAGCCAGCGTAGGCCTCTTTTATGGCCTCCACCTTCACCCTGAACGACTCGAACCCGGCTCTGTATTTATCCGCGTTGCCAGGATCGACCCCTTCAAGCGCCTTCTCTGTGGCCCTCGCTATCGCCAGGGCGTTGTCGGGATCAAGCCAGACCCCGTGGGGGTTGTCCTTGTCGTTGTACCATCTCTCGGGCAGATAGCGGAAGCCCTCGGCCCTGTAATCATCTATCAGGAGCACCTCCGCCTTTATAACTCCTTCTTCCTTGAGTTCTGCGATTTTAGCCTCAACTGGGAGGTGGCCGCCCGTTGTGACTATCACGCTGGCCCCCCGAAGGAGATTCACCTGCTCAGCGCTGAGCTGATACTCGTGGGGATCGGCACCGAGGGGAATTAGGGTTACCACGTCAACCGAGTCCCCAAAGGCCTCTCTCACGATGGAGGCTATCGGTCCTATGCTCGCGACGACCAGGGGCTTTTCCGATGCCTCTGTCGTCGGAATGAAGAGCCCGCTTAAAGCGATTACAACGGCCACAGTAATCAGCGCCCTGCGCATGTTAGATCACCCTAACCCATCATAACCGGCTCCCTTTAAAAGACTTCCACAAAAAACATAAAAACTTCAGTTTTTCAATTCCTACTCGGTGATAACATGAAGAAAGTATTTGCTGCAATAATAATTCTGGCAATACTTGGCATTAACATAACCCTCGCCGCGCCCGTTGAGAGCGGCACTGTGTACGTGGATGAGAATGTAAAGGTCCAGATACACCCGAACGAGGAACTTCTGGGAATAGTCTACTACTTAGCTTTCGGCAACGACACCTTTGTGATAGACAGAGGGGACTACATAAATGAAGTGGAAGCCCATTTTGGAAAATATCGGAACTCCACGGCTGTGATTGTCCTTAAGGACTACCTCTCCCGTTTCGACAGCATTTATCAGAGGGACGCGTACTTAGCTACAATTGAGGCCACCCTCCTGCTCTGTTCGGAGCCTCCTGAGCTGAAGATGTCTGAAGAGGAAGAAGATGCATCCGGGGATTATCTTGATTATCTTAACTGGTTCAAAAACAAATTCCTGCCAGCCCTGAGAGAGTTTGCCAACGAAACCAACTTCACGGAGTTTTACCGGACTCATCAGGATTACTACATGGAAGACCTGAGGGTATACAAAGGGGCACTCTCCCTTCTCCCCCCTGACGAGTTCATGGAGGAGTACGCTGGTGTCTCCAACGTCACGTACGTCTTCCTTCACCCGTATTTAGTGGCTATCCACGGCCACAACTGGATGAACACGGAAAACAACAGGACTGTGTGGGGAGCGGCGGGCTTCCTTCCGCTCGTGAGGAGGACGCCTCAGAGAACTGTGTGGAGCTACAAAACCGCCCGCGACACCATGATGGGACTCCCCCTCAACAGGGACCTCATAAACAGCACCGGCCTCGACGAACTGCTGTATCTGACGTTTATTTACCACGAACTTGGCCACGATATCACACTTCCCGCCCTCTATCTCTCCAACGTCGAGGAGTACGAGTACCTCCAAGACGTTATAGCGGAAGACATGGAGTATCTGGCAAAATATGACCTACACTTCTGGAATCCTATAGGGATGATTTACGAGGGCTTCGCAGACGCCTGGGCCGACTATGCCACAAGCCACGTCAACCACAACTACACCCTCCTTGCGATGCAGATGCAGAAGGCCTGGGGTGAGTTCTGGATCGAGCGGCTTTACAACGAGATTCAGAGCTGTGCACTCGAAGTTAAAAGTGGAGAGCTCAAAAACATCTCCCTCTGCGTCCCTCGCGCGCTGGAATCCCTTGAGGAGTTCGCATCCCCCGAAAACGTCACAGAGGTATACAACCTTGAGGTGCCGGTTACACCCTTAAGAGCTATCGATAGGGGGTGGATGGGTAATAGAGTCGTTGTAATCTATGGAACTGCAAATCTAAGCCCGACTGAAAGGGAAAACATCAAAAGCTTCGCTGATGAGGTCGCGGAAACCCTGAGGGAATTCTACAGGAAGGGCGGCGGAATAGACGATGTTGTCGTCAAACCCGACGTAAACGTTACCCCTGCAGACCTCAGTTCTTACCTTGTACTCATCGGAACTCCTTCAACCAACAGGATCGTTGACATCTTCGACGACTACTTCCCGGTCCGGCTTGAGAAGGCCGGCGGGGAGTGGAGAGTAGTCCGCGGGAACAACGTCACCAGCTTCCTCCTCCTTGACGAGGAAAGTCCCCTCAGAGCAGTCTACGGCAACACCTCCGTCGCGGCGGGTGGACTAAAGGAGGTTGAGGAGGCTGCCCTTTTGATGGCGTCCGTAAACCCATACAACACGGACCATTACGTCGTCTGGATATCGGGAACGGACGAAAACCTGATTCAGCTTTTCAAAAACCCCACGTACTACCTGAGCAGCTACGAGATATGGACACCCGGGGCCATTGAGGTCGGGTTCTACAACAAACCCCTCGCGGAGAGGCTCAGCGAGTCGTTCAACGCAACCCTTCTATTAAGCCCGCAGACAACCACAACGACTACAACAACCGTCAGGACCGTCACTACCACGGCCCCCGAAACGACCACCACGACCAGCACAACTACCACGTCAACAGCTGCATCAACCACAACAACCTCCACGACCTCGCCATCTAAAAGTCAAACCACGAGCCCGGCGAAGACTTTGAGAACTACCGTGACGGACGAAAACATGTGCGGGCCGGCGGCCATTGCCGTTCTGGCTCTCTTTCCGCTTCTAATTAGAAGGAGAAGGTGAGGAAAAGTGGAAAAGCTTATTCCTTTTCTTTTTTTCCGTTTCCGTTGCTCTTTATGTGGGGCTTTCCAATGGCTATCGTGAAGCCCTTGAAGCTGTCGTCCTTTCTGTTAAACTCTATCGCCAAAGGAAGGCCGTTGTCCTCGTTGAAAACGACCCTCACGATTCTCGCCCGCGAGTGGTCGCTGAGGTAGCTTTCCTTTAGCTCCTCGTAGTTATCTATCACCTCGTCGATGCTCTCGCTGTGCATGTCATAGATTTCCCTTGAATAGACGCTGTGGTTCTTGATCTCCTCAACCTTCTTCTCCCTGTCCAAGCTACCACTCCCTCAGGCTTTGCGCCATTTGCCGTCCGAGAGCTTAAAAACGTTCCTCTTCTCCGCCATCCTGAGGGCTTCGTCAAGCCTCCCCCTTGGGACGTCGATTCCATGGAGCTCCTTGAAGAGGTCGAGGATTTCATCTGTGGTTAGAGCGTCCTTCTCCTCGAAGAGGTTGTTGACGAGGTTTATCATGTCCTCAACGAAGTTCCATGGGAACACTATCCATGCCCAGTCGATTTCCTCACCGTAATAGTCCGGTTTGAAGCGCGAGCCCTTTATCGTGAGGAGCGTCGCAGCTTTGACCTCCGCGGGTTTCTGACTCTCGACGTAGTTTTTAGCCAGCGTGAGGCTCTCGCCGGTGTCGCTGATGTCGTCGACTATTAGGACCTTCTTGCCGCTCAGGTCGTAGTTGCTGCCGTACTTCAGCTTCGCCTTTCCATCGGGGGTAGCTGTGACTCCCCAGTGCTCCACCTTGAGGCTGACGAGGTCCTTAACGCCCAGGTAGTCGCAGTAGAGCCTCGCGGCTACCCAGCCGCCCCTTGCAAGCCCAACCACAACGTCGGGCTTCCATTCATCTTCGAGAACCTTCCAGGCGCCTTCCTTCGCCCACTTCTCTATGTCTTCCCAAGAAGCCAGATAAGCCGGAAACTTCTTCATTGGATTTCCCTTAACGAAGCGGGGGTGACGATATATTTAAGCCTTTTGGCAGGTTTTGACATGAAAATGAAAAAGGGTTCACTTCCCGAAGAGCTTCACGTAGAGGTTTATACCGCTCTGGAACGCGGCGAGCCCGTTGAGCGTCGTGAATATCCAGTCCCTCCCCGCGTAGGCGTATATCGTCAATAGAACTGAGGCCGTGAAGTATATCAGGATGAACCCCATGTTCAGGGGGCACTCCTTCTTCTTTATCGTCTCTACCGTCTGCGGAACCCACGAGCCAACGAGGAGCAGCATTCCGATGAGTCCGAGTATCTCCGCTGGTGTCATTCTCTCACCCCCTAGCTCCGCTCTGGAGGCACTAAAAAACGTTGTGGACTTAAAAGGCTCAAAAAAGTTCTGGAAAGGGGCTTGGATTGACAGATTGAGACTAAACCGTCGTCGCCATCCGGGACATTGCCCAGGTCTTAACGTCATCGTCCAATATGTCGTTGATTATCCTCATCGCCTCGGAGACGTTGCCCCTCCTAGCAAGATCGAGGGCAACCTCCGCCTGTATCTTCGAACGGTTGGGGAGATCCCGGATGAACTCGGCCACCTTCAAAGCTTCATCGTGAAGGCCGAGGGAGAGGAAGTCAAACGCGAGGGCCATGAGGATCTTGGTGGCGTCTCCCAGGGGGAGATCTGAGGTGACGTTGACTGCCATCTCAACGGCCTTTGAGTAATCCCTTCCCTCTCTTGCAAGCTGAACGGCTATCTTGGAGAGGGCCTTTGCCTTGACTTTGTCGTCGGGTATCTCGCCGGCCATATCGATGGCCTCTGAATAGCGACCGGAGTTAAGGAGCCTCATTACTGTATCGTAGAGAGCCCGCGAGCGGTACCACACCTGCATGGTTCTTCCCCTTAATTCCTACGCCAAAGAGGTTTTAAAACTCCCGGTCGGCAACTTTAAAAGAAAGCAGGCCCTATTAACTCGGGTGAGCGGAAGTGAGAAATGAAGTCTGGAAGTACCTCACGTTCATCCTTGTGCTCGTTCTTGGAGTCTTTGTAACCTCAACCACCATCCTCTACCTTCAGAATCAGAGCATACAGGGTTATATCCCCGGAAACGCCACATGTAAAACCGAAGTAACCGTTGGAAACAAGACCCTTGAAACTGCCTTAAATGCAAGGATTGGAGAGCTGGAAGCACAGATTCAAGCCATGATGCTGGAGAGGGAGAGAATAAATGGCACCAACGTCACCATCGCCGTCGTCCCGATTTTTGGGGTAATAGACGAGCAAACTGCCCTCGACACAATTTCCACTCTGGAGGAGGTTGGAAAGGACAAATCGATCGGGGGGATACTCCTTTGGATTGAGAGCCCCGGAGGAGACGTTGGGGCGGTGAGGGAGATATACCAGGAGGTCCTTGTAGTCAGGTCCAGAAAGCCCGTCGTGGCGTACACAGGGGGTATGGCCGCCTCTGGGGGATACTACATAGCCGTCGCCTCGGATAGGATAATAGCGGATCCGCTGGCGGAGGTCGGAAGCATCGGGGTCATCTACGTCCACTACAACATGAAGAAGAACTACGCGATGAACGGTATAGATGTTGACGTTTTCAAAACCGGGCCCCACAAGGACATGGGCGCAGAGTGGAGGGCCCTGACGGAGGAGGAGAGGAACAAAATCAGGGGGATGATAGACGTCTACTTCCAGAGCTTCCTGAGCGCCGTGGGCATGGGACGGAACATGACGATCAACGAGACGAAAAAGTACGCGACCGGGGAGACGTGGTTCGCCACGGACGTTAACGGAACCCTCGTGGACGACACGGGCAACCTCCAAACAGCCATTCACGAACTCGAAAAGCTTATGGGTGTGGAGGGTGCAGAGGTTAAAATGTACGACTCCCCAACCCACAGCTACTCCCTTGGCGTCATGGGGGATGCCGCCCTCTACCTGGATCCAAGGTACCTCGCTCTGAGGGGGTGATGGAATGCTCTGCGAGGAGAAGCTTGAGGTCTTCGAGAACGGTTTCGAGGACGGAAAGTTCAACCTGCGGATCGAGTTTTACGGGAGGGACGCGAGGAAAGTCCTGCTGGCGGTTATAAGGGAGCTCTACCTCCCCGAGTACGGCGAGGCCTACGTCTATCCCTTCGAGTGCGCCAAGGAGTTCTGGGGGCTGGCACTGGACGCCGAAGGGATAAGAGCCGAGGAGTTCAGGCCGAACCCGATAAAGTTCATGAACCAGAGCGTTAAGAGCAGGCTTGAAAAAGCGCTGGGCGAGATAAGCGCCCCCCTTAAACCCGATCTGGAGAGGGCAACCGTCCATAAGTTCAAGAGCGGCTACCTAGCCGTCGGAAAGGACTTCGTCCTGGAC
The DNA here is from genome assembly GCF_002214585.1 of Thermococcus profundus. Taxonomy (NCBI): domain Archaea; kingdom Methanobacteriati; phylum Methanobacteriota; class Thermococci; order Thermococcales; family Thermococcaceae; genus Thermococcus; species Thermococcus profundus. The sequence continues at coordinate 991,667 of NZ_CP014862.1, forward strand.
GAGGGGAGAGGGGTTCTCTTCGTGTTCAACAAACCTGGGGCGGGAGAGCTTCTGTTAAAGTATCTGGGGATGCTCGATGAGAAATGAAACCCTCGCATGGGCAGTTATATCGGCCGTCGTTCTGTATCTGGTCTGGCTAGTTGTACGGCCCGTCATCTCACCCATACTCCTGGCCCTTACGATAGCATACGTTACTTACCCCTTCCACGAGGGCCTCTCAGAGAAAATTGGAAGAAGGAAATCCGCCTTTCTCCTCGCTTCCATACTGGCAGTCCTTTCTTTTCTATTTCTCCTCGGCTTTGTCCTCTGGATAAACGACGTCAAGTACCAGATTGTAAGGTACATGGAGATCTTTTTCAGCTGGCTCCAGTCGGTAACCGTCTCCTCCCCAAAGGTGAACGAGGTTCTAACGGCCATAACGGAAGGGGTCAGCACGAGGATCGAGGCTTATATAACAAGCTACACGTACTCGATCCCGAAGCTGACCCTTGAGATCTTCGTCATGCTTTTCGTTTACTACGGCGCCCTCATAAACGCGGAGGAAATCAGAAAGGAACTCTACGCCCTGCTGCCTCCTCATAGGAAGGAGTTCGGTGTGAGGCTCATCGAGGCCGCCAAATACACCCTAGACACCCTTCTGAAAAGCTGGCTCACCCTGAGTGCCATAAAAGGTGCCTTCACCGCCCTCGGGTTCTGGGCCTTCGGGATAGCACAGGTGAGCGGGGCAATCGCCCTCGGGATCCTCACCGTTTTCATAGAACTCCTCCCCCTCATAGGAGGCTGGTTGGTGTGGGTTCCAGGGGTGGTATACCTCGTTCGCTCATCCCACATTGCACTGGCGCTGATATTTGTAATCTACTCGGTCGTCTTCATCTCACCCTTCCCCGATCTCTTCCTTGCCCCAAAGATGACCATCAAAAGGAAAGGCCTGAACGCCCTCATCTCGCTCCTCGGCATCTTCGGAGGGCTCTGGGCCTTCGGACTAGTCGGCATAATAATCGGACCGGTTTCCCTCGGTCTCCTCGCGACGGTAATAGAAGAGTGGAAGAGCAGCGTTGAATAATGAAAGAGCGTCACGGTCGGAACCGCTTAAGGAACGCGGCCATCTTAACCGCATCTAGGGTTTCTTTAACATCGTGGGTTCTAACTATATGAGCCCCGTTGAAAACGGCTATCGCCGTTGCCGCTAGACTTCCTGGGAACCTCTCAGAGGGGTCTTTTCTGCCGGTTATCGCCCCGATGAAAGATTTCCGCGAGACACCGATGAGTATGGGCCTTCCCAGCATCTTAAGCAAGTTTAGATTAGCTAGTATCTTTGAGTCCCACTCGTACCAGGGGGGCCACTCCGGACGGAGGAAGCCTATCGCCGGGTCGACCGCGATATCATCGATCCCGGCCTTCTCCGCGATAACCAGGCTCTCCTTGAGGAGATCCAGGACAGTATGCACCGGGTCGCTGAAGTCCCTAACTTCGCCATGAGCACAGAGGACAACTGGAACGTCGTAGTCAGCTGCAACTTCCGCCATCCTCGGATCGCCCTTAAGGCCGGTCACGTCGTTTATAACATCGGCCCCTGCCTTGATGGCCTCCTCTGCAACTCTTGCATTGGTCGTGTCGATGCTTATCGGGACATCAACGTGATCCCTAACGGTCTTCACCGCCCAGACGGCCCTTCTTATCTCTTCCTCGACGGGGATCTGGGTTTCGAGGTAGGGAGCGGTGGACTTTGCTCCTATGTCTATAAAGGAAGCACCATCCTCCACCATCTTAACGGCCGCCTCAACGAGCTTCTCCTCATTGTTTCGGACGCTCCCTTTGTAGAAGCTCTCCGGCGAGACGTTGATGACGCCCATTATCCTCGGTTCGCTCAGCTCGATTCCCGCGAATTTCATACCACCACCGCACCCATTAGGGAAGTGATATAAAAGGGCTTTTCCTAAAATCGGGAGGTGGTGTTCATGATAATCCGCACTCCAAAGAGGCTTCATCTGGGTTTAATTGATCCATCAGGAGAACTGGGAAGGCGATTCGGTGCCATGGGAGTCGCTCTATCGGGAGGGTACGAAGTCAAGGTAACCCCAAGCGATGAGCTGAGAATAAACGCCCCGAAGGAGGACGAGGAGACGATAGTGGAAGTCCTGAAGGCCATGAACGGGGCGTTTGAAACTGGGACCGGGTACTCCATAGAGGTTCTCAGGGCCCTTCCGAGGCACGTGGGACTCGGCTCGACAACGCAGCTTTCCCTCGCCGTTGGAACGGCGGTGGCGAAGCTTAATGGGCTTAAAGTCAGCACGGAGAGAATAGCGGAGGTGCTCGGGAGGGGAAGGAACAGCGGAGCGGGTATTTACACCTTCAAAAGCGGCGGCCTCGTCATCGACGGCGGGGTCTCTGGAAGGAATGTCCCCCCGCTGATAGTGAGGCACGACTTCCCGGAGAGCTGGGCGTTTTTGCTGGTAACCCCAGAGCTCAAACCCGGCTTTGATGAAAGGGAGGAACAGCCCATAATGAGCTCCGTTGGGGGAGATCCTCTCGCGGCTAGGGAAATAAGCCACAGGATTCTTCTGGGCCTTCTGCCTGCCCTCATCGAGAGGAACATCAGGGACTTCGGGAGGCACCTAACCGCTATTCAGAGGCTCGTCGGGAGGCACTTCGGAAGCCACCAGGGTGGGGAATTCAGGGAGGACGTCAAGCCGATTATAGACTTTCTCACGGAGAAGACCTACGGCTACGGCCAGAGCAGCTGGGGACCGACTGTTTACGGCCTCATTCTGAGGGACGGGGGGGAAGAGCTCGCGGAGGAAGCCAGGGATTACCTGAGGGAGCACGGGATAAAAGGAAGCGTCGAGGTGGGAATGCCCCAAAACACCGGAGCAGAGGTTGTGAACGAGAACGCGTTCCTGGAGAGGCTGATAAAGTCTGTCTCGTCGGGGTGATGAGATGACCCTCGATCGCTTCATTAACTTCACGCCAAAGGAGAATCGCGAAAAGGTATCCCGCCTGAAGGAGGTACTCTCGGAGCTTGGTGTGGACTGCGCCAGAAGGATTGAGGAGAGGGTTGACCTCCAGTTTGATGCGCTGAGGAACCTTCATAAAAACCTTGGAAACGATGAGCTGTTCCTAAAGCTCGTTCTGGCGAACTCGGTGGTGAGCTACCAGCTCAGCGGGAAGGGGGAAGACTGGTGGTGGGAGTTTTCGAGGTATTTCTCGGGGAAACCCCCTGAAGGGGAGATATGGAAGGCCTACTCGGAATTTTTATCCAGTTCCAGAACAAACAGGCGGCTCGTGGCTGGGAAAATCGGGAGGCTCAAAAAGCTCGAACCATTCCTTACCTCCCTCTCCCTCGACGAGTTGAGAGAGTACTACACGAGGGGAATGGTGAAGCTCAGGGATGACATTGCAAGAACTCTTGGATCGAAAAAGAGCGCGAAAACCATCGTCTTTGCCGTCAAGATGTTCGGCTACGCCGGCAGAATAGCCTTTGGCGAATTCGTACCGTACACCATAGAAATTGAAATCCCAGACGACGTCAGGATAAACGCCTACACGAGGAGGTTTACGGATGAAAAACCTGTTCTTTTCTGGGCTAGAATTGCCAGGGAGACAGAAATTCCACCGCTTCACATAGATTCGATCCTGTGGCCCGTTCTGGGAGGGAAGAAGGAAGTTCTCAGGAGGCTTGAGAGGCACTGTGGGGAGCGGGCAAAGCTCATCCTTGAACTCACTAAGCTTTGAACTTCTTTATTTGTCTAGTCGGAAATTTTAAATACTACTGATCTTATTAAGGTGGGTGGTCTCCCTGTCCAGTGAATTTATCAAAGGATTCAAGCGAAGCTTTCAGCGGTGGACTATCCTGCTGGCGTTTGGAACTGCGATGATTCCATCGTTCTTTATTTTCAAAGCTGGTAAGAGGCTTCCCCTCCGGGAAAACGGATACGTGGTGAAGATCATCGCTGAAAACGTTAATCCCCCACTGCCCCTGGAACTTTCGGCTCAGGCGGAGGTTTTGTTCCTCTTTCTTGTTATTCTAGTGGGAGCAAACGCCATAAGGGATGAGCTCAGAAAAAAGGCAGGTGAATCATCAGTTGTTGATCTCCGGTATTTTCTGGGCAAGTTTGTAGGTCATGCCGTTCTCTTCTCCGTTGCTTCAATAATCTCGGTTCTCATTGATGCCGTGCTCCTTATCTACGTTGGGGCCCCCTCCAGTCGTGTTCTGCTCAAAGATGTGCTCCTGGAGGGAATGGTGTTCTCCCTCATGGTCATACAACTCCTCGCGCTGGGTTATCTCCTTTCAACTGTTTCCTCAGAAACCTCCACTCCTCTGATCTTGGCCCTGGTGGCCATGTACGTAATCTTTGTTACAGTCCCAATGGCCGTGGAGTTTATGCTCTACCTGACCTACGCCCCGATGGGAGAGCTGGTTAAAGACCCGCGGATCGTGGATGCGGAGGTTAGAACGTTAGTTACTCGTTATCTTTTCTTTGAGCCGAATCTTCAGATGTCGGAGATAATCTCAGGGGCATGGGAAGGAGGTGAAAAGTATATCGGAATGTCATTCGCCCTGCGTAAGGGGATATACAACATAGCAAACTTGCTTGTAATGTCGGTGATCTACCTATGTCCTGCAGCCTTTCGAGTTTATAGGTCATCAAAGAAGAATCCTGAATACCGCTGAGTCCCATCGTGATCTTGCTTTCTCACTAATCTAACAAGCAAAATATTTTTATACTGCCATTAATAAACCGCAGTGAAACCTTTGGAGGTGTTGGCGTTGTTGTGGGGATTTAAACTGGAATTCAAGCAGAGCCTCAGGAGCAAGAAGTTCATCGCCACGATAGTGATAATGATGCTCCTCTACGTGCCGTTCTTCTACATAATACGGCAGGACAGCGACATTGGCACTATGACAACCGGGGAGTTCATTACGGGCATTATCCAGTTCCTCGGTGGAATGGCGACGTTTTTTATAGCGATTCTTGCCCTCCTGATGGGCGCAACCGCCATAAACTCGGAGATAGAGAAGGGAACCCTCAGAGTGGCAATGAGCAAGCCCGTTTCGAGGCTGGGCTACATAACCGGCAAAATGCTGGCCCAGATAACCACGCTCCTAATAGCCCTCCTGATCTCCGCGCTCGTTGGCATAGTTGGCTTCATGGCAATCGGTGCGCCCGTCAACGGCACGGTGGTGAGGGAGGTAATCCTGCTCAACCTGCTCCTTTTAGTGGGCCTCAGCCAGCTCCTGCTCCTCGGCTACCTCATATCGACCGTTGTCAAGTCATCCACCAGCGCCCTCGGACTGGCCCTGGTCCTCTTCTTCGTCATATCCCTCATAATGCCGAGCGTAGTTGGGTACATGGCAATGACCTCCGCGGATCACCAGAACAAGGGATTTGAGGAGGTGTACAAGGACTACGCCACAAAGTACCTGTTCTTTGAGCCCACCACCCAGCTCAAGATCATCATGAACGAGGTCGAGGATCATGAACACCAGGAGTGCTACAAGATCGTCAGACGCGTTGATTTAACGACCTACAAGGACGAGACCATCAATAAAACAAAGGTGGAGAAATGTGAATACAGCAGTTACGAGGAGTCTCACATTGAGGGGAACTACAGGTACTATACAACCTGCACGTGCGAGCCTAGGTACGGAGGCCTGATCTACGCCATAAACAAGAGCATGACGAACTTTCTGATCGTCGTTGGGATGGCGGTTCTCTACACGGGGCTCGCCCTGATCCGCTTCCTCCGCATGGATTTGAGGTGATGGGGATGATAGAGATAGAGAACCTGGTGAAGAAGTACCGCGACGTTCAGGCCCTCAACGGCCTCACCCTCACCGTTAAGAAGGGTCAGATCTATGGCTTCCTTGGCCCCAACGGTGCCGGGAAGAGCACAACTATACTGAGCACCCTCGGTCTCATCCGTCCGCAGGGAGGAACCATAAAACTTCTCGGTGAGGAGGTCTTCAGAAACGGAAGCTATCGTGAGAGTACCTTGGTGAAGGTCAAGAAAAACATCGGCTACATGCCGGAGCACGCTACCCTCTGGGACTTCCTGACTCCTATGCAAACCCTCAGCATAATTGGGGAGTCGTTCGGCATGCCGAAATCGGAGAGGGAAAGAAGGGCCAGGGAACTCTTGGAGATGCTGAACCTCTGGGAGGTCAGGGACAAGAAGATCGGCAAGTTCTCAAAGGGAATGAGGCAGAGGGTCCTCCTGGCCCAGGCCTTGATAAACGACCCCGAGCTCCTCATTCTTGACGAGCCGATGACGGGCCTCGATCCAAGGGGAATAGCGGAGTTCAAGGACATAATCAGGGAGCAGAAGAGAGAGGGCAAGACCGTGTTCTTCTCCTCACACATCCTCGCCCACGTTGAGGAGGTCTGCGACACCGTTGGGGTCATAGTAAAGGGAAAACTCCGCGTTGAGGACAGCATCGACAGCATAAAACAGAGCTTCCTAAAGAAGGCCGGCTACCTGATCCTGCTTGAGACTGACAAACCGGTGAGATTCGACATGACCGACTGGAAGATCGAACAGGTCAGCCCAACCAAGTACAAGATAAAGGCTTCCGGAGATATCAGGCCGAAGATAAACGAAATCGTTTGGAGTCAAGGAGCCAAGATTCTCCAGCTCATGGTTAGGGTCCCCAGCCTGGAGGAGATCTTCCTGAAAATGGTGGAGTGAGGGCTAAACCTTTGCCCTCTCAAACTCTTCTTTTCCCTCGAGCGGTTTTGTAGCGTCGATGCCCCACTTCGCCGTGAGGCTTTTAGTCGCCGAGGGGTCTAAGGAGCTTCCCCTGGCGTTGGGGACGATAACCAGATCCCTGTCGGCCTGGAAGCGCGTCGCTATGGCCCATTCAACTTCCCTGTCGTCGTAGATGTTTATATCATCATCAACGACAACGACGTGCTTTAAGCTGGGGTGTCCAACGAAGGCGGCGAGGATCGCGTTCTTGCCGTCTCCGTCGTGCTGTTTGGTGATCGAAACTACCGCGTGGAGCCACATTGCCCCTCCCTCGGTTAAGCGGACGCCGTGAACCTTTGGCACTACTTTTTTAACGCTGGCATATATCTGGGGCTCCTTCGGAAGGCCCATCAGCATGAAGTGCTCGTAGCCGCCCGGAAGGAGAGCATGGAAAATCGGGTTGTCCACGTGATACATCCTCTCAAAGACCACCAGTGGTTGCTTTCTCACGTAGTCGTAGGTTCCGGTTATGTCGACGAACGGTCCCTCATCGACGAGCTCGGGGGTTATCTTAGCCTCGAATACGAACTCGCTCTCAACAGGAACCGGGATCCCCCCGAGGTCAACTACCTCAAGCGGCCTTCCGAAGGCCTTCTCACTCATCCTCGACGCTATCTCAAGCTCGCTGATTCCGTAGGCGGTGCTAACTGCCCCCGCTAGGAGAAGGTGTATCGGGTTGCCCACCACTATCCTGACTTCCAGCTCCTCCCCCAGCTCGGCTTTCTCCTTCCACATGGCGTAGAGATGCCTTGGGACGAGCCTTATGGCGGCAGTTTTTTCATCCCTCACCATTATCCTGTGAAATGACATGTTGACGAAACCATCATCGTCCTTGGCTATAACCATAGCGGAGGTAAAGTACTGTCCGCCGTCCTTCGGATAGTACTTCGGAATCGGCAGTTCTTTAAGCGAGAAGTCTCTCGTGGAATTCTCCAGGAACGGTGCACTCTCAACGGTTTTGTATGGTGAAGGGCTTTCCATAGCATCGGCGATGAAGTGGAGAAGATCCTCCCGCTTAACACCGAGGAACTCCGCTATCCTCTCTCGGGTGCTCCAGATGTTTCCGGCGACCCTTCCTCCCTCAACGTCCTCAAAGAGAACGGGCCTCGTGCGATACTTGAGGAGGTACCTCGTTATCTCCAGCTCCTTTTCCACAGGCTCGTATATCCTAACGACGCTTTCCCCAAGGGAGTTCAGTATCTCCTCCAGCATTTTATCACCACTTTAGGTTTCCAAAAAACCTATAAATCCCTTTTCATCTACCTCCACTTTGACTGGCTATGTCTATGGTCACCATGCGGATCCCGGATAGGTCAACAAGGGTGTACGTCGAAAAGGCCGAGCCGAAGGTTTACTTCAAGATCTACGATCTTCTAACCTACAAGAAGGACTATGGGAAATGGGAGAAGCCGGAGAGCCTCTACGACCCCTATACCAATAGTTTTCCAGTCGGCCTTATTCCTAGAGTGAAGAAGTTTCTGAACTCCAAAGGGTATAGGGTTAGGATAAAGGACGAGCGCCGGGTTATGGGCGAAGAGCTGGACTCCCTCTGGAACCCCAACTATAAGCTCAGGAGGTACCAGGAGAGGGCAGTCAAAAAAGCCTTGCGGGAGAAGATGGGAGTCCTCGCCCTGCCGGTGGGAAGCGGAAAGACCATAGTGGGCCTCGGAATAATAAACCGGCTCAATCTCTCAGCCCTCATCGTGGTTCACACCAAGGAGCTTCTCTACCAGTGGGCGGACAAGGTGAACGAAGTCCTCGGCATCGAGGCGGGGATTATCGGCGACAACAAGTGGAAGGAAGGCCCTGTAACCGTAGCTATGATACAGACCCTTCTCTCCAGGGGTGCAGACAAGCTTCAGGGGAAGTACGGCGTTGTGATCTTCGATGAGTGTCACAGAACCTCTGCCGCGGAGAAGTTCTACAAGCTGGGCCTTTCCCTCCCCCAGGTCTACAGGTTCGGCCTCTCGGCGACCCCCTGGAGGCGGGTTAGGGGGGAGGAGATAAAGATCGAGGCCGTTGTCGGGCCGATAATCTACGAGGCCAGGGCGGAGGACCTCATAAAGGAGAAGTTTCTATCCAGACCGCGCTTTGAGATAATCCACTACGAGTCGGAGATGCCCTCTTTCAGCGAAAGGTACAAAGAGCTCTACGAAGACGTGGTGATGAACAACGAGCCCAGGAACAGGGCCATCGTGGAAAAGGCGGCGGAACTAGCCAGGAAAGGACATAGGGTCCTAATAGACGTTAGGAGGCTTGAGCATGGCAAGATCCTCAAGGAGATGCTCGAGAAGAAGGGAATAAGGGCGGAATTCCTGAGCTCCCAGAGCCCCAATCGGTGGGAAATACTTGAGGAGTTCAAGGAGGGAAAGATACCCGTTTTGATCTCGACGCTGCTCAAGGAGGGTGTTGACATACCTGAAATCTCAGCTATAATCCTTGCCGGCGGTGGGAAGAGCGACATAATGACGATCCAGACCATAGGAAGAGCTTTGAGACCCAAAAAAGGTATGAAGGCTGTTATAGTGGACGTAGAAGACGACGACCCGCTACTCTTCACTCACTTCATAGAGAGGCAGAAGGCGCTTAAGCAGTACTACGGGAAGTACTACGACAGCGAGGCCGAGAAAGTTTACAGGGAGATAAGCCAGTCTCCCAGGAAGGCGGCGCGCGCTAGAGCGTGAGCGTAGCGCGAGAAGACGGCTTTTTTGAATTCCCTTACTCCCCTTTCATCTGCTTCAAACTCGATCCCTTCGTAGTCGATTCTCCAGAGGACGAGGTTTTCAGGGGGAGCGGGGGGAATCTTTCGGTCGAATCTTCCGGAGAGCATTCCCGAGACTTCCTCTGGGGTCAGGAGGCCGAGCCCGCAGAGGGAAATGGAGTTCACTATCCTCCTCACCATCTCCCAGAGGAAGGATTTTCCTGTAACCTCAACTATGTAGTATCCGCTTCGGGGGATGATCTCCACCGAGGTGATCTCACGGATGGGCTCTTTTCCGGGTTCGAGCTTTGCAAAGGCGGAGAAGTCGTGGGTTCCCACAAAGAGCCGGGCACATTCCGGCATTGCATTGGGATCAAAACCCCTGTCCACAAGGTAGTAGCGGTAGGTCTTCGACTTTGCCCAAAACCGAGGGTGGAAATCGTCGGGAACCTCCGTCCACCCCAGAACCCAGACGTCCTTCAGATGGTAGTTCAACACCTCCGGTTTGGCAAGGTAGGCTTTTTCCGGTACTGGATCGAAGGAAACCACGTTGAAGAAGGCAGAAACGCCTCTATCAGTCCTTGAGGCACCTTTGAAGTTCGAGGTCGGAGGATCCTCTATGATCCCCAGCTTTTGAAGAACTCGAATTATCTCCCCTTCAACCGTTCTGAGCCCCGGCTGTCTCTGAAAGCCGTAGAAGGCGGTCCCATCGTAGGCCACGCGGAGGGCAATCCTCATCGTATCACCCGGAAAACTGGTAGAGTCTCCAAGATTTGAATCCAGGTCATAATCGGGCTTTAAAAACATTATTACCCGGTGGATTTTGTCTTAAGAATTATTTCAGCCATTCGTCAAGGACGCTTAAACGCCAGTGAAAGCGGCGCTGAAACTTTGCCAGCAAAGTTTCATCGGAAAATCTCTTTCTCTCAGAAATGCAGAACACTAAGCGTGACTCTTTCGTGACGCATTAGCAAGGGATTTAACTTTAAAATCAATATTTTAGGAGGTTTGCTTTTTGTTCTGGCGTCTGAAGGACGCCTTGTTGGGAGCAAACACTCTCAAATTGGATTTTCGAGAATAAATCCTTTGGAACTCGTATTTTAAAAGAGCACATTTTCTTCCGCCAGCGCTTTCGTCAGAAAGGGCTGAATGGTGGGGCCGCCGGGATTCGAACCCGGGTCACGGGCTCCCAAAGCCCGCAGGATAGACCAAGCTACCCCACGGCCCCATGCCCGGGAATAGGGCCCCTGCAAAGCTTATAAAGTTTGCGGGTTTTAATTTTCTGGCCCGGGGGGAATGTAATGAACGGAAAAACGCATAAAATAAAGGTGTCCGTGATAATACCAACGTACAACGAGAGAGACAACCTGGAGGAGCTCTTCGAGAGGATCTCCGATTCACTGGGGAGGGCGGGCTACGATTTTGAAATCGTGGTGGTCGACGATGACTCCCCTGACAAGACGTGGGAATACGCCGAAGCACTGGGAAAGACCAAGGGCTATCCAGTCAAAGTCATCCGAAGGATAAATGAGAAGGGCCTTTCTTCCGCCGTTATCAGGGGCTTCAAAGAGGCCTCCGGGGATGTTTTTGTAGTGATGGACGCGGACTTACAGCATCCGCCTGAGAAAATACCTGAACTCGTCGGGGCCATCGAAGAGGGAGCGGATATAGCAATAGCCAGCAGGTACGTGCCCGGAGGAGGGGTTAAGAACTGGTACTGGTATCGGAAGCTCATTTCAAAGGGCGCCATAATGATAGGGCGCATTGCACTTCCCAAGATAAGGAGCGTCAAGGACCCGGTAAGTGGGTTCTTTGCCCTTAAACGAGAGGTCGTCGAGAACGCGGAGCTGAACCCAATAGGCTTCAAAATACTCATGGAGATTCTGATCAAAGGTACCTACAAAAGGGTCGTCGAGGTCCCGTTCACCTTCGGATTGAGGAAAGCGGGTGAGAGCAAGCTGAGCGGAAAGACGATGATAAACTACCTCAAGCATGTCTACCGGCTTATGAAGTGGGAGGGCGAACTCGACAGACTGATAAAGTTCAGCATCGTCGGAACGTCCGGCATATTCGTAAACGAGGGATTTCTGTGGTTCTTCGTCTCGGAGCTGGGGATGGACAAGTATGTGGCCAACGTACCGGCAACCGAGCTTGCGATACTAAACAATTTCCTCTGGAACGACCTCTGGACTTTCAGAGACCTTAGAAAGCGTTCCCTGTGGAGAAGGCTCCTGAGCTTCCACGTTGCGGCATTAACCGGGGCCATCGTCCAGTGGATCATATACGCGCCCCTCGTGTACTTGGGGATAAACTACCTCCTAGCTAACCTCGTTGGCATAGGTGCATCCTTTATCGTCCGCTTCCTCTTCAACAGAAACGTGACTTGGGGATGAGGGATATCCTCTGTTTGGAATTATTATCTCGGAGAAAATTTTATAAACTATTTTAATGTAAGTAAGTTGCAAAATAACAATAATGAATAAAAGTAGGAACTAGTCCGACTGAAGGGCGATATAAACACCATCCATATTACCTTTGAGAAACTACAGTTTCGAGATAAACTGAGCGGGGAGATACGATGAAGCTAAAGGTGTTTTTAAGGCACTACTTAAAGTCGTTTTCATTCTTTGCCATCCTGGTGCTCCTTGTTTCTGTTTTTCCTGCAGTGATCGTGGCCACGCTAGAGATCGCTGGAAACCCCAGTCACGAAGGCTTCTCCAATACATACCTGGTAATGGAGCTTGAGAGGGGTCTCAGCAGCGGGAAAATAGAATACCTGAGATCAAACGACCGCTTAATTTTCAACCCAAACTTTGTTGAAGTCTACCTGGGAAATAGAACTGACGAACTCCGACTTGGCGACGTTGAGAGAATAGTCGAGGAAGCGGGGCTCAAACCCGAGATCTACTATCCAGCATTCGTCGACGGGAGGCATGTCCTTCTGGTTCCCCTCGACGGCCCAATTGGAGAAGCCGACTGCTACACTTCACCAAACAAAAGAATCACAAAAGGCACCATCCCATATTCACCGTGGATAACCACGAAAAAGGGATACACAAGGAATCCACTCTACAACATTACGATAGAGTGTGCACTCCCCTTAAACACTTCCAGTGAAAAAGCCCGCGTTCTCTCATCCCTCCTTGACTATTCGCAATATGAAGAGTGGTGCATCTCCTCGGGAAAACTCTTGAGCAGGTTTTTGAACTACACTGAAACCGATCAGAACCTCAAGAATGTCGGCGCTGGGGAGTGGATTTTCGTTATTCTCCCTGGAAAAGTTGATGTTAACGCATTTTACGACCTCATCCTTCCCAAATTCAGAGAACATAACGTAAGTCCGTCTCTGTACGTCATCACCCCCGAATGGGTAAAGGCAACGGAAAGTCAAAAAACGCCTGTGAGCCATATCCTGGAGTACCTAATCTTGCTCCTCCCAGTCACTCCCGCGATATTGATCCTGTTCAAGCAGGAACAGGCAAACGAGCTGAAAATGAGGGAGGTCATGGGGGTAAATGGAGGGAGTGACTTCGTAGTCGATGTCTTAACAGCGGGCATAGTTCTGCTGGGAGCAGGGACATCATTCCTATTGCTGGATAGAGCGATGGGATTGGCAACCGCTTTTATTGTGCTGGTTCTCTTTTCTCTGAGGGTGTTCCTAACAGGCAAGGAAATAACTCAGTGGAGGGAGATACTTGTCTTCATCTCCCTGTTGGGTGTCCTCGGAATAGCCTCCTACTTCAACATGGCGCTGAGGATCAAGGCAACTAACGTCCTCACTCTGGGACTCCCCCTATTTGACATTAACAAACGGGAATCGCTGTGGATATCTCTCTTCAGATACGGGCCCCTTGCTCTAATGGGGATTGGAGGGGTGTCAATACTTCCCCTGCTGATTGAAATCAAAGGGAGCATAGGGCAGAGGGGAATTACACGGACAATAGTGCCCAGCGTCCTTCCCCTAGTACTGCTTTTTCTTTATACCGGCTTCATACTGTCCACACCCCTCACCTCAATAGTGAGTGGAATTGACATGACCGTAGGTGCTACAGGCATCGTGGGATTCAAATACACTCCAAGCAGATTCAACCAAACAAATGAAGCCTATGACGCTGTAACGGCGGTCCTAGAGGCGAGAGAAACACCCTATACAACAATATGGAACGCTGGAAGTGTTGTCAGAGTGGACAGTGAACAGTTTATTGAGGGGCGGGGAAACCTGCCCTGCTACAAGGAGGATTTTTTGGAGTTTTTAAGAAATTCGGCACGAAGGAGTTCCTTGGCAGGAAAGCTCTATTCCCTGCTCTCGTCAAACAGAGGAAAACTCATAACAACGGAGGATCAGCTGAACTTGAAGTTCCAAGGCTTCAAAAAGGAGAAAGGTCTTCTCGCCTTTGGGCTTTCAACGGAAAACGGCATGGTCCGTACATTTTCGATACCATATAAAGTAGTCGACCTTCCCAGTGACGTTGGCTTTGCAGACACATTTGTGGAGTGCTCTGTATTTGGCAAGGGGGATGAATCCCAAAGATTGTACCCGCAGTACATCCTGTTCTATGGGGATATGGATACGATCAAGGCTGTCAACTTAACAGCCTCCGAATATAAAGACGTAATCGGCGAGTTTGCCTCGGTTAGAACGACCAGTGGAACTATCATTCAAGAGTATTCAAAAATAAGCGGTACACTCCCCATGCTGCTCTCAGCAATCCTTATGATTTTAACTTCCGCTGTAGTCGGAGCCAGGGACGCAGAGAGGGCTGCTGTTGTACACTGCCTAACAGAGATAAACGGTGGGGATATTAAAGAGCTATTCCTTCCACTACTCCTTCTACTCCCACCGCTCTTCCTGCCATTCACCATTTTCAGAGATGCCTACGAAGTGTACTCCATGGGCTTTCTCCCGGATGCAAAACTCCTGTGGTATCTAACGCTTCCAATGATTGGTTTCACAGCAGGAATCCTAATTTACAGCGCGGTGTTTGGGGCAAGGATTAAGCGGGGGTGTGAATTTTGAATGGTTTCCAATCAATATCAGTTGAGAACCTGACGGTAGTGTACAGGCAGCGTAACGGCAGGGGCTGCCCGCACTCAAAGAATTCACCGGTACTTTCCCGAGGGGCGCGCTCACCGTTGTCTTTGGACCAAGCGGTTCGGGAAAAACGACCCTCCTAAAAGCCATCGGGACTCTCCTTCCCCCAACGTCTGGAACGGTTTGGTACGGCAATACTAACCCGTACTCTCTAAGCAAAGAGGATCTGAGGAATCTGAGAAAGAGGATAGGCATAAGTTTCCAAGAACCTATCTTTGTCCCCTCATTAACTCTTTGGGAGAACATAGAACTAGCCCTCAATGCCGCCGGAAAGCTCAATGCTGAACACAAAAAACTGGCCCTCAATCTCGCAGATGAACTTGGAGTGAGACAGCTTTTGAACAAGAAGGCACACCAGGTCAGCGGAGGTGAGAAGCGAAGAATAGCGATAGTCATGGCACTTTCAAAGAACCCGGAGGTTCTGATAATGGATGAGCCCACAGCGTATCTCGACGGGGAGTCGACAGAACGCCTCCTGTCCTTGATACAACGCCTAAAAGAGGACCGTATCATCATAGCAGCAACCCACGACCCGGAACTTGTGAAGGTAGGAAACGTCACATACAGGCTCCGTTACGGAAAGAAAATATCCGAGAGGTAGGTAGAAAGAAAAATCACTCCCCGTACCTCTTTTTCTTTGCCGCCCCAACGAGCCCCCTGAAGACGGGCGCCGGGTTCATCGGCCTCGACTTGAACTCGGGGTGGAACTGGGTCGCTATGAAGTATCTGTGATCGGGAAGCTCAAGGATCTCCATCCTCCTTTCGTCGTCGCCAGCTATGCCGCTGAAAACGAGGCCCGCCTTTTCAAAATCCTCCACGAACTCGGGGTTAACTTCCCAGCGGTGTCTGTGGCGCTCGTAGATGAGCTCCCTTCCATAGAGGCTGTAGGCCAGGGTCTCCGGGAAAACCTTCACCGGATATGCGCCGAGCCTCATCGTCCCCCCAAGCCTGTCAAGCTCGCGCTGCTCGGGCATTAAATCAACGACGGGGTAAGGCGTCTGGGGGTCTATCTCGGTCGAGTGCGCCCCTTCAAGTCCGAGGACGTTTCTCGCGAACTCCACAACGGTGAGCTGGAAGCCGAAGCAGATCCCGAGGAACGGGATGTCGTTCTCCCTGGCGTACCGTATGGCCATCATCTTGCCCTCCGTACCCCTGGCACCGAAACCGCCGGGGACGATTATTCCGTCCACCCCTTCTAGGAGACCAACGCCGTGCTTCTCCACGTCCTCGGCCTCGACCCACCTTATTTTCACCTTTACGCCGTTTGCCACGCTAGAGTGCTTCAGGGCTTCCTTGATGCTCAGGTAGGAGTCCGAGAGCTTTGTGTACTTGCCAACTATGGCTATCTCAACGGTATCGGTGAGGGACTTGTACTTCCCAACCATCTCGCGCCAGGCTTTCAGCTCCGGCTCCCTCTCCGGAAGGCCCAGCCTCTTGGTGAGGTAACGGGGGAGGCCCTCCTTTTCAAGCATCAGCGGGACTTCGTAGGTGTCCTCCACGTCGTAGGCGCTTATGACTGCTTCCTCAGGAACGTTGGTGAAGAGGCTTATCTTCCTCCTCGCGGACTCCTCAAGGGGCTCTTCCGAGCGGGCCACTATGGCATCCGGCTGGATTCCAAGGGAGCGGAGTTCTTTGACGCTGTGCTGGGTCGGCTTTGTCTTCTGCTCGCCGACAACTCGGAGCTTGGGTACGTAGGTTACGTGTACGAATGCCACGTTCTCTCTTCCCTCTTCGAGCTGCATCTGCCTTGCCGCCTCGAGGAAGGGCATGCTCTCTATGTCGCCGACAGTTCCGCCGATTTCAACAATGACTACGTCGTGATCCCTCGCTATCTCCCTTATGCGGGATTTTATCTCGTCGGTTATGTGTGGAATGACCTGAACTGTGGCCCCCAGATAATCGCCTCTCCTCTCCCGCTCTATGACCGCGGAATAGATCTTGCCCGTGGTTATGTTGTGGTCAAATGTCAGGCTGGTGTCGAGAAAGCGCTCGTAGTTGCCCAGGTCGAGGTCAACCTCCCCGCCATCATCGAGAACGAAAACTTCACCGTGCTGGTAGGGGTTCATCGTTCCGGCGTCGTAGTTCAGGTAGGGATCTATCTTGATGTTGGTCGTCCTGAAGCCGCGGGCCTTCATGAGCATGCCGAGAGAAGCGCTGGTGATACCTTTTCCAAGGCCACTAACGACACCACCCGTGACAAATATGAACTTCGCCATGGCAAAACCTCCAACGGTTATGTCTGTGGTTGATTGGGGAGTGTTTAAAAGTTTTTGTCCGCCGCTGGAAACCATTAAATACACCTTGTACAACACAACTCGGTGGGGGTATTATGGAAACTCCTCGTATTGACATTGGGAGGACTATCCGCGATAAAAAGTTTCTGAGCTTGATCTTTATAGCAGTCCTCTTGACATCGATTCTTCCGTTTCCGCTCCTCATTGACTTCACGAGGGATTACAGCAAGATGCACGAGCTCATGGACAGGATGGTGAAGGAGGATGACGCGATAGCATGCCACAGGACACTGGATATTATCCCGAACACTCGGAACCTCACCCTGAAATGCGATGATGAGTACTACCACCCAGATGAGAGGATAACGGAGTGCTGTGGACTTTCAGTCTATCAGAGCACGTATCAGGAGTACCGTCGGGTGGTAGACCGGGTGAAGAGGGATCTTCCAAAGACCATTGTAGCTTCGATATGGATACTGCTGTCGGTTCTGTTCTCCTACTACGCACTCATCGATGCCGCGGTATCTATATCCCAGAAAAAAGAGGTCTCCATCGGGGAGATCATTAGATCCTCTCTCAGGGCATTTCCGGCTCTCATCGCTTCAGAGGTCTTAACGTTTCTCGTTGTGTTGGTGTTGCTTCTCATTGTTTCCATACCGCTGATTATCTTTGGCCCCTTAGCCAGGATCATCGAAGTGATAATCGGCATGCCTGCCCTTCTCCTAGTGGTCCCTGCCTACTACTTCATCCGGAAGGTGTACGTGCTCGATAGAATCTGGAACGTCGTGAGGAACAACCCCGGAGGTTACATCGTCCTTGGCATAGTTGGGCTGGTGTTTGCTGAGCTCTCAAAGCTCCAGTACTATCACTATTTCGGAGCCACCACGCTTCTCCTGTCTGCGGCTATGTCGACCGTTGGGCTCATAGTGTATAGCCTGGGAGGATTGGAGGTCTACTTATCCGCCGAGAAAAGCGAAGGGGAGCGGGAGGAAAATCCCGAAGAAAAGCTATTCTAACTCCACCCCGTTTCCTTCCTCTTCCCCCTCGATCTCCCTTATCTCGTAGACCTTCAGCGGAACCTTTTTGAGGGCCTTCCCAACCACGGCTTTGGCTATTCTCTCCGCGTGCTCGATGCTCTGAGCGTTGAAGACCTTGAGAGTGAGGTACATCCCAACCAGACCCACGGAGCCTATTACAAAGGCGCTCTCGAAGTGGGCCCCGCAGACGGGGCACTGGGAGTAGCCTATCTCAACCCTCACGAAGTCGAGGTTCTCCTTGTTCAGCGCCTTGGCCACCTTGCTCACTGCCACGTTTATGGCATCCTCGCTCGTCTCAACGTCCCGGACTATTATAGGGGCCTCAAGCACAACCACGTAGTCTCCCATCCTTCTCACCTCAGCCAAAGGCGAACAGCCTGTCGTCCTCCCCTCTGAAAACCCCGAGTCTTACACCTGCGTCGATAAAGCCGTGGGCGTAGTTTAGAGCGGCGAAAGCGGTAACGTAATCCCCCCTCTCGTAGTAGTACCTCGCGTCCTCAAAATAGCTCCTGGCCATGGTCAAAAAATCCTCCGCGACCTTCATAAGGAGGCTCTTCTCGTGGACTGCCACCTCAAGGGTTTTTAGGGCCTCCTCCGTTATTCTAAAATACTTCTGGAGCTTCTCCTCTGTTATCTCTCGCTCCACCGGTCTCGCCTCGGAGATGGTTGAGCCGCGGTTTTATAAACCTTGCCCACCATCATCATTAAATACCATCCCAACCAAACTCGGGCGGTGGAAGCGATGATAAAGGTCGTTCTCTTCGACCTGGATGACACCCTCATAGACACTACAAAACTGGCCGAGATGGCGAGAAAAAACGCTATTGAGGGTATGATTCGAGCGGGAATGCCCGTTGACTTTGGAATAGCCTATCATGAGCTCCTTGAGCTGATAAACGAGTACGGGAGCAACTTCTCGCACCACTTCGACTACCTGCTGAGGAGGCTCGATCTCCCATACAATCCGAAGTGGGTAGCCGCGGGGGTCATAAACTACCACAACACGAAGATGGCCCACTTAAAGACGGTCAAAGGGGCAAAGAGAACCCTGCTCCGCCTTAAGGAGATGGGACTCAGGCTCGGGGTCATCACCGACGGCGATCCGATAAAGCAGTGGGAGAAGATACTGCGAACTGAAATAGAGGACTACTTCGACGAAGTCCTCATCTCCGACTTCGTCGGCGTGAAGAAGCCCCACAGGAAGATCTTTGAGAAAGCGGTGGGACGCTTCGGGGTAAGTCCTGAAGAAGCCCTGATGGTCGGGGACAGGCTGTACTCCGACATCTACGGGGCAAAGCAGATCGGCATGAGAACGGTGTGGTTTAAATACGGCAAGTATGCTAGCAGGGAGCTGGAGTACCTCGAATACGCCGACTTTGTGATAAGATCCCTGGAGGACGTCGTTGAGATAATAAGGGGGATCGAGAGTGAGGAGAGGGAAGAGCGTTCAGATAAGGAAGTTCATGCTGATTGACTCCGCCTACAAGTCGAGGATCCTGAGCGGGAATAAGGTAACGACGATACGCTACGGGGACTACGAGGCAAAACCTGGGAAGGAGGTTTACCTTGTTATAACTCCAAGCGACACAGTCATTGCCAAGGTAAGGATAACCAAGGTGGAGAAGAAGAAAGTTAAAGAGCTCACCAACGAGGATGCCAGGCTGGACGGCTTCTCCGACGTTAAAGAACTGTTGAGGGCACTGAACAAAATCTACGGGGAGCTCTACGGGGACGACGAGGTTACGATCATCGGCTTCGAGGTCGTCAAGCGCTTCGATGATGGAATTCCGCTCAAGTGGCTGAAGGGCCTCAACTACCGCGAGCCGGTGGAGATAGCGCGCCTCTACCTTGAAAACCAGGGCAAGCTCAACCTCAACCGCGAAACTGACTTCATCCTCAGGCGGATTTACAACGAAGGGCTTGGGAAGGCGGTCAGAACTTTCGGGCCGAAGAAGGTTCAGCAGGCGCTTCTTAAAGCCTATCATGCCCTCTACAACGAAGGACTGATCTAGGGGGGTTCTGGGTGAGGGGTTTTCTTGAAATCCTTGCGATATCACTTTTTCCAACTCTCGAAGGCAGGTACGCCGTAGTCTACGGGATCGGAAGAGGATATCCGCTCTGGGAGACGATAACCGCTTCAAGCATCGGTGTTCTTCTTCTATCTCTGCTCCTGCCGCTCTTTCTTCCGTACATAGACGGGATGATGACTTGGCTAGAGGGAACCCCTCTGAGGAAGCTCGCCCGCCTGTACCTCTACTACGTGGGGAGAGTAAGGAAGAAGGCCCATCCGTACATCGAGAAGTGGGGTTTCTGGGGTCTCCTGGTTTTCGTCGCAATCCCCCTGCCCGGGACGGGAATATGGACCGGCGCCCTGGCAGCTTACATCCTGGGCATAGAGAGGGGGCGTGTGTTTCCGGCCCTGCTCCTGGGGGGCTTCATGAGCATGGGCATAACCCTTCCCCCCAGCCTCGGGATCTGGGGGTGATATCTTGTTCTCGGTCTGCATGCGGGACTGCTACGACACCTGCTCAATAATAAGCGAGTTCAGGGATGGCAAGCTGGCAGTTAAGGGTAATCCAGAGCACCCTATAACCGGGGGCTTCCTCTGCCCGAAGGGGGCGCTTCTCCCCAGGTGGTTCCAGTCAACTGAGCGGTTAAGGGCCCCTCTGATACGTACAGGGGAGAGGGGAAGCGGTGAGTTCGAAGAGGTGGGCTGGGATGAGGCAATAGCTCTCGTGGCTGACAAGCTTAAGGAAACGATAGAGAGTCACGGGAGCGAGAGCGTTCTGGTCTACCAGTACGCAGGTGATAGGGGTGCTGTTAACTACGCCTTCCCTCTGAGGCTCTTCCATTACTTAAACACAGCTATGCTTGACCACGGGATATGTGACAGGGCCGGGCAGGAGGCGCTAAGGGACGTCTATGGAACCGCCGTTGGTCTCGATCCGGAAGAGATTAAGAACCAAAAGCTGATCGTCTACTGGGGCCTCAACCCCTTCTGGACGAACCTCCACGGCTTCATGCTCGCCAAAAAGCACAGCCTTGAGATCTGGACGGTTGATGTTGTGAAAACCGAGACGGCAAAGCGCTCCCACCGCTTCTTCCAGATAAGACCGGAAACAGACGTCCTCTTCGCATTGGCCGTCGCAAAACTGATGATAGAAAACGAGCTCTACGATGGGGAATTCGTGAGGGAAAACGTCTATGGTTTTGAAGAATTCAAGAATTATGTAAAACCACTATCGCTTGATTATGTAATTAAAGAAACCGGCCTCTCGGGGGAAGAGATCGAGGATTTTGCCTTTGGATTTGCAGAGAAGAGGGGCATAATCCACATCGGCTATGGCTTTCAGCGCTCCCTCTCAGGGGGAGAGGCCGTTAGGGCAATAGCGATCCTTCCAGCGCTCGTTGGCCACCGCTTCGGCTTCATCTACGACATGAAGACTATCGATAAGTCCTACGCGGAGGGGGCGTTCCTGAGAACCAGACCCGCCAGGAGAATCCCCCAGATGAAGCTCGCCGAATACATCGAGAATGGTGAGATAAAGTTCCTCTACGTTTACAACTCCAACCCGCTGGCCAGTCTGCCCAACCAGAATCGACTCAGGAGGGCCCTTAAAGAGAGCGACGTTTTCGTAGTCACCCACGACATCTTCCTTACGGATACGGCGCTCTACTCAGACGTAGTTTTGCCGGCGAACACCTTCTTCGAGAGGCTCGACATAGCCGACAGCTACTACCACCGCTACGTGGCTCTGAACGAGCCGGTTGCAAAGCTCTACGGGAAGAGCAACAGCGAGGTCACGAGGCTTCTCGCGAAGGCCCTCGGCATCGAGAGCCCCCACCTCTACGAGACCGATGAGGAGGTTGTACGGAAAATACTGGAAATCAACGGCCTGAGCTGGAAGGAGCTGAGGAGAAGGGGCTTCGTCAAAGTTCCTGAGAAGCCGAGGAAGTGGAGCACCCCAAGCGGAAAGATAGAGTTCTGTTCCCAGAGGGCGATATCAAGGGGTCTTTCACCCTTCCCGGAGTATCGGAAGAGAAAGGGGAAGTATCCGCTGAAGCTTCTAACGCCAACGTACAGGATGACGATAACGAGCCAGTACCACAACACATACGGAATGATCGATCCAAACCTCTACATGAACCCACTCGACGCCGGAGAGAGGGGGATAAGGGAGGGCGACGAAGTTGAGGTCTTCAACGATAACGGAAGGGTAAGGACCACCGTGAAGCTCACTGAGGACGTTCCCAGAGGTGTGGTGATCCTCTACAAGGCCTTTTGGGTCAAGCTCCTCGGCTGGAATGCGAACTTCCTGACGGCTGACGAGACCGTTGAGGGATACGGAGACGGATCCGCCTACCACTCTGCATGGGTGGAGGTAATAAGAGTCGGCGCTTAACATCGGAAGGGCGGGAAGCGTTCGGCCCTCTTCACATCAGCCCGAACCGGGGCCCCATCACGCGATAAGAGGCAGTGGAGATGGAGGGATATCGGGCCTGAAGCGATGCTTGTGGGCTGATGGTTCAAGAAAATTTTAGGATTTTCATGCTCCCAGCAACACGCGCTCAGAGCATCACCACGACTTCTTTAAAACTCCTCCGCCTCTTCCGCGGCTTCACCTCCTCTTTGGGCCTGCCAACGGGGATAACCCCGACGAGGTAGTAGTTTTCATCGAGGCCGGCGAGCTCTCTAACCTTCTTCTCGATTCCCCTGAAGTTGGTAACGCCTATGTAGACTGTTCCAAGGCCCAGCTCAACGGCCTTGAGCATGAGGTTCTGGATTGCCATCGCCGCGCTCTCCACGCTCCAGATGAACTCAACCTCGTCGAACTCCTTCCCTTTGAGGAAGCGAACCCTCCTGTCTATAAAGACGGCGATGTAGACCGGTGCCCTGTACATTCCTTCCTCATAGATTCCCCTCTTGAGCTTCTTGATCTTATCCTCCGGAAGGTTCACTGCGCGGTAGTATTCGACCATGCCCTCCCCGATGAGGTCGTAGATCTTTTTCCTGGCTTCAGCGCTCTTGAAGACGACGAACAGCCAGTTTTCAAGGCCGCTTGCAGTCGGCGCACGTATAGCGGCTTCTACGAGTGCCGTTATCTCATCGTCGCTCACCGGTTCCTCCAAGAAATACCTCACTGATGCACGCCTCATGATGGCTTCATCAAGCTCCATCTTCCCACACCGGGGAAAATGAACTTTTAGGCTTATCAAAGTTTCCGGAACCAAAGGTTTAATAGCCCTTTTCTCAGACCTCTTTAAGGTGGAAGATATGTACGGATGGCGCGGAAGGCTCGGCCTTATAGTTCCCTCCTCAAACACAACGATGGAGATGGAGCTTCACGGTTACCTCCCCGAGGGGGTTTCCCTTCACACATCGCGGATGCCCCTGAGGAACGTTACGGAGGAGGAGCTCGTTAAGATGGGCTCACTGGCCGTTGAGAGCGCGAAGCTCCTGCGCGATGCAGGCGTTGAGCTCATACTCTACGGCTGCACGAGCGGTTCATTCATCGGCGGAAAGGACTATGAGAAAGAGATCGAGGCAAAGATAGAGGATGAAGTCAAAATACCCGTTATAAGCACGAGCACGGCGGTGATAGAGGCGCTAAAAATCCTCGATGCACAGTCGATACTCGTGGTAACCCCCTACACCGACGAGATCAACCAGCGGGAGAAGGAGTTCCTCGAGGCCAACGAGTTCGAAGTTCTGGACATCAGGGGGCTCGGCATAGAGGACAACCTGAAGATAGGTCGGCTGGAGCCATACGAGGCCTATCGCCTCGCGAAGGCAAGCTTCATGGACGAGGCGGATGCTATATTCATCAGCTGCACCAATTGGAGAACCTTTGAAATAATCGAGGCCCTTGAGGAAGACCTTGGTGTTCCGGTCGTTACTAGCAATCAGGCCTCACTCTGGCTCGCCCTCAGGGAAATGGACGTTATGGAGAAGATTCCGGAGCTGGGCAGGCTGTTCGTGGAGTATTAAGGATTTTTCATTCTCCCTTTGGTTTCAATACGTGTTTCAAGCCTCTCTTGGATTTCACAAATTGTAAGTTGCAAACTGCCAGAGATTATCCTCGTGATAAACCACTATCAAACCCTCCTCCTTTGGAATTCCAGCGAGCTTGTATGCTCCTTCTGCTGTTGAGAGCTCGTGATAAGTGTAAGCGTTGTACGCGAAAAAAGAAAAGAGAATGAAAATTATTAAGATAGCTAGGGAATGCTTTATCACTGTATCACCTTCTCCCTAATTACAGTGATAGCCGTTTATGTAATCAAACTTTCTTCTGTCTATTCTTCCTGGAGGGTATATTCTCAGCTCGGCGTGAATATTATCGTTCTTGTCTATCCATCTTATCCACGCGTACACTGTTCCAGCGTCTTTGAAAATGCGAAATCTTGCTCTAGAGTTTCTTCCAATAGCTTTCTGAAGTTGGGGTGAGTTGAGTTTCTGAAGGATCTGCCTTATCGAGACTTCTTTTAAATCCCACGTGGTGTTTTTTGAACAGTGCCCAGCCAGTGTGTCTGAGAGCGTGATGTTCCCAGGATAGTGAATCATTCTTTTAATAGTCCCATTGTCCGCGGGCAGGAACTCCACGACAACACCCCTTGTGAAATTTAACATGGGGCTCGGTAGGTAAAGCAACCCTTTACCATAATAAGCATCGTCTGTGGGGAACATTTTGTCCCCATAGACATCTACAATTGTTCCAGTAGTAATCTCTGAATCTTTGAGAATGGCGATTTGAGTGTAAGTGACATTTTCCTTGCCCTTGATTACTTCTTCAATCGACGGGTAAATGCTCTCAATCTCCTCATCCCTGTAAATCTTGTCCTTGTAGAGGAGTTCTCTGCAGTTATTGCAGTTTTTGACGTCATTCAACTTTTCTGGGCTCGTTGCTAGGAGTGAGTAGTTAAAGGGAGTCTTGCAGGTTATCTTACTTTTCTTCATTCTCGGCCAGATCTTCAAGAATTTGTACGTCTTGAAAGTGTAAATGCTGAGGGCCTTGCTATCTGGGGCATACAAAGCGAACTGGTACTCTCTAAAGCCATTAAAACCAGTTTGAGAGTAATAGTAAGCCGCTATTAATTGAGAGTTTTCCCTAACTTGAGCTGGAATCTCCTGGTAAAGGTCGTTCATACGCTCTGAGGGGAGGTAGAAATAACTGAAAAGCAGGAGGAAAAATAAAAGGAAGCTAAGGGCTACTACACCTTTCCTCATCCCCATATCACCCTTACCACATGCCCTTTTACTCGGTTATGTTTGCTGGGATGTCCGTGCCCTCCATCGTGGAGTATGCAGGTGGGAGCTGCTCTTTCATGGATATGCCCTTCCAGTATCTGGTGAGGGCTATAAAGCCGGCATGAGCCCCCGAACCGTCAGGGTTTGCATAGTACATCAAACTAATAAAGGCTGTTTGTGTTCCCTCAAGGTATTTAAGAGCACCAAGCCCAGTGCTCACGGTTTTGTCTGTAAAGCGGAAAGGTCTTAAGTCAGTTGCCTTCCCGCGCCCTGTAATCCTGATATTGCCGGGATAAAGGGCCTCATACGTGGAGATCTCGTTGTTGACAGCGACTTCGGCATACCATACAAATTTTTTCCCTGGGTTTTCCTCCAAACTTGGAATTGCCAGTACTTTCCCAGAGCCAACTGAACCGTGAACTGCATCTCCCCCTACGAGCCTTATTCCCCCGACCCATAATTCTCTCCCAGCCCAGCAGGCAGTAAGGCTCCTCAATGGTTTATCCCAAAATTCCCTGTTCACATCCTCCGCTCTTGGGAATTTTAGTGGGTTTTCTCTTGTGTACCATTTTCCGTTGAAGAGGAGTGCTGGGGTCTCTTCTGGGGCTTTTTCGAGGAGTTTTAAATCGAGTGCGAGGGGCGAGTAGTTCAGGGGTGTTTCAACGCTTTTAACATCGTTCCCCCATGGCAAAATTGGGTTCTCTGAGTAGATGGCGTAAACTTTCAGCTTCCTAGTTTCTGGATTGTATGTAGCGAACTGCCAGAAGCTCGTATCATGATACACGGCAATGAGTTGCTCGTTCTCTGCAATCCTCGCCATTTTGTAAGCCCTAACTGCCGGAGGAAGAGAGTTAAGATAAGCTAAGTACCCGATGAAAAGAAGGAAAAGAATAAAAGCAGCGAAGAGCTTTCTCTTCATCTTAGGTTATCCCCCTTTTTCTGGTTGTTGTTTTGATTCTAGAGGTTTTCTGACTCTCCTCTTCTCAGTTGATTGAACAGTGAGTTATGTAAACCCTCCTGAAGTGTATTCTCCTGAGAGGAATGGGGTCTTTTCCAATTTTCAAGTAAGCGTAGGTGCGTTCTTCCGGGATTATCCATTCAATCCACGCTGTGTCAGGATCCCATATAGAAACTTTGAACCTCCACGCTTTCTCTGAGTACTCTCCAAACTCTTTGATCCCCCTTATAATATCCTGAAGCTTGGGGTTTTCAGCCGTCCATAGTGTACTGCTATTGACATCTTGTTGATAAATGGAATGGAGCGTTACATTCTCGGGATAATGTATGGCCACTCTGGGTCTATCGTCCAAATAAATGGTTATCCATGTGGCTTTCTCAACGTCTTTTCCCTGGCTGGGCAGGATAAGTGCTCCGGGGTATCCTTCAAAGCCTATGTCTCGAATAGTATCGCCCGAATACATGCTAACTGCCCCAATGGAAATTTCCTGGCTTTTTATTCCAGTAACCTTCCAGTAATTTAAGTCAGGTCTCAGAAGTTCATCTAATCTTGGCTGAAGGTTTTCAATCTCCTCGTTCCTGTAAATCTTATCTTTATAGAGGAGTTGTCTGCAGTTGTCGCAGTTTGTGAAGTCTTTCAGCTTTTCTGGGCTCGTTGCTAGGAGTGAGTAGTTAAAGGGAGTCTTGCAAGTTATCTTGCTTTTCTTCATTCTTGGCCAGATCTTCAAGAATTTGTAAGTCTCGAAAGTGTAAATACTGAGGGTCTTGCTTTCTGGATTGTAAAAAGCGAACTGATACTCTCTGAACCCGTTAAAACCTGTTTGGGAGTAGTAGTAAGCGGCAACAAGCTGGGAATTTTGCCGGACTTGTTCTGGAATCTCCTGGTAGAGATCGCTTATGCTCTTTGAAGGGAGGTAGAAATAACTGAAAAGTAGGAGGAAAAATAAAAGGAAGCTAAGGGCTGCTACGCCTTTCCTCATCCCCAGATCACCTCCATGAAGTAGCCGACTCCGGTATACGGCCCTGTCTTGGGTGTGAAGTTTTCGTCAATCCTGAGATTAATATTGAGTAACGGTCTTCCCTTCATGTAATCCAGTTTTGATAGCCAAGGTGGCTCATTTGAGCCCGTAAGAATTGTGTATAAGGTTTCCCAAGCGGAACAGTGCCAAATCTGTTTGTCGTTCTTTTCGTCATATATATCCACAGAGGGATCTCCCCATTGATTCGTAGTGTATGGCTTCCAGTCACCGTATTCATTTGTTAAGTATTGGTGGAATTCTTCGTAATCTTTTGGCGTGCTCAGCTCGCTCCAGGACCATTCGTGCTTCATGACTGAAGGCGGGGCGGCATCGTAAACTGGATGCGGTGCTACTAGAATCGCGGCGAGGGGATTGATTAGGGCGGCATATTGGTAGACGTCAAAGTATGGCTCGTGCCAGTAATAAGACCTTTGATTCCAGTCCTCGTACTCGTCCCCAAGCCAGAATACGTAGTGCCCGAGTTCGTGGGCGAGCGTTCTGCCCCAGCGCACGTCCCCAATACTGGTAGTACCTGTGGGAGGCGTGTACTCCTCGAACTTCTTAGACCTCATGGCGTTACCTCCCACTCAAAATGAGATTCTATCTTCTCCAGCACGGTTTTCCATAGTCATGTCTTTTCACGCTTCCATTGCTGTAAATTGTGATTTGGGAAACCATTCTGCATTCTCCCAGTTCATCAACAATGTTCCAAGGATCGGGGTTAAGGACGACTTCCCCGTTCATCACGAGGATCCCCCAAGCTGAGTCAAAGTACTGGGAAACATTGGTTGGAAGGTTTGTGCGCTCAATCTGAGGCAAGTTGAGCCTTGGAGCATAGCCGTAGACAGTGCCGATTGGATACTCTATCTCAATAAGGTCATGAGTACCGTTGTGCGGCAGAATTTTCAATACGAATGATGATGCACACTTGCCTTTCGATGGAAATACGAGATATCCTCCAGTGACGTTAGTGTGCCCCAGCCTTACGAGCTCCCAGCCATCCCCCAGGGCAGCCTTGCACTCTGGACAGAGGGTTATGAATTCCCGACAGGGGATAGATTTTAGAGCTCCTTCAAAAATTCTTATTGTGTCGTTGGACTTTACTAATAGTTCCTCTTTAACACTCTTGAGGTTCCCAACTCTTTTTGCTTCAAATGAGAGGGGCGAATAGTCAGCGTACGTTTTAACGCTTTTTTCGTGATGCTCCACTTTTGGGATTATGTTCCCCTTCAGCTTGAGGACGTGAAGTGTTAGGGTTCCATTCTGATATGTTGCTATCCTCCACTCGTTCTCGTGATGTTGCATGAGAATTATCCCCTCATTAATTCCCGCATTATTTAGAACACATGAAGGCGTATTGAAGCAAGTGGTAGCTTCATGTCGTTCCCATAATACTAATGAAGATGCCAGTAAAAGGAAAAAGACGAGAGAAAGTGCGAGGAGTGTTTTCCTCATCCCCAGACCACCTCCATGAAGTAGCCGACGCTGATATGTGTCAATCTGCACCTCTGGAGCATACCATTCTCTGAGGTTGCACACTTCTTTATGGTAGTGCGGGTCTTGCCGTTCCTCATCCGCACCGGTACTCCCTTATGAATTTAGAGTTTCTCCAGTAAACCTTACCTGCCGGATATACTCTCCATTCACTGTAAATTCCCTTTCCCACGTCAGTCCAAGTAACCCACGCTTCTAACCGCTCGGTACCCCATTTGGAAATCTCGAACCTGAACCTAGTGGGAGTGCCGATCGTTTTCCTGACTTTTTGAGAGTTCAAAACCTGAGTGAGATTGGCAAGAACTTCTCTTTTGAGCGTCCATGTGGTATTATCTGAAACTGGAATCCTGTAATACTCTGACAAGCGGATTGTATCGTTCAAGATGACGTTCTCTGGATAGTGGATTATGCGCTTCACCGTCTCGTTGTTCAGGGGCAGGAACTCAACTATGATTCCCCTTGTGAGATTCTTCATTGAACTGGGCAGGTAGAGAAGCCCGTGAGCGTGCCATACGTAGTCTGTGGAGAACATTTTGTCACCTGATGCAAGCACCATTGCTCCAGTTGAGAGTTCCGAGGATTTGACAAGGGAGAGCTTAACGTACCTTGTACTCCTGTTGCTTCCAACTATCTGCTCAAGAGACGGGTAAATGCTCTCAATCTCCTCATCCCTGTAAACCTTACCCTTGTAGAGGAATTCTCTGCAGTTATCGCAGTCCTTGAAGTCCTTCAACTTTTCTGGGCTCGTTGCGAGGATGGAATAATCGAGGGGAGTCTTGCAAGTTATCTTGCTTTTCTTCATTCTTGGCCAGATTTTCAGGAGTTTGTAAGTCTTGAAAGTGTAAACGCTGAGGGTCTTGTTTTCTGGATTGTAAAGAGCGAACTGGTACTCTCTGAACCCGTTAAAACCAGTTTGGGAGTGATAGTAAGCGGCAACAAGTTGCGAGTTTCTCCTAACTTGCTCCGGAATCTTCTGGTAGAGATCACTCATGCTCTTTGAAGGGAGGTAGAAATAACTGAAAAGCAGGAGGAAAAGTAAAAGGAAGCTGAGGACTGTTAAAGCTCTCTTCATCCAAGGTCACCTCATCTGAGTTCAATATTTGAAATGCACCCTAAGTCTGTAATGTTGGTGGGGTTGGTACTTTTGGCCTCTACTTGGCAATATCCGCCGTTTAGTGATCTTCCAAAGGCGTAGTACCCAGGAACCCGCTTTAGAGTCTCGTAGAAGATTAGCTGAACATACTTAGGATTCTTTGTCTCAAGTTTTTTGATTATTTCTTTGGCCATTTTCTGGTCGACGTCCCGGTATGTAAAAGCAATTCCTCCTTTCGCCAAACCCCTAAGGATTACTCCAGGATAGTATGCGAGTACCTCAGAACTATTCTGATTCCCAGGCTTTTCCTTTACCCACAGGAGTTTTGTGTCCTTGTAGGAGGGGAAGACGAGTACGCCGTTCACTCCAATACTCCCATACCCCACGGTATCCCCAGCGAATCTACTGTCCCTCCTAAGGACTTCTTTTGACCTTATCCACATCTCTTTACTTGTTCCGAGCGCGTAAATCTGGTAAAACGTTTCATTCGGCTTAATGACTTCACTGAGATTCCACCAGTACGAGCCATCAATCTCATCATCGTACTTCCATCCGATGGTCTTGAAGAGTAATGCCCTCTCGTGGGGCGTGTAATCCTTCAAAACTTCCAAGTCCAGTATTACTGAAGAGTAATTCACAAGGGTTTTCGAGCTTTCAACTCTCCTGCTCTTCAACCAGAAGGGGGTTGACTGGCTAACAGTGTAAAGCTTGAGCATGTTAGTCTTCTCGTTATATGTCGCGAACTGCCAGAGATTGTTCTCGTGATAGACTGCTATTAAGCCCTCCTCTTTTGGTATTCCAGCGAGCTTGTAGGCTCCTTCTGCCGTTGAGAGCTCGTGATAGGTGTAAGCGTTATACGCGAAGAAGGAAAAGAGGAGGACAAAGAGTATTCCGAGGGAGAGTTTCTTCATTTTTGAGTCCCCCTCCAGTTAGGGTAGTTTCTCCCGTATGTCGCTCCCATACCAAGTGCACACGTACCCGCCGAATTTCCTGAACCCTGCGCGCTTGATTTTTCCTTGGGGGTATATTCTCCAAATCCCCTCAACGCCTTTCCTGGGATTCACCCAGGTTGTCCACGCTTCAATTCTTCCATCCTCTCTCGTGATCGAGAACTCAAAGCGGATGGAGCCTTCAATATTACTCACGAGTTCCTCCGACTTCAATTTTTGAACAATATCCTTCAAGGAAACTTCCTCCAGCGTCCACGTTTTATTACTTGGAGCTTTGACTTTCGCCGTTGTTGAGAGTGTAACATTGCCCGGATAATGAGCGACCACCCTAATCGTACCGTTCTCTCCAGCGATGAACTCCAGTATTACACCCCTCCACGGAGCACCCATAGAAGAAGGCAAGTGAAGCAAACCCCCATAACCCAAGGGGCCTCGTAGTATTCCTTTATCTCCTACCCATTCTACTATTTTGCCCGTTGAGATTTCTTCGTCCTTGGTGAGTACAAGGTTTACGTAAGTAGTGTTCTCCTTGCCTTTGATGACTTCATTAATTGACGGGTAAATGCTCTCGATCTCCCCATCCCTGTAAATCTTACCTTTATAGAGGAATTCCCTGCAATTGTTGCAATTTTTGAAGTTTTTGAGTTCTTCTGGAGTAGTTGCAAGGATTGAGTAGTTGAAAGAAGCCTCACAACCTACTACGTCATCCCTCATAGCTGGAATAAATTTGAGAAGCTTTACTATTTTGAAAGTGTAGACCCTAATTTTCCGCGCTTCCGGATCGTACAAAGCGAACTGGTACTCTCTGAATCCACTAAAACCGGTTTGAGAGGAATAATAAGCGGCAACAAGTTGCGAGTTTCTCCTAACTTGCTCCGGAATCTTCTGGTAGAGATCACTCATGCTCTTTGAAGGGAGGTAGAAATAACTGAAAAGTAAGAGGAAAAGTAAAAGGAAGCTGAAGGCTGCTATACCTTTCCTCATCCCCAGATCACCTCTAAATAACCCTATCCGAGTTTTCCTGATCTTTCATCGCCACAACACCCATTGCATTTGAGGGTTACAGCGATCCATATTGCCTCATTACTGCATTTTCTAGAGGCTCCATCCACAGGCCTGCCAATGAAAAGGGCCATTCTTCCCGATCTATCCCATTCCATGTTTTGCTCCCACGCTTTACGAATTCCTTCTGAATCTTCAACTTCAGATGTACAGTTTGAAAACCTCTGCATGCTCCCTTCCAAGTTCTTCTTGCCTTCTTTGCTGCAGATTGCCATCCCAAGTCTGCCCCCAAAGAGGAAAAGGCTACATTCAGGGGCTGTTCTCGTGCTCAGGTTCAAAACTGTCCCGTCAAAGAAGGTTAGGAGTGTCTCTGAGTTGTTGTTCTTTCTCGTAATCACTGCGGAGACAGTCGGTGAACCAGTCCCAGTAACGTCTGGTGGGACTAAAATACTTCCAGGTCCTGCTGAAGGATATCCAAAATCTGAATTACAGACTCTAATTTTATCGAATCCCATCCAGAAGTCGTCTTTCGAGTAGAATAGGCCAATTATTGTGGCATTAGTCCCCGATATGCTTTGGAAGACAGCAGTCTGATTGGTATTTGGCTTGTAGTGCCATTTTCCATTGAAGAGAAGCGCTGGAGTATCCCCATTCCACCTCTTGATCAATTTTGGGTCAATGGTGAGGAGTGAGTAATCGTATTGGGTAGTATAAACCTTGAGCTTCTTCGTGAGCCTGGGTATTATGCTAATTTTCTCGCTCAGGGAAACTATCGCGACTTCTTGGGTTTGAGGGTTGTATAACACCAGTTCCCATTTTGGTCCGAGTGTTCCTTTTTTCACGTAGGATCCGATGAGGGCTTCATTTCCGTTTTCCTTTGAAAGCTGGAGCATTTTCTCCGGATTTGTGAGGGTCTGGTGAACCTGGTATGCCTTAAGGCTCCAAACGGCCAGGAACAAAATGAAGAGGAAAGAGATAAGTTTCCTCATCCCCAGATCACCCTGTTAGCTACAGCGGTAACCGAGGAGGGACTTAAATCTTCTTTCGCGGGTTAGTTCGGTGGGATAAACTTTCAACCCTCCATAAATTCTGTTCTTTCTGTCTATCCATATTATCCAAGCTTCAAGTCTCGGTGTCTCCCCCCATAATGGTTCTTTTGATATTTCAAATCTAACCCTTGAGTCTTCCTCGATGACCTTTTGAAGCTGTTTAGAGTCGAGCTTTTGGAGAATTTGTCTTATTAGAACTTCCTTTAAAGTCCAAGTCAAGTTCTGCGTGATATTAACACGGTAGTACTCCGTAATTTTGAACTCGTCTGAGAGTGTGATGTTCCCAGGATAGTGAATCACTCGCTTGATGGTCTCGTTGTCCACGGGCAAGAACTCTATAACAACACCCCTTGTGAAATTTAACATGGGGCTCGGCAAGTAGAGCAATCCCCTCCCATGCCAAATGTAATCCGTGTAAAAAATTATGTCCCCAGTTGAAGATGACAGCTCCATTGCTCCCGTGCTTATTTCCGAGTCTTTGAGGAGGGAGAGCTTCACGTAAGTGGCATTTTCCTTGCCCTTGATTACTTCTTCAATTGACGGGTAAATGTTCTCGATCTCCTCATCCCTGTAAATCTTGCCGTTATAGAGGAACTCTCTGCAGTTATCGCAGTTTTTGAAATCCTTCAACTTTTCTGGACTTGTTGATAAGAGGGAATAGTTAAAAGGAGTCTTGCAAGTGATTTTGTTTTTCTTCATCCTCGGCCAGATCTTCAAGAATTTATACGTCTTGAAAGTGTAAACGCTGATGGTCTTGTTTTCTGGATCGTACAAAGCGAACTGGTACTCTCTGAACCCGTTTAAACCAGTTTGAGAGGAATAATAAGCGGCAAGAAGTTGAGAATTTTGCCTGACTTGTTCTGGAATCTTTTGATAAAGGTCGTTCATACGCTCTGAGGGGAGGTAGAAATAACTGAAAAGCAAGAAAAAGAGTAAAAGAACGCTGAGGATTACTAGGCCTTTCCTCATCCCCAGGTCACCTCCATAAAGTAACCGACTCCGGTATATGGCCCCGTTTTGGGTGTGAAGTTTTCGTCAATTCTGAGATTAATATTGAGTAGCGGTCTTTCCTTCATGTAATCCAGTTTTGATAGCCATGGGGGCTCATTTGATCCCGTGAGAATTGTGTATAAGGTTTCCCATGCAGAGCGAGTCCATTGTTCGATTATCTGTTGAGTTTGGGGATCCATATCACCTGCCCACTGGTACGTAGTGTATGGCTTCCAGTCACCGTACTTGTCTGTCAGGAATTGGTGGAATTCCTCGTAATCCTTGGGAGTGCTCAGCTCGCTCCAGGACCATTCGTGCTTCATAACCGAGTCAGGAGCAGCGTAGTACACATCCCTATCGAAATAGCATGCAAAATCATCGCACGTTATATAATTCCAATAGTAAGAGTTCCCCCGCCAATCCATGTACTCGTCTCCAAGCCAGAATACGTAGTGGCCGAGCTCGTGGGCGAGCGTTCTGCCCCAGCGCACGTCCCCAATACTGGCAGTGCCGGTAGGCGGCGTATACCGCTCAAACTTTTTGGACATCATAATATGACCTCCCCTCCAGTATCCTCCAGGGTCTGCCCTTGGCCATCCCTGATAGAGAAATTCCCCTTCAGTCTGTGGGAGAACTCCAGTCTCGTGCACCCTCACGTCTGCATCATTCCAGTGCCTCTTGTTGTCCCATATCTGCACGCTGGTTATCATCGCGTACCCGTCGGTGTAGTCGTAAACAAAATCGCTCGCCTTCCTGATGCTGTAAATCAGATTTTTCTTGTCCCCCTCGCTCAGGGGCCACTCTGTAGAAACCTTGAGACTAATCCCTAGAATGTCCCTCTTCGCCGGGTCTTTTCCAATCATCAGCTCGACGATGTTTGGAACCCCATCGCCGTCGTAGTCTCCGTAGGAGTCGTTATCGTTGCTTTCATCGCGCAGGGAATCGTCGTTGAGGTAGTACCCGTCGGTGGGATCGAACCTCCAGGGAAGCCCCGCCGCTTCGAGCTCCTCGTTCAGCTCGACCTCGCGCCAGTAGGGGATCCCATCGCCCTCGCCGCCGGAACCCAGAACAGTTACCACGAACCAGATCTCCCCGTCTGGGGCTCCATCCGAGGAGTACGTGACGACCTGCCCTTTGATCTTGGTCTTCTTCCCTCCAAGGGAGAGGACAACGTCCCCCTGGGGCGAACCGGGAGACATTGCGCTGAGGAGCCGGCTCACCCTCGCACCGTGCGTGTTCACCAGGGTGAAGTTCTTGAGCTTCCCATTGGGCAGTTCAACGGTCACCAGTTCCACACTCCTAGGCCTGGAGACCTGTACCCATCCCCTCTTGGAGGGGCCTCTTACCTCCTTCACTCCCTCAGGGGAGACAGCGCTGATGACTTTCCCGTTGATCCCGTTTTTCTTTAGAATGTTCTCATACTTGGAGTACACTTTCACGTCTTTGCCCGGGTCATGTGCCGAAATACCACATGAGCCGTCGCCGCATCCGCTGAGGTGACCGTAGCCGTAGTACTGTTTCTCATCGCCTGGATAATCATCGCCGCTCCAGGTTCCCGTTCTGAGATTGTAGTGTATCGTAGCTGCGTTTCCTGGGCCGGGGGATATATCAATGGGATCGTCTGGGTCGTCGTCCCTATCACGGAGCTGGAACGTTATATCCACGATCTCGGCACTATCCGGAACGTCGAATACAGCTTCTCCTACTGCATAGTTTTGCAAGTTGCCTAGGATGTCAATTCCTGGCACGATTTTGCCAGTATAAGACTCGGTGTCTTTGGTGTCGCTTTTGAAGTTCAGCGTTTTTGATGAATCCCAATCCCCTGACCTCGCGGTTATATCGACGCTCATGTCAGGATCAGAATGCAGGATTGGATCGGGAACTGCATCGATCGCCTTTGCGCGTAGAACGTAAACCATGATCCGAGCGTCTCCAAAGGGATCCATGTCTTCGAGATCCATGATACCATCGCAGTCAGCGTCCAGCTCTAAAGTGGCGGTTTGGGTTTTTGAACTAATGCCTCCGGGATAGACTATCTCAGCTTTAAACGAATGCTGGCCGGAGAACACTCTCAGGGAAACTTCCTCCACAGTGGGGGTGTATGGATGCACCTCGAATCCACCGCTGTATTTTTCTATTCCATCCACGTATATCTTTAGCGTCCCTACTGCAGTTGTTCCTCCATAGTTGTTCAGGCTTACCCCAATCCTGACGTATCCCCAGCAGGCCACAGGCTGAATGTCCATTCCGGTTATCACTGGCTCAGGAGCAGGTGCGCCGGAGGCTATATTCTGGCCAATGAAAGTCCCTGTCCCTACCACCAGTATCAGGAGGGACAGAACAAGGCCGAGTGTTTCTTTTATTCTCCTCATTGTTCTAGCACCTCGAATGTTTTCGAATACTGTATATACTTTCTCATATTTAAAATTTCTGAAAACTTGATATAACAGGATAATAAAGGCCCCGAAACCCTTTTAAGATCCTCAGACTGTTAGTCACTGAGGGTGATACATATGGTCACGGGGATCCTTGAGAAGGCCAGGGAGCTTTCGGTGTTCACAGCGTACAACACGAACGTTGATGCGATCGTTTATCTCAACGGTGAGATCGTCCAGAGGCTCATAGACGAGTTCGGTGCGGAAGCTGTAAGGCGGAGGATTGAAGAGTACCCAAGGCAGATAAACGAGCCCCTTGATTTCGTGGCCAGGCTTGTTCACGCCCTCAAGACAGGGAAGCCGATGGCAGTTCCTCTCGTTAATGAGGAGCTCCACTCCTGGTTCGATTCTCACTTCACCTACGATGTTGAGAGGATGGGCGGTCAGGCTGGGATAATAGCGAACCTCCTCGCCAACCTCGACTTCAGGAAGGTTATCGTCTACACCCCTCATCTGGCGAGAAAGCAGGCTATGATGTTCGTTCCAAAGAGAAACCTCTTCTATCCCCTCGTCGAGGATGGAAAACTCGTTCTCAAGCATCCCCACGAGGCCTACCGCGAGAACGACCCGATAAAGGTCAACAGGATTTTTGAGTTCCGCGCTGGAACGACCTTCAAGCTGGGGGAGGAAAGAATAACCGTCCCCTTCTCGGGCAGGTTCATAGTTTCCGCTCGCTTTGAGAGCATAAGGATCTACACTGAACCTGAGCTGAAGCCGTTTCTCCCAGAGATCGGACTGATGAGCGACGGAGCAATCCTATCGGGCTATCAAGGGATAAAGCTCCGCTACTCCGATGGCAAGGACGCGAACCACTACCTCCGCGAGGCCAAGAAGGACATCCTCCTCCTCAAGCGGGAGAAGGACCTGAAGGTTCACCTTGAGTTTGCCTCCATCCAGAACCGCGAGCTGAGAAAGAAGGTGATCTACAATCTCTTCCCGCTCGTCGACAGCGTTGGGATGGACGAGGCAGAGATAGCCTACGTCCTCAATGCCCTAGGCTACTCCAAACTCGCCGACAGGATATTCACCTACAACCGCATCGAGGACACGGTTCTCGGTGGAAAGATACTCATAGACGAGATGAACCTCGAGCTTCTCCAGATCCACACGATCTACTACATCATGTACATCGCCCATTCCGACAACCCACTGAGCGAGGAAGAGCTCAGGCAAAGCCTCGAACTGGCCACAACCCTGGCGGCGGCTAGGGCCTCCCTCGGGGAGGTAACCTCACCGGAGGACTTCAAAGTCGGCCTCAACGTCCCTTACAACGAGCGCGGCGAATACGTCAAGCTCCGCTTTGAGGAGGCAAAGAGAAGGTTGAGAACCAAGGAGTACAAGGTCGTCATAATCCCAACCCGGCTCGTGGAAAACCCCGTCTCAACCGTCGGCCTCGGTGACACTATCTCAGCAGGGGCCTTTACGAGCTATCTCGCAATGCTGAAGGAGAAGGGCGAGCTCTGAACTCTGCTTTCCTTTATCTTTGGGGCACTTCGATGCCTCGTGTCAGTTGGGAATGGGGAGGGAATTTTTGGAACTATATGATGTACCAAATGCTTATAAGGATTGGTACAGTATAATGTACCATGAATGCTGAGGAGATAAAGAGATACATTCGGCTGTTCCACGAGAGGGAACTTCCGAGAATTTTCAAGAGGGAGCTGAAGCCGCGTGTCTACCCCGGAAAGGCCACGGTGGTGATCGGACCGAGGCGCTCCGGAAAGACATACCTGCTCTATTCGCTCATTGGGGGGGAGAGGGAGAGGCATGTCTACTTAAACTTTGAGAACCCGCTCCTGTTTGGGATCGTTCCGAAGGATTTCCCGGCGGTAGTTGATGCATATTTTGACCTGTATCCAGAGAACATCGGCAAGGAGGTCTTTTTCTTCCTAGACGAGGTCCAGAACGTCCCGAACTGGGAGCTTGGAGTAAGGTATCTCCTGGACGAGGGGTTCAAAGTTGTCTTAACGGGTTCATCTTCGAAGCTCCTCTCAAGGGAAGTCGCGACGCAGCTCAGGGGGCGAGGCATTTCTTACACCCTCCTGCCACTTTCATTCAGGGAGTTCCTTGAGTTTAAGGGAGAAAAGGTGGAACAAAGGGACCTTTACGGACGGAAAGTGCATAGGCTCAAGAAACTCCTTGAGGAGTACCTCAAGTTTGGGGGATTCCCCGAGGTGGTGCTCTTCGATGATAAAGTCCGGATCCTCGAGGAGTATCTATCTGTGATGATAACCAAGGACATCGTGGAAAGACACGGGATAAGGAACTTTGGACTCATTGATGCCATCATAAAAGTGGTTCTTTCAAGTTATTCAAAGTACTCCTCCTACAGTTCAATACACCGGTACCTGAGGTCAGAGTTTGGAACCTCAAAGACCACTGTTTTGGAGTATCTAAAGGCCCTTGCGGATTCTTTCTTTTTCTTCTTCCTGCCTAAGTATAGCCCCTCTGAAAAGGAAGTTCAGCGAGCTCCTAAAAAGGTCTACCTGGTGGACACGGGACTTTCAATCTTCTCCAAAAAGGACGTCGCCAGGGACATGGAGAACGCAGTTTTCTTGGAGCTCCTGCGGAGAAAGCACTACTGGGAACCCGAATGGGAGCTCTACTACTACGGCGGTTCCGGGGAGAGGAAAGTGGATTTCCTTTTGGCAAAAGAAGGGAGACCAGTTGAACTCATACAGGTTACGTTTTCGCTCTCTGAGAGTCTTGAGAGGGAAGTAAGCGCCCTGATCAGTGCCGGAAAGGCTGTAGGATGCAGACGTCTCACCATCGTGACGTGGGATGAAGAGGAGATGATAGAGAAAGACGGCATGAGAATCAGCGTCGTCCCGCTCTGGAAGTTCCTGCTTTCCTCTCCCAGAAGGCCAGCCTCTCAAGCCCATCCATGAGACCGGCTTCCCTTAAAATCGCCTTCAGATTCCTGAAGCGGGAGCGCATCACGAAGAGCTCGTAAAATCCTTCGAGATTTCCCCAGTGGCCGTAGGCTGAGAGCGCTAGATACATGACCTCCTTCGGGGTGAGCTTCCTTCCGAGACTCTCGTTGAGGACACTGAGGGCAGGTTTTATCCTGCCAAGCAGTCCCTCCCGTTCTATGAGGTGGAGCATCAAGTCCTCTACTGTGGGCTTCTTCCATTCTATAAGCTCATCCTCGAAGGGCAGGCCGATGA
The DNA here is from genome assembly GCF_002214585.1 of Thermococcus profundus. NCBI lineage: Archaea > Methanobacteriati > Methanobacteriota > Thermococci > Thermococcales > Thermococcaceae > Thermococcus > Thermococcus profundus. Next base: position 1,030,880 of record NZ_CP014862.1, read on the forward strand.
CGAGCGGGACGACCTCCGTCATCCCCACCTTGTATCCTGCTCTTCCTTTCTCGGCCCCAACCTGGGCCAGCTTCCCCTCTATCGCCTGGAGCGCTGATTCCCTGTCCTCGTCTATATCCACGGCGGCTCCTATCCTGTTAACCGAGAAGTTGAAGACTTCCATGGCACGGATGAAGTTTCCAAGGTTCCTGATAACCCCGGAGTTGCCCTCACTGGGTATCACAGCAACGTAGGTTTCGTCCGATGCCCTCTTGAGGAGGTCGAAGTTGTCCCTCTCGAATACACGCTCGATGAACATCAGGTTTTGAGGGACTTCTCTGCTCTCCTTGAGCTCGAAGAGCTTCTTGAAGACGGCTTTGAAAAATTTGGCGTCGGTCTTCCCTTCCACGAAGAGCACGCTGACCCTTGATTCCTCTCCAGAAAAGCCGCCCCTGACGTCGAAGTCGAGGTATTTCCTCAGCTCATAGACTTCCTTCAGCGTCAGCGCTTTCCCTGTATCAGAGTAGATGAGAACGTTCTCCTCCCCCTTCCGAAACTTTCCCGCCAAGAGGTCGATGAGCTCAAGGCTGGCGGTGACGATGGTTTCATCGCCCTTTAGTGCCCTTACAAACTCCAGCAGTTCCTCTCTGTTCTTTCCGTACTCAGGGAAGAGAAACGCGGAGTGGGCTTCGTCCAGGTTCTCGTACTTTCCTCCGGTTACTACCTTCATTCACTTCACCATATCGACTGTTATAGCGCCTATAACGGCGAATGTGCTGATTAACACAGTCGCGTTTAAGTACTGGACCGTGTTGAAGTGCGCGACTGAGTTTATCCCGTAGAGGTAAATCAGGAGAGCAGAGGCAGTGTAGGAAATCCCCGCGACTGTAAAGAGCCTTTTGGGGATGTGGAAGAGCTCCTCCTTTCGTATGTTACCTATTCGGGACTTAGTTAAAAAGAGGTACGCTATTCCCAGCGTCATTATGAATATCGTCAGCGAGCGCTCTATCGAGATGTCCTTCGCCACGTCCCACAGCTCTCCCGTGAAGAGGAACGGCAGGGCAAAGGTGACGGCGCCTATCAGCTCTTGGGTTACGTCGTCCCATCCCAGCTTATCTGGAATCTTCTCCCTTGTCATGCCCGATTTAAGCGATTCCACTTCGTCCACCAGCTCTTCAAGTAGCTTCTCAACCCTCTCATCCTTCTCCTGAATCCCGCGCTCAGGTTCGGGGCTCATCATCCCTTCAGTATTGGATTCACTCATCATCGCGGTATCTGATCGGATGGGGACGTTATAAACCTTGAGCCCCCATAGAATCGCTGGAAAGAAGGGGGAGGCAGAAAACTCAAAGCCTGAACTGGTCCACGCTCTCGCGGAGCTCGCTGGCTATTTTCCTGAGTTCGACGGCCTCAGCGTTTAAGAGCTCTATCTCTGCCCTCTGCTCCTGCATTGCGGAGTTGACCTCCTCGGCGCTTGCTGTCGTCTCCTCCGCACTGGCCGCGAGCTCTTCGAGGGCCTTCAGGGCTCTCTCAACTTCCCTGTGGGTGCTGAGGGTCTGCTCCCTTACCTCCGCAACCCTTTCACCGACTTCCCTTATCATCTCCGCTATGTGTCCGAGGTAGCTCAGGCTCTCGTTGAGGGTTTCCGTTGAGTCGGAGACGGTTTCGGCTCCCTTCATGGTTTCCTGTACTGCCCTCTCAACCTTTTTGTTCATTTCGTTGATTATCTCTCCGATCTTCTCCGCGGCCTCTTTGCTCTCCTCTGCCAGGGAGCGTATTTCCTGAGCGACGACGGCAAAGCCCCTGCCGGCGTCTCCAGCTCTAGCCGCTTCAATAGCCGCGTTCAAAGCGAGCAAGTTGGTCTGCTCGGATATGGTGCCTATGGCCTGGGTTATCTCCCCTATGCGCTTGCTCATCTCGCTTACCGCGTTGACGGCCTCCTCGATAAACTTCATAGAGCGCTCTATGCCTTCCACTTTGGATATTGCCTCATCCCCCCGAACTTTGCCTTCCGTGGCGGTCTTAACGACTTCCCTTATTGCCTCCTCGAACTCCTCCATAGTCCTGAGAGTGTTCATTGTGGTGTCCGAAACGACTCTCATGCCCTCGGTTATCTCGTTTATGCTTTCCTGCTGTCTCTGTGCTTCAACGCTGACCTGTCCGATGGCCTCACTCACCTGATTGCTTGACTCGGTGACGTTTCCAGCTATACTGGCCAGCCTGTCCGCCCTGCGGTCAAGCTCCATGCCAACCTCTTTAATGTTGCCGATCAGGGCCTTCATCTTTGAAGAGGTTTCTCTGAGGGCGTTTATAATGCTCTGGAGATCACCCTTAGCTTCTTCATTTATCGAATAGTCCAGCCTTCCCGCCGCTATGGCCTCCAGCTTGGATATAACTCCGTTGAGCGTTCCTATAACCTCGCGAGATATCTCCTCGAAGGCCGTGATGAGCTTCCCGATCTCATCGTCGCGGTGGGGGTAGTCTATTGCCCTGACTTCCTCCCGCGCCTTCTCCAGCTTGCCCTCGGCTATGTAGCCCGCGGCCGCGGTGAGCTTCTCCAGCGGGCGAAGGGCGCGCTTGAGGTACCTTACGCTGAGGAGAACAAGGCCCACCGCGAGGGCCGTGGCCATTGCCGTCCCGTAGAAAGTGTTCTTCGAGGCATCTTTCTTGGCTCCCTCCAGGGCGTTAACGAGTCCGCTTATAAGCTCGTTCTTTGGGGCCACGGCAACGACGGCCCAGCCCAGGGTCTTGGTCTTGGAGAAGGAGACCACCATGTCTTTGCCATTTAGGTTCATTTCAAAAACGCCGCTGTCTGAGGATCTGAGGGAGTTCTCAAGGGAGGAGTACCTTTCGTCTTCAAACACGTTGAGCTTTCCAACGAGGTTTTCGTCGGGATGGAGAACAACGGATCCGTTGGGGGCAACGGCGAAGAGATAGCCGGTTTTTCCAACTCTGGTCTTCAGCATCTCCTCCGAGATGCTTGAAAAATCAACGTCTATACCGAGAACCCCCTTTATTTTCCCCTTATATTCAACGGGCGTGACGTAGGTAATGACCACTTTTCCGGTTACTTCATCCCTGTACGGGCCCACCCACGTGGCGCCGTTTGAGATGGCATCCTTGTAGAGTGGAGAGTTCGTGGCGTTGTACCCATCTGGGAGCTCAGCGGGGGGATATATGAAGACCCTTCCAAGACTGTCGAGGTAGTAGGCGTTTATTATGGCCTCATCGGACTCCTTTAGCTCCTTCATCTTTGAGATCACAGTGCTCTTGAAAACGCTCCCCTGAGAATACATGGGGTTGAACTCCTCATTAACGTAGAGCGATCCGACGGAGTCGGCGTAGGCATTTCCCAGAAGGCTGAGGGGTCTCAACTTCTCGTCTATCGCTAAAGCATACTTCTCACTTTCGAGCAGGGCCAACTGCTTGGCGTGGTCTGTCAGGGTTGGACTAACCTCCCTCTCTATCTCGTGCCCCATCGTGTTGACGGTCCTGAATTGGGCAATTGCCATTATCAAGATTATCAGCAGGACGGTGCCGAGAAGTGCAGTGTAGAGCTTCTGTCTGAATTTCACGAACATCCCCTCCTGGATAATATCCACAATTTACGTGAGTTCCTTGGAGGTTCTACCACAATAACCTTCGCCCCTTGGGATCTTTTAAGTTCTTTGTGTAGAACCATGTGTAGGTTCGAACTACGAACGTAATTTCCGTTCGTGACTTTGTATCAACCGTAAAGACGACACCCCGAGCTGGAGGGGAAGCCCGACTAACGTTTTTAAACAGAGGTGTGAACCTACCGCGGGTGAGAGAGATGGTAGTAAAAGAGTGTCCCGAGTGCCACGGTACTGGAAAAGTCAAGGTCGGCGAGAAGGAATGCCCGGTGTGCAATGGGTGGGGCTACGTTCCAGCTGACTTCAAGATCGGGGACAAGCTGAAAGGTTACAGAAACCTGGATTACCTCGGCGTTGAAGATGAAGTTGACGAGGTTCCCTGTCCTGAATGCCACGGTAAGGGGACGGTTCCGGTCTACGACACCTGCCCCACATGCGGCGGGACTGGCAGGGTTCTGGCCTGCGACATCTGCGGGAAAATCAAGGGGCCCTGGGAGCCCGGCATGGAGACGACGTGGGTCTGTCCTGACTGCCTCAGGAAGTACAAGGTGGTTTACATTCTCGACAAAACGTGCGATTATGAAGATGTTGAGGTTGGCAACGTTTACAGAGGGACCATAGACCGCGTCGAGCGCTTTGGAGTGTTTGTAAAGCTCAACCCACATGTCACGGGCCTCATCAAGCGGAAAGACCTTCTCGGCGGCAGGGAGTACAAGCCCGGAGAGGAGATACTCGTTCAGGTTCTCGACGTCAGACCCGACAAGCGCGAGGTCGACCTCGTTGAATCCGCCCTCAGAAACTACAAGACCGTCGTCGTGAGGAAGGAGATACCCGTTACCCCGATAGGGGAGCTCACCAAGGACATGGCGGGTGAAACCGTCCGGCTCCAGGGAAGGGTTACACAGATACAGGTCACCGGTGGGCCGACTGTTTTCACCATAACCGACGGAACCGGGATAACATGGGTTGCCGCCTTTGAGGCCCCGGGGGTTAGGGCCTATCCGAACATCAACGTCGGCGACATCGTGGAGGTAATCGGTAAGGTGGCCTTCCACGCGGGGGAGATCCAGATCGAAGCGAGCGACATGGCGAGGCTCTGGGGCCCGGATGCGGCGAGAGTGAAGCAGCAGATAGAGGCCGAACTCGACAGGAGGGCACAGCCCGAGGACGTTGGCTTCTTGGTGGAGAGCGAGGTTCTTGAGAAGCTCAAGCCGAAGATAATGAAGGCGGCATTCATGATAAGGCGCGCTATCCTTGAAGGCAGGCCGATACTCCTCAGGCACCACGCAGACACGGACGGCTACACCTCCGGCCTCGCGTTGGAATACGCCATAGTCCCGCTCATCGAGAAGGTTTCGCCGGATCCTGGAGCACGGTGGAAGCTCTTCAAGAGGAGGCCGAGCAGGGCACCCTTCTACGAGCTTGAGGATGTCCTCAAGGACATAATCTTCATGGTCGAGGATCACGAAAAGTTCGGCGACCCGCTTCCGCTGGTGGTGATAGTGGACAACGGCGGAACCAGCGAGGACATCCCTGCCTATAAGCGCATAAGGGCTTACGGCGTCCCGATAGTGGTCATAGACCACCACGATCCAAGGGAGTGGGTGAGCGAGGACAAGGCCAAGGTGGACGATTACGTCGACGTTCACGTCAATCCGCACCACGTCAAGCGCGGCTACTACGAGCTAACCGCTGGAATGCTCGCTACCGAGGTTGCGAGGTTCATCAACCCCGAAGTTGAGAACAAGATAAAGCACCTCCCGGCAATAGCCGGAACCGGCGACAGGAGCAAGGCTCCGGAGTTCTACCAGTACCTTGAGATAGCGAAGAAAGCTAAAGGCCTCGACGAGGAGGATCTGAAGAAGATAGCCGAAGTTATCGACCACGAGGCCTACTTCTGGAAGTTCATGGACGGACATGGCATAATCGACGAGATACTCCTCCTCACTGGCAACCTGCAGAGGCACCGCGAGCTCATCAACGCGGTCTATCCAGAGGTCAAGGAGAAGCAGGAGAAGGCTCTGAGGGCTTCCCTGCCGCACGTCAAGAGCGTCGTCCTGCCGAACGGCATAAGGTTCAACACGATAGACATAGAGCTCTTTGCTCCGAAGTTTAGCTATCCATCCCCGGGCAAGCTCTCGGGATTAATCCACGACCACTTTAAGGAGAAGTACGGCGAGGACGCTCCGATACTTACCCTCGCCTACGGACCCGACTTCGCGGTGGTTAGGGCAGCGGACGGAATGGCAGCTTATAACTTCGACCTCAACGAGATAATCCCTAAGCTCCAGGAGGCCCTGCCGAGCGCGGGCGTCGAGGGCGGCGGCCACAGCTACGCGGGTTCTATAAAGTTCTTCGAGGGTATGAGGAAAGAAGTTCTTGAGGAGTTCGCGAAGCAAGTAGTGAAGCTGAAGAAGGTTTGAGATTTCATCTTTCTTCTGCCAACCTTTTTAACCCCCTGCGAGAAGGTACTTCGAAGAAAGATATGGAGGAATGTTGATGAAAATCGTTCTGGAAGTCACCTTTAAAATGGGGGGCGTTTCTTACCGCGGCTACAGATGGGAGGAGGATGCCCTCGTCTTTGAGTTCGAGAGGCTTGGAGATGCTTTCATTCAGGTTCTCAGCACTAGGAAGGTCGATGCAGAGGTAGAAAAGCCACCCGCGAAAGTCCTCGTCGAGCTCAAGACCAAGGAGGGCGGAAAGGTCTTCGAGGCATTCGAGAGGGAAGGGATCTACATAGCCTCTGAACCGTGAATTTTTATATTCCTTATTCTCACTATTCCCTGGTGGTTCTCATGAAGCTGGCCTCATTCGACGTCTGGAACACGCTCCTCGACATAAACGTCATGCTCGACGCGATGGCGGTTGAGCTCTCCAAGCTGATGGGAGCCTGCATAGTGGACGTCGTGGAGGGCATGATGCTCACCAGAGAGAGAATAAAGCGGATGAGGGCCGAAACTGCCGGCGACCCTGCCAGGGCTCTGGAGGAGAGCCAGGAGCTTTTGGCGGAGCTCCTTGGAATCGACGTTGAGCTCGTCAAGAGGGCCGCGGCAAGGGCGGTTATGAAGGTCGGGGACGAGATAGTGCTCCCGGGAGCGAAGGAAGCTCTTAAGGGAGTTAAAAAGAAAGACCTCAATGTAACTGTCACAGGGAACGTGATGTTCTGGCCCGGCTCGTACACGCGCCTCCTTCTCGAACGCTTTGGGCTGATGGACTACATAGACAGGACCTTCTTTGCCGACGAGGTTCTGGCGTATAAGCCTATGAAAGAGATGTTCGAGAAACCGCTCGAGGTTTTCGGTGTGAGGCCGGAGGAAGCAGTTCACATCGGCGACACGAAGGAGGAGGACTTCGAGGGAGCTCTAAGGGCAGGAATGTGGGCCGTCTGGATCAACCCGGAAGCAGGGGGAGTTAGAAGAATCCACGAGCGGGGCTTTGAGGTGCCATCAGTTGAGGGGATTCTTGATGTGATGGGGGAGATTGAGGGGAATGGTTAGATATTCGAATCTGTAAATTTACGGACAAAAAAAGTGAACTTGAAGTCCTGATGAGGCCTACCTCGCCAGCTTCGCCTTTACGTAATTCCGAGCTGCATAGTACTGTTTCTCATCAGCAGTGTGGAGTTCTGCATTGAGGGCCTCAGCCAGGGCTATGTAGAGGGCATCGTAAATCGTGATGCCCTCCTTAAGGGCTATCTCAAGGCCCCGCTCGAAGAAGTTCTCAGCCCGGAACAGGAGCATCCCCTCCCCTAGGAGCCTCAGAACCGTTACAAGGCTTTTGGCGTTCTCCTCCGTTATTCTGTTCCTTCTGACGGCCTTCCAGATGGCGTTCATTCCTTCGACGAGCGCGTAGTCCAAGGTTGCCGTGTCCGTCCCAAGACCTATTTCCTCCCAGCCGGGTTCTTTGAGGAGGACTTTGATGAGAACGGATGCATCAGCGACTATCACGGTCATCCCTCACGGATTTTGCCCCAAAGCCCTTTTCAACCGAGACGGGAGTGCGCTTCAGTATTTCCATCGCCTCATCTATCTTTTTCCTCCGCTCCTCTTCGTCTATTCTTTTTCGTATGAACTCCCTTATCTCCTTACTCCAGTTTATGTTAAGCTCCCGCATCTTGAGCTTCAACTCGTCGGGAACCCTAACGGTTATGACCGCCATGTGATACACCTCGAAATACATTTTGTATTGCGAGGATAAAAGGGTTTTGGCCACTCAACGAATCCTTGAAATACTCCAGAGTAGCAAAGACCGGGAGAGAAATTAAAATCAAACGGAAAGGAAAACACCAGTACTGGGTTCACTTGAAGACTTGAATTTCACCCCTTCCCCTTCGGCTTTAACCAAGCCCCAAGCCCAACCTGCCTCGTCTTCTGGTAGCGTAAATCCTCAGCCCGGTAGCCAAAGGCCTTCAGAATCCTCTCCACCGCAGGGAGAACCTGGTTTTCGATGTAGTAATCGGCGTCGTACTTGTGTTTCGTCGGGTCGAACTCGTCGAAGGGAATCGCCCTGTCGCCTATCCTTCCAGAGCCCTTGAGCACGATGTAGCTGATGACCGTCCCTGGCCGGATTTTAATTCCCTTCGCTGCCAACCTCTTCGCTATGGCCACGTGCGGGCCGGTGGCCTTGTAGTCCTTTAGATCCCTCGTTATCTGCTCGTGGATAACGAGCTTCTCCGGAGGAACCTCGTACTTGCTAAGCTTTTCGGTAACTTCTTTAACAATGCTCACGGCCTCCTCAACGTTACCGTCCTTCAGAAGGGCCTCCAAAACTCTCGCCTGCGTCTCCTTGGCTATCTCGCTCCAGTCACGCCTCACGATTTCAAGTCCACGCGTCGTTATCTTGCCTTCCTCGTCTATTAAAGCGTACTTCTTCTTGGTGACGAAGAAACCGCGCTTGTAGAAGCCTTCGTACTCAAGCTCAAGAGCTCCAGGGAGTTTGGAGTTGATATCCTTAAGAAATTCCATCGCCTTCTTTTTGACAGTTTCGGCGTCAGCCCCGGGGATTGTGGAAAAGAAGCCATCAGTATCCGCATATAGGACTTTAAATCCGTATTTTTCCTCTATTTCTCCAATGGTCATCGTTATGTACTCCCTTCCCCAGGCAGTGACGCTCTCGGCACACTCCTTGCAGTACCAGCGAGCTCTTGCATAGCCATAGTAACCGTAAAAGCTGTTTGCCAGGATTTTAATCGCCCGCTGCCTGTAATCGAGGAGCTTCTTCTCGATTGGGTCAATTGTCACCTTCATCTTCCTCTTTATCTTTTGTCTCTCCTCGAGCAGGTCTCCGAGGAGGCTTGGGATAAAACCTGGAAAGTCCTTGCAGAAGCGATGACCAACCTGAGGAGCGGTGTCATACTCCCTGCAACCCTCGCGGTTTAGAGTGTCGGGTGAAACGTTGTGAGTGATTATGATAGAGGGATACAGTGAGCGGAAGTCCAAATAGACTATGTTCTCCCACAGGCCCCTCTCTGGTTCCTTGACGTAGCCGCCCGCGTATCCACCGCGCCTCTCATCGTACTCCCTTCCAGAGGGCTTGTTCGGGGCCAGCTCGTTCCGCTCGTAGGCCTTTCTCAGGAGGAACCACTCGACCAGATTGCCCGTACTTGAGCGCGCGACGTCCCAGAAGCTCTGGCCGACCAGCCGGGAAAGCTGTGCCTCCATCGGAAAGAACTCCTTTCCGAGCTCGTAGGTAACCTTCGCGTCCTCCATTGAGTAGCGAGCGACCCTCTCAAGTCCCTCGTTGGTTTCCCAGGCGGTAGCTATCTCCTCAGCGTAAACCTTCTCCTTCGGCTTTCCAAAGATGGCCTCGTAGACTGCCTCAAGCGTATAAGTGGGCAGGTTTATCGTTCTTCTTATCACGGGATAGAGGTCAAAGTGTATCCTCCCCTTCACCTCGACGGCGAAGCGGTCGCCCATTCTCTGGATTTTCGGCTCGCTCCCATCCCTTCCAAGGATGAAGTTCAGCCCGAGCTTTTCAGAGCGCTTCTTCAGGTAGGCGAAGTCAAAGTTGTCGCCGTTGTAGGTTATGAGCACGTCGGGGTCCTTCTCCTTCACAACGCGGAGGAAGCGCTTTATCATCTCCTTCTCGGTTGAGACGGCGTCAACGTAGGGGAGGTTGATCTTCTTCCAGGTTATAACCCTCGCCCCTTCCTCGTCGGCGTAGCTTATCATTAGAATGGGCCCCTCGGCGAACTCCTCGCCCTCGTGGTAGAGCGTCTCGATGTCGAAGGCGAGCATCTTAAGCTCCTCGTCACCTTCCATTGGGATTAAGCCCTTGTCGATGAGGTACCTCTTTGCGAAGGGTATGTCGTACTCGTAGATGTCGATGACAACTGGATGCTTCCTTATCTTATCCCTTATCGCCGGAACGTCCTGCGGGTGGGTGAAGTAGAGCTTCCAGACCTCAGCCGGCCTGCCGAGAAACTTCTTCTCCACTTTCTCGGCACGCTTGACCTTCACTACAGTCCCGTGTCTCTCGGCGGTTATCTTCTTGACTTCATCAATAGCAGAGTCGTCCTTCAGGAGGGCATAGATGTAGGGCTCAAAAGTCCGGTCGTAGTCAATCTTGAACTCGCCGTTTTCCTTCTTGAAAATCCGTATGACGGGCTTTCCATCCTCGGTGATATAGTCAGTATCGAGGATCATCTTCCATCACCGAAATGATAACCGCTAACTCCCAGCTCCTCCTTTACTTTTTTCAGTTCCTCAATCTCAAGTTCTGCCTCCTCTTCATCGAGAAGCGAATATTCAACGCCAAGTTTGTCGAGGAGGAATGCTAGCTCTTCCATCTTCATTCCGAGCAGTTGAGCGGCTTTCTCAAAGGTTACCTGGTGACTCACCAGGAGACCAACTACCTTGAGGAACCGCTCCTTTTCGTGATAGTCCTTGAAGAGGGGGAAGTTGAACACCATGCGGTCTATCTCCTCCATGCTCCCACCGCACTCAATACGAACTCTAACCTAATAAATTCACCGCCACCTTTTTAAGCCACCTTTCAGAGGAGCGAGCATGGAGCTGTTTTACCGAGTGAGCTTCCAGGAAGTGGTCGCCGATGCCTTAAGCCTCGTGGAAGAGCGTGAGCTGTCATCGAAGCACGCCTTGGAGAGGGTCTTCAGGAGGGTAGCAGGGAGAGACAGAGAGAAGGCTCGAGGCTTAGCCCATGCCTACGTCTTTGAGATCGAGAAGTGGAGGGCTAAAATAGACTTCATGATCAACTCCGTCCTCAAAGGCTCGAAGGTTGAAGACCTCGATCCTTACCTCGCCAACCTTCTCAGAATAGGAACTTTTGAGATACATTTCCGCAAAGTTCCCCCAGCTGTGGCTACGGACTCTATAGTCAGGGTTGTCAAGGAGAAGTTTGATTTTTCCAAAGCCAAGTTCGTCAACGCCTTGATGCACTCGATAGAAAAGTTCGACGTCGAGAAGGCTTTGAAGAGGCTAAAGGAGAGGGATAGGATAGAATGGCTCTCCGTCCGCTTCTCCCATCCTCGATGGTATGTGGAATACGTTATAGGCCTCTTCGGCTACGAAGAAGCGGTGAGGCTCCTCCTAAGCAACAACAGGCCGCAGAGGTACTACGTTAGGGCGAACACTCTAAAGACAGATGTTGATTCCCTCCGCGACTACCTTGAGGAGAAGGGGGTTAGAACTGCATTAACCCCAGTTCCGGACGTTCTCAAAGTCCTCGAGTACAAAACGCCCGTTACGAGGCTGGACTGGTACAAAGAGGGTAAGTTCGTAATCCAGGATTTAGCGAGTGCCTACGTAGCCCACGTACTCTCTCCAGAGCCGGGGGAAAGGTTGCTCGATCTGGCCGCCGCCCCAGGCTCAAAGACCTTCCACGCCGCTGCGCTCATGGAGAACAAGGGCGAGATTATAGCGGTGGACTACTCCTACGACAGGCTTATGCGCATGAAGGAGAAGGCGAAAATTCTGGGTGTTAAGAACGTCCGCTTCGTCCACGCCGACGGCCAGAGCTTCAAGGACAAGGGGAAGTTCGACAAAATCATCCTCGATGCGCCCTGCTCAAGCTCCGGAACCTACCGTCAGTTCCCGGAGGTGAAGTGGCGCTTCGACGACGCCAAAATCAGGAAGATAATCAGCGTCCAGAGGAACATGCTCCGCAATGCTTACGAGAACCTCAAAGAAGGCGGAGAGATGACTTACTCAACCTGCTCTATCAGGATGGATGAGGACGAGGAGAACGTCCTCTTCGCGGTCAATAAGGTTGGGTTGGAGCTTCTGAACTACGACTTCAGCTGGGGCGATAGGGGCTTCCTCGAGATTGGGGAGAGAGTTTTCAGAGCGTGGACTCACAGGCATGACTGCAACAGCTTCTTCATTGCGAAGTTGAGAAAGGGTTAAATCTCCATACAGCGAAGGGATAAATATGGAAACAGTAAATTCCCCTCAAACGGATGAAATTTTTGCACTGGCGAACCTGCTTAGAACCAGATATAGCCACAAGAAATCAAGAAAGTCAGTTAGACAACTAAAGGGGACTTGGAGGGAGCTTTGTGAGTACCTTGAGGAATACAGGGACGTTCCTGGACAGTAGCGTGATCGTTAACCTCATTGTCGAAACCGAGCTAACGAAACTCGCAGAGAACGTTATTGAACACCGCCCTCTTTTGACCTCCGAAACCGTCATAGATGAGAGTATCTACGTAATAATCCGGAAGCTCTTTGCACTTCATGGTATCAGGAATCGCTTTGACGTTAAGGAAAAGATAACCACTCCGGAAGGCAAAGAAATCATTAGAGAAGCAATAGAGCTCGTTATGAACCTCCTTGAGGATAAGGGCGTGGGTGTACTCCGGGATGCAGACATATACCTAACTATGGCCACGATGGAGAAATACGGCCTTCTCCCGCATGATGCAAAGATACTGGCCACAATGTTTCAAAACGGGATTAGACGGCTGGCAACATTTGATAGGGACTTCAGAAATGTTTCTGGAATTGTTTTACTTCCAGAAAATTACTGGAGAAGAAAAGAGTGATAGTTTAGCCCCAGAACCTTCACACCAGCGGCTTCCTCCTAACCGGCCCCCAGGGTTTTTCTTCCTCAAAGACCTCAGCAGTAAAGCGGTAGACCTTCGTGTCCTCATCGAGCCAGCAGTCGGGCGGAAGGCCGGCCTTCCAGCATGTCTGGGCCAAAAACTCTTCCTCGTCCCAGCCCCACTCGATCGGTACCTGAGGGAGAAGTAGGCCGGAGTAGATGCCCTTCTCAACTATCAGCCCATCCCTGCCGACCTTGATCTTCTTCGGCCTCTCCTCCGGCGGACCTTCTATGGGCTCCGGGGGCGTTAGGACGCTGACCTCTACAACTAAGTCGTCGAGCTCGCTCTCCCTCACCGGCGGGAAGCGAGGATCATCAACGGCGGCATAGATAGCAGCCTTTATCGTCGCCTCAACGAGCGGATATACCGGGAGCGGGAATCCTATGCATCCCCTCAGCGCCGTCTGCGGAGGGGCGTGACGGTTGTTGAGCGTGACGAAGACGCCCATCTTCTCCCACAGCTCAGGCGGGGTGTCTTCAGGTGGCTTGATGGTCTTCCCGTGCCTCACGTATTCCTCAACGGCCCTCCTCGCGAGCCTGACGAGGAACTCACCCCATTCGTCTTTTATGCGGTACATCCTCTCACCCCACGTTAGTTTAGGGCGCTCCCGCTTATTAGGTTAACCTGCCGCAAGGTTTAAAATGCGCCGAAACGACTTAAGTCGGGTGTCGAAAGTGGTTATTGTGGAGTTCGTGGTGGTTCCCCTCGGTGAGAAAAGCCTGAGCCGGTACGTAGCTGAAGTGGTAAAGTTTTTAGATAGGAGGGGGGTTAAATACCAACTGACGCCCATGTCAACGATAATTGAGGTTTCGACTTTGAAGGAGGCCTTTGAGATAATTGGCGAAGCTCACGAACTCATGTTCAAGCTTGGGGCCGAGAGGGTATCAACAACGGTGAGGGTCGACGACAGAAGGGACAGGCAGGTCCATATGGAGGACAAGGTGAAATCAGTGCTGGAAAAGGCCCGCGGGGGGTAGTGATGAAGGTTTTAGTGCTGGCCATCGATAGGGATGATGACTTCGGTAAAAAAGCTGGGGTTAAGGGTCCGGTTGTGGGTAAGGGCAAGTGTATAGACGCCGCGTTGAAGCTCAGCCTCGCCGATCCAGAGGACAGTGATGCAAACGTCGTCTACGCCGCGGTTAGGCTCTACGATGAACTGAAAAAAAGCGGCGAGTTTGAGGACGTTGAGGTCGCCCTTATAACCGGCCACCCCGATGTCGGCGTTAAAAGCGACCTGGAGCTCGGCAGGCAGCTCGACGAGGTTCTTGAAAGGTTTCCTGCTGATGGCGTTATACCCGTCACCGACGGTGCCGAGGATGAGCAGGTCTTCCCGATCCTCTCCTCCCGCCTTCCAATAGTGAGTTCCAGGAGGGTCGTTGTCAAGCAGAACGAAACCATTGAGACCACCTACTACGTTATCTACCGCTACATCAAGGAGATCCTCAGCGACCCGGAGGCTTCAAAGGTCTTTCTTGGCATCCCCGGTTTGATATTCCTGCTGTATGGTGTTGGAAAGCTCATATCCGTCAGCTACCCCCAGAGCATGAGCATAATCTCAAACATTGTGGTGGGCATAATACTGCTCTTCATCGGTGGCTACGCTTTTACCAAGGGATTCCGCATTCAGATATTCAAGGCCATTATGAACGAGTTCATTCAGGTCATCTTTGGCGTCTCGGGCCTCCTCATAATCATAGCCGGCATGATAAACTCCTACGCCAACATAGACGTATACGCCCAAGAGCTGTTGAATGAGATACCCCAGCCCGGGCTCATAAAGTTCATACTCTACGTCCACTCAATAAACACCACTATCATAATCGGTATAGCTGTCATCCTCATAGGTCGCATCGTTCAGGCATACCTCAGAAAGGATCATCATATATGGTACAACATAGCCGGACTGCTGATACTGCCTACTTTCTGGATAATAGTGGATGTTACAAGCCGTTATGCACTTTCGGTAATAAACTTCCACTCTTTCAAGACCATAATGGAGATCTCGGCGGCCTTTGCCGACGTGATATTCAGCGTAATGATCGCGACGTTTATTAGGAAGTACTTCATCGAGTGGGCCAGTGGTGGTGAGCTTGAAGCTGGAAGAAGCGATCAGGAAGTACGAGTTGCTGAGAAAGCAACGTGAAAAAGAGCTTGAAGAGTTAAAAGACCATTATCTCAAGAGAGTCACGGAGATAATCCGAGAGATCCTTGAGGCGTTAGATGAGCTTGAAAGGAAGGAGCCCCCAAAGGACGTTGATCCTCACCTCCTCAGCATTGCTCTGAGGGAGAGGAACGCGTACGTTTCTGCACTCAGACGCATCCTCGGGGGGATAAACTCGCTTGAGGAGCTTGAGAGGCGGCTGGGGGAGATCTCCAAACTCCACGTTGGCCATGGTCGGTATCTGATAGCCCTCTTCAAAAAGGATGTCTACCGTGTAAACAGGCTTCTCAAGGAGCTAAGTGAGGTCTACACCGAATACACTCTCAAACTCCGGGAAATCTCACTTCCCGATCTAAAGATCGTGGGGATCAAGAGGGAAATGGACGAACTGAGGGGGAGGATCTCTCAGACCGAAAGGGAACTCAAAGCCCTAGTGGAGTACTCTAAGGGACTTGGATCAGAGAAAACTTCCGAAAAGGGGGAGCTGGAACCTTTGGAGGAGAAGGAAAATGAACTCCAGGTCAGGATCAGAACCCTCCAGACCGAGATAAGGTCGAAGGCCTCAAAGCTCCAGAAGCCCCTTAAGAGAATGCGCATTCCAGAGGCTTCTCCCTTCCTTGAGGACACGTCCTATTCCCTGCGGTATCCTGAGGAGTTCCTGGAACTCCTGAAAATGGTTTATCCCTCCCTTGATGGGAAGTCCAAAAAGTCCGCCGACTGGCTTATCAAGAACCTCCCATCCAAGATTGAGGAGATAAACACCCTGAAGGAGCAACTTGAGACCGTTAGGAGGGAGATTGAGTCTGCGAAATCGGCATCCAGGAGATCAGAGGAATTGGCTCTGGAAGTCAGAAGAAAGATCTCGGAGCTCGAAGAGGAGCTTAAGAAACTCCGCAGTCATTACCGTTCCATTGAGGGGGAGCTTGCAGGGGAGATAAAAGTTCTCGAAAGGATTTTGGGAGAGAGAGTTGAGCGGGGCTAAGTTTATAAATTAGGATGCCCTAATTAAATACGGTGGTGATAATGCTGAAGGTTGACCGCCTGCGCTTCGGAACCGCGGGGATACCTCTCTCAACGCCGAAACGCTCAACCATAGACGGGATAAAATGGGTGAGGGAGCTTGGATTGGACGCCATGGAGCTTGAGTTCGTTCGCGGGGTCAATATGAAGCCGGAACTGGCTAAGAAGGTAAAGTACGTTGCCAAGAAGAACGACGTTCTCCTAACCGCCCACGCTCCGTACTACATCAACCTCAACGCCAAGGAGAAGGAGAAGGTGGAGGCAAGCAAGAGAAGGATAATCCAGAGCGCGGAGCGTCTGTATGAAGCAGGGGGGTGGAGCGTCGTATTCCACGCGGGCTACTATCTCAAACAGCCGCCCGAAAGCGTCTACCAGAGGATTTTGAACGAGCTGAAGGAGATACAAAAAGAGCTCATGGACAGGGGAGTTAAAGTTTGGGTGAGGCCTGAACTGACCGGAAAGCCCACCCAGTTCGGAGATTTAAAGGAGATAGTGAAGCTCAGCGAGGAGCTTGAGATGGTTCTTCCAACGATAGACTTTGCCCACGCACACGCGAGAAACAAGGGGGAGTGCAACAGCACCGAGGAGTGGCGCGAGATGCTCTCATACATGGAGGATCACCTCGGAAGGGAAGCTTTGGACAACATGCACATCCACATGAGCGGCATAAACTACGGGCCCAAGGGAGAGAAGAACCACCTGCCGCTCCGGGAGAGCGATATGAACTGGGAGGATTTACTTAAGGTCCTGAAGGAGTTTAAAGTTAAAGGCGTAGTGATAAGCGAGAGCCCCAACATCGAGGAGGACGCCCTGCTGATGAAGAAGAAGTACGAGGAGATAGAAGCTTAATTCCTTTCTATCCTCCCGTATTTCTCCAGAATCTCAACTACTTTCTCAACCGGCAGTGCGTACCTCACGTGCCCGTTTCCCTCAACGGTTTCTGCCTGAAGGAGAGCGTTTATTATCGCCTCCTCCGTAGCTTCAGCAGTGGCCCTGAACAGGAAGCTAAGGGCGTTGTCCGGCAGAAAGCTCACTAACTCTGGCTCCTTACCAATAGGGACAGTTTGAGCTGTCGAGAACGCCAGAACCACATCCCCGCTCCCGTGGTAGGCGTAGCCACCGGTTCTGGCGAGCCCAACAACGGCCCTTTTGGCAACTCTCTTCAACTGCCTGGCAGTAAGGGGAGCGTCGGTAGCAACTACCATTGAGATGCTGCCCTTACCGGAGGTGCCCCTGCCAGGATAATCCTTCAGGAGTTCTCCCACAGGGACTCCAGCTATCGTCAGGTCTTCCCGCCTTCCGAAGTTTGCCAGGACAAGGGAAGCGACCGTGTACTCCTCCCCACCTATTTCAACGACCCTTGAGGAGGAGCCTATGCCGCCTTTGAACTCGAAGGCGCTCATCCCGGTTCCGGCTCCAACGGCACCCTCCTTAAAGTCGAGTGATGCATTCTTAACGGCCTCGAAGTAGTGTTCCTCCTTAACTGCCAGCTTCCTGATGTCGTTGAGGTAGGAATCGTTGCACTCCATAACGACTGGCGAGACGCTCTTCAGGTCGGGGTTAAGGTCAATCATGTGCCTGACGACGGCGTTAGCCACGGTGTAAACACCCAGCGTATTGGTTAACGCTATCGGCGTTTCGATGTAGCCGAGTTCGTCAACCTGAATGAAACCTATCGGCTTTGAGAAGCCGTTCATGACGAAGGTAAAGGCGAAGAGTTTCTCCTTAAATGGGTTCTTCACCGGAGGCAGAAGCACGGTAACGCCCGTTCTAACATCGTCTCCCTCAATGAGCGTTCTGTGCCCAACTTTAACACCGAGATCTGCTATGGAGTTCATCCTTCCATGCTCATGGAGACCAATCCTTATACCAAGGTCGGGAGCCTTCATACCGATCCCCAGTGAATTAATGCTGGGGGTTTTTAAGACTAGCTTTAAAAGCTCTCTTCAAAAAATAGGATGGGCGATGAAGAGTAGCAAGCAAACTGAAGGCTCACGGATGATGACGTGAACACCCTCCGAGCCCGCTCAGACCCTTCTGTGGTTCCCAATGTGTGTCTCAACGACCAAATTCGACCGGTTCTCTAATCTCCCTCAGAGAAATTTCCAGAATAATTAGGCCGGGCGAACGCTTCTCAACCTTTGGTTTAGAATTTTCGGGTTTAAAAACGCTTTTTTATCCTCCGCCGGAGCCTTAATTGAGGGGATAGATATGAGCACGTGTATATTTATGTTCACCGGAGGTGGTTCGGTTGAGGTACGTTAAGCTTCCGAAGGAGAACACCTATGTCTTCCTCGAAAGACTTAAGGAGTGGGGCAAGCTCTACGCCCCAGTTAAGATCTCCGAGAAATTCTACGATTTCAGGGAAGTTGACGACGTCAAGAAGGTCGAGTTCAATTACAACAGAACGGTAATGCCACCGAAGAAGTTCTTCTTCAAGCCTAGGGAGAAGCTCTTTGAGTTCAACATCAGGAACGCCGAGTATAAGGAA
This sequence comes from Thermococcus profundus, assembly GCF_002214585.1. Taxonomy (NCBI): domain Archaea; kingdom Methanobacteriati; phylum Methanobacteriota; class Thermococci; order Thermococcales; family Thermococcaceae; genus Thermococcus; species Thermococcus profundus. The sequence continues at coordinate 1,049,206 of NZ_CP014862.1, forward strand.
GTCATCGAGGAAGTTGAGCCCTTCGTGATCTTTGGAGTCCACGCCTGCGACATCTTTGGCCTGAAGATACTCGACACGATCTACCTCGACGAACTTCCGGACAAGTACTACAAAGTTCGCAGGGAGAAGGGCATAATAATCGGCATAAGCTGCATGCCCGATGAATACTGCTTCTGCAACCTCCGCGAGACAGATTTTGCGGATGACGGCTTTGACCTCTTCCTCCACGAGCTTCCTGATGGATGGCTCGTTCGCGTGGGAACCCCAACAGGCCACAGGATAGTCGACAAGAACATCAAGCTCTTCGAGGAAGTTACCACCCGTGACATCTGCAACTTCCGCGAATTTGAGAACAGGCGCGCTCAGGCTTTCAAGTACCACGAGGACTGGAGCAACCTGCGCTACCTGCTTGAGCTCGAGATGGAGCACCCGATGTGGGACGAGCAGAGTGAGCTCTGCCTCGCCTGCGGCAACTGCAACACCACCTGTCCGACATGCAGATGCTACGAGGTACAGGATATAGTCAACCTCGACGGGGAAACCGGCTACCGCGAGAGGCGCTGGGACTCCTGCCAGCTCAGGAGCCATGGACTTGTGGCTGGCGGCCACAACTTCAGGGCCACCAAGAAGAGCCGCTTCATGAACCGCTACCTCTGCAAGAACTCCTATAACGAGAAGCTCGGCCTCAGCTACTGCGTTGGCTGTGGAAGGTGCACCTACTTCTGTCCAGCTGGCATAAGCTTCGTCAAAAACCTGCGCACGATCATGGGGCTTGAGGAGAAGTCCTGCCCGTCCGAGGTAAGCGAGGAGATTCCGAAGAGGGGCTTCGCATACGCGACCGGGATAAGGGGTGATGACGTATGAGCGAGAGCCTTAACCTTCCAAAAGAGATAATGATGCCCGAGGAGAACCCCTACGCACTCCACAGGGCCAAAGTCCTCAAGGTCTATCAGCTCACCGAGACCGAAAAGCTCTTCCTGTTCCGCTTCGAGGATCCCGACTTGGCGGAGAACTGGACGTTCAGGCCCGGACAGTTCGTCCAGCTCACCATCCCCGGCGTCGGCGAGGTTCCGATAAGCATATGCTCCTCCGCCATGAGGAAGGGCTTTTTCGAGCTCTGTATCAGGAAAGCCGGAAGGGTGACCACCGTAGTTCACCGCCTTAAACCCGGAGACACCGTCCTCGTCCGCGGCCCCTACGGAAACGGCTTCCCCGTTGATGAGTGGGAGGGAATGGACCTGCTCCTCATCGCCGCTGGTTTGGGAACGGCACCTCTGAGGAGCGTCTTCCTCTACGCCATGGACAACCGCTGGAAGTACGGCAACATAACCTTCATCAACACTGCCAGGTATGGCAAAGATCTCCTCTTCTACAAGGAACTCGAAGCCATGAAAGACCTCGCCGAGGCTGAGAACGTCAAGATAATCCAGAGCGTCACGCGCGACCCGGAGTGGCCGGGTCTCCACGGAAGGCCCCAGAACTTCATAGTCGAGGCAAACACCAACCCGAAGAAGACCGCGGTGGCCATCTGCGGCCCGCCGAGGATGTACAAGTCCGTCTTCGAGTCCCTCATCAACTACGGTTACAGGCCCGAGAACATATTCGTGACGCTGGAGAGGAAGATGAAGTGCGGAATAGGTAAGTGCGGCCACTGTGTTGTTGGGACGAGCACGAGTCTCAAGTACGTCTGCAAAGACGGGCCCGTCTTCGGATACTTCGACATAATATCAACGCCCGGCCTGCTTGACTGAGGTGGTGATGATGGGAGAGAAGATAAGGATCGGGTTTTACGCTCTAACGTCATGCTACGGCTGTCAGCTCCAGTTCGCCATGATGGACGAGATACTCCAGCTCATCCCGAACGTGGAGGTAGCCTGCTGGTTCATGCTGGAGAGGGACTCCTACGAGGACGAGCCGGTTGATATAGCCCTCATCGAGGGGAGCGTTTCAACCGAGGAAGAGATCGAACTCGTCAAGAAAATCCGCGAGAACGCCAGGGTCGTGGTTGCCGTTGGCTCCTGCGCCGTTCAGGGAGGCGTCCAGAGCTGGGAGAAGGACAAACCGCTGGAAGAACTGTGGGAGAGGGTCTACGGTGATGCGAAGGTCAAGTTCAAGCCAAAGATGGCCGAGCCGGTGGAGAACTACATCAAAGTTGACTACAAGGTCTACGGCTGTCCGCCGGAGAAGAGGGATCTCCTCTACACACTCGGAACGCTCCTCATAGGCTCGTGGCCCGAGGACATTGATTACCCGGTCTGCGTTGAGTGCAGGCTTAGGGGAAACACCTGCGTACTCCTCGAGAAGGGCGAGCCCTGCCTCGGCCCGATAACGAGGGCCGGCTGTGACGCGAGGTGTCCAGCATATGGAATAGCCTGTATCGGGTGCAGGGGAGCGATAGACTACGATGTAGCATGGTTCGACTCCCTCGCCAGGGTCTTCAAGGAGAAGGGGCTGACCAAGGAGGATATCCTGGAGAGGATGAGGATGTTCAACGCGCACAACCCGAAGCTCGAGGAGATGGTTAACAAGATATTCGGGGGGGTGAAGGAATGAAGAACGTTTATCTCCCGATCACAGTCGACCACATAGCGAGGGTCGAGGGAAAGGGGGGCGTTGAGATCATCGTCGGCGACGGTGGAGTGAAGGAGGTCAAGCTCAACATTATCGAGGGGCCGAGGTTTTTCGAGGCCATAACCCTCGGCAAGAAACTCGACGAAGCCCTGTCTGTTTACCCGAGGATATGTTCCTTCTGCTCTGCCGCACACAAGCTCACTGCCGTTGAGGCGGCAGAGAAAGCAGTTGGCTTCACTCCGCGCGAGGAAATCCAGGCCCTCAGGGAAGTTCTCTACATAGGCGACATGATAGAGAGCCATGCCCTCCACCTCTACCTCCTCGTCCTTCCCGACTACATGGGCTACTCCGGGCCGCTCCACATGATAGACGAGTACAAGAGGGAGATACGCATAGCTCTCGACCTCAAGAACCTTGGGAGCTGGATGATGGACGAGCTTGGCTCAAGGGCCATCCATCAGGAGAACGCGGTTTTGGGAGGCTTTGGAAAGCTCCCGGACAAGAGTGTGATTGAGAAGATGAAAGAAAAACTGAAAGAGGCCCTTCCAAAGGCAGAGTACACCTTCGAGCTCTTCACAAAGCTTGAGCAGTACGAGGAAGTCGAGGGGCCGATTATACACATTGCCGTCAAACCGAGGGATGAAGCTTATGGCATCTACGGCGACTACCTCAAGGCCTCGGATGGTGTGGAGTTCCCGAGCGAGGAGTACAGGGAGCACATAAAGGAGTTCGTCGTCGAGCACAGCTTCGCCAAGCACAGCGTCTATAGAGAAAAGCCCTTCATGGTGGGAGCGATATCGCGCCTTGTTAACAACTCAGATCTCCTCTACGGAAGGGCAAAGGACCTCTACGAGGGTCACAAAGATCTCCTGAGGGATACCAACCCCTTCGCCAACAACCTCGCTCAGGCCCTTGAGCTCGTCTACTTCATAGAGAGGGCGATAGACCTCATCGATGAGGCACTCGCGAAATGGCCGATAAGGCCGAGGGATACAGTTGAGATACGGGACGGGTTCGGCGTCTCGACTACCGAAGCCCCGCGTGGAGTGCTCGTTTACGCGCTCAAGGTCGAGAACGGAAGGGTTTCCTACGCGGACATAATCACACCGACGGCCTTCAACCTAGCCATGATGGAGGAGCACGTGAGAATGATGGCTGAGAAGCACTACAGCGACGACCCGGAGAGGCTTAAGTACCTCACGGAGATGGTAGTTAGAGCATACGATCCGTGCATCTCCTGTTCGGTTCACGTGGCGAGGCTTTAGCCTCTCAACTTTTTTAAGTTTTCAATCCTATTTCCAATGGTGAGGGTATGGAGAAAGTTGTGATTGAAGTTGAAGTTCCAGAGGAATACGCAGAGGAGTTCAAGCGGGAAGTTGAGGAGATGGCAAAGTACCTCAGGAATAGAAAAGCCTTATGGGAAGAGATGAAGAAGCTAAAGGGAATCCTGAAGACAGACAAATCGTGGGAAGAGCTGAAGGAGGAATACTATGAGGCACACGTTGGTAGACACCTCCGTTCTGGTTGAATACTTGAAGGGCAACGAGCGTGCTGAGAGGCTCCTTTCAGAGCTGTTTAATGGAGAGAACATCCTCTACATAAACTCAGTAGTCTTTAGTGAAGTAGTCTACGTGATGATGGGCATTATTCAGGAAGATCCCCAAGGAGCATAAAACGGAAGCCAGACAAGTTGCCGGAGGAACTTAGGCTTGTCTTCTCCGCACTTTCGAAGTATGGTTGAGACTACGAGGAGGACAACTGAAATCGCACGCGAGCTGATAGAGAAGTACGCTCTCCTTCCCAACGATGCCTGATTTTGGCCACCTGCATCGAGCATGGCTTTTCTTTAACCACGATGGACGAGGACTTTAAAGCTCCTGCTGAAAACGAGAAGGTGGAGATCGTGAGCGGCATCGAAGTTTAAAGCTGGAAACGAAAAAGAAAAGACCTCACCCTTTTTCAAACTCCTCGTACGGGAACTGCAACTTGTCGAAAAAGGCGAGGCCCTCGTTTGAGGCAACATAGATGGCCGCTATGGGTTGCGTGACCACTACGATCGTGTCCCCACTTTTGCGGGTGTTAGTTAATGGCACAGTGAGCGTCTTGTTTGTCCAGAGGACCAGGTAATCCTCCGTATCTGGAAGGGAAAGGTTGGAGGGTGTGTCCGGTGGAAGTATCAGTATCCGGTAAGTCTTTCCAAAGGCGCTGAACTCGCTCACGCTGAGGCCAACTGGAGTTAGTCGGTACCCGTTTTCGACTTCCTCAACACTAAAGTGTACCTCCTGCATAACACTCTCGGAAGGTTTTCCCCTCCAGAGGAGGTCGAGGGAGCCGGGGGTGCCGTTCTTGAACCGTATCAGAAGGGACACGTGGTTCCAACCCTTTTTGAATCCGGTGTCTGTTGAGTAGGTGGGTATCAGGTAAGTGTTGTTCCCCAGGGGAAAGGCGCTCATGTTGACGACATCATTACTCGCCTTTAGGAGTATTAAAGTCCGCTCCTTGGTCATGAAAATGGACCTGTTGCTGGGCAATATGTAGTATTCTGCAACCCTGAGGGACACGGCCTTCCAATCGGCAATTGCCTTCGATCCTTCGGGTTCTACTTGGATGGTGAACCGGCTTTCGTTTTTGTCCTCACCCACTCTAAGCGTGCACCCGCTTGAGAATACTATTACGGCCAGGAGCAGGGCGAAGACTGCCCACCGTTTTTTCATCTTTATCCCCCCACTTATAGATGTCATGACTATGCTTTATAGTTAGTTGAGTATTTAAGCTTTTCAATGGGTTTAAAAGTATCCTCTCGAAGTATGTCCGGTGGGAGAATGAGAGCCCTGATCCTAGCCCTCGGAAACGAGCTGATGAAGGACGACGGGGTTGGTCTCAAAGCCGGCAGAATCCTCGCGGAGAAGGGATACAACGTCCTTGAGGTTGGAACGGACATATTCCGCCTGGCCAGCCACTACCGGGGAGAGGAGAGGCTCATAATCATAGACGCCATACTGAGCGACAAGCTGAGGCCAGGTGAGGTAGTCCACTTCTCAGGGGAAGAAGTCTTCGAGAAGCTGAAGGCTGAAATCCGGAGCGCCCACTTCATGGGCGCGATAGACGGCCTCAAACTCCTCATGGCGCTCGATGAGAGGCTGAAAGGGGTGGAAATCCACTTTATAGGTGTTGTGGCCAAGGACATAGATCTTGGAATGGAGCTGAGCGATGAGGTGGATGGAGCAGTCCCGAAGGTCGTCGAGATGGTTGAAAGACTTGCCAAATAGGGATCTAATGAGAACTCAAATTGAAAGAATCAGGAGAAGAGCCCAGTGATCGTGCTCTCCTCCTCCACGGCCTTTTTCACCTTCAGCTCCATTCCGAAGGCGTTAGTAACGGTGCCCTCCTTGGCGGCCCAGAGGCCTGCGGGAAGGACCAGGACGTCTCCCCTCAGCTCCTTCTCGGCCCTTCCAACCACGACGTAGGCCCTGCTCTCCGGAATTCCCGTTACACCCGCCTTGATGAGTCCGGCGGCGTTCACTCCCTCGTGGAGGATCAGCGTCGGGACGTCGAGCGGCTCAGCCGGCCCCTCAAGTATCGCGACATCGTAGCCCTCCTCAACCATCTCCTTGCCCTTCAGGAGTATTTTGAGGAGCGGGTACTTTTCGGGGTCTGCCTTCAGGAGGACGCGCCTTGCCTTTCTGACCTCCTCAAGGGTGGCCGTTGAGAGCCCGCCCTCAACTGTTGAACCTATAGGAATGCCACGCTTCTCAGCGAACTCCTTGAAGAAGGTTATCTCCTCATTTGTCAGTTCCGGCGTAAGGATGAGTGCGTAGTCGTTCTCCTCCATGAACCTCTTGGCTTCCTCCCAGCTCACGGACTTTCCGTTGAGGAGTGGCTGGATTAAATCCTCTGCCCAGGGTCTGGCGAAGCGGCAGAGGTCGCAGAGGTGTTTGTTCCAGCTATCCTCTGCCCTCGAAGCCCTAACGAGCATGCCGTCGTAGACCTCTATGTTCATCTCGCAGGCGAAGGAACAGCCGTTGCAGACGGTTTTGATGGGGGTGGTCTTCCACGGGCCGGGCTTGACGAAAGGCAACCTCTCCGTTATCGCTCCAACGGGACAGACGTCTATGGTCTCACCGATAAAGAGCCCTTCAACGTCCCCCAGCGTCTCGCCGAGGGGCGGCGAAATCCTCGTCTTGAAGCCGCGGAAGAGGTAGTCGAGGACTCCCTCACCGGCAACGTCGTGGGTAAAGCGAACGCACTGGCCGCAGAGGACGCACTTGTTGTTGTCGAGGACAACGAACGAGTGGCTCTCGTCGATCTCAAACTTGTTCTGCTCACCCCCGAAAGTATCCTGCTCCGCGTTGTAGAGCGTGGCATACTCCCTCAGCTTGCACCTGAAGACCTCCATACAGCCGCAGCTCATGCACCTCTTGGCCTCTTCAAGAACCTGCTCCTCAGTTAGGGAAGGCTCGACCTCCTCGAAGTTCCCCTTCCTGATTTCGGGATCGAGGAGCTCCACCCTCGCCCTCGGTTTTCTCTCAACGCCCTCGTAGTCCTTCTCCGTGACCTTCTTCCAGTGGTTGTAGGGCCTCAGGTCGAAGAGCACGCGGTAAAGGTCATCGTCGGCCAGAACTTTCTCGATGTGCTTCTCGGGCTCAAGCAGAACTTCCCTAGCCTTCTCAAGCTTGCCCTTGAGGTAGAGGTCTATCATCAAAGCGGCTCTTCTCCCCGTGGCGATGCTCTCTATGACCGTTGAAGGCCCGAGGACGAGGTCTCCGCCGGCGAAGACACCCGGAATGCTAGTCTGAAGGGTTACCTCATCAACAACGGCCCTCCCGCGCTTCGCCTCTATGCCGAGACCCCTGAGGAAGTCCTCGTCGCAGTACTGGCCTATCGCCAGGATGACGTTGTCGGCCTTAACGCGGAACTCTGAACCCTCTATCGGTATCGGCCTCCTCCTGTCGCTTGCGTCCGGCTCTCCGAGGTGCATTTTTATTAGCTCGACTTCCTCAACTTTGCCGTCTCCGAGTATTCTGACCGGGTTCGTGAGGAAGAGGAACTCGACGCCCTCCTCGATTGCCTCCTCAACTTCCCTCGGGTTGGCCGGCATCTCCGCCCTGGAGCGGCGGTAGACGACGGTAACCTTAGCTCCAAGCCTCAAAGCCGTCCTCGCGACGTCCATGGCAGTGTTCCCGCCGCCGACTACTATAACGCGCTCGCCGAGCTCAACCTTCTCGCCGGTGTTGACCCTCCTGAGGAACTCTATGCCGTGCATCACTCCACCAAGCTCCTCTCCTGGAATGCCCATCCTCCTGCTCCTCCAGGCCCCGACGCCGAGGAAGACGGCATCGTACTCCTCACGGAGCTCCTCAAGGGTAACGTCCCTCCCGAGGGCGGTGTTAGTCTTCACTTCAATGCCAGTGCCGATGACGGTCGCTATGTCCCTGTCGAGGACGTCCCTCGGGAGCCTATAGGGCGGGATTCCGTAGCGCATCATGCCGCCCAGCTTCGGCATGGCCTCGATTATCGTTACCTCGTGGCCCATAGTGCGAAGGTAGTAGGCACAGGCAAGGCCAGCTGGCCCACCGCCAACCACTGCTACCCTCTTTCCGGTCGAAGGGGGAATCTCGGGCATCCACGGGCCGTGCTCAAGGTCGTAATCAGCGGCAAAGCGCTTGAGCTGTCTTATCGCTAAAGGCTCGTCAACTAGGTTCCTCCTGCAGGCCTCCTCACAGAAGGCAGGGCAGACCCTCCCGAGAACCGCCGGGAGAATGTACTTCTCCTTCATCAGCTTCACAGCCTCGTGGTACTTGCCCATCGCTATCAACGCAAGGTACCCCTGAACGTCGCTGTGGGCGGGACACGCGTCCTGGCACGGCCCTATACAGTCGCCGTAGTGGTCTGAGAGGATCAGTTCAAGGGCAGTCTTCCTCATCGAGATAACTTCTTTGCTCAAGGTCTCGACGGAAAGCCCTTCCATCGGTTTGAGGGTACAGGATGTCGTTACTCCCCTCGGCGTGCTAACAAGGCAAAGCCTACAGGAGCCGTAGGGGTCGAGCTCCTCGCTGTAGCAGAAGCCCGGAACGTGCTCCCCAATTTCCCTGAGAAACTCTATGAGGGGCTTTCCATCGGGAACCTCCGTTTCCTTACCGTTGAGGATAATCTTGACCATCACTCATCCCTCCCGGTGAGGATCTCTATAGCGTTGAACCGGCACACCTCGTAGCAGGTGCCGCACTTGATACACGCCTCTTGGTCAATGAAGTGGGGCTTGAGCCTCTCGCCGCTGATAGCTTTGACCGGGCAGAATATCGCGCAGGCGGTACAGCCGGTACACTTGTCGGCGATTATGACGTACCTTATGAGCGGCTTGCAGACCTTTGCCGGACAGCGGCCGTTTATGTGCTCGATGTATTCTTCCCTGAAGTAGCGGAGCGTCGTTAGGACGGGGTTTGGAGCCGTCTGCCCGAGCCCGCAGAGCGAGCCGGCCTTAACCTGGTAGGCGAGCCTCTCAAGCTTTTCAAGATCCTCCTCGGTCGCCTCTCCCCTCGTGAACTTGTCAAGGATTTCCCACATCCTCTTGGTGCCTATGCGGCAGAAGGTACACTTGCCGCAGGATTCCTTAACCGTGAAGTCGAGGAAGAACTTGGCAACGTCGACCATACAGGTGTCCTCGTCCATGACGACCATTCCGCCGCTGCCCATTATAGCTCCCGTCGCGTTCACGCTCTCGTAGTCAACGGGAGTGTCAAAGAGCTCTTCCGGAATACAGCCGCCCGAAGGGCCGCCGAGCTGGACAGCCTTGATCCTCTTGCCCGTCTTCGTCCCCCCGCCGATCTCGTAGAGTATCTCGCGGAGCGTTATTCCCATCGGAACCTCAACGTTGCCGCCGTGCTTTATCTTGCCCGACAGCGCGAAGACCTTGGTGCCTTTGCTCTTTTCCGTTCCAAGGGAGGCGTAAGCTTCCCAGCCGTGCCTTATTATCCAGGGCACGTTCGCCCATGTTTCCACGTTGTTTATGTTGGTCGGCTTTCCGAAGAGCCCCTTCTGGGCGGGGTAGGGCGGCCTTGGCCTCGGCATGCCGCGCTTTCCTTCAATCGAGGCTATGAGTGCCGTCTCCTCACCACAGACAAACGCCCCGGCACCCTCTTTGATGACTATGTCAAAGGAGAACCCGCTACCGAGGATGTTCTCGCCGAGGAAGCCCCTCTCCCTCGCCTGCTGGAGGGCTATCTTCAGCCTTCTTATGGCCAGCGGGTACTCTGCTCTCACGTAGATGAAGCCCTTTGTAGCCCCGATCGCGTAGGCACCTATTATCATACCCTCGATAACTCTGTGAGGGTCGCCCTCAAGGACGTTCCTGTCCATGAACGCTCCGGGGTCGCCCTCATCGGCGTTGCAGACTATGTACTTCTCGTCCCCCTTTGCTTGGCGGGTGAACTTCCACTTCAGACCAGTTGGGAATCCCGCACCGCCTCTACCCCTGAGGCCCGATTTGGTGATTACCTCTATTATCTCCTCGGGCTCCATCTTGAGGGCCTTTTTGAGGGCCTCGTAACCGCCAACGGCTATGTACTCGTCTATGTTCTCGGGATCTATGTAGCCGGAGTTTTCGAGGACGATCTTCTTCTGCTTGGCAAAATAGCCATCAACGTCCCACGTCTTTCTCTCGCCGTTCTCCCACCAGTCGCGCTTGACTACCCACTCCTCCACCGGTTTTCCGTTGATGACGTGCTCCTCTATGATCCTCGGGACTTTCTTCGGGTCAACGTGACCGTAGGTAATGATCCCGTCCCCTGTGATTACGTCAACCAGCGGCTCTCGGTAGCACATGCCGACGCAGCCGACTATCTTGAGCTTGATGTCTAGCTCCCTCTCCTCAAGTTCCCTCTTTATCGCCTCGTAGGTCTCCTTTGCCCCGGCCGCTATTCCGCACGAGTTCATGCCGACCGCTATGGCCTTGACCTCAGACATCGAGCTTCCCCTCCCTGAGCTGCTTCATCAGCTTCCTCACCTTCTCCGGATTGAGCTTGCCGAAGACCTTCTCATTGATCATTATGACCGGCGCGAGGCTGCAGCAGCCGAGACAGGCGACGCGCTCAAGCGTGACAAGGCCGTCCTCCGTCGTCTGGCCCTCCTCTATGCCGAGCTCCTCCTTTATGGATCTGGCTATGTTGACAGCTCCGTTGACGTGGCAAGCAGTGCCGTGGCAGATTTTGACGACGTACTTCCCGAGCGGCTCGAAGCGGAACTGGGCGTAGAAGGTCGCGACACCGTAAACCCAGCTGAGTGGAAGCCCAAGGTAGTTCGCTATCTCCTCCATAGCCTCCCGGGGGAGGTATCCAAAGCGCTCCTGCGTGCGCTGGAGGAGCGGAATAAGCGAGCTCGGCTCTGGGGGATAAGAGCGTATGTAGCCGAAATCAGACGCCATTTTCCTCACCACGTACCACCATTTTAGAAAAACCTCGACTCCAATGTTTATAAAAGTGCACTAAAGTACAAGTTTGTAACATTTGGTTCAGAACCATTTGTTTGGAAAATCCTTAAATCGGTGCTTTACAAATATCAAGTATAAGGGCCTATACGGCGGTGGTGCCATTGAGATATATAAAACTTCCTTCCGAAAATTTTGAGACCTTCTTCAATTCGCTTAGGGAGTGGGGCAAAATCTATGGGCCAGTTAAGAAGGGGGAGGTTTATTCTTTCCAGGAGGTTCAGGGGGCCGGGGACATGGCCCTCGACTACAACAGGACAATGCTACCGCCGAAGAAGTTCTTCGTGAGACCAAGGGACCAGATACTCCACCTAAAGAACGGTAGATGGGAAAACGGTGTCGATGATGAAAGGTTCGTTCTCTTCGGCCTCCACTCCTGCGACATCCACGGCCTTAAGATACTCGACAAGGTGTACCTTGGAGAACCGGCCGACCCATACTACAAGGCAAGGCGCAAGAACGCACTCATAATTGGGATAAGCTGCATGCCCGACGAGTACTGCTTCTGCAAGAGCCTGGGAACCGACTTTGCCATGGACGGCTTTGACCTCTTCCTCCACGAGCTTCCGGATGGATGGCTCGTTCGCGTGGGGAGCGTGAGGGGGCATGAAATAGCCTGGGAGAACGAGGAACTCTTTGACGAGGTCACCGAGGAGGACATCCAGCACTTCAAGGAGTTCGAGGAGAGGCGCGCTTCTTCATTCCAGAGAAAGCTCAGCAAAGAAGGTTTGGCAGACATGCTTGACCTGGCCTACAACAGTCCCGTATGGAAGAAGTACGCGGACATATGCCTCGCCTGCGGCAACTGCAACATGGTTTGCCCCACTTGCCGCTGTTACGAGGTGTGTGACAAATGGATCAACGCCTACGAGGCTGTGAGGGAGAGGCGCTACGATTCCTGCTTCATGGAGAGCCATGGTCTCGTTGCCGGCGGCCACAACTTCAGGCCTACGCGATTGGACCGCTTCAGGCACCGCTACTACTGCAAGAGCTACTTCGACCCCTCAGCGGGCTTCAACTGCGTCGGCTGTGGGAGGTGTGACGAGTTCTGTCCGGCCGGGATAGAGCACGTTAAGGTTCTCGACGAGGTGAGGGGGTCCCTGCAATGAGCGAAAACCCCTACGTTTCCCATGAGGCGCGCATTCTGGAGGTAAAAGACTTAACTCCCAGGGAGAAGCTCTTCACCCTCCGCTTCGTTGACCCAGAGGTGGGAGAAAACTTCAACTTCAAGCCGGGCCAGTTTGTCATAGTGGACGTTCGGGGCTTCGGCGAGTTCCCGATAAGCCTCTGCTCATCCCCAACCAGGAAAGGCTACATCCAGCTCTGCATAAGGAAAGCCGGCAGGATGACGAAGTTCGTCCATAAAATGCGGGAGGGGGAGATAGTTGGCATTAGGGGGCCCTACGGCAACGACTTCCCAATGGAAGAGATGGAGGACTCAAACCTCGTTCTTGTCGCTGGCGGCCTCGGGATGGCGCCCCTGAGGTCAGTCCTGTGGTATGCCATTGACTCAGGGAGATATGAACAGATCTGGCTCTTCTACGGGACTAAGGCCTACGAAGACCTGCTCTTCCGCGACGAGGTAGTCCACCTACTAAAGCATGGGGATGCCGTGAACTGCAAAGTGAAGCTCGCCTACGAGGTTGAGAGTCCCTCGTGCGTCTACCTTGAGAAGGGCTTCTCGGACAGGGTTTGCCGGGGCGTTGTGACGGACCTCTTCCGCGGTGAGGAGTTCGACGTTGAGAACACCTACGCCCTCATCTGCGGCCCTCCGATAATGTACAAGTTCGTAGTGAGGGAGCTCCTGAACAGGAAACTCTCTCCCGGGAGGATTTACATGACCCTTGAAAGGAGAATGCGGTGCGGAATAGGCAAGTGCGGCCACTGCGTTGTTGGGACGAGCACGAGTCTCAAGTACGTCTGCAAAGACGGACCTGTCTTCACCTATTGGGACGCGCTCTCCACAAGGGGGTTGATATGATGGGGAAGCTCAAACTCGGAGTTTTCGAGCTGACGGACTGCGGAGGCTGTGCCCTCAACGTGCTTTTCCTCTACGAGAGGCTCTTCGACCTCCTGGAGTACTACGAGATAGGCGAGTTCCACATGGCGAGCAGCCTTCAAGATGGTGGCCATTACGACGTTGCCCTCGTTACAGGAACGGTTTCCACCCACAGGGATCTCGAAGTTCTCAGGGAAGCGAGAAACCGCTCGGACTACCTCATAGCCCTCGGGACCTGCGCGACACATGGCAGCGTGCAGGGAAGTGTTGAAATGCCGATTAAAGAGAAGCTGAAAGCGATTTACGGAGATGAGGGCAACCCGATGCGGGCGATGGACTCGAAGCCGGTCGTCGAGTACGTGGCCGTGGATTTGGCAATTCCTGGCTGTCCCTACGACAAGGAGGAGCTGTACCAGGCGCTCATGAACATAGCGAAGGGCATAGATCCGGTTCGTCCAGACTACCCCGTCTGCGTCGAGTGCAAGCTCAACGAGTACGAGTGTGTTCTGGTGAAGAAGGGCCTCCCATGCCTCGGCCCGATAACCCTAGGCGGCTGCAACGCGGTCTGCATAAAGTCCGGTCTCGGCTGTATCGGCTGCAGGGGCCCACTGCCGGGCGAGGTGAATCCAGCGAGCGAGTACGAGATACTCAAGAGCAAGGGCTACGATGACGAGTACATCATGAAGAAGTTCAAGACCTTCGCGAGGTGGAAGCCATGATAATCGAGATTGGGGAGTTCACCCGTGTAGAGGGGAACGGGAAGGCCGAGATAATCATAGAGGACGGCGAAGTGAAGGACGTGAGACTGAAGATCGTTGAGGGGCCGCGCTTCTTCGAACTCCTCACTCTCGGGAGGCACTACTACGATGTACCAGACCTTGAGGCGAGGATATGCGCCATATGCTATCTCGCCCACAGTGTCGCATCGGTCATGGGGATAGAGAGGGCCTTCGGAGTTGAGGTTCCGGAGGAGATTCAGCTGTTAAGGGAGCTTGGTCTCATCGGGGAGTTCCTTGAGAGCCACGCATTGCACCTTTACCTCCTCGTCGCCCCTGATGTCTTCGGCTATCCCGATGCCATTAGGATGGCAAGCAAGCACGGCGAGCTTGTGAAGGAAGGGATAGCACTCAAAGCCTTCGGGAACAGATTGAGGGAGCTGATAGGCGGGAGGGAGATAGGCGGGATAAACGTCAAGCCAGGTGGCTTCGGGCGTTATCAGACTACTGAAGAGCTTGAGACAATTGAGGAAGAAAGTGGGGCTCTGCTGAGGCTCGCTAAAAGGGCTGTGAGGCTCTTCGCGTCGCTTGAGCCCTACGGCGAAAGGGCGGAGCACTTCGTAGCCACCAACGGCTACCTGTGGGGAGAGAGACTGATCGCCGAGGACAAGGAACCGTTCCACTACACCGAGAGAATAGAGGAGCACTCCCTCGTTTACAGCTTCGCCAAGCAGAGTTGCTACAACGGCGAGAGCTTCCTCGTTGGTTCCCTCGCAAGGCTCCTGCTAAAGAGCGATCAGCTGACGCCGGAGGCGAAGAGGCTCTTCAAGGAGCACGAAGATAAGCTTTCAACGGGATACGTCAGCTACAACAACCTTGCCCAGGCTATCGAGCTAGTTTACTCCCTTGAGCGGGCAGGAGAGATAGCGAAGATTCTCCTCGACCGCGGCATCTCCGGCGAAAACGTTCCAGTGGAGCCGAGGGAAGGGGAAGGAATAGGGTACGTTGAGGCACCGAGGGGAGTTCTGATACACCACTACCGCACCGATTCCAAGGGCAGAATCGTGCACTCGAACATCATAACGCCAACGGCGCTCAACCACGCCATGATTGAGGAGAGCCTGCTGAAGGAGGCTAGGGTTCTCTACGGTGAGGCCGATGAGGAGGAGATGATAGGCAGACTGGAGGAGACGGTAAGGGCCTTCGACCCATGCATATCCTGCTCGGTTCACATAGTGAAGCTTTGAAGTTTTCTTTTTTCTTCTGAGATCCTATGGAGATGGGAACGTTTTTAACCTTAATATCGATTTTCGATATCGGTGTTCGATATGATCCGGCGCGTTCTCCTTGGCTTCATGGGTCTGCACATCCTCCACCATGCGAGCCGGGAGGAGATCACGGGAAAGTTCGTGATGGAGGAACTGGAAAAGCACGGCTATAAAACGAGTCCCGGGACGATCTATCCCCTCCTCCACAAAATGGAGGACATGGGGCTTCTTCAGAGCAGAACCGAGGTGAGGAACGGAAAGCGGGTGCGCCTCTATCGAGCAACCCCGAAGGGGGAAGAACTGCTTGAAAAAGCCAGGAAAAAGGTCAAGGAACTCTGCACTGAAATCCTGGGGGAATGAGGTATGGAGGATAGAGAATCCTCAAAGGCCAACGAAAGGAGGATCTTTGGGATAAGCTGGAACGTTTTCGTTCTGGGTCTCGTCAGCTTCCTCAACGACATGAGCAGCGAGATGATAAGCCCGGTGGTTCCAAAGTACCTCACGGACGTCCTCAAAACGGGTGAACTCCTCGGTGGAACGCTGATGGGAGCAATAGAGAGCTTGAGCTCACTCTTCAAGGTGGCCTTTGGCTACATCAGCGACAGGTTCAGGAAGAGGAAAGTCTTCATCTTCACTGGCTATGCACTCTCAGCCTTTTCAAAGGGTGCGCTGGCCTTTACCCGGTACTGGTGGGACTTTCTAAGCTTGAGGATCCTTGACCGCGTCGGTAAGGGCATAAGAACTGCCCCAAGGGATGCCCTTATAGCGGAGTCCTCGGAAAAGGGGAAAACTGGAAAGTCCTTCGGCTTCCACAGAATGATGGATACCCTCGGCGCCGTCACCGGCCCGCTCGTCGGAATAGCGCTCCTCTACCTGATGCGCGGCATGATCGCCGAGAAGGCCTACCGCTACCTCTTCCTGTTCTCCGCAGTTCCGGGGCTGCTCTCCCTTCTGATAATAGCCCTCTTTGTAAAGGAACGCGGTAGAGAAGTCAGGAAAAAGATAACAGGAATTTCCGCGCTGAAAAGCAGAAACCTCAGGCTCTTTCTGGCGGTGGTTGCAGTCGGGGCCCTTGGAAGGTACAGCTACGCATTTACCCTGTGGAAGGCCTCTGAACTGGGGTACTCGCTCAGGGATGAGATGGCCTTCTACGCCCTCTTCAACCTCATGTACGCGGCCGCGGCCTATCCGATCGGCTTTTACTCCGACAGGGTGGGGAAAAGGAAACTGATAACGGTCGGCTTCATGATAGCAGCGCTGGCCTCTCTGGCTTTTGCCTACGCAGAGGACCTGCCCTCACTCATAGCCGCCTTCGTCCTCTACGGCCTCTACATCGCTATTGAGGATACGGTTCCAAGGGCGTACATGGCGGATCTGGCCGGGGACTTTGAGAAGGGGACGGTGATAGGTACCTACCACACGGTCTTTGGCATCTTCGTCTTTCCCGCTTCGGTCGTGGCGGGCTACCTGTGGCAGAACTACTCCCTCAGCCACTCCTTCCTCTACGCCGCGGCAATGAACCTCCTTGCCTTTGTCATGATGCTCTCAGTTCCGGAGAGAGATTGACATTTTTTCAATTTCTGACCCTTCTTTCTATTCAATCTTGTCAAAAAGACTAAAAAGGGTCCCTTAAACTTACTTCGGTGAGAGCTTTGAAGATCCTAGTACTGGGCACCGGCGGGACGATAGCCAGTGCAAGGACGGAGATGGGGTATAAGGCCACCCTCGGCGTTGATGAAGTTCTTCAATTGGCTGGAATTGAGAAGCGGGACGGTTTTGAGGTGGAGACGCGTGATGTGCTCAACCTGGACAGCACCCTGCTCCAGCCAGAGGACTGGGAGGTCATAGGGAGGGCCGTCTTTGAGGCCTTCTCCGAGTACGATGGGATAGTCATCACACACGGCACAGATACCCTCGCGTACACCTCCTCAGCCCTGAGCTTCATCCTGAGGAATCCGCCCGTTCCCGTCGTTTTAACTGGTTCGATGCTCCCGATAACCGAGCCGGGGAGCGACGCCCCCAGAAACCTGAGGACTGCTTTGACGTTTGCGCAGAAGGGGTTTCCAGGGATATACGTCGCCTTCATGGACAAGATAATGCTGGGGACGCGCGTTTCTAAAGTCCACTCCCTCGGCCTGAACGCATTCCAGAGCATAAACTATCCCGATGTTGCCTACGTGAAGGGAGGCGAACTGCTGATAAGACACAGACCGAGGGTCTTTGGAAAGGGAGAGCCCGAATTCGATCCCCCCGTTGACCCCAACGTCGTTCACCTCCGCTTAACCCCAGGTCTCTCTCCGGAGGTGTTCTTGAAGATCTCAGAAGCCGTCGATGGGATAGTCCTTGAAGGCTATGGGGCCGGGGGGATTCCCTACAGGGGAAGGGATCTTCTCTCGGCAGTCTCCAGAACGGCCTCGCAGAAACCCGTTGTCATGACCACTCAAGCCCTCCACGGGGGTGTGGATCTAACGAAGTACGAGGTTGGGAGGAGGGCCCTGGAGGCCGGCGTCATCCCAGCCTACGATATGACAAAGGAGGCGACCCTGGTAAAGCTGATGTGGGCCCTGGGCCACACCAAGGAGGTCGAGAACGTCAGGAGAATCATGACAACGAACATAGCAGGGGAGCTCAGCATCGAAAAGGAAAGGCTTGGGTGATCAACCCAGAATTTTCACTTAGTTCTCGTTCCCAGCTGGGGGAGTCTCTGACTCTCTGGGGAGTAGATGAATTCGATGGTAGAGTCCGAGGATGGAATGTATTGACAAGATTCAAAATTTATTCTTAATTTTATCAAGTTTTATGGGTTTTTCCGGAACTTATTTATAGAAAAAACGCGTATTTTATCTAGTAAAATCATGATCTCCGATTCCTTTTCTTCTTGAGTCGGAGATCCCAGTTCATTGAATTTTAATCATCTCCGCATTGGGAGGTAGGGAGATGAGGCGAGAAAAATTCGTCTCCTGCTTGTTTTTGGTTATCGTTCTAGCGTCCAGCCTCCAGGTTCTAAACTACGACCGGGCAGGTGCTTTTCCAGTGGTGCACAACGTCAACACGGGCGAGATTTTTCAGAGCATACAGGAAGCAATAGACGACCCTGAAACCAAAGACGGGCACGTCATCGAGCTCGATCCAGGAAATTACAGGGAGAGCGTGGTCGTCAGCAAAGGGGTGATCATACGCTCCGCATCGGGAAACCCGGAGGATGTCATCATAGAGACCTCCGAGCCAGGGGTTCCGGTATTCAGGATTACCCACGACAACGCGGCCATAAAAGCCGTCACCCTCACAGGAGCCAAGAAAAGCGGGACTTACGCGGTGGTAGTTGAGAAAAAGGTATACAACTGCCAGATCATCAACGTCAGGATATTCTCAAGCTACGGAGGAATTTACCTCGACGAAGGGGGAGCTAACCACAGGGTAGCTATGGGCTACTTTGAGAGCGTCGCCATTCCAGTAACCCTCAACTCCGTCTCGACCACCGAGGTCTCCATGAACTTCATGAAGGGTCCCGATAGGGGGGTTGTGCTGCTGTCATCAAGCAGAAACTCCATCACAAACAACACCATAACAGACCCAATCTACAACGGCATCCTGCTGAGAGACGGCTCGGCCGTCAACGACGTAAGCGGGAACGCCATTTCAGGCAGTCAGGGGGACGGGATAATGCTCTACGCGAGCCACAACAACACTATCGAGTCCAACAACCTGACCCAGAACGTTCGTGGGCTTGAGATAGTCGGAGGGAGTCAGGGGAACATCGTCAGGGACAACTTCATCACCGGGAACGACCTTGGGGTCTACATCGCTGACACTAACGGAAACCTGCTCTACAACAACTACCTCTCGAACGGCCAAAACGCCCGGGACATGGGAGAGAACTACTGGAACACCACGAAGAGGGATGGCCCAAACATAGTGGGCGGCCCCTACATAGGCGGCAACTACTGGAGCGACTACGGGGGAGTTGACAAGGACGGCGACGGGATAGGCGACACAGAGGTTCCCCACATCTCCGGTGGGGGCGTGAGAACCGGGGACTGGCTTCCCCTCGTCAAGACGAGGCCCGAAGGGGGCCTTCCGGACTTGATTGTAACGGACATCTGGAAAGAGGGCGGAAAGCTCTGGTTCCAGGTGAGGAACGTCGGAGATGGTGACTCAGGCCCCTTCGATGTGGCCCTCCTCCTAAACGGTGAACCCGTGAAAACTCTCAGCGTTGAAGGCCTCAAGGCCGGGGAGTTCAGGGATGGAAGCTTCGACCTGCCCGAATGCCACGAGGGAGTTCTGAATGTAGGCGTGTGGGCAGATTCAGGCGGAAAAGTCCACGAGGGCGACGAGGAGAACAACGCCCGCCTTGAGGAGTGGAAGTGCGACGAGGAGCCGCCGAGGATAGTTGGCCTGAAGGTGGTGGAGGTCGGAAGGGACTACGCGGTTATCTTCGTCGGCACGAGCGAGGAGAGCAGGGTAAAGGTGAAGTACAGCCCGGACACGCTCCCAAGCGAGGTTGTCGACGACGAACTCAAGGAGAAGCACGTCATAAGGCTTGAAGGATTGCAATCGGGAACGCTCTACTGGTTCATTGCGGAGGTCTCGGACGGGAGTGGAAACTCGGCCGTCTCCGAAAAGGCCTTCTTCAAGACGCTACCGGTTCCGGACGGAGAAAAGCCGACTGTTGAGCACCTAACGCTCCCCATGAGACCAGGAAAGCCGCTTAGGGCTTACGTGAGCGACAACACCGGTGTTGACAGGGTGGAGTTCTACGTGGACGGAAGGCTTGTGGGGGTTGACTACTCCCCGGGGAACTTCTCCATGATGTACCTCACCCCCGGAATCCTCGGGATGGCCGGGATTGGTGGGGAGAACTACTACACGGAACACGAGGTCATGGTGAGGGTGTGCGACATTAGTGGACTGTGTGACAACATAACCGAGGTATGGAGGCCCTCCTACGATGTCCAGAGCGTTGAAGTGGAAGTCGTTTCCCCGCCCGACCGCTACACGATGAGCACCATCCAGGCGAACAGCACGGGAAGCGTTGAGGTGAGCGTTTACGCCGCTGAATACGAGCTATCCATGAGGGACTGCCCCTCCTCGGAGCTGGGCCAGCTCATGTGCCTCAACAGCCCGGGAGAGCTCATCCCCCATCCAGTTGACAGCCTAACCCTCTACATATTCGGGCCAGAGGACTACGAGGTTAAGAGGGTTTTCTACCCCCACACGGACGAAGACACCACCTTCACCTACGAGTGGGACGTGAGGAACCTCGAGCCTGGGCTGTATCTCATAGCGGCCATGGCCAACTCAACCAACGGGGAGAGCTACTTCTCAAGGGCTGTAACGGTCGAGATAGCTTCCCCCCGGAAGGAGTACTCCTTCCACCAGGAGGTCAGGAGGGTTGGAAACTACTTCAACGTCACGCTAAGCGTTAGGAACACGGGGGAGGTCCCCATAAGATTAAACGAAATAACGGAGACCCTAAAGGGCTTCCAGGCTGTTGTCAAGGACGGAGCCGGCTACACCATGAGGGGGCGCTACTACGTGGAAGGGCAGTATGAAGAGGTCACCTTCAGCTTCAACAACACCATCCTCGAGCCGGGGGAAATGGCGAGGGCGAGCTACCTTGCGGTTCCCATTCTGTATTCCCATACGGTCTACAGGGGAATCGGTGTACCCGTTGTGGTCGAGGTTGATGGAGACCTGGAGACCTTCCACCCATCCCAGACCGTAAGGGGTGAAGGGGGTCTCGAGGGCATATACGATGCCGCGATAAACGCAATGAGGCAGAGCGACTACCTCATAGTCACGAACCCCGAGAACCTATACTATACAAACGAAAACACAAGCAATGTCCAGAAGGTTTTCTCGGCGATGGCGGAACTGGCCACCCTCCGGAACGGCGTTATAGGCTACCTCGGGGGAGGGGGAAAGATAAGGAAAGACGTTAAGAAGGCGCTCATAGCAATCGGCGACCCCAACGGAGATGGAAAGGGCGACATCGTGATATACCATCCCGACAGCGGAAAGCTCGTAGTTCACAGCCTCCTGGGCGGTGAAGAGAGCGCAGAGCTGGCGAAAGGAGCTGGAGGGTTAGCCCTTCACGACCTCGACGATGACGGAAAGGACGAGATAATCCTTGCCGGGGAGTACGGGTTCGTGAAGGTGTACGGCAAGGAGCGGGTTAGGGACAAAAACGGGAACCAGAAGGAGAAGTACGTGGAAGAGAGCTATTCCCCCAATACAAGAGCGGAAGGGCAAGCGGACGTTGCCTGCGGGTACGTTTATGGGTCAACGATATTCGACGTGTACCCCACCTGCGCGGTGCTGGACGGCTCCCACGTGTACCTGATAACATCCAGTCTCCAGGAACCCATTCGGCTTCTCTCTGGTGAACATGACATTGGAACGGACAGAGGTAAGAGGGTCTTCTTTGCCGACGTGGGCGGCGACAAGGGAGACAGTCTGCTCGTCCTGCTCTCAACGGGGGAGCTCAGGGAGTACTACATCATAGCCGATTCGCTGGAGCTTCGGAGAACAATCCAGGTTCCCTACTCAGACGACAACGGCTACGCCACAGGCGACATAGACGGCGATGGAATGGATGAGTTCGTTGTCTTTGATGCGGAAAACAATAAGATTGAAGTCTACACAATGGACGGCCTTGAGGAGGAAGTCCCCTTCTACTTTGGAACAACCCATGAGATTTCCATAGGGTCCGGAAGCATGGCCACCCCAATATCCGCCTACGTCGGGAGCGTTATCATGGGCGGTATCAGGATTGGAAACGTCCTTCCCGGAAGGGGCGAGGAAATAATCTTCCCCAGCTCCGACGGTGAGTGGCTGGAATTCCACACATGGGACGAGCTTCAAAACTTTGAGCCGCTGTCCTTCACGCTCATACAGGAGTGGAGCAACTACCTCACGGACGGCTGGCTCGACCACGGCTACCTCGTCATAGTGGGCGAGACGGAGATAGTGCCGGCGCTTAAGGCGAGCTACAACCCGATATGGCTCGACTGGGGTAGGGTGAAGGTCATCAGGACAACCGACGTCCCCTACGCCAACACCGAGGGAGACGTCCTTGACCCCGAGCTGATAGTTGCGAGGTTCCCGGGAAACAAGGCGGGCGACATACTCAAGGGCATGGAGAACGCCATAGCCGTGGCGAGGGGGGAGTGCTCCTTCGACCGCTCCCACGCGCTCATACTATCGGGATGGCCCGAGTCGAGGGGCGGCGGCTCAGATCATATTGACTTCTATGAGACCAGCCTTGCGGTTTACAGGGCACTTAGAGATCAGGGCACCAATGTGGCGATTCTTAGAAGCACCCAGTACCCGGACGAGGAAGTGAACAGCCGTAAAGTATCACACAGGGAAGACGTCGTGAACGCTTTCTTCACCATTGCCCGCGAGAGGGACATAATACACCTCGAGGGACACGGAAACTGGAACGTGATAGATGATCTCTACGTCAGTGACTTCTCGGGAAGGGCGGAACCCTTCGGCGGAACCTGTCCCTTCGTTTACGCGGAGTCCTGCCTGACAGGGGACTACACGAAGGGGAAGAGCGTGGCCGAGGCATTCCTCCAGGCCGGGGCGGCCGTCTACCTGGGATCAACTGAACTTGTCTGGAGTGCACCGTGGACGGCAAGGGCCAAGAGGCTCTACCGGAAGTGGGACTCCGGAGAAAGCATAGGCATGGCCCTCAGGGAGCTGAAGAGGGAGATGGGAGGCTGGGAACTTGAAGACGATACGGACATGGTATGGGTGCTTGAGATGCACCTCTACGGCGACCCCAAGCTTGGATTGGGAGTATCCACACCAGAGGAGAGGAGAAACTCGGGAACCCCGAAGAGCCTGGAGTTGCAGACTCCGGAGTACAGCATAGAGAGGACGGACGAAGGTGATGTGATGAGCATCGAGGACGGCTCCTACGTGGAAGTGCCCGGCAACCCCCTGCTCCCCTACTACACCTACACCCTCAATGTTCCTGCCGGGAGCAGGGTAACAAGTGTGAGACTTGTGGAGAAGGAGGTCAGGGAGAGGGTGCCCCTAAACCCGGCCATCGCGAGGATCGGAAGGCTCGGAGGGGAGGCAACATCCAACTCCACCACCGTTAACCTCACCCTTCCGGACTACAGGTGGCGCATCATCGAGAACCCCGATGGCAGCACAACGCTCGTCATAAAGGTGTTCCCCGTCAAGTACAACGAGCTCACCGGAGAGGCTACGATCTACGGCTCCCACCGCTTCGAGATATCCTATGTCGAGACCGGGGTGAGGCTTGAATCCTTGGTGCTCAGCGGGGAGAGGATAAAGCGCGGGGATACCATCAAAGCGGGCCTCATCCTCACGAACAGGGAAAGGGACGACGTTGTATTAACCGCGAGGATCAGAAAGGCTTCGGACAACTCCGTGGCCTTCGAAGCTCCGGCGAGGCTCCTCGAAGGCTTCGGCGGCGTCGGAAGGTTCTCGATGGAGTTCGGCACGGAGGGCCTTGAGGGAGGGGAGTACTACGTTGAGATGGAGGTGAGGGATAAGGGAGGAAACGTCCTCGACAGGAAGACTGCCTACTTCAGCGTGAGCTTTGCCGAGCTGGTGGTGAGCCTGTATCCAGCAGGGGAGCTCTCTCCGGGGGAGGAGTTCACGGGCGTGATGGAGATAACCAACGTAGGTGACCTTCCGGTTAGCGGAAGCGCGCACATAACCTCTTCCGAGGGGGAGGAACTTGTCAGGAACGTGACGGTGATGCCCGGCCAGAGGGTAACCGTGGAGGGAACCTTTACTGCCGGAAAGGAGTGGGCTAACCTAACCGGCTACGTCCTGTACGATGGAACGATGAGCGAGCCAGCTTACTTCTCGCTCTCCTTTGCAAAGCCCGAAGAAGAAAAGCCGCCTGAGACTACCACAACAGCCCCATCCTCCACGTCATCTCCTTCACCATCGCCAACAAGTTCATCAACGACTCCCCCTGAGGAGAGCCCCTCAACAACCCCAGGGACACCGGGGCCCACGATCCCCGGAGGGATGATGAGGATTGCCGCACTGCTCCTCGGAGCCCTTGTCCTCTTCGCCATCCTCCTGAAGAGGAGGTGAGGCTTTCTTTTCCCCACTTTTAAAGGAGGAGTTCGGAATGGAAAGGGTTCGAGTGGTATCGCTCGTTTTTGTTTTTCTGCTCTTTGCCGCCGTACCCGGCGCGGCCTGCCGCTGGTAGACTTGGACTCTGAAGAGGGGAACCTAGCCGCCTTGGATGAGGAGTTATTTCAAGAACTTCCTCCCCTAATACACTCAAGACTAAACTTTACAGAATTATAGGGGGAGAAATTGGGGCTTAAGAACCCTCCAGCATTTTAATCTCTTCGTCCCCAACTATCAGAGGTCTCTTGGACTCTATAACGTAGCTCAGCTCCCATTTTACATCTCCTTTGTTCATGCCCTCCGCGTAGCGCTTTGCCTTCTCCTCTGCATCCTCAATGCTTGACGCTTCGATGATCCTCCTCACGTACCACTTCCTTTCTCCATATCTGAGCTTGAACTCGGCCATGTACATCGACACCACCGCATTAAAATGCATCTGTCGGGTTAAAAATCCTTTCCCCGGGGTTAAACGATCTTCCTTAACAGGACAAAGGTTATTAACTGAAAAAATGAAACCAGTGCGGTGAAAAAGATGGGAACCGAAGAGCACAAAAAGAAGGCCCCCAAGAGCTTCAAGTTCGCCGTCATAACCGTCAGCGACACGGCAAGCAGAGGGGAGAAGGAAGACAAGAGTGGGAAGTTCCTCGTTGAGGAGCTTGAAAAAGCCGGCAATGAGAGGGTTCTCTACAAGATCGTGCCAGATGAGAAGATGGAGATTATTGGAGCTATCGTTGATGCCTTCCGCGCCGGAGCCGATGTTGTTGTTACCTCGGGAGGGACAGGAATAGCGAGGAGGGACGTGACTATAGAGAGCCTCAGACCCCTTTTCGACAAAGAGCTATCATTCGGCGACATTTTCAGATTGGTGAGCTATGAGGAAATTGGAAGTGCCGCCCTAATGACGAGGGCAACTGGGGGAGTAATAAGAAGCTCGGGAAGGGCCATGGCAGTGTTCTGCCTTCCAGGGAGTCTTGGGGCCGCTAAAACTGGGATAAAACTCATACTGGCGGAGGCAGGGCACGTGCTAAAGCACGGCCGTGAATAGTTTTAAGGACAAGTATGCAAGGATATAGTGGGTGGGAACATGGAAAAAGCGGATGCGGTGGGAACCCTCACCCCAAAAAATAGCAGTAACTCCTCGTTAAATCAGGACAAGAAACAAAAAATAAAACGGTTCAGAGGAATACTCGGGAAGATCAGCGAGGAGACAATACTATGGGCCATCAAGGAGGCTGAAGAACTTTGAGCGGCCTTCTATTCATCGACACCAGTGTCCTCGTGGAGTATTTGGTGGACGGTGAAAAAGCCGGAGTAGCTGAGGAAATACTGCTGGGTTCCTGGGTATTTTTAACGTCCCCTACAGTTTACAGGGAAGCCTTGGGTGCGCTGGCCCTCATAGTCGGCAGAGAAAAGTTGGGAATAAAAGGAAAGCACAGCCTGAGAAAATTCGTGGCCAAGAAGGGATGGGAGCCGTTTTCGAAAGTGGTAGCATCTCTGAATGGCCTTCTTGATGAGCTTGGGATCGTTATAGTCGGCGATTCATTTAGGAGAGATGAACTGTATGAGACAATGAAAAAATACAACTTGATGCCGTCTGATGCTCAGATCGTACTGACCTGTCAGAATCACAACGTTAAAAACATTGCCACGTTTGATTCTGACTTTAAAAGGGTAAGCTGGCTTAAAACTCTGGGGGTGTAAATATGAGGGAGTTCAAAAAGCTCACGCCTTATAAGGAGGCCCTTTCCCTCCTTCTGAACGATCTGGGGGAGATACCCGAAACCGAGGAGATTCCCCTGGATGAAGCCCTTTGGAGGGTTCTGGCCGAGGACATTGTATCGCCGATTGACCTTCCACCCTTCAGCAGGGCCGCTGTCGACGGCTACGCGGTTAGGGCTGAGGACACCTTCCCAGCTAGGGAATACAACCCCGTCGAGATAAGGGTCGTTGACGAGATAATAGCCGGGGAAGAGAGCAACACCGAGGTTACCCCCGGAACGGCAGTCAAGCTTCTGACCGGTGCCAAAATCCCTGAGGGGGCAAACGCAGTCCTCATGCATGAGATGGCCGAGAGGGACGGCGATGTAATCCGGGTTCTCAGACCGGTTGCACCGGGCCAGAACGTTGCGATGAAAGGCGAGGACGTACGGAAAGGAGAAGTTGTTCTAAGAAAGGGACATATCCTAAGGCCCCAGGATATCTCGATTTTAAAGGCGCTCGGCTTTAGGACAGTCAAAGTCAAGAGAAAGCCGAGAGTGGGGATAATAGTCACCGGAAGCGAGCTCATCGAGGAGTTTGATGAAGAGGCGCTGATGCACGGCAAAATCCTCGAGAGCAACTCGGTGATGCTCAAAGGGCTTGTTGAACAGTACTTCGGTGAGCCGAGGTTCTACGGTGTCTTTCCCGACGATGAAGGGGAGATCGGTAAGGCGATAGAGAAGGCCCAGGAGGAGAACGACCTCGTCCTTGTAACCGGTGGCTCCGCCTTTGGGGACATGGACTTTGCGCACAGGTTTGTTAAGCTCCTCTTCCACGGCACCACCATAAGGCCGGGTAGGCCCATCGGGTACGGCGAAAGGACGTTCGTGATGAGCGGCTATCCCGTCGCCGTCTTTGCTCAGTTCCACCTCTACGTCAAGCACGCACTTGCGAAGCTTGTCGGGGCGAGGAACTACGAGGTGAAGGTCAGAGCAAGGCTCACTGAGAGGGTTCCGAGCCAGCTTGGGAGATACGAGTTCGTTAAAGTGTGGTATGAGAATGGAAAAGCGAAGCCGATAAAGAAGAAGGGGAGCGGCATAATAAGCTCCCTGGTGGAGAGCAACGGGTACATAACCATTCCAGAGGACAGTGAGGGATATCTGGAAGGAGAAGAGGTTGAAGTGGTTCTCTATTAGCCTCAATCGGCCAGAAATACTTCCCATCTTGGTCTTTTTGTTATATCTCTGACTTCCTCTGGGATCTCGGAGAGGGATAGTGAATCCAGAACCTCAAGAACCTCGCTTATTTCTCGCTTTCTCTCTTCCATGATGGCCTCCAGATAATCCGACCTGGCCCAGGGCAGAACCTCTTTGATCGGCTCTTGGTTTTTCCCCGTCACCACCGCCTTCATGGTCATCGTCGTATTATGCAATTTGATAGTATATAAGGGTTTTCTATTCCAATTTTTCATTTAGCCAGTTTGCTACCGCAAAATATGTTAAACTACTGGGGATGGTACTCAGAACACGTGGAGGGCTGTGGCTTTAAAGCTCACCCAGACCTCTTTCCCCTCCCCCAGTTCCATCTCAACCATCGAGGAGCGGGTTATGAAGGCCCTTAGCTGAAGACCGTCCACGTTCAGGTGCACCCTCACCAGAGGGCCCAGCTCTTCGACTGACTCGACAACACCCCTGAATTCGTTTCTGGCGGAGCTTCTTAGGGGTTTTAGAGAGAGGATTATATCCTCCGGCCTCAGCCCGACCCTCATCCTCCCGCTGATCTCAATGGGAAGTTCTATCTTGATCCCGTTGGCTTTCAGTGTTCTCCCCTCTGCAGTCCCCTCGATTATGTTCTCGAAGCCCAGAAATCTGGCCACTTCTTCATTTGAAGGCCTTGAGAAGACGTCCCTCACTGAACCAACTTGAACGAGCCTCCCGTTGAGCATGACACCAACGCGATCCCCCAAACCAACGGCCTCTTCAAAGGAGTGGGTTACATGAATGGCAGTGAAGCCGATTTCCTTCCTCCAGCGCTTCATCTCCATCATCAGGGCTGAGCGCGTCTGAACGTCGAGGTTTGCAAAGGGCTCGTCGAGGAGTATCAGCGGCGGCTCCACGGCGAGCGCCCTCGCTATCGCCACGCGCTGCTGCTCTCCTCCACTCAGAGTTTTGGGCTTCCTGTGGAGCAGGTGACTTATCCCCAGCACTTCGGATATCTCGCGAACCTTCCTGCGGGTTTCTTCTTTTGGGACTTTTCTGACTTTTAGGCCGAATGCAATGTTGTCGTAAACGCTCATGTTTGGAAAGAGGGCGTAGTTCTGGGGCACGTAGGCGAGGCCGCGCTTTTCAGGAGGTAAGCCGGTAATGTCTACCCCATTCAGGAAGACCCTCCCAGAGTCCGGCTCGATTATCCCCGCTATCACTTCAAGGAGAACCGTCTTTCCGGCACCACTCGGGCCGAGTATTATGAAGTGCTCTCCCTCTTCAACGTCGAAGCTTATATCTCGCAGGTGGAACTCACTGTAGTCCTTTGATACGGACTTGACCTCAAGCATCCTTCATCCTCCCGGCCATCCATCTAAGAATGACGAAGACCGTAAGGCTCATGGCTATCAGAACAACGGAGATCGGCCTTGAGGCCCTCAGTCCGTAGTTGTTGAAGTACTCCAAAACGAGAACCTGGGCAGTCTTGGGGTAGTAGGCGACGACGAGTATCGCTCCGACTTCGCTTATGGCCCTGGCCCACGTCATTATGGCCCCGCTGAATATTGAGGGAAGCGCCATTGGAAGGGACACTGAGAAGAAGGCCCTGAACCTCGATGCGCCCAGGGTTCTTGCCACGCTCTCGAGCTTCTCATCGACGGCGAGGAATCCATCCCTGGCGGCGTTGATTGTGAAGGGTGCCGAAACGAAGAGCATCGCCGCTATTATCCCTGTGTAGCTGTCCAGGATGGATTTCGAGAACGTGACGAGGAGCATTATACCGACGACCGAGTGGGGTATCACTATAGGGACGTCCATCAAGGCCTGAACCAGGCTTTTGCCGGGGAATTCGAGCCTAGCCAGCGAGTAGCCTAGAGGGATCCCCAGGATGAGCGCTATTAACGCCGTCGCGGTCGCCGTTAGGAGGGAGTTCTTGAGTGCCTCAACCACAGTCGGATCGTGGATGGTTTTCCTGAGCATGCCAATGTCGAAGGCCTGTTTTTCAAATATCACTATGAGTGGGAGGGCTATGTACACTACCAGGAAGCTCCCAATGGCCGCGAAGAGGTAGAGGGTGTAATCGCGCCTCATTGCAGAGTCCCTATGGAAATTCTAGTATTTAAGGGTTCTGGAGGAGTTAAATAAGTTCGTTAACGGATCTGGCTGAAGAGCGGATCGCGGGCGGGGAAGTCAGGGTCATTCTTATATAACCAAAGGGAATCGGTGTTGGATATTATATTTGGAAATCATCGGAGGAACACTGAATATTCTTTTACATCTTCGCCGTTTCAATTCTTGGGTAGACCTCAGGTCACGCAATAGCCGAAAATATGGTAGTGCAGAAATGACTCAAAGTAACTCAGGGGCAGGCCGATCAGAGAAATCAGCGTGGACAGGAAGAAGTTCCCCCGCGAGATGATTAGCAGGGCCACCCACACGAGAAGCCAAAAGGTGATGTAGATTAATCTAGGGGGAATTATGGATTTTGGAGACAGTTCCTTACGGATCAGGTTTTCTACGCCCCTCTCGTTCTTGATAAGATACTTCTTCGGCTCCGGCCATCCCCTCCTCTTCATCCCCCTGTCGCCCATGGCAAGGAACGCCTCTCCTCCTTTAAACAGAAGGAGATAAATGTAGGGCTTCTCGCTTGGTAGAACAAGGGATTCGACGTCAAAATCAGCGGAAAGGGCAACGCTTAAGTTGTGGAAGCTAAATCCCCATTCATTCAGAACCCGGAGGACTTCCTCAGGCTTCTCATCCTTGAACTTGAAGACCAGTCCTTTGTACCTGGGCCTTGTGACGCGTTCGAGGAACACGATGACCACCCTAGAGAATCGTTTTTAGATTACTAATCATGTTTATAAAGCTGTCGGCGCGAACCATCAGGTAACTTTTTTAGGGGGGCCGCCATTCTCCAAACGATGAAGCTCAGGATGAACCCGGAGGCTAAAGCCGTCTACCGCTCCATCCGCGACGAGATCAAGAGGCGGTTAGTCTTGGAACCAAGTGCGGCTTTTCTAGACCGTTTTGAACCAACCTCCGACCCTGGTGAGATAACCCGAAGACAGAAGTACCTCCGGGATAACCTCCCAAAAGTCCGGAGGGAGCTGTTGGAGTATATACCCAGAGTGAGAGCGATAAAGCTCCGCAGGGACTACCTCCATGACAGGATCCTCATAGTGGATGAAAGCGAGGTTGAGAAGGCCGAGAAGCTCGGCCTCTGCGAGGTCTCTTCAGATCCAAGGGACGCTGAGGGCTATCCCCTGGTTCTCAGCACCGTGGGTTACGGCATCGATGTCGATCTGGCTCCATCCCAGATAGCGCCGGAGCTCTACATCCTCCCACTTTGGGAAAATCGGGAGACGCTGACGGCCCTTGAGGAGATAGGCAGGCTGACTGGTGAGGGAAGCATTGCAGGACAGATACTCTCGGCCATCGGGGATATCGAAGCCGTCATGGAAAAGAGAACCTTATTGGACGGTCTCGAAGAGCTGGTGGCCCAGAAGGAGAGGGAGCTGAACGAGAGGATCTCGGAGAGGCTTGAGAAGTTCAGCCTGACGTTGAGCGGAAGGGATCTCCTTTCATTCCTGAACGAGCTGAAAGAAGGAAATTACGAGGCCATATTCCGGCACTTCGGGGACGTCGAGAGCGAGATCATGGCTATGATAAGCGAGGCAGAGATGGAGCTGGGGGAGAAACTGGGGGTAAGCTTTGAGATATTCTCGCGGGAAGAACTCTACCCGGTGAGGGCTCCGCCGGAGAGGATTGAAATCCTAAGGGAAGAGCTTGAGAATGAGCTGAAAGTTGAATTATACCTCAAGAGCCGGGAAGCCGTTGAAAAGATACGTCCCCTCCTTCCAGCGCTGAAAGAGGAGATCGATAGGGTTTATGAACTCGACTTCCTCAGGGCGGTTAAGGAGTTCACTGAGGGCTTCTCCTTCCCGGAGATGTGGAGTGGAGGCCTTGCATTCGTCCGGGGGAGGCACATATCCATAAACGACCCTCAACCTGTCAGCTACGTGGTGGGAAAAACGCCGCATGAGTTTGATGTCCGCGGAGCTAACGCAATCGAGGACGAGAGGATAGTGATATTGACCGGAGCTAACAGCGGCGGAAAAACCAGCCTCCTTGAACTGATAACGCAGATAGTCGTTCTGACCCACATGGGGTTTCCAGTTCCGGCCGAGAGGGCCTGGATTGAGCCCCTTGAGGAGGTTTTCTTCTTCAGGAGAAAGAGGAGTGTTTATGGTGCAGGGGCCTTTGAAACAGCTCTCCGCTCCTTCGTAAGGGCTCTAAAGGGCGATGGGAGAAAGCTCATCCTAATAGACGAGTTCGAGGCCATCACCGAGCCTGGTGCAGCCGTTAAGATAATCGGGGAACTCCTTAAGGTGGCGAATGAGAAGGATTTCTACGTTGTGATAGTCTCTCACCTGGGAGAGGATCTGAAGAAGGAGCTCCCCTTTGCGAGAGTGGACGGAATAGAGGCCAAGGGACTGGATGAAAACCTGAACTTGATAGTGGACAGACAGCCTGTGTTTGGAAAGCTCGGGAGGAGCACACCGGAGCTCATAGTGGAGAGGCTCGCGAGAAAGAAGCGGGGAACGGAAAGGGAGATATTCGAGAGGGTTCTAAGGGCTTTTAGGGAATAAAGGATGTGTAGGTTCTTGTGTATGTAGTTACCACACTTTTTGGTTGTTGGAATATTACTTAGACCCATTAGAAATCCTTAAATACTATGAGAACCTAGACGTTTGGGGGATGAGCCATGAAGGGCAAAGCTACGGCATTGATGTCACCATCAATAGCTTTTATCTTCACTGTTGCACCTGCGGCCTTCGCGGGCCTCTTGGGGGCACTGATCGGCGGAGTACTGGGAATAGCGGTGGCGTTCTTCCTCACCAAGGACGCCTTCGAGGTAAAGGAGATACCCACCGACGTTCTAAGATACAAGCGCGAAATAGATGAGCAGATAAAGGCCATAACAGAGATCCTCGACAGGAT
This sequence comes from Thermococcus profundus, assembly GCF_002214585.1. Lineage (NCBI taxonomy): Archaea > Methanobacteriati > Methanobacteriota > Thermococci > Thermococcales > Thermococcaceae > Thermococcus > Thermococcus profundus. The sequence continues at coordinate 1,081,275 of NZ_CP014862.1, forward strand.
AGCGGAGGGAGACCTGACGGTTGAGGATACGGAGCTCTCAGGCCACCTCGGAGAGATAAGAGAGGCGGTAGAGAAGATGCGCAAGAACCTTCAGAACATGGTTATGGCAATACAAGACGCCACTGAGACCGTGGTGGAGAGGAGCAAGCTCATCAAGGAAAACGTTGAGCAGATAAGCGAGGCCATACAGCAGGTTGCAGAGGCCATAAACCAGGTCAGCATTGAGGCCCAGCGCGAGCAGGAGAACATCAACCAGATGACCGAGACCATGAGGTACATAGACGATATTGGAAAGGAGACAGTCAGCACCATGGAGGAGTTTGAGAGCTCAATGCAGGAAGCCGTTTCCCTCGCCAGAGACGGCGGCCAGAAGGGGCAGGAGGCGGTGAATCAGATCGAAGAGATAAGGAACATGATGGGCAAGATCGATGAGACAGTTAGAGGAGTCGCCGAGATGGGCAAAAACATAGCCAACATTACGAACGTCATTACCAATATTGCCGAGCAGACTAATCTCTTAGCTCTGAACGCGGCTATAGAAGCGGCCAGGGCCGGTGAAGCTGGAAAGGGCTTCGCGGTGGTTGCGGATGAGATAAGGAAGCTGGCTGAAGAGAGCAAGAGTGCCGCCGACGACATCAGAAACATAGTCAACAAGATAATGGAGAAGATACAGGAGAGCGTTGAGGTGACTGCCAAGAGTGCCGAGACAGTCGAGCAGTCAACTGAGGTCCTCAAGGAGAGCGTTTCCTACCTCACGAGCATAGCGGATCTGATGGCCGAGATGGAGGTCAAGGCCAACGAGCTGAAGAACAAAGTCCTTGAGGAGGGCGAGAAGATAGAGGAGGGCCTTAGGTTCCTTGAGAACCTTGCCGCCAGCGCTGAGGAGACGACGGCAGCGGCAGAAGAGGTAAGTGCAGCGGCAGAGGAACAGACGTCGGCCCTCGAAGAGGTCCGTGCGGCGATAGCCGAATTTGAGAGGGTCGTTGAGAATCTAGAGGCAGTCGTCCACAGGTTCAAAGTTTGATCAGACCTTTACCGTTTTCCACTTCCCTTTTCTGAAGATCCACCAGTAGAAGGCCGCGCTTGTGAACGTTTCAAGACTCATTGCAAGCCACGCCGCTATTACTCCCAATCCCTCAAAGTGGAAACCGAAGAAATTGAAACCAAAGCCTAGCAGATATGCAGGGACTATCCTGAAGAGGAGCTTACTCACTGCCGTTACGTACATGGGGCTCTTGGTATCGCCGGCTCCCCTTAGGGAACCGCTGAGGACGAACACCCAGCCGAGCGGGATCTCGCTTATCCCAACGATTATGAGGTAGATGCTCGCGAGCCTGAGAACCTCCGAGTAGTTGGGGTCGCTGGGGTTGAGGAAAGGCATGACAAGGTACCTGGGAAAGACTATCAGGACGAACGCCATAACCGACATAAAAGCAGTTACCATCTTAAGGGCTTCTTTAACTGTCTTCTCTGCCTTCTTTGGGTCCCCTTCGCCTAGGCTCTGTCCCACGAGTGCTGAAGCTGCCACGTTGAAGCCGAAGGCGGGCATGTAGGCTATGCTCTCGACCCTGAGTCCGATCTGGTGGGCGGCGAGGGCAACGTCGCCAAAGCGCGTTACTATGCTCATGTAAAGGAAGTTGTAGAAGCTGAAGAGGCCCCTCTCGACGAGCGCTGGAATGCCGATTCTCAATATCCTCTTCGCCATGTTGACCTCTATGCGCCAGTGTGGTTTGAGTGTGAGGATCAACCTGTTGTCCAAAAGGAGATACGTCCCAATGAGGAAGGCGGTGCTTATCCCTATCCCCGACGCCCATGCGGCTCCCACGGGCCCTAGCTTTGGAAACCCAAACTTTCCGTAGATCAGAAGGTAATCAAAGGTGGCGTTTATTACGTTCATCAAAATCCCGAGTTTCATTGGGGTCTTGGTATCTCCTGCTCCCCTGAGGGCGGAGTAAAAGGAGAACGCAACGAACCGAATCGGATAAAATAGAAAGACCACCTTGAGATAAGAGTAAGCCAGCGACAGGAGCTCTCCCTTGGCCCCCATTATCCTGAGGACATCGTCGCCGAAGAACCAGCCGAAGAGGAGAACCGGAATTCCGAGGAGGAGGGAAAGATAGAGGCTCTGCTCCAGCACCCGCTCTGCACTATCGAAGTCCTTTGCCCCAACGAACCTCGCGACGAGGGCCAGCGTTCCAATGGAAACCGCCATCATGATGGGCATCATGAACCAGCTCACCTGGCCTCCGAGGCCCACAGAAGCGACCGCCAGAGCGCTCACATGACCGACCATAAGCATGTCAACTAGGTTGAGGAGGGTCTGCGAGATGTTCCCCATTATGGCCGGCCACGCTAAAGACCACAGTCTCTTCCTGAGATCGGCGTCCATGATGCCACCCTACGATAATAATCTACACGATAAAAGAACGGTAGAATATTTAAGAGTTTTCCTTGGGTGAAAAGCTATGCAGAAAAACGGATCAGAACGGGTAGAAAAGACAAAGGGGCTCACTCGCCCCTGATCTTCATGATCTTGATCCTGCCGAGGGTCTCCCAGTACTCGACGTTTATGCCCTCGGTGAGCTGGTCCTTGATATCGTCCTCGACGCCGGTCTCGATCGGGACGTCGAAGGTCTCGTAGGTCTCCATGTCCATAAGCTGGACTGTGTCGGGGGTGAGGGCTATAATCTGGCCGACCCTCTTGTCGATGATCGGAACCTCAACCTCGGCGCTGGTGGGCTTGACGATGCTCCTGACCTTCTTGTCGAAGATTCCAACCGCCTCTATCCTGGCCTTGGCCGAACCGTGCTTGCCGGGTGAGGAAACGGTTATGTTGGCGATTCTGCAGGGCTCACCATCGATGAGGATGTACCTTCCGGGCTTGAGCTTGCTGACCTGAACCTTGGTCTTGTCTCCCATTTTCCATACCTCCTTAAAACGTTCTACGTGGAGTCTGAAAGGGCATTTAAAAAATTTTTGAAAACATCAGCGGCCACCCCTGGACTGGGCCAGAAGGTAGCCGTTGAAGAGGAGGGGCAGGAACAGCATGAGGCTTAACAAAACACCGAGGGTTACGTAGGTTCCCCCGGTCTTCAGCATGTAGTAGACACCAGCTAGGCCAACGAGGAGGGTTCCCAGTATCGCCGCTGTTACTGTTCCCCTATCAAAGGGTGAGGCTCCTTTGATCAGTGGAACGGCCTCTATGGCCATGATGATGGCACCTACGGCGAAGGGAACGGTCAGGAGCATCTCGCGGATTCCCACAACTATCGAGATAAGCCCAAGGACTGCCGTGCCAGCACTCAAAAACGTGACGCTCCCGACCCTCCTGAGCTGGAAGACCTCCGCCGAGATCTGAGCACCTATCTCTACGAGGACTATGAGGGTGGTGAACCCGGCGAGGAAGAGCGAGCTCATGAGAAGGAATATTATGTTTGATGCTTCTGGGAGTTTGCTCTCCCTAATGACCTTGGAGAGGAAGTAGAAGTTTTCGATGGCCCTCATTGGGGGCTGGGTGCTACTGTTTGCATAAATCTGAGCTTTGCGCGCCGTCTGAAGCTTTTTGTTGGCCACCGTAAGCGTCTGATTCATCCTGGCTAGGGTCTGGTTCATCTTTTTGAGGGTCTCTTTCAACTGCTGCTGCTTTTTGAGGATCTCGATAGCCTTGTTTGGATCGGACTCGGGGTTTGAGAATATCCTGGCAAGTTCCTCATGGATCTTGCTGTACTGGATCTTGGCGCTCTGGTAGTTCCTGTACTCCGTCATGTATGTCGTGTACGCGTCGTCGTAGCTCTGGTAAGCCGCACCTATGGCGTAGGCGGTCGTCAGTGCGGCCGCAAAGCTCAGGATTATCTGAAGGATTATCACGGCACCCAGGAGCTTCTTGAGGTCAAGCTCTGCCGGAGCGAAGCTCCCCAAAACATAGTAAACACCCGCACCTAGACCGAGGCTCAGCAAAACCGTGATGAACATGAGCACGAGGCCCCTCACGGTGAGCGGGTGGTTGAAGGAGAATATGGCATCGCGATAGGCGTTCAGTTGCTGAAGGGCGTTCTCCGTTCTGACGAAGCTGTGAACTTCCTGGCGCATGACCAGCGTCGCGGCGATGGCGAATATTATGAAGAGAACAGCCATGGCCCCTATGAACTCAACAGAGCGGCCTTTGAGGAGCACCAAGAAGACCCATATAACAAGGATGACGCCTATAATAACGGAGGCAAGGGCCCTGCTGTTGAGCTCAAAGATCTCCCCCAGGGCGCGGGAGGAGAAGTAGAGGGTCAGGCCGCCCATTATCATAAGGAACATCAAGAGGGTGAGCGTTACCGCTGGAAAGCGGGCGACTTTAACGAAAAATTCGTGGATCAGATACCTCGTCCTGCGCGTTGCCTCAAGCTCGCTGAATATCAGGAGGAGCCCGATGGCGAGAACGATCAGCGAGATAGCGAAGCCCTTGAGTCCGAAGGTTATGTAGTACTTCGGCATCAGCAGGAAGTTCCATATTCCGAGAACGTATCCGGTTATTAGGAGAGCCATCAGGATTGATATCTTCCTCATTTTGACCACCCCAATTCAATTCCCTGGCAGTGGGGGAAGTTGTGTTTAAAAATATAAAAGCGTTATGGGCTCTAAGATTTTTGGGGACACAAAGTCATGGAGGGCAACGTTATGAAAATCCTTGGAATAACGGACGTCCACGGTAAGACATCGAAGGTGATGAAGCTCGTTGAGGTGATTGATGATGTATCCCCGAGCATCGTAATGATCGCGGGGGATATAACAAATTTTGGAAACTCCGACCGCGCGAAAAAGGTTCTCGAACCCTTAACGACCCTTGAAGTTCCAATAGTTGCGGTCTTCGGGAACTGCGACGGAAGGGACGTGCCCGGCATTTTGGAAGAGATGGGGATACTAGCCCACGGAAGGAGAGTGGAGGTAAACGGGCTCGGGATCGTGGGGATCGGTGGATCCAACGTAACACCATTCGGCACGATTTGGGAGCTTACGGAGGATGAGATAGGCTCAATCCTGGAGAAGAACTACCTGCCCGGCAATGTCATTCTGAGCCACGCCCCTCCCTACGGAACCCGGGCGGACAGGACCCACTCCGGGGTTCACGTTGGAAGCAGGGCACTGAGAATGTTCATCGAGGAAAAACAGCCGCCCTTCGTCCTAACTGGGCACATCCACGAGGCGAGATCCGTAGATAGAATCGGGAGAACTCTAATCATAAACCCCGGGCCGCTGTTCAGGGGGTACTACGCGGTAATTAAGATTGAAAAGGATAGAGTGGAAGCGAAACTAGAGAAGCTGTGATCAGATCAGCCCCTCCGCCTTCGCCGCCTCTTCCGGCTCCTCGTTCCTGTGTATGACCCTGATGAGGGCCTTTATGAACGGCTCGGGGTTCTCACGCTGGAAGATGTTCCTTCCAACGACGGCCCCAGATCCTCCAGCCTCGATGACCTCCCACACCAGCTTGAGGAAGTCCACTGGATTTTCTGTCTTCGCCCCGCCGCTGAGGAGAACCGGCACTCCAGCGGCGGCATCGACGACCTTGGCGAAGGTCTCCCTCGAGCCAGTCCAGTAGGTCTTTATCATGTCGGCACCGGTCTCGGCCGCCGCTCTTGCGCCGTACATAACAACCCTGTAGTCCTCCTTTTTGCCGTACTTCTCGTTGATGTACGGACCCCTCGGATAGGCGAACTGCACAACAGGGAAGCCGAGGTCGTGGGCGTAGCTCGCTATCTCGGCGAACTGGCGCATCATAACGTCTTCAGCTGGACTGCCCCAGTAGACAGTAGCCGCTATGGCATCGGCGCCGAGCTTTACCGCGTCCTCGACAAAACCCAGCTGGCTCTGGAGGAGCTGTTCATCCTTCGGCCTGAGGTTGGTCTTGCTGGTTAGCTTTATCATCAGCCCCCTGTCGGGCTTGACCTCATCGCCGGCCATCCTTACGATGCCGGGGAGCATCATGACGCCGTCCACGCCCGCCCGCATGACCTTCCTCACGATGACCCTCGGGTTCACGTGCTCCCAGACGGGCTCGAAGTCTGTCGGTCCGTGTTCAAAGCCGTGATCCATTGCGAATATCAGTGCCCTTCCGTCCCTGCGGAAGAAGCGCTTCAGCCTTCTCCTAACACCAACGCTCTGGTATGCATCCATAGTAATCACCGTGAGTGATATATGTTGGTGATGATTTAAGGTTTTTGCCTTCACCAAAATGTCAAGATAACTACAGCAAAGCTTATATCAGATCATGACAGGATTAAACAGTGCAATGAAGGCCCACTGGCTTGAGTCGGGCATTAAATTTAAGGGGTGATCCCAATGGGTAAGAGTCTGTTTCGGCGCTATCTAGACTACCCAATTCTCCAGAAGATTCTCTGGGGATTGATACTGGGTGCCATCGTTGGTCTGGCTCTTGGAAAAGCCGGTTACGCCGATGCCACCAAGGCGTATATCAAGCCCTTCGGCGACCTCTTCGTCCGCCTGCTGAAAATGCTCGTGATGCCCATTGTGCTCGCGTCCCTGGTGGTGGGTGCGGCGAGCATCAGCCCGGCGAGGCTCGGCAGGGTTGGCGTCAAGATCGTCGTCTACTACCTCATAACCTCGGCCTTCGCCGTCTTCTTTGGCCTCATCATGGGCAGGCTCTTCAGCGTTGGAACGGGAATCCACCTCGGAACCGGAACCGGCAAGGCTATAGAGGCCAAGGCGCCGTCGCTGGTTGATACCCTGCTTAACATAGTACCAACCAACCCCTTCGGTTCGCTCGCCAAGGGTGAGGTTCTCCCGGTGATCTTTTTTGCGATAGTCCTGGGCATAGCGATAACCTACCTCATGAACCGTGAGGACGAGAGGATCAGAACATCTGGAACCACACTCCTCAGGGTCTTTGACGGTCTCGCCGAGGCCATGTACCTCATAGTGGCGGGTGTCATGCAGTACGCTCCGATAGGCGTTTTTGCCCTCATAGCCTACGTCATGGCGGAGCAGGGGACGAAGGTGGTTGGGCCTCTCGCCAAGGTAGTTCTGGCCGTCTACGTCGGCCTGACCCTCCAGATACTCCTAGTCTACTTCGTCCTGCTTAAGATATTTGGCATCGATCCAATGAAGTTCATTAGGAAGGCCAAGGACGCCATGGTGACGGCGTTCGTTACGAGGAGCTCGAGCGGAACCCTTCCAGTTACCATGCGCGTTGCTGAGGAGGAGATGGGCGTTGACAAGGGAATCTACTCCTTCACACTCCCGCTTGGCGCGACAATAAACATGGACGGAACGGCCCTCTACCAGGGTGTCACTGTGCTCTTCGTCGCCAACGCCATCGGCCACCCACTAACCCTAGGCCAGCAGCTCGTCGTCGTCCTAACGGCGGTTTTGGCGTCGATAGGAACAGCGGGCGTCCCTGGTGCCGGGGCCATAATGCTCGCCATGGTTCTCCAGAGCGTCGGCCTTGAGCTCACAGCGGGCAGTCCAGTGGCATTGGCCTATGCAATGATCCTTGGAATCGACGCCATCCTGGACATGGGCAGAACCATGGTCAACGTGACCGGTGACCTTGCAGGAACCACGATAGTTGCCAAAACAGAGGGAGAGCTGGACGAGAGCAAGTGGTGAGCTTTCCTTTTCCTCCACTTTTCTTGGGATACTGTTTTAAGAGCACTTCCCCAATTCGGCCCGGTGGGGTCGTTGGAGTGGAAGATTATTCACCTTGAGGAAGTTGATTCTACCAACGAATACGCCAAGAAAATAGCCGGAACTTCCCCCGAGGGCACTGTTGTAGTCGCAAAAAGACAGAGCTCCGGCAGAGGGAGAAAAGGTCGGTCCTGGGCTTCTCCTGAGGGGGGCCTGTGGATGAGCGTCGTTCTAAAACCAGGAAAGATAGACCCGAGGCTGGCCTTCGTCGGGGCCCTCGCGGTTGTGGATGTCCTCGGAGATTTTGGCATAAATTCTGGAATCAAGTGGCCCAACGACGTCTGGGTCGGCGGAAGGAAGATAGCGGGCATACTCGTGGAGGGAAGGGGGAGCGAGTACGCGGTTCTCGGGATAGGCCTCAACGTCAACAACCCCATCCCGGAGGAGCTTAAGGAAAGCGCCACCTCGATGATGCATCACGTTGGAAGGGGGCTCCCCCTTGAAAAAGTCCTAGAAAGGCTCCTGTTCCATTTGGGTGGATGGTATCGGGTCTACCTGGAGCGACCCGATCTGCTCATGGCGAAGGTCCGCGAGAGGACGTTCATACTTGGAAAAACAGTGCGGGTGGTGGAAGAGCACAGCGTCATTACCGGGCGCGCCCTCGACGTTCTGGACGACGGTTCTCTCCTTCTTGAGGTGGGAGGTGAGCTGAGACGGGTGATCTACGGGGACGTCTCAATTCGGCCCATTTGACTGGATGCTTTTGCTGGGAATAAGGTTAAATACCCGTACGTGGCGCTATGTAGCGGTAAAGTCTGAAGGAGGTAATAGGTAATGTTAATGAGAAAGCTTTCTGCCCTTTTGCTGGGTTTAATCCTCCTCGCCCCGGCCTTTGGACTGGCCCTGGGGAACGGGGATGTGCAGGACGATGGGAACACGTTCGTTCAGGATTACACGTTCCATGTGAGGCTTTTTGAAAACGGAGACGCCAACATAACCATAACTACCACGTGGCTCGCCCCGAAGAGTGAGATCCGCAACCTAGTGGAGAAGTACCTCAACTACACGAACGGTAGCCTGTCAGAGGCCATTGAGATCTACAAACAAAACCAGCTCCAGTCCATCCAGCGGGGCCTCGAGAGTATGGGCGTTAAAATCGAGAACGCCAGCATTCGGGTTTTCAACTTTGACAGTGGGGACAACATAACCATGGTCTTCAACGCGATTGGTAGGGGGGTCTCAAAGTACTACTCCCACGGCAACTTCTGGGAGGTCCTCGTTGATCCCACCAGGGGTTTCTCGACGGCCTTCCCGGACACCGGCTACCCCTTTGGAATCAGGATGCACAGCAAATTCATAGTTGACCTTCCGACGAACGCGACGCTCCTTTCCTACCCAACTGGCTACCGGAAAACCTACAACCAGAGCTCCTTCGAGGTCGTGCCCGATATCGAGGGCAACACCGTGATAGTTGAGTCAAAGATCAACCTTGAGCCCTACCTCTCCAACGAGGGGTACCAGTGGCTCTTTGGCGACTACAAGGGGTTCTCCATAACCTACCAAACGCCCTACAAGGGCAACGAGACCTACACCAAGAGGATCATGAGGGAGCACGTCACGGTTGAGGTTCTGAAGAACGGAACCACGATACTGACCATGAGGGATGAGTACGTGGAACCCATGGGCGAAATACTCATGAAGAAGCTTCAGATCCTCCAGTACGGCAAACAGAAATTCGAGCAGCAGCTCCTTAAGTACCATGCCCAGATGTTCGCCCAGATGGGCGCCGTTGTGGAGGGTGCGGGGATCAACATCAAGAACCTCAACACCACCGACCCCCTCGTCGTCGAGGCCAGGTACATACTGTCCAACTACACAAAGCTCGTGAACGGCACGTACGTCCTCACCCTCAACCCCACCATGGGTCTCAAGGATATGGTCTACCTCAGAACTGGTTCCGAGTTCAACTACTCCTTCAGCGCCGAGATAAAGCTTCCCAAGGGCTGGAAGTTCGTTTCCTATCCGAACAGCACCACAAGGAACGTTCACGGCAACACCTTCGTGATGAACGTGAAGCCCGAGGGCAACCGCCTCATCATCAACGCCACGACGTTCCTGTTCTATGGTGCATCGGAAGAAGACGTCAACAGCCTCCTCGGTGAAGTAGGCTCCGTTGAGGTGAAGTTTAAGAAGGGCAGGAGCGGCATCTGCGGTCCTGCATTCTTAGTCGGGCTTGCGATAGTGCCCCTTCTGCTGAGAAGGCGCCGCTGAGCGGCTTTCCTTCTTCTGCTCTTTTCGATATCCATTTAAATGAAAACTCCAAACTCCTTTGGGTGATGAAGGTGACGAGGAAGCTCTACTACGAGAACGCCTACTTGAAGGAGGCAAAGGCGAAGGTTCTGGAAGTGAGGGACAGCGCCCTACTTCTCGACCAGACGATATTTTACCCGACAGGTGGCGGCCAGCCCCACGACAGGGGGACGATAAACGGCGTTGAAGTCCTCGATGTTTACAAGGATGAGGAAGGCAACGTCTGGCACGTCGTTGCCGAGCCTGAGAAGTTCAAGGTTGGAGATGAAGTCGAGCTAAAGATAGACTGGGACTACCGCTACAAGCTGATGAGAATACACAGCGCTATGCACCTTCTCGACCACGTGCTCAACGAAGTCCTAGGAAAGGGCAACTGGAGGCTCTACGGGAGCGGAATGAGTGCCGAGAAGGGGAGATATGACATAGAGTATCCGGAGAACGTGAACCAGTACAAGGAGAGGATAATCGAGCTCTTCAACCGCTACGTCGATGAAGGTGGCGAGATGAAGATATGGTGGGAGGGAGAAACGCGCTACACCCAGATAAGGGACTTTGAGCCTATTCCCTGCGGCGGGACTCACGTGAGGGACATAAAGGAGATCGGCCACCTGAAAAAGCTCAAGCGCTCCAGCCTCGGAAAGGGAAAACAGAGGCTAGAGATATGGCTTGAGGAGTGAGCATCTGGGTTTTCTGAATCCTCACTCCTTTTGAATGCTGATTTCGCACCCGTAGTCTTCGGGGAATATGGACTTGACAACCTGGAGACCAATCTTTTCCCGAGAAAAGACGACCATAAGGGCCCGTGTGGCGTGTTCCCGGAGTTCCTTCAGCGTTTCAAGGGGTATAATGTCCGCATTGACCATATAGATGGTTATTTTCTCCCTCTTTCCAAGGTGAGGCCGTATTAGATATCCGAATATGCCCTCGATCTCTCGCGGATCTCCCCTCTTGCTCGAAAGAATCTTTTCAAAGCCGACCACGATCCTGAAGAGATGCTCGCCCTCTACTTTGGCCAGCAGTTCCTCGTAGTGCTTCTTTCTAACTGGAGGCTCTTTGGTCATATCAACCCTTCCGACCACCTTCCCCGTGGGCAGGATCCCACCCATCTTTATCACTGCGGCGCTGTCAATAATGGAGGTGTCCCCTCCGGACAGGAGGATGTGGGTTCTAAAAACGTGGAGCTGATCGAGGTCGTCAACTATGATAAAGCCCTTCCCGCTCTTCAGCACACCACGGATCAAGGCCTGGAACACGAGGTAAGCGGGCTCTTCCGAGCGATATTCGACGACCACGTCTTCTCCTGGCCTCAGTCTTTCAATAAAGTCAGAAAGGGTGAGATGTTGACTCTCACACATAGAGATCCCCCATGTTTACACTACCAAAAAGAGAATAAAAACCTTTTTAGTCCCTATGGTTTTTCAAAAGATGCTGCACGCCGACAGAGGAGAAAAAAACTTTTAGGAGGTCAAAAAGAAAGAAAAGGGAGATCATCCGCACGTCAGGAGGCCAATGAGTATCAGAATGAATCCGAGGATGTTGCCCGTAAGCAGGTCACCACCAATGGGAGGGTTAGCTTTCCTTTGGCCTCCTTGACTTTTCCTTCATCAAACAGCTTCTCGGCCTCCGCTAGGGGGTGTGTTATCAGGAAGTAGGTCAACAGTACAACTATAACCAAGAGCCCCAGACCTACCGCTGCAGATCCCACCCCCAGGAGAAGTGCTATGGGCACTATACCGAGCAGTACCCCAAGCCAGACCAGTATTCTAGTTGCTTTCAGTATTCCGCATCCCTAGTCATCCTTCCCCATGGCAGACATGGGGGATTTCAACAACGTTCACGGGCGATCCCTGAGGCGCCCGTGGATGCCAACCACCCGGGGAAGGATGGTTGGCACCGGCATAAATAGGTTATATTGATACTTATAAGTGTTACGTTTTATTTTTGGCTGTGGAATATTTTTCTGACGATATTGCTTATGCAATCTTGTTAACATGTCCCCTCGGACATGCCCCAATAGGCCAGATTGCCAGTAGATTCCAGCCTCGGGATATGAACTCCAAAATATATCCGCCGTGGCATTGTGCATTAGGGGGAATAGTAACTTTTAGAGTAATAACCTGGATCACTTATCCTGAAACCGACCGCTTCTCTTCCATGAAGGGAAAATGGTCTGCTTGAGGAAAAGTCAAAGGTTCCCGTTTCTCTCGTTCACCTGGCCTTCTCGAACACATAGAAGTACCGCTCAAGACTCTTGTGAACCCTCTGGTAGTACATCCCTACCGTCCTGAACCCCACAGCTTCGGCCTCCCCCTTCCCGTCGAACTCTATCGGAAACGCTATCGCGAGCCTGCCGCCGTCCTCAAGCACGTTGTAGATGCTTCTCAGAGCCTTTCTGTAAAGCTCGTCTCTCTTTCTTCCAGCGAGTGTCGCGGCGGTTCCGTAGGGCGGATCGGTAGCTACCGCCTCAAACTTCTTGTTCGGGAATAGCTCCTCCAGCCGCGTAGCATCTCCTAGCTCCAGGGTGTAGTCTCTCACTCCGTAGTTCCTGAGGTTGGTCTCGGCCCCTTCTACCATCTCTGGCCTTATATCCACTCCGTAGACCTTCAGGCCGAGCAGGCCTGCCTCTATGAGTATTCCGCCGGCACCCATGAATGGATCTAGTATTTCCCGCTTCGCCTTCGTCAGGTTCACGAGGGCCCTTGAAAAGCGCGGATGGAGAGAAATTGGCCTGAAGAACGGCCTGTGGTGGGCCTTCCTCCTTTCGAAGTCTTTGGGGTCAAAGTAGCGGAGCCTTATCCCTGCGTAGAGCTTCTCGCCGCAGTAGGCCCTCACTAGATTATCCGGCTTTGAGAGGTTAACCTTGAACCCTTTGGAGTGTATAACCCCACCCAGCTTCCGAGGAAGGTCTAAAACGTCGTGTTCGCAGTTGGCCATAGTCTCTGTATCCACTTTGAAAGTCCCCTCTATCGGCCATTCCACTTCATCGGCCTTTTTGAGGAGTTCATCAACGGAATCCGCCTCGATGGTGAGCTCTCCATACTCGTGGGCTAATCCGAGCCTGTCGAGAAACGGGTAAGCTTTCTCATCAGCCTCGACCTTGAGGAGGAGGTAGTCCTCCCCGGTTATCTTACCGCCGCCCAGCTCAAGCATTGCCCTGACTTCATCCCTTGCCATCTCGGGCAGACTTCCGAGTATCTCCACGTAAAGCATTCAACCACCTCACAGGACGTTGAGGTACTTGTGAACCTGGAAGCTGAGCCCGACGTTCTTCCTCCCCATTATTTGGGCCGCCTCGCGGTAGAGCCCCATCAGCTTTTCCTGAGTTATGTTGATGGGCTCCCTCGGCTGGATGACGAGCGGGGCAAGGTCTTTCAGCAGTGAAGCGTACCAGCGGACGTTCTCCACTTTAGTCTCTCTAGTAACGACGAGCTTGGCATAGGTTTTCACTCCAGCTTCCTTCAGGATCCTTATGCTCTCCACTTCACGAAGGACAAGACCCTTCCAGTCCTCCGTCGCTCTGGCCGTCTCGTCCTTTATGTCGACGCTCGCGTAGTCCGTCAGCGGCGCTACTTCTCTAATCAGCTCTGGAAGACCCCCATGGGTCTCGAGGAAGTTGTCGAAGTCGAGCTCCTTCATTCTCCCCATCAGAGCTTTCAGGGGCTTTACCTGGAGTGTTGGCTCACCACCGGTGTAGCTTATGGAGTGGATATCCCCTGTATCGAGCCTTAAGACCGCATCAACCACCTCATCAACGCTCGCCGGGTTTGGCTTGTACTTGAACTTTCCCGTGAAGGGCTCAACCTCGTACCTCCAGCGGGAAACGTGGGAAGCATCGATGTACTCCTTTGAATCGCACCAAAGGCAGTGAAGGTCGCAGCCGGCGAAGCGAACGAATATCTGCCTCCGTCCGAACGCTGAGCCTTCGACGCTTCCGCCTTCCCCCTGCCAGCTGTTGAAGACCTCCGCCATGATGACTTTCATCGTATCACCTCAAAGCTCATCGACGTCCACTCCCTTCACATGCTCGCTCACAAAACCCTCCAGAATTTCAACCCTTACTTCCCTATTCTCACCCCTCATGTCGGCCATTAGCCTTACAGCCCTCGCGTAGTCCCAAAGGCGCCTCTTGGCGCTTTCCTCTGCCCTCTCTGCCATAACGATGAGTTCCCTCTCCTCGGGATGGGCGCTCATCCACTTCACAACCTTTCTCGCATCCTCCTCTGTGAAGAGGCCCCTCTTTTTAAACAGCATCCTGCCACCCTCCATGGCTATGTGATTGTTTAATCATGTGATTAAATAATTAAACGATTAAACATATTTGAGCAGGACTTCCACGGCTTCCTCGAAGAGCTCCTTTTCCTCCCCATCGAGAACGCTTTCAAGGTAGTGAACGGCCGAAATATCCAGGATCACGTAGGCGGTGTTTCTGTCAAGTCCTAGGTCGTAGGCGTCGTAGTAGACCCTCTTCTCTCCCAGGGCTTCGTTCATGAGGTCGACAAAGTTGGCTATGTCCTCGACGCTCAGTTCGTCCCACTTGCTCTCCATCTCGTCAAAGTACTCCTCTAGGGTTTTTATCGTCTCAAGGTCGAGCTTGAGAGTTCCTTCAACGAAGGGGAACTCCCCTACACGAAAAACCTTGAGACCCTCCTCGTCTCTCACCGCTATATTGTTCCACAGAACGATCCCTTTTACGGGGTTGCGTCCATACCTGCCCTCCAAGTAGGAGAATCTCTCAAGGACGAAGTCCATGTCGTCTATAAAAATCTCCTCGTCATTGAAATGGATTATCTTGCTCACCGTTCCGACCATATCACGCACCGCTCTGAGTTTGGCATGCGGTATTAAAGGCTATCGGCCCGTCAGGTTTTTAGTCGGGTGAGTCTATTACTAATGCCCGACGAGTATCGGGTTGCGATGAAGTCGGGACCCCCAGGGGGGCGACATTCCCAAAGCCCCCCTTTCGCTTCCTCCAAGGGCCTTTCCGCAGGATTTTTATATGCCCTCCCGTACAACGTTGAGGTGTTGTCATGGTCACGCTCATCATCGCGGAGAAGCCCAACGTTGCCAGGAAGATAGCCTATGCACTGGCAGAAGGCAAGCCGGTTAGAAAAACCATTGGGAAGGTGAGCTACTACGAGTTCACCCGCGATGGGAAGAGGATAATCGTGGCTCCTGCCGTCGGGCATCTCTTCTCCCTCGCCCCCAAGGTGAAGACCTACGGCTACCCGATCTTCGATATCGAATGGGTGCCCGTTTATGTGGCTGAAAAAGGAAAGAGCTATGCGAGGGACTACATAAAGGCCCTCGCAACCCTGGCAAAGCGGGCCGATGAATTCGTGGTTGCCTGCGACTATGATACCGAGGGTGAGGTGATAGGTTATACCGCTTTGAAATACGCCTGCGGCGTCGATCCGTCAAAGGCAAAGCGCATGAAGTTCTCTGCCCTGACAAAGAAAGACCTCCTGAAGGCCTGGTACAACCTCGAACCGACTATCAACTTCGGCATGGCCGATGCTGGTGTTGCCAGGCACGTCCTAGACTGGTACTGGGGCGTCAACCTCTCAAGGGCCCTCACATCGGCCATAAAGCGCGCAAGTGGGAAATGGATGGTTCTCTCGACTGGAAGGGTTCAGGGGCCGACCCTGAAGTTTCTGGTCGAGAGGGAGAAGGAGATCCAGAACTTCAAGCCGACACCGTACTGGGTCATCAAGATGACTCTGGAGAAGAACGGGGGGCAGTACACCGCCAACTACGAGAAGGAGCGCATCCTCGACGAGAATGAGGCCAAGAGGATAGTCGAGGAAGCTAAGAAGGGGCCTGCTTTTGTGGAGAAGGTAGAAATCAAGCAGCAGAAAAGGAATCCCCCCGTGCCCTTCGACCTCGGAACCCTCCAGAGGGAAGCCTATTCCGCCTTCGGCTACACTCCAAAGAAGACTCTGGAGATAGCACAGAAGCTGTACGAGAAGGGCCTTCAATCGTACCCGAGAACAAGCTCCCAGAAGCTCCCCAAGAACCTCAACTTCAGAACAATACTCCAGAATCTCGCCAAGTTGCCCGAGTACAAGCCCTTTGCCCACGAGCTTCTGGGTAAGGAGAAGCTCAAGCCCGTCGAAGGAAAAAAGGATGACCCGGCGCATCCGGCCATATATCCAACCGGCGAGCTTCCAAAGCCCAGCGACCTCACTAAGGATGAGGGGAACATCTACGACCTCGTTGTGAGACGCTTTCTGGCGCTCTTCATGGAGCCCGCATTGAGGGAGACGATGAAGGTCATCATAAACTCCAACAACCACCGCTTTATCCTCAGCGGGGCGAGAACCGTCAAGGAGGGCTGGCTGAAAGTATACGGCAAGTACGTTAAATTTGACGAGGTTATCCTTCCCGCTTTCAAGGAAGGAGAACCCGTCAGGGTCATTCAGATAAAGCGCGAGAAGAAGAAGACCAAACCGCCAGCGCGCTACTCTCCAGCGGCGGTCATTAAGAAGATGGAAGACCTCGGCATAGGAACCAAAGCGACGCGCGCCCAGATCTTGGAAACCCTCTACCAGAGGGGATACATAGAAGGCAAGCGGAAGATAAAGGTTACCCCTCTTGGGATGCGTGTTGTCGAAGCCCTGGAGAAGAACGTACCCGACATAGTCAGCGTTGAACTGACGAGAGCCTTTGAGGAGAAGATGGAGGAGATAATGGCAGGGAAAGCGAACAAGGATCAGGTCATCGAGGAGAGTAAAGACCAGCTGGTTAAGATCCTCCAGATCTTCAAGGAGAAGGAGCTTGACATCGGCAGGATTCTCCTGGAGAGCACCGGGACTGGGGTAACGACAAGTAAAGAGACCGCAAAGAAGGCCAGAGCAGTGAAGGAACTCACCGAGGATGAGGAGAAGGAGATCCAAAAAGCTGTGGATGGGGAATCCGCATCCGGATCTTCCAGAAAGATTGAACGTAAGCCCCTCGTGATCGGTAAGTGCCCCAAGTGCGGCGGCGATTTGGTCGTTAGGTACAACAGGAAGACCGGAAAGCGCTTCGTCGGCTGTTCGAACTGGCCCAAGTGCGACGTAACTTACCCCCTCCTCCAGCGGGGTGAAATAATTCCAACCAACAAGACCTGCTGTGGTGGGGCGCCCGTCGTGAAGATCCGCGAGAAGGGCCGCGAGTACGAGATATGCGTTGATATGAACTGCAAGGACTGGAGCAGAAAGAAAAAGAAGTAGTCAGAGTGCGCTGAGGGAGATTCCCATAAGAACAAACAGTGCGAACGCGATCATGATCTCCACTACGATCGTCATTATCACGGCCAAGAACGCCCTGAGCCAACCCGTGTCGAAAACTGTCTTTACCACCCAGATATAGGCTATTGGTGCCAGTATCCATCCAAGGACGGGAATAATGCCGATGACCATTGCGAGAATCCCGCCTCCAACAACCGCCACCACGGATTTGCCGATCGTGGCTTTTTCTATACCAACCAGCTTCGCCCCGAGGTATAAGAAGAAGCCCGCTATAAAGAGCGCTATGAATATTGCCAGCAGTCCAAGGGCGCCAATTGCACCTACGGCTATTATACCGGGCCCAGCATGTCCTGGCATGCTTCACCACCCCCTTACGAAAAATTGGGCCTTCAACATCTTCATTATTGATCGATGGGCTATATTAGGGTTTTGATGGTCCATGCTCCACGAAGAAAACCTTATTAGCGAACAAGTTGAAGTTTTCAGGAGTGGTTGCATGGGCGAGGGGCTTGCTGAGGATGAACGTGTCCCAAGGGTTCTGCTGGACAGTGCGAGGGAGGTACTTGGCCAGCTCAGGGAGAGGGTGCTGAACAGAACTGTGGATTTGGGGCTTCTTCTAGATGTCCAGTCCCTTTTCATCCTGGGGCTTTCAGATGCAAGCCTCTACGCCTTCGCGCTCCGGTTTGATGATCTGGTTGAGGAATCCTACGGGATCTTCCGTGAAGGGTATGTCCTGCTGAAGCATAACGGGCTCCTCGTAAGCGATCCCGAACTTGATCTCCAGCTTGGCATGCTGAAAAATTTGGATGTTAAAAGGGGATTTTCGCTCGACCGGCGGCTTTCAATGCTCGGAAGCCCCAGGGAGATACAGGTGTGGGTGAACAGGATAATCAAACTGAGGAACGCCTTGTATGGAGTTTTCCCACGCGACCCTCTGCGGGAGCTTGGCTATGGAATGTCCAAGGAAGATAGGAAGTTCCCCATGCTTCTAAAGGCCGTTACGCGGGTTTATGAGATGAGTCCCCCGACCGTTGAGGCCCTGGCGAAGTTGCTCTACCTTGAGATGGAGCTTGGATTAGACCCCTCCAAACTTCCCTGCAGGAACGGCCGCTGTGAGGAGATTCTCTCCCTCGGAAGCGTTGAGGGTTTTGAAGTCGTGAATTCCGGGGACGTTGAGCTTTACTACCGCTTCAAAGAGGGGAAGCATCTGGATTCTCCGTGGGGCAGAATCACCATGGGGGAGCCGGTTGAGATAGTAATATTCTCAAAGGAAAAGAAAAGGGGCTTCAGGTGCGTCAGAAGTTAAAGAAGCTGCCTGAGCAGGGAGATCCTGCGCTTGCTGAGGAGGACCTTCGGGTGCTTGAGGAGTGCTTTGATAACCTCCCCGTAGTCGCCTCCCGCTATCTTCTCCGCGTCGGCGCCGCTGAGAACCTGAATAAACAGGTCGAGGTCCTCGTCGGTGAGCTTCTCGGTTACCTTTCTGACCTTGAGGACTTTTTCAAGCCTCTTTCCGTCGGTCTCCCACCACTCCTTGGTGTAGTTCTGGAGGAGGGCAATGTTCTCCTCTTCGAGGGCCCTGTTTATCCACTTGCTCGCTATAGTTCCTGCTTCCATGGCCTCGGCCATTCCGCCGCCGTGCATCGGGTTGACCTGCCTGGCGGCATCGCCGACGACGATAACGTTGTCCTTGGCAAGCTCCTTGACGAAGCCGCCAACTGGAACAACGCCGACGTTAACCTCGAGTATCTTCTTAGCTGGAATGTTGTTCTCCTTGAGCCACTTGTCGAGGTAGTACTTGGCGGTCTCCGGGTGGTCTGAGGCTATACCAATGCCAACGTTTGCCCGGTCCTCGTCCTTCGGGAAGACCCATACGTAGCCGCGCGGAGCGACCTCGTTGCCGAACCAGAGGTGTATGAGGTCTGGGTCGTAGCCCTCTATGAGCATCTCGTACTCATAGCTTGAGTCGAACTCATGCGGGGGAGCGTAGGTGTTTATCCCAGCTTTTCTGGCTATGGTGCTCTCAACACCGTCGGCGGCGACGATTATATCAGCATAAATCTCAACGGGCTCATTCTCGTGCTTGGCCTTGATTCCAACGACTTTACCGTCCTTCCTGATGACATCGAGGGCCTCTGTCCTTGAGAGGACATCTGCTCCGGCCTTTGCCGCATAGTAAGCTAGCATCTTGTCGAAGACCTTTCTCTCAAGGATTACGCCGCTGGCTTCCTTGTACCTGAGCTCCAGCTCGTGGCCGCTTGGGGAGTAGAGCTTGGCACCATAAATCTCACGGTTTATGTAGCGCTTGTCGTAGGGGATGTCGTACTTGTCGAAGACCTTTATGCTTATGCCCTCAGCACACTGCTTGGGTGAACCAATGGCAGGCTTCTTATCGATGAGAAGGACCGAGTGACCGGCTTTAGCAACGTTCCTGGCTATTATCGGGCCGGCTATTCCCGCACCGACCACAACGACATCGTATTTCCAGCTCATTCTTTCACCTCCAGGGGTTCAGCGCTGAGCGCTCCAACGGGGCATGCGTTGATGCATATCCTGCAGCTTATGCACTTGTCCTGGAAGAACTCCCAGCCGCTCGAGTGGACTTCAATGGCGAGGGTCGGGCAAACACCGGCACAGCCGCCGCAGAGGTAGCACTTATCCTCGTTGACTACGACTCTAATCTTCTCCGGCATTGGTTTCACCGCCGTTCCTTTGTTTCAGCCTTTCTTCGTCGATTTTAATGAGGCCGTCTTTTATTATTAACGGTACGAATCTGTCCAGTTCCTGGGCCTTCACGAGAACTTCCCTCTCCTTGAGGTTGAGCCTGTCGGAGAGCTCGTCTACAGTTGCTTCCCCTGTGAGAAGGACGTAGTGGAGAATGGCCAGTTGCGTCATGTCGCCGATCTCACTGAGGTAGGTCTCTTTGATCCTCGCCATCAGTCTGTCCCTCTTGTGCTCGATGCTCTGCAGGAGCGAGAGAACTTTGTTGAGCTCCCTGGTCAGCCCCAGGAACGCTTCTATCTGGGAGTGGAGGTCCTCAATCTCAACGTCAAAAGAAGAGACGTCAACCGTGGCCCTCTCAAGCGAGCCTCCGTCGAGGTCGAGCCCAGTGTACCAGAACACGTTGGGGGTTATCGTTGTTACGAACGTTTTTGATATGTTTATCTCGTAGTACTTTCTGGCGGGGCCGATGAAGGGCCCTTCCCTCTCGTAGGAGCGGAGGATTCCTTCTCTCTCCATGATCTTGAGGTGCTTGGCAACGGCGGTCGAAGAAACGCTAACTTTGTTGCTCAAGAAGCTGAAATAGCACTCGGTACAAGTCAGATGGCTTAAAAGGTCTCGGCGGACCTTGTTTCCCAGGATGTAAAACACGTCCGGTCCTGTCTCAGGCATGACCCACACCACCCAAATCTGTGACGTAAAGCTTATATAGTGAACATTTAACCTTAGGTTGCAAACCGGGGATTATGCTCCTGGCTAGGTTTCACTCGAAACGTTATAAACCTTTAGATATGGAGGTGTTTGGACATGGGACTGATTAGCGATGCCGACAAGAAGGTAATTAAGGAGGAGTTCTTTTCAAAGATAACCAACCCCGTTAAGATCATCGGCTTCACAGGTAAGGAGCACTGCCAGTACTGCGACCAGCTCAAGCAGCTCGTTCAGGAGCTCGCCGAGCTCAGCGACAAGCTCAGCTTTGAGTTCTACGACTTCGACACTGAGGAGGGCAGGAAGATAGCGGAGCAGTACAGGATCGACCGCGCTCCAGCTGTAACCATAACCCAGGACGGCAGGGACATGGGCGTTCGCTTCTTCGGCCTTCCGGCCGGCCACGAGTTCGCGGCATTCCTTGAGGACATAGTAGATGTCAGCAACGCCACCACAGACCTCATGCCCGAGAGCAAGGAGGAGCTCGCCAAGATCGAGAAAGACGTCAGGATACTCGTCTTCGTTACCCCGACCTGCCCGTACTGCCCGCTCGCCGTCAGGATGGCCCACAAGTTCGCCATCGAGAACACCAACGCCGGCAAGGGCAAGATTCTTGGAGACATGGTCGAGGCCATCGAGTACCCGGAGTGGGCCGACAAGTACAGCGTCATGGCGGTTCCGAAGATCGTCATCCAGGTGGACGGCGAGGACAAGGTTCAGTTCGAGGGCGCCTATCCTGAGAAGATGTTCATGGAGAAACTTTTGGCTGCCCTCGAGTGATGCCTTCTCCTTTTTGTTCGTTTTCTTCCCTCTGGCTTCCGTGTTAATTCGGCGCCTTTCTAGGATCGAGTTTTCACGGAAAAGTTATAAATCCTCCTACTCAGCCCATATTGGGGGAGCCAATGGGCATGAGGATCGGCGGTGTAAACGTCAGGTTTACCGGTGAACTCGACGACGGTTTTGAGGACGCTTTTGGTGGGCTCTTCGCGAGGCGCTACCTCCCCGACGTAAGACCGGGTGAAGGAGACCCCCAGGTTGTAATTGAGCGCTTTAAAGGTAGCGAGTTCAGGGTCTTCAGCGCGGCCTACGACTACCTTGGAAGGGACGAGTACAAAATAGAGTCGGGGGTTCCCTCCGCCTACGGCAACGAGGCCCCGGTGTTCTTCATACTTCAGGCTGCGGCAAGGGCCGCCGCGAAGTCTGGAAGGATGTTCGTAACTGACTCCGTCGGCGTCGTTGCACCCGGCGGCAAGGCTATTTTGTTCGTGGGTTATCCCCACACCGGCAAGAGCACGATGTCCGTTCTCGCCCTTTCCCAGGGACTCCCGGTTCTGAGCACGGAAAACACCGTAGTCGAGGTCAGGGACGGAAAGCTCTACATCGTTGGCGGGACCGACGTTCTCGTCTACGACCCGCGCGTTGAGGGCATCTACGACGTCGACGTTCCCTACGACGAGCAGACTAGGAGCGGCTACAGGATAAAGGACCTGAGGAACGACCTCGAGAGAAAGCGCCTCCTTGAAAAGGGCGTTGAGATAGACATGATGGTGGTCCTTCACGCGGCATTCAACTGCATGGAGGCCAGCTTCTCCAGGATAAAGGGGAGGAAGGTCAGGAAGACCCTCTGGTACTTCTCGACAGCGCTCATGAAGGGCCTCGACTACTACGAGCCCGCACCGCTCCACGTCCCGATGAACGAGGAGATAAGTAACAACCTTCGCGAGTTCCTGGAAACGGCATCGGAGAACTACTCTAACAGAATGTACGAGGCCTTCGGCAACCACAGGACGGTTTTCGAGAGGGTTCTTGAGATGGAGTCCCTCCCATGACGCCCCTCTGAGTTTTTCATTGATCTGAAGTGTGATCTGGGAAACGCGTATAACTTCATCCGTCCCTATTCAATTAGGTGATGGGGGTGGATGTTGGAACGGCTGAGGATGTTAGGATCTACGTTCTTGCCGATGACTACGCTGGATATAACAGTCCATTCTGGGCACAGCATGGGGTTTCTTTTCTCATCGACGCGCAATCGGGGGGAATCAGGCGGAGGATCCTTTTCGACACGGCCTCCTACGCCGAGCCGATCCTGTTCAACATGAAACTGCTCAAGCTCGATCCCGGCGAGATAGACGCAGTCCTCCTCTCTCACAGCCACTTCGACCACACAGGGGGCCTTTTGGGCATCATGCGGGAGATAAAAAGGGAAGTGCCGGTGTTTGCCCACCCCGATATATTCAAGGTGAGCTTTGCAATGGATCCGGAGTTCGTCTATGCTGGAATTCCGCCGCTCAGGGGAGGAACGAGGGAGAAAATCGAAGAGCTTGGAGGGATATGGATCCTCAGCAGGGATCCTATACGGATAATGCCCGGGATCTTCACCCTCGGGGAGGTTCCGGTTGAGCAGAGGGCCGACTTCGAAAAGGAGACCTCGATAGGGCTCTACAAACTTGAAGATGGAAGGGTGACTAAGGACGACGTAAGCGATGAGATAGGGCTTGCGATAAACACCAGAAAGGGGCTTGTCGTGGTTGGGGGCTGTTCCCATCCCGGCATTGTGAGTATGGTGAGGCGGGCAAGGGAGATAAGCGGAGTTGAGCGCGTTCATGCAGTTGTTGGCGGTTTTCACTTGATAGACGCTGACGATGAGAGGATTCAAAAGACCGTGGAGGCTCTGAAGGGGATGGGAGTTAAGAAGGTCTACGCCGGCCACTGCACGGGCCTTAAAGCTGAGGCTCTCTTTGCCAGTGAGTTCGGGGAGAACTTCGAAAAGCTCCACGCGGGGAAGGTGTTGGACCTTTAGTGGAGCCTTTTCTAAATTTTGTCTATCTAGGTCTTATTGTAACCAGGGATCCTGGGCCCGTGTTGACGCAGTCATCGGGAAGCTTTCAATTCTCCTAGAGTCTTATTGCAACGTGCCCGTCCTCAGTTACTAAAACCACCTGCTTAAGCTTTCAATTCTCCTAGAGTCTTATTGCAACCCGTCACCCTTCTTTTTAACCCTCTTTTTGTCTTTCTTTCAATTCTCCTAGAGTCTTATTGCAACCTTTTTGATGTACTCGACGATCTGTTCGGCCATTTTGCTTTCAATTCTCCTAGAGTCTTATTGCAACAATAACTCTTTTAAGAATGTCCGGGGAAGCTCATATCTTTCAATTCTCCTAGAGTCTTATTGCAACGGCCTGCACTAGTGGGGGCCTCGGAGGTCAGCTACTCCCTTTCAATTCTCCTAGAGTCTTATTGCAACAAGCTCGCCGAGGCGTGGGAGCTCATGGGGACAGAGTACTTTCAATTCTCCTAGAGTCTTATTGCAACCTGCAAATTAGGGGATCCTGAACAGCCAAACTTTTACTTTCAATTCTCCTAGAGTCTTATTGCAACCATAGCTCCCTCACCCGAGGATCACCGCTAAGAGACCTTTCAATTCTCCTAGAGTCTTATTGCAACTGACCTCTCAGAGTTTCCGAAAGGCAATATTATTGATTCTTTCAATTCTCCTAGAGTCTTATTGCAACCTGATGGTGGAGTGTGTGCTATCGACGAGCTTGATAAGACTTTCAATTCTCCTAGAGTCTTATTGCAACTGATTTTTCCGTCTTCCCGTTCCTTGAGGTGTACGATCTTTCAATTCTCCTAGAGTCTTATTGCAACAGCCCCCGCCCTACTCGTCGTCCCCAACTACGGAGGCCTTTCAATTCTCCTAAGAGTCTTATTGCAACCTTTCTTTTCATCTGCTTTACTGCCAACCAGAAAGTATCTTTCAATTCTCCTAGAGTCTTATTGCAACTATGACCTGAGCGGCAACACTGCCAGGTACCCAGCTAACTTTCAATTCTCCTAGAGTCTTATTGCAACCCTAACTGGACAATACCTACACTCCCAGTCAAAAACTTTCAATTCTCCTAGAGTCTTATTGCAACCGGACATTTCTCAAGCGGCGAGTGAGGGCTAGCCTTTCTTTCAATTCTCCTAGAGTCTTATTGCAACTTCAAAGTGGAGCTTCCGGCTTGTAGTGACGGCAATACCTTTCAATTCTCCTAGAGTCTTATTGCAACAGAGGAGAAGATTCAGGCGGCGCGGCAGCTCAAACAGACTTTCAATTCTCCTAGAGTCTTATTGCAACCCAGATCAGGGTGGGTGTACTCCTCTGGGAGGTTGCTCCTTTCAATTCTCCTAGAGTCTTATTGCAACTTTGAGGTTAAGGGCCTCTTTTCCTCCGATGTCGGCGTCTTTCAATTCTCCTAGAGTCTTATTGCAACCTCATGCTGCTCTCATTGACCGGCTCAACCGTGACGCTCACTTTCAATTCTCCTAGAGTCTTATTGCAACTCCGAGGCCCTCTCCTTCTTCGAATGCTCTTATAATCTCCTTTCAATTCTCCTAGAGTCTTATTGCAACAAGAAGCTTAGGGCGGCGGGTTGGGAGCCGGACCCGGCTTTCAATTCTCCTAGAGTCTTATTGCAACGAATTCTACGTGAGGTATAAGGAGGCCTTCGAGCCTTCTTTCAATTCTCCTAGAGTCTTATTGCAACACAACGGTGATCTGGAGGGAGCTAGGTATCTTGACAGTCCTTTCAATTCTCCTAGAGTCTTATTGCAACCTTTCGTTTGGACGATTGCGGTGGCTTCAACTTCATCTTTCAATTCTCCTAGAGTCTTATTGCAACTTGACCGTCAAAGTAGTTTCTAATCACGTCCCTTACTGCATCTTTCAATTCTCCTAGAGTCTTATTGCAACCCTCCCACCGTTTCCATTTTCCACCCTCCTTTAAAGCTTTCAATTCTCCTAGAGTCTTATTGCAACTTGAGGGTGCAGGCTTCATAAATAGTTGCATACTCCCTTTCAATTCTCCTAGAGTCTTATTGCAACAGAAGCCCCTAAAAGGGACGGAGAAGGCTGAACCAACTTTCAATTCTCCTAGAGTCTTATTGCAACAGGGCAGATTTTTCCTTCTTTTGCCTCCCTAAACTGATGAGAGCGTTCCAATCTTATAAGCTTTTCCGCAAAGGGCGCTTTAACGAGCCCCTAGAAACCCCCAATTTAGGAACCAAGAGGAGAGTTTACTTGCGGATCTTAGCTCTTGATCTCGTTATGCTGTTATGCACAACTGTGAACATAAGATCTCCCGGGCATTTTTAGGGGCTCAAACATTAATTGGTCTGTTCTCATGCTTTTTTATGCCAAAATATTCGATTTGCACGAGGAAGAGGTACTAAAGAAGGCATCACACCCCTCACTTCAAAATTTTGAAAAAATTTCGTCACAAAATCCTAAATATTCATAACTATTTGGTTGATAATAACAACAGGTTACTAAAGACTTCCAGGAACCAATCAGCTGATATCTTCCAAATTAATTTGTTAATAAAACCCGCTTTGAACAACAGGATGCTTTAAACGTGATACGGCCAAAACTATAAAACAGTCGGGCCGTTAGCATATACGGTGATGGAATGTACGTCATAGTGGTCTACGACGTCTCGGTTGAACGGGTCAACAAAGTCAAAAAGTTTCTGCGTCAGCACCTCCATTGGGTCCAAAACAGCGTCTTTGAGGGTGAGGTGACGAGGGCGGAGTTTGAGCGCATAAGGGAGAAGATAAGAGAACTTATCAACGAGGATGAGGACTCCGTTGTCATCTACAAACTCCGCTCAATGCCAGAGAGGAAAATAATAGGGCTGGAGAAGAACCCCCTGGAGGACATTATCTAGACTTCTCCCATGGCTTATCTATCGCAGCACATATGGGTCTGAAGGGGCAAGAATCACATTCATCGGAACGACGGGGGGTTATCCACGCCGGGAACTTTCCCTGGTCAAGTTCCTCAACGCCCCTTATTACAACCCAGGCTCGCCTGAGTAATTTGTCGAATAATTCTTTGTCCTTCTCCACTTTGAAGTGTTTAAAGTCCAACCCATCTCTGTTAAAAACATATATGTAACCTTCCTCCAGGCCAGCCATGGTGAGGTAGGCGTTGAGTTGTTCTTTCCATGTCCATGATGGTTCCTCCATTTCCTTCAGGCTACCCGGCCCGTTTTCCTGATTGAAACCCTTGAGCTTGAACTCGAGTATTTTGTCTCCCAGTATTGCGTCGGCCCTCCCCACAAGGATCCATCCATCGGAGATCTTGTACTCCAATGGCACCTCAAACTCTATGTCGCCTACCTCCACATTCTCCTGAACCCACTTGTGAAGCAGAGTACCCAAGAGCATGTCTCCAGTGCGTTCATACTTGGACGTTCCGAGATATATTGAAAGAGCTGCCTTTCTGAGGCAGAAACTCAGAGAAGTGACCCATATCCTTCGTGGAGACTTTCTTCCGGCTATTTTGTCCTTTATCTCTCTGTTAAGTGTTTTAAGCTCGTCTGGGATTTCCATTCACACCACCTCCACCATACCAAACCCGTGAGGATTCCTCATCCCAATTCCAAGATCGTACGCAACCCGGAGAAACTCCTCCTCACCCCACATTCTGAAATCAAACTCCCAGGCGCGGGCGTAGATTGGCTTTCCTGTTTTCTTGTCCCTCTTCATGAAAAACTTCTTGCTCTTTGGCCTCTTGGTCAGCACCTTGATCCTGAAGTCTCTCTCGTAGGGTTCACCGTAGACCATCATGTACTTGGACTTCAGGTTTTCAAAGAGGAGCTCCTTCCATAACTCGGGCTCGTCCTCAAAGGGACTGTTCGGCTGGCCAACAGGAGAGAGATCCCACTGTCGGAAGCCGTTGGGCGGGTTGTTGTGGTAGACGCTGACGGGTGAGAGGGTTTTAAAGCGCTTTCCCGACAGGCGTTTCGGGGTCTCTTCAAGCTCGGCCGTGTAGCTCTGGAGTTTCTGTCCTTTTACGTGAAGTTCGTTGGGTCCGTATCCAAGTCCCTCAATCAGAGTGCGGAGAATGGTAATTTCTGCAGAACCGACGTAGAGCTCCACCGTTCCCGACTCAACTATAATGCCTTCACTAACGCTCTTGGCATTTCCCACGGGCCTGAACTTCGATGTGACGAACTTGACGTCCCTCTTGTTGTTGTGAATCCTGCCCGCGACTTCCCTATCGGCGAGCTCAATGGCGTGAAGGAGGAAGGAGTAGAGGTAGCGAGGATAGTTGTAGGGAATGAGGAAAGGAGGTTTGAAGCGGAGGAGAAGTTTAATCCTCATAACATCTTTCCCCCTTGATCTTCAGGTAAAGCCTTCCAGCATTGGTTGCTTTATATCTTGGAGCCCTTCCATCGGGCTTTTCGGCTTTAACAAGACCGTATTTTGTCATTTCTTTCAGCTCATTACTGATAGTTGCCGGGGAAACCCCAAGCTCCTCAGATATCTTCCTCACACTTTTACCATCAAGGAAGCCACAGATTATCCTTGTCCATCTTCTGTTGGATGGTGCTAGAAACGGCCCCAGTTCAAGAGAAATATGTCCTGAGAGGTTCTCAAAGTCGCTTTCTACTATAACTCTAACGTCCTCGATGGTCAAAAGTGCCAGGAGCGTGGATACAATGAGCGGCCTCATGCCACCCGAGAGGACTGCCAGAATGAGGCGATCGTTGGTCAGGTTGTCGTTTATAGCGTGGGATATCTTGGTTACTATCTCCTCGCCGTTAAGAGGGACCTCCAGGATCACCATGTGCTCTCCCCCAATTATGGGGGAGGTTATGTTTTTTATTGCGTTGATTGCGTTGACGGTTCTTTGCTCCCCCTGATATCCCTTAGGAACGATCGCCAAGAGCTTGTCCCCGGCTTCGAGCCCATTGGCGCCTTCCCTCTTTCTCACCAGTGCCCTAACAATGAACCTCTCATCAAAGCCCACCGGAAAGACCACGAGCAACGTCCCACCCCCTAACGTTTAGGACTTCAAAGATCTCTCTTCCAAGGGTGCTGCCAGTTCCACCCCTGTTTAATGCCGCAGCGTAGTTGTCTGCAACGACCAGAGGAAGCAGAAGCGAATAAACGCCTTTCAGGTTTCTTCTCATGACTTCTTCTGCTTCTTGCATAAATTCATTCCACTTTTTCCATGGGAGTTCCCTAGGTAGCCTTTCTCCCGAAAGCTCTTCGAGTACGGATAAACAGTCATTACAAAGCTCAAGGTTCTTTGGTTTCTCAGGGCTTCTGTACCTAACCCAGTCGTGATGGTGGAGGAGTATCGCGACGGACATTACATCCCCCACTCCCCCGTATTTCCCGAAGACCTCTCCCGCCACAAGAGCAGAATAAAACTCATGAAATCGGAACTTTTCCCGTCTTTTCTGAAATCCTTCGAGGCACTTTCCAACGTCGTGAATGATGTGGGTTTTTTTCAGAACTTCCCCTGCGAGCTTAGGATCCACGTTCAAAACCCTGGAGAGGAAGCTAGCATAGCCCCTGCGAAGATACAGTCCCTCAATGATATCGAGGCCCCGCCTTATGTGGGCTTCCATCGTTTCTACACATGTTCCATTCTCAAAATATGCACACGCGTTCATTGGATACCACGCTCCCAGTCGTACTCGCCCGTGAAGACAACCTCAACGTTCTCTCCTAATGCAATTGATTTCGCCACTTTGTAGGCATCGTTTAAGTTCTGCATCTCTCCCTTCCAACCCTTTATCTCCACGACTCCCCTGGAGTAAAGCTCCACCAGCTTGGAGGGGCTTATCAGTACGGCTTCACCCCCCACTGAAAGCGGAATTAGGAATCCTCGCATAACCGGAGTGCCACTGGCGGTTAAGTGCTCTATCGCACTTAGAACATGGGGTGCTCTTTTGGTATGATCCGCCATGAGCTTGACAAGAGTCCCTTTGAGCTTCCGATTAACGTTCTTTGTGATGGATGTTAGCTTCTCCCCGTGAACCTCCGTAACTATTGCCTGATATGTGTCCGGCACCCTCGGAAGGAGCTGGCTTTCCTTCATCAACTTTACTGTCTTTTCGACTTTATCCTCTGGATATGGTCCGCAGGGTGCATCTTCAAGGACGACTATTTTCGCTTTCATTTCACTCCCATATCGGGCCACCCTTCCAAAGCGCTGGAGGAGGGAATTTATAGGTGCTCTGTCCGTGACCATAGTGTCAACTGAAAAGTCAACGCCCGCTTCGACCGCCTGCGTTCCGATGAGGAGGAAATTCCCATCTTTTATCCACTCTCTCAAGCGTCTGACAAGCTCCCGTTTGTGACTTGGTGTCATTCTGCCATGGATCAGCATAATTCCCTCGCTTTCAGGCCAAATATATGGATCGTTCTTGGCTTTGTTAAACAGCTCAACGGCTCTTTTAACCGAGTTCACTATAATTGCGTTTCTCTTTCCCGGTTCTATGAAATCGAGGGGATTTCCTTGCTTGAACTCGATATCAACCTCTTTTTTCAGCTCTCTCTCGATGAATGGATCGTCCTCCTGGGGGGATAAAACGCGGAAGTCGTAGCCGTTTTTCTTTGCGTATTTCTCGAAGATTCTCCTGTGAGCTTCCGATAATGTGGCGGTCATAACCACGATGGGAACTTTCTGGGATGTGAGGAACTCAATAACTGATAGAAATGCAGTCACCATTGATTCGTCCTCAAGAAGGAAGTGGGCTTCATCGAAGATTATCAGCGAGGTCAGTATCGAGGCCTGGGTTAAGTAATCATAGCCAAACTCCAAGCCAGCTTTAATCCTGTGCCTCTTCTTTGTGTTGAGCTTTAGCAGATCCCATGTGAACGTGTCCGCGGTGGTGATGTTGAGCGGAAAGAGGTGGAGGAACTCACCGCTTGACCCCATCATCTTGGTTCTGGAGAACCCAAATGCCTCCTCCGCTGTTTTCTGGATGTCTTCTATGATCGAACGCATTGGGAGAACGTGAATTACCCTATCAAAGATGGAGGCGTCCCAAAGGGAGTGAACCGCCAGGGCAAAGCTTAGGAGAGTTTTTCCGTAGCCTGTGGGGGCCTGGAGAACTAAAAAAGGTGGATTCTCGGAGGAGGTGATAAGATGAAATGCCTCCTCAAGTAGGGGCCTTCTCTCCGGCTCGAACCCCTTTGCCTCCGCGAGCTTCAGGAGTGCCTTCTCAAAAGCTTTCAAAGTAGCACCCCCAGGTGTTCCTGCCACATGAAGGTTTTCATAACCTTCCGAAACTCCCCACTTGCCCTGCCGCTACCCTCCAGAAGGGCCCTGCCCTGCCGGAACAGTCTGAAAACGGCGTCTCTGAGTAACTCCCGCCTTCCGCTGTTAATGGCCCTGTACAGGTCTTTGAGGAAGATATATGCCAACATCTCACCGTCACCGTTGACGCCCTTCCAGAGTTCCTTTTCTGCGATATCCACAAGGGCCCAGAGAGGGTATTTCCGAACCGTAGCGTTCCTATCTTTGAGCTCTACGAGAAGGGGCAGGCCTCCAATGCCGACGGACTCTATTCTCTTCACGTATTCGGTCATGTACTCGCTTAATCCCGTCAAGTTAAGCTGTATGGTCTTGAGCTCGGTGTAAACCTGTCCTTCAAGGCTTATCAGGTGTAGTGTCACAGGATAAACTTCCTCAGCGACGTTCCGTCCTTCCTCAGCGAGCTTCATCGCCAGCTTCATCTCGTAGAGCTCTTCCGTGCTCAGAGAGATTCTGCCCGAGGCTCCGGCACCTGTTAAGGGGAGGATACCTTTCTCAATGACATCCTCAACCTCATAGGGCCAGAAACCCTCAATCCCCGGCTTTGTCATCAGGTAGTACTTTCCCCCTATGAAGCCTGCGAAGCCCGTGAAGAAGCCTAAGGCTATAAAAGAGAACCACAGGGGATCCATGCGTATCTGGGCCTTCTGGCTGGTTGTAGGACTTAGAAATCCGCTCTGGCGTTCGTAATACTCCGGTTGCTTGATTATCGCCGGCAAAATGGCCTGCTCCCTGTTGTACACTACTCCGAGATATGTCCCGTTTTTATCTGTTTTTATTGTGGATAATGACTCAATTGGGTCTATCTTTCCGTCCCTGAGCAGTTTTATGGTTTCCTTAACCACAAGCTCAAAGAGTTCACCGTAGGTTTCAGGAGCACTCCTCCCGAACCATGCCTTCAGAACCTTGTCAAAGGAACTTCTGTCATTTCTTCCCATTTTTGAAGTGTGAACCTTCATCCTGTTACCAAGGGATTTCAATGCCCCCTCAATTGCATCGGCAAGCTCTTCTTCGTCGGGTTCAATCCCGGCGTCCATTATAACCCACGACATGCCCAAGGCGAGCAGTTCTCTGGTTAGACCTTCGTAGGGATAGCTTGAGAGAGCCTCAAGGAGCAAGGACAACCACCTCCCCATCGAGTTCTGCAATCGACAGTCTCCCTTGGACCTCAACTGTTCCTTCGGGGTAAAACATTACCATGCGTTTGGCGTTGGAGTAGTCGCCGATTCCTGAGCGCCAGTCAACGACCATTTGGAGAGTTCCTTTACCCTGCACGTTAACTCCCTTAAAGGGGAATGCATATGCTGTTTTGACATTATTTGCCTCGCGAAGCTGCACTTTTCCTTTCTTCACGTCTTCAACGCTGACTATCGACTCTCTTGAGCCAAGCCTCGTTATTCCCCATGATGCTCTCTCTAGGTCTTTTGTACTGTAGGTACTCTCGGAGAGAACGTCCTCATCAACAAAATACGCGGCTGTTAGGGAGTTGGTGGAGTCTCCATAGAAAACTGCAAA
This sequence comes from Thermococcus profundus, assembly GCF_002214585.1. Lineage (NCBI taxonomy): Archaea > Methanobacteriati > Methanobacteriota > Thermococci > Thermococcales > Thermococcaceae > Thermococcus > Thermococcus profundus. Next base: position 1,113,483 of record NZ_CP014862.1, read on the forward strand.
GGGGAACGAAGTTACTGCACTCTGTACTTTCCCGCGGTAAATTGTATTGATTTTCAGGAGGGAACCATAGAGCTTTGGTCTGCCCTCCGTCTTAATAGTGACCCACTTAAAGAGGCTCATTACGGATTCCGCTTTGCTTTTGAAGTTTTTCTTCTCGTAAGTGGTCTCTCCTCTGTTGCCGCTGATGTGGAGGAGAGGGTACGCTATTGCACCTATCAGTGTGGTCGGTGGAACGTAACGCAGTGCAGTGCGCATCTTGCTCTGAGGGAGAGCGCGGAGGGCTATTATCCCGGTGGGCCTCAGCTGAACTTTTAAAAATAAAGTCAAAGGAACCACCTCAGAAGGCTCCCTTTTCGTGGAGGTAGTCAATCGCCTCCTTCAGAGCCTCTTCTGGGACTTTCTCCTCTCCCGCCACGGCAAGGAAGCTCTCTTCCCCAAAGCTCCTGAGGACTTCCAGCCTCTTCTTAGTTTTCACTATATAGTCGTCGTAAATTGGCGAGGTGACGACGAAGGGATAGTCCGTGGCTGCCACAACAAGCTCCGTTATGCCCCCAACTGGGAAGAAGCGGGAGAGCTTAGCTCCAAACTGACTGGATGATAGCATTCTGAAGAGTGCCTTTAGCGACGCCTCGCGTCTCTTCTTTATCTCGTCTTCATCGAGTATGGGTTTTGATGTTATCGCGCTCACGCCTACTGCGTCAAGGTCCAGGTTGAATGTGAAGCCGTAGAGTGCGGTGCCAGTTTCAACGTAGTATATCATCTGCTCGGAGGCGTTACCCTTCTTGCTCGATGCGTCCATCTGCGCGTGCCTGGCGTGAAGTTGAGGCTCAGATGTGGCGAAGAGAGCAACTGACTTGACTGGGAGGGCGTAGCTTACCTGGAAGGCGGAGCTTCTTCTAACCGGTGGCTTCTCAGCGTATAGAAAACCACCAACGTCTTCAACAACGCAGGCCTTTACAATGGCTTCTTCGATAGATTTGGGATTATCCGGAATTGGGTCGACCTTTTTCTTAAGATGCACTTTGTTCATGGACTTGTAGAACTCGCCCCTCTGGCAGTCATCACAGACGGGTAGACCTGCGGAGAGAGCCTCCCTAACGAGGTGCTCCTGGTATGCATGGGCTAGGCTTTCGCCGCTCATGGCTGGCACATAGACCGTCTTCAGTTTACCCTCCTCCTCAACTAGGTAAGGAACGCGCCTGTGCTTGCCGTAGTTTCCGGCCGTTTCGACCATGTTGAGGGCCTCAACGTTGGCCTCAAACCTGACTCCAACGCTTAAAAACATCATTCACCACCTCCCGAGTTTTCCTTCCTTGAGGGATACGCGAGAGCGAGGGTTGCCACGAGTTTGGCAACTCCCATATCCGAGCGAACATCGTCGAGGAACTTCTTTATCTCCTCATCGCTTGGAATTCCCGGCACGGGGATCTTATTCCCGTCCTTCTCCACGTACATTCTCCCGTTCTTGTCGATGGGGGCGCTCTCTCTAATTGACCTAAATGCCCTGAGAGCCTCAAGAAGGGCTACTTCAACGGGTTCCGGATTCAGTGCGTTTCCAATCCTGTCTACATAGCTGAAGTTCTTCGTCTGGACAAAGAACCTCAGCATTTTCACGATTCCTCCATACTCTGTGTTTACCATGCGGTTCACCTCAATCATAGTAAATGCATTACCGGGATTTAAGGTTTACGTTTAGTTTATGTTTAATCAGGACTAGGAAGATGTTTAGAAAAATTTAAACATAATCCTCTCGTCTGCAAAACTAATACTAATCAAGCCATTTTTTTGTAGCCACTATCCGAGGGCGTGTGCATTCGTTCAGGAACATCTAAACACTTCAGAACCACGCCACCAGCGGTTCGTACTCCTTAACTCCAACGAGATGCTTTATCAGTTTATACGCCTCAAGCCGTATCAGCCTCTGCTTCGTGACGTTCTTCTTCAGCCCTGGATGCCTCACACTCTTGCCGAGCTCCCTGTTGTAGTGCTCAAGGATGGTCCTCATTCCTTCCTTCGTCAGCAAAACGCCGTTAAGCTCGCCCCTGAAGTGCTCCCTCCTGATTATCCCCTGCTTCACGAGGCGCGTCGCTATCCTGTCGGCTATTATCGGCTTGAAGATTTCACTCAAGTCGAGAGCGAGAGAAAACCTCCTCTCGCCCGGCTCATGGAGGTAGCTCACCGTCGGAGCAAGCTGGGTGTTGTAGAGCTCGCTCACGATGGTGGCGTAAAGGCGGGAATTGAGGAAGCTTATCAGCGCGTTCATCTCGTTCCCCGGCGGCCTTCTCGTCCGCTTGACTATCTTGAAGCCCTCCGGCAGGTGTTCGTCCCAGCGGGCATAGTACTCCCCTCTTATCCTCGCCTCGACGTTCATTACCTCGGTTATTTTCTTCGCCCTCTCAAGCTCTTCAAACAGCTCCTCCAGAAGATTGGGAAAGCCATCGGCAACTTTCCAGCGCTTTAGGTTCTTCTCCATGTTGAGGGCGGAGCCTTTCACGAAGAGCTTGGCAAGAGTTAGGCGCTTTTCCCGGTTGAGGTAGTGCTCGGCCTGTGCCACGACCAGGTTCCCGGAATGGAGCTTCTCCCGCGGGTAAAAGCTTCCGTCGTAGTGGCCGTAGTGGTTGAAGAAGTGGACGGCTATTCCCTTCTGCGCCAGGAAATGGAGGGCCTGTGAGCTTATGTTAACGTGGCCGTAGACGTAGATGTCGTAGATGCCCTCAACAGCGAGGGGCTTCCTTCCCTGGGCGTTCTCGAAGTATAGGGTGTTCTCCCGCCGGAAGAGGTTCCCGTCGGATAACAGGGTGAGGGAACGCTTTCTCATCTTACCACCTCACACCCAGCACAGCTCGTAGTAGGCGCATTTTTTGCACCTCTTCGATTTAACTGGCTCTGGTGGAGCGGGGAGTGATTTTATCCGCTGGACTTCTTTGATCGCCGCTTCAACTTCATTCTCCCTGCCGTTGAGAGTTATCTCCTTCGTCTCGTTGAGTTTTGGATAATGGAGAACCGCTTTTGCCTTGATGCCGAGCCTCTTGAGGTAGTAAAGGTAGTAAAGCGCCTGCATCTCGTGAGCTTTCTCCATGCTCTTGCCGAGCTTGACCTCATGGACTTCTATGGTATCTCCTTTCCTGATGAAGTCTATCTTTATGCTCCCGATCTGCACTTCCTTCTCCTCGTTGGCGTAGTGTTGCTCATGAAGGAACCTCCCGAGGTCAACCCACTCGCTCTCCTGCTCCATTGTAATGCCCTTGGAGAAATACCACAGTTTGGTAGGGCAGATGAAGAGGTAGTTGATTTCTGTGCCGCCGATGAGGAGCTCGTGGAGGGGATACTTATTCATTCCATCACTTCCTTATGATTACGGTTGTCTAATAAACCTAATTTCTTGTCATATGGGAGGTCTATGAAACGGATCCAGGGATACTTGGAGATTAATGGCTCTCCGGGGCAGTAATTCAAACACAGGTAAATGGGAACATTCACCATGTACTGAAAGACTCTCCGGATGAGAGCTAGTCCCTGATAATGTTGGGTTAGGTTTAATATCTTCTCGTGAAAGTCGATTGGTATCACGGGCACTGTAGCTAGGCCTTCTCTAATCCCCCCAATCCCGTAAATATCTCTCCAATCCCCCACATCTAATGAAAATATCCCTCTATCCTGGACTTTTTTATGAATCCTTGTTGCTAGGTCCAATTTTCTTTCGAACATTGGACTTATGTTGAGCCAGTATTCATTGAGGATCTCTTTATACCTAGACTCGGGAATTGTCTTGTACTTGGTGAGTATTTTCCTAGTTTCACGTATCAAATCAGGATCATACGGATGATGACTAGAGATTTCAAACACTTCAATAGTCGCAGGAGTGTTCTTGGTACTGTCCCTTCTTCTATTGATTCTGCCTGCAGATTGAACCAAGGAATCCAGGGGCTGGACTTCAGTGTACATCTTGTCATAAGATATGTCTACTCCTGCCTCTATAACCTGGGTCGAAACTAAGATAATGCCCCTTTTGCAGTTAGGATTCCTTGTGTCACCTTGTTTCACTTCCTCTAATTTACCTTTGCGATCTTCTGCGATAAACCTAGCGTGGAATAGGTTGACTTCAATGTTAATTCCCTTCTTTTTTACAAATTCTTTAATCTGTAAAAAGACATGTTGAGCCTTCCTCACAGTATTTACCTTTACAATTATGTTCTTTCCACCCTGAGCCTCATGAATAATCTCTGCAAGTATTTCTTCATTTAACCCAATGTCACCGCTATCATTTCGTTCGAGTAGGAGATCTGTATTGTATCTAAGTTGAGTTCTATCTGGAATGTGAATCTTATCAGCTATGTTTAGATAGCTCTCTAAATTCACAAATCCTGTTTCACTGAGTCTTTCCTTTAAAAACGTTGGAATAGTAGCAGACATGACTAACATTCTTTCGCTCTCAAAATACTCTGATTCCAGCATCCTCACAAGTATTGCTAAGGGTAAAAAGCCATAGAGTTGAGGTTCGTCGATAACAATGAATGACTTTTGATTAACAAACACTTTGGGTGGGTATCTACCTGAGTTCAGATAAGGTAATAGCACCTGATCCAATGTGGTGAATGCAATTGGACGTAGAAGAAATTTGTGGATCTTGTATGTTTTCTCTAATGTGTCATCTTCTTTTAGCTGTTTTGAGAGTCCAAGAAATAGAGAGGTATACCAAACTGGTTGTAATGAAGTATCATCTCTCGCGACATTTTCTGTGAATCTATTGAATATATCCTCAATTATCGTAGTTATCGGAAGTGTATAGAGTAGCCTCGAAGACTTTGTTTTCGTGAAATAGAAGTATGAAAAGCTTGTTTTTCCAAAACCTGTTGGTAATTCAATATATGCCTTTTCTGGGAGAGAAGTCGCAGATATCAATCTTTCATGAGCAGGAGTGAAATTAGGGTTGTAGGCGTGATTCACCCGTTCCATAAACCTCTTGCGACCCTTATCACTTAATTCAAGTTGAAATCTTTCTTTAAAACCTGCAGACTTCCAATCTGAAAGATTTAAAGAGCCAGAAAGCGTAGAAAATAACATTTTGAATCTAGTGTCCGTGGGAACCCTTTGAAGTGATCTTAAGTTCTGTTGCTTAAGTTTAAGCATAAACTCCTCAAGTACATATTTCTCTGGAACTTTAACAGTCATTTTAAGGGTTAATGGCTGTAGTAACTCCTCAAAATTCTTTGGCAATAAAAAGAAGGATTCATCTTTTCCCAGAAGGAACTCCTTTTGATGTTCTGGTAGGAGTATTGATGGCCTTGAATGATGAGATGTAATGACCCAAAATACAAGTCTTTTTAAATCAGGCACGCTAAGATTTGTTGTCCTAGAAAATTCCTGTTCTAGTGCTTTGGATTCGTTTAGAATTCTAAGGGCCATCCATGCTGAAAGAAGTGCATGTCCTCTAGCTCCTATGTTGGCCCTAAGAGTATGTTGTATCCCTAAAGTTGCTTTTCCAATGTCATGAAGATATCCGATGAACATTCCTAATTTCATGAGCTCAGGAAATTTAAGAGAAAGGAAATGAGCTATGTATCCCATAGTCTCTGTAAGGTGAATGGTTAATGGTTGCCCCGGTCGAGCTAGAACATTACTATGTTCCATGATCCCACCTTCAGCGCGTGGATTCTCCTCTGAACCTTTATTGGTCCCCCATTTAGTGAATACGCAAAAGTTCCCGTTTTCTTGACTCTTCTTGTTCCTGTTTCTGATACCAATTCCAGTTCAACGGGAACTAGTCCCACCGTAGCCCAGTTGCTAGTTGTTGGATCTGGAAGTGCAATTTTCTGGTTTGCTAGTGTAACGGGCAATATAGAATCAACGCTAGTGGTTTGAACAGGCTCGACTTCTCTAGGATTGAATGAGAGTATTTCTCTGATAAATGCAATAAATTCGTTTTTTCCTAGGGATACTGGATAAACAAAGTCCCTCGTTTCGAGTCTTTTCTGGAGTTCAGCGCTAAACTTTTCATTGTTTGAATGAACAAATATGGTGTAATCCGGTCTAATCAGTAACTCCATCTTAACTGGGCTGAATATGATATTTTTCTTATCATTCTCAAACTTCCATAGCCGCACGTAGTCCAATGCTTTTTTGGGAGTTTTGTTGAGTTTTATGGCCACTTGTATTGTGTTTTGCAAATTTAGAACCTCTAATGGAGAGTATCCCATTATAGCTCCTAGCATCCCAAGTACTGTTGGTTTTGGTGGGAAAGGATAAGTAGAGAGATAACTGGTAACGAACGGACTTCTAAAGTGTGCAAATTCTCCCGTAACCCTGAAAGCCACTAAGTCGGCTTCCGCGTTCACCGCCCGTTCACCCGGTTTTGTTGCTGTAAATATTTATCTATCTCCTCTTTGATGGAGGATATTGGCTTGAAGACTACCCTGCCTGCAATGTCAGTCTTTGACTTTACAGTCTTCTCATCTTTACTATTCAAGATTGCTTGTAGCTCATTAGTGTACTCATCAGCAGACTTCACAAAGTAGCTTTCCCATATCCCAATGGTTATGCTCTCAATGTCTGAAGCCCAGAACTTAATGCCCTCTGCTAGAATCTCAAGGTCTATGTCAAATTCAACTTTCCCAGTGGAGATTGTTCTGTATCTGGTTTCTCCTGTGTGGGGATCTTGGTATGGAACTAACCGTATGTCTTTGACACTGACCTGAAAAGCCCTCATGATTTCGTCATATATCCCCACGTTAGGCTTTAAGTATGTTCCAACAACAAGCATTTTTGGAATAAGCGGGCTCCGATAGTTTCCTGTCTTTCCAAGGTGGAACAGTGCATCAAAGAAGTAAGCAAGTCTTTTTTTCTTTTTGTTGTCATCAATCTCCACAGAAAATCCATTGAATTCCCATTTCCCGAGCCTTGGCACATCGATCCAGAATGGTAGTAGGAAGGTGTTTGTGTATATCTCTTTTGTAACCATGCTTCCACCACTTTCTTTTCCCGTGGTGCTGATAACTGATGTCATGAAATCGTAGTCCCCAGGATACTCAAAAATTCCTCTGGCGCCTATGCTCCTGATGGGACCAGGTCTAGTGATGGCACCGGGAGCACTGCTTATCTCCTTAAGCCTTTTTTCATCGGCATTGAAAAGTTTCTTAAGGCCTGTCTTATAGTTGTCTACCCCACCACTCACCGGCAACATAACTCCAAAGAGGTCTACGTCGATATATTTCTCCAGATCTCCTTCTAATTCATCTTGTCTTTGCTTTTTCCTTGAGATATCCACTGGAAGCTCCAGCACATCTTCCCAGTAATCTCTAATCATCCTCATAATGCTCTGGGGGGACATTCTTGGAACAATCGTGCCATCTTCTAGGTGGATTTTCTTTACGTCGATATCATTTGTCCCGCCTTCTCCAGCGTTTATATTGGAGAGTTCCACTCTAAACACGTCTACGACTTCCGTCCACCTGCTTTTTAGGATGTTATCTAATATCCCTCCTTCGTTCATGGCTTACCACCCCCTTCTTTAAGTGGTGAGAAAAATCCAAAATATGCACCTGTTACAAATAATTCTCTAGCTCTACTATCCGTCACGATTTTTGGGAAGTCCTTGTGTTTTGAAAAGAGAGTCCCAATCTTCTCATTTCCGGGAATCTCTCCGTTTTCGGTTATTTTCTGGATCATATGCCTGACAGTGTCGGAGAGCACATTTATGTTTGGGGTATCTAGCTTCATGATCTTCGCTTTGTAGCTGTTGAATCTGGTCTTATCCGCCTCTGCAAGATTTCTCCACAGCTCTCCTAGGGTTACTCCAAAGTTATATATCTCCTTATATACATCCACATTTCTCTTCTTTGACAAACTATCACCCCCGCACAGGCTCAGGTAAGAAGAAATGAAATATTTTCCATAAAGCTTTGGATTCTTGGCTTTTTGAGCTATTGTCTTTGCCATGGTTTTTATAAAGAGCACATTAAGAGATTTAATATCAAAGTTAGCATACATAGAAGCCAGCATATTTGCTAGTACTATTTTGTGCTGTTTTGTCTTCTTGGATGCTTTCATATATTCAGCAACTGTGCGCTGGAACTGGTTTGTGTGAAAGTGGTACTTGCCAAACTGTGCTAACTTACTGAAATCTGTTAGGTGATATGATGCAATAACTCTTTCAGCTTTTCCCGGGAGAACTAGGTATAACCACAGCTCGCCGGAGTTGATCTCCATTAGGATCTCATCTATATTCTGTCTGTTAGTTATGTTCCAAACCGCCTCAGGTAACGCAAAAAGACCCTCAGCTTTGTCTCTAATTTCATCTAAAACCATCTCTGCAAACTGTATTCCCTCATCAGTATAGCCATAAGGATAAGCGAGAATGTTTGCATGATATTTACTCCTAATGGCAAACTGTGTGTAAGGGCTTGTCAGTCTTAGAAGTTTATACGCACACGTAACACATACCATTTGCTTCCCTTCGGGGGAAAAGTTTGGAAGGAAATTTAGAGTTTTTTCTGACTGAATGTTTATTGGGAAGAATATCTTAACATCATTCCATTGATGAGCCCTCCCACATAGGGGGCAATGATAAGTGTCTTCAGATAGAGAAGGCTTATCTCCAAAGAGAAGTTTTTCTATTATCCACTTTCTGGCATCAATGTCAGTGATTTTGTCCTTTGGTATAATCACAATGCTCTTGATGCTCTTATCAGTTTCGAATTTCTCAACTAATGCGAGTGCGCCCTGAAAGTTAAGATTGATGCCCTCTTTTTTTAGCAGGTTTCTCAAATGCTCCACAACTAATTTTTTAAGCTCTTCTTTCTCTTCTCTGTTTAATGAAGTGAGTTTCTTACTGTTAAATTTATTCTTCAAAATCTCATTTTTAATGTTTGATATAGCAAATTTGCTCTTTTGATCTTGTTTTTTAATGATAATTCCACCATACTTCTTAATATTTCTCGAATTTAGTATCGGATGATTTGCCCCGACTGCATTTTTAGCTTTACCGGATAAATTAGCTAATGGAAAAATCTTGAGCCTCACATTAATATCTGCTTCCTTGTAATCCTGCTTTTCTATCTCATAGACGTATATCAGCGTAGAGCGGAAATCTACTGCGAACTTAAAGAAGTCCATTAACTTATCTAGAGCATCCGCTCTGTTTTTAAGGAGCACCTCCTTTACAAGCCCCTCGAAGGAATCTAAATCAAGGCCATCTTTTTTAGCAAGGTATTCCCCGTATCGTACCATTGCTTCAATCACTCATACCCCTCCTTCCAGCGCCTTTTCACCCTCTCCTTCCGTCCATCAACCTTCACCATCCCAAACCCAATCGAGTTCTTCTCGCCGAAACCAGCGAGGTAGCCTGCCCTCAAGAGACCTTCGTCTCCGTAAGCCTTGAATACAAGATGCCACGCGGTCTGGAAGATGCCGGGCTTGACCTCAAAGCGCTTTGGTTTGGAGCTTATGATTTTAATTTCGAAGTCCTCCGGGGGCTTCAAACCAAAGATATGGACGTACTTCTCGCGGAGGTTCTCTCTTATCAGCTCATAGAACCCAGGTTCGGCTGGACTGAGGTCGTAGCTCCTCGGCTTTCCAAACTGCATCCTCTTCGTCGTCACGGCTATCGGAGAAAGCGTCACGAACTTCCTTCCGCTCAGCCTCTCGGGCTCGGCTAAAGCCTTGACTTCTTCGACCGTGAACTTCTCCCCCCACAGCTCGACCTCGGGCTTTTCTAGGAGCCCCTTGATGAACGCCTCCGCGATCTCCGGAACGGCTGTGGAGAAGTAGAAGAACCCGCGGTTGTAGCCAAGCAGACCGCTCCTGTCCTCTGCCAGCTCCCGCCTTTCGGCCATGAAGAGGGAGTACGTAAAGAGCTTCGGAACCTTGGGGTTGTGGAGCCTTAAACTAAGGTCCGGATCAACGCTCCCTATCTTTCTGTAAACAAGACCCTGGAGAAAGCGCATGTTGTTGAAGGGGATTTTAAAGGGCTCTTCCTCCGGTTGAAGTCTTATTAGGAACCTCAAGGTACCACCCCGTAACAGACGAACTAGTACGCATCTGGTATGTGCTGGATGCTTTTAAGGTTTTCCTCCGATCCGATGTTTGAAGATGACTTGGTGATGTTGTTGATTGTATCCCAATTGAAGTGGATCCTGGGAGAATCGCGGCTGGACCGGGAGTTCCAACGTACTTTTGTGTCCACAAAGAATTTAAACTCCTGGGGTAGTTCAAATACTAAACAGAAGGGGAAAATTAAATGTGGCAATCCCAACGCGGAGGTGTGCACTTTGGGAGAAGCTACTCACCGCAGGTTTGCATGGATCGCGGTTCTGCTTCTGGTTCTGGGGTCACTGGAATCCCTGTGGACTATAACCTATGCTGAGACATTTCCTTTGGGCTGGCACGTAGAGCACGGTCAGGTGAACTCCTGGAATGGCAATCTAAAAACGTCCGAGATAAATCACGGGGCTCTGGAAAGCGAACTGAAGGTGGGCTACGCCATAGTAACCACCAAAGCGATAGTCAACGGCAGCGGGGAGCTTCCCAAATACGTTGAATACCTCAAAAGCAAGGGCTTTGAAGTGTATCTCCTGACAGAGGACGACTACGGTTATGCGGAGGGGCAGGAGAGGGCCGTCAACATAAGGAACTGGCTGAAGGAGCACTACAAGCCCCTCCACATCACGTACGTGCTCCTGATAGGCAACCCCGATCCGGACGATCCGAGCGATCCCAACGACACCTACGGCGACGTCCCCATGATTATGGCCTGGCCAAGGGTTAAGTACACCGATCCGAGAACCAACGAAACGCACTGGTACAACTCCACCCCCACGGATTACTTCTACGCAGATCTAACTGGAAACTGGGATCTCGACGGGGACGGCTACTACGGTGAGTACCCAGACGATTTTGGGAAGGGGGGTGTCGACCTCTCCCCAGAAGTCTTCGTTGGAAGGATACCCGTTTACGACGGCAACTACACCGCCCTCGATTCGATACTGGACAGGATCATGGCGTTCAAAGGGGCTCCGAAAAAGATCCTCCTTCCAATGGCAGTCATAAACTACGAGAACGAGGACAACTTTCCGGGATACGCCAGAACTGACGGCAGGAAGCTACCATACTACCTCGGTCAGCTCGCTGAGGCCAGGAACTTCAGCGTGACAGCGATGTATGAGGGTGAGGGCCTTTCTCCGGTTCCAAGGGATGCAGCTTACTACACCTACAACATAAGCGAGGAGAACCTCATAAGGGAGTGGAACAGGGGCTACGGGATCGTTATGTGGCTGGCCCACGGGTACAGGGAGGTCGCCTACAGAAAGGTCTGGGCCCGCGACGACGGTGACGGGATCCCTGAGAGCTCGGAAATGGAGCTGTATCCTCTGATCGACGTTTCCTCAGCTTCCAAGCTTGAGCCGAAGAACACTTTCCTCTTTGAGGCCTCCTGCCTCAACGGCTACCCAGAGGACAGCCACAACCTCCAGTACACCCTCCTCAAGTCCGCCGCCATAGCAATCGTCGGCGCCACGAGGCAGAGCTGGTACTCAATAGGGATGTGGGAGCTCAACGCAGTCCCGGATGACCTGAGCCTTGGGTACGTTTACGTCAAAAACCTCATGGAGGGAATGACCGCGGGAGAGGCCCTCTACATGGGCAAATCCAGCTTTTCTGCCTCCGATCCAAAGTGGATCATGAACCTCTTCAACTTCAACCTCTACGGCGACCCCTCCCTGGGTCTCGATGGCGTTGGAATCTCAAAACACGGGAGGAACATAATCTTCGTGGACGACGATAAGAAGGACTTTCCCAAGGCGGACTACACAAGCATAAGCGCGGCGCTGGAGTATGCTCTTCCAGGGGAGACGATAGTGGTTTACCCGGGCCTCTACAATGAGACCGTGAGAATAACCAAACCCAAGATCACCCTAAAGGCCGTTTTTCCAGCGTGGACTGTGATAAACGGCTCTGTTTACATCTCCTCGAACCTCGTCACCTTTGAAGGTTTTACGATCAAGGGCAACCTTCAGGTGAGCGATGCCAAGGGGGTAAGCGTCAACGACCTCCTGGTGAAAGGTAGCCTCGGGGTGGGGAACTCATTCAAAGTCCTCATGAGCAACATCCGAGCTCAGCCGGGGTGGGGCGCGGGCACGCCCCTCGACATAACAGGTTCCGCCAAAGTCACCCTGATCCACGTTAACCTGAGTGCCGCTGGAAGTGACATGCCGGCTATGATATTTGACTCCTCCGAGGTGGAGATAGCCGACAGCCAGCTGGAGCTGGGGGAGGGCCTTTATCTGCGGTACGCCACCATAGTCCGTCTTAAGAACGTTGAGGTGATTGGGAGGACGCTGGACATCAAGGGGGAAAGACCCTTGGAGTACACCACCCACCTCTTCCAGAACGTCACCCTCAACGGTTATCCCGTTGTCTACGTGGCCAATTCCAAGGGGAAGAGGATAGAGGGAATCCAAGTGGGTCAAGTGATAATAGCGAACTCGACCGACGTTTACGTGGATTCAGTTAACGTCACGCCCGGAACAACTCAGGTGGCCTTCTCCGATAACGTGACCATCTCCAACAGCAATTTGACGGGCAAATCGGGAGGTTTCGTGGACATAAAGGACTCAGTTCACGTTTCTATCATCAACTCCTTCACGGCTGGCTCCCTGTGGATAAGGGGGAGCAGGCCGGAGCACTTCACCACCCTCAAGATAGACAATGTGAGTACCTACGACGGCGGGAGGATACTCCAGATCAGGAACAGGCAGGGGGAAACGGTGAAGGTGGATCCCGCGGGAGGTTCTGTATATCAGCTCATCATCACGAACGTAACTGACTCCAAGATCATTGGAACCGTCAACGTCACAGACTCCATTGAGATGTATGGTATCGGGAATTCAACGGTTGAATGGATGGGGAGTTCGCACAGCATATACCTCCGGTTCTCAAGGGGAGTACTGCTAACTCGTCTCATAGGGCCTGAGCTGGAGGTGGAAGACTCGACTGGAATAACAGTGACCAACTCCACGATAGGGAATCTGGACATCCATGGAAACGACCACTTCAGCCCAGAGGAGAACCTGGTGGAAGGGTGCGTGATCTGGTATCTCCGCATAAACACTGCGGATCCCATGGTGGTTAGGAGAAACACCATTTCTCACCTCATTATCTCAAGGAGCTCAAAGAAAGTTCTCGTTGAGAAGAACGTGATATCACCTCTATCGGAGTGGATGGCCGGTTACCCTGGCATCAGGATATCAGGGTCGGTCATAATCCGCTCCAACGTCATAAGCGGGTTCCGGGAAGGAATATGGTTCGCCCGATGGGGCAACACCCCGGAACCCAGCATCATATATGACAACTTCTTCAACAACACTGAGAACGTGTTCCTCCAGTATGACAATGGCCCGGTGAACTTCTGGAACCTCACTCTGAAGGAAGGGCCCAACATAGTCGGCGGCTCGTTGATAGGCGGAAACTACTGGGCAGATTCCAACGGGACGGGCTTCAGCGAAACCTGCACCGACTCCAACTCCGACGGTATATGCGACTCCCCTTACGTGATAGACGGGGACAACGTGGACTACCTCCCGCTCTCAACGCCGGGAAGGCTGAGGATACGGCTCTGGGATCTCTTCGGCCACCTTAAGCTGGAATTACCCAACGGCTCGAATGTGATTCTAAATGGATTCTATTTGGGCAAGAAAGGCGACTTCTACCTCCCACCAGGCCGGTACAGAGTTAACGTAACAAACCCCTACTACGAGGATTACAACACCACAGTTGTCATCCAGCCAGGGCAGACGGTAACATTGAGTCCTGAGATGAAGCCCCTCTTCGGCTTCCTCAACGTGGACTCAGTCCCAGGGGGGGCGGAGGTCTACATCAACGGCTCATTCTCGGGGGTGACACCGCTCAGCAGGGTTCTTCTGTCGCCTGGAAACTACACCATCCGCATTGTCAAGGGCGGTTATGAAGAATACTCATCGACGGTAACGGTGGTTAGAGGCCAAACAAAATCTCTGCTGGCGGTTTTGAAGCCCCTCCCGCCGGCGTATCTTAAGGTTACCTCGGTCCCCAATGGGACCTCTGTTTACGTTGACGAGTCTTTAAAAGGATCGACCCCACTGTGGCTTGAACTCACCCCCGGCAACCACACTATCAAACTTGTTAGAGATGGATATCAGGACTACGAGGCCAACGTCACGCTTGTTTCGGGTAAGGTTACGGAAATTAAAGCCGTACTAATCCCCAAACCTGCCGTCCTCTTCGTAAACTCAACGCCCACAGGAGCGGCGGTTTATGTGGACGGGGAATACGCTGGGGAAACCCCACTGGCCCTAGAACTCCCGTCCGGCAACCACACAGTAGAACTCTCCAAGGGAGGTTATGCAAACTACACACTCCACGTCAGCCTGTCAGCTGGGAAAGAGAAAAACGTAAGTGTTAAACTGGATGAAATTCCGCCGACAACAACCATCCCTGTGAGCACCACAAGCACTACGACTTCCGGCAACGGGACTTCGCCCAGTTCCAATGGAACCAGTACCAAGCAGAACTCTTCCGGAGGTATCTGCGGCCCGGCGATCCTGCTGGCCTTAGCTCTGACGCCCCTCTTAATTAGAGGAAAGGAGTGATGTGGGTCAGGGAAGGGCGTGCTCATCACACTCAGCAAAGCAAAAGCTCATCATCCCCTGTAGGTCCGGCCGGAATCCCCGCTTCACCCGTCCGCGGAGTGGGCGGGATGCCGGACCCGGAGGATTTTCGGTGGGGAGAATAAAAACTTCACTCCTCCAGGAGCCCCTCGATGATTTCCCTGACCTCACGAAGGCTCTCAACGACGTGGTCACCTTCAACGCCCTCGTGGGGGTTTATCGCTATGCTGACGTCGGCTTCCCTGAACATCGCTATGTCGTTGTAGCCGTCGCCGACTGCAACAGTTAAACTGGGCTTCAGCTCCTCCTTCAGTTTTCTGAGTATCGCCCCCTTTCCCCGAAAGTCGACGTGTGGTCTCACCTTCCCTGTTATCACACCGTTCTCGTCAAAGATCAGCTCGTTGGCGAAGACGTAGTCCGCACCGAGCTCCCTCCCCACCTTTGAGGCCAGGCACAAAAGCCCGCTGCTGATTATCGCTATCCTGAAGTTTTCTCTCTTTAAAAATTCGATGAGCTCTTCTGCGCCCTCCATGTACTCAACGGTATTGACCCACTCCAGGATTTCCTCCTTTGTATGCCCCTTCCAGAGGGAGGCGTCGAGCTCGGCCCAGGTTGCGTAGTCTATCTCGCCACGGAAGAACATCTCCGCGTACTCCTTCCCCTTCTCCCAGGTTCCAAAGCGCTTGTGGAGCTCGACCCAGCCGGAGACTGATTTCACGAGCGTACCTTCAAGGTCAAAAGCGGCCAGCATAACTTCCCCCACATCGATCACCCTTCACAGTTTGAGCCGGAGGTTATAAACCCTGCCGCCGGGCTAAGCTTAAATACATGATGACACTAAGATTAGTGGGGTGAAGCAGTTGTACGTGGGGGAGATTCTCAAGAGCCTCGACAGAGTTCCATCCGGTGTTCCGGGTCTTGACGAGCTCATAGGCGGCGGTTTTCTTCCGGGGAGGGTCTACCTTGTCACCGGCCCGCCAGGAAGCGGTAAAACCACAATCGGTGTTCAGTTTCTTGTCGAAGGGGCCAAAAACGGCGAGAAGGGAGTTTTCATATCCCTCGTAGAGAACCCCAAGATAATACTCCAAGATATGCTCAGGTACAACTTCGGACTGCTCGGCTACGCCAAATCAAAGGCCATAACCTTCCACGACCTTGGGCGGTTGCTTTTGCGGGCGGAGTACAGGCTCACATGGAACGAACTCTTCAATCAAATCCTTCAGATAATAAACGAAGAGGGGATAAAGAGGGCGGTTATCGATTCCTTTACTTCCATGGAGCACCTCGTCAAAGATCCCGGGAACAAACGCTGGGCCCTCGGAAGGTTCATACGCGCTCTCCAGGAGCTTGAAACCACGACACTGATAACATCTGAGATGCTCCAGGGCGACGCCTACACCGACGAGCACTACCTAGCGGACGGCGTCCTCGTGATCCACCACTTCATGCGCAACTACCAGATGGTCAGGGCCCTCCAGATTCTGAAGATGAGGGGTGTTCCCCATGACAGCAACCTCAAGAGAATGCGCTTTACAGACGAGGGTATTAGGGTGTACAACGAGGGGCCGTTCTGAGGTGGTAACATGGCGAAGAAAACCGATAATGAAAAGAAGGAGATTAAATCTCTGCTTGAGGAAGCGTACAACTTCGGCTACTTCGTGGGCTACAAGGGGCACAGCGAGTGGGTTTCCTGGGTCGGCGAGAAGAAGAACGAGCTGTACAAGAGGGCGGAGGAGCTGGGTGTTTACGACATAGTTAAGAGCGCCTACAACCGGGGAAAAGAAGACGGGATCCGAAAGAGAACGGAGGACATAAACCTGGGTCTGGTGGAGAAGGGCAGGATCACCGAGGAGGAGCGGTCAAAGCCCAGGGTGGAGATGCCCTCTGCCCCAGAGGCAGTGGAGGAAACCCGTAAGAGAATGGAAGTCGAGTTCGCCCGCTTTCTTGAGACCACAAAGCTCATCCTTCCTCCCGAGTTCCTCGACACCCTTAAGCATCTGGAGCTTCCAAAAATGCTCAAACTCGGGGAGGAGTGAGGTATGGCTCTGCCTCGGGAGTTCCTTGACCGGGCGCGGGTATTCAACCCCGACCGGGTTCTTCACGATATCGTGGAGATAAGTCAATTCCACAGGATTCAGGGTTCAAAAGAACTCGTTGAAGCCGTTAGATACATCAAAGAGGAGCTGGCGACGTGGGGAGTGTCGGCCGTTCTTCATGAGGAAATATACGATGGGAAAAGATGGTATCTGACTCTGAGGACTCCAATAGCGTGGGATCTTTTGGGGGCAGAGATTGAGATCGACGGCAAAAAGCTGGATTCTGCGAAAACTCCTCTCGTGGCCATGGCCCACTCACCACCGGGGGAGGGGGAGGGTGAGATCCTTCCGATCCTCCGGGAGGAAGATTGGGAAAGGGCAGAGGGAAAGGTCGTTCTCGTTGGAAGGAACTGGAGGGATTCTTACAAAAAGGCAAACGAAGCCGGTGCTAGGGCTTTCATAGCCTATCGCAGGGGCACCGGAAGCGCCATTCCATACATCGGACTCTTCCTCTCAAAGGAAGACCTTCAGTGGGCCAGGATACCGGCTCTGGCCATCCCCGAGAGCTGGGCTTTGGAGGTAATAGACAAGACGAACTCCGGCAAATCCGTGGGGGTCAGATTCTCCGTCAGATCCCAGATCAAAGAGCGCGAAATCCTCCCAATTCTGTACGCTGAAATCGGAAAAGAGCCCTTTATCCTGTTCACCGCCCACATCTGCCACCCGAGGCCTGGTGCCAACGACAACGCGAGCGGTAGCGCAATGCTCATTGAGCTGGCGAGGGCCCTTTCCAGACTCTACAACGAATCCTTCCGCTTTGGTTTCGCCTTCCTGTGGATTCCGGAGTACTATGGGACGCAGGCCTTCATCGAGCGGTACGCGTCCCCCGAGAAGTACTATGCGGTGATAAACCTCGACATGGTCGGCGGGAGTGAGGACCGTTCGGGTTCGACACTCATGGTCGTAAGGACGCCCCTCTCAAGGTTCTCGGTGGTCTCGGGGGTTCTCGAGTACTTCGTCGATGCCGCCAATGCCTCGGGGATAAAGAGCTTTTCGGGATCCGCACTCCCGGCCCTAAAGTCCAGAACCTATCCCTACGAAATGGGAAGCGACCACGACGTCTTCAATTTCTTTGGGGTTCCCTCTGTGATGCCGATAACGTGGCCCGACCGCTTCTATCACTCCAGCGAGGATACACCGGACAAGATAAGCAGGGAGACCCTCTCGATCATTGGGATGGCAGTCCTGGCCTCGGCCCTCTTCCTCTCAACCGCCAGCGGTGAGACGCTCCAGAGGTTCGCCAGGGGCTACGCCATGAGGTACCTCGGCGAGCTCGGGATGGAAAGGGAGACCGAAGTTGCGGAGAGGCTTGTAATGGGGGGCCTTGCCAGGGACACGTCTTTCCTGGGAATAAACATCGGACATAGGTTTGAGGAAAACGGCTGGCTCAGATGGAATGTGAGGGGAAGAATAACGGAGGAATACATACGTGGCAAAGATCCCTCCCTAGCGGACAGGTTCAAAGAGCTGACGGAGGACAGAAGGATACTAGTTTACCTCCACGAGCTCCTGATGCTCGGCGAGATTCTGCCGGAAGAAGAATCCTACCGCGCGCTGGAGGAGGAGTTCGGTTCAATTGACAGAGAAAAGCTAGGAAAGCTCCTGGACATACTGTTCCAGACGGGGATAGCGGAGAAGGTTTAGTCCGAGATCTCTTTTTCTATCTCGTTTATCTTGGTGATTATGCTTTCCTTTATCCTCTCGATAAGCTCCCGCGGGGAGGTGGCCGTATAGACGTAGCCGAGCCAGCCCTGCTCTATCAGGGTTCTCTTAAGGACGCCCTTTCTGTAGAGGTTAAGAACGTGCTCTCTGACGGATCTTTCACTTATCCCGAGCTCCTGCTGTATCTCCGTTATTCTCATGGGGCGCTTTCTCTCGAGGAGGAGACGATACACCCTGAGCTCGGTCTTTTTGAAACCCAGGGATTTGAGGAGCCCTTCCAGCTTCTCGTAAACCTCGTCCTTTGTAGACATCTTTTCTCCCCTATGAAGTTTTTCTTTCATATCATTTAAAAACTTTGCGTCATTCTTTTCAATATCCGGAAGTTGGCTGAAAAATTTCTAATTTGTCTGGCGATCTTTCAAAAAGATATCGACAAACAGGGGGAAAAGTTATAATGATGTCAATGTGGGCCGGGCACAGAGGCCCGCGTTCATTCATCGCGCGGGTGGATGCTCCCGGCCCTGTGGGCTCGGCGTGAGCACGCTCCGCTCACAGAACCCGATACCTCGCGGAGGCGGGTAAACCGAGCCCATGAGGAGACGAACTGTCCCCTCACTGTCGGCAGTTTGAATTAAGGTTGGGGTTCTTAAAAACATAGCGGGGATTGCTTTATCGGGCGGGATTTGTAAAAGAAGAAGTCACTCCAGGGGCATTCCAATGGTCTCTTTGTGAACCTTCAGCACCACCATAGTGTGGGTTGACTCAACACCCTCCACATCTCCTATCTTGTCAAGGAACTCGTTGAGTTCGTCGCTGTCCCTTGTACGTATCTTGGCTATCATGTCGTAGTCCCCGGTGGTCTCGTACACCTCGACTATCTTCCTGTACTTCTTGAGTTCGCTGGCCACGTGGGAGTACATACCAGCCTTGGCCTTTATGAGAACGAACGCGAGTATGTTGAGGCCCAGCGATCCTGGGTCGAGAACCACCGTAAACTTCTGTATCACTCCCCTTTCCCTCAGCTTCTTAATTCTCTCGTAGACCGTGGATTCCGCGAGATTAACCTCACGTGCTATTTCCCTGAGGGGAGACCTGCTGTTTTCTTGGAGGATCATCAAAATCTTCTTGTCAATCTCGTCAAGTCCCGTTCGCACTGGGATCACCCCTAAAAAATTTTCGGCACACTATATAAAGATGCCGATCTACTCCCTGCCTAACTTTTATAAAAGCCCCCAACCCCTTAACTTTGGAGAAAAGGCCAGGGGTGGTATCAATGCCAACGAACGTGACAGCGGAGTACCTAGCGGCCGAGGAAGAGTACAGGAACGCCAAGACCATTCCTGAGAAAATCCGCGCTCTTGAGAAGATGTACGCCACCGTTCCAAAGCACAAAGGAACCGAGAAGCTCAGGCTCCAGATAAAGAGGAAGCTCTCCGAACTGAGAAAGGAGCTTGAGAAGCAGCGACAGATGAAGAAGGGCGGCGGTGGGCCCTCCCTCGCGGTGAGGAAAGAGGGTGCCGCCCAGATAGTTCTCGCCGGCCTCCCGAACGTTGGAAAGAGTTCCCTCATGAAGGCCCTCACCAACGTCGATGCGGATGTGGCTGACTACGCCTTCACGACGGTGGAGCCGATCCCTGGAATGATGCACCACAAGGACGTTCAGATACAGCTGGTTGAGGTTCCTGGTTTAGTTGAGGGTGCCGCCCTTGGAAAGGGAATGGGACCACAATTGCTAAGCGTCATAAGGAACGCCGATGCCATAGCGATTGTTGTTGACATCTCTCAGGATCCACTCAGGCAGATGGAAATCCTTCTGAAGGAGTTCGAGAGAGCAGGGATAAAGCTCAACAAGAGGAAGCCCAGGGTAGAGATAAAGAGAACTGCCATGGGCGGAATCGTCATCAACGGCCAGGAGAACATCAAGGGAGATATAAGCGAGGTCATGAGGATGCTCCGCGAGGAGAGGATTCACTCCGCGGAGATAACCGTCAAGGAGCCGGTAACCCTTGAGGAGTTCGCCGACGCGCTCGATGAGAGCCTCGTCTGGAGGAGGGCAATAATCATCGCCAACAAAGGTGACGCTCCGGGAAGTAAGGAGAACTACGAGAAGCTGGTCAAAGCCTACGGTGACCGCTTCAAGATAGTTCCGGTATCGGCGAAGAGGAAGATACAGCTGGACAAGCTGAAGGATGAACTCTACGAGCTGGCTGGCATAATCAGGGTATTCACCAAGAGCCCCGGAGAGGAGCCAGCTTACCCGCCCGTGCCGCTCAAGAAGGGCTCAACTGTTATGGACTTGGCGGAGAGGATCCACAAGGACTTCGCCAGGAACTTCCGCTACGCTAGAGTTTGGGGCAAGAGCGTCAAGTTCCCCGGGCAGAGGGTTGGGGCAGACCACGTATTGGAAGACGGGGATATTGTGGAGATTCACGCTAGATAGAGTAAAGTTTTTGACAAGTTTTTACAAATCCTGGAGTGGTGGTTTTATGGAGAAGGCCGTTCCAGTGGACTTCATGGATCTCCTGGGGCCAAGACCCTCCGAGGAACTTCGCCTGCTCGCGGCCATTGAACTCTACCGGGAAAACAAGCTCAGTCTGGGAAAAGCCGCTGAGTTCGCCGGTATAAGCGTCAGGGAGTTCCTCTATGAACTCAGAAAGAGAAATATCCCGCTGAACTACGATGTTGAAGAGGTCCAGCGGGACATAGAGGTGATAGAGGGCCTTTTATGAGGGCTGTCTCCAACACCAGCCCGCTGATCGGGCTCTCGAACATAGGAAGGTTGGAACTTCTAAAGGACGTTTTTGGTGAGGTATTCATCCCGGCCCGCGGTGGCAAAGGAGTTTGGAGAACCTCTTCCAGATTGGATGCACATTAAAGAGCCAAAAGACAGGCCTCTGGTGAAAACCCTCATGAAACTTCTGGGTGCGGGCGAGTCAGAGGCCATAGCCTTGGCAATAGAGATGAGAGCGGATTTTCTTATTCTAGACGACCTTAAAGCAAGGAAGATATCTAGGGAGATGGGAATTCGGATTATAGGGACCGGGGGCGTAATACTGCTCGCCAAGAAACGGAAGGTCATTGGGGAGGTTAAGCCTCTCTTGAAGGAACTTTCCGAGAAGGGTTTCAGGCTCTCCGACGAAGTAATAAGAACCATTCTGGAAGCTGCCGGAGAGGATTAAAGAGAAAGGAGTTTACCTGCACCACGGCCCCCTACACCTTCTCCCGTCCTTTCCAGTCATCGCGTCGAGAGAATACTCCTTCCCGTCCAGGCTGTCCATTATGAGCCTCTCACCGCTCTTTTCATATATCCAGAAAACTTTGTAGGCCCTTTCATGACGAATTATCTCTATTCTCGGCAGCCACCATGAGACGACGCGGGAATTACCCCACGTTATTGCACTCTCGAAGGCCTTTCTCTCCGCCTCCTCATAATTGACCAGCGGCTCCATCACCTTCTTTTCTTCGACGTCCCATTCATAGAGCTCAATGAAGCCGTCTCCCCTCTCCGCGCCCAGCCGATACAGGTCAACGTAGGCGAAATAGTCGAAGACCCTGTCGCTCCTCCCGAGGCGTTTGTAGAACAGCCTTAGGTGGAATATGCGGTAGGGATACAGGACGAAGTCGGGATTCGGTACCTCTGGTTTGAATATCGGCCTCATTACAGCAACCTTCATCTCACTCCCCCTACAGTTTACAATCCCCGGCTAATTAACTCTTGCGGAAGGTCTGACGATATTTTTGAACATCTCGTCAAATGTCTGGAGCTTTTTCACCAATAATCTTATATTTACCGGGGCCATATAAGTATCTTGATGCCTGCCTCTAGGCATCCATGTATCGAGGTGGTTTAAAATGGGGCTGAGTGGTGAAGCCTGGGCAACGCTGTTGGTTCCAACGATTTTGGGTTTTTTGGTTATGATTTTGTACGGCTACTGGGACAGAATAACGGGGAAGGAGTACTACGTCGACGCCGATATTCTAGCCTACGACGAAGATCTCATAGAACAGCTCAAGGAGGAGGGTAAGGCATGAACGGGCAGATACTCATCGGCTTCCTGTTCTACCTGGGTCTGCTTGCCTACATAGGCTGGTGGGCCAACAAGTACACCAAGACCGAAGACCAGTACTTCGTCGGCGGCAGGAAGGTTCACGTTTTAGCGGCCACCCTCTCGGACAAGGCCAGCGACTTCTCCGGCTGGCTGATGCTGGGATATCCTGGAAGCGCCTTCAAAGCGGGTCTAGGAGCATTTTGGGCTGGAATAGGCTGTCTCTTCGGTACCCTCGCTGACTATGTTCTCATTGGTCCGAGGCTCAGGATTTATGCCGGTAAGTTCAGGGCGATAACGGTTCCAGACTACCTTGAGGCAAGGCTCAAGGACAACACCAAGCTCATAAGGATCCTCAGCGCGCTTATCATAATCGTCTTCATGACGGCTTATGTTGCCGCCCAGTTCGCGGCTGGCGGAAAGACCTTTGCAGAGGGCTTTGATGTAAGCGTAAACACTGGAATCATCATAACTGTTATCATCCTGACTGCGTACGTTATCACCGGTGGTTTCTTTGCGGTGGTTTGGACCGATGTTGTTCAGGCCCTCTTCATGCTGCTGACCCTCATTGTCGTCCCATTCCTGGCTCTGGCGGAGATAGGCGGCCTCGACAAAGCAACTGACATAATAGCCTCCGCCGACCCCAACAAGCTCCACCCCTTCGGCGGAGCAACCGGCTGGGCTGCGATAATCTTCGCCATAGGCTACGCCTCATGGATAGTCGGCTACCTCGGTCAGCCGCACATAGTTACGCGCTACATGAGCGTTGAGGATCCGAGAAAGCTCAGAAGGCCCGGTATCTTCATCAGCGGCATCTGGACAACCATAGTCCTCTGGGGAGCCTTCTTCGCGGGATTCCTAGGCTTTGCGCTCTACCAGGCGGGAATGCTTAACGTCAGCGATCCCGAGCGTGTTGTTCCGGCAATGGCCGTTGAGCTCATGCCCGGCTGGATAGCGGGCTTCGTCATAGCGGGCATAATCTCAGCAGTTATGAGCACCGCCGATTCACAGCTCCTCGTCGCTTCCTCGGCGATAGCGAGGGACTTCTACCACAAGGTCCTCGGCAAGGAGCTCGGCAAGAAGCAGATGGTCAACATCTCCAGGATTGTCGTTGCCGTCGTTGCGCTGGTCGGCCTCTGGTTCGCCATAAGTGGCCCGAAGGTCATCTACCAGATGGTTGCTACCGCGTGGGGTGGCCTAGCTGTCGGCTTCGGCCCGATACTAACGCTGAGCCTCTGGTGGAAGAAGGTCACCAAGGAGGGCGGAATCATTGGAATGGCCTACGGTCTGATCAGCGAGGTCATCTTTGAGGCCAAGATATACGGCTGGGCCTTCACCAAGGACGCTCCGGGCATCTGGGGAACGATAGGCGGCTGGTTCCAGGACGTTCCTGTGTTCTTCATCAACTTCTTCATAACCCTGCTCGTCATCATAATCGTCAGCCTCCTCACCAAGCCGCCGGAAGACGTCGTCAAGCTCCATGAGGAGCTCTTCAGGAAAGTTCCCATCGAGACCGGAAAGAAGACGGTGATGGAGACGAGAGCCAAGAGCCAGGTCGAGAACGTCGCCGACTTCCTGATTGAGAAGGGCCTCGCCTGATTTCTCTCTCTGTTTCTCCCTCTTCACTTGCCTTAGTTTATTTAAACCAAAGGTTTTAAACCATTTTTGGACAGCCTAACATTTATAAACATTGGTGTATATGAAAGAACGCCTATTGTAAACTTTTCGAGGTGGGAGCATGAGACCGCTCGACCTGACCGAGAAGGATCCTTCTAAGAAGATCACGATCTATTTCGAAGGGAAGCCCTACGAGGCCTACGAGGGCGAAAAACTTCCGGTGGCGATGCTCGCCAACGGGGTTTACTGGCTCACCACAAGCACGGAGGGTAGACACAGGGGGGCCTTCACCTTTGGCCCACTCCCGATTACCGTGAACGGTGTCAAGAACGTCAACGGAAGGAAAGTGGCCCTAAAGGATGGTATGAGGATTGAGAGACAGCGGTATGAGGAGTTCCAAGAGCAGGTTGAGATAGACGAGAACAAGCCCGTCCTCCGCTACGTTGTGGACGTCGCGGTCATCGGAGCCGGTCCAGCCGGCCTCGGCGTCGTGGAAGAAATCGAGGGAAAGCTCACAGTTGCCCTCATTGAGGAGAGGGGCTGGCTTGGTGGCGACATGTGGCTTAAGGGCGTTGATCAGGAGGGCTTTGGAAACCCGAGGGAGGCAATAGAGAAGCTAACAGACTTCCCGGAGAACGTCCGTGTCTTCCTCAAGACATCCTCACTTGGAGTATATGACAAGGGCGAGTACTTCTTGGTTCCCGCTGTGAGGAACGACCAGCTGATTGAGATAATGGCGAAGAGAGTTGTCCTTGCAACGGGGGCCGTTGACGGCATAATGCTCTTCGAGAACAACGACTGGCCGGGCGTTTTCAGGAGGAGCGATGCGCTGGAAGTCATGAACGTGTGGGGCGTTGCTCCCGGAAGGAAGGTCGCCGTCACCGGTGCTTTTCCAGATGAGATAACCCCCGAATTAGAGCGCTGGGGAATTGAGTACATCGTTGTTCCCAACGTCAAGAGGGTTGAAGGCGAAGACAAAGTTGAGCGCGTCATAGACGAGAACGGCAACGTCTACGAGGTTGACGCGCTGATAATGGCCGACGGCAGGATCCCGGACATAAACCCGGTAACCCAGGCAGGAGGGAAGCTCCGCTTCAAGCGCGGCTACTACAGGCCGGTTTTAGACGACGAGCACAGGATAAGGGACGGAATCTACGTCGCGGGAAGCGCCGTGAGCATAAAGCCGCACTACGCGAACTACCTCGAAGGGAAGCTCGTTGGAGCCCACATCCTGAGGGAGTTTGGCTACGAGAGCGAGCCGTGCATATACGAGGAGAAGCTGAGGGAGTACGAGCCAGTGGCAAGGCCGATTCCGAAGCTCCCGCTCGATAGCTTCAACGGCGAGGACGTCCAGATATGCGGCTGTGGAGTCACCCTCGGAAAGGTTGACGAGGTCGTGAGGAGCGGAATAACAGATCTGCAGATAATCAAGCGCCTAACCCATCTCGCGATGGGCTTCTGTCAGGGCCGCTTCTGCCTCTTCAACGGCACCCTTCTGGTAGCTCAGAGGAGCGGAATGGGAATGGACAGGCTAGATATACCCGTCGCGAGGCCGCCCATAAAGAACGTCAAGATGAAGGTTGTCGCGGGGAGGGAGTGAAGATGCCGACGAGGGAGCTTCCCGAGAAGAGCGAGATAACGATAATCGGCGGCGGAATAATTGGGGTAACCCTCGCCCACGAGCTCGCTAAGAGAGGCGAAGAAGTTACCGTCATAGAGAAGCGCTTCATAGGTTCCGGCTCGACCTTCCGCTGTGGAACTGGAATAAGACAGCAGTTCAACGACGAGGCCAACGTCCAGGTTATGAAGCGCTCCGTCGAGCTGTGGAAGAAGTACAGCGAGGAGTACGGCTTCCCCTTCAGCCAGACCGGCTACCTCTTCCTCCTCTACGACGACGAGGAGGTTGAGACATTCAAGAGGAACATCGCGATACAGAACAAGTTCGGCGTCCCAACGAGGCTCATAACCCCTGAGGAGGCTAAGGAAATTGTTCCCCTCCTCGACATAAGCGAGGTAGTGGCCGCTTCCTGGAACCCGACGGACGGAAAGGCCAGCCCGTTCCACTCGACGGCGAAGTTCGCCCTCCACGCTGAGGAGTTCGGAGCGAGGCTCGTTGAGTACACGGAAGTGAAGGACTTCGTAATCGAGAACGGCGAGATAAAGGGCCTGAAGACGAGTAGGGGGACGATAAAGACTGGAATAGTGGTCAACGCCACCAACGCCTGGGCCAAGCTCGTCAACGCGATGGCGGTGATAAGGACGAAGATACCGATAGAGCCGTACAAGCACCAGGCGGTGATAACCCAACCCATAAAGAATGGCTCGGTTAAGCCGATGGTCATCTCCTTCAGGTACGGCCACGCATACCTTACCCAGACGGCACACGGCGGAATAATCGGCGGCGTCGGCTACGAGCTCGGACCAACCTACGACCTCAACCCGACCTACGAGTTCATGCGCGAGGTGAGCTACTACTTCACCAAGATAATCCCGGCTCTGAGGGAGCTCCTCATCCTGAGAACCTGGGCAGGCCACTACGCTAAGACTCCTGACAGCAACCCAGCTATAGGCAAGATCGAGGAGCTGAGCGACTACTACATAGCGGCTGGCTTCTCCGGCCACGGCTTCATGATGGCCCCGGCTGTGGCGGAGATGATGGCCGACCTCATAACAAAAGGCAGGACGGATTTGCCGGCCTGGTGGTACGATCCGTACCGCTTCGAGAGGGGCGAGCTCCGCGGAGTTGCCCTTCAGATGGGGTGAGGTTTCGTTTTTCACTTCTTTTTAAATACTGCCACGGTTGGTTTCTCTGTGAACCAAAGGTGAAAAACCTTTTTATGAAAAAATCCTCATAAACGGCTTTTCTCAATCTACATCGGTGAAACTTCATGCGCCTCACTGAACATCCCATTCTCGACTTCTCGGAAAGGCGGGGCAGAAAGGTGACGATCCATTTTGAAGGCCAGCCAGTAGAGGCCTACGAGGGAGAAACCATTGCAATGGCCCTCCACGCCGCGGGAATCAGAGTTCTCAGCCACAGCGCGGAGAAGCACAGACCGAGGGGTCTCTTCTGCGCCATTGGAAAGTGCTCCTCGTGTCTCGTTAAGGTAAACGGTGTCCCAAACGTCCGCTCGTGCATAACCCTTGTCGAAGAGGGCATGAAGGTGGAGATGCAGAGGGGCAAGGAAACCCTTCCGAAAGGCGCCAAACCTCCCGCATGGAAGGATGCACCGCGCTATAAGGCGGACGTCGTCGTAATCGGCGGCGGACCGGCGGGACTGATGGCGGCCATTCACGCTGCTGACGCCGGTGCGAGCGTCATCCTCATCGACGAGAACCCCATGCTCGGCGGCCAGCTCGTCAAGCAGACGCACAAGTTCTTCGGAAAGAGGGAGCAGTTCGCGGGAGTAAGGGGAGTGAAGATAGCCGAAATCCTCGGGGAGGAGGTAAAGAAAAGGGGCAACATAGAGGTTTTCCTCGAAACTTCGGCCGTTGGAGTCTTCCATGAGGGAGAGGAGAAGCTCGTTGCAGCTGTGAGGAAGAATAAAGAGCTTTTAGAATTTTTAGGAAAGACCCTCGTCGTGGCAACGGGCGCAATGGAGAAGATGATACCCTTCGAGAACAACGATCTGCCCGGAATCTACGGCGCGGGGGCGATACAGACCCTCATGAACACCTATGGCGTCAAGCCCGGCGATAGAGTCCTCATCGTCGGAGCGGGCAACGTCGGGCTGATTCTGGCATACCAGCTCATCCAGGCCGGCGTTGAAGTGAAGGCGATAGTCGAGGCGATGCCAAAGGTCGGGGGATACTTTGTGCATGCGGCCAAGGTGAGGAGGCTCGGAGTTCCGATACTCACGAGACACACGATCCTGAGGGCAGAGGGTAAGGACAGGGTCGAGAGGGCTGTAATAGCTCAGCTCGACGAGAACTGGAGGCCGGTTCCCGGAACGGAGAAGGTATTCGAGGTGGACACAATAGCGCTCGCCGTTGGACTGAGGCCGAGTATAGAACTCCTCCACCAGGCGGGCTGTCAGGTGAAGTTCGTGCGCGAACTGAGCGGCCACGTGGCGGTCAGAGACGGGAGGATGGAAACCACAGTCCAGGGAATATTCGTGGCAGGTGACTCCGCGGGAATAGAGGAGGCCACTACTGCCATGCTCGAGGGCAAGATAGCCGGAATCGCCGCTGCGCTCAAGGCCGGAGCCGCTTCTCCCGAATGGCTGGCGGAGATAGAGAAGGCCCAGCGCGATCTCCTGGAGTTCCGCTCCGGTCCCTTTGGAAGGCACGTGCTTGAGGGAATAAAGAAGGTTCTCGTGGGGGTCGATGGATATGCCTGACGTTCCCTCCTACCTCAGAAGGGGCTACATAACGCCAGAAGAGCTCTTTGGGATGATTCCAAAGCCGAGCGAGGAGAGGCTCAGGGCAAAACCGGTAGCGGTTCCGGAATGTCCGCAGGAGATACCGTGCGCCCCGTGCAGGGAGGTCTGCCCAACTGGGGCCATAAACATGCCGACGCCAAACGATCTCCCAATCGTTGACTACGAGAAGTGCGTCGGATGCTCCCTCTGCGTTCAGATATGCCCGGGTTTGGCGTTCTTCATGGTGCACTACGTCGGGGACAAGGCAAGGATAACGATGCCCCACGAACTTCTCCCGGTTCCAAAACGAGGTGATGAGGTAGTCCTCCTAAACCGCATGGGCGAGCCGGTTGGAACGGGAAGAGTCATCCTCGTCATACCGCGCGAGAAGAGCATGGGCGACACGGCAGTGGTCACGGTGGAGGTACCCATCGAGCTCGCCTGGGAAGTGAGGGCAATTAGAGTTCCGGGAGGGAAGAGGAATGACTGAAGATCCAAAGGGGAAGATAATCATCTGCCGATGCAACGACGTCACACTCAAAGAGATCGAAGACCTCATAGAGGGGGGAATAACCGACATCGAGGAGATAAAGCGCCTCACGAGGATTGGGATGGGCCCCTGCCAGGGGAGAACCTGCATTCCTCTAGTGATCTCGATAATCGCCAGAAAGGCAGGTAAGAAGCCCGGCGAGATTCCGGTTCCAGCAACGCGCGTTCCCGTCAGGCCGGTGATGATGGGAGTTTTAGCGGGCGAGATGGGTGATGACGATGAGGAGTGAAGCCAAAACCGTCATTATCGGCGGCGGCATAATAGGTCTCAGCATAGCCTACAACCTTGCCAAGCTCGGCGAGAGCGATGTGGTTGTCCTCGAAAAGGGCTACCTCGGAAACGGCTCGACATTTCGCTGTGGGACGGGGATAAGGCAACAGTTCAACGACGAGGCGAACATCCGGATGATGAAGCGCTCCGTCGAGCTCTGGAAAGGTCTGAGCGAAGAACTCGGCATGGACGTCGAATTCACACAGAGCGGCTACCTTTTCCTCATCTACGAGAAGGATGAGCTTGAGGCATTTAAAAACAACGTCCGGCTCCAGAACAGGTTTGGAGTTCCTTCGAGGATAATAACGCCCGAGGAGGCAAAGGAGATAGTCCCGCCGCTCAACACCAACGGCGTTATAGCGGCCGCGTGGAACCACACCGACGGAAAGGCAAACCCGTTTAAAGCTGTTTTCGCCTATGCGGAAGCCGCCAAAAGGCTGGGCGTTGAGATATACGAGTACACGGAGGCGAAGGACATCAGAGTTGAAGAGGGGAAGATAAAGACAGTCGTGACCAACAGGGGCGAGATAAAGACTGGCAGGGTTATCAACGCAGCCAACGCCTGGGCGCCGCTCATAAACAAAATGGCTGGGGTGCCGATAAAAATCCCGATAGAGCCCTACAAGCACCAGGGGGTAAAAACCGAGCCAATAAAGCCCGGTCAGATAGAGCCGATGGTGATATCCTTCAAGCACGGCGGCGTTTATTTGACCCAGGAGGCCTACCAGGGGGGCGTCATCGGCGGCTACGGCCTCAAATACGGGCCGACCTACGACATAACTCCGACCTACGAGTTCCTCCGTGGAGTCAGCTACCGCTTTTCTCAGATAATACCAGCCCTGAAGTACGTGAACGTCATAAGGATATGGGGCGGCTTCTACGCTGAAACTCCAGACCACAACGCGGCCATCGGAAGGATAAACGAGATAGACGAGTTCTACATAGCGGCTGGCTTTTCCGGCCACGGCTTCATGCTCGCTCCGGCCGTTGCCGAGGCCCTAGCGGAGTTCATCGTGGATGGGAAGACTGACAAGCCGCTCGACTTCTACGATCCGTACCGCTTTGAGAGAGGGGAGCTTAGGGGTCAGGCACTTCAGATGGGCTGAATTTTCTTTTAATCTCCTATTTCCAGTCCGGCCTCCTTGTTCACCTTTTTCCAGTTTCTTCCGAAAAGGAAGGGTAGCTTTCCAGGCTTAACGATGCGCTCCCACCTTTCGAGGAGCTTTTCCTCCTCGAGGAAAGCCCACTCCGTTAAGGTCTTTAAGTCCTCTGGAGTCTTCTCTATCTCCCTCGCCCTTTGGATTAACTCCGCCTGGAGGGTGTCCCTCTCCCGGGAAAACTCGTCTATGCATGAGCGGTAGTTCGTCAGGAACTTCCTGTGAAAGGCCTCGAAGCGCCACCAGTAAGTATTGGGGTCGTACTTGTCGGTTGGCTTCTTTCCGAGGTCGGGAAGGCCTCCTTCAAAGCTCACCGGCTTGAAGATGCTGAGACATGGGTTGGAGGTGCCCGTGAACCAGTGGAGGCCCTTCCCCAGCTCCGAGACCTGTGAGGATGCCGTCTGAGAGGGTCTCGTTAAACCCCCGTAGTGCATGCATACGTCCCTCATAGAGCCCTTCTCCGGGCTGTATGGCTCGAACGAGTGGGAGCGCAGAAGGGACATCATGTATTCGAGCGTTATCTCGCCCTCTTTCTCCTTCAGCTTCCCAAGGGTGAAGGCTCTCCTCTCCCTTCCGTGGGCAAAGTGCGTGTAGAACCTGTCCGAGAAGTGCTTCGCAAAGTTAAAGTCCCCCTTTCCCGCGAGCCTCTCAACGCCCTCGGAGGCCATGTCCCAGTCCTTCTCTATTGTCAGAGCGTTTGATATCGAATAGACTCCCTCGATCCTCTTTGCCGCCCACTCCTTGCCGACGGTCTCAAGAACCCACGCTTCCCTCGGGTCTGCGATTATGAAGGAGCTGAAGTAGTAGAGCTTGTGGTTCTTGCTCCCGTTCCCGCCCTGCAGGCCCTGCTCCACAAGCGAAACTATGAAGTTCAGCGCCTCCCTCGCGCTCTTCGTCCTTTCAAGGGCGAGGCGGATCATGTCCATGCCGGTTATTCCCTTTTTCGGGCCTTTGACCTTCGTGAAGACAGCGGTGTTCCCTATGGCAACTTCGAACTCGTTGACGCCCATCTCTGCCCCCCACATCCACCAGGGACGGGAGAGGATGACCGCGTATGTTTCTTTCACCTGCGGGAATTCAACATAGGTCAGCTTTGTTTTCTCCTCCTCGTGCTTCATCCTGGGAATTAGCTCCAGAACTTGAGCTTCGTTCGGTTCCCTGTCGCTGTTTTTGGCGAAGATGGTTACCCCTTCCTTGGTGGCCTCAGGGGAGGCCACGAGAACATCACACATAGTTTCACCGCTAATTTCTTAGGGGAAGTTTTATAAGAAACTTCCTGTAGGGCGAGGTGATGCCAGGCCTGAAGAGGGAGCAAGCTCTGCTACAGGGACACAGGGAGAAAGCCAGCAAGCACAGGAGGATTAGGGTTAAGCGGAGGAATGTCGTCATCCTAGCCCTCTCCATGTTCGTCGCCAACGTGGCTTTTGGAATGGCATTCCCCTACCTGAGCGTCTACATGCAGTACCTTGGTGCGACTATGTTTATGGTAGGCCTTCTAAGCGTGGCATTCAATCTGACATCTACGGTATTCCAGTACCCCTTTGGCTGGCTCTCCGACGCAACGAGAAACAGGAAGGGCTTCATAGCGTTCGGTGCCGCTTCTATAGGGCTGTTCTACGCGGTGATGCCTTTCACTACCTCGCCGCTTCAGGTTTTAGTACTCCGAACACTTCAGGGAGCGTTCGGCTCGGCCATGACCCCCGCCCATTCCGCCCTCATTTCGGAGCTTTCAACAAAGGCTGGCTCAATCTTCGGTCTCTTCAACTCCATAGAGAACGCCGGCTACATGGTGGGAAACTTCGTGGGATCTGTTGTGGTTGAGTACCTCGGCATAAAAAGCCTCTTCGTTATCTCGGGTCTTCTCCTCTTCCTTTCAGCCGGAATAGTTATTCTCGTCAGGGAAAGGCCCGCCGGGAGAAGGGGCCTCATCGGAATGATACTCGTCCAGGAGGGAAGGGAGAGCTGGAGAGCAACTGTGAGAGGCTCCTCATTCGTGAAGCTCATGAGGGGCCATCTGGGACTCTTCTATCTTACAGTCTTCCTCGTGATGGTGGCAAGCGGACAGTTCTACAGCGTATCCTCCGTCTACTTCAAGAGAGCCTTCGGAGAGTGGAGCGTTGGGGTTCTGTTTGGAATAGAGAGCCTTGCGGCGGCCCTGAGCGGGTACTTCCTCGGGAGGCTGATAGACAGGTACGGTGCAAAGAGGTTCTACCTCGTCGCGATAGCCGGTTACGCCTTCGCCTTCGTCCTCTATGCCATCGTCAGAAACGTCTGGCTGGCCTTCGGAGTGGCGTTTCTATCCGGAATTAAGTGGATACTGACGATAAACTCCACCTCCGCCTACGTTGCCCAAAATGTGGGCGCATCCGAGCGCGCCCAAGGCATGGGGCTTCTAAACGCCATGATGAGCCTCGGGTGGGTGGTTGGGCCGCTTATAGGCGGTTATCTTTCGGGGATAAGCTTCCAGGTCAATTTCATCAGCACCACCATTCCTCTGGGCATCGCCTTTCTTCTGGCACTCAGGCTCCCAGAGTGAGGACATTAACCTCTTAAACCCTGAGTCCGATTCCACTCCGGTGGGAGAATGGCGTCCCTTGAAGAGCTCTACTCGTGGATTAAGTGGCCGATGGATCCTGGTGATGAGAGGGCACAGAAAAGGTTCCTCGCCGCCAAGGCTTTCTTCAACTGGGCCGTCAAGGAGAACATGCTCCCCGATAGAAGGAAGATTCGAATTTTGGATCTCTGCGCGGGGACCGGCCTGGCCGGCGCCGCCCTCGCTGAGGTTTTGATGGAGTGGGGGAGGGAAGTCAAGCTGACCCTGGTTGACAAGAGGAAGGAGGATCTTCTAAAGGCTGAGGGATGGCTCGATGGCCTTGAGGTGGAGGTCTACGGCGCTGTAATGGACTGTATGGAGAACCTCAGAAAACTGGGGACGTTTGACGTCGCGCTCCTCTGGGGACTCACCATGCCCCACTTCGACCCGTTCCAGACCGCGGACCTCTTCAGGAACATCGCCAAGACCCTGGAGGGAGACGGAGTTTTCATGCTTGAGGAAACGGACAGGATCCACCGCATATTTTACAGGGGAGCCTATCAGAAAATGCTCATGGAAAGCAGAACGGAAGATTCTGAGATCGTGTCCATAGACGCTGGCTACAACGTTAAGAGGGGAACGATAAGACGAATCTACTACCGCCTTCCTGGCTTTGAAAGGCTCGGTGAAGTGGAGCACCGCTACTGGGATCTTGCGGGGCTGGCTGGGATAGGAAAAGCCCTCTTCAGAGAAGCGCGGATAATAACCCCGGGAGAGCACTCCATTGCCCACGTATCCGACGTGATATACCTAAGAGAACCAATCCCCAGGGTCTAGCGGGCGTAGTACTCCGGGCGTCTGTCCCTGAATATCTCGTTGTAATCGTTCAGCCTCTTGTCCCTGGCAAGGCTCAAATCGATCTCGGCTATTCCTATTTCCTCCCCATCCTCACTGCCCTCAACCAGAGTCTCGGCCCTGGGTGAATTTATCTGACTCCTCCCTATGAAGCGGAGCCCCCTCTCTTCACCCACACGATCCGCTGTTATCGTGTAGACCCTGTTCTCAAGGGCCCTTATCGGCATGGCCCTCGGGGCGTAGGGCATGACGAGGTTTGCTGGATGGGCTATGATCTCGGCCCCCTTGAGTGCCAGAGTCCTTGCGCTCTCCGGGAAAAACCAGTCGAAGCATATCATTACCCCCACTCTCGCAAAGCCGAGGTGAAAGACCTCAAAGCCCAGGTTTCCAGCCTCGAAGAACTCCTTCTCGCGGGCGAAGAGGTGAACCTTTCTGTACCTCCCTATGTACCCTGATGGCCCCACTATGACCGCCGAATTGTACAGCCTGCCGAACCGATCCCTCTCGGCTGTTCCAGCCACTATGAAAATCCTGTACTTCCTCGCCAGCCGGATTAATACCTGGGTGGTTTTCCCGTCAGGAATTGGGGAGGCGACCTCCATGACCTCATCCCTGCTCTTGAAGTTGTATCCAGTATCAAAGAGTTCGGGGAGGACGATGAGCTTGACATCGTTCTCAGCGGCCTCGGCTATGAGCGCCTCGGCCTTGGAATAATTGGCCTCTGGATCCAGGAAAACGGGTTTCATCTGACCGAACGCTACTTTGACCATCACCATCCCACCCGGTTACATTCTGCATTCTCAGTAAATAAAGTTGTCGTGATCTATTGTGCTGATTTATCGAAGAGAATCCCACTGGGATTAGCTTCTATTAGGTTATCCAACCTTCAACTATCAAATGCGTTATTTAAAGTAACGCATTTTGAGTTTAGACCATGGATCTCAAGTACAAGCGTGAACAACCGATTTATTAGGGCAGAAAAAATTGGAAATGACAAACAACTTAACGTCCCCGTTTTTCCTGTAAAAATGCTTCCCATCCGGTATTTCTGTCGTTCATCTATCCTCTCCCGTATCGAGGAAAAAGCTTAAAAACCCTCCCGGCAACACCGGGCTGGTGACGCTCATGAAGAGGAGACCGAGGAAGTGGAAGAAGAAGGGCAGAATGAGGTGGAAGTGGATCAAGAAGAGGATCCGCAGACTTAAGAGGCAGAGGAAGAAGGAGCGCGGACTTATCTGATCCCTTTTTCTCTGTTTCACCTTTTGCGGTGGTTCTATGGGTAGTCTCTCTGAATACTTCGCATCGCTTTCCCTGGAACTGAAAACCTCCGCTGGAAGGCTTCTCGTTATAGCCGATCCCCACATCGGCTTCGAGTTCTCGCGGGGCCTGCGTGTAAGAACTCATTTTGAAGAGGCTCTGGCCGATTTTATCCTGGAAATGGATCCAGACCTCATCGTGATCCTTGGCGACGTTAAGGAGCCCCTTGGCCTCGGTCTCGGGATGAAGAAGCTCTTAATGGAGTTCTTTTCCCCCTTAAAGAACCTCAACGTTGTGATAACGAAGGGCAACCACGACGGCCGAATAGAGGACGCGGTGAGGCCCTTTAAGAACGTCTGCGTGGTTCCCTACTTCACCACAGACGGCCTGCTTTTTCTCCACGGGCACACGGCCCTCCCCGACGTCCCCTTTGAGGAAGCTTACCTCGGCCACATACATCCGGCTTACACCTTTAAGAGCGGGGGGATCCGGAGAAAGACAAAAGTCTTCGTTAGGGCGGGGAGGTTCCTGATACTTCCCTCGGTTAATCCGTACATAGAGGGCTTTGACATTAGAGAGGGCATCGGGATGGTGCCGTTTTTAAGGGGGGAAAGGGAACTCGATCTCTTCCTACCCGAGGGCTTGCATATCGGTAGAATTCAAGTTTGAATCACGGATAAAAATAAAGAACAAAGGCTGGACTCTATCCATCTGCATTTTATCTTTGTGGTATTTGAGTCCGACCCGATTTCAGCCCTTATTCCATGTTACCAACGAGATAACCGCGCTGGCCAACGCGGCGATCGAGGTTTATTTTATCTTTTTTCTAATTTTAGCCTATTACTCAGACGCTAAACGGTGGAAGGAATTATATTTAAGCTTTGTTGTCTTAAAAATCCAAAATCTCTCCCAGGCTTCTGAATATTCATCAAGTACCTACACAAATGCCTACATGTGGTCAGCTGTGTACTTGGAAATGATGCATAATATCTTAAGCCATGATAGGAATTCTCCAAAACCGGGGGATGGAGAAAATACGCTAAAACAAATTGGGACTACATCATACCCATTCCGTACTTCATCATCTTGTTGACGAGCTTTCTGCCTTCCCTAGTCAGGTCAACGACCTTCCTTATCATGACGAGCTTGAGCAGTCCCTTGTCCATCAGTCTATCGTATATGTCCTCGAGCTCCTTCTCGCTTATTCCAAACATCTCGTGGAGGGTGAGGGGATCCATACCCGAGTAGAGGGCCATCAACACCTGTTGCTCCATTTCATCGAGGCCGCCGAGTTCTTTAAGCTCCCTCTCAAGCTCCTCCTGGAACTCGGCCTTTATCTGCGGGAACTCCTCAGCGGCCTTCATGAGAAGCTCCACGTAGTCCTTCCTGTACGTCAGAAGATACCTGAGGATGTAGAGCCTCAGCTTCTTATCCTCAACTAAGAGGTACGACACAACGCTCTCGTTTTCGAAGAAGTGCTTTATCTTCCATGCCTCAACCTTCCTATCCCCCATTTCGATTTCTTCGATGTCCAAATCCTCCATATCTGCGAAGAGGGACACCGGCCGGCCCTCAGCGAGGACTATTATGTTGCGCTCCTTTCTGGCCCGCCTTATCGAGCGTACGACAACTATCTTAAGAACTCCGTCCTGCCACTTTGCCTCCATGTTCAGAGCTCCGCCCCTCATCCTGGCGAGAAGGAGCTTAACAGGGGCGCCGTTTATTAGAACCTCAAAAATTTTGTGAACGAACATCTTGAACGTCTTCTCATCGTATATGAGCATGTTCTTCCCTATCGTCAAAAACAGGGTCTTCTCGCCGGAGGGTAGATAGAACTTAAGGCCGAAGTACGGGAGCTCAGGATCCGATTTTACCTCGTCGGGGATTTTAATGCTGATATCCGCGAGCGCCGAAAATGGAAAGATGTCCTCACCAATTACCTCTCCCATCCTGAGGTATTTGAGACCTATTTTGTCGGACTCTATGTACGCTAACGCATCCCTCCATCTAATACCGCTCGAACCCTTCCACGTGGACTGAATAGCGGCCCTAACCCTGGCCTGCATTATTGGCATGGTTATCCCTCTCTTCAAATGTTCATGTTCATCTCTTCGAGGCGCTCTTCAAGCCTTTTAACCTTTTCCTGGAGCTTTTTCACCTCGTTGGAAAGCTTTATTTCCAGCGGGGTTATGGCTGGGCTCTCTCCGGCTTTCTCAATTAGCTCGTCCAGGATCGTCATGGCGCTGTTGAGGTATTCGGTTATCTTTATCAGCGCCTCCTCGTGAGTGAGCGTTATAATACCCTTGTCTTTAGTTTTCACTGCAACTGGAAGCTTCGCCTTGGCAACGTAGCTCATCATTAGCTCCAGCTTCTCCTTGTCCTTCCTCGATGGAAACTTCATGAGCCAGAGCCTCTTGAACTCGTCCAGCTCGTTCAACACCTTGATAAGGAAGGCGTTGTAGTCGTCCTCACTGACGTAGCCCAGAGCGTATCCCCTTGCGAAGTCCAGGAGGGTTAGAAGGCGGTTCTTCTTGTCCTTGGCTTCGTCAATTATCTTGCCCATCCTCTCGTTCAGGATCTCCCTGAGCTTTCTGACGAGTTCTTCTTCGCTGGCCGTAGGCTTTGGTACCGTTCCCTGGATCTTAGTAGGGGCACTCTCCACCTTCGGCGGGGACGCTTTTTCCTGAACTGGAACTTCCTGAAGTTCCGGCCTGCTGCTCCTGAGAAGCTCGTATATCTCGCTGGTGTATGTGCTCATCATCTTTGATATCAAAACTACCACGACCAGTATCGTTCCTATGAAACCCCCGAGGATCAACAACAGCGTCGCTGTGTCCATACCACCACCTCCTCAAAACACGGTCTCCATGACCTTACCCCCGGAGACCTTCCTCATGCGGACTTTACCCGTACTGACGTCCAGGTATATGGTTCTTCCACCCCTTCCCCCGGTGTCCTCGGCGACGAGCTTTATTCCGCGTTTTCTGAGCTCTCTCTTGGCTACTTCCACGTTTTTCTTCCCGATCATTAGGTTCTCGTTGTTGACGTTGGAGAACATGTGGGCCCCTCCAAAGAGCTTTGCCTCCAGTCTTCTGGGCGACGCTCCCAGCTTTACCATGTCCCTTATCAGAAGCTCCAGACCCGTGTCCACGTACTTGGCGGGATTTCCCTTGCCTCCGTAGCGTGAGCTCTCCGGGAGGAGCGCGTGGAGCAGACCGCCTACTTTGGTCAGACGGTCGTACAGAGTAATACCTACACAGGAGCCTAACCCGTAAGTGCTTATTATGCCCGTTTTTTTCGCCACCGCGTGATCCCCTATACCAACCTTGATCTCCACCCTTCGTCACCACCGCTTTAAAGATTGGAAAGGAAAAGGGCGTCAGAGCTTGAAGTTTGAAGTCTCCTTGCGGAGCTCGTCTACTATGTTCTTGAGCTCCTCAGCGGCCCTCTTGAGTTCTTCTATTGCTGCAGTCTGCTCCTCGACTGCTGAGCTGACTTCTTCTGCCGAAGCAGTGGTTTCCTCAGCACTGGCAGCCAAATTCTCCAAGGCTTTAAGAGCCTTATCAACCTCCTCCTGCGTCCTAATAATCTGCTCCTTCACATGCCCAAGCCTAGCCCCAGTATCACTAATCAACTCAGCAATATTCGTCAAGTACTCAGTAGTCTCCCTAAGAGTCTCCGAAGACTCACTCACAACACTAACACCCTTCTGCGTAGCATTCACAGCATCCCTAATCTCCTCAGTCATCTTAGCAATAATGTCCTTAATATTATCCGCAGCCTTCTTACTCTCCTCTGCAAGATTTCTAATCTCCTGAGCAACAACAGCAAAGCCCCTGCCAGCTTCTCCAGCCCTAGCTGCTTCAATAGCAGCATTGAGGGCAAGCAAATTAGTCTGTTCTGCGATCCCAGTAATCACGTTCGTGATTTCTTCAATGCTCCTGCTCATTTCGTTGACCCTGTTGACGGCATGCTCGATCTCGCCCATCATTTCTTGAATGCTCTGAATCTGCTGGGCTGACACTTCTCCCTTCTCTTTTCCTTCTTCGGCAATGTTGACGACCTCGTTTACTGCTCCTTCGAATTCTTCCATTGCTCTGACGCTTTCTTCGCTTACGTCTGCTACTAGCCTCATGCCTTCGGTGATTTCGTTGATGTTCTCCTGCTGGCGCTGGGCTTCAATACTAACCTGTTGTACAGCCTCATTCACCTGATTAATCGCCTCAGTAACATCACTCGCAACCTGGGCCAGCATGTTGGAGTGCTTCTCAAGCCTCTCCGTGAGTTCGACTATGTTGCCAAGGAGAGTCCTCATCTTGGCACTCATGTTCTTGAGGTCCTCTATGACCTCCCTCAGCTCACCCTTTGCCTCCACACTGAGGCCGTTACTGAGGTCACCCTCGGCAAGGCGTTCAAGCTTCTCCGCTATTCCCTGCAGTGTTCCGACCACGTCCTTGGATACTGCCTCGAATGCCTTTATGAGAAGTCCAATCTCGTCTTCTTCAAGGTACTGGATGCCGCGCAGCTTCTTTTTAACTTCGCTGAGCTTTCCTTCAGCAAGGGCCTGAGCCGCGGCGCCGAGCGCGACGAGAGGCCTGAGGGACGAGCTGATGAGTTTGTACGCGAGTGCTATCATCACACCGGCTATTGCCAGTATCAAAACCGCCGTCATTACGGCGTTCTTCTGGGCACTCTGCTTGGTTTCATCTATCACCTTTAAAGTGGGGGCGCTTATCTCACTTATGGGGACCTTAGCGAAGACGTACCAGCCTGTGTTGGGAATCTTGGCCCCTCCTGCAACCGCCGTCACCCCATTGAAAGTGTATATGACAACATCTTTGTCCTTACCGCTCCTGATGATATCTGCAACAGCCTTCAAGCTCGACTCCTTGAAGACGTTGAGCTTCATTATGTAGTCATGGTTGGGATGCATGTAGATAGTCCCGTCCTGGCCAACGACGTAGGCGTAGCCGCTCTGACCGATCTTTACCTTGTCTATGGCCTTGGTTAGTTCGTCTATGAAAACATCCAGACCTATGACACCCGCCAATTTCCCATTGTAGTAAACGGGAATTGCATATGTGATGACCCACTTGCCCGAAGAGGCGTCCTGGTACGGCTCGCTCCATGCTGGTCCGTTGACCTGAACCGCCTTCTGGTACCACGGTCTTACACGCGGATCATAGCCCTCCGGGAGCGGCTCGTCGGGGTACATGAACATATTGCCGTTCACATCTCCGAAGTAGACGGCACTGAGCTTGGGCTCGGCCTTGGCAATAACTTCAAAGTGCTCCAAAATTATCGGCTTTAGTTTTTCCGCGTAGCCGGGATCGCCAAAGCTGACCCCCTCGTCCTTGAGGTCGTTGAGCGATATGATGGTCAGCTCCCTCGTTGCCCGTCCTAGAGCCTCAACTGAATCAAAGAATCCCGAAAACTGTTCTGCTAAAGATTCTGCTTTAGCGGTGACAGCCTCCTTCGCCTGGTTCTCCACAACGGGCTCCATTTTCTCTTCGATGATCTTGGAAGTATGATTGCCTGTGTAGAACATCATCGCAGTGGCTATGAAAGTCACCAACAGCAAGGCAACGACCACGATGCCAACAACTTTCTTCTTGAACTCCATATCACTCACCCCGTTTCCTTCACCTGCTCCTCCAATCTCTTCACCAGCTTATCGAAGGACTCTTCATCTGGTATCAGGTAAAAATGGCTCTCGAATCCGATGTTCTCCTCGTAGAAACGGGTCTTGAAAAGCAGGACGTTCTCGACGTTCCTGAGGTCTGGCCTGTTGAGCTCCTTCTCGATGTCGTAGAGCGAGGTTATCGGCTTCGGGGGACTGAGGGACACGGCCTCTCCGAGGAGCTTGGCGAGTATGTCCGTGTAGACGGAGATGAGGATGTTGCCCACCTCAGTTATGGCCGACTTGCCCATCTCGTCGAGCTCCTCCATGCCCGAAGGATCCATCCCCATGAGGGCCGCGGAGAGGTTTATTGCGCTCCTCGTTGGAAACTGGAGTACTGTGATGCCGTTGAGACCCTCCGTTATGTCGAAGGCCACCACGAAGCTGTTGGAGATTCCGTTATGGGCCAGATGTCTGAGGAACTCCACCCTAGAGAGAACCTTGACGTCGGGGGGCTCCATCTCTATCGTTCCCCCGATCATCTGGGAGAGCGACGTAAGTGCATGGGACATCGCTATGTTGGAGGCCTCACGAAATATGTCCTTATACCACTCGTCTATCTTCATATCATTCCCCCCGTGAGCTTTTCTATGACCTTCATCATATCCTCAGGCTTCGGAAGGATGAAGAAGTGCTCCTTAAACTCCACTCCCTCAATACTTATGGTGGTTCCCAGAAGGATCGTGTAGTCACAGTACTGGCCTATATCCGCCAGGGCGAAGTCGAGGATCGCCGGAAGGAAGTCTATGGCAATCTCAGGGGGAGTCTGCTCTATGGTGAGCCCTAGAAACTCGCTGAGGGCGTTGGCGTAGGCTGATATGAGGATGTTTCCCATCTCCATTATCGCCGACTGCACCATTTCGTCTATCTCAGTCGTCGTTCCGGGTTCCTGCATCATCATGAGATCAAAGAGCCTGCAGGCATCCTCAAAGTCGAGCACGAAGAACGCATGCCCGCTGAATTCCTGTCCAAGCCCCACGTAAACGGCGACCTTAACGTCCTCCCCCACTTTCTCGGGGAGGGTTTTGATTGAGGTAACTTCGAGGCCGGGAACCGTGATGTTAACGGGGTGTCCTATCATCTCACTCAGCGCGTCCGCTGCCCTGGACGCCCCTATGTTGAACGTCTCGAGCAGGGCACTCTTTTCGAACTCTCCCAGTTCTTTTATTCCCTTATCATAGTCCACCGCCGATACCTCCCAGCAGACTGTTTATGTCCACGATCAGGACGACACTTCCATCTCCGAGTATCGTGGCTCCGGCAAAACCTTTCAAGTTGGAAAGGGCCTTTCCAAGGGACTTGATAACGATGTCCTTCTTGTGGAGGAGCTCATCAACCCTGAGTGCTATCTTCTGAGCCCCGAAATCCACTATAATTGCTGGGAACTCCTCTGACTCGGGGTAGGGCAGGTTGAAGAGCTCATGGAGCGATATAAGGGGTATGATCTCGCCCCTCAGGACGATTACCTCCTTTCCGCCGATGGTCTTTAGATCGTCCTTTTTGACCTCGATGGTCTCGAGTATGTTGTTTATCGGGATCGCGTAGGTTTCGTCCTGCACCTTTATGAGAAGGGCCTGTATGATGGCCATGCTTATCGGGAGCTTGAGCGTGAAGGTTGTACCCTTTCCGACCTCCGTCTTGACGCTTATGCTTCCGTTGAGGGCCTTGATGACGTCCTGGACGACGTCCATTCCGACGCCCCTTCCTGAAACGTCCGTGACTTTCTCCGCCGTGCTGAAACCTGGGAGGAATATCAGGTTTATCGCCTCGTCTTTGCTCATCTCAGCGGCCTGTTCCGGCGTGATGAGGCCCTTCTCGATGGCCTTCTTCTTGACTTTTTCTGGGTCTATTCCCCTGCCGTCGTCCCTGACGATGATAACCACGTGACTCCTCTCACGCTTGGCTATGAGTTCCAGCCTTCCTGCACGCGGCTTTCCAAGCTTCTCCCTCTCTTCCGGCGGTTCAATTCCGTGGTCTATTGCGTTTCTGAGCAGGTGAACAAGAACGTCGCCGAGCTTGTCGAGAATAGTTCTGTCGACCTCTATCTCAGTTCCTTCCATGATGAACTCTACTTCTTTTCCTTCTTTCCTCGCCAGGCTCCTCACCATGCGCGGGAACTTGTTGAAGACCTCCGCAACGGGGGTAAGGCGCATCTGCATTATCTCATCCTGGAGCTCTGTCATCAGCCTCGACGTCGTTGAGAGGGTCTCTATGAGCTCCCTATCGCCTAAGCGCTCTGCTATCTGTTCAAGCCTTCCCTTGTTGATGACGAGCTCTCCAACGAGGTTCATGAGCTTGTCTAGATGCGCCACATCGACCTTTATGAGCTTGGACATCTTTATCTTCTCGCGCTTTGGAGGCTGGGAAGCCTTTGACTCTGGCTTCTTTTCGGGTTTTGTTCCTCCCGCAGTTTCCCCAGTTTTCTCGCCTTCTTTTGCACTTTCTCCGCCTATAACCACGTCTTCAACATCTGGATGCTTCAGAACAGCCGCCTTTATCTCATCGATGGACTTTTGGGGAATCATAACCACTTCAAAATACGTCCCATCTATCAACTCACCGTTCTGAATGGCGTCCCGCGAGGGGTTAGTCTCAATGACCTTTCCCATACCTTGGAGAT
Organism: Thermococcus profundus; assembly: GCF_002214585.1. Taxonomy (NCBI): domain Archaea; kingdom Methanobacteriati; phylum Methanobacteriota; class Thermococci; order Thermococcales; family Thermococcaceae; genus Thermococcus; species Thermococcus profundus. The sequence goes on from NZ_CP014862.1 coordinate 1,156,823, forward strand.
CCTGGAGGATCAGGAAGGAGCGTATGCCCTTGAGGGGAGCGTCCTTCTGGAGGATCACCTTGATCTTAACTTTTCCGCCGCCGGGGGCTTCGCTAGGAGCCTCTTCTGCCCTTTCTTCAGCACTGCCTCCCCCTATGGGGGTTATGACGACCTCCTTAACTTCCGGATGCCTTGTGATCACTTTCTCTATCTCCTCAGGTGAAAACTCCGTCCTAACCCTGAACTCCAGCTCGTTCTCCTCCGCGGAGCCGTCCTCTATGATCTTCCTGTCGGGTTTGGTCTCAAGAACGTCCCCCCTCTCCTCAAGGTCGTTGAGTATAAGAAAAGCCCTGACGCCCTTAAGCTGGGCATCTGGATGGAAGATAACCTTTATGAGGTACTCATTTCCACCCCCGACCTCCAACGGCTGGGGGGCTTCCTTGGGTGCTTCTTTCTCCTCCGGCGCCTCAGCGGTTTCAGGGGGAGATTCCTCAGCTTTTTTGGACTCTGCACCCTCCTTTTTCTTTCTCGTGTATCCCTTCAGTAGCTTATCGGCCTCGGCAAATATCTCGCTTATGTCCACATCACCCTCGCTCCCAGTCTCCTCTATGTTGTCCACCATTGTTTCGATTGCATCGATGAACTCTAGAACGAGATCAACGACCTCGGGTGTGGCCTCCACCACTCCGTTCCTTATCGCGTCAAAGAGGTTCTCCATCTTGTGAGCGGTCTCGCTGAGCTTCATGAAGCCCATCGTGGCCGCTGTCCCCTTGAGGGTGTGTGCGTCCCTGAATATCTGGTCTATGCTCTCCTTCTTCGCGGCCTCGTCCCCCTTCTTAACTGCATCCTCAAGCTTGAGAACCGCGTTGCTTATGCTGTCTATCCTGTCCCTGGCATCGGCGAGGAACTCCTCAATGTACTGCGACATGTCCTCCATATCCCTCACCTCGGGATCTTTCTCAGGGCCATAACAATGGTATCCGCGATTTTATCCAGGGGCACAATGTAGTCCACCATACCAGTCTCGGCTGCCGCCTTCGGCATTCCATAGATTATCGATGTCTCTTTGTCCTGCGCAATCGTTATTCCTCCCTTCTTCTTGATGGCCACTATTCCCTCCGCGCCGTCCCTGCCCATCCCCGTCATGACGACCCCAACGGTTTTTCTGCCGAAAACCTCCGCAACGCTTTTCATCATCGGATCGGCGGCAGGTCTGACGCCGTGGATCTTGGGCCCCTTGTAGAGTTTTATGGTGGGCTTGCCTCCCCGATTCACAACCTCCATGTGATAGTCGCCGGGGGCCACGTAGGCCCAGTTCTTGTAGACGACTTCCCCGTCCTCGGCTTCCTTGACGTTGACCCTGGAAATCCTGTCGAGCCTCATTGCGAACGACCTCGTGAATCCGGGGGGCATGTGCTGGACCAGCAGGATCCCGGCGTCCAGCTCTCCAGGTAGCTTCTCAAAGACCTTGAGCAGAGACTGGGGGCCACCAGTGGAGGCCGCTATTGCGACCGCCCTTCTTGCTGCTTCTTCCCTCTTCCTGACTTTTGTCAGCTGCTCCCGGAGGAGCCTCCTCCTCTTGAACTGGAGGAACTTGATCGGAACCTTTGCGGCTTCCTTCACCTTGGCTATTATCTCATCCTTCAGCTCCCTCATGTTTATCGAGATTGACGAGGAAGGTTTGGGGATGAAGTCCACGGCTCCGTACTCCAAGGCCTTTATCGTCGCATCCGCGCCCTCCTGAGTGAGAGCGCTGACCATTATGACAGCCGTCGGGTATTTGTTCATGATGAACTTGAGGGCATCGAGGCCGTTCATCCTGGGCATCTCGACGTCCAGGGTTATCACGTCGGGCCTGTGCTGTTTGACTTTCTCTATTGCCTCAACCCCGTCCCTGGCCTCACAGCATACCTCTATCTCGGGATCGGACTCCAGGATATCCTTGAGGACCCTTCGCATGAAGGCCGAATCATCTACGACTAGGACCCTGATCTTCTTTCTGAGTGGCATAGGACCACCTTTAAGAGGAGAGGACTCTGTTGACTTCTTCAATCACTTTCGGAGCCTGGAACGGCTTGACTATATAGCCCTTGGCGCCGCTCTTGAGAGCCTCCATGACCTTGGCTTCCTGACCAACCGCGGTGATCATTATTATCTTGGCGTTGGGATCGATCTTCATGATCTCCTTGACGGCGCTGATGCCGTCCATCTCCGGCATGACTATGTCCATGGTCACAAGATCGGGCTTGAGTTGTTTGTATTTCTCAACGGCCTCTTTTCCGTTGCTTGCTTCGCCAACTATCTGATGTCCGGCCTGAGTCAGGATCTTCTTGACCAGCATTCTCATAAACGCCGCATCATCGACGACGAGCACTCTTGCCATCCAAATTCACCTCCTTCTTGGGTTCGGGTTTTTCACATAGATCCTTGCAACCAGATCGTAGAGTTTGAACAGACGGGCAGCGTTGCCCAGAATGGTTTCAGTCTTCCCAAGGATGAGATAACCGTGATCCTCAAGGGATTCGTAGAGGTTGGAGAACACCTGCTCCTGTGCCTCGCGGGTCATGTAGATCAGGACGTTGCGGATGAAGATCATATCGAACCCCTTAGGGTACGTATCGGACAGGAGGTTGAAGTGCTTGAACTGAACGTAGCGTCTGATCTTCGGCGAGATCCTGTAGTGGTCTCCCATAGGGAGGAAGTACTTGGCGATGAGGGGCTTTGGAACGCTCTTCTCAACGACCTCTTTGGGGTAGGCCCCCCTGATTGCCGTGTTCAGTGCCTCCCTGTCGATATCTGTGGCAAGTATTTTGAGCTTGAACCTGGACATCTGATCGCCCAGGAATTCGCTGAACATCATGGCTATTGAGTAGGGCTCCTGGCCGGTCGAACAAGCGGCGCTCCAGACGTTTATCGTCATGCTGTAGTGCTTCTTTTTGAATTCGATAAGCTCCGGAAGGACCTTTCTTTCGAGGGTTTTCCAGACTATCGGATCCCTAAAGAACTCCGTGACGTTTATAGCCACAGTGAGCAGCAGGTCGTCGAGTTCCTGCTTGTTCTTTTTTATCAGGCGGTAGTACTCCATGAAGTCTGTTATGCCAAGCTTCCTCATCCTGGCCCGGATTCTCCGAAGTAGGTAGGAATCCTTATAGGCATCGCTACTAGTGTTCAGATGCCTGAAGAGCTCCTGCTTAATGAGCTGATAGCCCCTGTCTTTGACTTCCATCGCAGTAACCCCCGCCTGTTGGGATGGGTTCAAAGATCTGACCTGGGAATTAAATTTACTACAATTACTATGACCCGGCCAATTAAAAAACCCTTGCGTGTATGTGTATGTGTAGGTGCATATGTAGGTTGTTACGAGCTTTTTTCGGTGAAATTGATAAGCTTTGCTTTGGAAACGGTCAACGAAAACTTTTTATGCCCTTATTGAATAATAGACAGTGTTTACAAGAGTATTTTGATCAACCTACAACAGAGGAATAGAATCGGACTTGGACAATCTTCAAGTGCGGTGGTACCTATGAAAGCGGCAACAATAGGTGCGGTCACAGCGGCGCCCGTAGTCACTGGGATACTGGCTTACGGAGGTCATCCCCTAGTAGGCCTGGCCAGCGGTGTGATGGTTGGAGTCATAGCGGCCGGCTATATTGAAAGATTCTACGAGCAGAGAAACAAGTACGCCCTGGTGAAGAGGGTTCTCAGGGCTATGAGCAGGGGTGAGAGAGTTCCCATTCCCCCTGAGCTCAGCGATATCCGGGAGTACCTAGTGCCCCTCGCGGGAAAGGAGAGCAGCGATCTCCGCTTCCTCGTGGAGGATCTGAAGCGGGTCGCGAAGGGGGATCTCACGGGCAAAGTGCCGATCACGTCCGGACTTCTCCAGGCTTATGATAATGTGAAGAAGAGCTGGATAGAGATGCTGTCCAACATGAAGGAGACCCTTGAAGACGTCAGGAGTGAGCTGGAGGGAATTAAAGAGGCATCGGATTCTCTGAATGCTCTAGAACGCACGTATGATACTCTGAACGAGTTGATATCACGCCTCGAAACCCAGAGCGTCAAGATCGCCGAGCTCAATGACCACATACAGGCCCTTTCAGCAGCTATAGAACAGATAAGCACTCAGACACAGCAGGTCGCGGAATTCACAATAGAGTCAGCTAACGCCGCCGAGAAAGGAAAGGAGATTTCAGATGAGGCAGCTCTGAAGGTTGAGAAGATCAACAACGTCAGCAGGGAGATGGAGAGTGCGGTAAATATACTCTCTGAATACTCCGAGAAAATCGGTCAGATCGTCGACGTCATCACTGACATAGCGGAGCAGACGAACCTCCTCGCGCTGAACGCCGCTATCGAGGCCGCAAGGGCAGGTGAGCAGGGCAGGGGCTTTGCCGTCGTTGCCGACAGCGTTAGAGAGCTCGCGGAGCAGTCGAGGAGCTCCGCCAAGCAGATAGGGGATCTTATAAAGGAGATGCAGGAAAGCGTGAGCGGCGTCGTGTCATCAATACACGAGAACACGAGGGTGACCCAGGAGGTAGGGGAGTCCATACAGCACCTCATAGCGGCATTTGACGATATCGCGAGGAGGGCGAACGAGATAGCCAACATGATGAACGAGATCTCCAAGGGTGTTGACCAGCAGGCGAGCGCCGTCCAGTACCTCGTGAGTGCCGTGGATGAGATCTCCGCGGTCAACTCTGAACTCTCCGAGACAGCTCAGGAGGCCGTGGAGGTCTCCAGTGAGGCGGTGTCGAGGGTTGAGCCAATCAAGGATATGCTGGGCCGTCTGGTTGGGAAGCTCGAAGGACTTATAGGTATGGTTGCGCGCATTAAGGTTTGAGGTGAAGGGATATGGCCGAAGTTCAGGTCGTTGCCTTCAGGGTCGGAAACGAGGAGTTCTGCCTTGAGATATCCAAGGTTAGAGAAATAAAGGAGATGATGCCCATAACCAGGGTCCCCAACGCTCCCGAGTACGTGGAGGGCGTCATAAACCTCAGGGGCCAGATAACCACGGTCGTCAACCTGAAGAAGAAGCTGGGCTACTATGACGACGAGGATCTCAGCAACAAGAAGATCATCATAGCAGAGGTCAAGGGGGAGATAATCGGCATAATAGTCGATGCAGTCTCGGACGTGGTGACTCTGACCGAGGATCAGATAGAGCCAACGCCGAAGACCCTGGTTTCAAGAATGGACACCCGCTTCATAAAGGGCATAGCGAAGATAAACAACGGGGAAAGGCTCCTCATAATGGTCGACCTGGAGAGGCTCTTCGGAGAGGAGTGGTGATCAGAGATCCAGCTCCTTCAGGAGCTCTTCGAGCTCTTTTTTTGAGGGTTTCTTCTCGGCCTCTCTTGCATCTTCCACGGTCTCTTTTCCACCCAGCCTTGCCATCAGCATCTCTACCTGTTCTTCCAGCTTTCTGAGCTCCTCGAACTGGATTCTAAGCTTCTCGTAGAACTCCTTCTCTATGGGGGTTACGGGAACGGGTTCGTTTATCATCTCCGCCAGGGAATCAAGTTCTCCCGCAACTTTGTATACCAATCTGTGGATTTCAATAAAGCTTCTCTCTGGGTTGAGCTCCTTTCCGTTCCGTTCGTCTTTCATGGGCAGATTAAGCCTTTTTACGAGTATTATCGCATCTCTGAAGCGGGAATAAACACTCTCATCGGGAACTGACACAACGGCAAGCTTCCTCAGGTTCTTGAGGAGTCCTATGAGGTTCTCCTTTAGGGAGTCGAACTCTTCCTTTCCTTTCCCTGTTAGAACGTACACCTTGGCAATGTCGCGGAGCGACAGAAGGGCCCTCTTTGCCTCAAGGAGGCCCGAGCTTATCTTCTCGGGCTGAAGGGTTATGGCAGTCGTGATCAACTCGAGGAATTCCTCCACTTCCTCCTCTTTCCGTCTCTCGATGAGGTCCTCGAGGTGCTCTATCTCTTCCTCCACCTCCCTGAGGAGCTCCTCCTTCAGCTTTTCCTTGAGCTCCTCTTTCCCCTCAAGGACCTCGCTTTCTATCTCCTGAATTTGGGATTTAAGCTCGGAAACCTCTTTGTTGAGGGCGCCAAGTTCGTAAGCTGTCTGGACACTCTTGTTCTCCAGCTCTTTGAGCTTTGTCTTGAGCATCTCATCAAGCTTTGAGACCTTCTCGGAGAGGGACTTTATCCTCCAGTCCTCGGCTGATTCGCCCTCCATCCGCTTCAACCGGTCAAGCTCGGATTTCAGCGAGTTTATCTCCTCTAGAATCTCCTTCCTGAAAGACTCGATGTTCTCGATGGAGCTCTGTGTCTCGTTCTTGAGCTCAAAAAATCTGGACTTAACCTTCTCAGATATATCCATGGCGTAGTACACTGCGAACCCTGCGCCGATGATGGCCACTATCGAGAGGTACTCTAGCATGCCGATCACCGTGTTTCCACTGTATTAGTTTTCCTCCAACACTATTTAAGGCTTAGGCTTATGGAATTGAAGTTTGTCCAACGTGGAAGTTCAGAGGCACACCCTTCGAATCCCTCTGAAAAAAAAGGAAGCACAAAAAGTCCAGGTTTGGAAAGGGTGAAAATTGTCTATTCTAATTAACGAAGATAGATCCTCAAGCTTCCCTTTCACCGCTCTTCCTCTTAAACACAAACTCGCAGTACTCATATCCCTGTGCTTGGCAGTGAACTTCCTCTCCCTCCCACGGATCCCCAGTGTACTCCTCAAGGAACTGGGCTATCTCGCCCGCATAGTTTACGTGGGCAGGATACTGGAAACTCCTGAGGCGCGGGAACAGGTTTTTGCCTCTCAGGATTATGATGTCATCTGATATCTGGACAATATCGAGTTTACCGCCTCCTGAAGCTTCTGTCCCTTTGATAAAGCGTTCGAGAGTCTCCCTTAAGGTGGCATGGATATTTCTGTAGGTAGCTCCAGCTCCGCGAAACTCATAGCGTCCCCAGAGATAGAGAAACTTCTTACCCTCCCCTGGGCCTAGGTACTGATAGACGAACTCCACTAGTGAAGCCTCACTCTCCTCAGATATTATCTGAACCCTCGAACTCCCAGACCAGAGATTGCCCTCCTCATCAAGGGTGAGGTTCTCTTTGATATCCTTGAGAGTGTAGTAACTTTCCCAAAGGTCTTCGATTCCTCTCTCGGTTTTCTTATATGGGAGATACTTAGTGGGAAGTCCCACTGGATAGGGAGACCTCAAGATCTTGATCTTTCCCTCTTTAACCTCCAAAACGTACTCAAAGCCCAAGAGGAGCTTTGCCAGGTCTCCCTTTTCAAGGACTTCCGAGTTAACACCGGCAAAGACCTGCTCGTTGAGGCCTTTTATGGAGTTGACGAGTCTTATGATGATCCTTGTGTAAGCATCCCTATCCGCCTGGAGGGAGTACAGAACGGTGAGATCATCTATAATCAGAACATCGTAGTCCCCGGTTGAAAGCTCGTTCCTTATTATTCCCACGGTTATCCCAAGGTCACGGGGGTTTGGAATGACATCCTTCCCGGACTTGGACTGGGGCGCGTAGAGGTTGGTAAACCCGTCGAGGATCTTGGCCTGTCCTTTTTCCAGGTACTCCCCGTAGTCGATTCCATAATAGGAGAGCCAATCCCTGAGAATGGCGGGATCCTGTCTGAACTCTGCCACGAGAACCCTCAACCCCTGCTTTAGGAGAGCGTACGCTATCTGGTGCATAAAGAGAAGGTTGTCTTCTTCAAAAGAACCTACAATAGCTACGTTTAGACCCCGCTTGAACCCGCCTCCGAGTGCCTCGTCAAGCCTTTCTATCCCCGTCGAGAGCAACGCCAGCACCACTCCCGGTACGGCCGGGGCCCTCTTAAGTTTTTCTAAAAGGGGTTTGGTATCTGCGTATATCAAGATTGATTTTAGAAATTTACCATGTTCAATGGACTCAATATCTGATTTTTCATCGATTTCTTGTAAACAGACAAGTACAAAGAGAAAAGTGAAAATACCGATCAAGTAAAGGTGACCCCTTCCAGGCCAGTTTTTCTGATGATATAGGTGTCCTCGTGCTTGATAGCTCCCTCAGGGATCATCAGCGGTGCGTGGATTATGCTCAGAACCATGTTCTCTGCAACCTTGGTAGCCCTCGTCGGGACTACTATGGTCGGCATCGGGAGTTCCTCGATGAGAAGGCCAACGCCGTGAGTGTAGCCCGCTATGTAGGCATCACCGAAGCCCTTCTCTTTGAAAAAGTCCGAGATCTTCTTTTCAACCGAATTCAAGGTTGCCCCAACGCGGGTCTCCTGAAGGGCAAGCTCAAGGGCTTTCTCTTTGACTTCGATAGCCCTTCTAACCCTCTCTCCCGGTTCCCCGACGATGAAGGTTCTCGCGGTGTTCGCGTAGTAGTGATTCCAGTCGGTTCCGATGACCACCGTGACAACCCCGTTCTCCTTCACCTTCAAATCTCTGAAGGGCTCGGCGTGCGCCCTTGGGGTTGTTGAGACGTAAACCTTCGGCTCCTCACTTCCGCTGCTCATGAGCTCGCGGTAGACCTCGGCCGCTATTTCGGTCTCGCTCACTCCCGGTCTTATAACCTCTTCAGCGACCTTCATACCCTTTTGCGCTATCTTTCCTGCTTTCCTGATGTTCTCTATCTCCCAAGGCTCCTTTATCATCCTGAGACTCATTGTGAGTTCGAGTATATCAACCACCTCAACCATAGGGTTGAGCCTCTCAAAGAGTTTGATGAAGAGCATGTACGAGTCCCTCTCAACGCTAAACTCATGTCCAACTCTAGAAAAGCCGTTGCCGTTGACCCACGTCACAACGCCGGCCATTAAGTCCTCAACGCGCTGGAACTCGCGCACATCCTCGATCCAGCTCCTCCTCTTGAACTCCTCGGCTTCGCCTTTAACAACGAAGACCGTCGGCTCTCCCTCCGCTGGGATGAGCAGGCTCGGGCGGAGCCACTTGGTTCCGGTGAAGTAGATGAAGGTGGAGAGCGTCCTAATGACGGCCCCATCGATGTCGTTCTCCCTCAGGAGTTCCTGAAAGCGCTCGACCCTTCTTCTGAAGATTTCCTCATTGCCCCTCACTTCAATCCCTCCAGTCGAGTAACCGCTTCTCCCCTTTTATCCCTTTGTAGGGGGCTATGTCCATCGTCATCTCGAGTGTTCCGATGTATTCGCCCTTCTCGTTGAAGAGGGGGACGTACTTGATGTAAACGTACTTCAGCCCGAGCCTTATCCAGAAGGTAGCTTCCTTCTTCCTGCCCTCCTTAAATGCCCTGAGGATTTTGTTTACGATGTGGACGCTCTTCGGGGGGTGGCAGAGCTGGACGGGCCTTCCGAGGACGCTGAGGGAGCGGCCGAATATCCTCTCACCCGGGGAGAAAAAGCGAACACGGTCGTCTTTGTCTATGAAAGTAACGTCAACTGGTAAAGCTTCAAAGATGGCCTTGAGTTCCTCGATGTTTACGTAGCCAGTTCCAAGGTCTATGTCCCCTTCCCTCTCAAGCTCGCTTCTGTCGAACTCTAAGGGCTGGCCCTTAAGGGCTTCCTGGACTTCCTTCGGAAGGCCGAGTAGCTGTTCAATGCTGAGTTCAGGATTTATCTCCCAGGGGTGTAGGGGTTTAACGTCCTCTCCAGGATCCCATTCAGACGGATTAACCTTGTAGTAGCCATATTCCGCTTCCTGCATCCTGATGGCCTTCCACTCGCCGTCGCTGAGGAGGGCCTTAAGGGTTGGGTAATAGATGTTGTTTTCCCTGAAGACCATGTCGCTGAGGGCGAAAGATGCCTCGCCGGCCTTGTTCTTGAAGCGCTCCACGAACTCCTCCCAGGGCATCTCGTCCTTCTTCCTGAGGAGTTCGGCGAGGTATTTGATCATGAACCTTATCTCGTCGTGCTTCGTCCAGAGGACGGTGGCTATCGCGGTTAAACCCCTCCGCTCTATGTAGGGGAAGGTTAGCATCTCCTCGCGGTTGTAGTGGGTGAAGCCGACCTTTCGGAGGTTGCCCACTATCTCCTCAAGCACTCCCAGGATTTCCTTCCTCATGCGCTCGTCCTTGGTCGTTGCCAGAGTTCTCGCGTAGAGGTTGAGCATTTCGGCATCTTTCATTATCTCCTTGTTCTCAAGGTAGAGGGTCTTGAGAGGATGACCGTCCGGCAGATCCTTCTCCTCAAGCTCGTCGGTTCCCTTAACCGCTTCCCTGAAGAGTTCCACGTGGAGGTCGCACATCTTGGCTATGTCCTTTGCAGATACCCCCTCCTTCACGAGTTCCTGCTCTATTAGGGGTATCTCCAGCGGCGATATCCCACTTAGGACAGCTCTAAACTCATCTTTAAGCTTCTCAACGCTCTCTCCCTCGTGTATCCTGAGGAGGAGCTTTTTGAGCTGTTCTTTCTTATATTCGCGATTGTTTAAAAGCTCCGTCATGTTCTCACCTTCATGACAGGTGTCATATCATCGGTTTATAAGCATTGTTGGTCAAATTTGCCCAGAAATGTTTATATGCCACATGTCATATCTGGGTTCGGTGAAGGACTATGATGCTGGACGTTCGTGGGTTGAAGGCGCCGCAACCAGCGGTTATGATAATAGAGGCCCTTGGAAAGCTCGAAACGGGCGATACTCTCGAGGTCATAGGCGACAAGCCCTTCGTTGACCTGCTTCCAAAGCTGGAAGAAGCTGGTTATCAGATAGAGGTTAAGGAGGTTTCAGGCTTCTTCGTGCTTAAGGTTACCAAAACAGAAAACTCGAAGGAGCTTAAGATGGAGGTTAAGGAGGAGTGCGACGATAAGCTGGAGGAAATAACCGAAGACACCAACGTCGCAAAGCTCCTGAAGGCCTATCCCGAGTCACTTAAGATACTCGTCAAGTACGGCTTCTCTCCCCTTGAAAACCCCGTAATGAGGAAGACACTGGCCAGGACGATAACCCTGAAGGGGGCGAAGAGGCTCATAGGGATGAGCGACGAGCGCTTTAGGGAGATGATGGAGGAGCTGAAGGGGCTGAGAAAGAGGTAGCTTTCCATTTTTAGATTTTTACATAATTATTTTTATCTTCAATTCAACAAAACTTTAATGCTTCAACTGGGAAAACCTTAAATATTCCACGTGTCATAACAGCTATCATGAAAACCAACGCCTTCGAAGTCGCCTCGCGCTACATCTACCCATCCATCCGGAGACGCCTCGTGGAGGTGCTCCGCGAGAAGGGCCTAAAGCAGACCGAGATAGCGGAACTGCTTCACATTACACAATCGGCGGTTTCTCGTTATCTTAAAATGGACAGAGGGGCCCTTATAGATATCTCGGCCTTTCCCGATGTGGACCGAGAGATCGCTGAACTCGCCGAGAGAATACTCGACGAGAGACCCGGGGAGTATGAGATACACTCCTCGCTCGTTAAGCTCTCGCTGGAGTTCCTTGGAAAGGGCTATGCCTGCACTTTCCATTCTCAAATCGACCCAGAGGTGAATCCGGTGGAGTGCAGGGTTTGTATTGAGCTCTTTGGCTGACGAAGGCAACACGATAGAGAGAAGATTTGAGAAAGAAAATCAATAAGGAGAGAACAACGGGGTCCCCTTGGAACCCGCACCGAGGGCTGCTTGAATGCCCGTTTGCGGACATTTAAGGCACTGATCGGTCTCACTCGATTGGTAGACTGTTCTTCGCTTTCCTCGGCTTCTTCTTTTCAATGACCTTCTTCTTTCTCTCTTCGATCTTGGTCTTTCTCGCTTCGAGCTTTTCAGCCTTCGTTGCCTCTATGTCCCTCTTAAACGCCCACTTGAGCAGTGGTGGCGTTATCAGCACGGAGACTGTTATGAATATCAACGTTGCCGCGATGAACTTCGGGGCGTCTCCCTCTGGAATGGCCCCCCCGTGGATGGCAACCATCAGGTCAACCAGGGCCACCTCCGTTCTGGGGATCGAGCCTATGCCCATCTGAAGGGACATCCAGAAGTTGTCGCTCGTGAAGAGGAAGTCCCTTCCGCGGCCCCACGTGGTTATCCAGGCCCCGAATCCCCTTCCAACGACCTTTCCAACGATGGCGATTGTCGAGAGCACACCAGCGAGGATCAACGCATCAGCGTTCTCAAAGACCTTGAGGTTCAGCATGGCGCCGGTGTGTACGAAGAAGAACGGGATTAAGAGGCCGTAGCCTATGGCCCTGACGTCCTCCATGAGACGCTTTCCTTCTGGGAGCTTGGAGAGTACTAGGCCCATCATGAAAGCTCCCTCAATGGCCGCCGCGAACCACCCTTCGGCCAGGGCCGCGAAGAGGAACATCATTCCCAGTGCCATTCCGAGTATTCCCTTCTCGACGTGCAGCCTCTCAGCGAACTTGATGTAGTAATCGATGAGATACCAAGCCACAACGCCGGTTATTATAAAGAACGCCACTATCTTCGCCGTGAGGTTTATCAGACTTCCCGTTCCAACGGCGAAGATTATGAGCGCGATGCCGAGAAAGTCGTCCATGACGCTCGCGCTCAGCGAAGCCGCACCCACTTCGCTCCTCAGAACCCCGAGGTCCATCATGACCCTGACAGTGAGGCCGATGCTCGTTGCCGTGAGCAGAACGCCACCGGCGAAGGCTTCCCTGCTGGGATAACCCATGGCCATGAGGGCGTACCAGCCCATTACAAGCGGAACAAAAACTCCCAGCACAGTTGAGATAGTGGCCGTTACGCCCGTCTTCTTGAGCTGTTCTACATCCGTATCCAGGGCTCCCAGGAAGAGCAGAAAGATTATACCCAGCTTTGCGAGAACCTCCGAGACCTCGCTGGCGCTCGTGGTGAAGCTCCCCCCGCTGACTATGGGGAGGTACTGGGGAGCGACTATCCCGAAGTAGACGAGGTTTCCCAGGATCATGCCCATTATGAGCTCTCCAAGGACCCCTGGCAGTTCAAAACGCTCTATTACGCTGTCCCCTATCTTGGCCAGTATCAGGGCTACTCCGATCGTGAAGAGGAGCCATGTTGCGTCCATTTTACCTCACCCACCCTGAGCAGTCTCAAGAACTCATCTATAACAATGCGGAGGCTTATCTCACCGACCAGGCGATCGTCCTGCACAACCGCGAGGACCTGGCTCTTGTACCTCCTCATCTTCGTCAGGGCATCCAGAACCGTGGCGTCTTCGTCTATGGTCAGAACGTTCCTCTCAACGACGTCTTCAGCTTTCTCAGCCCCTCCAAGTATTGAACGCATCGTTCTGCTCGTCATCCCGAGCTTGAACTTATGTGCATCCAGGGGCAGGAAGACGTCTACGATGTCCAGGTACCTGATGGCCCCCACGAGCCTCATGCTCTCCCTGTCCTCAACGACCCAGACGTGGTGTCTCGTCCTGAGCAGTTTGAGGACATTGAGTATAGGGGAGTCAGAGGTAACTACTGGCATGGAAGTTATTGGGGGCATTATGTTCCGTATTTTTATCGAATGGAAGCTCTGAAGAGCTCTTTCGACGTCCTGCACAGACATCACCAGAGTTATAATCTATAAAAACTTCCTTTAAGGTTTTCTGGGCATTGGGGGCCTTCAATGAACGTTTAAGTTCACCATTCGTCTTATCCGACGCCGCTCCCTTTGATCCAGCCCAAAGGTTTATAGCAACCTCACCTAAGGAATTCTGGAAGATGATAACATGGTTGTGCTATACAGCTTCTTTATGGGTCTCGGTGGTCTCTTAACCCTGAGTGCGATATTCCTCACATGGAACCTCTCCCAGAGAGTTGAACTCGGCCGCCTTGGGAAGAGGCGGATCTCATGGTGCATTCTCCTCGGCGGCCTCTTAACCGCCATCGGTTTCTTCGGGATGATGGAGAACGTCGAAAGCAACATCGTGGCCTTTCTAGTGATCTTGGGGCCAGCGCTCATAGCCTACGCCCTCTCCGAAAGCGGTCTCGTTAAGGCCACGTCCGCCCTCCTTATCCAGTCTTTCCTCCTCCTTCCTCTGGTTCTCCTCCGAAAAGACCTCATTATGGACGTTGTTGAGCTGGGGTCAACCCTGTCCCAGCTGCTCTTGATAAACGCAGTCGTCGGCTACGTCAGAACTCCTCCTGAGTACAGAAGCCTAGCGGGCCTCTCCGCGTGGGGAGTCCTGATATCGGTCTGGTTCATCAGCTTCGACGCAGTAAAGCTGGCCGGTTCTGTGATTTACCTGATCTCCGTTGCCCTCTGGCTCTACACCCTGCTGAGACTCCACACGGTATCCATCGAGAGATTCCACAACTCTGCCCAGGAAGGGTTATAAGGGTGCATTCAGAGTCCCGAGCGGTGAGAAAAATGAAGGTTTACACACCAAACCGCGAGTGGCCCGAGCACTACAGGCCGGTTCTTGAGGAGCTCTCGAAAATAACCGATCCCGTGACGGGAGGAGACATCCTGGACTCCGGGGTTATAGCTGGACTTGAAGTGGACGACGACACTCTCAAGGTTTGGCTCAACTTCGAGAGCCACGCCGAATACAACATAACCGGGGAGAGCGCTATAGCCTACTCCAAGATAATCGGCGACATAATGGAGCGCTTTGCCCTCGTCAGGTTCCAGAACGTCTACGTTTACGACCTCAAGAACAATCCTGTGGGTGTTTTCGAGAACAGGAAAGGCTACCGCGCAGAGGATCTCTCCAGGTGAACCGGATGGGGCTTCTTGGCTTTTTTAAGTCCCCAAAAAGAGGAGTGAAAGATACCCTTCCCCCCGAAGTTAAAGGCGTTGTGAACGTGCTCAGAAGCGTTGTGGATCCCGAGACCGGAGTCAGCATAGTCGATGAGGGACTGGTCTACGGCCTTACCGTAAGCGGAAAAAACGTGGACGTGTTTCTGCTGATGGCGCGCTCTACCCCCGACTGCCACTTCTGCCAGATGCTGGCAATAAACGTCCAGAACAGGATACTGCGTGATGTTGTTAGAGTCCTGAAGGAGGCGGGGTTTGAAAACGTCAAGGCTTACAACGAGCTGGGCCTCCTCCTTATCGAAGGATAAACTGCCCCGATATTTTTATTCCAGAAGAGCGAAGTTAGTCGAGAAGGTTATTAACAGTACCGCCTGCATATTAGAAAAGATTAAGTGTTTTCGCTTTCGATTTTTAATGCCACAAGGAGTGTGAAAGCCATTACCAGGACTATCTCGTAGGTTTCTCCGAGTGCCACCGAGGGCCAGTGAATAAAGGTTCCGAACAGGGCAAGCAGAAAAATCAGAACCGAGCCATACCTGATCCCCTGCTTTTTGCTTCCAATTCCGTAAATCAGCGTCCCTAGGAAGAACTGGACGAAGAAGTATGTTGAGACGAAAACGTGAGGCCCAGTTCCGCTGTGGAAGACTCCTATGAGCGCCAGGAATACCGCCGAGACGCTGATGTAGGCCCCTCCGACTGTCTGGGGCTTGTTTTCAGCAATCAAGATTATATAAACGGCAAAGGCAAGGACGAAAAAGGATGTCACTATAAGCCCGTAGTTGTATATCCACGGCGATGCCGCCTTTGACGGATCGCCGAGGTCGCTTAGGGCATTGCCAAAGAAGGAGAACCACCCGTTCCTGCTTATGCTCCACGCGACGAAGAGCCAGTAGACGATGCCACCAGTTAATCCAGACCATTTGAGGATTCTCAGGACGTTCATTGAACTCCCTTAACAGACTTGGGTGTTCACCAGATAAGGATTACCAGTGCGGAGACCATTAAGGCAATCAAGAAAAAGGGAACTGAATAGCGATGGAACTCCCTTACTCCAACTTTACCTGTCCTAATCGCTATTAGGTTTGCCAGCGAGCCGATTATCAGGCCGGTTCCACCGACGTTTACGCCAGCGGCCAGCGGGAGCCACTCACCCCCTCCAAGCAGGAGAACCGTGGCCGGGACGTTGCTTACCAGCTGGCTCAGAAAGGCGGAGGTCAGAAAAAGGCCGAGTCCGGAGTGGGGGAAGAAAATCCTCGAGGAGGAAAGGATGAGTGCAATTTCCCCAGAGTCCGCAAAGATGAAGGCAAACGTCAGGAGAAGCGCCCAGTCAAAGGCGAGGAGAACCTTCCTTTCAGGCAGTAGAAGGACTCCGAGGGTAATTGGAAACGTCCAGAGCGCCTTCCCCTCATGGGCAAGGACAACATCTACCGCGAGGAGGAGTATAGAGATCCAGAGGAGGGATTTGCGAACGCTCACCGGGGGAAGCTCCCTTTGTTCAATCTCACCTTTGAGGATGAAGTAAGCGAAGAGCAGTAGGAGCAGAAGCCAGGTGAAGACGAAAGGGAGCATTCGAAGGACGAAGTAGTGGAGAGGAACCCCGTAGTGGTTCCATATTATGACGTTCTGCGGGTTCCCTATGGGGGTTAAAGCCGAACCGACGTTGGCCGCTATGGCTGAGAGAACGATGAGGCCGCTCAAGTCCTTCTCCGCGATCCGGGACAGGGTTACTATGAGGGGGATGAAAATCAGCATGGCGGTGTCGTTCATTATAACTGCTGAAGAGAGCGCTATCGTTGGAAGGAGAACGAAGGCCAGCCTCCTCTCGGAGCCGCGAGATAGGGAGATTAACCGACACGAGAGACGCGTGAAAATTCCCGACAGCTCAAGCCCCATTGAGAGGAGTATGAGGGAGCCTATCAGGGAAAGACTCCCCCAGTCTATCAAGCTGAGCGTTCTCCGGAGGAGGGAACCATCCCTGAGAAGGAGGACTAAGTAGAGGATCATTAGAGCGGAGAGGAACCACTCCCTCCTTGCGAAATCCATGAGTCCCTTATAGTCCATGGCGCCTTATCTCCTCTGTGAGCCCGTAGTCGGGGACTATCTCTTCCCCATCTGCCGAAACTCGGACGTGGATGACTACGAAGCTTCTCCACGCCACCGGAACAACCCAGCAGTTTTCAGGTTCTCTAAACTCTGCCGCTGGAAGGACCTGGGCTTTCCCCAGGATTCCCTCGACTTCCTCCTCAATTCCTTCAACATCAAACGGCCCCGAACTTCTGGGACAGCCCTTGGGGAGGGGCATTTTCCTCCCCGGGTCGTAGTGGAGCCTGTCGACGGCAAAATTCAGATATAGAACCGGGATGTCAACCCCATCTGGCTTCATAATAGGCTTTCCAGCTCTGAACAGGGGAAGGGCTTTCCCAACCAATTCAACGGCCCTCCCAGCCTTCTCAACGTCAACAGTACCGCCACACGGTCGGCCGTGGAGATGTGGAAGCGGCATATTTAGTTCACCGGAGTATAATCAGGCAAGGAATGTATATGTTTTGCGTCTGGAAGAGATAACAGGGACAACGGATCCCTAGTGCATTGAGCGAGAAGGAATGAGAAAAGCAGGAAAAGCCCGCATCACTGCTGCGGGCAGACGTCCTGCTCCTTCGGCGGGTTCGGGTCGAGTCCCTTCCTCTGCCTGATCTGCCTGATGATGTTGGTCGCGAGCTCGCTCGGAACCCTCTTGAATCCTGCGTGCTCGGTGCTCCAGAGGGCCTTTCCGCTGGTGGCACTCCTGAGGGCTCCGGCGAATCCGAACATCTCCGCCACTGGGGCCTCGGCGATGATGATCATGACCTCGCCCTCCTGCCTCATGTCGATGAGCTGGCCGCGCCTCTGGTTGATCTCCCTGCTGACCGGACCCATGTACTCGTACGGGATGTTGATGATGACCTTCTGGTAGGGCTCGTAGAGGACCGGGTTGGCCTTCATCATGGCGCAGTGTATAGCGGTCCTGATGGCAGGATAGATCTGGGCCGGACCGCGGTGGACGTTGTCCTCGTGTATCTTCGCGTCGTGCAGGCGAACCATCACCTTCATGACCGGCTCCTTGGCGAGCGGACCCTCGTCCATAGCCTGGTGGAAACCGTCAACGAGGAGATCCATAACCTCGTTGAGGTACTGGATACCCTTGGTGTTGTCGAGGAAGATGTTGCCGTTGTAGACGTCGACGATGCCCTTGGCAATTTCGTAGTCCATGCCGAGTTCCGCCAGCTTCTTGGCGACGGCCTTCGGGTCCTTCGGCCTGCCCTCTGGGATCTCTCCCTCGCGGATGGCCTCGTATATCTCGTCCGGAAGCGGTTCGACGGTGATGTAGAACCTGTTGTGCTTGTTGGGGGATTTTCCTTCGACGATCGGGCTCTGCTTGGTGACGCTCTCGCGGTAGACGACGATCGGCGGTGAGACGTCAACGTCGAGCTTCCATTCGGTCTTGAGCCTGTGGAGCTTGACCTCGAGGTGGAGCTCACCCATACCACTGAGGAGGTGCTGGCCGGTCTCCTCGTCGATCTTGACGTGGAGCGTCGGGTCCTCCTTGGCGAGCTGTCTCAGAGCTTCAACGAGCTTCGGAAGGTCCTTAACGTTCTTGGCCTCGATGGCGACGGTAACGACCGGCTCGCTGGCGTAGTGGAGGGCCTCGAAGGGCTCAACCTGCTCAACGGAGACTGTCTCACCGGCCATTGCATCGCGGAGACCGGTAACGGCGACGATGTTGCCGGCCGGGACGGCCTCCATGTTGACCCTCTCGGGCCCCATGTAGATACCGACTTGCTGGATCCTCGCCTTCCTCTTGCTATTGATGAGGTAGACCTCCTGGCCGGTCTTCACTGTTCCGCTCCAGACACGTCCGGTAGCTACTTCACCGGCGTGCTTGTCGAGGATGATCTTGGTGACGACCATGACCATCTTGCCCTTCGGGTCGCACTTCATCATGCTCTGGCCGACCTCGCTCTCGACGTCGCCCCTCCAGAGGTGCGGGATCCTGTACTTCTGGGCCTGGAGCGGGTTCGGGAGGTGCTTGACGACCATATCAAGGACAACGACGTGGAGCGGAGCCTTCTTCCTGAGGGTCTTGAGGTCGCCGGCGTTGGTGAGGTCGATGATGTCCTTGAAGGAAACGCCCGCCTTCTTCATGAACGGGACGCTGAGGGCCCAGTTGTAGTAAGCGCTACCAAAGGCAACGCTACCGTCGTTGACGTTAACCAGCCACTCCTTCTTGAACTCCGGCGGGGCGTACCTCTTTATGAGCCTGTTAACGTCGGTGATGACCTTGACGAAGCGCTCCTGCATCTGCTGTGGGTTGAGCTTGAGCTCCTTAATAAGGCGGTCAACCTTGTTGATGAAGAGAACCGGCTTAACGTACTCCCTGAGGGCCTGCCTGAGAACGGTCTCGGTCTGGGGCATGACACCCTCAACGGCGTCGACGACGATGATGGCACCGTCAATGGCACGCATGGCCCTTGTAACGTCACCACCGAAATCGACGTGACCCGGGGTGTCGATGAGGTTGATGAGGTAGTCCTGGCCTTCGTAGTTGTGAACCATCGAAACGTTGGCCGCGTTGATGGTAATTCCTCTCGCCTGCTCCTGCTCGTCGAAGTCGAGGACGAGCTGCTTTCCGGCAAGCTCCTCGCTGATCATTCCGGCACCGGCGAGCAGGTTGTCGCTCAGCGTGGTCTTACCGTGGTCAATATGAGCGGCAATACCCATGTTCCTGATCCTCTCGGGCTGGGTCATCAACTCTTTAATCTTCGCAATCATCTCTTCCCTTCTTCCCATTTACACCACCTTCTAACCTGATGATCTTGTTCACCTCTCACTTTAAAGGCCCAGTTATAAATCTTTCCCACGACCGAAAAGCCCGACGGATGGAAATTTTTTCTCCCACCTCCGGGGAGTTCCAAAGATGAAACCCGCCCAGAGGAACCCTTCTCAAAAGGAGAATTTGGCCCGGAAATGACATAAAAAGAAGCCAGAACCTCAGAACACGGAGTTAAGCCTTCCTCCGTCTACTGGGATCATAGCGCCGTTTATGTAGCTCCCGAGATCGCTCGCAAGGAAGGCCACCAAGTAGCCTATCTCCTCCGGTTCTCCCAATCTTCCGAGCGGTATCGGCTTCGCGTACTCATGAAGGGCCTCCTCAACGGTCTTTCCCTCCCTCTCCGCCCTATCCCTGGCCAGCTGTATCATCCTGTCGGTCCTTATAATGCCGGGCATTATGCCGTTCACGGTTATGCCCTTCGGCCCCAGTTCTTTAGCTAAAGTCCTCACGAGACCGGCCATTGAGATTCTGACCACGTTGCTCAGCGCTATGTTTGGTATCGGCTCCTTTATGGCCACACTGGTGGAGTAAACTATCCTGCCGAAGCCTTTCTTTTCCATTGCTGGAACAAGCGCCCTCGTTAGGTAGACCGCCGGATAGAGGAGCAGCTTAACGGCCCCCTCCCACTCCTCCATGTCCATCTCCATGAAGTAGCCCGGCTTGGGTCCGCCGGTGGAGAAGAAGAATACGTCCGGCTCGCCGATGTCTCCAAGCTCTTTCACAGTTCTCTCAAGGTCTTCCCTCTTTGTTAAATCCGCAACGATGTAATTAACCTCAACGCCGCTCTCGGCC
Organism: Thermococcus profundus; assembly: GCF_002214585.1. NCBI lineage: Archaea > Methanobacteriati > Methanobacteriota > Thermococci > Thermococcales > Thermococcaceae > Thermococcus > Thermococcus profundus. Next base: position 1,177,097 of record NZ_CP014862.1, read on the forward strand.
CTTATCTTCTCCCTTGCCCTCTTGAGGTTCTCCTCGCTCCGCGAGAGGAGTATCACGTCCGCTCCAGCCTTCGCCAGAACCCTGGCAACTCCAAAGCCTATGCCCTTGCTTGAGGCGGTCGTGAAGGCCAGCTTTCCGGAGAGGTTTATGCCCAGCACGGTGATCACCGATGGGTGTACACCCAGCCCCTAAAAAACATAACTGGGCAGGATTGGACAAAAGTGCCACGCGATAAAGCTTTGATTGGTGATTTCTGCGGGGGCAGAAGGAGTTTGTGGGCCTTTCCGGCGGGTTTTCAAGAGAAGAACATCAGGCCCTCTTCATCACGACGAATTCCCTGTAGTCCATGACCTTGACGAAGCCCTTTCTCTTATAGTATGAATAAGCCTCAAGCTCGGGGAAGGTTATCACGTAGGCGTCCTTTCCAAGCTCCCTCAATCTCTCCACCGCGAACTCAAGAAGCTCCGAGCCGTAGCCCTTCCCCTTATACTCCGGATGAACCATAAAGAATTCTATAAAGCCCGTTCTCTCGTTCTTTATATCCTCGGGTACCCACCAGACGTCCTTGCCCCCGAGGTTGTAAACGAGGGCCACAACCCCAATGATTCTCCCCTCCTCATCCCTCAAGACGTACAGTTCATCGAACTCCTCCCCAAGCCGGAAGCGGAGGAAGGGCTCATAGACTTTTCTGAATCCATCAAAATCATCGGGAGAGGGCTTGTTCTCGACCCACTCAAGTGCTGGATAGGCCCCTTTGGTGGATCGGTAGACCTTGAAAACGAACTTCACCAGTTCATCCTTAAGGGAAAGCGGCTTCTCCACTTTTTCAATCCCCATACCCTCACCGCTTCCATTTCAACGGTCATTTAAAAGAAACTTTTGGTTCGAGAGGAAAGCTTAAATATTAGGAAAGCCTAACTAATTTGGTGATGATCGTGAACTATCTAGAAATAAAAGTGATTGACGAGAACGGGGAGGAGAAACCCCTTAAGGACTTTATCCTTGGAAGATGGACCGTGCTGTACTTCTACCCCAAGGACAACACCCCCGGATGCACTACAGAGGCGAAAGAGTTCACAGAGCTGATCGAAGAGTTTGAGAAGCTCGGAGTCCAGGTTATCGGTGTTTCAAGGGATTCGCCCAAGAGCCACAGGCGCTTCAAGGAAAAGCACGGGCTCAAGGTCAGGCTCCTCAGCGATCCAAACGCAGAGCTCCACAGGGCGTTGGGGGCGTGGGGCAGGAAGAAGAGCTACGGGCGGGAGTATGAGGGTGCGATCAGGAGTACGTTCATCCTTAATCCTGAAGGAGAGATCGTCTGGAAGAAGATAAACGTCAGGGCGAAGGGACATGCCGCCAAAGTTCTAGAAGAGGTCAAAAAGCTAATAGGGAACAGGGAGTAATCAATGGGGGTGATACCATGAACGAGCTTGAAGCCCTAGCCCTGGCACTTGAAGTTGAGAAGAACGAGCTCAAGTTTTACCTGAAGCTCGCAAGAAAGGCCAAAGACGAGAGGGCTAGGAAGATGTTCCTCTTCCTGGCGAATGAGGAGGCCGAACACTGGAACCTCTTCGAGGAGAAGTTCGTCGAAGAGCTAATAGAGAAGTGTGAGCTTCCGGCCGTTGACAGGGAGCTTGCCGAAAAACTGGTCGTTGAAGAACCTGAGACCCTCAGCGAGGTCGATGCAGTGAAGGTCGGCATGGAGCAGGAAAAGCTCACCTGGGAGTTCTATGAGAAAGCTGCAAGAGAAGCTGAGCATGAGAGCGTTAGGAGGATTTTCGAGGAGCTAGCAAAGGTTGAGAAGGCCCACTACGAGCTCCTGAAGGCTCAGTACGACGCAGTGATGAAGACGGGCATATGGATGGACTACCAGGACTTCAGCCTCGAGGTGGACTGATCTTCATCCTTTCACAAGCACGTTGACGAGCTTTACCTCTTTTCCCAGTCTCTTTTTCAGCGCCTCGATGATCTCCGGATCTTCAACGTCAACGACGCTCTCCCCGGTGATGAGGTTTATATGGGGTTTTGTGTTGATCTCAACCCTCGTTTCCCCTTCTATTGAAAACAGTTCAACGAGTCCAAGCTCCCTGAGCGTAAGCAGGTTGGAGTAAAGAGTCGAAAAGCTAACCGTAGGGAAGTCATCCCTTATCCGCTCAAGGAGGCTGTTCATGGACGGATGCTCGCTTCCCATTTCATCCAGAACTTCTATCAGCTTGAGCCTCTGAGGCGTTAGTTTGTGACCCCTTTTCTTCAGCGCGTTAACAGCTTCTTCCTTCCACATATTTGGGCGTGAGGTTTTCCAGTTTATAAGGCTTCCTATTTAGAAATTACTTCTAAATAGAAAGATTTATTAAGTAGGAATTACAACTGTCAACTGGTGAACCCAATGTCAGAACACAACAGAAGGCTCGTCAAGAGAGCGGGCATAGATGTGGAGAGGCTCTTGGACATGCTTCTGAGAGCCGCCGCGGCGGAGTTTACAACCTACTACTATTACACCGTTTTGAGAAACCACGCGGCCGGTCTCGAAGGGGAGACCATAAAGGAGATCGTTGAGGACGCGCGCCTTGAGGACAGGAACCACTTTGAGGCTTTGGTGCCGAGGATATACGAACTTGGAGGAGAACTCCCGAGGGACATTGCTGACTTTTCAAAGATGGCGTGGTGCCGCGATGCTTACCTTCCGGAGGAGCCTACGGTTGAGAACATCCTGAAGGTTCTCCTCGAGGCTGAGCGCTGCGCTGTTGGTGTGTACACGGAGATATGCAACTACACCTTCGGCAAAGACCCAAGAACATACGACCTGGCTCTGGCGATCCTCCACGAGGAGATAGAGCATGAAGCCTGGTTTGAGGAGCTCCTCACCGGAAAGCCGAGCGGCCACTTCAGGAGGAGCAAGCCGGGGGAGAGCCCCTACGTCTCAAAGTTCCTGAGGTGAAGGGTTATTAAGTTTGAACTCGACCTTAAGGTGGTGATACCATGCTTGCCAAATACCCATTTGAACTCCCCAAGGATCGGCCCCTCACCAAGACGGAGATAGCGCAGGCCCTCCGCTGGGCGATTGAAGCTGAACTAGATGCCATAAACATCTACGAACAGCTGGCAGAGGGAATAGAGGACGAGAGGGTAAGGCACATCTTCCTGGATGTTGCCAACGAGGAGAAGGAGCACTTCGGAGAGTTCCTCGCGGCACTCCTTGAGATCGATGAAGAGCTTGCAGAGTACCTCAAACACGGCTTTAAGGAAGTCGAAGAGGAAACGGGTATAAAGGTCAAACTCTGACTGCTTTCCCCCGTTTTTCAATGTTTTTCACTTTGATTTCAGATTAATCTTGGCGGTTGACGTACCTTAACGGACTATGAAAAACATTATTAAGGTTTGATGTTCATATTATCTCGGTGATGTCCATGTCTGAACCACTTGTTAAGCATGCATATGAGACGGAGAAGAAAGCCGCCTCCAGCTATACCGACGGGTTGAAGCTCATACGAGGGCAGGGGCTTAGATACACCAAGGTCGAGGAGATAGTCGGGAGGATAGCCGTTGACACGGTTATACACAAGCATCTCATGGAGGCTATCCTCGACGCCCAGAAGGAGCTTGAGAAGCTCGCCGGTGAGGGGCCCATTGAGGAGGTAAAGGATGTTGAGCTCTCTCCAGAACAGAGGGCCTTGGTGAAGCGCTTCGCCGAGATGCACCTTGAGATTGAGAAGGACATGATAGAGACCTACCAGAAGATGGCCGAGAAGATGACTCACCCACTCTTCAAGGGGATCGCCGAAGCACTCGTTAAGAACGAGCAGGAGCATCACAGACTTCTCGCTGAACTCATAGCCAAGTACAAGGAGTGATCTAAGAACCGATCTTGTAGGTTCTTCACTCTCCCCATTTCTTTGCGAAGTAAAAGGTGTAAAGCGACTGGATTTATTGGGAAGTGACCCTGATGGCAACTCTTGATAAACCGCTCCCCTACGTGGGGATGAAACCTGTTCAGGTGATAACCGCGATAGTTATCCTGATAGTTGGATACATCGTGGCAAAGATAGTGGTGGCCTCCTTCAAGAGAGGCTTAAAAAAGACGAAGCTCCCTGAGCTCGTCGTCGAGTTCCTTGGAAGGTTCCTGAGCGCGCTCCTCTACGTGGCGGTGATACTGTTAGCTGTGAGGGCGCTCGGCATCGCGGTTGGCTCTGTGGTTTTGGGCCTATCAGCTGTTATAGGCTTGATCCTGGGCTTCGGCATGCAGGACACGCTCACCAACTTGGCAGCGGGCGTGTGGATCGCAGCCCTCAGACCGATAGATATAGGCGAGGTCGTTGAGGTCGCTGGGAAGACCGGCAAAGTTAATTCTGTCGGCATAATGAGCACCGAGCTCTTAACCCCAGACAACGTGCTCATAACGGTCCCAAACAAACTTGTTTGGGGAAGCGTGATAACCAACTACACCCGGATGCCCATTAGGAGGGTGGACGTTGACGTCGGTGTTGCCTACGGAACCGACCTCAACAGGGCCATAAAGATAGCCGTGGAGCTCATGAAGAACCACCCGAAGGTTCTCGATGATCCAGAACCCGGCGTCGTCATAACCGCCCTTGCAGACTCGTCGATAAACCTCCAGCTTAGGGCGTGGACAAAGACGGAAGACTACTGGGCCGTCAAGGGAGACCTCACCAAGGGCATCTACGAGTCCTACATGAAGGAGGGCATTGAGATACCGTTCCCGCAGATGGACGTTCATGTGAAGGAAATGCCCCAGTGAGGCCCTTTTTGTTTTATTCCCGCGATTACCCAAGCATCGAATCGAGGAAGAGCATCACATAAAACCCAATGAAGAAGCCGAGGGTAACTAACGTCTCGTTTTCCTCCCTCTTGTATATCTCGGGTATCATCTCCTTCACCGTAACGTAGAGCATTGCCCCACCTGCCATTCCAAGTCCATATGGTAAGAGAGAATGGAAGGCCGTGAAGAGGAGAGCCCCGAGGATGACCATAATCATCTCGGCGACACCGCTCAGTGCGCCCATTATTATGGGGACGAGGCGCTTCTTCTGGAGGGTCGCTAGGGGAAGCGAGACGACAGTCCCCTCAGGAAAGTCCTGGATTCCGATGGCTATGGCGGTTATTAACCCTGTCTTCAGGTCATAAACGAGTGAAGTCCCGACCGCCATTCCTTCCGGTAGGTTGTGGATGATGACCGCCAGAACAATAAGCCACACCACTCTGAGCTTCTCCTTGAACTCCTTGGGGCCTTCGTAGCCCTTTACTAGGTGCTCATGGGGAACGAAGCGATCGATGGCGTAGATCAGTAGAACACCCAAGAGGATTCCAACGCCAGCTGGAGTAAATTTCCCAGTGGATTCTATCGCGGGCAGGATCAAGCTTGTAAAGCTCGCAACGATCATAACTCCAGCGGCGAAGGATAGGCTGACATCCACGCCCCACTCGGGCATTCTGTTGGCGAATATTGCGAGCAGGGCCCCAAAAGTTGTCATCAGTGCAACGAATATACCAGCGTAGACCGCCACCACCAGGAGACTGCCGCCCGAGATTGAGAGAAGCCACGACGAGAGGTTCGTTATAAACCCTTCCAGCATTGTTAGGCCCACCTAAAAACATTGGGAGAGCAAAATTTTATAAAGCTTTCGTTCTGCGAACCCTTCTGCTTGCCAGTAAAGTAAAGGAGAGAGCTCAAGGTCCGACGTGCATCATCTGGCCGTACATCTCCCAGTCGAGGAGGAGCTCGTATTCAGCTTTCAAGTTGTAGTAGTGGCCCCACTCCATATCGCTCAGATAACGCATGAGCCTCTTCTTCTCCTCGGTATCTACCATCTCCTCAAGCTTGGCGTAGAAGTTGGCCGCTATCTCCTCAGCCTTCATAGCCCAGCGGATGAGGTCTATGATGTCCTGCACCCCGTTCAGCTCCCTCGCTACCGGCTGGAGCTCCGGCCCTATGTGCTCCTTCGGGAAGATAACCTCCTTCCCAGGGAACATGTTGGCGTAGATCCTTCTCAGAAGCTCCTCGTGCTTCTTTTCCTCCCCAGCCAGCCATTCTATCTTCTCCTTGAGCTCCTGGATGTCGATCCTCTCGGCGAGGCTCTCGTAGAACTTTCTAGCTCCTATCTCGGCCTTTATGGCCATCCCGAGGAGCTCCTCGAGGGAGAAGTCCTTCATCTTTTCGAGGGGAAGCCCCTCTTCAAGTTCAGGTGGAACCATGGCTAATCCCTCCATCCAAACTTTGACTTTCAACATTATAAGGTCTGGGAAGGCTAGAGATCAGTAGGCTCAACGCCCTCCCGTATTCTCTTCTCGATCTCGAACGCCCGCCTCGGGTTGCCGATAACGACGGCGCCAACGACCCTTTCCTCGTCCGTGAAAACTTTGACTCCCTCATCTAACCAGCGGCCCTCCCCACGGGTTTTTCCAATGATTGCCAGGGGGAGATCACCGAACTTAAAGAGGGCCGAGCGGAAGGTGAAGTCATAACTGTCCTCCTTTCCAACCAGAAGGTTGGCCAGAACGCCAGCATGGCCGGTTGCACATTTTGCGGTGCCGCAGATTGTTCCACCGTACTCCGCACAGTCCCCTATCGCATAGACGTCCTTCGCAGACGTCCTGAAACGCTCATCTATGAGGATTCCCCGTCCTGCGTGTATTCCGCTTCTAACTGCGAGCTCCTTGTTGGGGACTATCCTAAAGGTACATACCTTGAGTGCGTCTGCGATATGCCCTTTATCGGTGTCCAGGCCCTTTTCATCTGCACTCAGAACGTTTGTGTTGAGATAAAACTCGACGCCGGATTCCTCAAGTTTCTCCCGAAGGATCCCCGTGAGTTTGTCGTCCAGTCTGAGAAGGCTTCCCCCTCTGTGAACGAGCCTGACTCTGTAACCTGCTTTAGCTATGTTCCCCGCGAGCTCAAGTGCTATAAAACCTCCTCCCAAGATCGTTTCCTAAACAAAAGGTCGGGGACAGAATTGAGCACTTCAAAAACAGAAACGTCCAAAAAGAAAGGATGGGATCACTCGAGCTTCTTGTAGCAGAACCACCAGTCGTAGCACTCGATCTCGCCCTTGGCCTTGGCCTCTTCCCTGGCCTTCTTCTCCTCGAGGTTGCTGGCAGGTGGAACGATAACCTTGTCGCCGATAAGCTCGTTGTTGGGCCACTTGTGCGGAAGGGCGACGCCCTTCTCGTCGCTGATCTTGAGGGCCTTGACAAGGCGGAGTATCTCGTCCCAGTCCCTGCCGACCTCGGCCGGGTAGTAGACGATGGCCCTTATGACGCCCTTGTCGTCGACGACGAAGACTGCCCTGGCGGTTATGGTGGCACCGCTGGGTATCATCCCGAGCTTCTCTGCAAGGTCGCCCCTGTCGTCGGCGATGATCGGGAAGGTTATCTCCTCGCCGAGGTTCTCCTTGATCCACTCCATCCACTTGATGTGGCTGAAGACCTGGTCAACGCTGAGTCCGATGGGCTCAACGCCGAGCTCCCTGAACTGGTCAACCCTCTTCTGCATGCCGTAGAACTCGGTCGTACAGACCGGGGTGAAGTCAGCCGGGTGGCTGAAGAGAACGAACCACTTGCCCTGCTCGGCGAAGTAGTCCGGGAGCTTTATCACTCCGTGGGTGGTCTTGACCTCAACCTCTGGGAACTTTTCTCCTATGACGACCATCTTACATCACCTCTTCCTTTTTCCTGTGTCGTCTTCACTATAAACCAATGTGGTTCGAATATATAAAGCTTTCGGTTTGTCTAACGGCATCATTATGGGATCCGGAAGTACCATTTTTCGGGGATTTAGGTTCCAGTTTTAGAACAAAATCTTATAAGAAAAGGAACAAATTTTTGAGCATGAGAAGCGAAGACGAGAAGTTCATGAGGCTCGCCCTTGAGCTGGCGAAGCGAGGAGAGGGCTGGGTGAACCCGAATCCAATGGTTGGAGCCGTTATAGTCAAGAACGGAGAGATAATAGGCGTCGGCTGGCACAGGAAGTTCGGTGAGAAGCACGCCGAGGTAAACGCCATAGAGGACGCAAAGGCCAAAGGCCACGATGTCAGAGGGGCGACGATGTACGTAACCCTAGAACCCTGCTCCCACTGGGGGAAGCAGCCGCCCTGCGCCGACAGGATAATCAGAGAGGGCTTTGAGAGAGTTGTTGTAGCAATGGAGGACCCGAACCCGCTCGTCGCTGGCCAGGGAATAGAGAAGATGAGAAAGGCAGGTATAGAGGTCGAGGTGGGGCTTTTAGAGGAGGAAGCCAGAAAGCTCAACGAGATTTTTCTCAAGTACATAACCACCAAACTGCCCTTCGTCTCGATAAAGCTTGCCCTCACGCTCGATGGATTCATAGCCACTCAAACAGGTTCCTCCCAGTGGATAACAGGAGAAAAAGCCCGCCATAGGGTACAGAAGCTCAGGAGGAAGCACATGGCAATAATGGTAGGTTCGGGAACGGTCCTAGCCGACAACCCAAGGCTCAACTGCCGGCTTGAGAACTGCCCTGAGAAGGTTAAAGTGATCCTTGACCGGTCGGGCAGGATAGCGGACGAAGTAAGCAATGGAAGAAAGTTCCGTCTCTTCGAGGACGGGAGGGTTATTTTCTTCACAGAGATGCCAGAGAAGTTCGAGGGGATAGCCGAGGCCTACTCGATAACTGAACCAGCGGAGATTCTGAAGAAGCTCGGCGAGCTCGGGATAGACAGCGTCCTGATAGAGGGCGGCAGGATAGCCTGCGGGTTCCTGCCTTTAGCTGATAAGTTCTACCTTTTCTACGGGCCTAAGCTCTTTGGCAACGGGATAAAGCCCTTCGAGTGCCTAAAAGTCAGCGACGCCAACGAGGCCCCCCTGCTGAGAATCGAGTCAATCGAGAGGCTGGGTGAGAGCTTCCTCGTCACCGCTTATCCGGGTGATAGGAATGTTCACGGGGATAGTTGAGGGAACCGGAAGGGCCCGCTACTCCGCTGGGAAACTCTACGTTGAGCTCCCCTTCGATGTGAAGGAAGGGGACAGCGTGGCTGTAAACGGGGCTTGCTTGACTGTTGTTTCCTTTGACGGAAAAACTGCAGTCTTCGACGTTGGTGAGGAAACCCTCGCGAGGACGAACCTGAGGGAGGCCAGGGTTGTCAACCTTGAAAGGGCCATGCCAGCCAGCGGCCGCTTCGATGGACACATAGTTACTGGCCACGTTGACGGGACGATAAGGTTCGTGACAAAGAGGAGGAGCGGAAACACGACCTGGATGGCCTTTGAGATGCCGAAGGAGAAGTGGGGGGTTGCGGAAAAGGGTTCCATAGCCCTAAACGGTGTTTCCTTAACCGTTGCGAGGGTTGAGGTAAGCCGCTTTTGGATCCAGGTCATCCCCTACACCCTTGAAAAGACGAACCTCGACCTCCTGAAGCCGGGCGAAAAGGTCAACTACGAGATAGATGTTCTAGCGAGATATGTGAAGAGGATACTTGAGCGCTAGCCCGTTTTTAGTTCCATTTTTAGAACAAATTTTTAAAAGATGTGGAACAAATTTGTGACAGGGGAATGAGAAATGAACTGGGACTCAATCAAAAACGCAGTTCTTGAGGGAAAGCCCGTTGTTCTCATCGACGACAGAAGGGAGTTTGAGGCAGATTTGATTTATCCGGCCGAGATAGCCTCTCCGGAGGTCGTCAACTTTATGCTCTCCATGAAAGGCCTCCTCTGCCTTACGATGGACATGGACGAAGCCTTAAAGAAGGGCTTCTTCCCGCTTCCGAGCAAGGAGGGAGAGACGAACTTTCTGGTTCCAGTTGACTATAAGGAAACCTTCACGGGCATAACTGCGGAGGAAAGGGCTTTAACAGCTAGAAAGGTTGCAGAAGGGCTTGGTGTTGAGGCCTTCCGCTATCCTGGCCACCTCCACCTCCTCGGCGGGATAGGCCTCAACAGGAGGAGGGGGCACACCGAGAGCTCCCTCGAGCTTATGGAGATACTCGGCTTCAAGAGGTACGCCCTTATCGTTGAAATTCTCGACGAGGAGGGGGACTCTCACAACAGGGAGTACGCCCTAAAACTAGCAGAGGAGCACGGTCTTCCCGTCCTCACCACAGACGACGTCTGGAAGGAGTTCGTCAAGAGGAAGCAGCTGATGAGGATTTACGCCAACGCGAGGCTACCAACTCACTATGGAGAATTCAGGATAATAGCATTCGACAACGAGCTCGACTTTAAAGAACATGTCGCCATCGTCAAGGAGCCCTACGGGGAAGTTCCGCTCGTCAGGGTTCACTCCAAGTGCCTGACCGGGGACACCCTGACGTCACTCAAGTGCGACTGCGGCAGCCAGCTCGCCAACGCCCTCAGAATGATATCGCAAGAGGGGGGAATACTCCTCTACATGGATCAGGAAGGCAGGGGGATCGGCCTGAAGGAGAAGATAAAGGCCTACGAGCTTCAGGACAGAGGTCTAGACACAGTCGAAGCCAATAAAGCCCTAGGACATGCAGAGGACGAGAGAACCTACGAGGCGGCATTCCAGATGCTCCGCGCGCTGGGAGTCTCGAAGGTTAGGCTGATAACCAACAATCCCCGGAAGGCACAGGCCCTTGAGGAGTTTGGGATAGAGGTTGTGGAGACTGTTCCGGCCCCTGGTGAGGTCACGGAGTACAACAGGATGTATCTTAAAGTCAAGGCCGAGAAGCTCGGCCACAAGCTTCCCTTCGAGGTCTGATACCCCGTTCAATTATTTGACGGCATAAATGCACAACGGAGATTTGGAGAGGGGTGAACGGTATGGACGTTCGGATCGTTGAAGGAGAATTTAAGGGTGAAGGGGTAAAGATCGGCATTGTCGTCGCCAGGTTTAACGATCTCCTGACTGACGAGCTCCTCAGCGGCGCACTCGACTGTTTCGAGAGGCACGGAGTTGAGGAGGTTGATGTCGTAAAGGTGCCCGGAAGTTTCGAGATACCGCTTGTTGCCAAAAAGCTCGCCGAGAGCGGAAAGTACGACGCGGTTCTCACGCTGGGAGCAGTCGTCAGGGGAGAAACGAAGCACTTCGATCTGGTTGCCAACGAGGTCGCCAAGGGAGTCGCCAGTGTCTCCCTCCAGAGCGGAGTTCCTGTTATCTTCGGCGTAATAACAGTCGAGGACGAGCTTCAGGGCTTCAACAGGGCTGGAGTTAAGAGCAACAAGGGCTTCGAGTACGCGATGGCCGCTTTGGAGATGGCAAACCTGATGAGGAAATTGAAAGGATAAGCCCCCTTTTCGGCAGAATGACGGAAATGCCTCTCCAAAGTTTCCATTTTTCATCGCTTTTCTGAAATCTCTTCGGAAAAAGATATAAGCCCCCTCGAGTTCTTCCGCCGACACACTTGGGGTGTCGACCATGGACGTGATATGGACGACAATAGGGATTTACATGGTAGCGATGCTAGGGGTTTCAGCGTACGCGCGGAAGTACGTCAAGACCTCGGCCGACTTCCTCCTTGCTGGAAGGAGGCTGGGACTGGGACTTACGGTGGGTACCCTCGCAGCCACCCACTATGGTGGTGGCTTTCATCCTGGGCGGAGCTAGCTGGGGAGCGACCTACGGGTTAGGCGGCATCTGGTACGGCTTCGCCTGCGGTCTCGGGCTTCTGATTCTCGGACTGACCCTTGCGCGGCCAATGCGCCTTCTCGCCCGCTACACTGTCCCCGAAGTCCTTGAGATGCGCTACAAGAGCAAAGCGATCCGCCTGCTCGCGGCGACGCTGTCTCTGCTGGCGCTCGTTGGCATTCTAGGGGCGCAGGTATGGGCAGCTTCGGCGGTCTTCGAGGCGATAGGCCTTCCTGGAACTGCGGGGGCGGTGTTCGCGACGCTCGTGTTCATAGCCTACACCGCACTCTCGGGACTGTGGGCGGTGGCCTTAACGGACTTCATCCAGATCATAATCGGGAGCATAGGAATACTCGTGGCGGTAATCCTGGGCCTGATTAAGGTCGGGGGCGTCTCGGGACTGAAGAGGGCACTGGACGGGATAAGCGGACTCCCGCAGCCGGCGGGACAGTACTTCAGCTTCACCTCGCTCGGCCCGTCACTGCTGGCACTGACGCTGATAGCGACGGTCATGTACACCCTCATCGGCCAGGACTTTTACCAGAGGCTCTTCGCGGCGAAAGACGAGAGGACGGCCAGGAAAGGCGCGGTGTACGCGGGAATCCTGCTCATGGCACTCTCAGTGCTCCCTGCCCTCGCGGGGATGCTGGCCATAGCCCTTTCCGGCAACCCCGGGACGGTGATAGACTCGCCGAAGACGGCAGTCCCGATGCTGGTCATTTCGGTCTTCGGCGGCACCGTGGGAGCGATATTCGTGGCGGCGGTACTTGCGGCCATTATGAGCACCGCGGACTCGCTGCTCTCAGCGGCGACCTCGCACATAGTCAAGGACTTCTACGAGGGGCTGGTAGGAAAAGCCGGCGACGAGAAGAAGCTCCTGAGGCTCTCGATGCTCACCACGATAGTGGTCGGGCTGCTGTCGCTGGGGGCGGCACTGGCGATCCAGGGGATTGTGGAGCTCCTCATATACTCCTACGACGTCTACACCTCCGGCGTCTTCGTCCCGCTGGTGCTCGGCCTCTACTGGAAGAGGGTAACCAAGGAAGGGGCTTTGGCAGGAATGGTCGCCGGGTCTCTGGTGGCGGTGCTCGGAGCGGCGGGAGTCCTGAACTTCCCGTACTGGGAGTACATCTACGTGAGCGGGGCGGTTGTTTCTGCCCTCGTTATGGTGGCCGTCAGCGTCATGACTGAGGTCGAAGAAATCGACGAGGAGCTTGAAGCGGCATTTGGTTAGCTACTCAGCCGTTCCAAGCTCCCATTCCTCTTTCCTTTCCACCACACCAATCGCCAGCACCCTGTTCTCAAAGGGAAGTCTCATAGCCCTCTCCGCCAGCTCCCTGGCCGTTGAGAAGCTCATCTCTACCTCCTGAAAGCCGTCAACGTTGTAGGTCGCCGTCAGGAAAGCTTTTCCTTCTTCGAGCTCAATCTCCCTCACCCAGAACTCTTCCCTGCCGGCAAAGCCCAGCCATCCCCTTCTTTCCCCGCGCTGGATTATCCCAGCTATCCTCGGAGTGTTGTAGCTATCTCTCTCGTAGTCAAGCGCATCCAGGACGTGAACGAGGGCCTTCCTCGGCCTCTCCCACTCGAGGGCCTGAGCGATAAAGTCCGTGTGGAGGCCGTTGGTGACGACCGCGTACTCTCTCGTCAGCCTTACAACGGGGTAGCTTACGTAGGGGTTATCAGTCTCGGTCTGGTTGATTATGTAGGCGGCATTCCCCTTCCTCGCGGCTTTTCTGTTCGGGAAGGAGCGGGAGCAGAGGAGGTAGAAGGCGAAGGGTTTCCCCATGTTCAGCCCTATTCCGAGCGTTCTCCCCACGTACCTCAAGTTACCACCTCCCCAAGCCTGTCCTCCTCTTCGGCAAGCCTGAGCTCCCTCGCAATCCTTCGCCCCATGCTGAGCCTCTCGCCCCAGTAAAGCTCCGAGTACCAGTGGTCGGCGTTGCTTCCACCGTCTATGCGGGAGGCTATACCTATCGCCCTGAAAGAGCCGTCGTAGGCGAAATGGAGGGCGAACGGACCGATAACTCCCGACGGTTCAAGCTCCCTCATGGCCTCGACGAAGGCCGTTCCGTAGTCGTAGAGCTTCGGAAGTAGCGACTCTCTAAGGGCTACCGCCCTGTTGCCGGATATCGTGTAGGGAAGAGGCTTCACCGGCCAGCGGGCGTTTCCGTCCGCTATTAAAACTCTCTCGTCAACGCCGAGGAGCTCAAGCCTCTCCAGGATGGGCGAGTAGAAGAAGTGGACGTAGAGATAAACGCCCGGAATGAAGCGCTCGATTCTGTAGGGTTCTTCAAGCGTTGAAATTCTCTCCTCAAGCTCGCTTCCCCTAGCTATAAAGTGGCCGCTCCCTCCCCTAGGTCCCTCGATTCTGACGAAGTAAAGTTCGTCCGACTTAACCTCCTCCAGCTCAACAACCTCTACCCTTGGAATACCAGCTCTGTCAAGGGCCCTATCCTGAAGCTCAAAGGTCGTCTCCCACTTGAGGAAGTGCCTGTTGCCAAAGAACTTCGCTTTGGCCTTTTCTATCGCCTCCAGGCCGAGGTAAGCAACGAAGGAGCCGTGAGGAACAACGATGCCATCGTCGTTCAGGATGGCGCTCATGTCCTCTGTAACTACGAGATCATCAACAATCGGAAGTGAAGAGTAGAAAGCCCTTCTCTTGGGAGAAACGTAGAGCCTCGTCTTAAATCCTTCTTTCTTCGCCCCCAGGAGTATCTGAAGCGAGGAGTGGGAAGCTATGGTCGAGACTATCACGCTATCACCTCCCTAAGCTCCTCTTGGCTCAGGAGCTTTCCATCTTTCATAACACGCATCGTGTCGCCGCTCAGTTCGTCTATTAGGATAAGCTCACCGTTTCTCCGGCCGAACTCCAGCTTGAAATCAACGAGCTGGAGGCCTTTAGAAGAGAAAAAGCTCCTCAGGATCTCGGCGACCTTAAGCGTTGTCTCCTTCATCTCCTTGACTTCCTCTTTCCCTGCTATCCCCAGCTTTACTGTGGCTTCCTCTGTTATCAGCGGGTCCTTGAGGGAGTCGTCCTTCAGGGTGAACTCCACTATCCCGAGCGGCTTCAGCTCCTCCACCCAGCCCCTGTATCTCCTCAGGAAGCTCCCGTAGGCTAATTCGCGGTAGATGACCTCGAGCGGTATCCTCTCCGCTCTCAGGAAGCGCGCCCTCCTCCCGCCAATCCGCTCAACGAAGTGCGTCTTTATCCCCTTCTTCTCAAGCAAGCCGAAGAAGAACTCGGTTTCATCGAGGACTGCACTTCCCTTGCCCTTTCTCTCGCCCACAACCTCGTTGCCGCCGGTGTCCTCCCTTCCTCCCTCACCGAGTATCGAGTCCTTGAAGTAGAAGACGAGGTAAGGGCCGTCCTCGTACACATCCTTAGTCTTTCCGCGGTAGATGGGCCTCACTCCCGCTCACCCGCGAGCATGTCGTTGATGAGCTTTATCGCGCAGAGGTCGCCGCACATCGAGCAGGCCTCGGTCTTAGTCGGCCTCTCCTTCCTTATCTCGATGAACCGCTCCTTGTCCATTGAGAGCTCGTACTGCCTGGCCCAGTTGAGCTTCCCCCTCGCCAGCGCCATAAGGTAGTCCTTCCTGAAGTCGGCCTCGAAGCGGGTTAGATTGACCGCGTGGGCCGCTATCTTCGCCGCTATTACGCCCTGCCTAACGTGCTCCACATCTGGAAGGCCGAGGTGTTCAGCAGGAGTCACGTAGCAGAGGAAGTCAGCTCCGTTGAGGGCCGCTATTGCCCCACCTATCGCGGCCGTTATGTGATCGTAGCCAGGGAAGATGTCAGTAACTATCGGCCCGAGCACGTAGAAGGGCGCGTTGTCCGTTGCAACTTTAGCCAGCTTTACCTGGGCCGCTATCTGATCTATGGGGACGTGGCCCGGCCCTTCGACCATCGTCTGGACTCCAGCCTCTCTAGCTCTCCTCACGAGCCTTCCGAGGGTGTAAAGTTCGGCCATCTGGAGCTCGTCTCCAGCGTCAGGAAGGCCACCGGGCCTAAGTCCGTCGCCAAGGCTCAGAACAACATCGTACTCCTTGGCCAGCTCAAGAAGGTAGTCGTAGTCCTTGTAAAACGGGTTTTCCTCGCCCCAGTGGAGTATCCAAGCGGCCAAAAAAGTCCCACCGCGCGAGACCATACCGACGGTTCTCTTAGTTCTCTTCATCTTCTCGACGACCTCTTTTGTAACGCCGACGTGGATGGTCGTGTAGTCCACTCCGTCCCTGAAGTGCTTCTCAACGGCCTTCCACATGTCCTCCTCGGTCATCTCTATGATGGCCTTGCCTTTAGCGAGCATCTCCTCCGCGGCCTGGTAGATGGGGACGGTACCAATGGGAACATCAACGGCGTGCATTATGGTCCTCCTTATCTCGTCGAGGTCGCCTCCTGTGGAGAGGTCCATTATCGTGTCGGCGCCGTATTTCACAGCTACCTTTGCCTTCTCTATCTCGGCCTTAACGTCAACGATGTCCCTCGAGGTGCCTATGTTCGCGTTCACCTTAACCCTAACTCCTTTACCCACTGCCACGGGCTTAACCCAGTCGTGGCGGACGTTGCGGAAGATGACGGTGTGGCCTTTAGCGACGTTCCTCCTCAGCTTCTCAGCGTCGATTCCCTCCCTCTCAGATATGAACTCCATTTCCTCCGTTATGATTCCCTTTCTGGCTTCCTCAAGCTGGGTCATGTCCATCACCCGGTTTTAAAACCAGTTTATAACAAAGTTTTTAAATTTCAAAACTTAGTTTTGAGTGCGGTTTAAAAGGTTTTAGGTGGTGGTCATGAGGGAGGTAGAGATAAGCAGGGCGATAGTTGAAGCGTATTTCAACGACCTTCTCGGGAACCTCCAGCTCGACGTTGCCGTAGTCGGAGCCGGCCCATCTGGGGTGGTCGCGGGTTATTACCTCGCCAAGGGCGGCGCGAAGGTGGCCATCTTCGAGAAGAAGCTCTCCATAGGAGGTGGAATCTGGGGAGGAGCTATGGGCTTCAATCGCGTCGTCGTCCAGGAGAGCGCGAGGGAAATACTCGACGAGTTTGGAGTTGACTACAGGCCGGCTGGAAACGGACTCTACGTTCTCGATGCGATAGAGCTCGCCTCGACACTAGCGAGCAGGACGGTGAAGGCTGGTGTTAAGGTATTCAACATGATTGAGGTGGAAGACCTCCTCGTTAAGGACGGCAGGGTCTCTGGACTGGTTATAAACTGGACTCCAGTTATGATGACGGGCCTTCATGTTGATCCTCTGACTGTTGAGGCTCGCTTTGTGGTTGATTCAACGGGTCATGGAGCGCAAATAAGTCAGCACCTCCTCAAGCGCGGGCTGATAAAGGCCATACCCGGGGAGGGACCGATGTGGGCGGAGAAGGGCGAGGAGCTCACCGTAGAGCACACGAGGGAAGTCTTCCCAGGGTTATATGCAACGGGAATGGCAGCGAACGCTCTGGCTGGTGCACCGAGGATGGGCCCGATATTTGGCGGAATGCTCCTGAGCGGAAGGAAGGCGGCCCTTGAAATCCTCCAGAAGCTTGGAAAGTGATGGAAATGGCCGTGCTTATCATAGCTGGCCTTGATACTGGTGGAGGGGCTGGGCTTAAGGCGGACATCGAAACTGTTTCAGCTTTGAACGAGCACCCGCTTCCAGTGATTTCCGCCATAACATATCAGAACCCCAAGGAAGTCAGGGGCATATTTCCAGTTCCGCCAGAAGTCATCGGGGAGCAGGTAAGGGCTGTCAGGGAGGTCTTTGATGTCACGGCCGTTAAAATTGGCCTCCTCCACGGCGGTGCGATAGACGTTGTGGCAGAGGAGACGAAGGGACTGACGAGGGTTCTCGATCCGGTTATAGCCTCCTCATCGGGCTTCCAGTTTTTGAGTCCCGAAGATGTGGATGTGTTGAAGAAAAAGCTCGTTCCGGGCTCCATAGTCACGCCGAACGTCCCCGAGGCGGAGGCTCTGACGGGAGTTAAAATAAGCTCGGTAGGGGATATGAAAAAAGCCGTGAGGGTTCTCGTGGAAGAGCTGGATGCCGAGGCGGCAGTTATCAAAGGCGGACACCTGAACTTCACCGACGTCCTCTACTGGGATGGGCGAGATTTTGAGTTCCCTGGGGAGAGTGTTAAAGGCTTTACGCATGGAACCGGCTGTGCCTTCTCCTCAGCATTAGCAACTTTCATAGCCAAAGGCTTAGAGCTTCCAAGGGCAGTCGAGATGGCCAAGCGCTTCGTCGAGGGGGCGATAATGTTTTCAAATAGGGAGGGAAAGGCCGTCAACCCGCTCTGGGAGCTCCAGAGAGACGCCCAGAGATGGAAAGCAATGAGAGAGCTTGAAACTGCCGTAGATAAGCTTGTGAAAACCGGCGAGCTTTTAAACAGATACATCGCTGAAGTCGGCACGAACTTCGCCCTGGCAACGGACTTCAACGAAGTCTTCGCGGTTAAGGGAAGAATCGTCCGCTACGGCAAAACGATAAGGCCAGTGGGGCTGGTTGAGCTTAACGCCAGCGACCACCTGAGGAGGGCCCTCCTAAAGATGAGGGAGTTCTATCCCGAAGTTAGGGCCGTAATAAACCTCCGTTATTCAGAGGAGCTAGTTGAGAGGGCAGAGAAGCTCGGGCTCAAAGTTTCCTTCTATGACCGGAGGGAGGAGCCGGAGGAAGTAAAGAGGGCTGAGAGAGGTACAATGGAGTGGGGCATCGAGAGCGCCGTGAGGAGGCTCGGGGAGAAGCCCGACGTGGTTTACCACCTCGGCGACTGGGGGAAGGAGCCGATGGTGCTGGTCTTTGGGGGGAACGCGGAGGAAGTCGTCGAGAGGGTGCACAGGCTCATTGAAGCCTGAAGGCCACTCAATCTCCCATTATCTTTTCCAGCCTCCTGCAGAGGTCAAGGTGGAAGAGGAACTCTCTCCGGATGTCACTGTCCCGGAATATCAGTTTAAGCTCGTTCAGCCTCCTCTTTCCCCCGAACTCCCCGTAGACCAGCGTCCCGTTTACCTCGATAAGGCCAAAGACTGCGGCTAGGTTGAAGATGAGCGTCCTGAGCTGGTAGGCCGAAACTTCGTGGGTTCCGAGCTTTGCCGTTGGATACTCGAAATAGAAGTACTCCAGTCCCTCCATTCTGGCGACGTCCGTTATCGCTAGATCTGCTGTCAGGAAAACAACCAAGGACGGGCTCATCTCGTCGTAGTGCTTGAGGGTCTTAACTATCAGCTCATCGTTGTTGTGGCCTTCCCCATAGCGCTCAACGATTATCAGCCTGTCCCTCAGCGCTTCGAACTCCTTAAGGGCTATGTACGCCGCCTTCCTCGATTTCTTCGTCCTCCTGTTGCTCAGCTCCCTAAGGAGGTGCCCGTTCCTGACGGTCTCCATAATTTCGTGGAGGTAGTTTGAGCGGTACTTGTAGTTCATGGCCCCCTCTATCTCGTTCTTCACGTCCTCGGCGATGGCAATCTGATAGCCGTCAAGGGGATGGTAGTTCGATATAAAGCGGTGGTAGAAGACGTTAGTATCGGGGGCAAAGACGACGCCCTTTTTGAGAACCCGGTATAGTTCAAGCATCCTCTCAAAGCTCTCTATGTTGTCGTAGGTTATTACGCCTGAGGAGATGAAAGCCTCATAGAAGTCCGAGTATGTGGGCAGTTCGGGATGCCTCACGCGGAAGTCCCTCTTCTCGGCCTTCACCTGGACGGTGTAGCCCCTCTCGGAGGGCTTAGCCGTGAAGAGGAGAGCATCATAAATGGGAAAGGAAACGCGGACTTCGCCCATCTCTTGGAGGAGGTTGACTAGTATCTGAAGCTCGGGCTTCTCGATGACGACATCATCGGTCATTCTCCTCACCCAGGAAGTTCTTGAGCACCTGCATGTGCTTGGGAAGCATCATATATGGTCTATTCGGGAACTGGACGTCGAGGAGGGCCATGTAGAGTATTTCCTTGACTTTTGACTCCCTGCTGTGAATTATCGCGGCGGCCACCAAAGCCTTCCTTCCGGAGGTCATGTTCAGGACTATGTCGCCATCTTCCTCCTTCAGCTCCGAGAACAGGTTCTTGAGAACCCGGTCGGCCTCTCTGAAATCGTCGTCAGGTATGACGAGGGTTCCCACCTCGGGGGAGAATCCGTAGGCATTCGAGATTTCCTTTACCGCCTCGGTTATCTTGGGGAGGTTGTGCGAATACCTCCTCTCGGTCACAATGTAGACCTCCCTCGGCCTCTCGCCCCCCATGACGGAGGCGTAGTAGGTGTTCACCAGCGCCCAGGGCGTTCTTCCGAGAAGGGCTATGTGGACGCTCATTCCACCATCACCATCCCGTAGAGGACGCTTTCGGAGAAGTCGATCTCAACCAGCGAGCTTACCTCAATCCCGATGGCGTCTATGCTCGGCCTCACCTTCTCCGGCATCCTGCAGGGCTCACCCCTTTCGAATGGGCAGTCGTCGCAGAGGTTGCAGTTGCCGGGAAAGAGTGCCATCGCATAGAGCTTCCCGTCCCTGAATAGCTCGGCCTCCCTCTTCAGAAGCCACAGAAGGACCTTTCTCTTCTCGTTTTCGAAGTCCTTCATATCAATCTCAAACTTCACGAGGAGGGCTTTCCTGAAAGACTGCACCCACTCTTTAGCTTCTTTCCAGTCAGGAGCATACGGCGGACAGCTCGGTCTCTTCCCGTACATCGGGCATGCCCGGCACTTCCACACCGGCCTTGGTGAGACCCTTATCCTCTCCGCTGGGATTTCCCTCTCCCATACCACCCGCATTTTTGCCACAGAAAAGAGTAGGGAGGGAAAGGTTAAAACGTTTCCTCAATCCATCAGCCTGCCGCCGTTGACGTCTACCACCTCTCCGGTAACGTGGTCGTTTTCGAGGAGGAAGATAACAGCGTGGGCTATGTCCTCTGGCTTCGCTATCTCACCGGTCAGAGAAAGCTTCCTGAGCTTCTCCTTTATCTCCGGGCTTATCAGCCCAGTATCGACCGGGCCGGGTGCAACAGCGTTGACGAGTATGTTCGGGGCGAGGTGCCTCGCGAGGTTGAAGGTGAGAGCTATCAGCCCGCCCTTCGAGGCCGCGTAGTGCGGCCCGACGGTTCCGCCGTCCTTGCCTGCTATAGAGGCTATGTTCACAATCTTGCCCTTCTTCATGTACCTGAGGACTTCCTGGGTAACTATGAAGGCCCCCTTAAGGTTGACCCCAAGGACTGCATCCCAGTCTTCATCGGTAACCTCCATCGGCGTTAGCGCCCTTCCGAGGATTCCAGCGTTGTTGACGAGGATGTCTATTCCCCCGAAGCGGTCAACGACTTTCTCCACCATGGCCTTTACTTCCTCCCGGCTCCTGACGTCGGCCTTCACAACCATTGCCTCTGCCCCAGCCTCCCTGCAGAGCCTCTCGGTCTCCCTTGCCCCACCCTCGTCGCGAGCGTAGTTTATGGCCACCTTCACCCCCTTCTTCGCAAGTGCCACCGCTATTGCCCTCCCAATCCCCCTAGAGGCCCCAGTAACTAGGGCAACTTTTCCGGCCAGCTCCATACCATCACCGCAGAAATTTCGGTGCTTTCTCCCAAAAACCTTTTTACTCCCAACAGCGTAACCAAAATCATGAGGGGCGTGCTTCCGCTGCTGCTTGCTCTACTGGTTGTCGCTTCCGGATGCCTCTCAGGAGGAGGTGAGAAGATGGAAAAGACCCTCGAGGTAGGCTCCGTCTTCCACGACGGGGAGTTCATACCGAAGGAGTACACCTGTGAGGGGGATGACATTAACCCGCCCATCTACATCGGAAAGCTTCCCCCGGAGACTAAATCACTCGTCCTCATCGTGGACGACCCCGACGCCCCGGGAGGAACGTTTACCCACTGGATAGCCTGGAACATACCCCCAACCGGTGAGATTCCCATGGGAGTGCCCAAAGAGAAAGCGATTAACGAGCCGATCCGTGCTACCCAGGGAAAGAACGACTTCGGGAAGATCGGCTACAACGGCCCCTGCCCGCCGAGGGGACACGGAGTTCACCACTACCACTTCAAGGTCTACGCATTAGACACCGAACTGCACCTGAAGGGCGGTTCCAGCAGGAGCGAACTGGAAAAGGCGATGGAAGGGCACGTGCTAGCGTGGGGGGAAGTCGTGGGGCTGTACGAGAGGAAGTGACTTCTCCTGTTTTCCCCTGCTCTTTTTAGACCGCGACCGGCTTCGTGCCAAAACAAATTCAATTATGATGTTTTTCTCACAATTTGGTGGTCTGTATACACGAGCTCTACACAGTTCTCGCCGAGTACTACGACACGATCTACGGGGAGAGGGTCGAGAGGGTTAAGGGCGAGATAGACTTCGTGGAGGAGATCTTTAGAGAGGACGCGGAGAGGGAAATCAAACGGGTTCTCGACCTCGCCTGCGGCACGGGCGTCCCGACCCTTGAACTTGCCATGAGGGGCTACGAGGTTGTGGGTTTGGACCTCCACGAGGAGATGCTGACGGTAGCGAAGGAGAAGGCGAAGGTTCGAGGGCTGAACGTCAGGTTCATTCAGGGCGATGCCCTCGATATCAACTTCGAGAACGAGTTCGACGCCGTCACGATGTTCTTCTCATCAATTACCTATTTCAATGATTCCGTAATTCAACAGTTATTTAATTCTGTGAAGAGTGCGCTCAGGCCGGGAGGAGTCTTCGTAGCTGATTTTCCATGCGGGTTCTACGGGGGAAGCAACGGGCCAACAGTATGGGACGAAAAGAAGGGGGATGAGAGGCTGATAATTACGGACTGGCGGGAGGTAGAGCCAGCGTTCCAAAAGCTACACTTCAAGAGGCTTGTTCAGATCATCAAACCGGACAGAAGCATCAGGGCAGTCTTTGTGGACGATGAGCTCAACATCTATACGCCGAGGGAGATGAGGCTTTTGGCAGAGAAGTACTTCAGTGAGGTCAGAATTTACGGGAACATGCATCGCGGGCTGAAGCCGAAAGAGGGGAGGTACTGGCTCGTCGCCATCAAGCGACCCTAAAATTTTTAAACCCCTGCCCATTCCTGTACGTGGGTGATGCCTATCGTCCATCGAAAGAGGGGAGCGTGGTCTGAAATGGGGCTACACAGCAACGGCGCTGGTGAGTTCTCTAAGCTCGGCGACCCTCGGGCCGTACTTGAGCCTCTGGCTTAAAGCAATCGGCTTGAGCTTTTCTGAGATAGGTTTAGTCCAAAGCGTTTCTGAACTCACGCAGCTCCTCACGGACTTCCCGACGGGAGGCTTTGCCGACAGATACGGCAGAGTAAAGACGTACTCCGCTGGGAGCATTCTCTTTGGGCTGGGATTGACCACCATAGCCCTATCCGACGGCCTAAAGCCCGCGCTTCTTGGGGCTGGTCTCTC